>NZ_JBIVRB010000040.1:0-1051 GCF_044755465.1 Streptomyces sp. NPDC092296 | reverse complement strand
GACCCCGACCTCCCCACCGAACGCGCCACCCACATCCTCACCGACACCCGCACCCACCTCCTCATCACCACCCACGACCTCCTCAACCAACTCCCGACCAGCGACATCGAGCCGATCGTGGTGGATCGGTTGCCGGAGCCGGACGAGGGGGAGTGGCAGCCGCCCGCCACCACGGCGGACAACCTGGCCTACACCCTCTACACCTCCGGCTCCACCGGCCGCCCCAAGGGCGTGGCCGTCACCCGCGGCGCCCTGGAGAACGTCCTCGCCGACATGGCCCAACGCTTCGAGATCACCCCCAGCGCACGCGTCCTGGCCCTGACCACCTTCGGCTTCGACATCTCCAACATCGAGATCTTCCTCCCCCTCCTCACCGGCGCCCGCCTCATCCTCGTCCCCCGCGAAACCCTCCTCGACCCCAAACAACTCACCCACCTCATCGACCACACCGGCGCCACCTTCCTCCAAGCCACCCCCACCTTCTGCCAAACCCTCACCACCGAAGAACCCCACGCCCTCGCCGGACTCCACGTCCTCATGGGCGGCGAACCCATCCCCGCCCCCCTCGCCGACGCCGTACGCGACACCGCCTGGGACCTCACCAACGGCTACGGCCCCACCGAAACCACCATCTACTCCGCCGCCGGCACCGCCGACGGACCCCCCGGCACCACCCCCCACATCGGCCGCCCCATCACCGGCACCACCCTCCGCATCCTCGACAACCACCTCCAACCCACCCCACCCGGCACCCCCGGCGAGCTCTACATCTCCGGCACCGGCCTCGCCCGCGGCTACCTCCACCGCCCCGACCTCACCGCCGAACGCTTCACCGCCGACCCCCACGGCACCCCCGGCACCCGCATGTACCGCACCGGCGACCTCGCCCGCTGGACCCCCCACGGCACCATCGACTACCTCGGCCGCACCGACAACCAAGTCAAAATCCGCGGCTTCCGCATCGAACCCGCCGAAATCGAAACCACCCTCACCACCCACCCCCACATCACCCAAGCCGCCGTCACCATCCACGAAGACCCCCCCGGCAACA
>NZ_JBIVRB010000039.1:0-1075 GCF_044755465.1 Streptomyces sp. NPDC092296 | reverse complement strand
CACCATCCCCGACCACGGCATCGGCTACGGCCTCCTCCGCCACCTCAACCCCGACACCGCCAAAACCCTCGCCCAACACCCCAACCCCACCATCGGCTTCAACTACCTCGGCCGATTCACCACCACCAACGACCCCAACCCCACCGACAACACCACCCCCGACAACCCCACCCGCAACACCCGCAACACCCCCAACACCACCCCCAACCAACCCCACTGGACCACCATCGACCACACCCACCCCACCCCCGCCCCCGGCGAACCCGACATGCCCTTCACCCACGCCCTGGAGATCACCGCCGCCACCCACGACACCCCCGACGGACCCCAGCTCACCACCCACCTCACCTGGCCCGCAGCCCTCTTCACCACCACCGACATCCAGCACCTCGGCACCCTCTGGCACCAGGCACTCCAGGCCCTCGCCACCCATGCCCACGACCCCCAGGCCGGCGGCCTCACCCCCTCCGACCTCCCACTCACCCAACTCACCCAACAGCACATCGACCTACTCGAAGCAAAGCTGAGGAAGTGACGTGACGATCGCCCAGAGCCCGATTGAGGACGTACTTCCGCTCTCGCCCCTCCAGCACGGGCTGCTGTTCCAGGCGCTGTACGACGACGAAGGGCCGGACGTCTACACCGTCCAGCTCGCCGTGGAGATGCGCGGACCGCTGGACGCCGCCCGGCTGCGCGCCGCCGCCGACACGCTGCTGCGCCGCCACCCCAACCTGCGGGTGCTGTTCGTCCACGAGGGCCTGGAGCAACCGGTTCAGGTGGTGCGTCGCACCGTGGAGTCGCCGTGGCGCGAGGTCGACCTGACCGGTGAGCGCCCGGACGCGGTGGAGGGTGCCTTCGAGGCGCTGCGTGACGCGGAGCGGGCTCGACGGTTCGTCCTCGACGAGGACGTCCTGCTGCGATTCGTCCTGGTCCGGCTGACCAGGGGGCGCTTCAGGCTACTGGTGACGCTGCATCACATTCTGGTGGACGGCTGGTCGGTGCCGGTGCTGCTGGACGACCTCTTCGAGCTGTACGAACGCCGGGGCGACGACAGCGGCATGCGCCGCACCACCCC
>NZ_JBIVRB010000038.1:0-1078 GCF_044755465.1 Streptomyces sp. NPDC092296 | reverse complement strand
AGCCGCTCGACCTCCTCGCGGAAGCCGTCCGCGATCCGCTCCCAGAGGGAGGCGGGGACGTAGGCGCGGGACGCGGCGGAGCACTTCTGGCCCTGGTACTCGAAGGCGCCGCGGGTCATCGCGGTCCTCAGCACCGCCGGGTCGGCGGAGGGGTGGGCGAGGATGAAGTCCTTGCCGCCGGTCTCGCCGACCAGCCGGGGGTAGGTGCGGTAGCGGGCGATGTTCTCCCCGACGGTGCGCCACAGGTGCTGGAAGGTGGCGGTGGAGCCGGTGAAGTGGATGCCGGCCAGTTCGGGGTGGGCGAGCGCGACCTCGGAGACGGCCTTGCCGTCGCCGGTGACCAGGTTGACGACGCCGGCGGGAAGTCCGGCCGCCTCCAGCAGCCGCATCAGGTGGAACGCGGCGAAGGTCTGGGTGGGGGAGGGCTTCCACACCACGGTGTTGCCCATCAGGGCGGGGGCGGTGGGGAGGTTCCCGGCGATGGCGGTGAAGTTGAACGGCGTGACCGCGTAGACGAACCCCTCCAGCGGCCGGTGGTCCGCGCGGTTCCACACCCCCGGCGAGGAGACCGGCTGCTCGGCCAGGATCTGCCGGGCGAAGTGGACGTTGAACCGCCAGAAGTCGACCAGCTCGCACGGCGAGTCGATCTCGGCCTGCTGGGCGGTCTTGGACTGGCCGAGCATGGTCGCCGCCGCGATGGTCTCGCGCCAGGGGCCGGCGAGCAGGTCGGCGGCCTTGAGGAAGACGGCGGCGCGGTCGTCGAAGGACAGCGCCCGCCAGCCGGGGGCGGCGGCCAGCGCGGCGTCGACGGCGTCCTGGGCGTCCTGGCGGGTGGCACCGCGCAGGGTGCCCAGCCGGGCGGCGTGGCGGTGCGGCTGGACGACGTCGACGGGCTCACCGCCGCCGAGGCGCTGCTCGCCGGCGATGGTCATGGTGAGCTCGACCGGTTCCGCCGCGAGCCGCTTCAGCTCGGCTTCCAGCCGGGCCCGCTCGGGGCTGCCGGGGGCGTAGCTGTGGACCGGCTCGTTCACCGGTGCGGGGACCTGGGTCACAGCGTCCATGCGCACACGCACTCCTT
>NZ_JBIVRB010000037.1:0-1152 GCF_044755465.1 Streptomyces sp. NPDC092296 | reverse complement strand
CGGTGAGGGTGTTGTTCCAGTAGGGGAGTTGGTTGGTGTAGTGGGGTTGGGTGGCGGCTTGGGTGAGGGCGTGGGCCCAGGTGCGGAGGGGGGTGGTGGTGGGTTGGAGTTGGGGGGTGGTGTTGGTGGTGGCGGCGTGGTGGGCGGTGGCGAGGTCGGGGAGGAGGATGCGCCAGGAGACGCCGTCGATGGCGAGGTGGTGGATGACGAGGAGGAGTCGTCCGTCGGTGGTGGGTCCGTGGTCGAACCAGACGGCTTGGAGCATGATGCCGTTTTCTGGGTCGAGGCGGTGGCGGGCGGCTTCGGTTTCTTGGGTGATGTGGGTGTGGTTGGTGGGGGTGGTTTTGATGTGGTGGAGGAGTTGGTGGGGTTGGGGGGTGTGGTCGGGGGTGGGGATGTGGAGGGTCCAGGTGCCGTCGGGGTGGGTGGTGAGGTGGGTGCGGAGGGCGTCGTGGTGGTGGATGAGGGTGGTGAGGGCGGTGGTGAGGTGGTGGTGTTGGAGGTTGGGGGGGACGGTGACGGTGTAGGACTGGTTGAACTGGGTGATGGGGCCGCCGCCGTTGTGGAGCCAGTGGGTGATGGGGAGGAGGGGGAGGTTGCCGGTGGCGGGGGTGTTTGGGGTGGTGGGGGTGGGTGTTGTGGTGTGGGTGGTGTGGGTGGCGAGTTGTCGGACGGTTTTGTGTTCGAAGATGTCGCGGGCGGTGAGGGTGAGGCCGGTTTTGCGGGCGCGGCTGACGAGTTGGATGGAGGTGATGCTGTCGCCGCCGAGGTCGAAGAAGCTGTCGTCGATTCCGACGGTGTCGCGGCCGAGGACGGTGGCGAAGATGCGGCAGAGGGTTTCTTCGCGGTTGTTGCGGGGGCCTTGGGTGTTGCTGTTGCTGTTGCTGTTGCTGTTGCTGTTGTGGGTGGTGGGTGTGGGTAGGGCTTTGCGGTCGAGTTTGCCGTTGATGGTGAGGGGGAGGGCGTCGAGGGTGATGTAGGTGGTGGGGATCATGTAGGGGGGGAGGTGGGTGGTGGCGTGTCGGCGGATGTCTTCGGTGTCGATGTCTGGGTGGTTGACGGTGTAGGCGATGAGTTGTTTGTTGCCGGGGGGGTCTTCGTGGATGGTGACGGCGGCTTGGGTGATGTGGGGGTGGGTGGTGAGGGTGGTTT
>NZ_JBIVRB010000036.1:0-1546 GCF_044755465.1 Streptomyces sp. NPDC092296 | reverse complement strand
GTTCGTTGTCTCAGAACAACACAGTGGACGCGTAGCAACTATGGACAAGCCCTCGGCCTATTAGTACCGGTCAGCTCCACCGATCACTCGGCTTCCACACCCGGCCTATCAACCCAGTCGTCTACTGGGAGCCTTACCCACTCAAGGTGGTGGGAGCCCTCATCTCGAAGCAGGCTTCCCGCTTAGATGCTTTCAGCGGTTATCCCTCCCGAACGTAGCCAACCAGCCATGCCCTTGGCAGGACAACTGGCACACCAGAGGTTCGTCCGTCCCGGTCCTCTCGTACTAGGGACAGCCCTTCTCAAGACTCCTACGCGCACAGCGGATAGGGACCGAACTGTCTCACGACGTTCTAAACCCAGCTCGCGTACCGCTTTAATGGGCGAACAGCCCAACCCTTGGGACCTACTCCAGCCCCAGGATGCGACGAGCCGACATCGAGGTGCCAAACCATCCCGTCGATATGGACTCTTGGGGAAGATCAGCCTGTTATCCCCGGGGTACCTTTTATCCGTTGAGCGACGGCGCTTCCACAAGCCACCGCCGGATCACTAGTCCCTGCTTTCGCACCTGCTCGACCCGTCGGTCTCACAGTCAAGCTCCCTTGTGCACTTACACTCAACACCTGATTGCCAACCAGGCTGAGGGAACCTTTGGGCGCCTCCGTTACCCTTTAGGAGGCAACCGCCCCAGTTAAACTACCCACCAGACACTGTCCCTGATCCGGATCACGGACCCAGGTTAGACATCCAGCACGACCAGAGTGGTATTTCAACGATGACTCCACCATGACTGGCGTCACAGCTTCACAGTCTCCCACCTATCCTACACAAGCCGAACCGAACACCAATATCAAGCTATAGTAAAGGTCCCGGGGTCTTTCCGTCCTGCTGCGCGAAACGAGCATCTTTACTCGTAATGCAATTTCACCGGGCCCGTGGTTGAGACAGTCGAGAAGTCGTTACGCCATTCGTGCAGGTCGGAACTTACCCGACAAGGAATTTCGCTACCTTAGGATGGTTATAGTTACCACCGCCGTTTACTGGCGCTTAAGTTCTCAGCTTCGCGGAATCGAAACCCCACTAACCGGTCCCCTTAACGTTCCAGCACCGGGCAGGCGTCAGTCCGTATACATCGCCTTACGGCTTCGCACGGACCTGTGTTTTTAGTAAACAGTCGCTTCTCGCTGGTCTCTGCGGCCACCACCAGCTCAGAGTGCAAGACTCATCACCAGCAATGGCCCCCCTTCTCCCGAAGTTACGGGGGCATTTTGCCGAGTTCCTTAACCACGGTTCACCCGAACGCCTCGGTATTCTCTACCTGACCACCTGAGTCGGTTTGGGGTACGGGCCGCCATGAAACTCGCTAGAGGCTTTTCTCGACAGCATAGGATCATCCACTTCACCACAATCGGCTCGGCATCAGGTCTCAGCCCCAATGAGCGGCGGATTTGCCTACCACTCGGCCTACACCCTTACCCCGGGACAACCACCGCCCGGGATGGACTACCTTCCTGCGTCACCCCATCGCTCACCTACTACCAGCT
>NZ_JBIVRB010000035.1:0-1550 GCF_044755465.1 Streptomyces sp. NPDC092296 | reverse complement strand
CCCCGTTATGTTTTCCGCGGCTCCGCAACGGGGCCGCTGGCCTCCGGGCCCGGCATGACTGTTGCCCCCTGTCGAAGGCATGACCTGGGGGGTGGTGTTCACCGGGCCCGGGAGGTGTCCGTCGGAGACGCTGATCAGAGGTCCGGCCACCGTCCGGTCCGGCGCAATGCCGGGCAGTTCGCGGGCGGCAGGTCTGCATAACGTGGATGCGCGAGCACGACACCCAAGCCGAGGCCGGCACCGTCAACACCCGTGAAAGGGCGCGATGTTCGAGATCGAAGACGTCGGTGTGTTCCTGGGCCTGGACGTCGGCAAGAGTGCCCATCACGGCCACGGGCTCACCCCGGCCGGGAAGAAGGTCTTCGACAAGCCCCTGCCCAACAGTGAACCCAGGCTGCGGGCCGTGTTCGACAAGCTGGCCGCGAAGTTCGGCACCGTCCTCGTCGTTGTCGACCAGCCCGCTTCCATCGGCGCCCTGCCGCTGACAGTCGCGAGGGACGCGGGCTGCCGCGTCGCCTACCTACCCGGCCTGGCCATGCGGCGGATCGCCGACCTCTACCCGGGCGAGGCGAAGACCGACGCGAAGGACGCCGCCGTGATCGCGGACGCGGCCCGCACCATGCCGCACACCCTGCGCTCGCTGGAGCTGACCGACGAGATCACCGCCGAACTCACGGTCCTTGTCGGCTTCGACCAGGACCTCGCGGCCGAGGCCACCCGCACGTCCAACCGGATACGCGGCCTGCTCACCCAGTTCCACCCCAGCCTGGAGCGCGTTCTGGGCCCGCGCCTCGACCACCAGGCCGTCACCTGGCTGCTGGAGCGCTACGGCTCCCCATCCGCCCTGCGCAAGGCCGGCCGCCGCAGACTCGTGGAGCTGATCCGCCCGAGAGCCCCGCGCATGGCCCAGCGGCTGATCGACGACGTCTTCGACGCCCTCGACGAACAGACAGTCGTGGTCCCGGGCACCGGCACCCTCGACATCGTCATCCCCTCCCTGGCCGGCTCCCTGGCCGCCGTCCACACCCAGCGCCGGGCGATGGAAGCCCAGATCAACACCCTGCTGGAGGCCCACCCTCTTTCCCCGGTCCTGACGTCGATGCCCGGCGTCGGCGTCAGGACCGCCGCAGTCCTGCTGGTCACCGTCGGCGACGGCACCAACTTCCCCACCGCCGCCCACCTCGCCTCCTACGCCGGACTCGCCCCCACCACGAAGCGGTCCGGCACCTCGATCCACGGCGAACACGCACCCCGAGGAGGCAACCGGCAACTCAAACGGGCGATGTTCCTGTCCGCCTTCGCCTGCATGAACGCCGACCCGGCCTCCCGCACCTACTACGACCGCCAGCGAGCCCGCGGCAAAACCCACACCCAGGCCCTCCTCCGCCTCGCCCGCCAACGCATCAGCGTCCTGTTCGCCATGCTCCGCGACGCCACCTTCTACGAATCCCGGACACCGAAGGACGTCGAACTCGCCGCATAACCTCAGCAACCCCGAACCACCCCAAACCCGACAGGAGCGCCTTGACGAAAGACATAGAGGCACCCCC
>NZ_JBIVRB010000034.1:0-1668 GCF_044755465.1 Streptomyces sp. NPDC092296 | reverse complement strand
GGGGTGGTGCGGCGCATGCCGCTGTCGTCGCCCCGGCGTTCGTACAGCTCGAAGAGGTCGTCCAGCAGCACCGGCACCGACCAGCCGTCCACCAGGATGTGGTGGACCGTGACCAGCAACCGGGACCGGTTGCCCGGCAGGGTGACCAGGGTGAAGCGGACCAGCGGCGGCCGGGCCATGTCGAACCGGCGGACCCGCTCCGCGTCAGCGAGCGTGGCGTAGGCGGCGTCCGCCGCATTGCCCTGCTCGGTCAGGTCGACTTCCCGCCATGGCGTGCGTACCTGGCGGCGGATCACCTGTAGCGGACGGTCGACGCTCTTGTGCCGGAAGCCGGCCCGCAGGTTGGGGTGGCGGCGCAGCAGCGTGTCGGCGGCGGCGCGCAGCCGGGTGGCGTCCAGCGGTCCGCGCATCTCCACGGCGAGCTGGACGGTGTAGACGTCCGGCCCCTGCTGGTCGTACAGCGCGTGGAAGAGCAGCCCCTCCTGTAGCGACGACAGCGGCAGTACGTCCTCGATTGTCGACTTCCTCATTGCCAAGTGCCTTTCCGAACAGTCAGTGAGGTGTGGTGATTTCGTCAATGCGAGGCGTGTTCAGTAGCCGGGCGCGTGGTCGTCGTCCCCGTAGTCACCGTCGTCCGCGTCGAAGTCGTCGTCGTACTCGGCTTCTTCTGCTTCGAGTAGGTCGATGTGGTGCTGGGTGAGTTGGGTGAGTGGGAGGTCGGAGGGGGTGAGGCCGCCGGCCTGGGGGTCCTGGGCATGGGTGGCGAGGGCCTGGAGCGCCTGGTGCCAGAGCGTGGTGAGGTGCAGGATGTCGGTGGTGGTGAAGAGGGCTGCGGGCCAGGTGAAGTCGGCGGTGAGCTGGGGTCCGTCGGGGGTGTCGTGGGTGGCGGCGATGATTTCGAGTGCATGCGCGAACGGCATGTCGGGTTCGCCGGGGGCCGGTACGGGGTGGGTGTGGTCGATGGTGGTCCAGTAGGGAGCGTTGTTGGTGTTGTCGGTGTCCTCGGGGTTGGTCTCGGTGGTGAATCGGCCGAGGTAGTTGAAGGCGATGGTGGGGTTGGGGTGTTGGGCGAGGGTTTTGGCGGTGTCGGGGTTGAGGTGGCGGAGGAGGCCGTAGCCGATGCCGTGGTCGGGGATGGTGCGGAGTTGTTCTTTGATGTGTTTGAGGGCGTTGCCGGTTTCGGGGCCGGCGGCGGTGATCTGGGTCCAGGTGTGGTGGGGGGGTGTGAGGCGGACGGGGTGGATGGTGGTGAACCAGCCGATGGTGCGGGAGAGGTCGTGGTTGTTGTCGAGTGCGTCTTCGTAGCGGCCGTGGCCTTCGAGGTCGATGAGGAGGCCGTGTTGGGTGGTGTGGGGGCGCCATTGGCGGGCGGCGAGTGCGAGGGCGGTGAGGAGGATGTCGTTGATGCCGGCGTTGTAGGTGGCGGGGACGGTGGTGAGGAGGGCCTGCGTTTCGTCGGTTGGCAGGGCGAGGGTGTGGGTTTGGGCGGTGGCGAGGGTGTCGCGGGTGGGGTCGAGTGGGGGTGTGCCGAGGGTGGTGGTGGTGTGGTCTGGGTGTGTGGGTGTGTGGGTTTCGGTGAGGGTGTTGTTCCAGTAGGGGAGTTGGTTGGTGTAGTGGGGTTGGGTGGCGGCTTGGGTGAGGGCGTGGGCCCAGGTGCGGAGGGGGGTG
>NZ_JBIVRB010000033.1:0-1752 GCF_044755465.1 Streptomyces sp. NPDC092296 | reverse complement strand
CCTACACCCACCAGGACATCCCCTTCGAACGCCTCGTCGAAGCCCTCAACCCCCAACGCTCCCTCGCCCGCCACCCCCTCTTCCAAATCATGCTCACCCTCCAGAACACCCCCCAACCCGACCTCAACCTCCCCGGCATCACCCCCACCGCCATCGACGTCACCGGCAACCAGGCCAAATTCGACCTCCTCCTGGACCTCCGCGAAACCTTCGACACCCACGGCCAACCCACCGGCATCACGGGAGACATCGAATACGCGCTGGACCTCTATGACGCCGGTACCGTCGCCACCCTCGGCGCACGGCTCACCCGTGTTCTGGAACTTCTCGCCGTTGACCCGGACCGGCGTCTCGGGGACCTGCAAATCCTGCGACCCGAAGAACGCGAACAACTGCTCCACCACTGGGGCCAAGGCACACCCGCCCAACCCCCCACCACCCTCACCCAAGCCTTCACCCACCAAGCCACCCAAACCCCCGACGCCATCGCCATCACCGCCGGCGACCGCAACATCACCTACACCGAACTCGACACCCTCTCCAACCAATGGGCCCACCACCTCCACCACCACGGCGTCACCCACGGCACCCCCGTCGCCCTCCTCCTCGACCGCACCCCCGAACTCATCACCGCCCAACTCGCCATCACCAAAGCCGGCGGCTTCTACATCCCCCTCCACGACGCCCACCCCACCGAACGCCTCACCTGGATCATCAACAACATCCAAGCCCCCCTCCTCATCACCGACCGCACCAACCCCCCCACCACCCCCCACACCCACACCCTCCCCCTCAACCAACTCACCCACCACACCCACCACCACCCCACCACCCCACCCCACACCACCCACACCACCCACCCCCACCAACCCGCCTACGCCATCTACACCTCCGGCACCACCGGCCACCCCAAAGGCGTCATCGCCACCCACGCCAACATCACCCACCTCACCAACGACCCCCACCTCACCACCCCCGCCCACCACACCATCCTCATGCACTCCTCACACGCCTTCGACGCCACCACCTACGAAACCTGGACCCCCCTCCTCAACGGCGGACGCATCGTCATCGCCCCCGGCAACCACCTCGAACCCGACACCCTCCGCACCGCCATCACCCAACACCACATCACCGCCGCCTTCCTCACCACCGCCCTCTTCAACACCATCGCCCTCGAAACCCCCGAAACCTTCCACGGCCTCCAACACATCCTCTTCGGCGGCGACAAAGCCAACCCCGACGCCGTCCACCACACCCTCAAACACTCCCCCCACACCCACATCACCCACGTCTACGGCCCCACCGAAACCACCACCTTCACCACCGCCCACCCCATCCCCCCCACCACCACACCCACCACCCCACCCACCACCCCACCCATCGGCACCCCCATGTCAGGCACCCACGCCTACATCCTCGACAACCACCTCCAACCCACCCCACCAGGCGTCCCCGGCGAGCTCTACATCGCCGGCACCGGCCTCACCCACGGCTACGCCCACCGCCCCGACCTCACCGCCGAACGCTTCACCGCCAACCCCCACGGCACCCCCGGCACCCGCATGTACCGCACCGGCGACCTCGCCCGCTGGACCCCCCACGGCACCATCGACTACCTCACCCGCACCGACAACCAAATCAAAATCCGCGGCTACCGCATCGAACCCGCCGAAATCGAAACCACCCTCACCACCCACCCCCACATCACCCAAGCCGCCGTCACCATCCACGAAGACCCCCCCGGCAACA
>NZ_JBIVRB010000032.1:0-2600 GCF_044755465.1 Streptomyces sp. NPDC092296 | reverse complement strand
GGTGGCGACGGCGGGGCGGGGGCGGTCGGTGGGCAGTTCGAGGACTTCGGGCAGGTCGGCCAGGGTGTGGCGCCAGTGGGCGAGCTGGCGGGAGATGACGCTGTCGGGGTCGTCTTCGGAGCCGAGGACCTGGCGTTGCCACAGGGCGTAGTCGGCGTACTGGACCGGCAGTTCGGGCAGGCCCTGGCCGAGGTAGGCGGCCTGGAGGTCCTGCATCAGGGGTGCGAGTGACCAGCCGTCGCCGGCGATGTGGTGCAGCACCACCAGCAGCACATGCTCATCCGGGGCGGTGGTGAAGAGTGTGGCGCGCAGGGGGAGTTCGCGTGCGAGGTCGAAGCGGTGTCCGGCGGTGTCGGCCAGTACGTCGGGGAGTCGGTCTTCCTCGGTCTGCCGGATGTCCAGTGGGAGTTCGGCGGTGGGGAGGATCTGCTGGCGGGGTTGGCCGTCGGTTTCGGGGAAGACGGTCCGCAGGCTCTCATGACGGGCGACGACGCTGTTCAGCGCGCGCCGGAGGGCGGGGATGTCCAGTGCGCCGCTGAGCCGGACGGCGATGGGGATGTTGTAGATGCCGCCCTGGGTGTCCAGCCCGTCCAGCAGCCAGAGCCGCTGCTGGGCGAAGGACAGCGGGACGGGGTCGGGCCGCTCGACCGCCCGCAGCGCGTCCCGCCCCCGGTCGGCGCCGCTGAGCGTCCGGGCCAGCCCGGCCACCGTCGGGTGCTCGAACACCGCCCGGATCGGCAGCTCCACGTCCAACGTGGCACGCACCCGGCTCACCAGCCGCGTCGCCAGCAGCGAGTGCCCGCCCAGCTCGAAGAAGCTGTCGTCCACCCCGACCCGCGCCACCCCCAGCACCTCGGCGAAGAGCCGGCACAGCAGCTCCTCCCACGGCGAACGCGGACCACGCCCCGACCCGACCACCCGCTCCGGCGCCGGCAGCGCATTGCGGTCCAGCTTCCCGTTCGCCGTCAACGGCAGCACATCCAACGCCACGAACGCACCCGGAACCATGTAATCGGGCACCCGCGCGGCCAAGCACTCCCGCAGCTCGTCCTCCGAAGCCGCACCCACCGTGTAGGCCACCAGCTCCTGGTCACCGGGCCGGTCCTCGCGGACCACGACGGCGACCTGGGTCACCTCGCAGTGGCGGGCGAGCACCGACTCGATCTCGCCCAGCTCGATCCGATGGCCCCGGATCTTGACCTGGTCGTCCACCCGGCCGGCGAACTCCAAGGTGCCGTCGGACCGCCAGCGGACCATGTCCCCGGTCTGGTACATCCGCGTACCGGGCTCGCCGAACGGGTTGGCCACGAACCGCTGTGCGGTCAGGTCGGGCCGCGCGGTGTAGCCACGGGCGAGGCAGCTGCCGGCGATGTACAGCTCGCCCACCACGCCGGGCGCCACCGGGCGCAGCGCGGGGTCGAGCACATAGAGCTGGGTGTTCCACATCGGCCGGCCCAGCGAGAGGACCTCGCCGGGGATCTCGTCGTCCGGCTCCACGGCGAGGGAGGTGCAGCCGACCGTGGTCTCGGTCGGCCCGTACTCGTTGAGCACCCGGACGCCGGGGTGCTCCCGGCGCCAGCTGTCGAGGTGCGAGCCGGGCAGCGGTTCACCGCCGAGGACGAGTTCGGCGGTGGGGGAGTAGTCGGCGGGCAGTGCCTGGAGCAGGGCGAGGTGGCTGGGGGTGCCCTTGAGGAAGGCGACTCCGCCGGCCGGCGCCGGGGCCAGCGGGTCGGGCCCGCCGTCCATGAAGCGGGTCAGATGGACGCTGCCGCCGGCGATCAGCGGCGCATACAGGCCGGTGACCGTGAGGTCGAAGGAGACCGGCGAGTGCAGCAGGGTGCTCCGCCGCGCGGCCGGGTAGATCTCGCCGGCCCACAGCAGGTAGTTGACCACGGCCTGGTGCTCGACCAGCACGCCCTTGGGGCGGCCGGTGGACCCGGAGGTGTAGATGACGTACGCGGGGTGGCCGGGCAGCAGCGGGCCGGTGCGCTCGGCATCGGTGAGCGGCGCATCGTCGAGCCCGTCGAGCTCCTCGGTGAAGGCGGGGTCATCGAGCCGGACGGCCCCGGGGCCGTCGGCCGGGAGCGAGGCGGAGGTCTCCGCGGTGGTGAGCACGCAGACCGGCGAGGTCTCCTCGAACATGCCGGCCAGGCGCTCGGCCGGGTGGCTCGGGTCGAGCGGGAGGTAGCCGGCGCCGGTCTTGAGGACGGCGAGCAGCGCGACGATCAGCTCCGGCCGCTGCGGCAGCGCGAGCGCGACCATGCGCTCGGGACCGGCGCCTCGGGCGATCAGTGCACGGGCCAGCCGGTTGGCCCGCGTGTGCAGCTCGCGGTAGCTCACCCGGGTGTCGCCGTGCCCCACGGCGACCGCGTCCGGGTGCGCGGCCGCGGCCTGCTCCAGGAGGGCGGTGAGCGTGGTGGTCGGGACCGGGTGGGCGGTCTCGTTCCACTCGGTGATCACTCGGCGGCGCTCGGCCGGTGAGAGCAGGTCGAGTTCGGCGATCGGCTGCTCGGGGTTGTGTGCGGCGGCGGTCAGGATGCGGTGCAGCCAGTCGGCGAGGCGGTGGGCGGTGTCGCGGTCGATGACGTCGGGGCGGTAGT
>NZ_JBIVRB010000031.1:0-4476 GCF_044755465.1 Streptomyces sp. NPDC092296 | reverse complement strand
CCCACCAACTGGACCCCCACCCCACCCACACCCACCCCACCCACACCCACCGACCTCCCCACCTACCCCTTCCAACAACGCCGCTACTGGCTGGAGGACGCGGCAACCGACGCGGAGCCCGAGAGCCTCGGCCTGCACACCACGCACCACCCGCTGCTGACCGCCGCCACCACCCTGGCCGAGGCGGACACCCTCCTGCTGACCGGCCGCGTCTCCGTCCGCACGCATCCATGGCTCGCGGACCACGCCGTCGACGGGACGGTCCTGCTGCCCGGCACGGTCCCGCTGGAGCTGGCCCTCCAGGCGGGCCGGCTGCTCGGCGGCCCGGCCGTGGAGCAACTGACGCTCGGCACGCCCGTGGTGCTCACACCGGACGGCGGCGTCGACCTCCAGCTCACGGTCGAAGCCGCCGACGACGACGGCCGACGTGCGTTCACCCTGTACGCCCGGGACTACTACGACGCGGCCGACGACGAACCGCTGCTGCGCTCCTGGACGAGTCATGCCGCCGGCGTCCTCGCCGCCGCAGCCGCCGTGCCCGCCGCCCGCCCCGAGCAGCTCACCGTCTGGCCGCCGGCCGACGCGGTCCCCGTCGAGCCGGCCGAGCCGCTGGGCCGGCTCGGCGCGCTCGGCCATGAGCACGGCCCGGCCCTCCAGGGCCTGACCCGGCTGTGGCGGCACGGCGACACCGTGTACGCGGAGGTGTCCGCCCCGGAGGGGATCAGCGCCGACACCGGCCGCTACGGGCTGCACCCCGCCCTGCTCACCGCCGCGCTGCAACCGCTGCTGGCCGACGCCGACCAGGCAGTGCTGCCCGCCGAGTGGCA
Organism: Streptomyces sp. NPDC092296; assembly: GCF_044755465.1. NCBI lineage: Bacteria > Bacillati > Actinomycetota > Actinomycetes > Kitasatosporales > Streptomycetaceae > Streptomyces > Streptomyces sp. NPDC092296. The sequence goes on along the minus strand of NZ_JBIVRB010000031.1, from coordinate 3,649 downwards.
CGGCGCGACCCTGCACGCCACCGGCGCGGGGACGCTGCGGGTCCGCATCTCCCGGGCCGCCCCAGAAGCCCGGAGCGCCCACAAGACCCGAAGCGCCCAGAAGACCCGAAGCGCCCGGAGCGACCAGGGCGGGGAAGCCTTCGCGGTCCTGCTCACCGATCCGACCGGGGCGCCGGTCGCCTCCGTCGCCTCCGTCGTGCTGCGGCCGGTGCCCGTACCGGACGCGGACCGCGCCGACCGGGCCCGGCACGACTGGCTGCTCGGGCTGGACTGGCCCGCGTACCAGCCGGAGCCGGCAGCCAGGGCCGCTGACACCGGAACGTTCGCCGCCTGGACCTCGGCGGAGGACGGCGTCACTCCGGCGGTGCGGGAAGCCGTCGGCGCCGCCGCGTACACGCCGTACGACCCGGCGGCATCGGAGGGGCCCGCCCCGGAGGCCGTGGTCGTCACGGCGGACTCCGCGACCGCACTGCTTCCGGTCCTGCGGACCTGGCTCGGTGAGGACCGGCCCGCCACGACCCGCGTGGTGGTGCTCACCCGGCACGCGGTCACCGCCCGCCCGGAGGATGTGCCGGATCTCGGCCCCGCCCCGGTGTGGGGGCTGGTCAGGGCGGCGCAGTCCGAGAACCCCGGCCGGATCATCCTGGTGGACCTCGACGACGAGGCGTCCTCGTGGCGCGCGCTGCCCGGCGCGCTGGCCTCCGGCGAACCCCAACTCGCACTCCGCGACGGCGAGATCCTGCTGCCCCGGCTCATCAGGTCCGTCCCCGAGTGGTCCGGTGACGCCCCGGTCCCGGCACCGGACGGAACCGTCGTCGTCTCCGGCGGCGGTGACCTGGCGGAGGCGGCGGCCGGCCACTTCGTGACCGTGCTCGGCGCCCGGCGGCTGCTGCTGCTGGGCCCGGACGAAGGCGCGGCGGACCGGCTGGCCGCCCTCGGTGCCGAGGTCGTGGTCGCGGACGGCGACGCGGCGGACCGGGACGCCGTCGCGGCGGCCCTGGCCGCGCTGCCCGCCGCCCACCCGCCGACCGCCGTGGTCCATGTGGCCGCCTCCGCGCCGGAGGCGGTGCTGCTCTCCACGCCCCCGGAGGACTTCACCGGTGCGCTGCGGACGGCAGGCGCCGCCGCCTGGAACCTCCATGAACTGACCCTGGGCGCCGACCTGGCGTCGTTCACCCTGCTGTCCCCCGACCCGTCCGCCGTGCTCGGCGGCGCCGGCCAGGCGACCCGGGCCGCCGTCGGCGCGTATCTCGACGCCCTGGCCCGGTTGCGGCGGTCGCTCGGGCTGCCGGCGGCCTCGCACGCCTGGGGGACCCGGGCGGGCGCGGGCGTCTCGGCGGCCCGGGGCCTGGTCCGCTTCGAAGCCGATCAGATCGCGTCCGTGCTGGATCTGGCGCTGCGTACGACCCGGGATGCCACGCTGGTACCGGCCAGGCTGAACCGGGCCGCGCTCTCGGCGCAGGCCGCCGCCGGGCTGCTGCCGCCGGTGCTGGGCTCGCTGATCCGCACGGTACGGGCGGCCGCCGACGGACCGGCCGGCGCGGCCGGCACCCTGGTCCAGGAGCTGGTGGGACGCTCGGAGGCCGACCAGCACCGGCTGCTGCTCGACCTGGTCGGCCGGCAGGTCGCCGAGGTGCTCGGGCACGCCGCCGGGGACACCGTCAACGCGTCGCGTGCCTTCAAGGACCTGGGCTTCGACTCGCTGACCGCCGTCGAGCTGCGCAACCGGCTGGGTACGGCGACGGGGCTGCGGCTGCCGACCACCCTGCTCTTCGACCATCCGTCACCCGGCGCGCTCGCGGACCATCTGCGGACGGCACTGGTCGGTACCGGCTCCGCCGCCACGGCCGGTCCGGGGCGCGCCCAGGTGCGCGACGGGGAGCCGATCGCCATCGTCTCGATGGCGTGCCGCTACCCGGGCGGGGTCCGCACCCCGGAGGACCTGTGGCGGCTGGTGGTCTCGGAGAGCGACGTCATCTCGCCGTTCCCCACCAACCGCGGCTGGGACCTCGACCGGCTGTTCGATCCCGACCCCGCGCACGCCGGGACGTCATACGCCCGGGAGGGCGGTTTCCTGCATGACGCCGACCAGTTCGACCCGGCCTTCTTCGGCATCAGTCCGCGCGAGGCCACCAGCATGGACCCGCAGCAGCGGCTGCTGCTGGAGAGCGCCTGGGAGGCGTTCGAGCGGGCGGGGATCGACCCGACGTCACTGCGCGGGTCGCGTACGGGTGTGTTCGCCGGCGTCGTCTACACGGACTACGGGTCGCGGGTGAAGCTCCCGGCCGACATGGAGGGCTACCTCGGCATCGGCAGCGCGGGCAGCATCGCGTCGGGCCGGATCGCGTACACCCTCGGCCTGGAGGGCCCGGCCGTCACCGTCGACACGGCGTGCTCGTCGTCGCTGGTGGCACTGCACCTCGCGGTGCAGTCACTGCGCCGGGGCGAATGCGATCTCGCGCTGGCCGGCGGGGCGACCGTCCTCGCCAATCCGGACATCTTCATCGGCTTCAGCCGACAGGGCGGTCTGGCCCGGGACGCCCGCTGCAAGGCGTTCGCCGCCGGTGCCGACGGCACGGCGTTCGGTGAAGGGGCCGGGCTGCTGCTGGTGGAACGGCTCTCCGACGCGCGGCGCAACGGGCACCGGGTCCTGGCCGTCGTCCGGGGCACGGCGATCAACCAGGACGGCGCCAGCAACGGCCTCACCGCCCCCAGCGGCCCCGCGCAGCAGCGGGTCATCCGCCAGGCGCTGGACGACGCCGGGCTCTCCCCCGCCGAGGTGGACGCCATGGAGGCGCACGGGACGGGTACGAAGCTGGGCGACCCGATCGAGGCACAGGCCGTCATCGCCACCTACGGGCAGGACCGCCCGGCCGAACGGCCGCTCTGGCTGGGCTCGCTGAAGTCCAACATCGGGCACACCCAGGCAGCGGCCGGGGTCGGCGGCATCATCAAGATGGTCCAGGCGATGCAGCACGGGCTGCTCCCGCGCACCCTGCACGTCGACGCGCCCTCGCCGCACGTCGACTGGGAGGCCGGCGCGGTCCGGCTGCTCACCGAGGCGCAGCCGTGGGAGCCGAACGGGCAGCCGCGCCGCGCGGGTGTCTCGGGCTTCGGCATGAGCGGGACCAACGCCCATGTGGTGCTGGAGGAGGCACCCGCCGACAGCCCGGTCCCGGAGCCCCGGCCGGACGCGTACGACAGCGGTGCGGGCCCGGTGTCCTGGCTGCTCTCCGGGCACAGCGCCGACGCGCTCGCTGAGCAGGCGGGCCGGCTGCGGCGGTACGCCGAGGAGCGGCCCGAGCTGGATGTGCGGGCGGTCGCGGACGTACTGGCGCGCGGCCGGGCGCAGCTCGACCACCGGGCCGTGGTCGTCTCCGACGACCGGGGGCAGCTGCTCGACTCGCTGGGCGCGCTGGAGCGGGGCGTGGCGAGCGCGGACGTCGTACGGGGAACGGTCGGGGAGACCGGTCGGACGGTGTTCGTGTTCCCGGGGCAGGGCTCGCAGTGGGAAGGCATGGCCCGCGACCTCCTCGCCACCTCACCCGTCTTCACCGAACACCTCACCGCCACCGCCGACGCCATCCAGACCCACACCGGCTGGAACCTCATCGACATCCTCCAAGGCACCCCCGGCACACCCCCCACC
>NZ_JBIVRB010000030.1:0-10749 GCF_044755465.1 Streptomyces sp. NPDC092296 | reverse complement strand
TTCCGACCCCCGCTGGCGGGGTTCCTGCATTTCCTTCGGCCTTTCGGCGCTTTCCGACTCTATCAGATCGCTCTGACCGTCTTCCCGCGCTTCCCAGCCTCGGGAGGCTTTGCCGGGGCGGGCTTTTCGGCCCGTTCCGACGAGGTGAAACCTTAGCGAAGAGAACCGATCCGGTCTAATCGCTGCCTTCCGCAATTCGGCGGGCGAAAATCGCATGGCACGGCAATAGCCGACGCCACGGCGGATCACGCCTTGGTGAACTGGGGAAGAGGCTGCCTCGGGACCGTCCGTGCAGAACGCGCGTCCGGTGCTCCCTGGCAGGCAGCCCGACGTACGTTAGGCACTTCACCGATCGATGTCAAGTGACCGTCGACACCGCGTCAGCAGCGGCCTGATGCGCTCTCAGAGTGCACGGCGGGTGGGCAGTCGGAACTCGCACCACACCGCCTTTCCTCCGTCCGGCGTACGGCGGGTCCCCCAGTTGGAGGCGATGGTGGCCACGATCGCGATGCCACGGCCTGACTCGTCGACGGGTTCGGCGCGGCGGCGGCGGGGGAGGTGGTCGTCGCCGTCGGTGACTTCGACGATCAGGCGGCGGTCGGTGCGGCGGATGCGCAGGCGCATCGGGGGGATGCCGTGGGTGAGGGAGTTGGAGACCAGTTCGCTCACCGCGAGGACGCCGAGGTCACGCAGTTCGTCGCTCAGCCGCCAGCTGGAGAGCACGCCGGTGGTGAAGGCGCGGGCGCGGGCGGCCGTCTGGGAGCCGCCGATCAGGTCCAGCGAGGCGACCCGGAAGAGGTCGGCGGTGTGTTCGTCCCGTTCGGGGAGCTGGAAGGCGAGGACCGCCACGTCGTCGTCGTGCTCCGGGGTGACGCCCATCGCCCGGAGCAGCCGGGCGCAGACGACGTCGGGTGGGCCGGCCGGGCCGCCGAGGGTGCGGTCGAGCATGTCGAGGCCGACATCGATGTCCTCGTTGCGACGCTCCACCAGGCCGTCGGTGTAGAGCACCCCGGTGGCGCCGGGCACCAGGGCCACCGTGCCGGAGGTGTGCAGCCAGCCGCCGGTGCCCAGGGGTGGCCCGCACTGGTCGTCGGCGCGGGTCACGCTGCCGTCCGGTTCGCGGATCATGAGCGGGAGATGGCCGGCCGAGGAGTAGGTGATCCGGCCGTCGTTGGGGTCGTACACCGCGTACAGGCAGGTGGCGATCTGGGTGGCGTCGATCTCCATGGCCAGGCCGTCGAGGAGTTGCAGGACCTCGTGCGGCGGCAGGTCCAGCCGGGCGTAGGCGCGGACGGCCGTGCGGAGCTGGCCCATGACGGCGGCGGCGCGCATGCCGCGGCCCATGACGTCACCGATGACCAGGGCGGTGCGGCCGCCGCCGAGGGTGATCACGTCGTACCAGTCGCCGCCGACGGCGGCGTCGGCGCCGCCCGGCTGGTAGGTGGCGGCAACCCGCAGGTCGTCGGGCTGCTCCAGTTTCTGCGGGAGCAGGCTGCGCTGGAGGGTGACGGCGGCCTCGCGGTGGCGGCGCTCGCTCTCGCGGAGGCGCTCGGCCACCAGGACCTGGTCGGTGACCTCGGCGGCGAAGACCAGGACGCCGGTGACCTCCGCCGCCGGGCCGGCCCGGCGGCGGGCGGCGAGTGCGGCCAGCCCGGATCTGGGCGGCGGGTCGGCCGGGGTGCCGGTGAGGCCGGAGAGCTGGGCGCCGAGCGGTTCGCCGGCCCGGACGGGGGCGCAGACGAAGCTGTAGTAGCGGTGCCGGTCCGGTGCGGTGGGCAGCACGACGCGGCGGGCCTTGACGGTACGGGTGCGGCCGCTGCGCAGGACCTGGTCCATCAGCGGCAGCAGGCCGAGGTCGGCCAGCTCCGGCATGGCCTCCTTGGCGGGGATTCCGGCCGGGCGGCGGCCGAAAACCTCCGCGTACGCCTGGTTGACGTAGCCGACGCGGTGGTCGGGGCCGTAGACGACCGCCACCAGGGCCGGGAGGTGGGCCAGCACGTCGTGGACGGAGAGCTCCGGGCCGCCGGGGTCGTGGTTCGGTCCGGGCCGGTTCGGGTCGGGGCGGGCGGTCGGGACGGCTGCGGCGCCTGCGGCGTCGGCGGAGCCGGGCGTCCGCTCGCCTGCTTGCTGCGGAGCGGTACGCCGCTGTGCTCCGGGGAGCCGGGCACTCCAGCGCGTGAGATTCAAACGACTGCCGCTTCCTCGCGTTCCTCGGACCTTCGTCACTCCTCGCATGCGCCGCCGCACGGGAGGTAAGGACCAGTGTGACGGATCGGGACGGCGGGTGGCACCGCCGTTCCGGCCGGGCCATGCCCTGCATGATCCTGGACCCGGGCGTGTCCGGCCAGCCCCTGCGGGGCGGCTTCTCGGCGCGGTCGCCCGGGTCGGCCTCTCCGGTCAGCCTCTCGGATCGACCTCTCGGGGCGGCGGGGTCGGGCCGCCGTCCATCGCCGCCTCGAACTCGGCGCGCGGATGCTCCAGCGAGCCCAGCGAGACGATCTCCCGGGTCGAGAGGCCGGCCAGGACCCAGTCGGCCAGGACGCGGGCCTTGCGGTTGAGGGTCGGCAGCCGGTTGAGGTGGTAGGCGCGGTGCAGCAGCCAGGCCGGTCGGCCGGTGAGCCGCCGACCGCGCACCTGGGCCACGCCCTTGTGCAGGCCGAGCGAGGCCACCGCGCCGGCGTGCCGGTGCTGGTACGGGGTCTGCGGTTCGCCGCGCAGCCGGGCCAGCACATTGTCACCGAGCACCTTGCCCTGCCGTACGGCGTGCTGGGCGTTGGGCGTGCAGTACTCGCCCGGTCGGGCCAGGTCGGGTACGGCCGCGCAGTCGCCCGCCGACCAGACGCCTTCCGTACCGGCCACCTCCAGGGTCGGTGCGCAGCGGACCCGGCCGCGCGAGTCGCGGGGCAGGTCGGAGTCGGCCAGGACGGGGGCGGGGCGGACGCCGGCGGTCCAGACCAGGGTCCGGGCGGCGAACCTGCTGCCGTCCGAGAGCGCCACGATCCGGTCGGCGGCCGACTCCAGCCTGGTGTTCAGCCGGACTTCGACATTGCGGCCGCGCAGCTCGGAGACGGTGTAGCGGCCCAGCTCCGGGCCGACCTCGGGCAGGATGCGGTCGGCGGCCTCCACCAGGACCCAGCGCAGGTCGTCGGCGGTGAGGTTGTGGTAGTAGCGGGTGGCGTAGCGGGCCATGTCCTCCAGTTCCGCGAGGGCCTCGACCCCGGCGTAGCCGCCGCCGACGAAGACGAAGGTGAGGGCGGCCTGGCGGATGGCCGGGTCCCGGGTGGAGGAGGCGATGTCGAGCTGCTCCAGCACGTGGTTGCGCAGCGCCACGGCCTCCTCGACCGTCTTGAAGCCGATGCCGTGGTCCGCGAGACCGGGGATCGGGAGCGTACGAGAGACCGATCCGGGGGCGACCACCAGCAGGTCGTACGGGAGGTCGAGGTCGGGGGCGCCGGTGGAGCGGGTGGCGGCGGTGGCCGCCCAGGCGCGGCGGGCCCGGTGGTCCAGGCTGGTGATCTCGCCGGTGACGACCGTGCAGCCGCGCAGCACCTGGCGCAGCGGGACGACCACATGGCGCGGGTCGATGGAGCCGGCGGCGGCCTCGGGGAGGAACGGCTGGTAGGTCATGTACGGCTGCGGATCGACCACGGTGATCTCGGCCTCGCCCCGGTGCAGGCGGCGCTGCAGCCGGAGTGCGGCGTACATGCCGACATAGCCGCCGCCGACGATCAGGATGCGGGCGGGCGGGCGTCCCTCCGGACGGCGGTCGGTGGAGCCCTGCGGTGGTGTGACCTGTTTCACGTGTCCATGACGCACCGGGTAGGGGCGTCTTGTCCACAGTGCGTACGGGATCGGTGGGGAGAATGGTGCGGATGGGGCTGCCGGGGCGCTGGGGCGGCGTTCGCGACTCCGTCATCGGGCGGAGGGGAACTACGCAGGTCGGGATGGCGGTGGCCGGGCAGTGGGGGTGGAGCGGCCGAATCCGTACCGGGTCCTCTGTCGAAGCTGATTCGACATCAACTATCGTCAGCGAATCGGTGGAACGGCACCCCTGTCGGCACGTACGGTGGCTGTGCGTACCGGCTCGGTGACTGGTCCGACAATCGGGTCGCCGTTCTGCTGGTGGACTGCGTGGTCCCGGACTGAGGACGTCGGGGACCGAGCAGGTACTGAGGGACTGCGCTCGGCCGGGTCGGCAGGGAGGACGCCGAGCGTGCCGGCGACGGTGAGTTTCCCGTCGCGCCGGGGGGTGCGTGGGCGTGCACGGTGGGCATCCGGGCGGCGGCGTGCCCACGGGGGAAGGCTGGGCAATGGATCAGCAGGAGCAGTTGCGTGCCCGCGTGGCCGGGGCTGGGTCCGGGTCGGCGGCGGCCGGGTCCGGGTCGGTTTCGGCGGCTGGGGCGGTTTCGACGGCTGGGACGGTTTCGGCGGGCGGGGCTGGGGCGGCGGTTTCGGTACCGGCGTCGGCGGCGCTGTCGACGGGGTCGGTTTCGGTCTCGGTGACGGGCAGATCGGTTTCGGTTCCGGTGGGGTCGGAGTCTTCGGTGGTGGCGGGGCAGCGATTCGGCGCGGTGTCGACCGGGGGCCGCTTGCGGGTGGATGCGCGGCGCAACCTGGAGAGCGTGCTGCGGGCGGCCCGTGAGGTGTTCGGGGAGCTGGGCTACGGCGCGCCCATGGAGGAGGTGGCGCGGCGGGCCGGGGTGGGCGTCGGCACCGTGTACCGGCGGTTCCCCAGCAAGGAGGTGCTGGTCCGGCGGATCGCCTCGGAGGAGGTGGCCTGGCTGACGGCCCAGGCACGGGAGGCCCTGCACGGCAGCCCCGACCCGTGGGAGGCGCTGGCCGGGTACCTGGCGCGGGCGGCGGCGAACGGGGCCGGGCGGTTACTGCCCCCGGAAGCCTTCCGCCATGCGGAGCGGATCTCCCGGGCGGCGGGGTCACTGGTCACGGAGCTGGACGTGGACGTCGACGTGCCGGTGGGTGCCGGCGCGGCTGCGGGTGCGGGAGTGGACGGGCTCGGGGTCGGGCTCGGGCTCGGGCTTGCGGCCGGGGTGCCCGATGCTGCCGGCGGGGACGGGTTCGCTCTGCTGAGCGGGTCCGCCGTGCGGGTGGCGGGTGGCGGCGGGGAACCGGACGGCGGCGCCGAGAACTGGGCCGACGCCGACCCGGCGGCACTGCTCGCCCTGCTCGGTGAACTGGTCGAGCGGGCGGCGGCGGCCGGTGAACTGCGGCCCGGGGTCACGGTGGCGGACGTGGTGCTGGTGCTGACGGCGGCGGTGCCCGCCTATCCGGCGCTCGGCGACCCGGGCGACACTCCCCTACCGGGCGGGCCGGGGTCACCGGCCGGGCGGCTGCTGCGGATACTCCTCGACGGTCTGCGGGCGAGGTGAGGGCTGGGCTGGGGCGCTGGGCCGGGCCGGGGCGGTTGGCCTGGGTGTGGGTTCGCGGCCGGTGGCCGGGGCGGGTGGCGGGCCAAGGGACTCGCGCCGCTGACGGGCCCGGCACGGCTTGACGGGCCGTCGGCGGGTGCGGCAGACGGGCCCTGCCAGCCGCCGGTGGGCGGGGCGGCCGAGGTGAGGGCTGGGCGGGGCCGGGGGGCGGCCGGCCCGGACGGCGTCAGACGAGCCTTGCAGGCCGCCGGTGAGTGTGGGTTCGCGACCGGCGGTCAGGGCGGGTCGCGAGCACTCGGTGACGGGCCTGAGGTCTCGCTCCGCTGACGGGCCCGGCACGGCTCGACGGGCCGTCGGCGGGTGCGGCAGACGGGCCCTGCCGGCCACCGGTGGGTGTGGCGGCCGAGGTGAGGGCTGGGCCGGGGGCGGTTGGCCCGGACTGCCGTCGGACTGGCCTTGCAGGCCGCCGGTGGATGTGGGTTCGCGGCCGGTGGTCAGGGCAGGGCGCAGGCCAAGGGACTCGCGCCGCTGACGGGTCCCGGCACGGCTCGACGGGCCACCGGCGGGGATGGGTGGGTCGGGCCTGGGGCCGCGCCGCTGACGGGCCCGGCACGGCTCGACGGGCCGTCGGCGGGTGCGGCGGACGGGCCCTGCCAGCCACCGGTGGGTGTGGCGGCCGAGGTGAGGGCTGGGCCGGGGGCGGCCGGTCTGGACGGCGTCAGACGGGCCTTGCAGGCCGCCGGTGAGTGGGGGTTCGCGGCTGGTGGGCAGGGTGGACGGCGGGCCTGGGGCCCGCGCTGCTGATGGGTCTCGGCACGGTTTGACGGGCTGTCGGCGGGGGCCGAGTGGATGTGGCGGACGGGCCTTGCGGGCTGCCGGTGGGTGGGGGCGGGCGGCGGTGCTGGCGGGGGGCGGTGGGTAGGGGGGTGGGGTGGTGTGAAGGGGTGGGTGGGGGCGGGCGGAGGGGGGCGCGCTCTCCCCGGAACGGGGGATAGCTACCTGCGGGTCCGTTGGGGCTGGGGAGGCTGTGTCATTCTTTGCCCGTGGTTGGTGGCTTTGGAGGCTGTGGCGAGGCGGTGACGTCCGGTCGGGCGGGCGGCCGTGGGCGCTGAGGACCGGGACGGCAGGAGCCGCGGCCCGCACGACGGCCTGCCCGAGCCCGTGCCGGGCCAGGTGCCCGGCCAGGGGTGGGCGCCGAGCGAGGAGACGGTGGCCGGTGCCGCCGGATCGCCACGGGTCCCCGGGCAGGCTCCGGCCGGGTTCGGCGGGGTCACCTCGGCGGCCGCCGCTCCGGTGGCGGGCCCGGCCGGGGGTACGACCGCCGTACCGGCACCGGCTGACCCGGTGGACGGGCCGCTGCCGCCGTCCGACGCCGAGCTGACCGCCCTGGTGCGCGGTGGGGACGACCGGGCGTACGAGGAGCTGTACCGGCGCCATGCCGACGCCGTGCGCCGTTATGCGCGTACCTGCTGCCGCGACCGCTTCACCGCCGAGGACCTGGCGGGCGAGGTGTTCGCCCGTACGCTCCAGGCGCTGCGCGGCGGCAAGGGCCCCGATGTCGCGGTGCGGGCCTATCTGCTGACGGCCGTGCGCAATGTCGCCGCCGCGTGGACCCGCAGCGAGCGGCGTGAGCAGTTGGTGGAGGACTTCACCGACTTCGCGGCGTCCTCGGCGGCCAAGGAGCGGCTGGACATCACCGATCCGGGCGCGGACGCCTGGGCGATGGCCATGGCCGACCAGCGGATGGTGGTGCGGGCGTTCGTCGGGCTGCCGGAGGACGACCGGGTGGTGCTCTGGCACACCGAGGTGGAGCGGGAGTCGCCCAAGCAGGTCGCGGTGCTGCTCGGCAAGACCGCGAACGCGACCGCCGTCCAGGCCCACCGGGCCCGGGACCGGCTGGCGACGGCGTTCCTCCAGGCGCATGTGTCCGCCGTGCAGGAGGAGGAGTGCCGGCGGCACGCCGACCGGTTGGGGGCCTTCGCCCGGGGTTCGCTGCGCAAGCGGGCGGCGGGCGAGGTCGGCGCGCACCTCAAGGGGTGCGACCGCTGCTCGGCGGCGTATCTGGAGCTGGTCGACCTCAACACCGGTCTGCGGGCGGTGCTCCCCGGCGGTGTGCTGGTCTGGATCGGCGTCGGGTACTTCTCCGCCGCTGCGGCCGCGATGGGCGCCGGTGCCGTCGCGGCGGGTGCGGGCGCGGCGGCCACGGCAAGTGCGACGGGTGGTACGGCGGGTGGTGCGGCGGGTACGGCCGCAGGTGCCGGGGCGGCAGGCGGTGGCGCCGGCGGGTCGGGCGGCGGGGGTGCCGGAGCGGCGGCGGAGGGGCTGGGTACGGCGGCCAAGGCGGCGGTCGCGGCGAGCGTCGCGGTGGCGGCCGCCGCTGCGCTGGCCTACGCGCTCGCGGGCAGCAGTCCCCCGGCCCCGGTCGAGGCCGTGCCCCGGTCGGTGCCCTCACCGGTGGCGGCCATGCCGTCGGTCGCGCCCCGGCCCACGGCCCGGCCCGTACCGGCTCCCGCAGCGAAACCCGCGTCGACTCCCGGGCCGACCCCGCCGGTGCCGCCCGGCACCCGGGCCCCGGTGCTGCCCCCGGTCGTACCGCAGGTCGCTCCCAGCAGCGCTGCGCCGGTGCCCACGCCGACCCCGGCGGCCGTACCGGTGCCCACGCCGACTGCCCCGCTGCCGCCGGTGCCGCCGACCGCGCCCAAGCCGTCGGCCAGTCCTCGGCCGAGCCCCACGCCCAGGCCGACCCCGCCCTCGACGCCGACGCCGACGCCGACCCCGACGGCTGTGCCGACGGTGGTCCCGACCACGCCGTCGCCGTCACCGCCTGCCCCGGTGGACTACTGGCTGAACGAGCTGCCCTACGGGGGTCCCGGCGCGGAGGACGATCCGGTGCTCCGGCGTACGGCGGGCAACTGGCTCTGGCGGCGCGGCGGTCTGGAGGTCGGCGGCACCCGGTACGGGCACGGGGTCACCGTGCGCGCGCCGTCCGCCGTGACGGTCGACCTCAACCGCGACTGCTCGGCCTTCGACGCCGTGGTGGGGGTGGACGACCTGGCGCGGGGGTTCGGCAGGGTGGTCTTCTCGGTCGTGGACGGGGACAGCGGTGGCACGCTGTGGAGTTCGCCGCCGGTGCGGGGCGGGGACGCGGCCGTACCGGTCCATGTGCCGCTCACCGGGCAGCGGACCGTACTGCTGGTGGCCGACCCGGACCAGCACCACCACCGCTGGCGGTCGGCGGCGGTTGCGGATTGGGCGGAGGCCCGGTTCGACTGCGGGGGCTGACCGGTCGGATCACCGGAGGCCGAGGGCGGCTGGGTGGGTGGGGAGGAATCGGGTGTGCAGGGCGCGCAGCCGGGCCCCGCCGAGCGGGGCCGGGCTGCCGTCGGCCCGGCGGGCCTGGGTGTCACCGAGGATCGCGTACCGCACCGTCACGGGGTCCATTCTGCTGGGCTGCGGCGCGGTGGGGGTGGGGCTGTGGTGGGTGTGGTGGGTGTGGTGGGTGTGGTGGGTGTGGTGGGCGCGGGGTGGGCGGGTCAGATGGCGCAGGCGCCGTCGGCACAGGAGTCGTCGGGGGTGGTGGTCGTGGTGGTGGCCGTCTCGGCGGCGACCTGCTCCAGGACCTGGAGGAAGGTGGACGCCTCCTGGGCGCCCTGGACGGCCCACTTGCCCTCGAAGACGAAGGTCGGCACGGCGGTGATGCCCATCAGCTGCGCCTCGGAGATCTGGGCCTGGACCTCGGCGGTGCCCTCGTCGGACCCGAGGTACGCGGTCACCCGGTCGCGGTCCAGCCCGGCGGTGACGGCCAGCTCGGTGAGCTGCTCGCGGTCACCGACGTTGCCGCCGTCGACGAAGTACGCGTTGAGCAGGGCGTTCTTGAGGGTGGCCTGGGTGGCGGCACCATACTCGGTCTCCGCGAGGTGCAGCAGGCGGTGACCCAGGAGGGTGTTGACGGACTGGGCGTTCGCGAAGTCGAAGGCGATGCCCTCCTGCCGGCCGACCTCGGCCAGCCGGCCGTTCATCTCGGTGATCCGGTCACCGAACTTGCGGTGCAGCATGGCCTCCATCGGCTCGGCCTCCGGGGAGGCGTCCGGCGCCAGCTGGTACGGCCGGTAGACCACCTCGACGGTGTCGGCGCCCGGGTAGGCGGCGAGGGCGCGCTCGAAGCGGCGCTTGCCGACGTAGCACCAGGGGCAGGCGATGTCGGAGTAGATCTCGACCTTCATGGGGCGTCCGTCCTCGGGTGGCTCTGCTGGTACGGGCGGCGCGGTGGTGCACCGCAACCGGGGACGGTCAACGCCGGTGGACGGGCGGGCATTCCCGGGGGTGCGGGCCGGAATGGGAAGAGGGCCCGCGAGACGCTGTGTCTCGGGGCCCTCTTCGGTGGAGCGGACGGCAGGACTCGAACCTACGACCTAAACCCTGGAGGGGTTTCGCTCTGACCAACTGAGCTACATCCGCCTGTTGCCATTCCCTGGCGACGTCATGAACTCTAGCGGATTCCGGCGGCACCTCAAACTCGGGGTCTGCGGGGGCAGTTGCAGGTCAGGGCTGGTCGGGGGCGGGGGCGTCCGGGGTGGGGTCGGGGATGGAGCCGGGAGTGGGGTCGGGTCGGTTGTGGGCCGGGTGGTCGGCGGGCGGGGCGGGGACGATCAGTACCGGGCAGCCGGAGTGGTGCGCGGCGGCGGTGCTGACCGAACCGAGGAGGAGGCGGGCGAAGCCGCCGTTGCCCCTGCTGCCCACGACCAGGGTGTGGTGGTGGGCGCTGCCGGTGAGGACGGTCTCGATGACGTTGCCGAGTACGACGTGCAGCGAGATGGGTCCGGTGTACGGGCGGGTGCGGGCGCGCTGGACGGCGGCGACGCTGCGGCGCAGGCCGTCGCGCATGCTGTCCAGCAGCCGGTCGACGCTCTCCTGGACGATCTCGGCCATGCCGAGGGTGTAGCCGCCGGGGGACGGGTTCACCACCGAGAGGACGTAGAGGGGGAGGTCGAAGAGTTCGGCCTCGGTCATGGCGCGGTCCAGGGCCCACAGGGAGCCGTCCGAGCCGTCGACTGCGGCGAGGATGCCGGGGACGGACGGGGAGTACGGGGGGCGGTCCGAGACGGGGAGGTCGGTGGGGGTGGGGGGTGGCACGGGGGCTCCTTTCCGGGGGTGCTGGGCTTCTGTCCTGGGGTGGGGCGTTCATTCGGGGTGGGGTGGGTTGTGGTCTTGCCGGGGCGTGGTGGGGCGTGGGTGGGGGTGGGTGGGTGCGGGTGTCGGCCGGTCCGGGGTGGGGGTCCCGGGCGTCCGGTCCTCACGGTGTCCTGCCGCTCGTTCCTAGCGTGAGGGGAACGGTTACGGTACTACTGAGTTGCCCGGTGGC
>NZ_JBIVRB010000029.1:0-12377 GCF_044755465.1 Streptomyces sp. NPDC092296 | reverse complement strand
ACCCCCCAGGTCATGCCTTCGACAGGGGGCAACAGTCATGCCGGGCCCGGAGGCCAGCGGCCCCGTTGCGGAGCCGCGGAAAACATAACGGGGCTTGCGGAGGGCTGGGCCGGGTGGGCGTCAGGGGGTGGCGGTGAAGCCGGTGCGCCAGGTGGGGTGCTGCGGCTGCCAGCCCAGGGTGCGGGCGGCGGTGTTGCGGGCGCCGCGCTGCCAGCCCGCGCCGCCGGTGGTGGGCTCGGGAGCGGGAGCACCGAGGGCGGCGGCCAGCGCCGGGACCCACTCCCGGGCCGGGGCCGGGTCGTCGTCGACCACATTGACCACCCCGCGCGGCCAGTCCAGGGCGAGCAGCGCGGCCCGCGCCGCGTCCTGGACGTGCACGAAGGAGCTGACGCCGTCGTCGGCGGGCAGCAGCCCGGCCCGCAGCCGGTCCGCCATCAGGCCGCCCGGCGCGTACCAGGTGCCCGGCCCGTAGAAGGTGCCGTAACGCAGCACCACATGCTCGGGGATCTCCGCCACCGCGTCCTCCAGCGCCGCGACCCCCTGCACGGTGGTGGCCCGGGGCTCCGGCGCCCCGGTGTCCAGCGGCTCGTCCTCGCCGGCCGGCCCGTCGCCCGGCCGGTAGGCCCAGGAGATGGACTGGGCCACCATGCGCCCGACCCCGGCCGCGCGGGCGGCGTCGACCAGGTTGCGGGTGCCCTCCCGCCGGACGCGGGCGTTGTCGGCCGGGTCGGCGTCGGCCAGCGCGGTCAGCTGGTGCACGACCGCGTCCGGCGCGGCGGCCCGCAGGGCGTCGCCCACCGCCGCGCGGTCGAAGACGTCCAGCCGGACCGCGTCGGCGCCCTGCGCCCGCAGCCGCTCCACCCCGGCGGCCGTACGGGAGGCGGCGACCACCCGGTGCCCCGCGTCCAGCAGCAGCGGGAGCAGGACGCGGCCGACGGCTCCGGTGGCTCCGGCGAGGAAGATGCGCATGGCGGGGTGCTCCCGGGGGTCGGTCGACGGGCGCTGCCCCGCCAGGCTAGGCCGGGCAGCGGTCCAGGCGCACGGACCAATCCGGGTCGCTGAACGTGGGCCAATGCCGGCTCCGACCGGCAGCCGGCACCCCCGCCGGTGGCCGGGGGCCACCGGCGGGGGTGCCGGCCGTGCCGTGGTGTCCGTGGTGTCCGGTGGCCTCGTGGGCCTGCCGGACACCACGGGGATCAAGGGGAGGCGGTTCAGCAGGCGCCGAGGTCCTGCCAGACGCCCCACTCACCGGTGGTGCCGGGGGTCTCCCCCAGGGTCCACCACTTGGCCAGCCAGTTGTGGCCGCCGTACGAGACCTTGTCGCCACCGACGTAGGTGGCGGCCTTGTCCCACGCGGGGGCGGTGCAGCCGGAGGTGCCGCCGGTGACGGTCAGGGTGTAGACCGCGCTGTGGCTGCCGGAGGCCGCGGTGCCCTTGACGGTGATCGGGTAGCTGCCGGGCGCGGTGCTCGCCGTGGTGCTGACGGTCAGGGTGGCGGTGCCGCCCGCGTTGACCGTGGTCGGGCTGAGGGAGACGGTGACGCCCGCCGGGGCGCCGGTGGCGGTCAGCGCGACGGACTGGGCGCTGCCGGAGGTCACCGAGGTCTGCACGGTGGCGGTGGCGGAGCCGCCGGGGGCCACCGAGCCGGACGCGGCGGACAGGCCCACCGAGAAGTCGTTGCCCACCGGCTGCGTGGTGCCGCCGCCGCTGGTGAACGGCGCGAAGGTGTGGCTGAACTGCCAGGTGCTCTGCGCGATGCCCGAGCAGGAGTCGGAGCCGCCGGTACCGGGGCAGCCGCCGTTGTCCCGCTGGAGGGCCCAGAAGGACAGGGTGTTGATGCCCTTGGACACGGCCCAGTTGTAGACGGTGGTGGCGTCGGCGGTGGTGAAGGTCTCGGCCGGCCCGTAGTCGTCGATGCCGGGCATCTCGGTGACGCCGATCATGCCCCACAGCTCGGCGGTGGACTTGGTCGGGTACAGGCTCGCCAGCTGGCGCTGTAGCCCGGCGGCGGCGTTCTGGGTGTCGGTCGCCATGTTGTGGGTGGCGCCGTCGTAGTAGTCGAACGTCATCAGGTTGACGACGTCGATCCGGGCGTTGTTGGTGACGGCGTTGCGCAGCACCGCGAGGCCGCTGGAGGCGAGGCCGCTGGTGGTGGTCGGCAGGGTGTAGGAGAACTGGACGGTGCGCCCGTTGGCGGCGGCCCAGTCCTCGACCTGCTTGACGGCCTTGTTGCGGCGGTCGATCCCGGCGCTGTTGTTCAGCGAGTTGTCCTCGATGTCGAGGTCGATCCGCGTGATGTCGTAGGTGGTGATCACCTTCTCGAACGCGGTGGCGATCGAGTCCACGCTGGTGCAGCTGTCCGCCAGCTCGGTGCCGGTGTTGTCGGCGGTGTAGCCGCCGAACGACGGGATGACGTCGCCGCCGTTGGCCTTGATGGTGGCGATGTCGCTGCCGAAGGTGGCGGCGGAGACCGGCATGCTGCTGTCGCCGTTCCAGTACGGCGTGCAGGAGCCCTTGGACGCGGTCTGCAGGAACGCCATCGTCAGGTTCTTGGCCCCGGACTGGGCGGCCAGCGCCGCCGGGCTGTCGCCGGTCCACGCCTCGAAGTACGGCGCGAAGACATGGGCGGGCAGCGGCGTCGCCGCCTGCGCGCCGCCGCCTCCCAGCGCCACCATGCCGAGCGAGGCGGCGGCGGTGGCGAACGCGGTGAGGACCGCGCGGACAGTGCGTGTGCTTCTCACGAGTGCTCCCGGAAGCGAGATGACTGAGGGGGGTGAGTCACAGGTGCGCGGGGGCCGGGCGCGAAGTGCGGGCCCCCGTGGCGCGGGTGGGGCGGGCGCGGCGCCGGCGGAGGGTCCGGTGCGCCGCGCCCTCCGCGCTGCCCGGCAGGCGTACCAGTCGCCTGCCGGGCGGGGCGGGAGAGGGGGCTGACGGATCAGCAGGCGCCGAGGTCCTGCCAGACGCCCCACTCACCGGTGGTGCCGGGGGTCTCGCCCTGGGTCCACCACTTGGCCTGCCAGTTGTGGCCGCCGTACGAGACCTTGTCGCCACCGACGTAGATGGCGGCCTTGTCCCAGGCAGTGGCGGTGCACTTGCCGGGCGGCGGAGTGGTCGGCGGCGTGGTGGGCGGCGTCGTCGGCGGGGTGGTCGGCGGCGTCGTGGGAGGAGTCGTCGGCGGAGTCGTCGGCGGCGTGGTGGGCGGCGTGGTGGGCCCGCCGGTGCAGCTCGACGCGGAGCCGTTGGTCGCGGTCACGATCTTGTTGAAGAGCGTGCTGTTGGTGTCCAGGTCGAGCAGCGAGTACATCATCGCGCCGCCCAGGCCGTTGCAGTGCGCGTAGTCCGCCTTGGCCTGGATGGACTGGGCACCGAGACCGGTCCAGAACTCCGTGCCGTTGTAGAAGTAGTTGGACTGGGTGGCGGAGTCGTAGAAGGTGGTCGACGCGTTGTCGACGATCCCGGTGAGCTCCTTGTAGTACGCGGTACCGGCGGTGGCGCTCAGGCCGCGCGCTGCGGCCGGGCCGGTGGCGGACTGGTACAGGCCGTGGTTGCTGCCGGCCGGGACGCCGGTCCAGCCTCGGTAGTACAGCGGGTAGCCCATGGTGATCTTGGACGCCGGGAAGCCGCCGGCGATGCCGTAGGCGGGCGAGCCCTTGGTCCACGCCTTGATCGCGTTGTCGGTGCTGTACTTCTCGGTGCCGGGCGCGACCGGGTTCGACGGGTCGCTGGGCGACTGGTAGGTCGGGTCCTGGTGGTTCGTCGGACCGGTGGCGTCCCAGGCGCCGTGCATGTCGTAGGTCATGATGTTCGCGTAGTCGAGGTACTGCCCGACCTTGTCGGTCTCGACCTGGGCGATCTTGTCCTGACCGGCCGGCATGGCCGCCGTCAGCAGCATCTTGCGGTTGTTGGCCGTGCCGTACGCGTCCAGCTCCTTGCGGAACTCGGCCAGCAGCAGGGTGAAGTTGGCCTTGTCGTTGGGGCTGTAGTGGTTGCCGGTGTGGCCGTTGGGCGAGCCGGGGTACTCCCAGTCGATGTCGAAGCCGTCGAAGATCCCGGCTGCGGTGCCGGTGCCTCCGTAGCCGCCCTGGACCGGCAGGTTGCCCTTGATGAACATGTCGATGCAGGAGCTGACGAGCTTCTTGCGGCTGGCGTCGGTCGCGGCGGCGTCCGAGAAGTACTTGGAGTACGTCCAGCCGCCGATCGAGGCGACGATCTTCAGACTGGGGTACTTCGCCTTGAGCTTCTTCAACTGGTTGAAGTTGCCCACGATCGGCTGGTCCCAGGTGTCGCCCACGCCGTCCACGCTGATGTCGGCGCCGAAGGACTTCTGGTAGTCGGCGAAGGAGTCACCCGCGCCGTCACCGGCGTTGGGGTTGGACTCGTTGCTGGCGTCCGAAGCCTTGGTCGCCTCGAAACAGGTGAGGTTGGTCGGGTCGATGTTCTCGAACGAGTAGTTGAGGATGTCGAGCTTCCCGGCGATGCCGCGAGTGGCGAGGTCCTTGGGGTAGAAGGCGTTCCCGTAGACGCTCCACTGGTCGTAGTACGCGATCTTCACACCGCCGCTGCCGGCCGCCGCGGCGGCCGCAGGGGTGGAAGTCGAGGCGTCGGCGGTACCTGCGCCGACGAACGCGGTGAGCACTCCGGCGGTGACGGCCAGCACCGACAGTGCGGCGGTGAGGGGCTTGCCGGCCTTGCGGGGGACGTGCACTGAACCTCCTGGGGAGGGGGCTGATGGGTGCCGTGCCCGGTCGGCACCCGAGGGGGTGTGGATATGGGATACCGGCGGGCCGGATACATGTCAATGGTCTGGACCATTTGAGGACTAGACCAATTTCGGGCAGCAAGCGGCCTGCGGCGCACGGCACATGGGAGGGTGCGGACTAGACCAATCGCGGACCAGATCCGGCGCCGGGCCCGGCGGGGAGGGCGCAGGCAGGGCGGCGGACGGGCACTGCGGAGCACTCCGGACGCCCGGGGCGGCGGCGGTGGGCGGCGCCTTCCGGGCCGGATTGACGGAGCGTCAATTACTTGGCCGGATCAGGTCGGTGGTACGGCTCCCGGCCCGGCGGCGGGTCGGCCGGAACGGCGACGGGGGCGGCCGCAACGGGAATCCGCGGCGGCCGCCCTGCTCCGTGGCGGCGGATGCGGCGCGGGCCGGCGGCGGCGCGACGGGCCGGGGCGGGCACGGCCGGGCGGCGGCATGGGACGGGCGGGCAGCGGGGAGGGCACGGGCGATGGGGAGGGCACGGGCCGGCTCGCGAACCCCGGAAAGTCGGCCGAATTCCCCGGCGTCCCGGGTGCGCGCAACCGTACATCTGACCGACACTGGAGGCAGACTCTGTACCCGTAGCGCACCGGAGGCATCGTGGACACCTGGGCGACCTGGACCACCCAGGGGATCATCGCCGGGGCCGGCGGCGCGAGGACCGCCGAGGTGGGCGTGATCACCGGGGATCTGACCGTGCACACCATGTGGGCCGACCGCGAGGCCAGGGTCACCGTGCAGTACACCGGCGCGAGCGACTGGTACACCCTTCAGGGCAGCCCGGTGCCCGCCGACGACGAGGCGGCGGGCCGGGAGATCCACCAGCGGGCGGTACGGGCCGTCCAGGCCGGTGGCGGGGCCGAACTGGGGCCGCCCCGCTGACCGGGCGGCCCCGGCGGACTACTGGAGCGCGACCGGGGTGACGGTGAACTGGCCGGAGCAGACCTGGAGGCGCGCGGGGAGCGTCACCGCCGTGTACGACGCCGGCGGGTAGACCCGGACGTAGGAGCCGGTCGCCCGGCAGGCGCCGCCGAGCGGGCCGTTGGTGGTGTGGATCACCGAGACGGCGGTGCGGCCGGGGCGCAGCGTGACGGTACCGTACGACTGGCCGGTCCGGCCGGCGGCGGCGCCGATCTGGTGCCTGGCGCCGTTCAGCACACTCGTGCCCGGGTAGCCGCGCAGCGCGCAGGTGTGGCCGCTGGTGTTGGTGAAGCGGATCGGCCAGTAGAGCTGGCCGGCCCCGTGGTCCTGGGCGCCCAAGGACACCTTGAGGTTGCCGACCGTACAGGTGGGCAGGGCGGTCGCCGCCTGGGCCGCCGGGACGGCTGCGGTGAGGGCGCCGCCCAGGCCGAGCGCGGCTGCCGAGACGACCGCGGCGGTACGGCGGGTGAAGTGGAAGGTCATGGCACACACCTCCGTGGGTGCGAGTGGAGAACATCCTCTGCACTCGGAAGGACGCGGTCGCCGCATCGGGCGGTTCCCGGCAAAGCCGACTGAACGGGCGCGACTACGGCCCGACCGGGTCCGCGCGGGTGCTCGTCCGGGCGGGCCGGGCGGGCCGGGCGGCGGCGCGCAGGACGACGGCCGCGATGTCGTCGTCCAGGTCGCCGCCGCTGTAGCCCAGCAGGTCCTCGTGCAGCCGCTCCAGCAGTACCTGCGGCGCGTCGGCCGTCCACCGCCGGGCGCGTTCGACCAGCGGGTAGAACACCCCGGCGCCGTTCCGCGTCTCGCTGACGCCGTCGGTGTAGAGCAGCAGGCCGTCCCCCGCGCCGAACGGGACGGTGTCGATGCGGTACTCGTCACCGAGCAGCGCGGCCATGTTGATCGGCGGCGAGGGCGCACTCGGGACCACCTCGCGGACCCCGTCGCCGTGCAGCAGCAGCGGCGCGGGATGGCCGCAGTTGACGATCCTGGCGAGCGCCCCGTCCCCGGGGATCTCGGCGAGCAGCACGGTGGCGAAGCGTTCCAGCGCGTCACCGCCGACCAGCAGCCCGCTGTAGCGGGACATGCTCACCTCCAGCCGGTGGGCCAGGTCCGCCAGGTCCGCCGCCTCGTACGCGGCCTCGCGGAAGCAGCCGAGCAGCGCGGCGGACACGCCGACCGCCGGCAGCCCCTTGCCGCGCACATCCCCGATGATCACGCGTACGCCGTGCGGGGTGTCCAGCGCCTCGTAGAAGTCGCCGCCGATGCGGGCCTGCGCCGCCGCGGCCAGGTAGAGGGTCTCGATCTCGACGCCGTCGAGGCGGTGCGGCATCGGGCGCAGCAGCACCTGCTGGGCGGTGTCGGCCACCGACCGGACCTCGGCCAGGGTGCGCTCGCGCTGCTGGCGTACATGGCTGGCGTACGCGGCCGCCAGGGTGACCACCGCGACCACCGAGACGGTGAAGAGGTCCTCGACGTCGCGGTCGGTCACGCCGAGCACGACCACGGTCGCGACGGAGGCCAGGCCCATGCAGAGGGTGCCGGAGACCGACCAGACGGAGGCGGCGAGCGCGGGGGCGGCGGCCAGGAAGCGGCTGAAGGCCAGCTCCTTGGGGGTGCAGACGGCCAGGACGATGATCCCGATGGTGAAGATCACGGGGGCCAGGAGCGCGGGCTGCCAGGAGCGCGGCTCGCGGTGCCGGGCCCGGTGTCGGAACCGGTCGAGGGGGGTCACCCTCAGGATCATATCGTGATCTAAGGGGTATATCGGACGCCGGGCCGGACACCCGGGCGGGTCCGGGCAGCGCGGCGCCCCGGGACCGGGTGGAGTCCGGTCCCGGGGCGCCCGCGCGGGTCGGCCGGGCGGCCGACGGTTGCGCGATCCGGTCTCAGCCGACCAGGTGCGGGTTGAAGTTCAGCGCCGGGGAGGCGTGCGCGGCCAGGGAGTGGACCTGGTCCGCCCACCAGCCGCCGGCCACCGGGTCGACGACGCCGTACTCCGGGTCGGTCGGGCCCGCCGTGCCACGGGTGCAGCTGCCGTCGGACTCACCGGGGACCTTGACCCAGAGGAAGGCGTCCAGCAGCGCGGTGCGGGTGTTGGCGGTCGGCCTGGTGCCGAGGCCACGGCCGGGCGGGTTGCACCAGTTCTGCGAGTCGGTGTAGGTGCCCGGCGCGGCGTCCCAGGGGCCCTGGCCGTTGCGGCTGCTGTCGATGACGAAGTGCGGCAGCTTGGCGTTGGCCGGCACGTGGTCCTTGTACCACTTGTCGGCGTCGGCGGCCGGCCAGTACTGGTTGGCGCAGTCGTCGGCCGTGGCGCCCCGGGTGTTCTGCAGGTACCAGACGCACTTGGCGACCTGGGTGCCGTAGCGGACCGAGTCGGCGTCGGTCTGGTAGTTGGAGACGTTGAGGAAGAAGCCGCGCGCGTGCGCGATGCCGCCGTCGATCAGCAGCTGCGCCTGGGTGCCGGAGCCCTGCCAGGCGCTGTGGCCGGCGTCCAGGTACACCGAGGTGCCGGACTGCTGCTCCAGGCGGCGCACGGCCGCGGTCATCTCGGCCGTGCGGTCGGCCTGCTGCTGGGCGGTGCCGCCGCAGTACGCCGGGCTCAGCGCCAGGCCGTCCGGCTCCAGGATCACCACGGTCTTCTTGCTGCCGATGCCCTTGGCCAGGGCGTCGATCCAGGCCGCGTACTCGCTGGAGTTCGAGGCGCCGCCGGCGGAGTACTGCGAGCAGTCACGGCCGGGGATGTTGTACGCCACCGCCACCGGGGTCTGGTGCTGGAGCGCCGCCTTGGCCTGGAGCTTGGCCATGGCGTTGGTGGTGTCGGACAGCTTGGCGGTGCCGTTGAACCACTGCGCCACCGGCCAGGAGGCCAGCTCGGTCATCCGCAGCGCGTCCGTCAGGTGCCCGGCGCGCAGGTCGGTGCTGGCCTGCTGGGCGGCCTTGCTGTTCAGCTCCACGTAGAAGTGGGTGTTGGTGGTCAGCCCACGGTCCGCACCGGAGGTCGGTGTGGCCGCTGCGGCGGAGGTGGCGGTTGCCGAGGCACACAGGGCGGTCGCGGCCGCGACTGCCAGCAGGCCTCTGGTGATGCGGGTGCTGCGCACGTCAGGTCTCTCCTTGGTGGTACGGGAGGCGGGTGCGGGTCGCTGTGGTGTGGGAGCGCTTCCACAACGGGGGGCGGACAGCGCGGGCAAGTTCTTTGATTCATGGAAGGTGAATGCCCGTTCGATGCCCGGTCATATGAAGCCAGGGCTACCGAGAGCCGTCAAGATCTCTCGTTGCGTTAACTTCTCGAACGGGGGCAGAGAGGTGGGGCACTCAGGGTGGGAGCGCTCCCGCAAATCCGCCGTCACTCGGGCAGACCCCTCCCGACGCGACGGCGGATCTCCACGATCTCCCGATTGCGGGCCAACTCCGGGTAGCGGCCGCAGAGATCGTCCAGCAGGCCGCCGAGGAACACGGTCGTCGCCCTGCGGAACTCCGGATAGGCGACGGTGCCCGAGGGCCCCCGCTCCTCCCGGACGCGTACGACGTCCCCCTTCCGGCTGAGGAGGTACTCGCCCGCCCCCTCCGCTGCCGAGTACCGCCGCTTGCCCGGTTCCTTCAGGTGCAGCGCGGTGCAGAACAGCACATAGGCCGCGTCCAGCACCGGTCCGGGACCGCTGAAGTCGGCGTCCCCCACCCGGAAGGTGAGTTCCCCCCAGAACATCTCGCAGGTAAGGTCATAGAGGTCCGCCGTTGCCAGCTTCTGCCGGAGGCGGGGAGTGTCCTGGCCGTCGAGGATACCGTCGAGCCGGTACGCCAGTTCGATCATTTGTTCTTTCTACCCTGGTTCCGGCCCTCGGGGGACGCGTTTGCGACCCGTGCCGAGCGGGGTGCGCGGCTGCCCGCGCGGTTCCCCGCTCCGGCGGCGGATCAGAGGTGGAGGCCGTGCTGCCGGAGCCAGGTGACCGGGTCGATGTCCGAGCCGTAGGCCGGGGTGCGGCGCACCTCGAAGTGGAGGTGGGGGCCGGTGACATTGCCGGTGGCGCCGGACTTGCCGAGCCGCTGGCCGGTGTCGAGGGCCTCGCCGGCCTGGACGGCGATCGAGGAGAGGTGCGCGTACATGGTGTACGTGCCGTCATCGTGCCGCAGGATGACGTCATTGCCGTAGGCGCCGTCCCAGCCGGCGGAGACCACGGTGCCGGCCAGTACGGCGACCACCGGGGTGCCGGACGGGACGGCGAGGTCCTGTCCGGTGTGCCGGTGGGCCCAGTGGCTGCCCGCAGCGGCGTACCCGGCAGTCAGGGTGTAGCCGTGGACGGGCAGGGTGGCGCGGAGCCGGGTCGCCGCCGCGGGGTGCGCCTTCTTCGGCTTCGCGGGCTTGGCGGGCTTGGCGGGCTTGGCGGGCTTGGCGGGCTTGGCCTCGGCCTTGGGCTTCGGCTTGGCGGCGGATGCCTTCCCGGGCAGGTGCAGGTGCTGGCCCGGCCGGATGAGGTCCGGGTCGGCCCCGATGGTCTCCCGGTTCTCCAGGTACACGCTCTGCCAGCCGCCGTCGACGTCCTCGTCCGCCGCGATCGACGCCAGCGTCTCGCCGGGCCGCACCACATGCTCGGCCGGGTGGGCGGGCCGCGCCGGTGCCGCTTCGATGTGGAGGCGCTGGCCGGGCACGATATGGGCGGGGTCGGGGCCGATCAGCTGCCGGTTCTCCCGGTACACGCTGCGCCAGCCGCCCGGGGTGCGCAGCGCGGCGGCTATGCCGGACAGGGTCTCGCCAGGAGCGACGATATGGACGGTCGTCCCGGGGGCGGCCTTGGCGGCGGCCGTCCGCACCACTCCGGTGAAGGCGACCGGTTGCACGGAGAGCGGCACCGACTCCCCCGTGGCCGCGTCGGGCTCCGGTTCGGCCGGGGGCGCGACCGCCGCGCCGCTGTGCCCCGCCGCCGCGACGGGCACCCCCAGGCCCACGCCGGTGAGCCCGGCGGCCAGCACCAGGCGGTGGGCGGGAGTGGTGCTGCTGTGCGGACGGCGGTGGCGTCCCTCTGCTGCCATCGTGCCCCTCCAACTGTTGCCGACGGTCTGCGGTGAGCGAGCTCCTGCCACAGTACGCAACCGCTGACCCGCCGTCACGGGCGCACTGCGAACGGGCTGTTGTGCTCCCGGGGCTCGGCGGCTCCTTCTCCTGGTCGAACGGGAGATCGAGGACCGGCTCGGGTGCGACGGCACGCCGGTGGCGAGCGGTACGCGGGGGGCGGGACCGTACCCGGGGGCGTCGGCGGGCCGGGATGCCGACCGGACCGCGGCGGGCGGGACGGTGCTCGGCCGGGCGCTGCGGTCGGGCGCGGGCGGCGCCGCTTCACCCGGTTGCGGGTCACCGGCGGCCGACCGGGGTAGGCGGCGGCGCGCCTCCGGTCGCCCCGCGGGTCCCGGTAGCGGAGGGTGGAACTGTGGACCCAGGCGTGCCGGAAGGGGGTGCAGCGGTGGATCTCGACCGGCTGCTGCCGGAAGGCTGGCCCAGGTGGCGCCGCCTGCTGCCCGCCCTGCTGATCACCGCCGCCGTACTGATCGACCTCGCCTCGCCGTCCCGGGTGAGCACCGTGCCGCTGCTGGCGGCGTCCCCGGTGGCCGCCGCGCCGCTGCTCTCCTGTCCCGGCACGATCACCACCGGGCTGGTGGCCTCGCTGGTCGGCCTGGGGCTGGCCCGCTGGCACAGCAGGGTGGTCGACACCGCGACCTTCATCGAACTGCTGAGTGTGGTGATGGTGACGGTCTTCGCCGCCGCGATCAACCGCTTGATCGCCCGGGACCGGCAGCGGCTGCGGTCGGCCCGCGACGTCGCGGAGGCCGTCCAGCGGGCGGTGCTGCCGCCGCCGCCCGCCCGGATCGGTCCGCTGTCGGTGGCCGCCCGGTACACCGCCGCCGACGCGGAGGCCGCCATCGGCGGCGACCTGTACGCGGTGCAGGAGACGCCGTTCGGAGTGCGGCTGATCATGTCGGACGTACGGGGCAAGGGGATCGGCGCGGTGGAGGTGGTCACCGTACTGCTGGGGGCGTTCCGGGAGGCGGCCGACCGGATGCCGGCGCTGGCGGACGTGGTGCGGGAGATCGAGCGGGCGCTGCTGCGGGTGACCCGGCTGCGGGAGGGTCTGTACACCTCGGAGGGGTTCGCCACCGCGATCATCGCCGAGGTGAGCGGGGACGGGCAGGTCATCGACATCGCCAACCGGGGGCATCCGGCGCCGCTGATGGTCTACCGGGGCCATGTGGAGGCGCTGGAGCCGGCCGAGCCGTCGCTGCCGCTGGGGCTGGGCGAGTTCGGGGACGGCGGCGTGCCGGTGGACCGCTTCGAGCTGCTCCCGGGGGCGGCCGTCATCCTGTACACGGACGGGGTCACCGAGGCGCGGGACCGCAACGGCGTCTTCTACGACCCGGTGCCGCGCCTGTCCCGGCCCGTCCCCTCGGACCCGGACGGCCTGCTCGACGCCGTCCTCGCCGACCTCGCCACCCATGCGGGGGTGCGGCTTGCGGACGACGTGGCGATGGTCGCGGTCGTCCGGAGCCGGGACGTTCCCGCCTGAAGGTTCCGCTGCGCGGCGGGGGGTGTGTTCGGGGGCCGCGGGGGTGCGGGGGGTGCCTCTATGTCTTTCGTCAAGGCGCTCCTGTCGGGTTTGGGGTGGTTCGGGGTTGCTGAGGTTATGCGGCGAGTTCGACGTCCTTC
>NZ_JBIVRB010000028.1:0-17068 GCF_044755465.1 Streptomyces sp. NPDC092296 | reverse complement strand
TTTCGGCCCGTTCCGACGAGATGAAACCCTAGCGAAGAGAACCGATCCGGTCTAATCGCCGCCTTTCCCGAATTCCGCACACACGGCCGCACGCAACGGACCGCGTTCGCGGAGGATGAGAAAGGGTTCGCCGCTCCGGGACCGTACACACGAGCCGTGTGTCCAGTGCTCCCTGTCGAGCGACCGTGGAACTCTACGACTGCCCTGGGCGCGAAGGCAAATCCGCCGGTCAGTAGTCACGGGGGAGCAGGTGTACGCCGAGCGTCTCCAGGCCGTCCAGGACGAGGTCGACGCCGACGGCGGCGAGCAGCAGGCCGAGCAGGCGGGCCAGCAGTTCGATGGTGATGTGCTCGGAGAACCGGAGCAGCCGGGCCAGCAGCAGCACGCTGAGCAGGTCGACGGCGATCACGGCCAGGTAGGCGCCGCCGACGGTGGCGCGCCAGGACCAGCCGTTCTTCTCCACCGCTTCGAGGAGGACCGCCGTCATGGCCAGTGGGCTGACCACGTACGGCAGCAGCAGATCGCGGACGCCGTCGGCCAGACCGGTGCCGGCGGTGCGGGGTGCGCCGCCGAAGTGCACGCCGAGGACCAGCCCGACCGCATAGACGAAGAAGATGACGCCGCCGGCGATCTCCAGGGCCGGGGTGCTGATGTGGAAGAGGCCGAAGAGGGCGGGGGCGGCGAAATCCGCGAGCAGCCCCACCAGGGCGGCTCCGGCGGAGGAGACCAGGGCGAGGGTCCGCAGCTCGCGGGCGCTGCGGGACTGGGCGAGCGTGGCGAAGGACAGCAGCACCTTGGGCGGGCCGACCACCGCGAGGAAGGTGATGAAGGTGTCGCCGAGGCTCAGCTGGTTCATGCTCGCATCATCACGGCGGGCGGTGCGGCGGTCCCGGCCAGACACGCAGCGGGCCGCCATGCAGCGGTTCAGCCATGCAGCAGCCGGACACGCGGAAGTCGGACACGCGGGAGTCGGGAACGCATCGGCCGCCCGCGTTCCTGGCGGGGGCGGCCGATGCGTTGTGGATCATCCTGCCGGACCCGAACGCTCTGTGTTAGGCCCCTTAACCACGGTGCGGTAACAACTCGGCGTCGGATGCGGCTCGGTGATCAGGCGTCAGTCCAGGGCCCAGGGTGCGGACTCGGCCAACCGCCGGACCCCCTCGGCCACTTCCTGGGCACCCGCCGTCTCCGCAAAGCTGACCCGCAGATACGCCGCGGGCGGTTCGGCCGCGAAGTACGGGCGGCCGGGGGCGATCGCGACGCCGGAGCGCAGCGCCGCCGCGGCCAGCGCCGGTTCGTCCGTACCGTCGGGCAGCCGCAGCCACAGATGGCAGCCGCCGTGCGGAAGGTACCGGGGTGCGGCCTGCGGCAGCCGGGCGTGCAGTGCCGTCGCCATGGCGTCCCGGCGCAGTTGGAGGCCGGCGGCGACGGTCCGCAGGTGGCGGCTCCAGGCGGGTGAGCCGACCAGTTCCAGGGTGGCCTCCTGGAGCGGGCGGGAGACGAAGAAGCTGTCCACCACCTGGATGGCGCGCAGCCGCTGGAGCGCCGGGCCCCGGGCGACCAGCGCGCCGACCCGCAGCGAGGGGGAGGTGACCTTGGTGAGAGAGGCGATGTGCACCACCGTGCCGTCCTGGTCGGCGGCGGCGAGCGGGGGCGGCAGCGGCGGCCCGTCGGTGTGGCTGAGGCGGCGGGCAAAGTCGTCCTCGATCACAAAGGCGCCGGCCGCGCGGGCGACGTCCAGCACCTGGCGGCGGCGTTGCGCGGACAGTACGGCGCCGGTGGGGTTCTGGAAGAGCGGCTGGCAGCAGAAGACCCGGGCGCCGGTGGCCGCGAACGCCTCCGCCAGCAGGTCGGTGCGGACCCCGTCGGCGTCCACCGGTACCGGGACCGGGCGCAGGCCGGCGGCGCGGGCCACGGCCAGCGTGCCGGGGTAGGTGGGCGACTCCACCAGGACCGGGGAGCCGGGGGCGGCGAGCGCGTGCAGCGCGGTGGTGAGGGCGCTCTGGCCGCCGGCGGTGATCAGTACGTCGGCGGCGCCCACCGCGCCGGCCGGGCCGCCGATCTCGCGGGCGAACCAGGCGCGCAGCTCGGCCAGGCCGTCGACCGGGGGGCGGTCCCAGGCGCCGGGGCGGCGGCCGGCTCGGGCGAGGGCGGCGGCCATGGCGTCGTGGGGTTGCAGCGAGGGGTGCAGATAGCCGCCGTTGAAGGGGATGACGCCGGTCGGCGGCGCGGCGAGGGTGGCCAGTACTCCGGAGGCGTCGACCGCGCGGGGGGCGGCGTCCGGGCCTTCCGGGCCCTCGACGGCGAGGGCGACCTGCTGCCAGGAGGTGTCGCCGGGAGTGGCGGCGGTCCGGGCGGGGCGGTCGGCGCGGTAGGTGCCGGCGCCGGGGCGGGTGATCACCAGACCCTCGGCCGCGAGGGCGGCGAGGGCGCGGGAGACGGTGACGGGGCTGACCCGGAAGCGGTCGACCAGGGCCCGGTTGGACGGCAGTCGCTGGCCCGGGGAGTAGCGATCCAGCTCGGTGCGCAGGGTACCGGCCAGGCTTTCCGTACTGCTACCGTCATTCATGACGAATGACGATAGCGCTACTCTGCCAGCGCCGGTAGCGGTCGCTGCCCGGACCGGGCCCGCCGCACGCGGTGGCGTCCTGCTCGCCGCGCTGGGGGTGGTCGCCTTCTCGCTCAGCTTCCCGGCCACCCGCTGGGCGCTGGAGGGGTTCGGCGTCTGGAGCATCTCCGGTGTGCGCTGCGTCCTGGCCGCGGTGCTCGCGGCGGCGGGTCTGCTGGCCGCCCGGGTGCCGTTCCCCGAGCGGCGCCACCGGCCCGGACTGCTGGTGGTCTCGGTCGGCTGCGTGCTGGGCTTCCCGTTCCTGAGCACGCTGGCGCTGCGTACCACCTCCACCTCGCACGCCGCCGTCGTCATCGGCGCGCTGCCGCTCGCCACGGCCGCGTTCGCCGCGCTGCGCACCGGGCGGCGGCCGTCCCGGGCGTTCTGGCTGGGCGCGCTGGGCGGGGCGGCGGCGGTGACCGCGTTCACGCTGCTGCACGGCGACGGGACACCGGGGGTGGGCGACCTCTGCCTGGTGGGCGCGCTGCTGCTGTGCGCCGCCGGGTACGCGGAGGGCGGCCGGCTGTCGGCGGTGCTGCCGGGCTGGCAGGTGATGGCCTGGGCGCTGGTCGCGGCGCTGCCGGTGACCGTGCCGGTGGCGGCGGTGGCGCTGGCGGCGGAGCCGGTGCGGTGGTCCGGGCATGCGCTGCTGGGGCTGGGCTGGCTGGCGGCGGTGGCGCAGTTCGGCGGGTTCGTCCTCTGGTACCGGGGCATGGCGGCGATCGGGGTGGCCCGGGGCAGCCAGTTGCAGCTGGCGCAGCCGCTGCTGACCCTGGTCTGGGCGGCGCTGCTGCTGGGCGAGGGGGTGCCGGCGGCGGCGCCGGTGACCGCCGTCGCCGTCCTGGCCTGCATCGCGGTGACCCAGCGGGCGAGGAGCTGACCCCGGCCGGGCGGCGCCAAGGAGCTTGTTAGCCGCATCACATGGGGGCGCTTGGGGGCATGAACGACCCACCCGCTAGGTTGTGTCACTGATGTGAACGGCTCCGCCGAGCGGGAAGCGCTGCCCACGGGCGGTACCGGCCCCCACTCCCGGAAACCGCAGGACCGCTCTACCCCGGCGCTATGTCCCAGTGCCAGACTGCAGTGGCCCTGGTTCACCCCGCACTCCAAACGGGAGGGGCGGGCAGACCGGAAAGCGGCCCCCCGGGACAGTAGGGACAGCAGCCATGGACACCGCGGCGCTCATCGGCTCGTCGTGGATCTTCATCCTCGCCTTCGCAGCCGTGCTCGGTGACGCCTTCCTCCCCGTCATTCCGAGCGGGTCCATGGTGATCGTGGCGGTGCTCAAGACCTCCGACCTGGACGGTGCTCCGCTCTTGCTGGCGCTGGGGGTGGCGATAGCGTCCTTCGTCGGTGACCTCATCCTGCTGCGGATAGCCCGGCGCGGTGCGCCCTGGGTGCAGGCGCGGCTGGACCGCCGGCCGCAGTGGGCCGGTGCCACCACCAAGGTGCAGCAGGCGCTGGAGACCCGGGCGGCCCGCACCGTGATCGTCGCCCGCTTCGTGCCCGCCGGGCGGACCATCCTGGACCTGGCGATGGGCGGCAGTGCCAATCCGCGCCGCTTTGTGCGCTGGTCGGCGGTGTCCGCGCTGATCTGGGCCGCGTACATCGTCACGCTGGGCTGGCTGAACAGCCACTGGTTCGACACCGCCTGGCTGAGCTTCGCCGTCTCCTGTGCGGCGGCCACCGCCGTGAGCGCCTCGGTGGCCCGGCTGATCCGGCGGCAGCGCAGGATCGCGCCGACGTCCTGACCGGACCTCGTCCCCTGGTTTCCGGAGCGGTACTGCCGAGCAGTGCCGCTCCGTCGCGTTGCCGGGAAATCTCGATCCGGCAACAAGGTCCGGCGGCGGGGAGCCACCCGGGGGTACCGAGCGTCCGTGCGATTGATGGGCCCTTTGTCGTATGCGTGATGCGGGGAGCGGACGCGCGTACATCGCTCGACCGAGCGGTTCATGCACACTTGCCCGAATTGGCGGGGCACCACAGAGCAGGGGAGACCATGGCCACCATCTCGCGCAGGACCGTGCTGACCGCAGCAGCCTCCACCGCTGCCCTGGGAGCGGTGGCCGCCTGCTCGGACGGTGGTCCGCAGGGCGGCGGCAGCGGCGGCCGCACCCCCGGCGGCGGCGCCAGTGCCGACAGCAGTCCGAGCGCGGGCGGCGTCAAGGGGAGCGGGCTCGGGGCCGAGCAGCCGGTCCGGCCGATCGGTGACGGCTCCACGGCGGACACCGGCCCGCAGCCGGGCCAGCCCAAGGCGGAGCGGCTGCTGCCCGGCCGGCGGCCGCCGCAGTTCGTGGTCTTCTCCTGGGACGGGGCCGGGGAGCTGGACAACCAGCTGTTCTCCCGGTTCCGGGGCCTGGCCAAGCAGTACCACGCCTCGATGACCTTCTTCCTCAGCGGCATCTACACCCTGCCCGAAGCCAAGAAGTCGCTCTACCACCCGCCGCGCCATGCCGTCGGCGCCTCCGACATCGGCTACCTCACCGACGCGCACATCCGGGCCACCCTCCGGCAGATCCGGCTGGCCTGGCTGGAGGGCCACGAGATCGGCACCCACTTCAACGGGCACTTCTGCGGCGGCAACGGCGTCGGCCGCTGGTCGCCCGCCGACTGGGCGAGCGAGATCGAGCAGGCCAAGAGGTTCGTCAAGGAGTGGCGTACCAACACCGGCTTCACCGATCTGGAGCCGCTGCCGTTCGACTACGAGAAGGAGCTCATCGGCGGCCGTACGCCCTGCCTGGAGGGGCAGCGCAATCTGCTGCCGACCGCCGCCAAGCTCGGCTGGAAGTACGACGCCAGCTCGCCGGGCGGCTTGCAGATGTGGCCCGGCAAGGTGCAGGGCGGCCGGATCTGGGACTTCCCGCTGCAGTCGATCCCGTTTCCCGGGCACTCCTTCCAGGTGCTGTCGATGGACTACAACATCCTGGCCAACCAGTCCGGCGGCGCGACCCGGGGCAACTCCTCCCAGTACGCCGCGTGGCGCCGCCAGGCCCGGGACGCCTATCTGGCCGGCTTCCGGCGGGCCCATGACGGCAACCGGGCGCCGTTCTTCATCGGCAACCACTTCGAGCAGTGGAACGGCGGCATCTACATGGACGCCGTCGAGGACGCGCTGAAGGAGATCGCCGGGCATGAGGAGGTCCGCCTGGTCTCCTTCCGGCAGCTGGTCCAGTGGCTGGAGGCGCAGGACCCGGCGGTGCTGCGCAAGCTGCGCACCCTGGCCCCCGGTGAGAAGCCGGCCGGGGGCTGGGAGCGGTTCCTCGGCGTCCCCGCCACCGGGCAGGCCACGACCCCGCCCGGTACGCCCTCGGGCGCCCCGGCCTCCTGACGGCGGGCGCGGCGCGGGCGGAGCGGACGCACCCGGCAAAACGGGGTGCGGGCGGGGCCGGGGAGTGCGATGGTGCCGGGATGGACCGTCGAACGCTCAGTGCCCTCGCCCACGCCCACCACCCGGTCGCCGCGCCGCTCAGCGACGAATCCGTGCGCAGGCTGCTGGACCGGGCGGTGGTGAACGGCGACGAGCGGGCGCTGGACCTGGGGTGTGGGGAGGCGCAGTGGCTGCTGCGGGCCCTGGAGCGGCACCCCCGGATGCTGGCCGAGGGCGTGGACATCGACGTGGCGACGCTGGACCGGGTCCGGGACCTGGCCGAGCGGCGCGGGGTGGCGGACCGGCTGGCGCTGCACCACATGCCGGCGGCGGAGTTCACCTCGGCCCGCAGCTTCGACGTGGTGCTCTGCGTCGGCTCCACCCACGCCTACGGCGGGCTGCTGCCGACCCTGGGCGCGGTCAGGGAGCACCTGGCCCCGGGCGGGCGGGTGCTGGTCGGTGACGCCTTCTGGGAACGGGTGCCGGACCGGGCGGCGCTGGACGAGCTGGGGGCCGAGCCGGCCGACTGGGACGACCTGGCGGGCACGGTGGACCGGGTGGCCGCAGCCGGCTGGACGCCGGTGTACGCGCACACCAGCACGGCGGGCGAGTGGGACGACTACGAGTGGTCCTGGACCGGTTCGCTCGCCCAGTGGGCGCTCGACCACCCGGAGCACCCCGACGCCGGGCAGGCGTTGAAGACGGCCGAGGAGCACCGCACCGGCTGGCTGCGCGGCTACCGGGGCACCCTCGGCTTCGTCACCCTGCTGCTGCGCCGCACCGAGGGCTGAGCACCCCGGCGCGGCGCGGCCGCGTCAGCCCTGCTTGAGGTCGGGTATCCGCCAGTCCACCGGCTGGTGGCCGAGGTCGGCCAGCGCCTTGTCGATCTGCGAGAAGGGGCGGCTGCCCAGGAAGAGCTTGGCCGACAGCGGCGAGGGGTGGGCGCCCTGCACCACCACATGCCGGGTGGTGTCGATCAGCGGCAGCTTCTTCTTTGCGTAGTTGCCCCAGAGCACGAAGACACAGGGCTCCTCGCGGGCGTCCACGGCGCGGATCACGGCGTCGGTGAACTTCTCCCAGCCCTTGCCCTTGTGCGAGTTGGCCTCGTGGGCCCGCACGGTGAGCACCGCGTTGAGCAGCAGCACGCCCTGCTCGGCCCAGTGCATCAGATAGCCGTTGTCCGGGTTCTGCACGCCGAGGTCGGTGTGCAGCTCCTTGAAGATGTTGCGCAGCGACGGCGGCACCTTCGTCCCCGGGCGGACGGAGAAGCACATGCCGTGGGCCTGGCCGTCGTCGTGGTACGGGTCCTGACCGAGGACCAGCACCTTGACCTTCTCGTAGGGGGTGGCCTCCAGCGCCGAGAAGACCTCGCCCCGGGGCGGGAAGACCTGGTGCTCGGCCCGCTGCGCGGCGACGAACTCGGCCAGCTGGTGGAAGTACGGCTGCGCGGTCTCGGCGGCCAGCGCCGGACGCCACGACTCGGGTAGCTCGAACTCCCCCGGCGGC
Source organism: Streptomyces sp. NPDC092296 (assembly GCF_044755465.1). Classification (NCBI taxonomy): domain Bacteria; kingdom Bacillati; phylum Actinomycetota; class Actinomycetes; order Kitasatosporales; family Streptomycetaceae; genus Streptomyces; species Streptomyces sp. NPDC092296. The sequence goes on along the minus strand of NZ_JBIVRB010000028.1, from coordinate 9,587 downwards.
GCCTCGGCCACCGACCCGGCCACCGAACCGCTCTCCGACCTGACCGGCGACCCGACCGATGACCCGACCGGTGACACGGCTCCCCGCCCCGACTCGTCCGACACGACAACGACCTCCCACAGCGAACACGATGGATCTTCCGGACGGCCGAGACCAGCGCGGCCCTCCCCCTGCACCGAGCACCGTATACGCCGCCACCGACAACGCCGATCCGCCGCAGCCGGAGGGGAAGCCGGGCCGGGCCCGGAGCGAAGAAGGGCGGGGCGCGGAGCGAAGACGGGTCGGGCCGGAGGGGAAGACGGGTGCGGGGCCCGGGGGCGGGTACGGTCGGAGCCAGACGCTCCCGAGTCCGGAGGAGACCGCCGCCGTGAACGGCTACGAGTCCAGCCAGCCCGCTCCGCTTCCCCGTACCCTGCTCTCCCGCCTGCCGCATCCGGTGGTGCAGGCGCCGATGGCCGGGGGTGCCTCCACCCCGGCGCTGGCGGCGGCCGTCTCCTCGGCCGGCGGGCTGGGCTTCCTGGCCGCCGGGTACCGGTCCGCCGAGGCGCTGCGGGAGGAGATCGCGCTGACCCGCACCCTCACCGACGCCCCCTTCGGCGTCAATGTCTTCACGCCGGGCCGGCCCGACCCGCACGCGGCGCAGGCCGCCGCCCGCTACCGGGACGAGCTGGCCGGGGAGGCCGAGCGCTACGGCGTGGAGCTGCCGCCGGTGCCGGACTGGGACGACGACGCGTACCAGGACAAGCTGGATGTGCTGGCTGAGACCGGGGTGCAGCTGGTCAGCTTCACCTTCGGCTGCCCGGACCCGGACGTGGTGGCCCGGCTCCAGTCGGCGGGGACCGAGATCGCCGTCACCGTCACCACCCCCGAGGAGGGGGTGACCGCGCTGCGGGCCGGGGCGGACATCCTGGTCGTCCAGGGTCCGGAGGCGGGCGGGCACCGGGGCTCCTTCGAGCCGCTGGGGGTCGCGGACACCGGGCCGGGGCTGCTGGAGCTGCTGCCCGCCGTGCGCAAGGCGGTGGAGGAGGACGGCGCCCGGATGCCGATGCTGGCGTCGGGCGGGGTGATGGACGGCGCGGGGCTGGCTGCCGTACTGGCCGCCGGGGCGGCCGCCGCGCAGCTGGGCACCGCCTTCCTGGCCGCCCATGAGAGCGGCGCCCATCCGCTGCACAAGGCGGCGCTCACCGATCCCAGGTGGACCGAGCACGGGGCGTTCGGTTCGTCGACCACCGTCACCACGGCATTCTCCGGGCGGGCGGCCCGGGGGCTGGTCAACCGGTTCGTGGCCGAGCACGGGGCGGTGGCGCCGCCCTCCTGCTATCCGCTGGTCCACCACCTGGTCGCCCCGCTGCGGCGGGCGGCGGCCGCGCGCCAGGACCCGGACGGGATGGCCCTGTGGGCGGGCACCGGCCATCGGCTGGCTCGGGCGATGTCGGCCGGTGACCTGGTGGAACTGCTGGTCACCGAGCTGGGCGAGGCGTCCGACACCCCGTACCGGCACCGCAGCGCGACCTGAGCGCCGGGCACGCACCCCGGACATGGGCCGGCCGCCGCGCCCCGGAGGTCGCGGCGGCCGGTGGTGCACAAGGGGCCGTTCCCGGCTCAGATCTCGCGGCTCAGATCTCGCGGCTCAGATCTCGTCGATGAGGTCCGCGATCGACTTGACGACCCGGCCGGGCCGGTACGGGAAGCGCTCCACCTCGCCGGGCTGGGTGAGGCCGCTGAGCACCAGCACGGTCTCCAGGCCCGCCTCCATGCCGGCCACCACGTCGGTGTCCATCCGGTCACCGATCATGGTGGTGGTCTCCGAGTGAGCGTTGAGGGTGTTCAGCGCCTCACGCATCATCAGCGGGTTGGGCTTGCCGACGAAGTACGGCGCGACCCCGGTGGCCTTGGTGATCAGCGCCGCCACCGAGCCGGTCGCCGGGAGGGCGCCCTCCGCCGACGGGCCGGTCTCGTCCGGGTTGGTGGCGATGAACCGGGCGCCGCCGTTGATCAGCCGGATCGCCTTGGTCAGCGCCTCGAAGCTGTAGGTGCGGGTCTCACCGAGCACGACGTAGTCGGGGTTGACGTCGGTCAGCACATAGCCGATCTGGTAGAGCGCCGTGGTGAGGCCGGCCTCCCCGATGACGTACGCGGTGCCGCGCGGGCGCTGCCCGTGCAGGAACTTCGCGGTGGCCAGCGCCGATGTCCAGATGGACTCCTCGGGCACCTCCAGACCTATCCCGGCCAGCCGGGCGGCGAGGTCGCGGGGGGTGTAGATGGAGTTGTTGGTGAGGACGAGGAACGGCTTGCCGGACTCGCGCAGGCGGCGGATGAACTCCTCGGCGCCCGGGATGGGGGTGCCCTCGTGGACGAGCACTCCGTCCATGTCGGTCAGCCACGACTCGGTGGGCTTGCGGTCTGCCACGTGCCTGTCTCCCAATAGCTCGTTAGCGGTCGGCCCGGCGCTCGCCGGCTCCGGCCCGCTGTGTGACGGCTGCCCCGACGACCACAGCGTAATCGCACGTCCCCGGCGAGCACGAGGCGCCCGAGCAACGGGACAGCGGCGGCCGGGGAACGGAGAGCCGCCCTGCTCAGGCCGGGCCGGCGGGCTGCCGGGCGGAGTCGGCGGCGGTGCCCAGCCAGCCGAGCTCGGCCACCTGGATGCCGGCCTGGAAGCGGCTGCGGGCGCCCATCCTGGTCATCAGGTCGGCCATCATCCGCCGGATGGTCCGCAGCGAGACGCCGAGCCGCTGCGCCGCGCGCTCGTCGGTGAGGCCGCCGGCCAGCAGCCGCAGCAGCTGCCGCTCCTGCCCGGTGAGCCCGTCGGTGCTGCGCTGCGGGGCCTCGCCCAGCGGGCTGGCCTGCTCCCAGATCTGCTCGAAGAGGGCGTGCAGGGCGGCGATCACGCCGGGGCTGCGCAGCAGCACCGCGCCCTGCCGGGCGTCCTCCGGGTCGATCGGGACGACGGCGGTGGCCCCGTCCACCACGATCATGCGCAGCGGCAGCAGCGGTACCGTCCGGACGCTGCCGCCGAGCTGGTTGAGCCAGCGGGCGTACTGCACGGTGGCGGTGTCGTTGCGGACGCTGTCCAGGTAGACGGTGCGCATCCGCACGCCGCGCTCCAGGGTGGCCTGGTCCAGGGCGCGGCTGGCCTCCATCACCTGGGCGGGCTGCGGTCCGCCGGGGGCGAAGGAGAGCACCTCGGCGGTGGCGCCCTCGGCCAGCTCGGTCAGCCGGTCGCGGACCTCGGCCAGGCTGCCCAGCACCTCGACGCCGGACGGGCTGCGGGGGGCGTGCAGGGTGGCGTACTCCGCGATCAGGCCGGCCATCGCGACGCGGCTGCGCTCGATCTCCTCCTGCCGCCGGGCGGCCTCCGCCTCCTGGCGGGCCAGCAGGGCGGCCAGGCCCACCTCCGGGTTGACGGCGCGCCAGCGCCCGGACGCCCCGGGGGGTCTGGTGAGGGCGAGGTCGGCCAGCCGGTCGAGGGCGTCGCGGACCTGTCGGTCGGTGGCCTCCAGCCGGTCCGCGATCTCCTGCACGTCGAGGTCGGGGTGGAGCAGGACCGCGCGGTAGACCGCTTCGGAGAAGGCATCCAGGCCGATCCGGTCGACACCGCTCACCACGGACACCCCTGAGGCTCTGTCCCGAACAGCACTGCGACCCCACTCCCCCTGAGGAACCGGCCACCAGGTCACACGGCGGGCACCCGGCGGGCGGTCCCCGGCTGCGTGACAGCCGTCATAGCCTAGCGCCGCCTTGTGCCCAATCGAACACCCTGTGCGCATCCGAACCTGCCGACGCCCCGATCCGCAGCGGGCGCCGGTCGGCCCGGCGGCCGCAGCTCCGTATCCGAACGGCCAGGCGGCGGGGTGTGCGCCGACCGGCGGCGGGGCGGCTGCCGGGGGCCGCGGCGCAGCGGGGTGGTGTCATCTTCCTGCCACGCACCAATCTGACACCGACTCGGCCGCCTGCACCGCCATCGGATACGCCACCGTGGAAGGCATGTACGCGATCCGGGTGCGCCTGGAGCGCCACGACGGCCCGCCGCAGGCCGTGCCGGTGGCGACGACGCTGCGGGCCGGGCTGGAGCACACGGTGCGCTTCCCGACCCGGCTCGGGCATGCCCGTATCCGGCAGGACGCGGGTGCGGTGGACGCGGTGCTGTTCGTACAGGCGCACACGCTGCTGGAGGCCGAGGGCGAGCTCAAGCACGCCTGCGGGGTGCTGACTGGGGACGGGGCGCCGCTGTCCGGCTGGGCGGTGCGGCGCTGCGAGGCCGACCCGTGGATCGCGCTCGGGCTGCACGAGGAGTGAGCCGCCGACCGGGGCCGGGTGGCTGGCCTCAGGGTGCCACGGCACGGTAGTGCCAGCCGCAGAGGCTGACAGGCGGTAGGCCCGACCGCCACTCTCGATGGTGTCGGCACGACGGCCGGACGGAACCCACCCGCTGGGGCCGGCCGGCGGCGCCGGCCGAGGCGCACCAGTCGCCGCCCCGGGGTACGGCCGGGGAACCAGTCGAACGCGAGAGGATCGGCACTCCCATGCAGAAGGCTGCCCGTTTCATCACGATTGTCGCGCTCTCCTGTAGCTCGCTCATCGCCGCCACCGGAGTGACCCTGTCCGCCGCTGCGCCGGTGGCCGTGGTCGCCGACGGCGGTACCGGCGGCAGCACGGGCGGCACCGGCGCAGCGGCGGCCGACCCGACCACTCCCCCCACCACCCCCCGGCCGACTCCGCCCGGGAACCAGCCCGACACCTGGGGCTGGGGCTGACCGGACCCGCCGCCGACCACCGCCTCCCTGACGCAACGAGGTGACCCGGATGACCACCGCCCCGGCCGACGCCTTCGCCGGCCCCCGCCACCGCAGCCCGGACCGCTGCGCGCCCGCCCCCGCCACCGGCGTCCTGCTCGCCGACGGGCACCACCTCTTCCGCTCCGGGCTCAGCGCCCTGCTGGACCGGGAGCGCGACCTCACCGTGGTCGCCGAGACCGCGCGCGGCGAGGACGCCGTGGCGGAGGCGGCCCGCACCCGGCCGTCGGTGGCCGTGGTCGACCTGGACGTGCCCGGCCCCGGTGGGCCCGCCACCGCCGCGCAGATCCGCGAGCGGGCCGCCGGCACCGCCGTGCTGCTGCTCGCCGCCCTGCCCCGCACCGTCGAACTCCAGCGGGCGCTGGTCGGCGGGGTGGAGGGCATCCTGCTCAAGGACGTGCCGCCGGGCGTGCTGCTCTCCGCCGTACGTGAACTCGCCTGCGGCGGCCGGGTCTACGACCCGCGCCTGGTGATGGACGCGGTCCGCGGCCGGGCCGGCACCCCCACCCCCCGCGAGCTGGCGGTGCTGCGCCACATCGCGGCGGGCAGCACCATCAACGAGGCGGCCGGCGCGATGCGGCTCTCGCCGGGGACGGTCCGCAACTACGTCTCCTCGGTGATCGCCAAGACCGAGGCCCGCAACCGCTGCGACGCCATCAGGATCGCCCGCGAGCGCGGCTGGCTCTGACCCTCCTCCTCCCACCCGTACCAACACACCGCCCAGCGCTGCCGTCCCGGCCGGACGCCCCGGCCGGGACGGCGGCCGTGCGTCCGCCGTCAGCCCGCCGCGCCGCGCGCCTCGGCCACCGTGTCCGCGAACCCGTGCGCCACCGAGGGCACCCCGGCGGGCCGGCTGCCGATCAGGAACTCGCCCACCGACGTCTCGGACGTCCAGTCCAGACCCAGCGCCCGCGCCGCCGCGTCGGTGTCCCCCGAGCCCAGCCCGCACGGCGCCAGGCCCATCGCGGTCGCCACCAGGTACAGCGTCTGGTAGAGCACCCCGACGTGCTTGAGCGTCAGCGCGTACGCGATCTGGCTGTACTTCCACGACAGCCGCCCGAACCGCGAGGTCACCGTGATCAGCACCTGCGGCTCGACCGTGCAGTTGGTCGCCCGCCAGGCCGCCGTCAGCAGCTCCCGGAACGCCGCCTCGTCGGCCGGGCCGCTCCAGCGGCGGGGCCGCAGCCGGTGCGCCGCCGCGTCGTACCGGTACACCCCCGGCACCAGCCCGGCGCAGCGCGCCACCGACAGGTGCACCTCCAGCTCGCCGGTGGCGCCGCCCGCCGGGTAGGGCCGCTCCACGATGTCGTACGCCGTCGGGGACTCCGGGTCGCCGGGGATCACCCGGCGGACCCGGGCCGAGCGGTAGAGCAGCTCGCCCAGCTGCTCCAGGGTGACCGGTGTCTCCGCGTAGCCGCGCACCGAGCGGCGGCCCTCCAGCACCTCGCTGAACGCCGGGTCCCTGGCCACCACCGCGTCCCAGTCCGGGACCGGCAGGTCGATGCCGGGGTCCTCGCCGGGTGGGTCGGCGGCGGGGACGGCCGGCAGCTGCGGGATGTCCTGGTGGGCGAAGAGGCCGCCGCTGGGGTAGTCGTGCCGGCCGGCCCGGCTGCGGGAGTGGAACAGCAGGTCGTGGAAGTCCCACAGCGCCGGGTCGGCGGCGGCCGGGGTGTCGCCGGGCCCGGTCTCCAGGAAGCCCGCTCCGGCCAGCAGCCCGGCCAGCGCCTGGCCGGCCGCCGTGGAGAGGCCGGCCGGCAGGGCGGCGTCGGCCACCGGCCGGGGCGCGGTCAGCGCGGCCACGAAGGCGCCCGCCGCCGGCTGGTGCAGCGTCACCCGGAACGGCGCCAGCGGGGATTCCAGCACACACGTCCCGGCGTGCTGCTCCTCGGGCAGCCGCCGCAGATAGGCGAAGCGGGAGAGCACCGCCGGGGCGCCGCCGAGCAGCCGGTCGGGCAGGCCGCCGGGCAGCCCGGCGGACCGGGCGATGGGGACGGCGGTGGCCAGCGGGTCGCCGAGCGGGTCGGCCAGCACGGTGGTCACCAGGTAGGGGAAGCGTTCCAGCAGCCGCAGCAGCCGGGCGTCCCCGGCCGCCGTCGCCTCGGCGTCCAGCTCGGTGCGGGCCAGCTCCAGCAGCCGCCCGACGGTGGGCCTGCCCAGGGCGTGGACCCGCTGCCGGCCCCACGGGTGGGCGAGTTCCACGTCGTCGCCGTGGGCGGTGACGAGCACATCGGGGCGCAGCCGGAGCAGCCTGCGGTAGGGGCCGCCCCCGGCCGGGGCGGCCGGGAGCAGCTGTTCGGTGACGGTCATGGGGCACCTCTCGGGTTCTGCCGGGTCAGATGAAGATCGGGATCGGGTTGAGGTCCTCCTCCGGCGTGGGGGTGTCCAGCCAGCCGAGCTCCACCGGGACGTCGTACAGCCGACCGGGCGCGAAGCGGGCCCAGAAGTGCCGCATGCCGGGCACCACGACCTTGGCCACCGGCAGGCCGATGTCGGGGCGGGTCTGGTCCAGGACCAGCATCTCCATGCCGCGCTCCTCCACCAGGCGCTGCGCCAGGGCGAGGTCGCCGGCCAGGTCGGGGCCGGCCAGTGGGGCCCAGCGGCCGGGGCGGGCGGCGGGGGCGGCCCGGTCGGGGAGCAGGTAGGGCTGGTTGGCGACGGTGGCGGTGGTCCACCAGGCGCGCTGCTCGGGGTCGGCGCCCGCGTAGTCGACGGTGCCGTCGGGGCCGCCGGCGACCGGGGCGAGGAACTGGTTCAGCTCGGTGAGGGCGCGGGTGAGGGCGATGTGCGGGTCGAGGTGGGCGCCGAAGGCGATCAGGATGTCCTCGGTGGGCTTGTCCCGCCGGCGGGAGAAGGCGCCGACGACGGGGATGCCCAGGTCGGCGGTGAGGTCCAGCGCCCAGACGTCGCGGCCCAGGCCCGCGTAGATCTCGCGCATCCGGTCGATGTACGGGTCGTTGAAGGAGTCGAGGTCGACGGCGGGGCGGTTGACTCGGTTGTACCACCAGAGGGCGACGGCGTCCCGTTCGACCAGCTCCAGGAAGCCCTGGAGGGCGGCGTCCTCGAAGGACGTCCCGGCGGCGGAGCCGTTGGAGTCGCCCAGGGCGAAGAACGGGCCGTGGTGCCGGTAGCCGTAGTACAGCGACATGGTGGGCAGCCAGCGGGTGCGCTGCTCGGTGAGCGACCAGAGCGGCGACCATTCGAGGGTGGCGTCGGTGCGGAACCGCTCGGGGACGGTGTTGAACATCGACCTGCGGGCGTTCCAGCGGTCCCGCTCGGCGTACTGGCGGTCGCTGAACAGCTGGGTGCGGGCCGGGTGCACGGCGTCCGCGCCGAGCTGCTCGTAGGTGGCGCTGCGGCGGGCCTCGTCGCCCTGGAAGACGCCGGAGTAGCGCTCCATCGCCTCGCCCAGCGCGCTGGCCCTGGCCTGGACGTCGGTGCGGCCCTTGCCGCAGCTGACGCTGCGCAGGCCGGTGCGCAGCTGGCGCAGGTCGCCGACCTGGCGGGCGAGGTTCTGGCCGGCCACGTAGACCCGCAGGCCGTCGGGGGTGCGCTGGGCGGGGGCCAGTCCGGTGACCACGCCGGTGACCGGGCTGAGCTGGGGGCGGTAGCGCTCCAGCATGTCCTCGGGGGAGGTGGAGCGGTGGCCGCCGTCGCCGGTGAACGCCTTGGCGCGGGACTGGAAGCGGACGGGTTCCAGCTGGCGGCGGGCCATCAGGCCGGCGTCGCCGCAGGCGGGGCACTGCGGGCGGCGGACCAGGCGGTGCCGTTCGGCCTCCAGGGCCACGGTGTCGAAGGTGAGGACGACGGGTTCGGCGGGGCGGGCCCCGGCGAGCCACTTGGCGGCCTCCAGGGCGGCGAGCTGGACGCCGGTGGCGAGGGTGGGGGCGAGGTGGGCGCCCGCGGTGGACAGCGGTTCGTCGCGGCCCAGGCGGTGCTGGAGGTAGCTGAGCGACTGGCGGTTGGCGGACAGCCGGTGGGACAGGCACTCCCAGCAGCCGGTGCCCGGCTGCTGCGGTCGGTCGGGGACGAACACCGGGCCGACCCAGAGCAGCGAGCCGACCGGGCGGGCGATCAGCCAGGGGCGTCCGTCGGCCAGCGCGGCGGCGTTGCGGGCGGCGAGGCCGGGGTGCAGGTAGTCGTCGGTCAGCGCCACCGTCAGGTCGGGGGCGGCCGTGCCGTCCTGAGCCGCCGGGCCGTCCTGAGCGGCCGGGCCGTCGACGGTGGCCACCTCGGCCGCTCCGGCGGCGCGCAGCGCGGCGGCGAGCGGCGCGGCGTCCACCTCGCCGTACACCTCGATCCGTACCCGGGCGGTGCGCAGTGCGGCCAGCGCCGGGTCGCCGTCGAGCCCGGCCATCTCGAAGAAGGCGGCGGCGGGCCGGTCGGCGGCGGGTCCGGTGCCGACCGCCGCCCAGCCGCCGGCCAGCAGCCGGTCCACGGCGCCGCCGACCCGGTCGGCGGGGACGGTGGCGGCGAGCTCCGCGCCGATCTGCTCGACGGTGCGGGTGCCGTCCAGCAGCGGGGCGAGGGTCTGCGCCAGCGCGCCGCCGACGGCGGACACCCCGCGCTCGGAGACCAGGTAGACGGCCTCGCCGTCGACCACGTAGGGGGTGTAGTGGCGCTTGAAGCCAATGGTGGGCGTCGGCCGGGAGTCGGTCACGGTGGCTCCTCCTGTCGGGGTGGGTGCGGGTGTGCGGGCGGGGGGTGCCTCTATGTCTTTCGTCAAGGCGCTCCTGTCGGGTTTGGGGTGGTTCGGGGTTGCTGAGGTTATGCGGCGAGTTCGACGTCCTTCGG
>NZ_JBIVRB010000027.1:0-17609 GCF_044755465.1 Streptomyces sp. NPDC092296 | reverse complement strand
AGCGTGAGGGAAACGCCCGGTTACATTCCGAACCCGGAAGCTAAGCCTCACAGCGCCGATGGTACTGCAGGGGGGACCCTGTGGGAGAGTAGGACGCCGCCGAACAATCATTGAGAGAGCTCCGCTCCGGAGACCGAAAGGTCTCCGGAGCGGAGCTTTTCTGCGTTTCCGGGGCTAGTGGCCGAAGATGTGCGGCCGGTGGTGTCGGGCAGCCGTCCGGCCCTCGCGGGTGGCGCCGACCTGGTCCCGGTCCGTCCCGCCGCGGGCGTCCATGCGGGAGGCCAGTTCATCGCGCTCGGCGGTGGCTACATCGGCCTGCCTACGGGCGCTGCGCAGCCGAACGCTCCGCCGGCGGTGGTGCGCGGCGCCGGCTGCCATCATCGCCAGCCCCAGGCCGAACACCAGCGTCAGCGCGATGCCGGCCAGGAAGGCGCTGAGGTGGTTCAGGCTGACGAGGTTGTTGCCGAACATCGTCACCGTGTAGTTCGGGCCGCCCGAGAGGTTGTAGGCGATCAGCAGTCCGACGAACGCGGCCGTCGCGCCCGCCAGCAGAAGTCCCAGCAAAAGCATGTCACTCGCCTCGTTCTGCACTCGCTTCACTTGGCTGTTCCATGGGCGGCTACCCGGCTGAGCAGGCTTGACACCGGTAGGGATCGGCGGGGGTCAGCGGCCGGGTCGCCAGCGGGCGAGCAGTCGGCCCAGGGCCCAGAGCACGATGCCGGCCAGCGACCAGCTCGCCAGCACGTCCAGGAACCAGTGGTAGTCGCGCCACATCAGGCCCACCCCCACGCCCAGGGCGAGCAGCACGGCGCCGCAGTGCAGCGCGGTCCGTACCCGTGGCCGGGCGGTGGCCGTGGCCAGCAGCAGGGCGGCGGCCCCGTACGCGATGGAGGCGGTGGCGGTGTGGCCGGAGGGGTACCAGCCCCACTGGTCGGGGAGCAGCGGTACGCCGTCGGGGCCCGGTCGGGCGAAGTACGCCTTGGCGGGGACCACCAGCAGCGGGATCAGCACCGCCGCCACCGCTGCGGCCGGCAGCGGGAGCCACCAGCGCGTGGCGCGGGCCCGCAGCAGTGCCCCGGCGGCAAGCAGGGCGCAGCCGAGCAGGACGGGGACCGCGACCAGCGAGCCGCCCAGGTCGGAGAGGAATTCCGCGACTCCGTCCACGGCGGGTCGCAGTGTCCCGGCCGGGAGGGCGGCGTCGGCGTGGGCCAGTGCGCCCCGCAGTCGCCTGTCGAGCCGCAGCAGCGGACCGTGCGCGGCCACCTGCCAGCTGGTCGTGGCCAGCAGCACCAGCAGCACCCCGGGCAGCCAGGGACTCTGCAGCGGGCTGCGGACATGAGGGAGCCGCCCCGGAGCGGGGGGGAATGCTCCGGGGCGGCTCGGGTGATCGCCGTTCCGCGCGTCCCGGGGGGTGTGGGGCTGGCGGTCGGTCGATCGGCTCTGGTTGTCCTCAGTGGTGCGCTGCCGGCTGGTCTCCGCAGGAGACGTCACCGGTGGTTGCTCGTTCTCCATCCACCACGACAGTACGTCACCGCTCCGGCGGTCCGGCGCCGGTACACCGGAGTGGCACAGCATCTTCACCGTGGAGAGTGCAACCTCCACGCCATGTGCCGTAGTGGCAAGGCCGGACCGGCTGGTCAGAGCGCGGCGAAGGCGTCCTCGATGATGTCCAGACCCTCGTTGAGCAGGTGTTCGGGGATGACCAGCGGCGGGAGGAAGCGCAGCACATTGCCGTAGGTGCCGGCGGTGAGGACGACCAGGCCGGCCGCGTGGCAGGCCTTGGCGACGGCCGCGGTGGCCGCCGGGTCGGGCTCCTTGCCGCCCGGCTTGACCAGCTCGACGGCGATCATGGCGCCGCGACCGCGTACGTCACCGATGCGGACCGTCTCGGAGTGGGCGTGCTTCTCCTGGAGGGCGCGCAGCCGGCCGAGCATGACGTCACCGATGTGCCGGGCCTTGGCGGTGAGGTCCAGCTCCTTCATCGTCTCGATGGAGCCGAGCGCGGCGGCGCAGGCCACCGGGTTGCCGCCGTAGGTGCCGCCCAGGCCGCCGGAGTGCGCCGCGTCCATGATCTCGGCGCGGCCGGTGACCGCCGCCAGCGGCAGGCCGCCGGCGATGCCCTTGGCGGTGGTGATCAGGTCGGGGACGATGCCCTCGTCCTCGCAGGCGAACCACTGGCCGGTGCGGCAGAAGCCGGTCTGGATCTCGTCGGCCACGAAGACGATGCCGTTGGCCTTCGCGAACTCGACCAGGGTGGGCAGGAAGCCCTTGGCCGGCTCGATGAAGCCGCCCTCGCCCTGGATGGGCTCGATGATGATCGCGGCGACGTTGTCGGCGCCGATCTGCTTGTTGATGATGTCGATGGCCTGCGCGGCGGCCTCGGCGGCGCAGTTGTCCGGGCCGGTCAGCCAGCGGTAGGGGTAGGCGACCGGGACGCGGTAGATCTCCGGGGCGAACGGGCCGAAGCCGTGCTTGTACGGCATGTTCTTCGCCGTGAGGCCCATGGTGAGGTTGGTGCGGCCGTGGTAGCCGTGGTCGAAGACCACGACGGCGGTGCGCTTGGTGTAGGCGCGGGCGATCTTGACCGCGTTCTCCACCGCCTCGGCGCCCGAGTTGAACAGCGCGGTGCGCTTCTCGTGGTCGCCCGGGGTCAGCTCGTTGAGCTGCTCGGCCACCGCCACATAGCCCTCGTACGGGGTCACCATGAAGCAGGTGTGGGTGAACGCGGCCAGCTGCTCGGCGGCGCGGCTCACCACGGCCTCGGCGGCGTTGCCGACGTTGGTGACGGCGATGCCGGAGCCGAAGTCGATCAGCGAGTTGCCGTCGACGTCCTCGACCACGCCGCCGCCCGCCCGGGTGACGTACACCGGCAGCGTGGAGCCGACCCCGGCCGCGACGGCGGCCGACTTGCGGGCGTTCAGCCGCTGCGACTCGGGACCGGGGATCGCGGTGACCAGCCGGCGCTCCTGCGGGAGCGACGGGCCGCCGGGCAGCTGCCCGGCGCTGGACGGAGCAGCGCTCATGGAGTTCTCCAGACGTACGGCGCGCAGCCGGCCGCCTGCGGGGTGCCGGCTCTTCTTGCGTGCAGGCTACGGCCGCCCTCCGGACGGCGGCATGCGCCACTCGGGCGCAGTCCGGCCGCCGAGTTGGCCCGGCCGGACATCGCCGCCGGGCGCGATCCGCCCCTGCGTGCCTCTCACCGGCGGGTGCCGGCTCCACTACATTGAGTCCGGGTCGGGCGGTGGCGGGCCCGCCGACCGGTGGTGACGGGTGAGGGAGCGGGGCCGAGGATGGGACTGGACGGCACGTACGGGCGGCGGACCGGAGGCGGGGAGCAGCCGGTGCCCGGCCCGGCCGCCCGGGCCGGATTCTTCCCCGGCGCCCGGCAGGCGCCGCCGCGCGGGCAGCCGCCGCAGCCGCGCCGCGCCCCGGCCGGGCCGTTCGACCTCTACGCCTGGCTGAGCGAGCCGCGCGCCACGGAGCTGCCCGGGGTGTACGGGTACGGCCATGTGCCCCGGCCGCCGGAGCCGGAGGACGGTGGCGGCGTGCCCGTGCCCGGCCGGACGCTGCTGGGCCGGGCGGCGCTCAACCTGGTGGTCGCCTGGCTGCTGTTCCGCTACGGCGGGCCGCTGCTGTTCGACGTCCTCAACTGGGTCTTCCACCTCACCAGGCTGCGCCACGACAGCCTCACCAGCCCCTATGCGCTGGTGCAGCTGCTGTTCCAGGTCGTGCTGGTCGCGCTGCTGATCCGGGTCTTCGGGCGGATGGGCCGCTGGCCGGAGGTCTGGCGCCGGTACGCCGCCCCGGCGCTGGCCCGGCTGGTCACCCATGAGCGGCCGGCCGAGGCGGGCGGGCCGGACGGCGGCGCCCCGCTGAGCGCGCCGCACCTCGACCCGTGGCAGGAGCTGCGGGCCGCCGGGGCGTGGGCGGGCGCGCAGGCGCTGGACGAGGAGGTGCGGCGCGGGGCGGTCGGGGACGTGGACTACGTCCGCATCCGGCGCGCCTGGCAGGGCGTGGCCGGGGAGCCCGCCCGGCTGCGGGAGTTCACCGACGAGGTCGCCGCACGCGGCGGCGCCGCCTGCGCCCACCCGTCGGCCGCCCGCGACCTGGCGGTGCGCTGCGCCGAGCACGACCTGCTGATGCGCCAGGTGCGGCTGGGCACCGTGCAGGACGTACCGAAGAACCCGGCCGGGCACCGGGGGGCCGGCTTCGCGCTGGACCCGGCGCTGCTGGGCACCTCGCTGCTGGCGGTCGGCCCGGCGGGGAACGGCAAGACGACGCTGCTGGTCCGCCCGGTGGCCGAGGCGCTCTGCCTCCAGGCGCTGGCCAACACCGCCTGCGTGGTGGTGGTCGGCGCGGCCGACGCCGACCTGGGGCCGGACTCGGCGTACGACGTGGTGATCGCGCCCGGCGACCCGGCGTCCCCGTACGGGCTCGACCTGTACGGCGCGGCGCAGCACGCCGACGAGGCCGCCGCCCGGCTCGCCGACGCGCTGCTGCCCGATGAGCTGGCGCTGCGCACCGAGGTCGCGCGGGCCACGGTGCAGCAGGTGGTCGGCCCGTTCCGGTCGGCGCACGGCCGCTGCCCGGGGGTGCGGGAGCTGCGCGACCTGCTGGTCGGCGCGCCGGAGGCATGGGCGGAGCTGACCGGGGCGCTGCGGGAGGCCGGCCGGTTGGACGCGCACCGGCACGACCTCCAGCAGCGCGAGCGGCAGCACGGCCGGGCCGACGACCCGGGGACGCTGCTCGCGGACCGGCTGGCGCTGCTGGACCGGCCGGCCTTCGCCGGGTGCTTCAACCCCTCGCGGGACGAGCCGGGGGAGCAGAAGCCGCCGTTCGCGATGCGGGCGCTGGAGCACCCGCTGCGGGTGCGGGTGAAGCTGCCGGAGCAGAGCCACCCGGAGGCGGCCCGGATGCTGGCGCGGCTGGTGGTCGGGCAGTTCGTGCAGGCCGCGTCCGGGCGGCGCGACCGTTCGCTCTTCGCCGGTCTGGTGGTCGACGACGCCACGGCGGCGGTGGACGCCAACACCGTACGCGGCCTCCAGCGGATGCGCGGCGCCAACGCGGGCGCGCTGCTGGCGCTGCGCAGCCTCGCGGACCTGCCCGAGGCGCTGCGGGCGCCGCTGTTCGGCGCGGTCGGCTGCCGGATGGCCTTCCCCGGCATCGCGCCCTGGGACGGCAGGCTGTTCTCCGAGGCGTGGGGGACGGTCTGGGTGCAGGAGAAGGCGGTCACCCAGACCCCCGACACCTCCGGCGGGATGCTGCGCCGCGCCGGGCGGGCGTTCCGGGGGCTGCTGGCGGGCGCCCCGGTGCAGACCCAGAGCGTGACGACCCGGTCGGTGGAGCGGCAGCTGTGGTCGCCGTCCGACCTGGCGCACGCGCTGCCCGCCGGGCACGCGGTGGCGTCGCTGACCACGGTGGAGGGGGCGCAGGTGGCGCCGCTGCTGGTCGATCTGCGGTCCTGAGCGGGCGGTGCCGTACCGGCGGGGGTGGCGCCTCGTGGCAGTGGCTGTCCGGGGCGTCCATAATTGCGGCGTAAGCCGCACGTCTCGCCCGTTCCGCCGGCCGGGCCGCCCCCGCGGTGCCGCGACGGCGCGGCGCCACGCCGGACGGCGCGGACCGGCGCACCCACCGAAGGTGCCATGCCCCCGACCCTCGCCTCCCTGGTCCGCAACTCCTCGCTGCACCTGACCGTCCTCGCCGGAGCGGACCAGCTGGAGCGCCCGGTGCGCTGGGTGCACACCAGCGAGCTGGACGACCCCGCCCCCTTCCTGGAGGGCGGCGAGCTGCTGCTCACCACCGGGATCAAACTCGGCGGCGGCGGTGACCGGGCGGGCGACGAAGCCCTGCGGGCCTATGTGCACCGGCTCGCCGACGCGGGCGTGGTCGGGCTCGGCCTCGGCGTCGGGCTGTCCCACAGCGAGGTGCCCCGGCCGCTGGTGGAGGCGGCGGCGGAACGCGGGCTGCCGCTGCTGCGGGTGCCGCAGCCGACCCCGTTCATCGCGATCAGCAAGGCGGTGTCGGCGGCGCTGGCCGCCGAGCAGTACGAGGCCGTCACCACCAGCTTCGAGGCGCAGGAGGAGCTCACCCGGGCGGCGCTGGGCAAGGACGGCACGGCGGCGGTCATCCGGCGGCTGGCCGCCCGGCTCGGCGGCTGGGCGGCGCTGTACGAGGCCTCGGGGGCGCTGGCCCTGGTGGCGCCCGACTGGGCCGCCCGCCGCGCCGCCCGGCTGGCCGGTGAGGTGGACCGGCTGCGCGGCCGCCCTGCCCCGGCCAGCGCCGCGCTCCAGGGCGCCCCCGGTGGCGCGGAGACGGCGGACGAGGACTTCGTGGTGCTCCAGTCGCTGGGCGCCGACCGCCGCCCCCGGGGCTTCCTGGCGGTCGGCACCGCCGACCGGCTCACCCCCACCGAGCGCTATGTGCTCAACGCCGCCGTGGCGCTGCTCACCCTCACCCTGGAGCGCTCCCGCGACCTGCGCCGCGCCGAGGAGCGGATGGGCACCGCCCTGCTGCGGCTGGTGCTGGCCGGGGAGGCGCAGACCGCCCGCGAGGTGGCGGCGGTGCTCTCCGGCGGCCTGCCGGACGGGCCGGTGCGGGTGCTGCTGGCGCAGCCGCCGGAGGGCACCCGGGGCGAGGACGACCCGCTGGCGGAGCTGGCCGACCGGGCGGAGCAGGTCGGCGGGCGGGCCGGGGAGCGGCTGCTGGTGGCCCGGGACGACGCCGGGCCGGAGGAGCGGCTGGTGCTGCTGGTCCCGGATGGCGGGGCGGTGCACCGGGAGTGCGTCGCGGCGGTGGAGCAGGGCCGGGCGGTGGCGCTGGGCCTCTCCGCGCCGACCGGGGTGGAGCAGGCCGGGGTGGCGTTCGCGCAGGCCGGGCGGGCGCTGGCGGTGGCGTTGCGGGCCGGGCGGTGGGTGGTGGACCACGAGGAGGTGGGGGCCGGGTCGCTGCTGCCGCTGCTGGGCGACGACGCGGTGGCGGCCTTCGCCGAGGGGCTGCTGCGGCCGCTGCGGGAGCACGACCGTACGGCGCGCGGCGACCTGGAGGCGTCGCTGCGGGCCTGGCTGTCCCGGCACGGGCAGTGGGACGCGGCGGCGGCCGACCTGGGGGTGCACCGGCACACCCTGCGCTACCGGATGCGCCGGGTGGAGGAGCTGCTCGGGCGGTCGCTGGACGACACCGACGTACGGATGGAGCTGTGGCTGGCGCTGCGGACCGGCGACCGCTGAGCCCGGCCGCCGGATGTGCCGCCGCGTAGTGTCCGGGGCCGCCGGTACTCCGCTGCGGCCAATCGGCGGTGGGGGTGCGGCGTCCTACCGTGGTGCGGACACCGCAGTTGAGACCCACCAGGGAAGGGCCGGTACCACTGTGACCACCACCCATGCGTTCTGGCTGGCCGGCCGCCGGGAGAGCGGCCTGGAGGCGTTCGAGGTCCACCACCCGTGGGACGGCAGCCTGGTCGGCCTGGCCGGCGTGCCCACCGAGGAGCAGGTCGAGGAGGCGGTGGCGGCGGCCGTCGCCGTCCGCGCCGAGTTCGCCGCGACGCCCGCGCACGTCCGCGCCGCCGCGCTGGACCATGTCGCCCGCCGGCTGGTCGAGCGCACCGAGGAGCTGGCCCGGCTGGTCACCGCCGAGAACGGCAAGCCGATCAAGTGGGCCCGGGGCGAGGTCGGCCGGGCCGCCTCGGTGTTCCGCTGGGCCGCCGAGGAGGCCCGCCGGTTCAACGGCGGCGACGCGCAGCGGCTGGACACCGACGCGGGCGGCGCCGGCCGGCTCGCGCTCACCCGGCGGTTCCCGCGCGGCGTGGTGCTGGGCATCGCGCCGTTCAACTTCCCGCTGAACCTGGTGGCGCACAAGGTCGCCCCGGCCATCGCGGTGGGCACCCCGATCATCCTCAAGCCCGCCCCGGCCACCCCGCTCTCCGCCCTGGCGCTGGGCGAGATCCTGGCCGAGACGGAGCTGCCCGCCGGCTCCTGGAGCGTACTGCCGGTCCCCAACGACCGGATGCCCGCGCTGGTGCGGGACGAGCGGCTGCCGGTGGTCTCCTTCACCGGCTCCGGCCCGGTCGGCTGGGGCATCCTCGACTCCGCGCCGCGCAAGCACGTCACCCTGGAGCTGGGCGGCAACGCCGCCGCCGTGGTCCTCGCCGACTGGTCGAGCGAGCAGGACCTGGAGTGGGCCGCCGGCCGCATCGCGACCTTCGCCAACTACCAGGCCGGCCAGTCCTGCATCTCGGTGCAGCGGGTCATCGCGGACGCCTCGGTGTACGACCGGCTGGTGGCCAAGGTCGTCGCCAAGGTCGAGGCCCAGGTCACCGGCGACCCCTCCGACGAGACGGTGGACGTCGGCCCGCTGGTCAGCGAGGCCGCCGCCCAGCGGGTCGAGTCCTGGGTGGACGAGGCCGTCGCGGCCGGGGCGACACTGCTGACCGGCGGCAAGCGCGAGGGCGCCTCGTACGCGCCGACCGTGCTCGCGGACCTGCCCGCCGGGGTCACGCTCGCCTGCGAGGAGGTCTTCGGGCCGGTGCTCAGCCTGCACCGGGTGGACGGCACCGAGGCGGCCTTCGCGGCGGTCAACGACTCGCCGTACGGCCTCCAGGCGGGCGTCTTCACCCACGATGTGCAGACCGCCTTCCGCGCCCACCGGGAGCTGGAGGTCGGCGGAGTGGTCATCGGCGACGCGCCCTCCTACCGGGCCGACCAGATGCCGTACGGCGGCGCCAAGCAGTCCGGCGTGGGCCGCGAGGGCGTCCGGTACGCGATGGAGGACTACACCTACGAGCGGGTGCTGGTGCTCACCGGCCTGGCCCTGTGACCCGCTGAGCGTCTGCGGGCCCCGCTCCCCGACCCGGGGAGCGGGGCCCGCGTACGTACTCAGCGGGCCGGGTGCTCCTCCGCCTGCCGCTGCCTGCGGCGCAGCGCCGGGACGGCGGCCACCAGCAGCACCAGCAGCACCGCCGCCGCGACCCCCTGCCAGGGCTCGGGGAACAGCGCGCCGCCGATGACGCCGATCGCCTGGTAGCACAGCGCCCAGGCCAGCGCCGCGAACAGGTCGGCCCGCAGGAAGCGCCGCACCGACCAGCCGGAGACCAGGCAGGCCGCCATCACCGGTATGCGCCCGGCCGGGATCAGCCGGGAGAGCACCAGCACCGCCCGGTTGTGCTCGGCGAGCCGCTCCTGCGCGGCGCGCATCCGGGGCGTGTCCAGATGGCCGCGCAGTTGCTGCGCCCAGCGGCCCCCGGCGTGCGCGGCCAGCCAGTACAGCAGGACGTCGCCCACCCAGGCGGCGAACGTGGCGACGGCCAGCACCAGCGGCAGGTCGACGGCCGGCCAGTGGGAGTGCCAGGCGACCACGGCGGCGGCGCTCACCAGCGCGCCGGTGGGCAGCACCGGCAGGACCGAGCCGAGCACCACCAGCGCGAACAGCGTGGGGTAGCCGACGGCCTGCGGGGACGCCGACGGGTCGACGGTGGTGGCGGCCAGACCGGTCCACAGCGGATGGCTCACCGGCGGGGCTCCTGGTGCCGCGCGGCCGGGCCGGCGCCGCTGCCGGCCCCGGGCAGGTCGAGGCCGCCGCCCGGCACCAGCTCGTGCACGGCCGTCCCGGGCGCCAGCCGGGCGGCGTGCCCGGCGAACTCCCGGCCGGGCGCGTGGAACCACGGGCCACGGCCGAGACCCACCGGGCAGAAGGTGCCGAAGTGCACCGGCACCGCGCTGCCCGGCCCCAGCAGCCGGACCGCCTCGGCGGCGCGCGCCGGGTCCAGATGCCCCGGGCCCAGCCCCGGCCCCCAGCCGCCCACCGGCAGCAGCGCCAGATCGCAGTGGCCGACCTCCCCGGCCAGCCCCGGGAAGAGGTCCGTGTCCCCGGCGAAGTACGTGGTGGCCGCCCCCCGCACCACGAAGCCCAGCGGCCGCACCCGCTGCGGCCCCACCGGCAGCCGCCGCCCGTCGTGCCGGGCCGGCACCGCCCGGACGGTCACCGCGCCGACAGCCGTCTCCTCGCCCGCGCGGACCTCCACCAGCTCCAGGTGGCTGAGCCGCCGCAGCGCCGGGACGGCCCGGACCGCGCCGCGCGGCAGCAGCACCGGCGTCCCGGGCGCCAGCAGCCGCAAGGAGGGCAGATGCAGATGGTCGGCGTGCAGATGCGAGATCAGCACCGCGTCGGCCCGCAGCGCCTCCGCCCCCGGCAGCGGGCCGCGCCGGCGGCGCAGATGCGCCAGCCGGTCGGTGAGCAGCGGATCGGTGAGCAGCCGGACGCCGGAGTCCCGCACCGTCGCGGTCGCATGGCCCCACCAGGTGATGCCCGGCACGTCCGGCCCCTCTCGCGTCGTCCGCCCGGCGGTGCGCCCGCCGTGCTGCTGCCTGCCCCGCTCAGGTTACGTCGGGTCAGCGTCGACCCCGCCCTGGGAGGGCGGGGCGGCCGACGTGCAGACTTGCCCGGGACGAGTGATCCGAGGAGGTGTGTCCGGATATGGCGCGGTGGCGCAGTGTGTCGCGTGCACTGGCCCACACCCTGGCGGTGTGGCTGGCGGCCACGGTGACCCTCGCCGTGCTGGCGGTGCTGCTGCCCGGCTTCCAACTGGGCACCGGTCCGGGCCCCGGGCCGGTCGGGGCGCTGGTCGCGGCGGGCATGGCGGCGGCCTTCATCGGCGTGCTGGGCGCGGTGCTCTGGCCGCTGATCGTCCGGGCGCTGCTGCTGGTCCCGGCGCTGGTGCTGGCGTTGCTGGTCTTCGTGCTGAACGGCGCCGTGGTGTTCGTCGCGCTGGAGCTGGTACCGGACGGGCCCGACAGCCTCACCCTGTCCACCGCCGCCGTGGTGGCGGCGGTGCTGTCCGGCACCACCTCGGCCGCGCACGGCGCCATCGCCGCCCGCGACGACGAGGCGTACCGGCGGCGCCTGGCCCGGCTGGCCGGCCGCCGGGCCGGGCGGCGGCTGCGGGAGGCCGCGTCCGGGGCCGCCGGGCCGGCCGGTGTGCTCTTCCTCCAGTTGGACGGGCTGGGCCACGAGGTGCTGGTCCGGGCGGTGCGCGACGGCGTCATGCCGACCCTGGCGGGCTGGCTGGCCGACGGCAGCCACCGGCTGGTGCCCTGGCGCACCGACTGGTCCAGCCAGACCGGCGCCAGCCAGCTGGGCATCCTGCACGGCGACAACCACGATGTGCCCGCCTTCCGCTGGTACGAGAAGGACACCGGGCGGCTGATGGTCTGCAACCACCCGTCCAGCGCCGCCGAGCTGGAGCGGCGCCGCGCCGACCGCCCCGGGCTGCTGGCCGTGGACGGCGCCAGCCGGGGCAACCTGTTCAGCGGCGGCGCGGCCCAGTCGGCGCTGGTGCTGAGCGTCTCGGGGCGGCTGGGCCGCCGCGACCGCTCCGGGTACTTCAGCTACTTCGCCGACCCGGCCAACGCGCTGCGCACCCTCGGCTCGCTGCTGGCCGAGATCGTCCGGGAGCTGGTGCAGTCCGCCCGGCAGCGGCTGCGCGACGTACGGCCCCGGGTGCGGCGCGGTGGGCTGTACCCGCTGGTGCGGGCGTTCGGCACGGTCGTGGAGCGCGATGTGGTGGTCGCCGCCGTGGTGGGCGACATGCTGGCGGGCCGCTCGGTGGTCTACGCCGACCTGGTGGCGTACGACGAGGTGGCGCACCACTCCGGGGTGGAGCGCCCGGAGACGCTCCAGGTGCTGCGCCGGCTGGACCGCTGCGTGGCGCTGATCGCCGGGGTGGCCCGCTATGCGCCCCGGCCGTACGAGATCGTGGTGCTCTCCGACCACGGGCAGAGCCAGGGCGCGACCTTCGCGGACGCCTATGGGCAGAGCCTGGAGCAGCTGGTGCGGCGTGGCTGCGGGATGCGCCACCGGCTGCCGGAGCAGCGGGCCGGGGCGGACAGCGGGCGCGGCGCGGAGGCCCGTACGGCGGCCAAGCTGGCGCTGGGCGGCGGCGAGCGGGCGGTGGCGGCGCGGCGGCCGGGCGGCGAGCCGCTGGTGCTCGCCTCGGGCAACCTGGGGCTGGTGTACTTCCCCGACCTGGACCGGCGGATGACGCTGGAGGAGATCGAGGAGCGGCACCCCGGGGTGGTGCGGGCGCTGACCGGCCACCCGGGGATCGGCTTCGTCCTGGTGCGCAGCGCGGCCCGGGGACCGCTGGTGATCGGCCCCCGGGGGGAGCGGGAGCTGGCCACGGGGGCGGTCAGCGGGGACGATCCGCTGGCGCCGTTCGGTGCGGGCGCGGCGCGGGCGGTGGCCAGGACGGACACCTTCCCGCACTGCGCGGACCTGATGGTCAACAGCGCGTACGACCCGGCGACCGGCGAGGTGCACGCCTTCGAGCAGCAGGTCGGCTCGCACGGCGGTCTCGGCGGCGGGCAGAACCTGGCCTTCCTGCTGCACCCGGCCGCGCTGCGGCTGCCGGACGAGGGGGCGGCGGATGGGCTGGTGGGGGCGGAGGCGCTGCACCGGCTGTTCCAGGGCTGGCTGGCCCAGCTGCAGCCGGCCGGGCGGACCGGTGGTGATGGCGTGAATGCCGTGGCCACTCCTGGGCAGAAGTAGCTCGTCCTCACATCTGGTGATGTTGGCGTCACCGTGTGTACCGTCACATGGTACCGGCCGGTAATAGGCCGTTCCCACCCGCACCGGGAATCAGCGGCGAGGTGAGCTGCATGTCCGCACCAACCCACCCGCGCAGCGAAAGCTCCAGCGGAAGCCCATCC
Organism: Streptomyces sp. NPDC092296; assembly: GCF_044755465.1. Lineage (NCBI taxonomy): Bacteria > Bacillati > Actinomycetota > Actinomycetes > Kitasatosporales > Streptomycetaceae > Streptomyces > Streptomyces sp. NPDC092296. The sequence goes on along the minus strand of NZ_JBIVRB010000027.1, from coordinate 4,911 downwards.
GGCCCCAGGGTCAGCGAGCGCGAGGCCCGCCGGGTCGCGGAGGAGGCCCGCGACCAGCACTGGCGCAAACCCAGCTTCGCCAAGGAGCTGTTCCTCGGCCGCTTCCGCCTGGACCTGATCCACCCCCACCCGCACCCCGACGAGGAGTCGGTGCGCGAGGGCGAGGCGTTCCTCGCCCGGCTGCGCGCCTTCTGCGAGACCGAGGTCGACCCGGCGCGGATCGAGCGGGACGCCAGAATCCCGGACGAGGTCGTCCGGGGCCTCAAGGAGCTGGGCGTCCTCGGCATGAAGGTCGACAAGAAGTACGGCGGCCTCGGGCTGAGCCAGCTCTACTACAACAAGGCCCTGGCCGTGCTCGGCAGCGTCAGCCCCGCCATCGGCGCGCTGGCCTCCGCCCACCAGTCGATCGGCGTACCGCAGCCGCTGAAGACCTTCGGCACCCAGGAGCAGAAGGACAAGTGGCTGCCGCGCTGCGCCACCACCGACATCACCGCCTTCCTGCTCACCGAGCCCGACGTGGGCAGCGACCCCGCCCGGCTGGCCACCAGCGCGGTGCCCAGCGAGGACGGCAGCGAATACCTGCTGGACGGCGTCAAGCTGTGGACCACCAACGGCGTGGTCGCGGACCTGGTCGTGGTGATGGCCCGGGTGCCGCGCGGCGAGGGCCACCGCGGCGGGATCACCGCCTTCGTGGTGGAGTGCGACTCGCCCGGCATCACCGTGGAGAACCGCAACGCCTTCATGGGCCTGCGGGGCATCGAGAACGGCGTCACCCGCTTCCACCGGGTGCGGGTGCCCGCCGAGAACCGCATCGGCGCGGAGGGCGCCGGGCTGAAGATCGCCCTCACCACCCTCAACACCGGGCGGCTCTCCATCCCCGCCATGTGCGCCGGGGCCGGCAAGTGGTGCCTGAAGATCGCCCGCGAGTGGTCGGCCGCCCGCGAGCAGTGGGGCAAGCCGATCGCGGAGCACGAGGCCGTCGGCGCGAAGATCGCCTACATCGCGGCGACCACCTTCGCGCTGGAGGCGATCGTCGACCTGTCCAGCCAGATGGCGGACGAGGACCGCAACGACATCCGCATCGAGGCGGCCATCGCCAAGCTGTACGCCACCGAGCACGCCTGGCTGATGGCCGACGAGCTGGTGCAGATCCGCGGCGGGCGCGGCTTCGAGACCGCCGAGTCGCTGGCGGCGCGCGGCGAGCGGGCCGTCCCCGCCGAGCAGCTGCTGCGCGACCTGCGGATCAACCGGATCTTCGAGGGCTCCACCGAGATCATGCATCTGCTGATCGCCCGGGAGGCGGTCGACGCCCACCTCGCCGTGGCCGGCGACATCATCGACCCGGAGGCCGACCTCAAGCAGAAGGCCAGGGCGGCGGCCAGGGCCGGCGGCTTCTACGCCCGCTGGGTGCCCAAGCTGGTCGCCGGACCGGGCCAGCTGCCCACCGCGTACGGCGAGTTCTCCCCCAAGGGGCACCCGGACCTCGGCGCCCATCTGCGGTTCGTGGAGCGCACCAGCCGCCGGCTCGCCCGGTCCACCTTCTACGCCATGTCGCGCTGGCAGGGCCGGATGGAGACCAAGCAGGGCTTCCTCGGCCGCATCGTGGACATCGGCGCCGAACTGTTCGCGATGAGCGCCGCCTGCGTACGGGCCGAGATGCTGCGCGGACACGACCCCGAGCAGGGCGCCGCCGCCTATGAACTGGCCAATCTGTTCTGCCGACAGGCCCGCCTCCGGGTGGACCAGCTGTTCGAGCGGCTCTGGCACAACACCGACGACCTGGACGCCGAGGCCGCCCGCCGGGTCGTCGCCGGGCGCTACGCGTGGCTGGAGCAGGGCGTCATCGACCCGTCCGGCGACGGCCCGTGGATCGCGGACGCCACTCCCGGGCCGTCGCAGCGGGAGAACGTCCACCGCAGTTACGACTGACCCGCTGCGGCCCGCCCGCCGGTCGCACCGGCGGGCGGGCCGATCGCCCCCACCGCGCCCCCGCGACCCGCCGACAGGCCACAATGGGGCCCATGGACTCCCTCGCCGACCCGCATCAGCGCTTCGAGCCGCCCGTCGCCGACCCCACCGGCCCCCGTGACCTGGTGATCCTCGGCTCCACCGGCTCGATCGGAACCCAGGCCATCGACGTGGTGCTGCGCAACCCGGACCGCTTCCGGGTCGTCGGGCTCTCCGCCGCGGGCGGCCGGGTGGACCTGCTGGCCGAGCAGGCGCTGCGGCTGGACGTGCGGACCGTCGCCGTCGCCCGTACGGACGCCGAGCCCGCCCTGCGCGCCGCGCTGGCCGAGCGCGCCCAGGGCCGTCCGCTGCCCGAGGTGCTGGCCGGGCCGGACGCGGCCACCGAGCTGGCCCGCAGCGACTGCCACTCGGTCCTCAACGGCATCACCGGCTCGATCGGCCTGCGGCCCACGCTGGCCGCGCTGGCGGCCGGCCGGGTGCTGGTGCTGGCCAACAAGGAGTCGCTGATCGTGGGCGGTCCGCTGGTCAAGGCGCTGGCCAGGCCGGGCCAGATCGTGCCGGTCGACTCCGAGCACGCCGCGCTCTTCCAGGCGCTGATGGGCGGCAGCCGCCGCGAGGTGCGCAAGCTGGTGGTGACCGCCAGCGGCGGGCCGTTCCGAGGCCGGCGGCGGGAGGAGCTGTCCACCGTCACCCCCGAGCAGGCGCTCGCCCACCCCACCTGGGCGATGGGCCCGGTGGTCACCGTCAACTCCGCGACGCTGGTCAACAAGGGCCTGGAGGTGATCGAGGCCCAGCTGCTGTACGACATCCCGTTCGACCGGATCGAGGTCGTCGTCCACCCGCAGTCCGTCGTTCACTCGATGGTGGAGTTCAGCGACGGCTCCACCCTCGCCCAGGCCAGCCCGCCCGACATGCGGATGCCCATCTCGCTGGGCCTCGGCTGGCCGGACCGGGTGCCGGACGCCGCGCCCGCCTGCGACTGGACCAGGGCCGCCAGCTGGGAGTTCTTCCCGCTGGACGACGAGGCGTTCCCCTCGGTCGCGCTGGCCCGCGAGGTCGGTACGCTCGGCGGTACCGCGCCCGCCGTCTTCAACGCCGCCAACGAGGAGTGCGTGGACGCCTTCCTCGGCGGCCGGCTCGCCTTCAACGGCATCGTCGACACGGTCGCCAAGGTGGTCTCGGAACACGGCACGCCCGCGCCGGGAACCGAGCTGACCGTCGAGGACGTATTGCAGGCGGAGACCTGGGCCCGCACCCGCGCCCGGGAGATCGCGGCCGGCTGACGGCGGCCGGCGGGACGACGAGGAGCAGCATGGGCAAGCGGACGGCGACAGCGAAGGACCACCGATGACGGCACTGATGACCCTCCTCGGCATCGTGATCTTCGTGGTGGGGCTGCTCATCTCCATCGCCTGGCACGAGTTGGGCCACCTCTCCTGGGCCAAGATCTTCGGCATCCGCGTGCCGCAGTACATGGTCGGCTTCGGCCCGACCGTCTGGTCCCGGAAGAAGGGCGACACCGAGTACGGCATCAAGGCGATACCGCTCGGCGGCTACATCCGCATGATCGGCATGTTCCCGCCCGGCGCCGACGGGCGGATCACCGCCCGCAGCACCTCGCCCTGGCGCAGCATGATCGAGGACGCCCGGGAGGCCTCGTACGAGGAGCTGAAGCCCGGCGACGAGCACCGGCTGTTCTACACCCGGGCGCCGTGGAAGCGCGTCATCGTGATGTTCGCCGGGCCGTTCATGAACCTCATCCTGTCGCTAGCCCTCTTCCTCACCGTCTTCATGGGCTTCGGCGTCAGCCAGCAGGTGCCGACGGTCGCCTCGGTGCCCAAGTGCGTCGTGGCCGCCGACCAGCCGACCGACAGCTGCCCCAAGGGCGCCCCGCTCTCCCCGGCGGCCAAGGCCGGACTGCGGCCCGGCGACACCTTCGTCTCCTTCAACGGCCGCCCGGTCAGCAGCTTCGACCAGCTCCAGCAGGACATCCGCAACGCCCCCGGCCGGTCGGTCACCCTGGTGGTGGCCGGCAAGGACGGCGTGCAGCGCACCCTGCACCCCACGCTGGTCTCCAACAAGCTCGCCGCCATGGACGGCAACGGCAACTACCTGCCGGGCAAGACCGTCGAGGCCGGATTCCTCGGCTTCTCCCCGGCCAGCGACATCGTCCAACTGGGCTTCGGCCAGAGCGTCAGCCGGATGACCGACATGGCCGAGACCGGCGTCAAGTCGCTGGTGGCCCTGCCCTCCAAGATCCCCGGCCTGTGGAACGCCGCCTTCAACGGCGGCCGGCGCGCCGAGGACTCCCCGGTGGGCGTGGTCGGCGCGGCCAGGGTCGGCGGCGAGGTGTTCACCCTGCACATCCCGGCCTCGCAGCGGCTGGCCGTCATGGTCCAGCTGGTCGCGGGCTTCAACCTCTCGCTCTTCCTCTTCAACATGCTGCCGCTGCTCCCGCTGGACGGCGGCCACATCGCCGGCGCCCTGTGGGAGGCCCTGCGCCGCAAGGCGTCCCGGGTCTTCCGCCGACCCGACCCCGGGCCGTTCGACGTGGCCAAGCTGATGCCGGTCGCCTATGTGGTCGCGGGCGTCTTCGTCTGCTTCACCCTGCTCGTCCTGGCGGCCGACCTCATCAACCCGGTGAAGATCTCCTAGCGGCCCGGCGACGAGTGCCCCTCGGTCGGGTGGCCGTTGTCCGGCGGATGTGCCGGGCCGGGGGGCGGTGCCGTACGGTTGGCGCCGGGAGCGCGCACGACGATCCGCGCCCCGGCCCGGCCGGTATGCGCGGCCGGACCGCAGCCTCAACCCCGGGGACCCCCACGCAATGACCGCGATCTCGCTCGGAACTCCTTCCATGCCGCTCAAGCCGCTTGCTGTGCGCCGCCGGTCGCGGCAGATCATGGTGGGGGGTGTGCCGGTGGGTGGTGATGCGCCGGTGTCGGT
>NZ_JBIVRB010000026.1:0-41747 GCF_044755465.1 Streptomyces sp. NPDC092296 | reverse complement strand
GGTATCAACATATCTGGCGTTGACTTTTGGCACGCTGTTGAGTTCTCAAGGAACGGACGCTTCCTTCGGAACCCTCTCACAGGCTCCTCCGGGCGTTTCCCTTCGGTTTCACCAGCTTATCAGATCCGCTTACCGCTTTTCTGACCCCCGCTGGCGGGGTTCCTGCATTTCCTTCTGCCTTTCGGCGCTTTCCGACTCTATCAGATCGCTCTGACCGTCTTCCCGCGCCACCAATCCGCAACGAGCTTCCGATCCGAGAATTCCCGGATCGGTTCGCTCACTCAGGATTGGGCTCCCCGGAGGCCGTCCGCGCTGTCAGCGCGCCCGATTCCCTCTACAGGCAGCTCGGAGAACGTTAGTAGCCCTTGGGGGGCGTGTCAAGCGCCGGCAGCGGGCCGGCACCGGGGAACCCGGTGCCGGCCCGTATCGCTGCTGGTCAGACCTCCACGACGACCGGGAGGATCATCGGCCGGCGGCGGTAGGTGTCGGACACCCACTTGCCGATGGCGCGGCGGATCAGCTGCTGCAACTGCCTGGGCTCGGCCACGCCGTCGCCGGCCGCGCGGGACAGCGTCTCCTCGATCTTCGCGATCGCCGGCGCGAAGGCCGCGTCCTCGATACCGGAGCCACGGGCCTGGATGTGCGGGCCGCCGACCACCTTGCCGGTGGTCGAGTCGACCACCACATACACCGACACAAAGCCTTCGTCGCCCAGGATGCGGCGGTCCTTGAGGGAGGTCTCGGTGATGTCGCCGACCGACAGACCGTCGACGTAGACATAGCCCGCCTGGACCTTGCCGGTGATCCGGGCGACGCCCTCGACCAGGTCGACCACCACACCGTCCTCGGCGATCACGGTGCGGTCCTTGGGGACGCCCGTCGCCTGGCCGAGGTTGGCCGCGGCGCGCAGGTGGCGCCACTCGCCGTGCACCGGCATCAGGTTGCGCGGGCGGCAGATGTTGAAGAAGTAGAGCAGTTCCCCGGAGGAGGCGTGCCCGGAGACGTGCACCTTGGCATTGCCCTTGTGCACCACATTGGCGCCCCAGCGGGTGAGGCCGTTGATCACCCGGTAGACCGCATTCTCGTTGCCCGGGATCAGCGACGAGGCCAGGACCACCGTGTCGCCCTCGACGATCCGGATCTGGTGGTCGCGATTGGCCATCCGGGAGAGCGCCGCCATCGGCTCGCCCTGCGAACCGGTGCAGATCAGCACCACGTCCTCGTCCGGCAGGTCGTCCAGCGCCCGGACGTCGACCACCAGGCCGCCGGGGACCCGCAGGTAGCCCAGGTCGCGGGCGATGCCCATGTTGCGGACCATCGAGCGGCCGACGAAGGCCACTTTCCGGCCAAACTCGTGGGCCGCGTCCAGCACCTGCTGGATGCGGTGCACATGGCTGGCGAAGCTGGCCACGATGATGCGGCGCTCCGCCTTGTCGAAGACCTGCCGCAGCACCGGCAGGATGTCCCGCTCGTGCGGGATGAAGCCGGGGACCTCGGCGTTGGTGGAGTCCACCAGCAGCAGGTCGATGCCCTCGTCGGCCAGCCGGGCGAAGGCGGGCAGGTCGGTGAGGCGGCCGTCCAGCGGCAGCTGGTCCATCTTGAAGTCGCCCGTGCACACGACCATGCCGGCCGGGGTGCGCAGGGCCACCGCGAGGGCGTCCGGGATGGAGTGGTTGACCGCGACGAACTCGCAGTCGAAGGGGCCGATGCGCTCGCGCTGCCCCTCCTTGACCTCCAGCGTGTACGGCCGGATGCGGTGTTCGGCGAGCTTGGCCTCGACCAGGGCGAGGGTCAGCTTCGAGCCGATCAGCGGGATGTCCGGCTTCTCCCTGAGCAGGAAGGGGACGGCGCCGATGTGGTCCTCGTGGCCGTGGGTGAGGACGATGCCGTCGATGGCGTCCAGCCGGTCCCGGAGGATGGTGAAGTCCGGCAGGATCAGATCGACGCCGGGCTGCTCCTCCTCCGGGAAGAGCACGCCGCAGTCGACGATCAGCAGTCGGCCGCCGTACTCGAAGACGGTCATGTTGCGGCCGATCTCGCCGAGCCCGCCGAGCGGGATGACGCGCAGGGCGCCCTCGGGAAGCTCGGGGGGCAGGCCCAGTTCGGGGTGCGGATGGCTCAAAAGTCTCTCCTTACGCCGCGCGCCACATGCCCCAGGGTCGCCCCCGTCGGCACATGGCGCGCGTGTCTCGTTCCTTCGATTGCTTGTTCCGCCCGTTGCCGAGCGGCGGGTCCGTGTGCGGTGCCTCGCGCCTGGTCCGGTTCTGCGGCGGTCCGTGCCGGGATGTCCGGCGGAGACCGGCGAGCCGGGGCGCGCACGTCTGCCGTCTGGCAGGTGCCTGCCGACAGCTTGCCGACTGCTGCTGACTACAGGTGTACCCCGCCTGCGGCGAGATCCTTCCTGAGCTGACCGATCTCCGCGTCCGTGGCCTCCAGCAGCGGAAGGCGCAGCGGGCCCGCGGGCAGGCCGAGCAGGTTGAGCGCCGCCTTGGTGGTGATCACGCCCTGGGTGCGGAAGATGCCGGTGAAGACCGGGAGCAGGCTCTGGTGGATGCCGGTCGCCTTGGCGTGGTCCCCGGCGAGGAAGGTCTCCACCATCAGGCGCAGCTCCGGGGCCACCAGGTGGCCGACCACGCTGACCAGGCCGACGGCGCCGACCGACAGCAGCGGCAGGGTGAGCACGTCGTCGCCGGAGTACCAGGCCAGGCCGCTGCGGGCGATGGCCCAGCTGGCGGCGGACAGGTCGCCCTTGGCGTCCTTGTTGGCGACGATCCGGGGGTGCTCACCGAGCCTGGCGAGGGTCTCCTGGCTGAGCGCGACTCCGCAGCGGGCGGGGATGTCGTACACCATCACGGGCAGGCCGGTGGCGTCGGCGACAGCGGTGAAGTGCCGGACCAGGCCCTCCTGCGGCGGCTTGCTGTAGTACGGCGTGACCGCCAGCAGGCCGTGGGCCCCGGCGGTCTCGGCCTGCCGGGCCAGCTCCACGGAGTGGCGGGTGTCGTTGGTGCCGACGCCGGTGATCACATGGGCGCGGTCCCCGACGGCTTCCACCACGGCCCGGACCAGTCGGGCCTTCTCGGCGTCGCTGGTGGTCGGAGACTCACCAGTGGTGCCGCTGATGACGAGGCCGTCGTTGCCTGCGTCGACGAGGTGGACGGCGAGGCGCTGCGCGCCGTCGAGGTCGAGGGAGCCGTCAGCGGTGAACGGGGTCACCATCGCGGTCAGGACCCGGCCGAAGGGGGTCTCAGGGGTGGAGGTCGGAGCCATGGAACCAACGCTACTCGTTGCCGACCGGAGGGTGCCCCCGGTGGGTGGGGGGTGGAGGTCCGCCCGGGTTCGCCGCCCCGGGAGCGAAACGGGAGAGTCAGGCGGAAACCGGGGGTGACCACCGGAAGTTCTCCGGGCGATCAGGGTCGCGGCAGGGATTCCGGTGCCGTCTGCTCGGGGGTTCAGCCGGCACCGGAATCCGTGATTTGAGCCTAGGTACGGGGCCGGGAGCCCGCAATCCGGACATGGCCGACCGGGTACTCCCCCGCGCGGCCGCCGCAGGTCAGGGGGCGACGCGGCCGTGCTCGTCGAAGGCCGCATGGGTGAGCGGCATCAGCTCGGCCCACCGCTGCTCCATCAGCTCCGCCACCATCTCGATCTCGCGCTGCGGGAAGGAGGGCACCTTGGCCCGCTCGTCCTTGGTGCGCAGCGAGAGGAAGTGCATCAGCGAGCGGGCGTTGCAGGTCGCGTACATCGAGCTGAACAGCCCCACCGGCAGCACCGCGCGGGCCACCTCGCGGGCCACGCCGGCGGCCAGCATCTCGCGGTACGCCTGGTAGGACCGCTGGTAGGAGTCCTCCATCGCCGTCGTGACCGTCCGGTGCTGCTCGGGCGTGCCCTCGACGAACTCGTACTTGCCGGGGCGCCCCTGCTGGACGAGCTTGCGCTCCGCCGCCGGCACGTAGAAGACCGGCTGCAGCTCGCGGTAGCGGCCGCTCTCCTCGTTGTAGGAGTTGTGCACCACGATGCCGTCGGCGAGGAAGTTGTGCCACGGACCTGCGACGGAGAGGTCGTAGGTCATCTCCTCGCCGTCGTCCTGCACCGAGACCAGCATGTCCGGCTTGGCCACCGCGACCTTGCCGCCGCGCTTGGCGAGCCCCTGCTCGTCGGCGCTCTTGGCCGTGTGGCAGGGCCGGCAGGCCGGGGAGAGGTTCCCTTCGTCCAGCGCGAGGAGCAGGTCCAGCGCGACCGGAATGACGTGGTCCAGCTCCAGCTCGGCCCGGGGGAAGGTCCGCGAGCAGAGGTAGCAGGTGTCCAGTTCCTTGATCAGCCGGTTGCGCTGCATGGATGTCCAGACGCCGATGCCCTGCCGCAGGCTCGGCGGCACGAGTGCCTCACTCGGCCTCGGCGAGGTGCCCGCGGCCATGACCGCGTCCCCGGCTTGCAGCTCTCCCGCCTTGCGCCAGCCGTCCGGGGTGAGGACGGCGTGGTCCCTGCTGCACCGCAGGACCTTCCCCGACGCGGTGGTCAGCCTGAGGAGCTGCTTGACCCCGGACTCCATGACGTCGATGATCTGCGCCCGCTGCGCGAGCAACGTCCGCTCGTCGTAACAGCGGACGTGGTTGCGCCGGACCGACTCCAGCCGACGGCGGCGCGTAGTGGGGTGCTCCGCCCGGAAGTCGGCGACGACCCGCTCGGCGTCCTCCCGGGCCTCGTGCAGCCCCAGATAGTGGTACTCCCCCTGGTGGCGCACCTGGGCGTTCCACTTGCCCGCCTTCTCGTGCCAGGTCACACCGCCCTTGGAGACCGGCAGCCGGTCCTCCACGCCGTGGTGCCATTGCTGGTAGAGGTCCTTGATGCTCCTGCGGGCCAGATGGCCGCCTTCGCTCTCCAGGGTGATCTGGGTGTCGCCGGCGAGGCACCAGCCGCTGCGGTGCCGGTGGAATTCGCGGAAGACGAAGATCGGGGCGCTGATGAAGAAGGTCATGGAGTTGTGCTCGAAGGGCGTGCCGTGGCGGTCGCGCATCAGGTAGTTGATCAGGCCCTTGGAGCGGGCGGGGTCCTGCTGGAGCGCTTCCAGGGACTGCTCGCCGGCCGTGGAGACCCGGGCGGCCCAGAGCACGTCGCTGTCGCGGGCGGCGTGCCGTACCAGTTCGACGGTCACGTCGCCTCGGAAGCGGACCTCCTGGGCGGCTTCGTCGGTCACGGGTGGTTCCTCTCGGGGCGGCGGTGGGGGCGGCGCCAGACTATCCCGCACGTCGCGGGCCCCGGCACGGCACTCGCCCGGCGGCTTCGTATCCTCGTGCGCACGGCTCGGCCGAGCCGGTGACCGAGGAGGAACGGATGACGGTGGAAACGTACGGGACGGCTGTGGTGCGGGAGACCCGTCCGGAGGACATGGCCGATGTGCTGCGGGTGCGGACGGCGGGGTGGCGGGCCGCGTACCGGGGGATTGTGCCTCCCGCGTACCTCGATGCGCTGGACGCCGGTCCTGAGGCGCTGACCAGGGCGTTAAGGCACTTCCGGGAGCGGCCGCGGGACCGGTGGCACCTGGTGGCGGAGCGCGGCGGGCGGGTGGTGGCGTTCGCGGTCTGCGGGGGTGCGCGGGCGACGCTGCCGCTGCCCGCCGAGGGGGAGCGGCGGCCCGGTGAGCTGTATGCGCTGTACGCGCACCCGGAGGCGTGGTCGACGGGGGTGGGGGCGTTGCTGCTGGAGGCGGTGCGGGGGCGGCTGGCGGGGGACGGCTATCCGGCGATGGTGCTGTGGGTGCTGGAGGAGAACGCTCGGGCTCGGGCGTTCTATGAGCGGCACGGGTTGCGTCCGACGGGGGCGCGGGCGATGTTGCGGTTGGGCGGGGCGAGGTTGCCGGAGCTCCAGTACCGGGTTGCGCTGGGGGTGGGTGGGTCGTAGCTGGGCGGTTCGGTGCTCACGCCTGAACGGGGACGGGTCGCCACCCGGGGGGCGGGATCTGTGGGGTGGGGTGCTGCGGCTGGGTGGGGGGTTGCTCGTGCAGTTCCTCGCGCCCCTGACGGGGCCGCCCACACCCGGGTGGGGACGGGTCGCCACCCGGGCGGGGCGGGACAGGTGGGTTCGGAGGCTCTGCTGGGTGGGGGGTTGCTCGCGCAGTTCCTCGCGCCCCTGACGGGGCCGCCCACACCCAGGCGGGGACGGGTCGCCACCCGGGCGGGGCGGGATCTGTGGGGTGGGGTGCTGCGGCTGGGTGAGGGGTTGCTCGCGCAGTTCCTCGCGCCCCTGACGGGGCTGCCCACACCCAGGTGGGGACGGGTCGCCACCCGGGGGGGCGGGATCTGTGGGGTGGGGTGCTGCGGCTGGGTGAGGGGTTGCTCGCGCGGTTCCTCGCGCCCCTGACGGGGCCGCCCACACCCAGGCGGGGACGGGCCACCACCCGGGCGGGGCGGGACAGATGGGGTGGGGGGTTAGTGGGGGGTGGGGTGGAGGCGGATGGCGTGTTGCATGGTTTTGCGGGCGCGGGGGGTGTCGCCGGCGTCGGCGTAGGCGATGGCGAGGCGGAACCAGACGCGCCAGTCGTCCGGCGCCGCCTCCGCCTCGGCCTGACGGCGGGCGAAGACGGCGTCGGCGGAGGCCCGGTCGATGCGGCCGCCGGGGGTGCGTACCAGTTCATCGACGGGGAGGCCGCCCTCGGCCTCCAGTTCGCGGGCCAGCGCCTCGCTGTGGCGGCCGAACTGCACGGTGTGCCAGAGGAACCAGACACCGATGCCCGGGATGACGATCGCGCAGATGCCGATGCCGACCCCGGCCGGTCTACCGGTCGCCATCAGCTGGACGCCCTCGAACACCACCACCGCGAAGGCCAGCAGCAGGATGGCGGCGAGGACGAAGAATCCGGTGCGGGACTTCACGGGGTACTCAGTCCAGGTCCAGGAAGTGCTCCAGGCCGACGGTGAGGCCCGGAGTGCCGCCCACCCTGCGTACGCCCAGCAGGATGCCGGGCATGAAGCAGCTGTGGTGCAGCGAGTCATGACGGATCGTCAGCGTCTCGCCGGTGTCGCCGAACAGCACCTCCTGGTGGGCCAGCAGGCCGCGCAGCCGGACCGCGTGCACCGGCACGCCGTCCACGTCCGCGCCGCGCGCGCCGTCCAGGGCGTGCGTGGTGGGGTCCTGCTGGCGGGGCCGGCCGGCCTGCTCGCGGGCGGCGGCGATCAGCTGGGCCGTACGGGTGGCGGTGCCGCTCGGCGCGTCGGCCTTGCGGTCGTGGTGCAGCTCGACGACCTCGACCGACTCGAAGAAGCGGGCCGCCTGCTGGGCGAACCGCATGGTGAGCACCGCGCCGATGGAGAAGTTGGGCGCGATCAGTACGCCGGTGGCGGGCGAGGCCGCCAGCCAGCCGCGCACGGTGGCCAGCCGCTCCTCGGTCCAGCCGGTGGTGCCGACCACGCCGTGGATGCCGTGGGAGACGCAGAACTCCAGGTTGCCGAGGACGGCGTCGGGGTGGGTCAGGTCCACCGCGACCTGCGCCCCGGCGTCGACCAGGGTCTCCAGGCTGTCGCCGTGGTCGGGCGAGGCGACCAGCTCCAGGTCGGGGGCGGCCTCGACCGCCCGGCACGCCTCGGAGCCGATCCGGCCCTTGGCTCCGATGACAGCCACTCGCAGCGGCGCGGTCATGAGGGTGCTTCCTTTCACGGGAACGGGAATCACAAGGCGGTCGGACGGTCGGGCGGTCAGGCCACCGCTTCGGCGAGGCGGCCGGCGCGCTTGTCCCCCACCGGTCCTATCACGGCCAGCGACGGGCGGCGCCCACCGAGGACGTCCCGGGCGACCTCGCGGACGTCGTCGGGCGTGACGGCGGCGATCTTCCCCAGCAGCTCGTCCACCGACAGGTGGGTGCCGTAGCAGAGCTCCGCCTTGCCGATCTTGTTCATCAGGGAGCCGGTGTCCTCCATGCCCAGCACCGTGGACCCGGAGATCTGGCCGATGGAGCGGCGCAGCTCCTCGTCGTCGATGCCGTGCTCGGCGACCCGCTCCAGCTCCTCGCGGCAGATCTTCAGCACCTCTTCGACCCGCTTGGGCTGGCAGCCGGCGTAGATGCCGAAGAGGCCGCTGTCCGCGTACGAGGAGGAGTACGAGTACACCGAGTAGGCCAGGCCGCGCTTCTCGCGGACCTCCTGGAAGAGCCGGGAGCTCATGCCGCCGCCGAGGGCGGCGTTGAGCACGCCCAGCGCCCAGCGGCGCTCGTCGGTGCGGGCGACACCCGGCAGGCCGAGCACCAGGTGGGCCTGCTCGGTGGGCCGGTTGAGGACCTGGGACCGGCCGGCGGTGCGCAGGGCGCGGCTGCCGCCGCGCGGTTCGGCGGGCCGGGCGTCGGCGCGGCCCAGTGCGCCGGCCGCCTCGAAGGCCCGGGTCACCTGGCGGACGACCTTGGCGTGGTCGATGTTGCCCGCGGCGGCGACGACCAGGTGCTCGGGCTTGTAGCGGCGGCGGTAGAAGCCGTCGATCTGGTCGCGGGTGAGGGCGTTGATGGTCTCCACGGTGCCGAGCACCGGGCGGCCGAGCGGCGAGTCGCCGTACATCACCTGGGAGAACAGGTCGTGGACGACATCGCCCGGGTCGTCCTCGGTCATCGCGATCTCCTCGAGGATGACGCCGCGCTCGGCGTCGACGTCCTCGGGGCGGATCAGCGAGCCGGTGAGCATGTCACAGACCACGTCGATGGCGAGCGGCAGGTCGCTGTCGAGCACCCGGGCGTAGTAGCAGGTGTTCTCCTTGGCGGTGAAGGCGTTCATCTCGCCGCCGACCGCGTCCAGCGCGGAGGAGATGTCCAGCGCGCTGCGCCGCTCGGTGCCCTTGAAGAGCAGGTGCTCCAGGTAGTGGGTGGCTCCGCCCAGCACCGGGGTCTCGTCCCGCGAGCCCACCCCCACCCAGATGCCGAAGGTGGCGGAGCGCACCGTCGGCAGGGTCTCGGTGACGACGCGCAGGCCGCCGGGGAGCACGGTGCGGCGTACGGTGCCGGCGCCGTCCACCCCCTTGAGCAGGGTCCGGGTCGTGCCGGGGCGCTGCTGCGCCGCCGAGACCTGAGCCACGGGGAAACCTCCAGGAGCAGGGAGAACAGGAGTATCAGGGGTGCGGCCCGTCCCTCCCCGGCAGGGGAGGAACGGGCCGTGGGTCAGGCTGTGCCCGTGACCGGGGTCAGGAGCTCGCGGCCTCGTCGCCCTCGCCCTCGATGACGGGGATGAGGGAGAGCTTGCCGCGCGGGTCGATCTCGGCGATCTCGACCTGGACCTTGTCGCCGACCTTGACGACGTCCTCGACGTTCTCCACCCGCTTGCCGCCGGAGAGCTTGCGCAGCTGCGAGATGTGCAGCAGGCCGTCCTTGCCCGGCATCAGCGACACGAACGCGCCGAACGTCGTGGTCTTCACCACAGTGCCCAGGTAGCGCTCCCCGACCTCCGGCATGGTCGGGTTGGCGATCTGGTTGATCGTCGTACGGGCAGCCTCCGCCGAGGGGCCGTCGACCGCACCGATGTAGATGGTGCCGTCGTCCTCGATGGTGATGTCCGCGCCGGTGTCCTCCTGGATCTGGTTGATCATCTTGCCCTTGGGGCCGATGACCTCACCGATCTTGTCCACCGGGATCTTGATGGTGATGATGCGCGGCGCGTTCGGGGACATCTCGTCGGGCGCGTCGATGGCCTCGTTCATCACGTCGAGGATGTGCAGCCGGGCCTCGCGGGCCTGCTTGAGCGCGGCGCCGAGCACCGAGGCGGGGATGCCGTCGAGCTTGGTGTCGAGCTGGAGCGCGGTCACGAAGTCGCGGGTGCCGGCGACCTTGAAGTCCATGTCACCGAACGCGTCCTCGGCGCCCAGGATGTCGGTGAGGGTCACATAGTGGGTCTCACCGTCGATCTCCTGGGAGATCAGGCCCATGGCGATACCGGCGACGGGGGCCCGCAGCGGGACACCGGCGTTCAGCAGCGACATGGTGGAGGCGCAGACCGAGCCCATCGAGGTGGAGCCGTTGGAGCCCAGCGCCTCGGAGACCTGGCGGATCGCGTAGGGGAAGTCCTCGCGGGTCGGCAGCACCGGGATGAGCGCCCGCTCGGCCAGCGCGCCGTGGCCGATCTCGCGGCGCTTGGGGGAGCCCACCCGGCCGGTCTCACCGACCGAGTACGGCGGGAAGTTGTAGTTGTGCATGTAGCGCTTGCGGGTCTCCGGCGCCAGGGTGTCCAGCTGCTGCTCCATGCGGAGCATGTTCAGCGTGGTGACACCGAGGATCTGGGTCTCGCCGCGCTCGAAGAGCGCCGAGCCGTGCACCCGCGGGATGGCCTCGACCTCGGCGGCCAGGGTGCGGATGTCGGTGACCCCGCGGCCGTCGATCCGGACCTTCTCCTTGATGACGCGCTCGCGGACCAGCTTCTTGGTCAGCGCGCGGTACGCGGCGGAGATCTCCTTCTCGCGGCCCTCGAACTCGGGCAGCAGCTTCTCGCCGGCCAGCGCCTTGACGCGGTCCAGCTCGGCCTCGCGGGCCTGCTTGCCGGCGATGGTCAGCGCCTGGGCCAGCTCGTCGCTGACGGCGGCGGTGAGCGCCTGGAGCACGTCGTCCTGGTAGTCCAGGAAGACCGGGAACTCGCCGGTCGGCTTGGCGGCGCGGGCGGCCAGGTCGGCCTGGGCCTTGCAGAGCACCTTGATGAACGGCTTGGAGGCCTCCAGGCCGGCCGCCACGATCTCCTCGGTCGGCGCCTCGGCGCCGCCCTCGACCAGCTTGATGGTCTTGTCGGTGGCCTCGGCCTCGACCATCATGATCGCGACATCGCCGTCGTCCAGGACGCGGCCGGCCACGACCATGTCGAAGACGGCCTCCTCCAGCTCCGGGTGGGTCGGGAAGGCGACCCACTGGCCCTTGATCAGCGCGACGCGGACGCCGCCGATCGGGCCGGAGAAGGGCAGGCCCGCCAGCTGGGTGGAGGCGGAGGCGGCGTTGATCGCCACCACGTCGTACAGGTGAGTCGGGTCCAGCGCCATGACGGTGCAGACGACCTGGATCTCGTTGCGCAGGCCCTTGACGAAGGACGGGCGCAGCGGGCGGTCGATCAGCCGGCAGGTGAGGATCGCGTCCTCGGAGGGGCGGCCCTCGCGGCGGAAGAACGAGCCGGGGATGCGCCCGGCCGCGTACATCCGCTCCTCGACGTCCACCGTGAGCGGGAAGAAGTCGAAGTGCTCCTTGGGCTGCTTCGAGGCGGTGGTGGCCGACAGGACCATGGTCTCGTCGTCCAGGTAGGCCACGGCCGAGCCGGCGGCCTGGCGGGCCAGTCGGCCGGTCTCGAAGCGGATGGTACGGGTGCCGAAAGCGCCGTTGTCGATGACGGCCTCGGCGTAGTGCACGTTCTCTTCCACCAGGAAGATCTCCTCTTGTCATACGGGTCCTGGTGGAGCGCCCCTGCGCATCGCTACCGCTCCGGCCCCGGCCGGGCCGGTCTTCGATCGAAGCCTCCGGGCGGCTGTTCGCGCTGCCCGGCGGCCACTACCGAGGACCGGCGCCTCCTGGCACCGAGTCGGCGGTCGCGTGTGGACGCTCCCCTGGGTGCGGGCGGCCTCCGTTTGAGGCCTGCGGCCCGCGCGGTGTCGGTGTGCCCGTCGGCGCCGACGTGCGGCGCCCTCTGCGGGCCTTCCCTCCACCTTACAAATCCACACCCTACAAACCGGGCCGTTCCCACGCGCGTGGGAACGGCGACCCCGGGGGGGTGCGGCGCGCCGCCGGGCGGTTCGGCCCGGAATAGCGCGAAGGGGGCGGCTTCCCCACCAGGGGAGCCGCCCCCCGGGCGACGTGTTACTTGGCGCCGCCGGCGGCACCGCGGCGGATGCCCAGGCGGTCGACGAGCGCACGGAAGCGCTCGATGTCCTTCTTGGCCAGGTACTGGAGCAGGCGGCGGCGCTGGCCGACCAGCAGCAGCAGGCCCCGGCGGGAGTGGTGGTCGTGCTTGTGGGCCTTGAGGTGCTCGGTCAGGTCGGAGATCCGACGGGTGAGCATCGCGACCTGGACCTCGGGGGAGCCGGTGTCGCCCTCCTTGGTGCCGAACTCGGACATGATCTGCTTCTTGACGGCGGCGTCGAGAGCCACAGCAACTCCTTCGAGTGATTCGCCGAGCGGTCCTGGTCTGCGTCACAGGCGCCTTGGTGGGACTCGGCTTCGTACGGCGACCGTGGCCCGGCGTGTGCGGACACACAGCGTGTGGACACTGCATCCGGACACAGTGCGGCAACGATCGATGCCCAAGCGTACCAGTGCCCGCCGACCGGCTGGTCGGCGGGCACTGGCGGGGCTTGGGCACGGCCGGGGGCCGCTCGGGCCGGGGGGGTTTCAGCTGGTGAGGCCCCGGACGGTCGCGTACACGTCCAGCACCGCCAGGGTGAGCGGCACCAGCGAGATCAGCACCAGGCTGTCCACCAGGTCCAGCACCCGGCCCCAGAACGGCGAGACGCCGAGCCGGGGGACGACCAGGGCGATGGCCACCAGCAGCGCGGCGCCGACCGCGATGGCGGTGCTCAGCCAGACGGTGCGGATGTCGGCCTCCGGGCCGGCCTGCACCGAGACGATGAACTGCGGGGTGTGCAGCGCCAGGCCGAGGATCAGCAGGCCCAGGCTGACCAGACCGGCGATGACCAGGCAGAAGACCTGCGCGGAGTAGCGGAACAACCGGGCTCGCAGCATGGTCGCGATCCCGATCACCAGGGCGAGCAGCTCCCCCCACATGCGGTCGCTGAAGCCGAGCACCGTGCAGGCGCCCACGACCACCGCGGCGGCGCCGCCGACCAGGCCGACCAGCACCTCGTGGCCGCGCCGCGCCTGGGCGGCGATCCGCTCGTACTCCAGGGCCTCGTGGTCGGCCGGGTCCGCGCCGCGCTCGCGGGCGCCGGCCTGGCCCGGGGCGTGGAAGCCGACCGGCAGCCGGGCGAAGCGGGAGGAGAGCGCGGGCAGGAAGCCGACCACCGCCACCGCGGCGGCGCCGGTGACGGCGGCGATGGAGCCGGCCGAGGTGTTCTCCATCGCCACGGCGGCGAAGGTGGCCAGGGTGCCGGCGGCGGCCACGAAGGCGGAGCCGACGAAGAAGGAGTCCTTCTCCGGCAGCAGGCCCACCAGCAGCACCGACACCACTAGCACGGTGACGCAGCCGACCAGGAACTGCATCCGGCCGGGCCCGCCGCCGACCAGGGCACCGGGATGGGTGACCGGGATGATGCCGGAGCCGGCGATCAGCGCGTGCGGCAGCGCGGCCAGCCCGAGGGCGAGGGCCGCGGCGTGGTCGGCGTACACCCGGGCGCGTACGCCGCTGAAGGCGACCAGGACCACGGCGGTCACCCCGGAGAGCAGCCCGGGGAGGCTGTGCATGTCGTGGAAGAGGTCGGAGAACCAGAGCGCGAAGCCCATCAGGGTGAGCAGCAGCACCGCGCCGGTCAGGCCGAAGGTGCGCATCAGGGCGGGGCCCCAGAAGCGGCGGTCGGACTCCACGGCGGTGGCGATGGCGTCCGCCACGTCGTCGTACACGGCCGGCGGCAGCGACTCCGCGAAGGGACGCAGGCTCAGCAGGTCGCCGTCGCGCACCTGCTGGGCGGCCAGCGGCAGTCCGCTGTCGAGGACGGTGCCGTCGCGGCGGACCAGGTGGAACCCGGTCGGCGCGCCTTCCTGCTGTGTCTGGCCGGACAGCCGCAGCACCTCCGGGTAGACGTCCGCGAGCGGGACGTCCTCCGGCAGCGCGACGTCGATCCGGCTGTCCGGTGCGACGACGGTGACCCGGCAGAATCCGGTCGTTGCGCTGGCGCTCACCGGTTCTCCCCCTTGTTGTGTGTACTACGGATTCGGCGCGGGGCCGGTACGGCCTCCGTGCACCGCGCCCGCCCCGCCGGGTGCTGACCGCGTCCTGGCAAGACCGGCGCGGGCACACCCTACCCAATCCGGCCCGGCGCCCGGCCACCGCCGTGGCCGGGGCGGGGCCGCGATGTGATGGTGGATCAGCTGTGCGGCGCGGCGGCCCCGAGGCGCCGCACGGCCGGCATCAGCGCCCGCCCGCCGAGCTGCCGGACCGGGGAGCCGTCGGCGCTGTCCTCCCGTGGGCGGATCGATCCGTGACAAACCGTCAGAGTGTGTCGGGCGGGCGGTGGGTGCGACCACCGCCCCGAGGCCCGCCAGGCCGGGGGATCGGGGTTCTGGCCATTGTCCGGTACCAGTAGGATCGGCCCCTGCGCAGGGGTGTCGAGGGGCGGTTGCCGGCTTGCGGGCCCCTGCGGTCGGTGGAGGGGGCCACGGGGGCTCTCACCCCGGACCGACCGGGCACGCACACCGCTGCGCGGCTGCCGGCCGGTCCGGCGATACGACGAAGCGACGAAGCGACGCAGCGACACGATCGACAGCGTGCGTGAGGGCTGGTGCCGAAGTGAGCGTGGTAACCGTCAAACGGCCGCCGAGGGCCTATCCGCCCACGGTGCCGGACGAGCCGGTCCAGTTGGAGTCGCCGCCGGAGCTGCCCAGGGGCGGTAACGACGACTGGATGATGAACCTGCTGCCGCTGCTCGGCATGGGCGGTTCCGCGGCGTTCTTCTTCATGCCCAACGGTGGCGGCTCCACCATGAAGGTGATGGGCGTCCTGATGATCGCCTCCACCGCCGGCATGGCGGTGGCGCAGATCGTCCGGGCCCGGCGCGGCGGCGGCTCCGCGATGTCGGACGAGCGCCGTGACTACCTCAAGTACCTGACCCAGATGCGGCGTCAGGTCCGCCGCATCGCGGAGCGGCAGCGCGGTGCGCAGTTGTATCTGCACCCGGAGCCGGACCAGCTGTGGTCGGTGGTGGCGGAGGGCCGCCGACTGTGGGAGCGGCGGCCCAGCGATCCGGACTTCGCGCAGATCCGGCTGGGGCGCGGTCCGCAGCAGTTGGCCACCCCGCTGGTGGCGCCGCAGACGGCGCCGCTGGACGAGTTGGAGCCGCTGACCGCCGAGGCGATGCGGACCTTCCTCTCCTCGCACGGCACCCTGCACGACCTGCCGCTCGCGGTGTCGCTGCGGGCCTTCTACCACATCACGGTCTGCGGCGACCCGGACACCGTGTACGGCAATGTCCGGGCGATGATCGCGCAGTTGACGACGCTGCACTCGCCGGACGACCTGGTGGTCGCCTTCGCCGCCGCGCCCGGCGCGGCGGACGAGTGGGAGTGGGCCAAGTGGCTGCCGCACACCCAGCACCGCCGGGAGAGCGACGGCGCGGGCAGCCGGCGGCTGATCACCACCGGGCTCGGCGAGCTGGAGGAGCTGCTGGAGGACGAGCTGGCCGGCCGGGCGCGCTTCCACCGGGACGCTCCGGTCAGCGGCGACCAGCCGCATGTGGTGGTCGTGGTGGACGGTGCCTCGGTGCCGCAGGACTCGGCGCTGGCGGGTGCGGAGGGCCTCCAGGGCGTCACCATCATCGAGGTGGTCCCCGGTGATCTGGACGAGCTGAGCGGCAGCCTGGTGATCACCGTCTCCCCGGACGAGCTGCTGCTCCAGTCGGCGTCCGGCGCCGCCTACCGGGGCACCGCGGACACCCTGTCCACCTGGCAGTCCGAGGCGCTGGCCCGGCAGCTGGCGCCGTACCGGATCTCGGCGGGCGGCGACGACGAGCCGCTGCTGTCCAATCTGGACTTCACCGATCTGATGGGCGTGGGGGACGCCGGTTCCATCGACATCTCCCGTACCTGGCGGCCGCGCGCCTCGCACGAGAAGCTGCGGGTGCCGATCGGCCTGGGCGCCGGCGGTGAGCCGGTGATGCTGGACCTGAAGGAGGCCGCGCTGGAGGGCATGGGCCCGCACGGCCTGTGCGTCGGCGCGACCGGCTCCGGCAAGTCGGAGCTGCTGCGTACGCTGGTGCTGGGCCTGGCGATGACGCACTCCTCGGAGATCCTCAACTTCGTGCTGGCGGACTTCAAGGGTGGTGCGACCTTCGCCGGGATGGCGGAGATGCCGCACACCTCGGCGGTGATCACCAACCTGGCGGAGGAGCTCACCCTCGTCGACCGGATGCGCGACGCGATCACCGGTGAGCTGAACCGCCGTCAGGAGCTGCTGCGCTCGGCGGGCAACTACGCCAACCTCAACGAGTACGAGCGGGCCCGGGTGGCCGGTGCGGCGCTGGACCCGCTGCCGTCGCTGGTCCTGATCATCGACGAGTTCAGCGAGCTGCTGACCGCCAAGCCCGACTTCATCGAGATGTTCATCCAGATCGGCCGGATCGGCCGGTCGCTGGGTGTGCACCTGCTGCTGGCCTCGCAGCGGCTGGAGGAGGGGCGACTGCGCGGTCTGGACACCTACCTGTCGTACCGGATCGGTCTGCGGACCTTCTCGGCGGCGGAGTCGCGGGCGGCGCTGGGGGTGCCGGACGCGTACCACCTGCCGCCGGTGCCGGGCGTCGGCTACCTGAAGTTCGGCACCGATGTGATGGACCGCTTCAAGGCGGCGTACGTCTCCGGTCCGTACCGGCCGGCCGGGCAGGTGCGCTCCACCGGGCGGGTCTCCAGCCACCGGCCGGTGCTGTTCACGGCGGCCGAGGTGGCGGTGGTCGAGACCGCGCCCGCCGAGGTGGAGCCGGAGCAGCCGCGCGAGGACGACGCGTTGGTGGACACGGTGCTGGACGTGATCGTGCAGCGGATGATCGGCCAGGGGCCGGCGGCGCACCAGGTGTGGCTGCCGCCGCTGGACGAGGCGCCGAGCATGGACCAGCTGCTGCCGCCGCTCCAGGTCACCCCCGAGCGGGGGCTGACCGCGCCCGAGTACGGCGCGCTGGGCCGGCTGGTGGTGCCGGTCGGCATCGTGGACAAGCCGTTCGAGCAGCGTCGCGATGTGATGTACCAGGACTTCTCCGGGGCGGCGGGCCACGGCATGATCGTGGGCGGTCCCCGGTCCGGCAAGTCCACGCTGATGCGGACCATGGTGGCGGCCTTCGGGCTCACCCACACCGCGTCCGAGGTGCAGTTCTACTGCCTGGACTTCGGCGGCGGCGGCATGATCGGCCTGGAGGGGCTGCCGCACGTCGGCGGTGTGGCCGGCCGGCTGGACGCCGAGAAGGTGCGCCGGATGGTCAGCGAGGTGCACGGGGTGCTCAACCGGCGCGAGGAGCTGTTCCGCGCGCAGGGCATCGACTCCATCGGCACCTACCGCACCCGGCGGGCGCAGGGCGCGCTGCCGAACGAGCAGTTCGGTGACGTCTTCCTGATGGTCGACGGCTGGCTGACCTTCAAGCAGGAGTTCGAGCTGCTGGAGCCGGTGATCGCGGACATCGCGCAGCGCGGTCTGGGCTACGGCATCCACCTGGTGCTCACCGCCTCCCGGTACGCGGAGGTGCGGCCCGCGCTGAAGGACCTGCTACAGAACCGGGTCGAGCTGCGGCTCGGTGACTCCATGGAGTCCGAGATCGACCGCAAGGTCGCGCAGAACGTCCCGGCGGGCGCGCCCGGTCGCGGCCTCACCCCGGACAAGCTGCACTTCCTGGGCGGTCTGCCCCGGCTGGACGGCTCGCACTCGGTCGAGGACCTGATGGACGGCGTGGCGCAGCTGGTGCAGTCGGTGAGCACCGGCTGGAACGGCCCGCAGGCGCCGCAGGTGCGGATGCTGCCGACGGTGCTGCCCGCCGGGCAGCTGCCCAAGGGCTTCGAGTTCCCGGAGCGCGGTGTGGCCTTCGGTGTGGACGAGGTGGAGCTCTCCCCGGTCTTCGTCAACTTCGAGACCGACCCGCTGTTCGTGGTCTTCGGCGAGAGCGAGTCCGGCAAGTCGTCGGTGCTGCGGATGCTGGTCAAGCAGATCACCGAGCGGTACACGCCGGACGAGGCGGGCATCGTGGTCGGTGACTACCGGCGTGCGCTGCTGGGCACCGTGCCGCAGGGCTACCTGGTGGAGTACGCGGCGGCGCAGCCCGCGCTGCAGCAGATCGTGGAGATGCTGCGCGGCTCCTGCGCCCGCCGGCTGCCGGGTTCGGATGTCACCGCCGAGCAGCTGCGGGACCGCAGCTGGTACACCGGCAAGGACATGTTCGTGATCGTCGACGACTACGAGCTGGTCGCGACGTCGTCGGGCAACCCGTTGCAGGGGCTGGTGGAGTTCCTGCCGTTCGCGCGGGACATCGGCCTGCGGGTGATCATCGCGCGCAGTGCCGGTGGTGCCGGGCGGGCGATGTTCGAGCCGATGATGCAGCGGATGAAGGAGCTGGGCGCGCAGGGCGTGGTGCTCTCCGGCAACAAGGACGAGGGCGCGCTGCTGGGTACGGTCAAGCCGCAGCCGCTGCCGCCCGGCCGGGGCATGTTCGTGTCGCGGCGGATCGGCTCCGGTCAGATGGTGCAGACCGGCTGGCTGCCCTCGCACTGAGGCCGCCATACGCGGAGAGCGGCGGCGGGGACCGGTCCGGTCCCCGCCGCCGCTTCGTCGTACCGGGTGGCTGTCGTACTGAGTGGCTGTCGTACTGGCTGGCTGTCGTAACGGGTGGCTGTCGTAACGGGTGGCTCAGATGGCGGCCCGGCGCTTGCGGTGGTCGCGCAGCACCACCGAGCCGCCGCTGATCAGCAGCACGCCGAGCAGGCCGGCGCCGAGCACATAGGTGGCGGTGCGGCGGTCCCGGTCGGCCTGGGTCTCGCCCAGGATGAGCGGCTGCGCCACCAGCGGGTCGGCGGCCAGGCGGGTCACCGGGTCGGGCACGGCGGCGGTGGCCGGCGGGGCGTTGGAGGTGACCGCCTTCACCGGGTCGACCACTCCCCAGCCGATGAACTTGTCACGGTCGCGGCCGTTGCGCTGCGCGGTCTGCTCGATCCGCGCCGCGATGGCGGCCGGGGTCCACGCGGGGTACTTGTCCACCGGGTACTTCTGCCGGAGCAGCGCGGCCACGCCGGCCACGTACGGGGCGGAGAAGCTGGTGCCGTTGTCCACGCACTGGCCGGCGCTGGGGACGGTGGAGAGCATGTCCACGCCGGGGGCGGCCACGTCGACGAAGTCGCCGTACTGCGAGAAGGTCGCCCGCTCGTTGTTGCGGTCGGAGGCGCCCACCGCGATCACCCCGGGGAGGGACGCCGGGAAGGTGGCGCCCTCCTTGCCGTCGTTGCCGGACGAGGCCACCACGATGATGCCCTTGTCGATGGCGGCCTGGACGGACTTGGCCAGGGCGTCGCGGCCGTTGAAGTCCCCGGAGGGGCCGGTGCCGCGGACGTCCTGCGAGATGTTGATGACCTGGGCGCCCGCCGCCACCGCGTCGTCGATGGCGGTGGCCAGGGTCTTGACGTCGCCGCTGCCCTCGCTGTCGTTCTGCCGGATGGCCAGGATGGTGGCGTCCGGGGCGAGGCCGACGAAGCCGGTCGCCGCGCTGGGGGAGGCCGCGATGATGCCGGCGACCTTGGTGCCGTGGCCGACCGGGTCGGTGGTGGCACCGCCGGCGACGGTCTGCTTGGTCTGCGGGTCCTTGAGCAGCACCTGTCCGGGCCGGACCTTGCCCTGGAGCTGCGGGTTGCGCGCGTCCACACCGGTGTCGATCACCGCGACGACGACGCCCTTGCCGGTGATGCCGCCCTTGGTGGTGACGCCGCCCTTCCACAGCTGGTCCAGTACCACCCGTTGCAGTGACCACGGCACGCCGGGGACGTCGCTGGACGGGATGTTGCACGTGCCGGCCGCCGCCGGGCTCAGCGGGGACCAGACCACCCCGCCGTCCTGCTCGGCCCCCGGGGCCACCGCCGCCGCCGGGACCGCGGCGACCGTGGCGAGGATGCCGAACGCGGCCGCGGCCGACGCCGCCGGGGTCGCCACGGCTCGGAGGCCACTGCGCCGCGCGGCCTCCCTCTGCTTGCTCAACGGCACCTGTACTGCCCCTCTTTCGCGCAGGTCCTCGTCGGGTGGGTCCGCCCGGTGCAGCCGTCAGGGGCGGGCGCCGTCCGGCGCCCGCCCCTGTTCAGCCGACCGGGGGTCAGTTGCCCCAGATGCTGGCGTTCTTGTTCTCGGTCTGCTGGTAGCTCTGCGCGGCGTTGTCCAGCGCGGTACCGATCTGGTTCAGCACCTGGTGCAGGTCGGCGGCGGAGCGGTCCCACTCGGCCTGGCGGGCCTGGTAGCCCTCCTTGGCCTTGCCGTCCCAGCTCTGGGCGATGCGCTGCACACCGGCCTTGAGGTCGTCCAGCTGCTGCTGGATGCGACCGGCGGTCGAGCGGACCTCGGAGCCGGCGTTCTGGATGGTGCTGAAATTGACGAGAATGTGGCCGTCGGACATGACGTCTCCCTGTCGAAAGGATCTTCAACGGCCCGCTGTCGCACGGGCCGGCGGGTACAGCGGCGGAAGCGGGCGGGTCAGCTGAACTGGCCGGTGATGTTGCCCAGCGACGAGCGCTGCTCCTCTTCGGTCGCGGAGTACTGCGCGGTGGTGGCGTCGATGGCCTGCTTGATCTCGTCGAGCACCCGGTTCAGCTTGGTGGCGTCCTCGTTCCAACGCTCCTGGAGCTGGTGGTAGGCGGTGGCGGCCTGGCCCTGCCACGTGCCGGTGACGGAGCTCACCAGGCTGTTCAGGCGGCTGAGCTCCTGCTGGATGGACGCGTTGACGTCGGCGATGCGAGCCGAGAACGCCCGCATCTCCTCGGCAGTGGTCCTGAACTGACCCGACATGTTCCAGTCCCCCATGAGACAGACGACTTGGCCGGCAGCCCGTATCCAGCCCCCGGTCAACACCACGACGTGATGTCCGGAATCACTCTAGCCGCCGCCACTGACACGCCCAACACCCCCTGGGGACGGTTACCGGACCATGACATCCGATGCACACAACGGCCGCAGGCCGGGCCGGAAGGCTTCCGGCACCGGCCTGCTGACGGTTCGTCGGATGATCAGATGAGGGACCGTCAGGACGTCTGCGGCTGCAACGCCGAGCTGCTGTCCAGGTTGGGCCCGCCCGGTACCAGGTCGGACCAGGCCCTCGGCACCAGCGACGGCTGGACGTCCTTGTAACCGAGCCGGGCCTGGGCGTCATTGCCCTGCTGGGCCTGGGCCTGGGACGGGTCGGGCGGCGCGGTGGGCTTGGGCAGTACGGAGCTCTTGGCCGAGCTGTCCCCGTTGGCGACCACCTGGTATCGCAGCCCGGTCTCGGTGAGCAGGTACACCGAGCCCGACACCGCGTCGGACTGGGTGCCCGCGCCGCCCTCCACCGCCCGGTACAGCAGACCGGTGCCGGGGCTGACCTGGGCGCTGGTCGAGCCGACCGTCACCCCGGCCGGGAAGGTGCTGGCCGCCCAGACGCTGCGCCGGGGGTTGTTCTTCTCGTCCATGCCCTCATAGGTGCTGCACACCACGTTGCGGGTGCCGCCCTCGCGGTCCTGGGCGTTGACCGCCTGGTTGGGGCGCAGCTGCGGCCAGTCGGCGGGCAGCGTCAGCCGCCGCTCGTTGCCGACCGCGCCCGCGTACCGGGCCTGCTCGGCGGCGGTGAGTTGACCGATGGTCACCTGGCCGTTGCCGTAGACGGCGGACAGCCGGGGGTTGTTCTGGAACAGCTGGAGTTCGAAGTCGGTCAGCCGGTAGAGGCCGCCCTCGCCGACCACGTAGTAGGCGTCCGGCTTGCCGTCGTTGTTGGAGTCGAAGGACATCAGGCGGCCGATGGTCTCGTCCTCGTGGTGCGACAGCGTCAGCCCGGAGGGGCCCTGGAACCGGGGGATGGTGGGGAAGTACACCTCCTGGCCGTCCTGCAGGGTGTCCAGCCACTGCTGGGTCACCCGCTGCGGAGCGGACTGGGGGCCGAACAGGCTGGTACGCAGCGCCTTGGCGTCGGCGCTGTTGGCGCCCTGGCTCAGCTGGTGCTTGCGCCCGGCCGCGTCGACCAGGTAGTCGGTGCCGCCCTTGCCGTCCGGTCCGGGCACCTGGACGTAGAGCGCGTCGCCGTGGGAGAGCCGGAAGCTGCCGTTGCGCAGCGACTGGGCCTGGGTGTCCGTCAGCACCAGCACCGACTGGTTGACCGTGGTCTGCGCCTGGTCGCCGCCCGGCCGGTCGCAGACCGTCCAGACCTTGGGCTTGGCGGCCTCGTCGGCGCTGGGCAGCTTGTCCGGGGCGTACGGGATGCCGATGGTCGGGCCGTGCTTGCGGTACTGGTCGAGCACCTTGTCCTCGACGATGGTGACCTTGGAGTCGGCGTCCAGCACCAGCTTGGCCGAGGCCATGTTGAGCACCGGGTAGAGGGTCTTGTCGTCGGGCTTGTCGGGGTTGGCGAGCACCACGTAGCGGGTGGTGGACTGCTTGCCCACCACGATGCTCTTGCCGTCGTCCCAGCCCTGCGGCGCGGCCGGCTTGATCATGCCCCACATGCCGAAGCCCGCGACCACCACCGCGGCCATCACCAGGCTGGGCACCACCGCCCGCACCGGGCGCGGGGCGTCCTCGTCATTGCCACCCCCGGCCGGCTGCAGGAACGCCCCCACCGTGCGGCGCCGCGCGAACGTGTACGCGTTCAGCTCGTCCCGGCGTGATGCCATGCTCGTCGTCTCCCACCTGTCCGTAACGCTGTCCGGTCGTACGGCGTGGGCTGATCCCGGCCCCCACCCCGCCGCCGCCCTGGCTGGGAAAGCGCTGCGTGCGCCCCGTTCTCCCCGTCGGCCACCGCGGACCGGGTCCGCTGCGGCCGGCGCCGCCCACCGGGTCACCGGGGGCCGAAACCCTCTACGATGCGGCGGGCAGACGGTCAGTACGGTACGGGTACCGTATGGCGATCAGCCAACCGGCCGCCGGTAATCCGACCAGAGAGGGTCACTCGGGGGATGCGAAGCCAGACCGCTCCAGAGCGCCGCAGCGCACCGCACGGAACGCCACCGCAGCCGGGCCCGCCGGCCTCCGGGCACCGCCGCCGCCGACGGGGGCGCGCCGAGCCCGCACCGGCTCCGCTGACCCCCGTCGCCATCCGGATGCACCCCCGGCCAGGGCGGCTCGGCGGCCCGGTCCGCCTCCAGCAGCTGGTACTGATCGAGGTGGCCGCCGCGCTGGTGGTGGTCGGCTGGACCGTCAGCAAGGCACTGGCCGGGGCGATGGCGGTGCCCGCGGTGCTGCTGGTGGTGGTCGCGCTGCTGCCGATCCGCGGCCGCTCGCTGCCGGAGTACCTGCGGACCGCGATGGCGCTGCGCGCCCGGCGGCGCGGCGCCCCGGACAACGTCCCGCCGCAGGGCACCGATCCGGGGATCGCCCCGGCGCTGGAGCTGGACCCGGCGCTGCGCACCTGCACCCACACCACCGAGACCGACTCCCCCGGCAGCGGCGGCGGCCAGCGCCGGGTGCGCCGCGAGGCGGGCATGGTCGGTGACGGCACCTTCCTGAGCGCGGTGCTGCTGGTGCGGGCCAAGGACGAGCCGCTGCGGCCGCTGCGCACCGCCCGGCCGCTGCCGCTGGACGTACTGACCGCCGCGCTCCAGGTCGACGACATCACGCTGGACTCGGTGCAGATCGTGCAGCACACCCAGCCCGCCCCGGCGCCTCACCTGCCCGAGCAGGCTCTGGCCTCCCGCGCGTACCAGCAGCTGCCCGAGGGGTCGTCCACCCCGTCGCTGCGGCTGACCTGGGTGTCGCTGCGGCTGGACCCGGAGCGGGCGGCCACCGCGGTGCTGGCCCGGGGCGGCGGCGAGACCGGCGCCCGCAAGGCGCTCCAGCGGGCCGCCGACCAGCTGGTCGCCGGGCTGACCGGGGCCGGCTTCAGCGCGACGGTGCTGGACGAGCGGGAGCTGATCGCCGCGCTGGCGACCTCCATCTGTGTCAACCCGCTGGCCACGGCGGGCCGCCAGGGCACCGGCGGCGGTACGGGCAACACCCGGCGCACCCAGGAGAGCCGCCGCTTCTGGCGGGTCGACGACCGCTGGCACACCACGTACTGGATCTCCCGCTGGCCGCAGCTGACCCGCCCCGGTGGCAGCGGCGGCCGGGTCGCGGCGCCCGACCTGGTCAACACGCTGACCGGGCTGCCCGCCCTGGCCAGCACCTTCAGCCTGACCGCGACCCGGGGGACCGGCGGCGCGGTGGCGGTCTCCGGGCATCTGCGGCTGACCGCGCGCAGCGAGAGCGAGGTCGCCCAGGTCGGGCGGCTGCTGGAGTCCCGGGCGCAGGGCACCGGGACCGGACTGGTGCGGCTGGACATGGAGCAGGCCCCGGGCATGCTCGCCACGCTGCCGCTGGGAGGGACCCGCTGATGGCGTACCAGAGCTACTCCCCCCACTCGCCCGCCGGACAGCCCGGTCCCGAGCGGCCGCCGCAGCGGGCCGCCGCCCGGATCAGGGCGGGCTTCGGCCTGCGCGGTCCGCGCCGCGAGCGGCATGTGCTCACCGCCGAGCAGCTGAACGCGCTGTCGATGCCGGTGGGCGACGACGGGGTGCTGATCGGCGTCGACCCGCAGCGCCAGCCGGCCGTCCTCGGGCTGTTCCGCCCGTCGGCGTACGACATCGTGCTGGTCGGCGGCGTGTGGACGGCGCAGCTGATCGCGTTGCGGGCCGCCGCCACCGGGGCGCGGGTCGCGGTGGAGACCGGCAGGCCGCAGACCTGGGCGCCGATGGCGCAGGCGGCGGGCGGCGGGCAGCCGTGTGTGACGGTGCACCAGGTGGGCCGGCTGGGTCCGCAGGGGCCCTCGGTGGCGGCGCCGGTGCTGGTGGTACGGGACCTGGGTGCCCGTCCGGTGCGCAGCCGGCTGTCGGCCGGGCCGTGGCAGACCATGCTGACGCTGCTGCCGTACCTGGGGCCGAACGCGCAGCGGGTGCTGGGCGCGGCGGACCTGGTGGGGGTGCAGCGGGTGTCGCCGCAGGAGGCGGAGCTGGTCGGGCGGGCCATGAACCTGACCGCCGCCGATGTGGCCGCGCTTCCCTCGATGGGTGACAACGTGACGCTGTGGACCACCCGGATGCGGCGTCAGTTCGTGATGACGGCGCCGGTGGACGCGGAGGTCCAGTTGCTGGGTGGACCGCGCCGGGTGGACTGAGGGCCGCTTTCACTCGTACGGGCGAGGGCGTGTGAGCGGCCCCGCCCGTACGAGTGACGACCCGTACGGGTGACGACGGGGGCGCCGCCGGAGCGTGCGGCGGGTCCGGGGGCTCCGTGCGGGCGAGCCGCGCAACCGGATCGCTCGTTCGGGCGATGGCGGCCGGGCCGGGCGCTGGGCTGGTCGGCCCCGGACGACGCGCCGGGGGCGTGCCGCGACCACCCGGACTATCCCGAGTTGCGGGCTAACTCATAGGCTGGTGCTTCGCGGACGCCCTGACTCTTGACAGGGGAGCGCGTCCGACACGGGGACGACCGGTGGGGTCGAGGCCGATGCGGCTGCCTGCCGGAGCTGAGAGAGGGAGTTCGAGTTGAGCACCGATCGCGACGGCGTCTACGTCGGCGACAACGCGCCGGACGAGGACGAGGAGTGGTCTGACGCGCCCGACTACACTCCCCCGGCCTGGTACACGCAGAACGAATCCCCCGAGGCGCCGGACGCCCAGGCACCGCCCGCACCGCCGGCTCCGCAGCCCGTCTCCAACCCCTTCCCGCCGCAGAGCAGCGGGCCGGACGGGCCGGTCGGCTCCGGTCCCGTGCCGCCGCCCATGCCCGTTCCGCCGGGGCCGATGCCGCAGCAGGCCGGGCCGGTCGGCCCGCAGCCGCCGCACGCCGGACCGCAGCAGCACGCCCCCGGGCCGGGCCCCGAGCAGGCCGGGCCGGGACCGCTCGGCGGCCCGGTGCCACCGCCGCAGGCGGAACCGGAGCCGCAGCAGGTCGGCCTGGATGCCGCCGCCGAGGCGGCCGGGCCGCAGCCGGAGTCCGCCGAGCCGCAGCCCGCACCGTTCACGCCGCAGGCCACGCCGCCGGACGCCGCGCCGCAGCCCGGCCCGCAGCCCGGTCCGCAGTCAGGCCCGCCGCCGGGTCCGCAGTCAGGGCCGCCGCCCGGCCCCGACCCGGCGCAGCAGGGCGCACCCTGGCCGATCGCCGGTGGCCCCGGTCGGCCGTGGGCCCCCGGGCCCGAGCAGTTCCCGCCACCACACCAGGCCCAGCAGGCCCCGCCCCCCGGGCCCGGCCCGCAGCAGGGCGGCCACCCGGCCGCCGGCGCCGCCTGGGGCGCCCCGGGTCCGCAGCAGGGCCCGTACCCGCCGCAGGCACCCCAGCAGCCGGGCCCGTACCCGCCCCAGTTCCCCGGGCCGCCCCAAACCCCCGGCCCGCACTCCCCCGGCCCGGCCCAGCAGCCCGGCCCGCAGCCCCCCGCCGACCCCCGCCAGGGCGGCTGGCCGCACCCCGCCCCGGCCCCGCCGCCGTACCAGCAGCCCGGTCCCGGCGGGGAGCCGCCCGCCGCCTTCCACGGCGGAGGCGCCCCGCAGCGCACCTCGCACGGTGCGCCGCTGGGCTACACCGCCGCCGTGGAGCTCTCCTCGGACCGGCTGCTGCGCCGCCAGCCGCAGGAGCGCCGCCAGCAGTCGCGCTTCAAGTTCGGCGGCAAGGCGGCGGAGGCCGAGCGCCAGCGCAAGCTGGAGGTCATCCGTACGCCGGTGATGAGCTGCTACCGGATCGCGGTGATCAGCCTCAAGGGCGGCGTCGGCAAGACCACGACCACCACCTCGCTGGGCGCCACCCTGGCCACCGAGCGCCAGGACAAGGTCATCGCGATCGACGCCAACCCGGACGCGGGCACCCTGGGCCGCCGGGTGCGCCGCGAGACCGGGGCGACCATCCGCGACCTGGTGACGGCGATCCCGCACCTCAACAGCTATATGGACATCCGCCGGTTCACCTCGCAGGCGCCCTCGGGTCTGGAGATCCTGGCGAACGACGTGGACCCGGCCGTGTCGACCACCTTCAACGACGCCGACTACCGGCAGGTCATCGATGTGCTGGGCCGGCAGTACCCGATCATCCTCACCGACTCGGGCACCGGTCTGCTGTACAGCGCCATGCGCGGCGTGCTGGACCTGGCCGATCAGCTGATCATCGTCTCCACCCCCAGCGTGGACGGTGCGAGCAGCGCCTCCACCACCCTGGACTGGCTCTCCGCGCACGGCTACGCCGATCTGGTGCAGCGCAGCATCACGGTGGTCTCCGGGGTCCGCGAAACCAGCAAGCTGATCAAGATCGAGGACATCGTCGCCCACTTCGAGACCCGCTGCCGGGGCGTGGTCGTGGTGCCGTTCGACGAGCATCTGGCGGCCGGTGCCGAGGTCGACATCTCGATGATGCGGCCCAAGGTACGCGAGGCGTACTTCGACCTGGCCGCGCTGGTCGCGGAGGACTTCCAGCGGGCCCAGCAGGCCGCCGGGGTGTGGCCGCAGCAGGGCTGGCCCGGCCAGCAGCCGCAGCCGGGCTGGGGCCCGCAGCCGGGTCCGCCCCCGCAGCAGGCCGGGCAGCCGTGGGGCGACCCGGGCGCGCCGCAGCAGGGCCAGCCGTGGGGCCCGCCCGGCCGGCAGCAGCCGTACCCGGGCGGCCAGCAGCCCCCGCCCGGCGGCTACGGCTACCCCCAGCAGGCCCCGCAGCAGCAGCCCCAGCCGGCGCCCGGCCACCAGGCACCCGGCCAGCAGCCGATGCCGCCCGGCTGGACCCAGCAGCCCGGCCAGGCCCCGCCGCCGCCCCCGCCGGGGTACGAGGAGCAGCCGCCGCCGGGCTACGGCTATCCGCCGCCCCAGCAGCAGTGACGCCTCAGCAGTGACCCCTCAAGCAGTGACCCCCCAGCAGTGAGCAGCGACGGCCGGGGCCCCGCGACAGCACGTCGCGGGGCCCCGGCCGTCTCCGATCCGGTCAGCGTCAGCGTCAGCGTCAGCGGGGCGGCGTGCCGTCGTCCGTCAGCTCCCGGGCCCGCTTGACGTCGTCGGCCATCCGCTCCAGCAGCGCGTCCACGGTGTCGAACTTCTCCATGCCGCGCAGATAGACCAGGAAGTCCACCGCGACATGCAGCCCGTACAGGTCCAGCCCGACCCGGTCGATGGCGTACGCCTCCACCGTGCGCGCGGTGCCGTCGAAGGTCGGGTTGGTGCCGATCGAGATCGCGGCGGGCATCCGCTCCCCCGCGATCGGCAGCGGCCCGTCCCCGACGACGGTGAGCCAGCCCGCGTACACCCCGTCGACCGGGACGGCGGTGTGCGGCAGGATCTCCACATTGGCCGTGGGGTAGCCCAGTTCGCGGCCGCGCTGGGCGCCGCGCACCACCACGCCCTCCACCCGGTGCGGGCGGCCCAGCACCTCGGCGGCGCCGGGCATGTCGCCCTCGGCGATCAGCCGCCGGGCCAGGGTGGAGGAGCAGGGCTCATCGCCGCCGACCTCGTTGCGCACGAACAGGTCCACGACCTCGGTGTCGAAGTCGTGCACCCGGCCCAGCTCCGCGAGCAGCGCCACATCGCCGGCCGCCTTGTGGCCGAAGGTGAAGTTGGGGCCCTCGACGACGGCCTGGGCGTGCAGCGCGTCGACCAGCACCTGCTTGACGAAGTCCGCCGGGGCCTGCTGGGAGAACTCCTGGGTGAACGGCAGGATCAGCACCGCGTCCACGCCCAGCTCGCCCATCAGCTCCGCCCGCCGGTGCGGCGGGGCCAGCAGCGGCGGGTGGCTGCCGGGGCGGACCACCTCGCTCGGGTGCGGGTCGAAGAAGACGACCACCGAGGCGGCGCCCAGTTCACGGGCGCGCTCCACGGCCCGGCCGATGATCAGCTGGTGCCCCCGGTGCACTCCGTCGAACGATCCGATGGTGACGACGGAGCGCCCCCAGCTGTCGGGGACTTCCTCCAGGCCACGCCAGCGCTGCACCCTGACCGCTCCTTGTCCGCACACTCGCTACACTCGCTCGCCGATCTACGCCTATAGCCTGCCATGCCCGCCCGCCGGGCTCCGCACCGGAATGCCGTCCGCCCCCGGTGGCGGCTCAGGCGAAGACGGCCAGCGGACGCGCCTGGCCGTGCTTCTCCTCCACCAGGGCGAGGAAGCGGTCCTCGGGGCCGAAGACGGCGACCGGCCCCGGCGCGAGCCCGGGGGACTTCAGCCGCACGCCGTTGACCAGCAGCCGCGCCTGGTCCGCGTCGACGTCCCAGCGGGGGAAGGCCGCGGCGGCGGCCGCGCCGAGCGGCAGCGTGCCGAAGGACTCCTCCAGCTGCTCCAGGGTGTGCGCCTGCTGCACCGTGTACGGGCCGACCCGGGTGCGCCGCAGAGCGGTGAGGTGGCCGCCGACCCCGAGGCCGGCGCCCAGGTCGCGGGCCAGCGCGCGGATGTAGGTACCGGAGGAGCACTCCACGGTGACGTCGAGATCGATCAGCGGGGTGCCGTCCTCGGCCACGGCGGCGCGCTGCGCATGCACGGTGAAGGTGGCGACGGTGACCGGCCGCGCCTTCAGTTCGACCTCCGCGCCCTCCCGGACCAGGGCGTAGGACCGCTTGCCGTCGACCTTGATCGCGCTGACCTTCGACGGGGTCTGGAGGATGTCGCCGGTGAGCGCGGTGACGCCCTTGGCGATCGCCTCCGGGGTAACGCCGTCGGTGGAGACGGTGGCGGTGGGCTCGCCTTCGGCGTCGTCGGTGACGGTGGTCTGGCCCAGCCGGATGGTGGCCTCGTACGTCTTGTCGGTGAGCATCAGATGGCCGAGCAGCCGGGTGGCCTTCTCCACGCCGATGACCAGCACTCCGGTGGCCATCGGGTCGAGGGTGCCGGCGTGGCCGACCTTGCGGGTGCCCGCGAGGCGGCGTATCCGGGCGACCACGCCGTGGGAGGTGATGCCGGCGGGCTTGTCGACGATGACCAGGCCGTCGGGGCCGGTTCCCTTGCGCTTCATGGGTGGTGGCGGCGCGTCCCGTACGGGGGGTGCGCCATTCCTTTCGGGTGTGCTCGGGTACTCGGTGTTCTGGGGATTCGGTGTTCTGGGGACTCGGTGTTCTGGGGACTCGGGGTTCTGGGGAGGCTCAGGCGGACGGCCGCAGGGCCCGGCGGAAGCGGTCCAGCGTCTCCTGGACGCCGAGGGCGGAGGTGAAGCCGGCAGCGTACACATGGCCGCCGCCGCCGAGCGCCGCGCAGGCGGCGGCCACGTCGACCGCGCCCTTGGCCCGGGAGGAGCCGCGCAGGGCACCGTCCGGGTCCTGCTTGAGCACCAGGGCGACCTCGGCCTCGGCGGTGCGCCGGACGACGTCGATCAGGCCCTCGATCTCCTCGACGGTGACGCCGTGGGCGGCCAGGTCCGCGTACGGCACCCAGGTCCACACCAGACCGAGGCCGCCGACGGCGGTGCGGTCCAGCTCGGCGCGGGCCAGCGCGGCCGACAGCACCTTGAGGTAGCCGAACGAGGAGGTGTCCCACAGGGTGCGGGAGATCAGGTCCTGCCGGATGCCGGTGGCCAGCAGCCGCGCGGCGAACTCATGGGTGGCCGCCGTGGTGGCCCGGTACTTGAAGGAGCCGGTGTCGGTGGCCACGCCGGTGTACAGGCAGGCCGCGATCGACTGGTCCAGCGGTACGCCGAGCCGCCGCAGCAGCTCGTCCACCAGGACGGCGGTGGCGGGCGCGGCCGGGTCGACCAGCGGGTGGGTGCCGAAGCCGGTGTTGGAGGCGTGGTGGTCGACGACCACCAGGGCGCGGGCGGCGAGCGCCTTCTCCCGGAGCAGGCCGAGCCGGCTCTCGGCGGCGACGTCGAAGGTGAGCACCAGCTCCGGTCGGTCCGGCACCTCGGCCACCGGTACCAGCAGCTCCTGGCCGGGCAGGAAGGCCAGCGAGGCGGGCACCACCTGCGGGTCGTCACCGAAGGAGACCCGCACCCGGTGGCCCAGCGAGCGCAGCGCCAGCCCGGCGGCCAGCGCCGAGCCCAGTGCGTCGCCGTCGGGGCAGACATGGCAGACCAGGTCGATCTCACGGGCGCCGGCGATCAGCGCCAGCACCTCGGCCCACTCCCGGTCACCGGGGGCCGGCGCGGCGAACCTCGGCCCCGGCAGCGCCGTGCCGGGCGGCTCGCCCCCGGGGACGGCAGGGGCACCCCCCGCCGTACTGGCGGAGGGTGCCCCGGTGGCGGCCCCGGCGGGCTCGCCCGCCATGGCTAGGCGTCCTCGTCTTCTGCGTCGTCGGCGCTGCGGTACGGGTCCGCGTCACCGGCGTAGCTGGCGCCGGCGGCGGCGGTGCGCACCTGGGCGTCGGAGATCCGGGCCCGGTCCAGCAGCTCGTCGATGTGGCGGGCGTTGTCCGGGACGGCGTCCGCGACGAACGTCAGGGACGGGGTGAAGCGCACCCCGGTCTGCCGTCCGACCTCGGAGCGCAGGATGCCCTTGGCGCTCTCCAGCGCGGCCGCCGTGGCGGTCTGCTCGGTCTCGTCGCCGTAGACCGTGTAGAAGACGGTGGCCTCCCGGAGGTCTCCGGTGACCCGGGTGTCGGTGATGGTCACGAAGCCCAGGCGAGGATCCTTGATCCGCCGCTCCAGGGTCTCCGCGACGACCACCTGGATGCGGTCGGCGAGCTTGCGCGCCCTCGCGGTGTCGGTCACGTGTCCTCCTCGTGCTGTGGGCGCGGTACCGGTCGGCGCGGTGGCCGACCGGGTTCCGTCGGGGCCCGTGCCCCAACGTACCGGCCCGCGCCCGCAACCGTGGGGCGCGTTCGGTCATCGCGGGTGTGACGGCGGCGACTGCCGCCGCACCCCTCAATCGTCATCGCCGTGGAACCGCCTCCGGACGGAGAGCAGTTCCACCTCGGGGCGGCCGGCGACCAGCCGCTCGCAGCCGTCCAGGATCTCCCCGATGTGCCCGGCGTCGCCGGACACCACCGCGCAGCCGATCTCGGCCCTGCGGTGCAGCTGCTGATTGCCGACCTCGGCCGCGCTGACGCCGTACTTGCGCACCAGCTCGGCCACGATCGGCCGCACGATCGAGCGCTTCTCCTTCAGCGAGTGGACGTCGCCGAGGAGCAGGTCGAAGGTGAGTGTTCCCACGAACATGTGTGACAGGCCAAGCCGGCCTGGGGGCCTCGTAGGGCAGCCCCGAACTGGGGCTTTCGTACGACGAACCGTACACAGCGCGCCCGGGGCCGGTCGACGGATTTCGGGAGACCCCGTCCTCCGCCGCCCGGCCCCGGACTACCGGCCGACCGCGCCCCGCGTCTCACGGGGTGCGGCCGGCCGGGGCCGCGCTCAGGCGCGCGGCTTCTCGCGCATCTCGAACGTCTCGATGACGTCGTCGACCTTGATGTCGTTGAACGACCCCAGGGTCACACCGGCCTCGAAGCCCTCGCGCACCTCGGTCGCGTCGTCCTTGAAGCGACGCAGGCCCTCGATGGTGAGGTTCTCCGCCACCACGGCGCCGTCCCGGATGAGGCGGGCCTTGGCGTTGCGGCGGAGCAGGCCCTCGCGGACCAGGACACCGGCGATGTTGCCGAACTTGGAGGAGCGGAAGACCTCGCGGATCTCCGCGGAGCCCAGGCGGACCTCCTCGTACTCCGGCTTGAGCATGCCCTTGAGGGCCGCCTCGATCTCCTCGATCGCCTGGTAGATGACCGAGTAGTAGCGGATGTCGACGCCCTCGCGGTCGGCTGCGGTACGCGCACGGCCTTCGGCCCGCACGTTGAAGCCGATGATGATGGCGTCCGAGCCCATCGCCAGGTCCACGTCGGACTCGGTGATCGCACCCACACCACGGTGCAGGATGCGCAGCTCGACCTCGTCGCCGACGTCCAGCTTGACCAGCGCGTCCTCCAGGGCCTCCACCGAACCGGAGACATCGCCCTTGATGATGAGGTTGAGCTGCTCGATGGAGCCGGCCGCGATGGCCTTGTCCAGGTCCTCCAGGGAGATCCGGACGCGGCGCTGCGCGAAGGCGGCGTTGCGCTCGCGGGCCGCCCGCTTCTCGGCGATCTGCCGAGCGGTGCGGTCCTCGTCGACGACGATGAAGTTGTCGCCGGCGCGGGGCACCGAGGTGAGGCCGAGCACCATCACCGGACGGGACGGGCCCGCCTCGGAGACGTTGTTGCCGTTCTCGTCCAGCATCGCCCGGACGCGGCCGTACGCGTCGCCGACGACCATGGAGTCACCGACCCGCAGGGTGCCGCGCTGGACCAGGACGGTCGCCATGGCGCCGCGGCCCTTGTCCAGGTGGGCCTCGATCGCGATGCCCTGGGCGTCCTGCTCCGGGTTGGCGCGCAGGTCGAGCGAGGCGTCGGCGGTGAGGATCACGGCCTCCAGCAGGGAGTCGATGTGCAGACCCTGCTTGGCGGAGATGTCGACGAAC
This sequence comes from Streptomyces sp. NPDC092296, assembly GCF_044755465.1. NCBI lineage: Bacteria > Bacillati > Actinomycetota > Actinomycetes > Kitasatosporales > Streptomycetaceae > Streptomyces > Streptomyces sp. NPDC092296. Next base: position 8,599 of record NZ_JBIVRB010000026.1, on the reverse strand, counting down.
ATGGTGTCGCCGCCGTACTCCTCGGCCACCAGGCCGAACTCGGTCAGCTGACCGCGGACCTTGGTCGGGTCGGCGCCCTCGACGTCGATCTTGTTGACCGCGACCACGATCGGCACCCCGGCGGCCTTGGCGTGGTTGAGCGCCTCGACCGTCTGCGGCATGACGCCGTCGTTGGCCGCCACCACCAGGATCGCGATGTCGGTGGACTTGGCACCACGGGCACGCATGGCGGTGAACGCCTCGTGACCGGGGGTGTCGATGAAGGTGATCGGACGCTCTTCGCCGTTCACCTCCGCAACCACCTGGTACGCACCGATGTGCTGGGTGATGCCGCCGGCCTCGCCCGCGACCACGTTGGACTTCCGGATGGCGTCCAGCAGTCGGGTCTTACCGTGGTCGACGTGGCCCATGACGGTGACCACCGGCGGCCGGATGGCCAGGTCGTCCTCGTCGCCCTCGTCCTCGCCGAACTCGATGTCGAAGGACTCCAGCAGCTCGCGGTCCTCGTCCTCCGGGCTGACGATCTCCAGGACGAAGCCCATCTCCTCGGCGAGGAGGCGCAGCGTCTCGTCGGAGACCGACTGGGTCGCGGTGACCATCTCACCCAGGTTGAACATCACCGACACGAGCGCCGCCGGGTTGGCGTTGATCTTGTCCGCGAAGTCCGTCAGCGAGGCACCGCGCGACAGGCGCACGGTCTGGCCGTTGCCCCTCGGCAGCATGACGCCGCCGATGGACGGGGCCTGCATGGCCTCGTACTCCTGACGCCGCTGCCGCTTCGACTTGCGACCGCGCGCCGGGCGACCGCCCGGACCGCGACCGAAGGCGCCCTGCGTTCCGCCACGGCCACCCGGGCCGCCGGGTCGCCCGCCGAAACCGCCGGGACGGGGACCGAAGCCGCCGCCACCGCCGCCGCCACCGGGACGCGGGCCGCCGAAGCCGCCGCCCGTACCGGGACGACCGGCACCGCCGCCGCCACCGCCGGGACGGCCGGCGAAGCCGCCGCCACCACCGGGACGACCGCCCGGACCGCCGGGACGACCGCCCGGACCGCCGGGACCACGGCCGCCGGGGCCGGGACGGGGGCCGGCAGCGGGACGCTGCGGCATCATGCCGGGGTTGGGACGCGGCATTCCGCTCGGCGTGGGACGCGGGCCCTGCGGCCGCGGCATCCCGCCGGGGGACGGAGCGCCGCCCGGACGCGGAGCACCCGCGCCGGGACCGCCGGGACGGGGGGCGCCACCGGCGCCCGGACCGCCCGGACGCGGGCCGCCGGGACGCGGAGCGCCCTGACCACCCGGACGGGGAGCACCACCGGTGCCACCGGGACGCGGAGCGCCACCGGCACCCGGACCGCCCGGACGCGGAGCGCCCTGGCCGCCCGGACGCGGCGCGCCGCCCTGGGCACCGCCCTGGCGGCGGTCGCCGCCCGGCCGGGCCATGCCGGTGTTGCTGGAGGTGAACGGGTTGTTGCCCGGACGCGGACCCGAGGGACGCGGACCGGGACGGGCACCGCCGGGACGCGGCGCGTCGCCGCGCGGCGCCTCGGTGCGCGGCTGCTGCGGGGCAGCGGCCGGACGGGCGGCGGGAGCCTCGGCCTGCGCGGCGGGAGCCGCAGGGGCCTCGGCGGCCGGCTGGGGCTGCGCCGGAGCCGGCGAGGAGAACTCGGCGGCGGGCGCCGCCGGGGCGGCCGGACGGGCCGGCGTCGGACGCGGGCCCGGCGCGGCGGCCGGACGCGGACCGGGGGCGGCAGCCGCCGGGCGCGGGCCGGGCGCGGGGGCACCGGCAGCGGGACGCGGCGCGGGCCTCGGGCCCGGCGCGGGGGCGGGACGAGCCGCACCGGCGTCACCGGACGGCTGGGGCGCCGCGGGCTTCCGCGGGCCAGGCTTGGCGGAGGACCGGCCGGAGCCGCCCCCCTGGAAAGCATCAGTCAACTTACGAACGACCGGCGCCTCGATAGTCGAGGACGCCGAGCGGACGAACTCACCCAGCTCGGTGAGCTTGGCCATGACGACCTTGCTCTCCACGCCGAGTTCCTTGGCGAGTTCGTATACCCGGACCTTAGCCACTTCGCTCCTTCTGGTCCGGGGTGGTCGTCCGCCGGACCGTTGCTACTTCATGGGCGTACTCATCGCGTACTCATCGAGTGCTCATCGCAATCTCGACCTACTTCCATCTCGCGAGGTACCTGGTGTCGGCGCATGCACAACCGTGCAGGCGCACCGTGCTCCGTACAGCGAACTCCCCCGCACTCGGCGGGGGTGGTGCGGTACCGCTCAGCGGCGGTCTTCCCGCTCCTCGACCCTGCGCCGCTCCGCGGCGTGCTCTTCCACGAAGGTGCGAAGCACCTCGGTGTCGAGCGCCTCCCGCAGGCGGAAGGCCCGCGGGAAGGCCCGGCGGCGAACCGCGAGGTCGAGGCAGCCCGGGTCGGGGTGCAGATGCGCTCCTCGGCCGGGCAGCGTGCCGCGGGGGTCGGGGACGCAGGCGCCCTCCACCGCCACCACACGCAGCAGGTCGTGCTTGGCCGTCCGCTTGCGGCAACCCACGCAGGTGCGTTCAGGGCATACACGGGCACGCGTCCGGCCAGACACGTCCAAGTCTACCCCTCCATGGGTACTTCCCGCGGCCCGGTGATTCCGAGCGCGGGCCACTACTGCTCGGTGTCGGGGCGGATGTCGATCCGCCATCCGGTCAGCCGAGCCGCCAGACGGGCGTTCTGCCCCTCCTTGCCGATGGCCAGCGACAGCTGGTAATCGGGCACGATCACCCGTGCGGACCGCTGCATGAGGTCCACGATCTCCACCTTGGTCACCCGGGCGGGCGACAGGGCGTTGGCCACCATCTGCGCCGGGTCGTCCGACCAGTCCACGATGTCGATCTTCTCGCCGTGCAGCTCGGCCATCACGCTGCGCACCCGGGCGCCCATCGGGCCGATGCAGGCGCCCTTGGCGTTCAGCCCCTGCCGGTGCGACCGCACTGCGATCTTGCTGCGGTGGCCGGCCTCCCGGGCGATGGCGGTGATCTCCACCGCGCCGTCCGCGATCTCCGGGACCTCCAGCGCGAAGAGCTTCTTCACCAGGCTCGGGTGGGTCCGCGACAGCGTCACCGACGGCCCCCGCACGCCCCGCCGCACCGCGACCACGTACGACCGCAGCCGGGTGCCGTGCTTGTAGTCCTCGCCCGGCACCTGCTCCTGCGGCGGCAGGATCGCCTCCAGCTTGCCGATGTCCACCAGCACGCTCTTGGGGTCGTTGCCCTGCTGCACCACGCCGGTCACGATGTCGCCCTCGTGTCCGGCGTACTCGCCGAAGGTGCGCTCCTCCTCCGCGTCCCGCAGCCGCTGCAGGATGACCTGCTTGGCCGTGGTGGCCGCGATCCGGCCGAAGCCGCTCGGGGTGTCGTCGAACTCCCGGGGCTCCCCGGCCTCGTCCGCCTCCTCCAGCGCCCACACCGTCACATGGCCGGTCTTCCGGTCCAGCTCGACCCGCGCCTTGCCGCGCGAGCCCTCCGTGCGGTGGTAGGCGATGAGGAGGGCAGACTCGATCGCCTCGACCAGCAGGTCGAACGAGATCTCCTTCTCACGCACCAGCCCGCGCAGGGCACTCATGTCGATGTCCACGGCTACGCCTCCTCCTTGTCCTCGTCGTCCCCCTCGTCGGAGGCGTCCTCGTCGTCCTTGTCCTTGCGGCTGAACTCCACCTGCACCTGGGCCCTGGCGATCTCCAGGTACGCCAACCGGCGCTCGGTGGCCTTGCCACGGCCCTTCACGGGCGGCACCTCCACGGTGGCGCCCTCGTCGTCGACGGCCAGAATCCGGCCCACGACCTCGCCGCCCGCGACCAGCTGCGCCTTCACCAGGCGCCCCTCGGCCCGGCGCCAGTGGCGGGGCTCGGTCAGCGGCCGGTCGACCCCGGGGGAGCCGACTTCCAGCACGTACGGGGCACCGCCCATGGCATCCGCGTCGTCCAGCGCCTGGCCGATCTCCCGGCTCAACTCCGCGACCACGTCCAGCTCGACGCCGCCGTCGGCGTCCACGACCACCTGGAGCTGCCGGCGCCGACCCGCCTGGGTCACCCGGATCTCCTCCAGGTCCAGCCCCGCCCCGGCGGTCAGCGGTTCCAGCAGGGCACGCAGCCGATCGTTCTGGTTGGTGCTCATCCGGGTGACTCCTCGGCCGCGTCTGCTGTTGTCTGGAATGCCGTGCAAAGCCTATCCGGTCAGACAGCCAACTGCCGATTCCGGCTGCCCGACCCCCGGTGTCGGGCCCCCGTCCGGTACCCGATACCTTCCGTGCCGCAGACCTCTACTCAGCGGGAGCGTGTCGATGCAGTCCCCCGGGCAGCCCTCCAGGCGGCGGCTCCTGGCCGCCGGCAGCCTCGCCGGAGCGTCCCTCGCCCTCGCCGCCTGCACGGACGGTACCCCGGCCCCCCGGCCGACCCCCAGCAAGCCGGACCCGGACGCGGCCATCCGCCGCAGCGCCGCCGACGCCACCACCGCGCTGATCGCCGCCTACGACGCGGCCATCGCGGCCCACCCCAAGCTGGCCGGCCGGCTCGGCCCGCTCCGCGCCCACCTGGTCCAGCACCGCGCCGCCCTCGGCACCGCGACCCCGCCGACCACCCCGGCCCCCGCCGTGCCCACCCCCACCGGCCAGGCCGCCACCCTCACCGCCCTGGCCGCCGCCGAGCGCCGCACCGCCGCCACCCGCACGGCCGCGCTCCCCGGCGCCTCCCCCGAACTCGCCCGCCTCCTCGCCTCCATCGCCGCCTCCGGCGCCGTCCACGCCCTCCACCTCACCAACTGACCCCCACCCCCACCAAGCCGCACCAACCCACCAGCACCAGCCCCGCACGGACCTCCCTCCCCCCTCCGGGCGGAAGGGTGGCGGACGGGGAGGGGTGGGGGTCCCGGGCACTAAGGAGGATCGACGTCGGAGCGCCGACCGCGAGGAACGAGTGGTCGGCGGGCCGACAAGACCGGACGCCCGGGACCCCCACCCCGGACCGGCCGACACCCGCACCCACCCACACACCCCCACCCACGGCCCACCACGCCCCGCCAAAACCCCACGACCCGGAAGCCCCCGTGACCACTCCCACCCCCTCCCCCCTACTGGCCGCCCTCCAGGCGGCCCTGGCCGCCGAACACGCCACCGTCTACGGCTACGGCGTCGTCGGCGCCCACCTCGACGGCAGCCGCCTCACCGCAGCCCGCGCCGCCTTCGCCACCCACCAGGCCCACCGCGACACCCTGCAACGCGAACTCACCGACCGCCACGCCACCCCGGTCGCCGCCGCCCCCGGCTATGAACTCCCCTTCCCGGTCACCGACGCCGCCTCCGCCGTCAAGCTCGCCGCCCTGCTGGAGCAGCGACTGACCGCCGTCCACGCCGACCTGGTGACCGCCGCCACCGGACAACTCCGCCGCACCGCCGCCGACGCCCTCCGCGAAGCCGCCGTACGAGCCGCCCGCTGGCACGCCCCGGACACCGCCTTCCCCGGCCTCCCCGAACGCACCGCAACCTCCCTCTCCCCCACACCCACCCCCTGACCACCCCACCAGCCCCCTCCCCGGTCGCGCCCATCCCCGACAATGAGCACGACGAGAGGGAACCCATGCCGACCGACCCCAGCACCCCCCACCCCCCGCCCGCCGGCGTCACCATCCCCGAGCGTCTGGACCGCACCCTCCGCGCCTGGGAGGGCGAACAGGGCGCCACCTGGCTCGCCGAACTGCCGTCACTGGTCGCCCGCTACCTGGACCGCTGGCACCTCACCGCCGAACGCTCCGTGGAACCCGGCGGCCAGATCAGCCTGGTGGTGTACGTACGCCGCGCCGACGGCACCCCGGCCGCCCTGAAGGCCGGTCTGGTGACCGATGAGACGGCCGACGAGCCCGCCGCGCTGGCCCACTGGAACGGCCGCGGCGCCGTACGACTGCTGGAGGCCGACCCCCCGCAGGGCGTACTGCTCCTGGAGCGGCTGCGCGGCAGCATCTCACTGCGCTCCCTCCGCGAGGACAAGGCCATGCTGGAGGCGGCCGGCATCCTGCAACGGCTCTGGGTCCCGCCCGCGCCCGACCACTCCTTCCGGACGGTCGCCGGCTACGCCGGCCACCTCTGCGACCTGCTGCGCACCCGCCGTACGCCGGCCCCCACCGCCACGCCCGCCGTCGCCGCCGCCACCACGGCCGCCCGCCCGCTGATCGACGAGGCGCTGGAGACGGCGGCCGCGCTGCTCGCCTCCGAGCCGGAGCAACTGCTGCTGCACGGCGACTTCCACCACGGCAATGTGCTGGTCGCCGAGCGGTCGCCGTGGCTGGCGATCGACCCCAAGCCGCTGGTCGGTGAGCGCGCGTACGACCTGGCGTGGCTGGCCCAGGACCGGATGGACACCCTGCTGGGCTCGCCCGGTCCGGAGGCCGCGATCCGCCGCCGCCTGAACCGGCTGGCCGACTCGCTGGAGGTCGACCGGGAGCGGCTGCACGGCTGGACGCTCTTCCGGACGGTCGAGGCCGGCGTCTGGTCGCTCAGCGTGGGCGCCACCGGCCCGGCCGAGCTCTACCTGGAGTTCGCAAGCCGACTGTGAACGCCGACGGTCACCGCCGCCGCAGCGGCAGATCGGCCCCCATCACGGCGTACGGCCGGTCGGTGTTGGGGAAGAGCACCGGCCGGGCCAGGTCGGCGTATCCGAGGCCCCGGTAGAGCCTGCGGGCCGGTGTCTCCTCGTCGATCGCGGAGAGGATGGAGCGCGGCAGCCCGGAGCGCTCGCACAGCTCGCTGATCATCGTCCGGCCCAGCCCGCGCCCCTGGTGGGCCGGGAGTACGTGCAGCTCGGTGACCGCGAAGGAGTCGTCCAGCCAGCGGCCGTTGCCGGTGGCCTCCAGGTAGGGCTGGATGACGGTGCTCCACCAGTGGCCACGGTGGTTGGGCATCCCGTACCCGAAGCCGACCAGCCGCCGGCCGTGCAGCGCGCCCAGTGCGATGACGCCCGGGTACTCGGCGTGGCGGGTGACGATCTGGAGGCGGACCGCGACCTCCTCGTCGGTCAGCCCGAAGGCGAGGGCCTGCACCGCGAGCGCCTCCTCGGCGCGGGCGGCGAGGTCGATGGGCTCGATCGTCACGTCGTCCATGGCCGGGGACGTTACCGCTGGATCGCCCGCGCGTCGCAGACTCGCCAGGAATCGCCCGGCCTTGCCCGGTACCCGCACCACCCCCGCACCCCTTCTGCCCGGACCGGACCCCACCCCGCCTGCAACCGCCCGGAACCTGAACCCTCCAGCGCCTGAACCGCCCAGCCCTGCAACCATCCAAGACCCCGAACCGCCCAAGACCCCGAACCGCCCAAACCGGAACCGCCCAGCACCTGAACCCTCAGAACAGGACGCTCATGAACGCCCCGACCTCCTGGAACCCGACCCGCCGATAGGCGGCCCGAGCCGGCAGGTTGAAATCGTTCACATAGAGGCTGGCCACCGGCGCGACCTCGCGCAGCGCATACCCGACCACCGCCGCCATACCGGTCTCGGAGAGCCCCTGCCCGCGCCGGTCGGGCGCCACCCAGACGCCCTGGATCTGGCAGGCCCGGTCGGTGACGGCCCCGATCTCGGCCTTGAAGACGACCCGGCCGTCCTCGAAGCGGGCGAAGGCCCGGCCGCCGGTGACCAGTTCGGCGACCCGGGCGCGGTAGAGGAGACCGCCGTCCCCGGCCATCGGGGAGACCCCGACCTCCTCGGTGAACATCGCCACGCAGGCCGGCATCAGCAATTCGATCTCGTCCCGCCGCACCCGCCGCACCCGCGCGTCGGCGGTGACCGCGGCGGGCGGCGCGGTGATGGTCATCAGCGGCTGGTGGGGGCGTACCTCGCGGGGCGGGCCCCAGCTGGGTTCCAGCAGCGCCCACAGCTGGGCGGTGGCTTCGGCGGGGCCGACGATGGAGGAGCAGCGGCGCCCCTGGCGGCGGGCCCGCCCGGCGAAGGACGCCACGGCGTCGGGGCCGGCGCCGACCGGGACCAGGTTGGCCCCGGCGTAACAGAGCGCGTCCAGCAGTCCGTTCTCGTTGTACCAGCCCCACATCTCGCCGCCGAGCCGCCAGGGGTCGAGGCCCGCCACGTGCACCCGGGCCGCCACAAAGGCGTTGGCCACCGGGTCGCGGTCGAGTACGTCGAGGGCGTCCTCAAGGTCTGGTGCCTCAAGGACGCGGGTGGTCGATACCGAACTTCCCAGCATCTGCGCGCCTCACCATGCAGTCGGGCCGCTCACGCCGCCACCCCGGGGGACCGGCCCCGCCGGAGCGGGGCCCGACTCCGAGGGTACGGGCGCTGCGGACCGCACCCTACCCCGCAGCCCCGGAAACCCGCGCGGGGACGCCCCGCCACCGGCCGGGCCCCGGAGCGGTCCCACTCCGGGACCGCTCCGGAACCGCCCGGGGACCGCTGCGGAACTACCGGTCAGCCGACGGGGGTGACGACGGGTTCGCCCTGCTCCTCCATGTCCTCGGCCAGCTTCAGCGCCTCTTCGATCAGCGTCTCCACGATCTTCGACTCCGGCACGGTCTTGACCACCTCGCCCTTGACGAAGATCTGCCCCTTGCCGTTGCCC
>NZ_JBIVRB010000025.1:0-49815 GCF_044755465.1 Streptomyces sp. NPDC092296 | reverse complement strand
CCCTCGACCCCACCGGCCGCGGTCGCCAGCGCTGGAACAACCGCTGGAAATCCGCCCTCAACGAGTTCGACGTCCTCTTCGACGGCCGCCTTACCGCCGGACGAGTGTGAGCCGAACAGCCCACCGAACAACCTGTAGGCCAAACAGACGAACCACACTTAATTCCTGATAGACCCGAGATCGAAGCGCAGCGCATCAAGTGGGGTCTCGCCGCACCTAGGGTGCGACGGGGGTGCCCGGTCTGGCGCCCGGTCTGGGCAGCGTGCCCCTATATATCGCTGCTGGGGCGGCTGATCACTAGGGGTACTGGGTCAGCTTTGTTACGCGACTGGGCGTGTGAGGTTGCCTGCTGTGTGTAACGCTTTGGGTCCGGCTGGTTTTGAACGTTGCTGTTGGCATATGCCAATGCGCCGGTGCGGTTCCGGTGATCGGGAGGGACGGACCTTTATGGGCGAGCACGCAGGGGATCAGGACTACGGCGAAGAGATCGGGGTCTTTCTGGGTGGGGGTCCGGTGTTGGAGGGGGTGGATTATGAGGCGGCGTGGTTAGAGGCGCGGGCGGCGGCGGACAGCTTGAACGCGGTGCTTGGAAGGCTGGGCTTGCGGGGGCCTGCGTTGGTGCGGGCGCAAGCCGGTTGGGCTGACGACGGGCGCGGCGTCGTCTTCCTGGAAGGTACGCCGCTGGGGGCGCGCAGGCTCGGAGTGGTACTGGAACGGATGATGAAGCGCGGCAGGTGGGCCCAGGGGTCGATCGCGCTTCGGCGGCGCGTGTGATGGCCAGGCGACTTCGGCCGGCATGACTGGGTGATCTTCGAAGCGCGTGCCCTGGGTGGCTGCCGCCCGGCGGCGCGGAGCACCGCCCTTGAGGAAGTGAAGACAGTTTTCGACGCGTGAGCGGGTGCCTGGCTTACCCCTGGTGGGCGCGGACGGTTGTAGGGCGGACGGTGAACGCCATCTGGGCTGTACCCGCTCCCATGGCGATGGTCTCCAGCATGAGCGGGCGGTGGTCGGCCTGCGTCCGGGTGACGCGCTGGGAGATCAGCAGGGGGGTGAACTCGGGCAGGTTGAGGGTTGCGCGCTCGTCGGGCTGGGGCATCCGGGCGTTGACCGTCTCGCGCCATTCGAGGACGCCGTGGGCGGCGGTGAGTTGGGTGTATGCCTGGGCGGTGGGTACGGCCGGGTCCTTGGCGAGCGGGGTTCCGGTCAGCTGCTCCATGGGCATGAGCGTGCCGTGGCGTGCCCGGGTCCCGCCGGGCTCGTGGATGAGCATGCGCTCCACCAGATAGGCGGCTTCGCCGCCGTCGGTGTGGAGGAGTACAGCGGCGCTCGGTTCCAGTCGGACCCGGTAGACGGTGGGTGTTCCCTGTTCCGCCCATCCGTCTGAGTCGGTGATGAACCGCTTGCCCGCGCGGGTGATCACGCGGGTGAGGCTGATGGGCTCTGCCGCCTCTTGGGCGCGGACGAAGGTGCCGCGGCCCTGCTGTACGTCTAGCAAGCCCTCGGCCCGGAGAGCGGCGACGGCCTGTCGGACGGTGGGGCGGGAGACGGAGTAGAGAGCGGTCAGCTTGTCCTCGGTCGGGATCTTCTCGCCTGGCGACCATCGGCCTGCGGCGATGGCCTTGCGCATCTCTTGGGCGACTTGCTGATACAGCGCCCCTGCCTTGATCACTGCCATCTCTTGTGCCCCTTATATGGCGGTTTGTCCAGCTTCGCTTGAGAGCGTTATAGAACAGATATTCGGGTGCGTTTGCGCTGCTCAGTGCGCGTTCCCCGGGGTTGATTCAGCAGTCGTCAGGATGAATGTGCTTGCCTCTCGCGTCAAGCGGGGCGCATGATCGAGCCAAGGAAATTCATCATGACGACTGACCTATGTGTCGGTGGTCTTCGACGGAGGGAAGCGACATGACGTTGAAGAACCTGCCGTTGGACGTGGACAGGCTGGGGTCGGCGCTGTGCGTCTCGGTGGAGGCGAAAACGGACCCGGAAACGGGTGCGGTCAAGGCCGACCGTGACGGTGCGCCGGTGTGGGCGGTCGGTGTGGCGGTAAGGCCGGAGGGTCGCAAGGCCGCGTTGATCGAGGTGGCCGTTTCGGGTGAGCCGGTGGGCTTGGACATCGGGCAGTACGTGCGCCTGGTGGGCCTGGAGGCGTTCTGGTGGGAGATGGGCGGCCGGGCCGGGATCTCCTACCGGGCGGCGTCCGTGGTTGCCGTGGCTGCGCCTACGGCTCCTGCGGTCGTCGGGGCGGCTTCGGCTGCTGAAGGCGAGCCGCGTGGGCGCGGGGGTGCGAAGTGACCAGACGCGACTGGACGGATCTTCGGGAGCGGTTGGCGGACCTGGCCGATCTGGCGGAGGAGCTGAAGCCGGACACGCCGCCGAGTGCGCGCCGGTTCCGCGATCATCGCGTCGCTGGCGGCAGATGCTGCTCTGCTGGCGTGGCACTTGGAGGAGCACATCCTTCGGGAGATGGCGGAGAACGGAGTAGACCTGCCGCCGTTGGAGTCGGGCGGTGATCCGGAGTGATGGGCGTTCCGTGGTCAACGGTGGTGGTCGAGATGCACGTGATCAAGGGCTGGCGGAGGTGGGGAAGTGACGGCTGATGCGCGGGGGCTGGCTGCCGCTGAGGTGCAGCACCATGTGCCGTACGGGGTGTACGTGCTGGGGGCGCTGGCGGGCTTGGGTGTGCTGCTGGCGCTGTCGTCTCCGGTGCTGCGGCGGCGTGCGCCGTATGTGTGGTGGGGAATGTGCGGTTACCCGGCGGGGGCGGTCCGGGTGATGTGGACGTGGCGGCGGTTGGCGGACCTGCAAGGGCTGTCGGTGGCGAAGCGTCCGCCGCTGGCGCTGCTGGGGGGTGTCGTGCTGAAGGGTCGGGCGCTGAAGCCGGTCAAGCCTCGGATGGGGCTGCCCCGGTGGAAGCGCGGGGGCCTGGTGGTCCGGGTGCGGCTGCACCCTGGGCAGATCCCGGAGGCGTACGCGGTCGCCGGTGAGGCGATGGCCCATGCCTGGCGGGTGTTCGCCGTGCGGGTGGCCTCCGATTCTCGGGGGTTCGTGGTGCTGACGGCAACGGCGTGGGACCCGCTGGCGTCGCCGTCGCTGCCGTTGGTGCGGCCGGGGCCGCTGCTGTCGGCGTCGGTGGGCCAGTGGGAGGACGGTCGGGCGTGGGTGGTGAACCTGCGGCGGGTGCCGCACTGGCTGATCGTGGGGGCGACCCGTTCGGGCAAGTCCACGCTGATGGCGTCGCTGGTGTCGCAGTGGGCGCCGCAGCGGGTGGCGCTGGTCGGAATCGATCTGAAGGGAGGCATGGAACTGTCTCTGTTCGGCGCGCGGTTGTCGGCGCTGGCCACCAGCCGGCATGAGGCGGCCGAACTGCTGGGGCGGTTGGTGGAGATCACCACGGCCCGGATGGAGCGGTGTCGGGCGGCGGGCGTCCGTTCGGTGTGGGAGCTGCCGGGCAAGGCCCGTCCCGTCCCGGTGGTGGTGCTGGTCGATGAAGTGGCGGAGCTGTACCTGATGGCCAGCAGCGCGGACAAGGCGGAGGTGGCGCAGGTGTCCACGGCGTTGCTCCGGCTGGCGCAGCTCGGGGCCGCGCTGGGGGTTCACCTGGTGGTGGCCGGTCAGCGCGTGGGTTCGGATCTCGGCCCCGGGGTCACTGCGCTGCGGGCTCAGCTGGCCGGGCGGGTGTGCCACAGGGTGATGGACAAGGGCACTGCCGAGATGGCACTCGGGGATCTCGACCCGGGAGCGGTCACGGCAGCGCAGGAGATCACCGCCGATCAGCCGGGAGTGGCTGTGGCCTTCGGGGATGATGGCGGCTGGATGCGCGCCCGGTCGCTGCTGACCACTCCCGGGCAGGCCCGGCGGGTGGCTGAGCGGCACGCAGCGCTCGCGCCGAGCTTCGCTGAGCTGGGGAGTGCCTCGTGACGGCCACGGCTACCGCGCCTCTGGTGGCGCTCCTGGCGATCCTGGTCTTCGTGCTGGTGCGTGCTGGTGAGTTGCGCATCTGGCAGGTGGTCCTTGTTGGCTTGTTCGGGTTCTACCTGGACCGGACCCATCTGGCCGATCCGATCGCCTCTGCCGTGACGTGGTTGGTCGCGGGCCTTACCCACACCTAATCGAACTGGAGTTCCCATGCTGTTCTTTCGACCACGCGTGCCGCGTCCCGTCCCTATCGTCTCCGCCGCCTTCGGTCATGCCGAGTTTCGCTCGGTGTGGCCGGGGCTGCTGCGTCCTCCTCCTTGGAGCCATCCGCCATGACTGACAAGCCCCTTCTCCATGCGAATCCCTTCGAGAGCGCCGCCGCCCGCCGGGTCTACCTCGTTCGTGAGGAAAGGATGCGGACCCTGGGTGAGGTGGAGCGGGGTCTCCTCCGCCTGGGCCAGATGCCCGACTTGGCCCGGTGGGTGGAGCAGATCACCGCGACCGGCGGGTGTGCGCAGCCGGTCTACCTGGCCGGGGAGTCCACCACGTACGACCCGGTGACGGGTGAGGTGTTGCGGCGCTACACCACCCGGGATGAGCCCGGAGAGCGGCTGGCCGTGCGGTGCCGGAACCGCCGGGCCGCCCGCTGTGAGCCGTGCTCGTGGCAGTACCAGGGCGACACCTGGCAGCTCGTGCGGGCGGGGTTGGCAGGGGGCAAGGGCGTGCCGGCCGATGTGCGAACGCATCCGATGGTGTTCCTGACCTTGACCGCTCCCTCGTTCGGTCGGGTTCACCGTGCGGGCGAGTGCCACGCTGCCCGGCCGGGTGGGTGCGGGCACGGGGCCTCGCTCGGGTGCGGGGGTGTCCACCGGGACGCCGATCCGGTGGTGGGGCAGCCGTTGTGCCCGGGGTGCTACGACTACGCGGGGCACGTGCTGTGGAACGGCCATGCTTCGGCGCTGTGGAAGGCGTTCGGGGACAACCTGTACCACCACCTTGCGGTGCGGGCGGGTGTCGGCCGGTCGGCGGTGCGCAAGCTGGTCCGGGTGTCGGCGGCGAAGGTTGCTGAGTATCAGCGGCGGGGCGTGGTCCACTTTCACGCGGTGCTGCGGCTGGACGGTCCGGACGGCCCTGGTGAAGCGCCTGCGCCCTGGGCAACGGTGGCCCTGCTCCTGGAGGCGGTGCGCTCGGCGGCTGCGGCCGTGGCGCTTCGGGCTCCGGAGTCGGCGGCTTACGGGTCTCGGCGGCTGCGCTTCGGTGAGCAGTTGGACGCTCACCCGATCACCGGCGGCGACGGTGTCCTCAGTGATGAGCGGGTGGCCGGGTATGTGGCGAAGTACACGACCAAGAGCGCGGCTGAAGCCGGGGCGGTTGACCGGCGGGTGACGAGTGTTGCAGAGATCCGCGCGCTGCGGGTGTCCGCTCACGTGCGGGCCCTGGTGGGCATGTGCTGGCGCCTGGGCGGCCTGCTGGAGCTGGGGCACCTTCGGTTGAAACTCTGGGCGCACATGCTCGGCTACCGGGGCCACTGCCTGACCAAGACCCGCCGGTACTCCACCACGTTCCGGGAACTGCGGGGGGAGCGGGCGGAACATGCGCGTGCGGTGTCGGGGCGGGCGCTGTTCACCTCAGACGAAGCGGTGACCGTGGGAAGCTGGCGTTTCGTCGGTTCCGGGCTCGGGCCGGCAGAAATGCTGATCGCTGCCGGAATCGCTGACGACCTGAAGCGGACCCGTGAGATTGCCCGTGACCACCTGCCCTTCGGGTGGGTGGGTGGGGCGCGGCGGGCGCCATGGCGGGCTGGCGGGGGTGGGCACGCGGGGACGGCCGACGATGGCTGATCTCGTGGGGCGTGCCTCAGCCCATGGTCTTCACGGGGAAGTGGCCGTGTGGCGGTTCGCTGTGGCGTCCGGTGATGCGGCGTCGGCGGTGGCGGGCCTCCTCGGCGGTGTGCCGCAGGTGGGCGGCGGAGGCTGGGAGATCGTCACAGCGGCGTCCGTCCTTGCGGTGCTCCGCGTGGGCCTGACCAACGATGCCTTGCGGTTCAGGCTTGAAGGTCTCCCGGCACTGGGTGCGTTCGAGCTGCGGTTCTCCCCCTGGTGCCTGGTAGACGTGCTGGGCGAAGAGGCTGCGGCCCTGCCCGGTCTGGTGGGCTTGGCTGCGCGGGTACAGGACTTCACGACACTGAACGGCCGGACTGTGCGCTACGTGGTCCCCGCGCTGGTGTAACGGGCCCGGCGACGCAATGGCCCCGGAGGGTTTCCCCCTCCGGGGCTACTAGCGTGCTAAGCGGCGGGCGCGTACAGGTTGGCTCCCGTGATCGTGTACCGCTGTGCGGCCCCCTGGGGGAAGAGGACAACGCGCACATCGAACTCGTTCAAGATTTCGCGCCGCGCCGCGTCGTCGGGGGCGCTGTACCAGTCCTCCTCGATCGTGCGGCCGGTCGGCACCATCCGCATGCCGGGGGCCTGCTCGGGCAGCGCCTTCAGCTCCGCGATCTCGCGTCCCATCCGCGCGTACTCCGTCCGGAACCACTCGACGTCGTCGGCGGCGTCGTACAGTCCTGCCTTTCGGTCCTCACGCAGCCGGGCGCGGTCGGCCTCAAGCGCCGCTATCTGGCTGGCGTAGCCAGTGCCCGGGTCGTAGATCCGCTTCATCACCTCGCCAGCGCCGTAGCGGGCGAGGAACCACGCCTCCACCGCTGCATCGAGCAACGGAATAGCCATCATCGGCGCAGGCTGGCAGTGCAGGGCGGAGGGGATTCCGCGCACGCGGGCCGTGCAGCCGTAGGCCATGTCCGTACCCGATCGCCCGGCGATGTACAGCCGTGTTCCGCAGTTACCGCAGAAGCCGAGTCCCGACAGCCGATGCACGCCCTTCGGGGTCCGGCTTCCCGCCTTCTTGCGAGACAGCTTCTCCACCAGCGCCAAATGCGTTTTGTGGTCCCACAGGCCGGGGGCGATGCGCCGGGGTCGGCCATCGGGCCCGAGCACCGGTCGGCCCCGGTGCATGAGGTACCCCAAAGCGGCCTGGCTGATCAAGATGCTGCGCAGGCTCTTGGCGGTCCACGGCCCGCCCTTCTTGGGACGGCCGTACAGCTCCGCGCGTCGATCTGACGGCGACGGCACCCGCGCACGGGTCAACCGCGCGGCCTCTGAGGAACACGTGATCTTTCCTGTCTGATCCGCCAAGATCCGCTGCGCAACATCGGTTATCACCGCGTACGCGACTTGATCCACCTCGACGTGATCGACCTTGCCCATCGGCACGAGCCGTATGTACATGTAGCCATAGCTGGGCATTTGCCTGGGCTGACCTGCGGCACGGGCCCGAAGCGTCTCGTCCCGGTTCCGCTTCTGGATGGCGCGGAGTTCCATCTGACTGCCCCACGCCTTGATCATCCAGTCATTCTCCTGGTTGGGGTCGGAGAAGTCCCATACCCCGGCGTGGTCGGCCGTGATGATCAAGTGGCCCTGACCGGTCAGAAGCGCCTGAGTGTTGAGCGTGTCCCTGACGTTGCGGCCCACCCTGTCCACGCTCGCCGCAACTATTCCGTCGTACGGGCCCGCTTCATTGCGGAGCCAGGGACCAAACCCCTTGCGCGTCAGGGGGTCCGTGGCGCCGGACACCTCCCAGTCGTCGGCCCACGCGATGATGTGTCCGCCTGCATCCGTTGCGGACGCGACAATCTGTTGCGCTTGGCGCTCCGGGCTGTTGGTCGCGTCGGTCCTCCGGCTCAAGCGACGCACACCGACCAGGCAACAGCCGCACCCGTCGTACTCGGTGGTGAGCATGTCGTTCATGGTTCCACTCCCGCCTCGCACTGTCGTGCGAATTGCGGAAGTACCTGGGGCGCGAGGAACTGCGCGAGCAACCCCCTACCCCCGTAGAGGTGCCCCCACAAGTCCGACCCCCCACCCCCCAGGGGCGCGAGGAACTGCGCGAGCAACCCCCCCACCCCCGTAGAGCACCCCCACAGGACAGCCCCCACCATCCCCGAGTGGTGAACCCCACCCACACCCCCGCAAAGGCGAAAGCCCTACCCCTCGTACGCCGCCAACTCCGCCCGCTTGGGAGCCCGCCCATCCCCCGAGGACCGCCCCGTCAGCCGCCGGACCACCCAGGGCCCCAGGTGGATACGCACCCAGCGCAGATCGGAACGCCGCCGGGCCGCCCACCGCTGCGCCGGAGCAGCCGACAGCGGCGCCCGCCAGTCGAACCCGGCCGGCGCGCCCAGCGCCTCCAGCACCGCTTCGGCCACCCGGCGGTGGCCCTCGGGGGAGAGGTGCAGCCGGTCCTCGGCCCACAGCCGGGGATCGTCGAAGCAGGGCGCCGAGAACAGGTCCACCACCACGAACTCCGGCCGCTGCCGGGCCAGTTCCGCCACGAACTCCTTCATCCGCACGATGGCGGGCAGCAGCCGCGCGCTGCCGCGCAGCCGCCGACTGGGATCGGCGCTGGTGAACAGCACCACCCGGCGCGCCCCGGCGGCCAGCTTCTCCGCCGCGTCGCCCAGCCGCGCCGACACCTCGGCCACATCGCAGCCCGGCCGCAGCACATCGTTGAGCCCGCCGGCCAGCGTGACCAGCTCCGCGCCCATCGCGGCGGCCACGCCGACCTGTTCGTCGCAGATCTGGCCGATCAGCTTGCCCCGCACCGCGAGGTTGGCGTATCGGAAGCCGGGCGTCGCGGCGGCGAGCCGGGCGGCGACCAGGTCGGCCCAGCCCCGGTAGCTGCCGTCCGGGTGCAGCTCGTCGCACATGCCCTCGGTGAAGGAGTCGCCGACGGCGACGAAACTGCGGTACGCGGGTGCGGTGGTGTTCTCCATGGCGCCGATGATCCTCATATCCGTACGCTCCCGACCGCGCCGGGCCGCAGCCGATCCCGCCGTCCGGTGACCGGGATCACCGCGCGGCCGCCTTGCCACCGACCCGGGCGGACCGGGCAGACTGGAGGCGGACCCGCCCTGCGGGCCCCGGACGAGGCGCGCCGTACCCGGTCAAGCGAAGACGACGCGGATTCCTGTACGCGATCCGTCTCTCCGGAGGTGCCCCGCCATGGCGTGGCTGTATGTCGTCGTCGCCGGCCTGCTCGAAGTCGGCTGGTCCATCGGCCTGAAGTACACCGACGGGTTCACCCGGCCGCTCCCCAGCCTGCTCACCGGCGGCGGGATCGTCGCCAGCATGGCCCTGCTGTCGCTCGCCGCCAGGACGCTGCCGATCGGTACCGCCTACGCGGTCTGGGTGGGCATCGGCGCCACCGGCTCCGCGCTGCTGGGCGTCGTCCTGCTCGGTGAGTCCGCGACCCCCGCCCGGCTGGCCTTCCTGGGTCTGCTGGTGGTCGCGATCATCGGCCTGAAGCTGACCTCCGGCCACTGAGCCCGCCGCCGCCATCCCGCTCCGCTGCTCAGGCCGGCCCCGGCCGGTCACCGGGACGCGGAGCGGAGGCGGTTGTCGGACCCCCCGCCTACGCTGCGGAGCATGACCGTACCCGCCAGGATCAGCATCGTCACGCTGGGCGTCGGCGACCTCGACGTCAG
Source organism: Streptomyces sp. NPDC092296 (assembly GCF_044755465.1). Lineage (NCBI taxonomy): Bacteria > Bacillati > Actinomycetota > Actinomycetes > Kitasatosporales > Streptomycetaceae > Streptomyces > Streptomyces sp. NPDC092296. Next base: position 40,361 of record NZ_JBIVRB010000025.1, on the reverse strand, counting down.
CGCCCGCTTCTACCAGGCCCTGGGCTGGCAGCGCTCCAGCGCCTCCAGCCCGGAGATCGTCTGGTTCCACACCGCCGACTCGGCGCTCGGCCTCTTCCCGGTGGACGAGCTGGCCGCCGACGCCGGGGTGCCCTCCGAGCCGGAGTCCGGCTTCCGGGGCGTCACCCTCGCCGTCAACCTGGAGGACGAGGCCGCCGTCGACCGCGCCCTGCAAGGCGCGGTGGACGCCGGGGCCACCGTCGTCAAAGCGCCGATCCGCACGACCTGGGGCGGCTACTCCGGGTACTTCGAGGACCCGGACGGCCATCTGTGGGAGCTGGCCCACAACCCCTTCTTCCCCCTCACACCGGAGGGCCGACTCGACTTGCCCTGACTGCCCCCGTCCGGGCCGGGCCGTGCGGCAGACTGGCCGCCGTGGAACTCAACCGCTACCGGTTCGCCGACCGCTGGGAGCTGCCCGCCGCCCCCGGTGACGTTTACCGGGTGCTCCAGGACGTCGCCCGCTACCCGCAGTGGTGGCCCGAGGTCCGCCGGGTCGCGCGGCTGGACGACCACCGGGGCGAGCTGACCGTGCGCTCCGTCCTCCCGTACGACCTGGTGTTCACCGTCGCGGAGATCCGGCAGGACCGGGCGGCCGGGGTGCTGGAGGCCGCCCTGACCGGCGACCTGCGGGGCTGGTCCCGATGGACCGTCACCGCCCGTCCGGGCGGCGGCAGCCAGGCCCTGTTCGAGGAGGACGTACGCCCCGGCAAGCCGCTGATGCGCCGCCTCGCGCTGCCCGCCCGCCCGGCCTTCACCGCCAACCACGCGCTGATGATGCGCAGCGGCCGCCACGGCCTGCGCACCTATCTGGCCGGCTACGCGGCGGGCCGCGAGAGCCGCGACGGCTGACCGCCCCCCGGGCGGCCGTCAGCCGCCGAAGACCCGGCGGACGTCGAGCAGCAGCGGCCCGCCCGGCTCGGCGGCGGGCAGGAAGCCCACCGTCTCGGCGGTCAGGGCGTCCTCCGGCCGGTCCGGCTCGACGGCCACCTCCAGCACGCCCGGCTCCCGCGCCACCAGCACATCCCGCAGATAGCACCAGAGCGCCCGGGTGACCAGCCGGGGCGCCGTACGGACGGCGTCGCCGACCGTCCACCGCAGCAGCACCCGCCGCCCGTCCGCACCCACCGGGACATGCCCGAACTCGCCGCTCGCCGCGCCGTCCACCAGCAGCGTGGACGCCCCCTCGCCCGCCCCGGCGAAGGCGATGCCGACCGACGGCAGCCCGGCGGTGCGGTGCAGGTTCTCCCGTACCGTCTCCGGGGCGCACCGCCGCAACGCCTCCTCGGCGCTCGCCCAGGCGTAGCGGTCGTGCTCCGGATCGATCAGGGCGACGGCGTGCTCGGTCACCTCGGCCAGGTAGAGCGCCCAACGGCCGGAGAGGTCGATGGCGTGCACATCCAGCCCGGTCAGCCCCGCCTCCTCCTGGAGCTCCCGCAGCGCCCCGGTGAGCAGCGGCTCGCCCGGCTGCCGGGCGCCGGACGGCGGCGTCCACGCCCAGTCGCCCTCGTAGTCGGGACCCCGGTACGCCCGGTGCAGCAGCAGGTACTCGAAGTCGTCGCCGCTGCGGCGCCGCACCACCACCGCCGCGCCGTTCGGCAGGTCGGCCGCCACCGGCAGCCCGTCCCAGGTCGTCCGCAGCTGCTCCCCGCCGGGTTCTTCCCGTACCGCTTCAGCCGTCATGGCGGCGATCATGCCAGAACCCGGGCGGACGGCGGGGGCGGTCCGGGTGGACCGCCCCCGCCACCTGCCCGGGATACCGCCTCCTCAGGCGCCGGCCAGCGCCGGCAGGGCCTTGACGTTGTCGGCCGGCAGGTTGAGCGCATCGGGGGAGCCCGGGTCGACGGCCAGCCACAGATCGTCGGACGGCCAGCCGCCGCCCAGCGCCGACATCGGCACATTGCGGTACTGGCGGACGTCCGGCATCGCGGCGGCCAACCGGGTCTCGGAGGTGAAGACGGGCACCAGCCGGGTGCCGTCCTGCTGCTCGTACACGGGGAGCTGGACGACCTGCGGGTCCGGCTCGCCGGCCTCGCCGCTGTCTTCGGCGACCGGCAGCAGCACCTCGCTCTGCGCCAGCGTGGTCATGGCGGCCTGCCGGTCACCGCCGTGGGCGATCTCGTGCAGCGCGGCCTCGCCGGGCAGGCGGCCGTCGGCGGTGGAGTTGTCGGTCATGGTGGTCCTCCTCGGGTTGCGCGCTCCAGTGGGCTCGGGTACCCGGGGATCCGGCACACATGCGCGCTCCGCCGCGATCCGGCCCGGCCGCCGGGGGGCCGTGGCCGCCGTCAGGGGTGCCAGACCGTGGCGTCGAAGGTCGCCTTGGCCAGGTAGCTGCTGTCCTGCTTGAGGCCGGCCAGCCGCAGCAGGGCCACCGAACCCTCGCTGGTCACCACGCACAGCTCGTCACCGACCTTCAGCGGGTCGCTGTTCGAGGAACCGGTGGTGGCGGCGTCCTTGCACTCCTGCTCGGAGGGGGTGCCGGTGACCGGTGCCAGACTGCCGCTGAGCGCCTGCATCCGGTTGTTGATGCTGTCGTAGCCGATGTCCGTCGCGGGCCCGAAGTCGCCGCCGGCCGGCGGATCGGCGTCCAGGTCCTTGGCCGGGCTCAGCGCCTCGAAGACGAGCGTCATCCGCTTGCCGGCCCGGCCGCCCGGGTGGCCGGGCGCGGCGCTGTCGGACGTCGCGGCGGCGGGAGTGGCCGACGCGGCGGGCGGATCACCGCTGTCGGCCGCACCGTCCGCCGCACCGCCCGCAGCGGGCGCGGTCACCGTCACGGTCACCGTGGCGGTGGGCGCCGCCGAGGCTTTGTCGTCGGCCTGGCAGCCGTGCAGCGTACCGAAGGCGCCGACCAGCGCGGCGGCCCCGGCCAGCAGCGCACCGGCGGCGTTCATCCGCGGTACCCAGCCGCTCTGCTCCCCGCCCTGCGCCTCGTCGCCCTGCGTCGGGCCGGGCGGGTTGCCGACCGGTCCGGCCGGCGGCGTCTGCTGTGCCATGTCCATGCACCCCCTGGCTGGTGATGTTGCCACATCGGGCCGTGCGGCGTGGCCCGATCCCGGCGGCGTATCCGGGGATATTTCCGGGCGCGGCACCCGGCCCGGCCCGGGGCATTGGTCTTGACCATCTCCCGACCCGCGCCCTAGGGTCACTTACTGCAAACACCTTTAATAAAGAAGAACGCATAAAGCCCGGCCCGCGGTCGGCCGTCCAGGTGGAGGACATGGTGGAGACCACGGAGCACGCCCCGGCGGCACCGGAGCCCAAGTACTGGCACCTGCGCACCGTGCTGCTGCGCGCCATCGACTCGGAGTTCGGCATCGGGCAGGTGATCCCCAACGAGCGGGAGCTCGCCGCCCGCTTCGGCGTCGCCCGCGCGACCCTGCGCCAGGCGCTGGACCAGCTGGAGCTGGAAGGCCGACTGGTCCGCCGGCGCGGCATCGGCACACTGGTCGCCGCACCCCGTACGACCGTGCCGGTCAGCCGCGCCGAGGAGGGCTGGCCCGGCGCCGCCCCCGACACCGCGTGGCGGATCGTCGACTGCACCACCGCCCCCGCCACCGACCGGCTCGCCCAGGCGCTCGGCGTCCCCGCCGGGGAGAGCGTGCACACCGTGCGGCGGCTGCGGGTGACGGGCGGCCAGGTCGTCGGCACCGAGTCGCTGCACGTGCCCGACTCCACGGTGGCGCACCTGCCCGGCATCGTCAGCGGCGCGGGTAGCGGGCGCTCGGTGCTGCGGCAGTTGCAGCACCTGGAGCTGGCGGGGGAGTCGCGGGCGGTCGAGCTGGGCGTGGCCGAGGCGGAGGAGGCCCGGCTGATGCAGCGGCCGCCGGGGACGCCGGTGCTGGTCGTCACCACCCAGTACGCGGCCCGGGGGCGGATCGCGGCGCTGGCCGTCTCCACCTACCGTGCGGACACCTGCCGGCTCAGCTTCGGTGAGACGGGGCTGGTGGAGGTCGCTCCGGTGGAGAGTGCGCTGGCGGGGGTCCGGGCTTCCTGAGGGGGTCGGCCGTTCGTCGGGTCCACCACCCCAGGGTGCGGGTGCTGTCCTGTGCGGTGCTCTGCGATGTGCGGGGTTGTTCGCGCGGTTCCTCGCGCCCCTGGGGGCGTGGCCCCGTACGCCCCGGGGGGTCAGGCCCGGGGCTGGGCGGCGGGGGGTTCGACGGCGAAGAGCTGGGCTTCGACCTGGTCCAGGGCCACCCGCAGGGCGCCCATCGCGATGACCTCCTCGCCCAGCGCCGACAGGGCCACCTCCGGCGGCCGCAGGGAGAAGCGGGCCAGCTGCTCGCGCAGCGGCTCCAGCACCCCGTCCAGGCCGGCCGCCCAGCCGCCCACCACCACGATCTGCGGGTCGATCGCCAGCACCAGCGCCGCCACGTCGTGCACCAGCCGGTGCAGGAAGCGGTCCATGGCGTCCTGCGCCACCGCGTCGCCCTCGCGGGCCAGCCGCAGCACCCGTGCCACCGCCGCCTCGTCCAGCGGGTTCAGCGGCTTGCCGGTGGTCGACAGCAGCCGCTCCGGGGTGGCCTCCCGGCCCAGCAGGTGCAGCGCGCCGATCTCGCCCGCCGCGCCGCCGAAGCCCCGGTGCAGCCGCCCGTTGATCAGCGAGCCCGCCCCCGGGCTCAGCCCGGCCAGGACGAAGACCACATCGCCCATCCCCACCGCCGCGCCCTGCCAGTGCTCCGCGATGGCGGCCAGATTGGCGTCGTTCTCCACCAGCACCGGGCAGCGGAACGACCGCCGCAGCCTGGCCCCCAGCTCCAGGCCCGTCCAGCCCGGCATGGCCGTCCCCAGCCGTACGGTGCCCTGGTCGTCCACGATGCCCGGGGTGCCGATGCCGACCGCCCACAGGCTGTCCCGGGAGACGCCCGCGCGGCGCAGCAGCTCCGCGACGACCCCCCGGGCGGCGTGCAGCCGCTCGTCGGCCTCCAGCCCCTCGTCCACCGGCCGGGCGGAGGAGTGCAGTACCCGCCCGCCGAGGTCGGCCAGCACCGCCCGTACCGAGTGGACGCCGACCTCCACGCCCATGGTGTGGCCCGCCTCCGCGTGGAACCGGAACCAGCGGGCCGGGCGCCCCCGGGGCCGGGCGCTGTCCTGGCCCTGCTCGACCTCGACCACCAGGCCGGACTCCATCAGCTGGTCGATCACGCCCTCCACGGTGGGGCGGGACAGTCCGGTGTCACCGACCAGCCGGGTGAGGGTGAGCGCCTGGCCGTCGCGCAGCGCCCGCAGCGTGACCGCGGCGTTGATCCGGCGCAGCAGCGAGGAGTCACCTCCGGTGAGCCGATGCACCAAGCCGCCCTTTCGCCCACGTCCGCCCGTCACCGCGACCGGTTCTCGAACCGGGCGGCGTGACCGGGATCGTACCGGCGGTGACGGGCGCGCCGCGAGCGTTGCCGCAGCTCATCACCGCTTCGGTATCGAAAGGAGAGAAAACCGGGACCGCTGGGTCAGCCCGCCGCCAGCCGCAGCGCCACCGCGCGCCCGCCGGCCGGCACCCGCACCAGGGTGCCGCCCTCCGTACGCTCCAGCCGCGCCACGCCCTCCGACAGTCCGGCGGCCGTCTCACCGGCCAGCAGCACCTGCCACTCCTGCGGCGCGCCGTCGCCCTCGGCGGCCACCCGGACCAGGTCGCCGTCCCGCCGGACGGTGAAGACAGCGGCGGTGCCGCCCTGCCCGTCCGGCACCCGGACCACCGATGTGACGCCGTCCGCCGGGCGGTGGACCCGCAGGGTGACGCCGTCGGCCCACGGGTGGTCCGGGCGGTCGTCGCGGGCGCCGAACGGCAGCACCGCACCGGGGCGGACCAGCAGCGGCAGGCTGTCGAAGCCGTACCGCTCCCGCCGCCAGCCGGGGCCGGTCACCGTGGCGCCGCTGAGCAGATGGGTCCAGGTGCCGTCCGGCACGTAGTACTCCACCTCGCCGCTCTCGTCGAGCACCGGCGCCACCAGCAGGTCCGGGCCGAGCATGTACTGCCGGTCCAGCTGGGCGCAGCCCGGGTCGTCGGGGAACTCCACCACCATCGGCCGCATCACCGGCACCCCGGTGGCGGCCGCCTCCATGGCCGCGCCGTACAGATACGGCATCAGCCGGTTCTTCAGCCGCGCGAAGTCGCGGGCGACGGCCACCGCCTCCTCGCCGAACCGCCACGGCACCCGGTAGGAGGTGGAGCCGTGCAGCCTGCTGTGCGACGACAGCAGGCCGAAGGCCAGCCAGCGCTTGAACAGCGCGTCCGACGGCGTCCCCTCGAAGCCGCCGATGTCATGGCTCCAGAAGCCGAACCCCGAGGCGCTCAGCGACAGCCCGCCGCGCAGGCTCTCCGCCATGGAGGAGAACGTGGCGTCGCAGTCGCCGCCCCAGTGCACCGGGAACTGCTGCCCGCCGGCGGTCGCGGACCGCGCGAACACCACCGCGTCGCCCTCGCCGCGCACCTCCTTCAGCAGCTCGAAGACGGTCTCGTTGTACAGCTGGGTGTAGTAGTTGCGCATCCGCTGCGGGTCCGAGCCGTCGTGCCAGACCACGTCGGTGGGGATGCGCTCACCGAAGTCGGTCTTGAAGCAGTCCGCGCCCATGGCCAGCAGCGGCCGCAGCTTGCCCGCGTACCAGGCGCGCGCCGCCGGGCTGGTGAAGTCCACCAGCGCCATGCCGGGCTGCCACAGGTCCCACTGCCACACCTCGCCGCCGGGCCGCCGCACCAGATGGCCGGCCGCCGCGGCCTCCGCGAACAGCGGCGACTTCTGCGCGATGTACGGGTTGATCCAGAGCGACACCCGCAGTCCGCGCTCCTTCAGCCGGCCCAGCATGCCCTCCGGGTCGGGGAAGACCGCCGGGTCCCAGACGAAGTCGCACCACTGGTACTCGCGCATCCAGAAGCAGTCGAAGTGGAAGACGCTGAGCGGGATCTCCCGGTCGGCCATGCCCTGGATGAAGGAGTTCACCGTCTCCTCGTCGTACGAGGTGGTGAAGGAGGTGGTCAGCCAGAGCCCGAACGACCAGGCCGGCGGCAGCGCCGGGCGGCCGGTCAGCCCGGTGTAGCGGGTCAGCACCTCCTTGGGGGTGGGGCCGTGGACGACGAAGTACTCCAGCTCCTGGTCCTCGACGCTGAACTGCACCTCGCCCACCGACTCCGAGCCGATCTCGTAGGAGACCCGGCCGGGGTGGTTGACGAAGACGCCGTACCCCCGGTTGGAGAGGTGGAACGGCACGTTCTTGTACGCCTGCTCGCTGCTGGTGCCGCCGTCGGCCTGCCAGATGTCCACCGTCTGGCCGTTCTTGACGAACGGCGTGAACCGCTCGCCCAGCCCGTACACCAGCTCGCCCACCCCCAGCGACAGCCGGGAGACCATGTGGTGGCTGCCGTCGCCGTCCACCGCGAAGCCGGTGCCCCGGCCGCCGGAGCGGGTGACCGGGCGGCCGGTGGCGGTGTCGCGGAACTCCAGCGCCCACGGCCCCGAGGTGTCCACCCGCAGCGTCAGCGGGCCGCTGACCAGCTCCACCACCGACCCGCTGCGGGTGGTGCGGGCCGGGCACCTCGGGTCGACGCGCACCGCGAAGTCCGGGCCCGGCCGCCGGCCGCCCGCGTGGTGCACGCTCCGCACCCCGATGACGCCTTCGGCGGGCGACCAGCACTCGATGCCGATCAGCGGGGTGTTGAGGGTGTCACCGCGCCCGGTGACCTTGCGTACCGAGGCGTGCAGCAGCAGACGGTCGTGCTGCACGACGACGTCCCGGGTCTCGGTGGCGTACGAGGCGCGGACGCCTTCGCGCATCAGCCAGAAGCCGTCGGTGAACTTCATGGGGGACCTTGCCTGCTCGTACGGGTGAGGGTTCTGCGGGTGCGGGTGCGGGTGCGGGTGCGGGTGCGGGGCTGCGGCCCGGTCAGGGCGAGCGGGGCGGCGCGAGGGGCCGCGCCCCCGGCAGCAGCGCCGGGGGGATCAGCAGATGGCCGATGGCGCCGGCCAGCAGCCGGTCACCGCCGCCGTCCGGCTCGGCGGCCCGCAGTGCCTCCGCGGCGGCGACGGCCAGCCGGGTGGCCTCGGCGGCCATGGTCTCCACCGGCAGCTCGATGCGCGGCAGGTCGCGGGCGGCCGGGTCGTCGGGCAGCGAGCCGATCACCACCATGGCCGGGGCGTCGGCGGTCCGCAGCCCCTCGGCGGTCGCGGCGGCCAGGATGTGCGGCAGCGCCGAGGCGTGCTGCACGGCCAGCGCGGTCGGCGGCTCGGCGCCGGTGAGCAGGGCGCGCAGCTTGCGGGCGAGCCGGGCCGGGTTGCCGGTGGAGCGGATCACCCGCACCGCCGCGCCGGTCTCCCGGGCGCCCCGGCGGGCCCCGGCGATGCCGCGCAGCGCATAGCTGCGCCGGGCCAGGACCTCCCGCTCGGTCGGCGCCAGGTATGCGATCCGGTGGTGCCCGGCGGCGGCCAGGGTCCGTACGGCCAGCGAGGCGGCGGCCTCCCAGTCCAGATCGGTCCACGGCAGGGCGTCCTCGTCGGCGGGGCGGCCGAGCAGGGCGGCGGGGAAGGCCAGCTCCCGGACCACCTCGATCCGGGCGTCCTCCATGTCGACCGCCATCAGCACCGCCGCGTCGGCCAGGCCGCTGCGCGCCACCCGGCGCAGCCCCTCGGCCTTCTCCTCGGCGGTGGTCAGCAGCAGGTCGTAGCCGAGCCGCCGGGCGGCGTCGCTCACGTCGATGGCGAAGCGGCCGTCCACGGCCCGCTGGCCGCCGTCGGTGCGGGGCAGCGCGAGGGCCAGCACATCGGTGCGGGTGGAGCGCAGGGTGCGGGCGCTGGCCCGGGGGTGGTAGCCGAGCTCGTCGACGGCCCGCCGGACCCGCTCGCGGGTCTCGGCGGAGATGCTGCGGGAGCCGTTCAGCACGTAGGAGACGGTGCTGGGCGCGACGCCCGCCCGCTCGGCCACGTCCTTGATGGTGGTCATGCCGCTCCCTTGCGACCGACTCGGCTGGTGATCACTGGTGAATCGATTCGATGATGCGTCGAATCGATTCACCAGTGATCGGGATCGTATGCGCCGACCGGCCGCCACGCAGTATGGCGTGCGTCACACTCCGGTGCGGGAGCGGTGCAGCGCCGCCGCCACCGCCGTCACGGCCCGCTCGATCTCCGGCGGCGTCAGATGCGCGTAGCCCAGCACGAAGTCGGCCGGGCCGCCGCCGTCCAGCCGATGGCCCTCCAGCCGGTGGTCGGCCATCGGCCGCAGCCGCACCCCGGCCCCGGCCGCCGCAGCCCGGACGCGCCCGGCGTCCCCGTACTCCGCCGGGAACCGCGCGACCAGGTGCAGCCCCGCCGCGATCCCCGCCACCCGCACCGCCGGCAGCTCCCGCCCCAGCGCCCCGATCAGCACATCCCGCCGCCGCCGGTAGTGCCGCTGGCACCGCCGCAACTGCCGGTCGTACCGCCCGGAGCGGACGAACTCCGCGAAGGCGGCCTGCTCCAGCACCGCATTGCCCAGATCCGTGACCCGCTTGGCCTCCACCACCTCCGCCAGCAGCCCCGGCGGCGGCACCAGCCAGCCCAGCCGCAGCCCCGGCGCCAGCGACTTGCTCACCGACCCGGTGTACGCCACCCGGTCCGGCGCCAGGCCCTGCAACGCCCCCACCGGCGCCCGGTCGTACCGGAAGTCACCGTCGTAGTCGTCCTCCACCACCAGCCCGCCGCACCGCTCCGCCCAGCCGAGCAGCGCCGCCCGGTGGACCGGCCCCGGGGCGACCCCGGTGGGGAACTGGTGCGACGGCGTGACCACGACAGCCCGCGCCCCGGAGTGCTCCAGTACGGCCAAGTCGGGCCCGTCCTCCCGGACCGGGAGCGGCAGGCAGCGCAGCCCGGCCGCCGTGAACAGCGGCAGCTGGCCGGGGCTGCCCGGGTCCTCCAACGCCACGGCACGCTGCCCGCGCCCGTACAGCACCCGGCCCAGCAGGCCGAGCGCCTGGGCGACGCCGGAGCACACCACCAGGCCGTCCGGGTCCACCGCGACGCCGCGCCGCCGGGCCAGCAGCTCGGCCAGCGCCTCCCGCAGCTCCGGCAGGCCGCGCGGGTCCGGGTAGTCCAGCGCGGCGTGCGGCAGCCGGTCCAGCGCCCCGCGCAGCGCCGCCGCCCAACCGGCCCGGGGAAACGCCGCCAGATCCGCCAGCCCCGGCCGGAAGTCCACCACGGCCCGCCCGCCCACCGGCGCCGGGTCGGGGCTGCGGCCGGGGCGCTGGGTGGGCGGCGCGGCGGCCCCGGCGCGCGGGGCGGCGCCGATACGCGCGGCCGTGCCGGGTGCGCCGGGCGATCTGCCGTTCGTGGGTGCGTCGGTCGTTGTGCCGGGTGTGCGGCCCGGTGTCGTGTCGGGCCCGGTACGTGGCCCGGTGGCCGTGCCGGGCGCGCCGTACGACCCGCCGTTCGTCCGCGCGTCGGCCGTCGTACCGGGAAGCCCCGCGACCCAGGTGCCGGCGCCCTGGCGGCTGGTCAGGTACCCCTCGGCCAGCAGCTGGCCGTACGCCTCGGTGACCAGGCCGCGTGAGACCCCCAGGTCGCGGGCCAGCTCCCGGCTGGACGGCAGCAGCGTGCCCGCCCGCAGCCGCCCCGACCGCACGGCCTCCCGGAACGCCGACTGAAGCAGCCGCCCGCGCCGCCGGACGGGCGCCTCCGCCGCCGGCAGCAGGAGTTCCCACGCCGCGCCCGCCCAGGGCCGCCCCGTCTCCTCCGGCACCGCCGCGCCCTCCCACTGGTCCAGCAAAAGCCCCCCGGATTGGACCTCACGATAGACCGGCCACCCCGCCAGCATCGGACCATGCACCCCACCGCCACCCCGGTCGGCGCTTCGGCCGCCGCCCTGCTCGCCGCCCTCGGCACCGTGCTCGTCGGCACCTCCTTCACCGCCGGAAGCCTGCTCGCCGACTACCCCTTCCTCGGCGGCCAGGCCGTGCGCTACGGCCTGGCCGCGCTGCTGCTCGCCGTGATCGCCGCCGGCCAGGGCGACGGACTGCCCGCCGCGCTGCGCCGGTTGAACCCGCGCCGCCTGGTCCGGCTGGCCCTGCTGGCGGCCACCGGCATGGTCGGGTTCAACATCGCCGTACTGACCGCCGAGCGCACCGCCGAGCCCGCCGTGCCGGGGGTGCTGGTGGGCTGCGCGCCGCTGGTGATCGCGGTACTGGCCCCGCTGTCGGCCGGCCGCCGGCCGTCCGCCCGACTGGCCGGCGCCGGGCTGCTGGTCGCCGGGGGAGCGGCCGTGGTGCAGGGGTTCGGCCGCACCGACGGCGCCGGGCTGCTGTTCTCCGTACTGGCGCTGGCCGGGGAGGTGGCGTTCGCGCTGCTCGCGGTGGACCTGCTGCGGGTGCTCGGCCCGGTGCAGCTGGCGGCGGCGGCCTGCGCCGTCGCCGCCGTACAGGCATCGGTGCTCGGCGCCGCCCTCGACGGCGCCGCCGTGCTGCGGCTCCCCAGTGCGGTGGAGGCGGCGGCCCTCGCCTGGTACACGCTGCCGGTCACCGTACTGGCCTTCTGCTGCTGGTACACCGGCGTGCGGCGGCTCGGCGCCGAACGCGCCGGCCTCTTCTCCGGGCTGATCCCGGTGGCCGCCGCGCTCACCGCCCCGGCGGCCGGCACCGGATCGCTGGGCCCGGTGCAGCTGGCGGGCAGCGCGCTGGTGGCGGCGGGGGTGCTCCTTGGGGCGCTGACGGCCGGTCAGGAAGCGGGCAGCCGCCAGACGGTGGTGGCCTTGACCGCGCGGTCCTCCAGGTCGGCCACCACCGGCACGTCGTGCACCGACAGCGCCTCGAACCGGTCCCGGGGCAGATAGGCCCGCCCGGGGTCACCGACCAGCACCAGGGCGCCCCGGTCGCGGGCCCGTTCCAGGAACGGCAGCACCCGCTCGGCCATCGGCCGCTCGTAGAAGACGTCCCCCGCGAGGACCACCTCGGCGCCCGCGCCGTCCCCGTCCAGCAGGTCACCGAGGCGGGACGCCACCGCGACCCCGTTCGCCGCCGCGTTGAGCTCCGTCGCCGCCGCCGCGAACCCGTCGATGTCGCTCGCCGTCACCGCCGCCGCCCCGGCCAGCGCGGCGGCCACCGCCACCAGCCCCGACCCGGACGCGAGGTCGAGCACCGTCCGCCCGGCGACGGTCTGCGGCCGGTCCAGCACATGGCGGGCCAGCGCCTGCCCGCCGGCCCAGGCGAACGCCCAGAACGGCGGCGGCATCCGCACCCCGCCGTACTGCTCGGTTCGCTCCCACAGCCCGATCGCCTCGTCGGCCTGGTGCAGCCGCACCTCCGGTACGTACGGGGCGGGCGCCAACCGGGTGTGCGCCCGGACGAACTCCGCAGGCCGCAGCTCGGCCGGTACTCCCATGACGCTCGACAACGGCCCCTCCGCGACTGATCCCCGGCAGGCCACGACCCTACCCCGCCCGGCGCGGGCCGCCGGATCACAGCAGGGCGAACTGCCCGTCCGGGCCCTCCTCGCGGTGGTTCAGCACCGAGGCCGGCCGGACCGCCCACGCCGGGGCGGGCAGCACCCCGGCGGCCCGCAGCTCGGCGGAGCCGATCCGGGGCGCCGCCGCCAGGTCGCGGACCAGCGCCGCCTGGTCGCCGTGCAGCGCGGCCAGCAGCGACAGCACCGTGGCCAGGTCGATCAGCTCGGTCGTCCACGCCTGCGGCCACCCGGCGGGCCGCACCGCCTCCAGCGAGCCGGGCGGCGCCCCGGCGGCAGCGGCCGCCCGCTCCGCGAACCACGCCTCCAGCACCCGCTCCCCGCCGACCCGGTACTCCCACGCCCCGGCCGCCACCGGGGCGATCCGGCCGTCACCCAGCAGCAGCGCCCGCTCCTCGGCGTCGTACGCCAGCTGCTCCGGGAAGCCGCCGGGCGTGTCGGGGACCGGCCGCCGGACGAAGGGCCGCTGACCGCCGGGCATCCGGGGCCGTCCGGCCGGGCGGTCGGTGGCCGGGTCGGCGCAGCGCGCGCCGAAGGTGCTCAGCCACAGCACCCGGCGGCCCAGCGCGGTGCCGCGCCGCCACAGCGCCGGGTCGGCGGGCAGCGGTACGGCGGGCGGTGCGACGGGGCCGGGGCGGTGCGGCGGCGCCGGATGGCAGGCCACCGCCGCGATCCAGGCGGCCATGTCCTCGGCGGCCACGGCCGTGCCGAGCCGCGCCGCCAGCAGCGCGGTCAGCCCGGGGGCGAGGTTGGCCTCCCGGCCGCCGGGGCGGCGGTGCAGCGGATGGACCGCGCCCCGGCCCCGGGGGCGGTGGCCGTCGGGGAGTTCGGCGCTGAAGACCACCGCCGGGCCCGGCGGCTCCTGGACGACCGCGAACAGCTGCGCGTCGTCCGCGACCCGCCATAGCTCGGGGCGGGCGGCGTCCAGCAGCCGGTGGTCGGCCAGCAGCCACTGGCGGTCGAAGGCGCCGTGCCGGATCGGCACCGGCTCGGGGCAGGGCCCCTGCTCCCGGGCCAGTCGGACGGTGGAGGACGGCCGGCCGGGCAGCTGGGCGACGGCGGTACGCAGCGTACGGGAGCGGCTGGGCCGGAAGAGCGCGGCCCGCTCGGCCTCCTCGCCGGCGGCGAGCAGCAGGCGCCAGCGGGCCCGCAGCGTGTCGGCGGCGGGCGCCCGCACCCAGTCCCGTCCGGTGCGCGGGCCCGGCACCGACCAGGGCATCAGCTCGGACAGCAGGGGGTCGCCGCTCCACCCGCCGGAGCCGTCGGCCGCCGGACCGGGCCTCTCCGCCGCCACCCGCGCGTCCCCCTCGACTTGCCGCACCGCCACCGTTCCCCGGCATCGTACCGAGCGGCGGGCGCCCCCGAGCCGGGGTCAGGCCGCCCGGCGGTAGCGGCTGCCGTCGGCGGTGCGGACCAGCAGACCGCCGTCGACCAGGTGGCGGCGCAGTGCCGCGCAGTCGTCCCAGTACTGCGCGATGGCGATGTCGACCTCGCCCTCGGTGTGGACGGCGCCGGGGCGGAACGTCCGGCCGGTCAGATACGCCGGCAGCTCCCGGCGCGGCCCCGGGCGGACGGGTACGGCGGGGGTGCGCGGCCGGGGCGGAGCCGCGCGCCCACCGTCGCGGGCCGGGCGGCGGTGGCGCAACCGGGTTCTCCGCGCCGGGCGGGGCGTGGAAAACCCCTGGCCGGGCGCTTGGCGTCCTTGGTAGACCTACGGGGGTGAACGACATCCTGATCCGCTCCGCCCGTCCCGCCGAGAACGCCGAACTGCTCGCCTTCTGGGCGCTGGCGGCCGAGGGGAGGAGCGTCACCGACGACGAGGACGGCCTCGCCCGGCTGCTGGCCCGCGACCCCGAAGCGCTGATCGTCGCGGAGCGGGCCGGCCGCATCGTCGGCACCGTGATCGCCGGCTGGGACGGCTGGCGCTGCCACCTCTACCGGCTGGCCGTCCACCCCGACCACCGCCGTCAGGGTGTCGCCACCGCCCTGCTGGACGCCGCCGAGTCCCGCTTCCGCACCCTCGGCGGGCGCCGGGCCGACGCCATGGTGCTGGACCGCAACGGGCTCGGCCGTACGACCTGGCAGGCCGCCGGATACGCGGCGAACGCGCAGTGGACCAGGTGGACCAAGCCCCTTGCCGTCCCCGAGCACTGACGGTGCTGACGGCGGGCCGCCGCTGTCAGCGGCGGCCCACCGCCCGTCCGGCCCGCCGGCGAAACGGGCGGTTCACTTCCCTCGCGGCGTCACCGCGCCGACGGAATGCGGTACACGGAGACGTGGGAGCGCGACTCGGCGGTGAATTCCGCGCCGCTCCAGTCCGCATGCCTGGCCTCCAGTTCGAACCCGGCCAGTTGCGCCATCAGGTCGAGTTCGGCCGGCCAGATGTAGCGGTGCGGGCTGCGGAACAGCTCGGCCTGCTCGGTCTCGTCGAATCGGAAGTGGTGCGACACGACGTGCTGACGCAGGACGTCGTAGGTGTCCAAGCCGATGTAGCCGGGCTCGGACTGCCAGACGGTGGCCGTCCGGCCCGGTGGAAGCCTGCGCAGCTCAGGCACCCAGAGCTCGACCACGAACCGGCCACCGGGCGCGAGGTGCCGGGCGGCGTTACGGAAGCACTCGACCTGCTCGGCCTGGGTGAGCAGGTTGGAGATCGTGTTGTAGACGAGGTAGACCAGGGTGTATTCGCCGGGGGCGGCCGTGGTCGCCATGTCACCGATGACCACCGGGATCACCGCCTCGTCCGCCTTGGTGCGCAGCCGCGCCACCATCGCCGGTGACAACTCGATGCCGGTGACCGGGACTCCTCGCCCCGCGAGCGGGACGGCTACCCGGCCGGTCCCGATGGCGAACTCAAGCGCTGCTCCCTCGCCCGCGAGCCGGGCGAGGCGGTCCACGGTCGGCCCCAGGACCTCAGCCGCGAACATGCCGGAACCGGGCGTGTCATAGCGCTGTGCGGTCTCCGCGCCCCAGATCTTCCCCTGCTGCATCCGGCCCATGCTGACCGCCGGCCTGGGTACTGTCCAGCGAATATCCGCCCCGATGTGACGGGCGATCAAGGGCAGCTACCGACTGCCCGAAAGCCGCTCCCGGTGTCACGGAGACCTACGCGACGCCGACACCGCAGGACGGCCGCCGGCGAACCTATGCGGTCACGGCGTCGCCGGGGACGGGCGCGGCGGTGCGTGCCGCCGGGGGTACGACCGGGGTGGTGGTGGGCGTCGGGTGCTCCGGGACGGGTACGAGCAGGCTGCGGTAGCCGGTGATCAGTGCCCGCAGGCCGAGTTCGAACGCGTGGTCCGCGCGGCTGCGGCCGGCCGGGCCCGCGTCCAGGGCGGCGGCCAGCCGGGGGGTGGTGTCCCGGACCACCGCGTCGACCATGGCCGACGGGGCCACCAGGTCCAACGCCGAGCCGAGGACGAAGCTCTCCAGCGCCGTGATGATCCCCATCACCTGGGCGGTCTCGAAGCCGGCCTCGTCGAGGACCGTGACGGCCCCCTCGTAGAGGGTGTGCATGAAGGGCTCGGACAGCGGCGCGGTGGCGAGCAGCCGGATGATCCCCGGGTGCTCGGCGAAGGCATCGCGATAGGCGTGCGCCCAGGCGTCGAGCGCCTGGTCCCACGGCAGCTCCCACAGGCCGGGGTCACCGATCCGCTGGGCCAGCTCGCGCCGCATCAGGGCGATGATCTCCGCCCGCCCGGCCACATGGTGGTAGAGCGCCGACGGGCTGACCCGCAGCGCCCCCGCCAGCGCCGGGATGGTCAGGTCGCCCGCCTCGTCGGCGAGCGTGAGTGCGGCGTCCACGATGCGCTGGCGGTCGAGCAGCGGTGTCCGCGGTCGGCCCATGATCATCCCCCTTGTAACCGAAAGTTTACTGAATTACTTTCAATAAAACTCTTGCCCGCAGTCGAGCTGCCCGCCTAACTTAACCGAATCTGGTTCAGTAACAAGAGGAGGGCGGCCCCGATGCACGCCGACGTGCTCTTCAGTGGCGGTACCGTCCACACCGGCGACCCGCACCAGCCCGTGACCGACGCCCTGGCGGTCACCGCGGGCCGGATCACCGCACTCGGCGCCGACGCCCTCGCGCTGCGCGGCGAGCGCACCCGACTCGTCGACCTGGCCGGCGGCGCGCTGCTCCCCTCCTGGGGCGACGGCCACATCCACCCGCTGCTCGGCGGCATCGGCCTGCGCGGCGTACCGGTGCGCGACTGCACCAGCGTCGAGGAGATCCTGCAAGCCGTACGCCGATGGGCCGCCGAGCACCCCGAGGCCGAGTGGGTCCGTGGTGACGCCTTCGACCCCTGGCTGGTCGAGGGCGGCCTGTTCGACGCCCGGGTGCTCGACACGGCGGTGGCCGACCGGCCCGTCCTGCTCCGCACCATGGACCACCACACCGGCTGGGCGAACAGCGAGGCACTGCGGCGCGCCGGATTCAGCGCGGACACCCCCGACCCGGCGCACGGCCAGATCGTGCGCCGCCCGGACGGCGAGCCGCTGGGCACCCTGCGCGAGTTCGGCGCGCTCGACCCGCTGCTGAGCCTCGTCCCGGAGCCGGACCTGGACGAGCAGGTGGCCGCCCTCGCCGAGGTCACCGGACTGCTGGCGGCGGCCGGACTCACCTGGGTCCAGGACGCCTGGGTGGAGCACTCCCAGGTGGCCGCCTGGACCGCCGCCGCCCGGTCCGGGGTGCTCCGCGTCCGGGCCAACCTCGCGCTGCTGCTGGCCCCGGACGGCTGGCGCGACCGGCTGCCCGCACTGGCCGCCGACCGCGCCCGCGTCGCGGCGGAGGGAGCCGGCCTGGTCACCGCGCGCAGCGTCAAGTTCTTCGCCGACGGCGTGATCGAGTCCGGCACCGCCGCCCTGCTGGAGCCGTACACCGACTGCCCGCACTCCCACGGCGCCGCCAACTGGACCGGCGAGGAGCTGGCCGAGGCCGTCACCGCCGTGGACGCACTCGGCTTCCAGGCCCACATCCACGCCATCGGGGACCACGGCGTCCGCATCGCGCTGGACGCGGTCGAAGCCGCCGCCCGGCGCAACGGCCCGCGCAACCGGCGACCCGTGCTCGCCCATCTGCAACTGGTGGACCCCGCCGACCTGCCGCGCTTCGCCGCGCTGGGCGTCACCGCCAACTTCGAACCGCTCTGGGCGCAGCCCGACGAGCTGATGACCCAGCTCACCCTGCCCCGGATCGGTGACGTCCGAGGCAGCCGCCAATACCAGATCGCCGAACTGCTGCGCAGCGGCGCCCAGGTATCCTTCGGTAGCGACTGGCCGGTCACCCCCTATGAGCCGCTGCCCGGCATCGCCACCGCCGTCACCCGGCAGACCCCCGGCGGCGTCCCGGCCGGCGGCTGGCTCCCCGAGCAGCGGATCGGGCTGCGGGACGCCCTCGCCGCCTACTCCGCCGGTGTCGCCCACCAGGCGTACGAGGAAGATCTCTGGGGCGTGCTTCGCCCCGGAATGCGCGCCGACCTGGTACAGCTGGCCACCGACCCGTACCGGGTCCCCGCCGCCGACCTGCCGGCCGTGGCGGTGCTGGGCACCTGGCTGGGCGGCACCCGCACCCACGGACCGCGCACCCCGTGACCGCACGCCTCCCCTGACCGCACGACCCCGCTGACCGCGTACGCCCCCACCGCACCCCGGCGAGCCCCCGTCCGCCGGGCCGTCGCCACCGCCTCCGGTGGCCGTCGACAGCCCCGAGGTACGGGCCGGCCCCACCGGCCCGCACCCGCACCCGTCACAGCGGACACCCGCACCCGTCCGCCAAGGGAGAGCCCATGAGCCTGCACCCCGACTCGGCCGCACCCCCGTCGGCCCCCGCCGCCCGCAGCGGCGCCGCGTCCGCGCCCGACGGCGCGGCGGCCGCCGCCGGTCCCCGGCTGGAACGCGGCGTCCTCGGCGTCGGCGACATCGTCTTCTTCGTGGTCGCCGCAGCCGCCCCGCTCACCGTGATGGCCGGTGTGGCGCCGCTGGCGATCCTCTTCGGCGGCATCGGCGCCCCCGCCGCGTACCTCGCCACCGGCATCGTGCTGGCGGTCTTCGCCATCGGCTTCACCGCCATGACGGCGCACATCAGGAACGCCGGAGCGTTCTACGCGTATGTCACCCGGGGCCTCGGCCGACCGGCCGGGCTGGGCGCGGCGCTGCTCGCCGTGTTCTCCTACAACGCGATCCAGATCGGCATGTTCGGCGCCTTCGGCTACTTCGCCAAGGTCACCGCCGCCGACCTGGTCGGCCTGGACCTGCCGTGGCCGGTGTGGGCGCTGATCGGGGTGGCGCTGGTCTGGTTCCTCGGCTACCGGAGCATCAACCTCGGCGCCAAGGTGCTCGGCGCGCTGCTGATCGCGGAGACCGGCGTCCTGGCGCTGCTCGCGGTGGCAGTGCTGGTCAAGGGCGGTGCGCATGGGCTGAGCTTCGCCTCGTTCGCACCGTCGCATGTCTTCCGGGGCGGCATGGGGGGCGTGCTGGGCCTCTCCTTCGCCGCCTTCATCGGCTTCGAGGCGACGGCCATCTACCGCGAGGAGGCCCGGCAGCCGAACCGCACCGTGCCGCGCGCGACCTACGCCGCCATCGCCTTCCTCGGCCTCTTCTACACCTTCATCACCTGGGCCATCGTGCAGGCCTTCGGCGACGAGGGCGTGGTCAAGGCAGCGGCGGACGACCCGTCCGGGATGTTCTTCACGGCCATGACCCGGTACGTCGGCGGCTGGGCGACCGACCTCCAGCGCATCCTGATCGTGACCAGCCTGCTGGCGGCGCTGCTGGCCTTCCACAACACCATCACCCGCTACGGCTACGCGCTCGCCGGCGAGCAGGCCGCCCCGGCCGTGTTCCGCAGGGTCCACCCCAAGCACCGCTCACCGTGGATCGGCGGTGCGATCCAGTCCGTGGTGGCGGCGCTCGCCGTGCTGGCCGCCGCAGCGTCCGGGATCGACCCGTACAACCAGTTCTTCCTCTGGGTGAACTCGCCCGGTGTGGTCGGCATCCTGCTGCTCCAGGCGCTCGCCGCCTTCGCGGTGTTCTCCTTCTTCCGCCGCGAGGACGGGCACGGCGTCGGACGCCTGCGCTCCGTGGTCGCCCCGTTGGCGGCCACCGTGCTGCTCTGCGGCGCGACCGCCCTGGTGTGTTGGAAGTTCGACCTGTTCACCGGGCGGGGGCCGGCCGTCAACTGGCCGCTGATCGCCCTGGTGCCCGTCGTCTTCCTGGTCGGCGTCGCCGTCGCGCTGCGGATGCGCTCCCGCCGCCCGGAGGTGTACGCCCGCCTCGGCACCACCGAGGTCGACTCTGCCGACCCTGCGACCTGACCCGCCCCGGCAGGGGCGCGGGGAACTGCGCGACCAACCACCCCACTGCGTAGAACGCTGAACCCTGCCGTACCCCCGCCCCCGGGCGGCGTACCGACCCGGCCCCCGAGGCGGGGATGCCGCACCCTGGCCGGGGCGCGGGGAACTGCGCGACCAGCCCACCACCATCGCGTACATCCCCGCACCCTGCCGTACCCCCGCCCCCGGGCGGCGCACCGACCCGGCCCTCGAGGCGGGGATGCCGCACCCCGGCAGGGGCGCGGGGAACTGCGCGACCAACCACCCACCTGCGTAGAACGCTGAACCCTGCCGTACCCCCGCCCCCGGGTGGCGCACCGACCCGGCCCCTGTTACGGGTGCCGCACCCCGGCTGGGGCGCGGGGAACTGCGCGACCAACCCCCCCACTGCGTAGAACGCTGAACCCTGCCGTACCCCCGCCCCCGGGTGGCGCACCGGCCCGGCCCCTGTTACGGGTGCCGTACGTCGGCAGGGGCGCGGGGAACTGCGCGACCAACCCCCCGCCCCCGTACACCCCCGCACCCGGTGGCGCACAAGCCCCCGCCCCGCGCCGACTCACCCCACCCCCGCCGGGAGCGGCGCGGCGTGGTGGGCGGTGAAGCGCCCCGGGTCGAAGAGGCCGCCGAGGCAGGGGGCGAGGCCGGAGCGGGCGGCGGCCAGGAAGGCGGGGCCGCCGGTGGCCGCGCAGCCCGCCGGGAGCGCCCCCAGCAGCGGCGCCCCCGCCACCACCGGCAGGTCGG
Organism: Streptomyces sp. NPDC092296; assembly: GCF_044755465.1. Taxonomy (NCBI): domain Bacteria; kingdom Bacillati; phylum Actinomycetota; class Actinomycetes; order Kitasatosporales; family Streptomycetaceae; genus Streptomyces; species Streptomyces sp. NPDC092296. Next base: position 19,840 of record NZ_JBIVRB010000025.1, on the reverse strand, counting down.
CCAGGTTGCAGCGCGCCGCCAGATCGGCGTGCGCGGGCCAGGAGCCGACCACCACGCCCAGCAGCGGCAGCCCCCGGGTGGACAGCGCCTCGGCCGTCAGCGCCGTACCGTTGAGCGTCCCCAGCCCGGCCGGGGCCACCGCCAGGACGTCCACCGGGAGGCCCGCGTCCACCATCGCCCGAGCCGCGTCCGCGAGGGTCCGCCCCCGCTCGTCATAGCGGACCAGCAGCCCGCCCGCGCCCTCCACCAGCACCAGATCGTGCCCGGCGGCCAGCCGCGCCGCCGCCTCGGCGGTCCGCGCCGGGTCGACCGGCGGCAGCCCGGACCGCCGCGCGGCCGTGTCGGGGGCCAGCGGCTCGGGGTACCGGGCCAGCTCGCGGCGGGTGAGGGGACCGGCCAGCCGCGCCACCTCGTCCACGTCCCCGGGCTCGCCGGGGGCCACCCCGGTCTGGGCGGGCTTGAGCACGGCCACCCGCCGCCCGGCGGCCAGCGCCAGCGCCGCGACGGCCGCCGTGACGACGGTCTTGCCGATCTCGGTCCCGGTACCCGTGACGACGAGTACGCCCATCTCCCGCTCCGTTCGCTAACCGGCCGCCGCCGCGGCCGTGACCGCGGCCCCGATCCGGGCCAGGTCGTCGTCGCCGGTGATGTACGGCGGCATCGTGTAGACGAGGTCCCGGAACGGACGCAGCCAGACGCCGTGCCGCGCCGCCGCCCGGGTCGCCGCGACCACGTCCACCTCATGGTCCAGCTGGACGACGCCGATCGCGCCGAGCACCCGTACGTCCGCCACCCCGGGCACCTCGGCGGCCCCGGCCAGACCGGTCCGCAGCCCGGCCGCCACCCGCTCGACCTCGCCGCGCCAGTCCTGCGCCAGCAGCAGCCCGATCGAGGCGTTGGCGACGGCGGCGGCCAGCGGATTGCCCATGAACGTCGGCCCGTGCGCCAGCACCGGCACCTCGCCGCCGCTGATCCCCGCCGCCACCGCCGGGGTGCAGAGCGTCGCCGCCATGGTGAGATAGCCGCCGGTCAGCGCCTTGCCCACGCACATCACATCGGGTACGACGCCCGCGTGGTCGGCCGCGAACAGTTCACCGGTCCGGCCGAAGCCGGTCGCGATCTCGTCGAACACCAGCAGCACGCCGTGTGCGTCGCAGACCTCCCGCAGCACCCGCAGATAGCCGGGGGAGTGGAACCGCATCCCGCCGGCCCCCTGCACCACCGGCTCCACGATCACCGCCGCCAGCTCGTCCGCGTGCCGCTCCACCAGGTCGGCCAGCTCCGCCGCGTACGCCGCGTCGACCGGCGCGTCATGGCCGGCCGGCGGCTCCCCGGCGAAGACCTGCCGGGGCAGCACCCCGCCCCACAGGTGGTGCATCCCGCCGTCCGGGTCGCAGACCGACATGGGGTGGAAGGTGTCGCCGTGGTAGCCGCCGCGCCAGGTCAGCAGCCGCCGCTTGCCGGGCCGCCCCAGCGAGCGCCAGTACTGGAGGCACATCTTGACCGCCACCTCGACCGCCACCGAACCGGAGTCGGCCAGGAAGACGTGCTCCAGGTCACCGGGGGCGATCCGGGCCAGCGTCGCCGCCAGCCGGACCGCCGGCTCATGGGTCAGGCCGCCGAACATGACATGGCTCATCCGGCCCAGCTGGTCCTGGACGGCCGCGTCCAGCACCGGGTGCCGGTACCCGTGGATCGCCGCCCACCAGGAGGACATCCCGTCCACCAGCTCCCGTCGGCCCTCGACCGGCTCGGCCAGCCGCAGCCGCACCCCCGAGGCGGACTCCACCGGATAGGGCGGCACCGCCGCCGGCATCGCGCCGTACGGGTGCCAGACATGCGCCCGGTCCAGCTCCAGCAGCGCGCTCGGGGTCAGCGGCGCCACGTCCCGCTCCTTGCCGTGTGCCATGGTTCCCTGGTGCATCGGTCAGGCGTTCGGCGGCAGGTCGGTACCGGCACCGCGCCGCCGCACCTGCACCAGATCGGTACGCGCTTCCCCGGGCTGCGCCGCCACCGCGACCCCGGCCGGCTCCACCGCCGGCTCCTGCGCCGCGCCGCCGCACGGCCCGCAGCCCCCGCCGGCGCTGCCGCAGCCGGCATCGGCGGCATCGGCGGCCGCCTCGGCCCGGTGCCGGGGCAGGGTGGTGCGGCCGCTCTCCTCCACCTCGAAGCCCGCGTCCGCGATCATGTCGAGGTCGGCCTGCCCGGCCTGGCCCTCGCTGGTGAGGTAGTCGCCCAGGAAGATCGAGTTCGCCAGGTGCAGGGCGAGCGGCTGGAGGGTGCGCAGATGCACCTCACGGCCTCCGGCGAGCCGCACCTCCACGTCCGGGCAGACGAACCGGACCATCGCCAGGATGCGCAGGCAGTGCTGCGGGGTGAGGTTCCACTCCTTGGCCAGCGGCGTTCCCTCGAACGGGATCAGGAAGTTGACCGGCACCGAGTCCGGGTCCAGCTCGCGCAGTGAGAAGACCACGTCCACCAGGTCCGCGTCGCTCTCGCCCATGCCCGCGATCAGCCCGGAGCAGGCCGACAGACCCGCCGCCTGCGCCTGCCGCACGGTGTCCACCCGGTCCTGGAAGTCATGGGTGGTGCAGATGTCCGCGTACCGGTCGCCCGCCGTGTTGAGGTTGTGGTTGTACGCGTCGGCGCCCGCCGCCCGCAGCCGCTCGGCCTGGTCGTCGGAGAGCAGCCCCAGGCAGGCGCAGACCTCCACCGCCTCGTGCTGCCCCTTGATCGCGGCGATGGTGTCCGCGACCCGGTCGATGTCCCGGTCGGTGGGCCCGCGCCCGCTCGCCACCAGGCAGACCCGCTTGGCGCCGCCCGACACCCCGGCGGCGGCGGCCTCGGCGGCCTGGGCCGGCTTCAGCCAGGTGTACTTGAGGATTCCGGCTTCGGAGCCGAGCCGCTGCGAGCAGTACGAGCAGTCCTCGGGGCAGAGGCCGCTCTTGAGGTTGACCAGGTAGTTGAGCTTGACCCGGCGGCCGAACCACTGCCGCCGCACCCGCCCCGCCGCCGCCACCACGTCGAGCAGTTCGTCGTCCGAGGTCGCCAGTACGGCGAGGGCCTCCTCCCGGGTGGGGAGCTCGCGGCGGAGACCCTTGGTGACCAGCGTGTCCAGGAGATCCATGGGCCAGATCCTGCCTTCGGGGTGCGGGCCGCGCCAGTACGGAACCTTCCAGAAGATCCACCGCGACCTTTGACCGGTTGTCACAGTGTCACCGCGTACAGTAGTGACCCAGCTCACGAACGCCCCCCTGCGCGCCGGGGAGTGCCCCGCCTGGCCGTTCAAGATCAGTCCGCATAGACTCCGGTGCCATGACACAGCAGGGGGAGGGCACCGCCCCGCACCGTGATCCAGCCCAGGCCGGTTCCGCCGGGGAGGGCGGCCCCCGGGGGCACGCCCGGTCTCGGCGCCGGGGTTCGCCCCGGCTGTGGGCGGCGGTCTCCTTCCTGCTGGTGGGGAGCCTCGCGGTGGTGCTCTGGATGGACCGCAGCGGCGAGAGCCTGCTCGGCGGCTTCGGTGACTCCCAGGACGCGGCCGGCACCCGTCCGACGGCCGGCGCCGCCGCCGCGCCGACCGGTTCCGCCGCGCCGGACGGCTTCGCCGTCGAGCAGTACTTCCCGGCGAAGGACACCCTGGGCGTGGGGACCGCCAAGGCCGCGCGCTCCGCCGCCCAGCAGGGCACCGACTGCGCCAAGGTCGTGACGGGCCGCAGCGCCTCCCGGGTGCGGAAGATCGGCTGCGCGGGCTACATCGGGGCCACCTACACCCGGACGGACGGCGAGGTCTTCACCACCGTCACGGTGCTGCGCTTCAAGGACGACACCAGCGCCCGCGAGGCCGCCGAAGTGCTCACCGGCAACGCCTCGGACGTCGCCTTCGTCCTCCCGGAGACCACCGCCACCGACGAGGACGAGACCCCGCCGCCGGTGATGCCGCCCGCCAACGCGCGCTTCAGCCGGGTCGCGGCGGTGCGCAGCTACGTCACCGTCACCAGCTCCGCCTTCCGCGACGGCCACCAGCCCACCGCCGTCGACCAGGAGCAGCTGGCCCAGGCCACCCGCACCGTCGCCCACGCCGCGGGCAGCCAGTTCGTCTGGCTCTGACCCCCGCCCGCACCGCCGGGGGACCGGCCGGGTCGATCCCCCGCGTAGCGGATCGACCCCGGCACAGCCCCCGGGGGCGCGAGGAACCCCGCCCCCGCCCCGGCTCAGAGCCGGTCCACCCCGGTCACCCGGACCACGGCGTGCCCCGCCTCGTCGGAGGCGGCCAGGTCGACCTCGGCGCTGATCCCCCAGTCGTGGTCACCCGCCGGGTCGTCGAAGATCTGCCGCAGCCGCCACAGCCCCCGCTCCTCCTCGATCAGCAGCAGCTTGGGCCCCCGCGCGTCCGGCCCCGTCCCCAGGTCGTCGTGCTCCTCCCAGTAGCCGTCCATCGCGTCCGCCCACCGGTCCGCGTCCCAGCCGAACTCGCCGTCCAGCGCCCCCAGGTCGCCGTACCGCTCCAGCGCCGCCAGCTCCACCCGCCGGAACAGCTCATTGCGCACCAGCACCCGGAACGCCCGCGCATTGGCCGTCACCGGCGCGGTCCGCTCCTCGAACGCCACGGGCGCGCCGTCCTCGCCCACCGGGTTGGCCAGCTGCTCCCACTCGTCCAGCAGGCTGGAGTCGACCTGCCGCACCAGCTCGCCCAGCCAGGCGATCAGGTCCTTGAGGTCGTCGGTCTTCACGTCCTCCGGCACGGTCTGCTCCAGCGCCTTGTACGCGCCCGCCAGATAGCGCAGCACCAGCCCCTCGCCGCGCGCCAGCTCGTAGTGGCCCACGTAGTCCGCGAAGGTCATCGCCCGCTCGTACAGGTCGCGGGCGACCGACTTGGGCCGCAGCGGGTGGTCACCGATCCACGGGTGGGCGCGGCGGTAGACGTCGTACGCGTGCTGGAGCAGCTCCTCCAGCGGCTTGGGGTAGCTGATCTCCTGGAGCCGCTCCATCCGCTCCTCGTACTCGACCCCGTCCGCCTTCATCTGGGCCACGGCCTCGCCGCGCGCCTTGTTCTCCTGCGAGGCCAGGATCTGCCGCGGGTCGTCCAGCGTGGACTCCACCACCGACATCACATCCAGCGCGAACGTCGGGGACGCCGGGTCCAGCAGCTCGAAGGCGGCCAGCGCGAAGGTGGAGAGCGGCTGGTTGAGCGCGAAGTTCTCCTGGAGCTCCATGGTCAGCCGGACGATCCGGCCCTCCGCGTCGGGCTCGGGCAGCCGCTCCACCACGCCCGCGTCCAGCAGCGAGCGGTAGATGGCGATGGCGGTGCGGATGTGCCGCCGCTGCGCGGGGCGCTCCTCGTCGTTGTCGGTGAGCAGCCGCCGCATCGCCTCGAAGGCGTTGCCCGGCCGGCTGATCACCGACAGCAGCATCGCGTGGGTCACCCGGAACCGGGAGACCAGCGGCTCCGGCTCGGCGGCGATCAGCCGCTCGAAGGTCTCCTCGCCCCAGTTGACGAACCCGTCGGGGGCCTTCTTGCGGACCACCTTGCGGCGCTTCTTCGGGTCGTCACCCGCCTTGGCCAGCGCCTTCTCGTTCTCCACCACATGCTCGGGCGCCTGCGCCACCACCTGGCCGACGGTGTCGAAGCCGGCCCGGCCGGCCCGCCCGGCGATCTGGTGGAACTCCCGGGCGCGCAGCAGCCGCACTCGCTGCCCGTCGTACTTGCTGAGCGCGGTGAACAGCACGGTGCGGATCGGTACGTTGACGCCGACGCCCAGGGTGTCCGTACCGCAGATCACCTTCAGCAGGCCCGCCTGCGCCAGCCGCTCCACCAGCCGCCGGTACTTGGGCAGCATCCCGGCGTGGTGCACCCCGATGCCGTGCCGGACGAAACGCGACAGATTGCGGCCGAACTTGGTGGTGAACCGGAAGTTGCCGATCAGGGTGGCGATGGCGTCCTTCTCCGCCTTGCTGCACATGTTGATGCTCATCAGCGACTGCGCCCGCTCCACCGCCGCCGCCTGGGTGAAGTGCACCACGTACACCGGCGCCTGCCCGGTGGTCAGCAGCTCCTCCAGCGTGTCGTGCATGGTGGTGCGGCGGTACTCGTAGAACAGCGGCACCGGCCGCTCCACCGACTTCACCACCGTGGTCGGCCGCCCGGTGCGGCGCCGCAGATCCGCCTCGAAGCGGCGGACGTCGCCCAGCGTCGCCGACATCAGCAGGAACTGGGCCTGCGGCAGCTCGATCAGCGGCACCTGCCAGGCCACGCCCCGCTCCGGCTCGGCGTAGAAGTGGAACTCGTCCATCACCACCTGGCTGATGTCCGCCCGCTCGCCGTCCCGCAGCGCGATGCTGGCCAGCACCTCGGCGGTGCAGCAGATCACCGGCGCCGTCGGGTTGACGCTGGCGTCGCCGGTCATCATGCCGACGTTGGCGGTGCCGAACATCTTCACCAGCTCGAAGAACTTCTCCGACACCAGCGCCTTGATCGGCGCGGTGTAGAAGGTCCGCTCCCGGCGCGCCAGCGCGGTGAAGTGCGCCCCCGCCGCCACCAGGCTCTTCCCGGAGCCGGTCGGCGTGTTGAGGATGACGTTCGCCCCGGAGACGATCTCGATCAGCGCCTCCTCCTGGTGGGGGTAGAGCGTGATCCCCCGCTCCGCGGCCCAGCCGGCGAAGACTTCGAACAGGGTGTCAGGATCTGCGCTGCCGGGCAGCTCGTCGATGAGGGTCACTGCCCCATACTGCCTGGTCGGCCCGGTACCCGGCAAAGCTCGGCACTCGGCGGCCCCACCCGGTGCGACACCGGCCGCCCGGGTGACCGGCGGCGCGTTGCCGCCCCGCGCCGGGCCGTGCCAGAGTGCCCGGCATGGCCCACCCCACCGCCGCCGACCAGGCCCCGCCGACCCACCCGGCCGGCCCCGCCCACCCCGACCCGGCCGCCGTCTTCGACTGGCTGGACACCCGGGCGGAGCAGCGCGCCCGCGCCGGACTGACCCGGACGCTGCGCAGCCGGGCCAGCGACGACCCCGTACTGGACCTGGCGAGCAACGACTACCTCGGCCTGGTCCGCCACCCCCGGGTGACCCGCGCCGCCGCCGACGCGGCGCTGCGCTGGGGCGGCGGCGCCACCGGCTCCCGGCTGGTCACCGGCACCACCGAGCTGCACACCGAGCTGGAGGCGGAGCTGGCCGCCTTCTGCGGCACCGAGGCGGCCCTGGTCCTCTCCTCCGGCTACGCGGCCAACCTCGCCGCGCTCACCGCGCTCACCGCCCCGGGCACGCTGGTCGTCTCCGACGCCTACAACCACGCCTCGCTGATCGACGGCTGCCGGCTCTCCCGGGCCCAGGTCCGCCCGGTGCCGCACCGCGACCCCGGCGCGGTGCGCGCCGCGCTGGCCGGGCACGGCGGCGGCCCGGCGCTGGTCGTCACCGACTCCCTCTTCTCGGTCGACGGCGACGCCGCACCGCTGGCCGACCTCTCCGCCGCCTGCCGGGAGTACGGCGCGGCGCTGCTGGTCGACGACGCGCACGGGCTGGGCGTCCTCGGCCCCGGCGGGGCGGGCGCGGCGGCCGGCAGCGGCCTGGCGGGGGCGCCGGACACCGTGGTCACCGTCACCCTCTCCAAGTCGCTGGGCTCCCAGGGCGGGGCGGTGCTCGGCCCGCGCCGGGTCATCCGGCACCTCACCGAGACCGCCCGCACCTTCATCTTCGACACCGGGCTCGCCCCCGCCGCCGCCGGAGCGGCCCTCGGCGCGCTGCGGCTGCTGCGCGAGGAGCCGCAGCGCGCCGCCCGCGCCCGCGAGGTCGCGCGGCTGCTGGCCGACCGCCTCACCGCCGCCGGGCTGCGGGCCGGCCGACCGGACGCGGCGGTGGTCTCGGTACGCGCCCCCTCCCCGGAGGAGGCCGTCGCCTGGGCCGCCGACTGCCGGGCGGCCGGGGTCGGGGTCGGCTGCTTCCGCCCGCCGTCCGTACCCGACGGCCAGTCCCGGCTGCGGCTGACCGCCCGCGCCGATCTGACCGACGCACAGCTCACCCGGGCCGTCGAGGTGCTTTCCCGGACGGCTCCGGAGAATGCGTTCGGATAACCGGCAATCCCGCCCGACCGCTTCCGCCGAAGGGCGGCCGGGCGGGATTGATTACCGGATTTACCGGTCAGCCGATACGGCCGTACCAGACGCTCTTGTCCCAGATCTTCTCCAGCCGCACCCGCGCACCGCTGTGCGGGGCATGCCAGATCTTGCCCTTCCCGGCGTAGATGCCGACGTGGTAGACGCTGGAGCCGTGGTGGAAGAAGACCAGGTCGCCGGTCCTGAGGCTGCTCTTCTTGATGTGGTGCGCCTTGTTGTACTGCGCCTGTGCGGTGCGCGGCAGTTTCTTGCCCGCCTTCCGGTACGACCACATCACCAGACCCGAGCAGTCGAACCGGGTCGGCCCGGCGGCGCCGTACACATACGGCGCCCCCTTCTTGGTCGCGGCGATCCTCAGCGCCTTCGCCGAGAGCGTCGCGGCCTCCGCCGGGGTGGCGAAGCCGGGCGCCAGCCCGACCCCGGCCATCGCGGCGGCCGTCAGGACGGCGGTGGCGCCGACCCGGTTGATCAGCCGGCCACGCTGCCAGCCCGGACGACCGCCCTGGTGGGAGGGGGTACTACCGTCCTCCTCGGCGCCGACCGGCGCTGCGGGGGCAGCGTCGGCGGCGAGCTGGGCAGCCCTGCCGGCATGGGTGCGAGACGTCGCAGACATGCGAGTCCTTCCGGAACCGCCTGCGAAAGATGACCTGTCGGATTCGGGCACCGAAAGCTGCCCGGCCACCGAAGTGGCTTCACCCCAAGGGGCACTGATGAACCTTTGCCGCGGCACTGCCGCGACCGGGCTCACGCACCCCGCCGTACCTGGGTCTCCCGCTCCCGCCGCAAACAGCTCGCGCCTGGCATCCGGGTCGGTGGCGGGATTTGGCGTCCGCCCGGACCGCCCCGCCTCGGTGACGGGGACTTGTCGCGTTCGGCCGCCAGTATTGGCAGATTTCTGACCCGTCTTCATCTTGAGACGGCTATTTGTGACTCTTGTCACCCGCCCGACGGGGGCCGCTGAAGCCTTGTTCGGCAGATCAGGTTTCAACCCCTCAGAACCCTGGTACGCAATTCCCAACTCTCCTTTCACCTGCGGAAATACACCTGCGTCACCGGGGGCACGACGGGGGCTCACGGGGCGCTCGGCGGAGTGTTCGACGAGCGTTCGTTCCTGCATTCGGGGGAGCGGGCTACGGCACGCGGGCGACACGCCGTCGCTGCGCCCGGACGGGTGGTCCGCTCACCCGTCCGGGTCGCTCGGTGGAACTGCCCCGCTACGCATCGGCGGCGGACGCGTTGTCAGGGGAGGATGCGCTGGCCAGGGGGTGAGGGACGGTCAGCCGCCCGGCGCGACCGGCTCACCGCGCGCCCCTTCGCAGCCGTTCGCACCCGCTGCCGTGGCGATGGGCGTGTTGACCGGTGTCAAGACGCGATATATCGTGTTTCTCCATGCAGAGCAGCAGCAGGAGTGCCCGGTGACCGCTTCCAAGCCCACCCGCCCCTGGTCCGACGCCGCCATCGATCCGAGCGCCGCCGACCTGCCCGCCGCCGATCTGCCCGCCGCCGATCTGCCCGCCGCCGACCTGCGCGCGGCCGACCACGACCGCGACCGTACGGCCGCCCGGCTGGCCGACGCCCTCGCCCAGGGCCGGCTGACCCCCGAGGAGCACGCGGAGCGCCTGGAGGCCGCCTACAGCGCCCGTACGTTGGCCGAGCTGGCACCGCTCACCCGCGACCTCCCCGCCGAGACCGACGGCCGCCCGACCGCGCCCGTGGCCCCGGGGGACGGCGAGCCGGTGGTCGTGGTGCTCAGCAAGCTGCGCCGGGGCGGCCAGTGGCCGGTGCCGCCGCTGAGCGCCTTCCGGGCACGCTTCGGCGCGCTGGTCCTGGACCTGAGCCATGCCGTCTTCACCCGGCGCGAGGTGGTGATCGAGGCGGGGTCCTTCTGCGGCAAGGTCGAGATGGTGGTGCCGGACGACGCCCAGGTGTACGACACCGGCACGGCGCTCCTCGGCAAGCGGTCCACCCCCGGCGACCACCCCGGCCGGGCGGACGGCCCCGTCATCCGGATCACCGGCCGCAGTGTCCTCGGCCACCTCCGCGTCGTCCGGGAGTCCGACGCCCCCTTCCACCACTGAGATCCGCCCCGGGGCGGCAGATGCCCGGCCGGGCGCCGGCCAGGGGCGCGGGGGACTGCGCGCCCAGCCCGCCACGGGGGTGCGGGACTGTTCGCGGCAGCTACCCGCGCCCCGTGCGGACGGGCCCGGGTCAGAACTGGAAGACGCCGCCGGATTCGCCGCCGGCCACGCAGCGGTTGGCGTAGGTGCGGATGAACTCCACCGGGTGGCCGTCCCAGCTGCCGACGACGCGGCCGGTGACCGGGGCATACAGCATCGGGCACATCACCCCCCGCTGGGCCCGCACCGCCGCCGGATCGCCGTGCGCGGCCCGCAGCGCGGCGCACGCGTCGCCGGGGCGGGGGTGCGAGCCGCCGTCCGGGGCGCACTCCAGCGAGACCGAGCCCAGCACCCGCCCGGCGGCGTTCTCGCCGCTGTGCAGGGTCAGCACCAGCCGGGAGCCGGCCGGGCCGGGGGAGTCGGCCGCGGCGCCCGGGGCCGGGACGGCCACCAGGGCGGCGGCTGCGGCCAGGGCGGCGGCGGGCAGGGCACGGCTCCAGGGCATGGCGGGTTCCTCCGGGAACGGGACGGTACGGGGGCGAGGTGGGGCACAGGACAGGTCTCGCAGCCACACCTACCGCAGACGGCCGCCCGCCGCGCGCCCGGTCACCCGACCGTGGGCGCGCCGCGGGCGGCCGCCGTCCCGAACCCGACGCCGCTACGGTCCGTCGACCGGCTGCACCGCCGCAGCGGCAGCGCGCGGCGCACCGCCCTGGGACCGCGCCTCCAGCGACGCCAGATAGGCGTTGTACGCGACCAGCTCGGCGTCGCCGTCCCGCTCCGCCGCCCGGTCGCGCCGCCGCGCCTGCCGCTCCTCGGAGTTCGCCCACTGGAAGACCAGCGCGATCAGCACCAGCGCGGTCGGGATCTCGCCGAACGCCCAGGTGATGCCGCCGGCGATCTTCTGGTCGTCGAGCGTGTTGACGCCCAGCCCGGCCGGCGGGTGCGCGAACGTGTCGACCAGCAGATTGCTCGCCATCATCACCGCCACGCCGAAGAAGGCGTGGAACGGCATCCCCATGAACAGCTCCAGGATGCGCATCACATAGCCCGGCCGGTGCGGCCCCGGGTCCACGCCCATGATCGGCCAGAAGAAGACCAGACCGACCGCCAGGAAGTGCACCATCATCGCGATGTGCCCCGTGCGGCTGCTCATCAGGGTGTCGAACAGCGGGGTGAAGTAGAGCCCGTACAGGCTGGCGACGAAGAGCGGGATGGTGAACGCCGGGTGCGAGATCACCCGTACGTACCGGCTGTGCAGCAGCGCCACCACCAGCTCCCGCACCCCCCGGCGCCCCTTGCCGGCCGGGTGCAGCGCCCGCAGCGTCAGGGTGATCGGGGCGCCGAGCAGCAGCAGGATCGGTGAGAGCATGCTCAGCACCATGTGCTGGAGCATATGGGCGCTGAACAGCACCATCCCGTAGTCGTTCACGCCGGTGCAGGTGGTCAGCACCACGGTGGCCAGCCCCGCCACCCAGGCGATCACCCGGCCCGCCGGCCAGCGGTCGCCGCGCCGCCACAGCCGCACCGCTCCCGCCCCGTAGAGCAGCAGCAGCGCCACGCAGCCGAGCAGGAAGACCCAGTCCGGCGACCAGGCGAGGGCGCTCGACAGCGAATACGGTTTCAGCACCCCCCCGTGGTGGTGCATTCCAGCCATGCCGTCGCCCATGGGCGGAACCCGCTTTCCCTAGCTAGCCCTGGTGGCGAAGCGCGCACCCGCCGGGTCCGCTTCGTCCGACTTTCGTCCCACCAGACTAGAGCCGCCCCGGCCGCCGTCCGCAGCCGCCCCCCTGGGCGGTGCGGCGGACGGCGACGGGCCCCGGCGGACCACCCCGTGGGGGCGGCCCGCCGGGGCCCGTACGGTGTCGCGGACCGTGTCGCGGACGGTGTGCGGCGGTGCCTCAGATGACCGTCTCGGCCTCGGCGTAGCGCTCGGCCGGGACCGTCTTCAGGTCGGCGACCGCGTCGGCCAGCGGGACCAGGTTGATGTCGGTGCCCTGGAGTGCGGTGATGTGACCGAACGCGCCCTTGTGCACCGCCTCCACGGCGTGCCAGCCGAACCGGGTGGCGAGCACCCTGTCGTACGCGGTCGGGGTGCCGCCGCGCTGGACGTGGCCCAGGATGACCGGCTTGGCCTCCTTGCCGAGGCGGTGCTCCAGCTCGCGGGAGAGCTGGGTGGCGACCCCGGTGAACCGCTCGTGGCCGTAGATGTCGGTGGTGCCCGCCTCCCAGTGCATGGTGTCGGGCTCGGGCTTGGCGCCCTCCGCGCAGACCACGATGGCGAACTTCTTGCCCCGGTTGAAGCGCTCGCGGACGACCTGGGTGACCTTCTCGATGTTGAACGGCCGCTCGGGCACCACGATGGCGTGCGCGCCCGCCGCCATGCCGGCGTGCAGCGCGATCCAGCCGGTGTGGCGGCCCATGAGCTCCACCACCATCACCCGCTGGTGCGACTCGGCGGTGGTCTTCAGCCGGTCCAGCGCCTCGGTGGCCACCGAGACGGCGGTGTCGAAGCCGAAGGTGACGTCGGTGCAGGCGATGTCGTTGTCGATGGTCTTGGGCACGCCGACGATCGGCAGCCCGCCGTCGCTCAGCAGCCGGGCGGCCTTGAGGGTGCCCTCGCCGCCGATCGGGATGATTCCGTCCAGGCCGAGGTCCTCGCAGTACTGCTTCGCCTTGGCCACGCCGTTGCGCAGGTGGCTCGGCTGCACCCGGGTCGAACCGAGGATCGTGCCGCCCTGGGCCAGGATGCCGCTCACCGAGTCCAGGGTGAGCGGGCGGTAGGCGCCCTCCAGCAGTCCCCGCCAGCCGTCCTCGAACCCGATGATCTCGTCGCCGTGGTCGACCACTCCGCGGTGGACCACGGAACGGATCACGGCGTTCAGACCAGGGCAGTCACCGCCGCTGGTCAGCACACCAATACGCATCGCTTTGCAACTCCCGAGCAGAACCGGACGGCCGGACCACCACATTGGAACGAATCCCGCCAGCGTAGCGGGCCGCTCCGGCGCCGGTCTGGCGAGGAGGTTGCCGCGAAGTGACGGAACGGTCGGATCGAGTCATCCGATCATACCGGCCCCAGCGTCCGGCCAGACGGGGGCAGCCGCGGAGGCGGCGCCGTCGGCACCCCCGCACAGGAGGACATCGGAGCGCCCGCGGATCGCACGGGCACCCCGTATGCAGTTGTCTCGTACACCCAGCCTGCCTTGCGAGGCTCCGGGTGCGCGACCCCCGTGACCGGTCGTCCCACCCACCGGTCACCGCCCCCCCCCGACGGAGGCACCCCCGGCGTCAGGCGTTCTGCTGCTGCCGGGCCGCCGAGATCCGCTCCGACCGCAGGGCGTCGTACCAGCTGGAGTCCACCGGCGGCAGCGCGCTCACATCCAGCGCCAGCTTGATCAGCAGATCCGCCATCGCGGGGTTGCGGGCCATCACCGGGCCGTGCAGATAGGTGCCGAACACGGTGTCCCGCCAGGCGCCCTCGGTGCCGTCGCCGGTCCCGTTGCCGCCGCCCAGCTGGACGGTCGCCAGCGGAGCCACCCCCGGGCCGAGATGGGTGACGCCCTGGTGGTTCTCGAACCCGGTCAGCGGCGGCAGCCCCAGCCGGGGGTCCACCTCGGCCAGGATGTCGCCGACGTTGCGGGCGCCCTCGCCACGGGTGCTGTGCACATCCAGCAGGCCCAGGCCCGGCTCGCGCTGCCCCAGGTCGTTGATGAACTCATGGCCCAGGATCTGGTAGCCCGCGCACACCGAGAAGACGATGGCGCCGTTCTCCACCGCCCGGGGCAGACCCGGGTCCTGGCGCAGCCGCTCGGCGGCCAGCCGCTGCGGCCGGTCCTCGCCGCCGCCGATCAGATAGATGTCGCCGCTGGTCGGGACCGGCCGGTCGGAGCGGACGTCGATCCGGGTCACGTCCAGGCCGCGCTGCCGGGCCCGCCGCTCCACCACCAGCACATTGCCGCGGTCGCCGTAGGTGCTCAGCAGGTCCGGATAGACCCACACCAGACGCAGACTGCTGTCACTCATCCTCGTCCCTCGATTTCCCACGCTCATCGGACCGTCCGCCCTCAGCCCGCGACCGCGCGGCGCAGCTGCTGGAACGCGGTGTAGTTGGCAATGGCCTCGATCCGGCCGGCCGGTGCCGCCCGGACCGCCTCCGCCAGCGAGTCCACCACCTGGAAGTTCAGCCCGGCCACCTCCAGGCGGACCGCGAGGTCGAGCTTGCGCTGCCCCATCACGAAGACCGGGTGCCCCGCCAGCCGCTCGTAGTCGACGTCCCACAGCCAGGAGGTGTCCGTACCGTCCGCGTCCAGCGCGTTCACCGAGAGCACCACCGGCGCCGGCGGGCCGTCGATCAGCGAGAACGTCTCCAGCCAGCCCGCCGGGTTCTTCGCCAGCAGCAGCCGCACCTGACGGCCCTGGTACGTCACCACGTCGTACCGGCCGGCCACCGCCGTCACCGACTGCATCCGCTGCAACGACGTCTGCGGCGCCACGCCGAACACCGCCGCCACCGCCGCCGAGGTGGCCGCGTTGGCCAGGTTGGCCCGGCCCGGCAGCTGGAGCTGGATCGGCCAGGCCGCGCCCTGCGGGTCGTACACATGCTGGCCGGAGAGCGCCCAGTGCGGCTGCGGGCGGCGGAAGCCGCACTCCGCGCAGTACCAGTCGTCGCCGGGGCGCTGCATGACGCCGCCGCAGGCCGGGCAGGACCAGGCGTCCTCCTTCCACGCCTGCCCCGCGGCCACCCACACCACCCGGCGGCAGGAGGACGCGGCCCAGGTCACCAGCGGGTCGTCGGCGTTGGCGATCACCACCGCCTCGGTGTCCTGGAGCCCCTCGCGCCACTTCTCCGCGAGCATCCGGGTCTCCGCCGCGCGGTCCAACTGGTCGCGGGAGAGGTTCAGCAGCGCGATGGCCTTGGGGTGGGTGTCGCGGGCCACGCCGGCCAGGTACTTCTCGTCCACCTCGATCACGCCGTAGCGGGCGTCGCCGCCGCCCGCCAGCGCGGCGGTGATGCCGGCCGGCATGTTGGCGCCCAGCGCGTTGGAGACCACCGGGCCGGCCGCGCGCAGCGCCTCGGCGATCAGGCGGGTCGTCGTCGTCTTGCCGTTGGTCGCGCTCACCAGGACCACGTCCAGGTGGTCGGCGAGCTTCGCCAGCAGGTCGGGATCGAGTCTCAGCGCGACCTTGCCGCCGATGACCGAGCCGCTGCCGCGACCCGCCGTGCGGGAGACGGCGGCCGCCACCCGGCCCGCAGTGACGGCGATCTTCGCGCGCGCGGGCAGCGACGCGTCGCGCCCGCCCTGCGCCGGGGCCTCCGGACCGGTGCCTGGCATCGTCAGTGGTTCCTCCTCGGTGCGGCGCCGCCCTTGGGCCGCATCGCGGCCACTGGGGCAACAGGGACGCCGTCAGCCTACCGACTCCCGGAGCCGACGCCGCGCGCCGCACCCCTCCGCAAGATCACGCGGCCCTCCCGGCACCCGCCCGGCCGACCCGCCGCGCGCTGCCCCGGCTAGGCTCGACTCCATGGCAGCAGGCAGCTCGTACGTCCGAATCCCCGGCAGTTCCGGCAGCGTCCACCCGCTGCGGCTGCTGGGCGACCCGGTGCTCCGCGAGCCCTGCGCGCCGGTCACCGCATTCGACGCCGACCTCGGCCGACTGGTGGAGGACATGTTCGCCACCATGTACGCGGCGGACGGGGTGGGCCTGGCGGCCAACCAGATCGGCGTGCCGCTGCGGGTCTTCGTGTACGACTGCCCGGACGACGAGGACGTGCGGCACCTCGGCAGCATTGTCAACCCGGTGCTGACGGTGGCGGACGGGGTGAGCATCACCGGCGAGGAGGGGTGCCTCTCCGTCCCCGGCGTACGGGCCGGCACCCCGCGCCTGGACCACGCCGTGGTCGAGGGGGTCGACCTGGTCGGGCGGCCGCTGCGGGTCCGGGGCACCGGGTTTTTCGCCCGCTGCCTCCAGCACGAGGCCGCCCACCTCGACGGCGGCCTCTTCCTCGACCACCTCACCGGCCTCCGCCGCCGCCGCGCCCTGCGCGCCGCCCGCCGCGCCGGGCTCCCCACCCCCTGACCCACCGCCGCCCCCAGAGGCACCCCCTCGGGGGTGCGGGGAAGTGCGCGACCAGCCCGCCTCGACCCTTGAGCCGCAACGGGTGGGCAACCCGGCAGGGCCCCAGGGGTGCGGGGAACTGCGCGAACAACCCACCTCGACCCTCGGCCCGCAACCGGTCGGCAACCCGGCAGGGCCTCAGGGGCGCGGGGAACTGCGCGAACAACCCACCTCGACCCTTGGCCGTCAACGGGTCGGCAACCCGGCAGGGCCTCGGGGGTGCGGGGATCTGCGCGACCAGCCCGCCACGACCCTTGGCCGTCAACGGGTCGGCAACCCGGCAGGGCCTCAGGGGCGCGGGGGACTGCGCGACCAGCCTGCCTCGACCCTTGGCCCGCAACGGGTGGGCAACTCGGCAGGGCCTCAGGGGCGCGGGGGACTGCGCGACCAGCCCGCCTCGACCCTTGGCCGTCAACGGGTGGGCAACTCGGCAGGGCCTCGGGGGCGCGGGGAACTGCGCGAACAACCCACCTCGACCCTCGGCCGCCAACGGGTCGGCAACCCGGCAGGGCCTCAGGGGCGCGGGGAACTGCGCGAACAACCCACCTCGACCCTCGGCCCGCAACGGGTCGGCAACCCGGCAGGGCCCCAGGGGCGCGGGGAACTGCGCGAACAACCCACCTCGACCCTTGGCCGCCAACGGGTGGGCAACCCGGCAGGGCCTCAGGGGCGCGGGGAACTGCGCGAACAACCCACCTCGACCCCCGGCCCGCAACCGGTCAGCAACCGCGCACGGCCTCAGGAGGTGCAGGGCGCTGCCCGCCCCGGGAGGGGCTCAGCCGCAGCGGGCGGCGAGCAGGGCGATGTCGTCGCCCTTGCCCTCGCCGAAGGCCGTCACCAGGGTGTCGCACAGGTGCTCAAGCCCGGCCGGCCCCAGGATCGCCGCCCGCCGCAGCTCCTCCAGGCTGTCGCCCAGGTCGATGCCCCGGACCTCGACCAGCCCGTCGGTGACCAGCAGCACCCGGGTGCCCGCCGCCACGTCCTCGGCCAGCGGCTCGGGGTGCCGCAGGCCCAGCCCCAGCAGGGTGCCCCGCGCCTTGGAGTAGCGGGCGCCGCCGTCCGGCGCCAGCAGCAGCGGCGGGATGTGGCCGGCGTTGGCCACCCGTACCCGCCGCCCCCCGGGCTCCACCAGCACCAGGCAGACCGTCGCGGTGACCCCCGGCTGGAACCGCACCAGCAGCGCGTCCAGCCGGTCCAGCACCTCGCGCGGCCCGTGCCCCTCCGCCGCGTACGCCCGCAGCGCGTGCCGCAGCTCGCCCATCACGGCCGCCGCCTCCAGCGAGTGCCCGGCCACGTCACCGATCGCCAGCAGCAACCCGCCGTCGGTCTCCACCGCCTCGTAGAAGTCGCCGCCGATCTCCGCCTGCGAGGACGCCGGGACGTACCGCACCGCCAGCTCCACCCCCGGCACCTGCGGGAAGCGGGTCGGCAGGAAGCTGCGCTGGAGGGTCAGCGCCAGCGAGTGCTCCTCGGAGTACGTCCGCAGCGCCTCCAGGGCCAGGGCGGCGCCGTGCGCCAGCTGGCTCAGCAGTTCACGGTCCTCGGCGTCCGCCACGGCCGCCGCCTCCACCGCCAGGCAGACCGGCGGCCGGGCCCGTTTGGTACGGGCCAGCACCAGGCAGACGTCGCCGCCCAGCTCGGTGTCGGGCAGCTGCTCCTTCCACACGTGGTGCGGCACCACCGCCAGGTCGGCGCCGATCCGCTCGCCCAGCGCCCAGCCGGAGAGCCAGTCCAGCAGCCCCGGGCGTGCCATCCGGGGCTCCGGCCGCAACGCCTCGGCCGGGCAGACCATCCGCAGCACCCGCCCGCCGGGGGAGAGCGCCAGGGCGCTCGCCGGTGAGGACATCAGCTGGGCGGCGCCGGTCGCCGCCGCAGCGGCCAGCGACTCCACCCGGGTGGCCCCGTACACCGCCAGCGTCGCCCGGTTCAGCTGGGTCATCCGGGCGGCCAGCCGCTCGGCCCGGCGCCGGGCCCGCGCGTACCGCAGCACGGCGGCGACGGTGGCCAGCAGCTCCTCCGGGGCGATCGGCTCGGTCAGATGGGCGTCCGCGCCCCGGTCCAGACCCTGGGTGCGGTCGGCCGCGCCGGTCGCCGTCGCCGAGATGTGCACCACCGGCAGCGCCGCCGTGCCGGGGCGGCTCTTGATGTACTCGCAGACCTCGTACCCGCTCATGTCGGGCAGCCGTACGCCGATCACCGCCGCGTCCGGCGGGTCGGCCGGGTCCGCGAGCGCGGCCAGCGCCTGGGCGCCGTCGGCGGCCTCGACCACCCGGTGCCCGGCCTGCCGCAGCCAGCCCGCGACGGCCCGGCGGCCCGGACCGGGGCCGTCGACGACCAGGACGGTGGCGGAGGGCGCGCGGTTCACCGCGCCACCTCCCGCCACCGGGACACGCCCCGGCGCGCACCGTGCCACCGCACGCGCACCGTCGCCCGCGAACGCCGCCTCATGAGAGCGATCCTCGCCCACGCCGGGGCGGCGCGCCAGCGCCGCGCACCCCGGACACGCGGGGTGCGCGGCGGCGGAGCGGGGGCGCTCGGGGGCCGCCGTGCTCCTTCCGCCGCCGTACCGCCCCGGGGCCGCCCACGGCGTCCCGGGGCATGGCGTCCCCGGTCGGCCGGTCTGCCTCCAGCGGCGGCCGGTGCTCCGGGCGGGCGGTGCCCTCCCGGGGCCGCACACCTGGCACTGGCCCCGGCGGCCGCTCGTCGCTGCCCACGCCGATGCCGGCCGGCCCGGCGGGCGGCCCGTCCCGGTCGGCGCTCGCCTTCCGGCTCCGGGCACCGGAGTCGTCGGCGGGGCCGATGTCGCCGCCCAGGTCGTGCAGCCGCTGCGCCTTGCTCGGCGGGGCGGCCGGTCACTCGCCCGCCGCCCGCTGGATGCGCACCCTGGCGAACTGGAGCAGGTCGGAGCCGGCCAGCGCGGTCAGGGTCAGTGCCGCCAGACGGGTGGCGCGGGGTGCGAAGACCAGGCCGGCGGAGAGCCCGGTGGCGATCCAGACACCGGTGCAGAACGGGCAGGTGAGGAGTTCCCCGACGGCCTTGCGGGCGCCCGAGCCCCGGACGCCCTCCTTGAGCTCGGCCGGTCCGGTGGTGCCCTCGAAGCGGGTGAACGGCGCCCGCAGCGGGCTGGTCACCGGGTCCTTGGCCAGCAGCCGGCTCAGCCGGTGGGTGGCCCCGGTGCAGAGCGCCAGGTCCCACACGGTCGGCTCCGGCAGCGGTCGCCCGGCCAGCCGCGCCGCCGCCGCCAGCGCCGCCACCGACGCCGCGTACACGCCCATGGCGCCCAGATAGCCGCCCAGCGGATGGTCGGAGCCGCCGGTGTACGCGTCCCGCTCGGCGTGGACGGTGTCGCGGACCTGCCGCTCGACATCCTCGGACGAGGTCATCAGGGCCTCCAACGGGGGGGTGCCTCTATGTCTTTCGTCAAGGCGCTCCTGTCGGGTTTGGGGTGGTTCGGGGTTGCTGAGGTTATGCGGCGAGTTCGACGTCCTTCGGT
>NZ_JBIVRB010000024.1:0-62048 GCF_044755465.1 Streptomyces sp. NPDC092296 | reverse complement strand
GAGCATGATTTGGAAGAGGGGGTGGCGGGCGAGGGAGCGTTGGGGGTTGAGGGCTTCGACGAGGCGTTCGAAGGGGATGTCCTGGTGGGTGTAGGCGGCGAGGTCGGTTTCGCGGACGCGGGTGAGGAGTTCGCGGAAGGTGGGGTCGCCGGAGGTGTCGGTGCGTAGGACGAGGGTGTTGACGAAGAAGCCGATGAGGTGGTCGAGGGCTTCGTCGGTGCGGCCGGCGACGCCGGTGCCGAGGGGGATGTCGGTGCCGGCGCCGAGGCGGGTGAGGAGGGTGGCGAGGGCGGCTTGCAGGACCATGAAGAGGCTGGTGCCGCTTTCGCGGGCGAGTGCGGTGAGTGCGTGGTGGGTGTCGGCGTCGAGCTGCCAGTGGAGGCGTTCGCCTCGGTGGGTGGCGACGGCGGGGCGGGGGCGGTCGGTGGGCAGGTCGAGGACTTCGGGCAGGTCGGCCAGGGTGTGGCGCCAGTGGGCGAGCTGGCGGGAGATGACGCTGTCGGGGTCGTCTTCGGAGCCGAGGACCTGGCGTTGCCACAGGGCGTAGTCGGCATACTGGACCGGCAGCTCGGGGAGTTGGCGGCCGAGGTAGGCGGCCTGGAGGTCCTGCATCAGGGGCGCGAGTGACCAGCCGTCGCCCGCGATGTGGTGCAGCACCACCAGCAGCACATGCTCACCCGGGGCGGTGGCGAAAAGCTTGGCGCGCAGCGGCAGCTCCCCGGCCAGGTCGAACCGGTACGCGGCTTCAGCGGCGAGCGTCGCCGCGAGCTCCGACTCGGTGACCTGGACGATGTCCAGTGGGAGTTCGGCGGTGGTCAGGATCTGCTGGCGGGGTTGGCCGTCGGTTTCGGGGAAGACGGTCCGCAGGCTCTCATGACGGGTGATGACGCTGTTCAGCGCGCGCCGGAGGGCGGGGATGTCCAGTGCGCCGCTGAGCCGGACGGCGATCGGGATGTTGTAGATGCCGCCCTGGGTGTCCAGCCCGTCCAGCAGCCAGAGCCGCTGCTGGGCGAAGGACAGCGGGACGGGGTCGGGCCGCTCGACCGCCCGCAGCGCGTCCCGCCCCCGGTCGGCGCCGCTGAGCGTCCGGGCCAGCCCGGCCACCGTCGGGTGCTCGAACACCGCCCGGATCGGCAGCTCCACATCCAACGTGGCACGCACCCGGCTCACCAGCCGCGTCGCCAGCAGCGAGTGCCCGCCCAGCTCGAAGAAGCTGTCGTCCACCCCGACCCGCGCCACCCCCAGCACCTCGGCGAAGAGCCGGCACAGCAGCTCCTCCCACGGCGAACGCGGACCACGCCCCGACCCGACCACCCGCTCCGGCGCCGGCAGCGCATTGCGGTCCAGCTTCCCGTTCGCCGTCAACGGCAGCACATCCAACGCCACGAACGCACCCGGAACCATGTAATCGGGCACCCGCGCGGCCAAGCACTCCCGCAGCTCGTCCTCCGAAGCCGCACCCACCGTGTAGGCCACCAACCGACGCTCGCCCGCCACGTCCTCACGGACCGTCACCACGGCCTGGGTCACCCGGGGGTGGCGGGCGAGCACCGACTCGATCTCGCCCAGCTCGATCCGATGGCCCCGGATCTTGACCTGGTGGTCGCGGCGCTCCAGGAAGACCAGCTGCCCCCGCTCGTCCTGCCGTACGAAGTCGCCGGTGCGGTACATCCGCGCACCCGGCTCGTCCGTGAACGGGTCGGCGGTGAAGACCGCCGCCGTACGGGCCGGGTCATCGAGGTAACCGCGCCCGACGCCGGTCCCCGCCGCGTACAGCTCCCCCGCCGTGCCGGGCGGGACGGGTTGCAGCCGGTCGTCCAGCACGTACAGGCGGGTGTTGCGCACCGGGCGGCCGATCGGGACCGGCCCGGACGCCAGGCCGTCGATTGAGTCGATGACGGCGTGGGTGACGTCGTCGGAGCACTCGGTCGGGCCGAACGCGTTCAGCAGCGGGATGCCCGGCCGGCCGCGCAGCCACCCCTCGCAGACCTCGCGCGGCAGCGGCTCTCCGGTGACCATGAGTAGCCGCAGGTCATCGAGCGGGGGCTGCTCGGCGCCGGGCGCGGACCAGCTCTCCAGGGCGGCGCGCAGCAGGGAGGGGACGACCTCCAGCACGGGGACGCGCTCCCGGGCGACGAGCCCGAACAGCGCCCCGGGGTCGGCGGCGGTCTCCCGGCCGACCACCCGGACCCGACCGCCGACGACCAGCGGCGCGAGCATCTGCCACACCGAGATGTCGAAGGTCAGCGGCGCGTTCTGGACCACCGTGTCGGCGGCGGTCAGCGCGCAGTCCTCGACCTTGGCCAGCAGGTGGTTGTTCATGCCCCGGTGGTGCACCATCGCGCCCTTGGGGGCGCCGGTGGAGCCGGAGGTGAAGATGACGTACGCGAGGTCGTCGTCGGCGCCGACCACCGCCGGCGGCTCCTCGCCCGGCTCCGCCGTGGCGGGCACGCTGAGTGAGGGCAGCGCCCGCGCCAGTCGGCCGTTGAGGTCGGCCACCGTACCGGCCTGCTCCGCAGGCGCGATCAGGGCGGCGGCCCGGCAGCGCTCCAGCAGGGACGCGGCCCTGGCCAGCGGGGCCTGAGGGTCGACCGGCAGATAGCCGGCGCCGATGCCCATGGTGCCGAGCACGGCGGCGACGAAGTCAGCGCCGGGGACGGCTAGCAGCCCCACCACATCGCCCCGGACCACCCCGGCGGCCCGCAGGGCCCGGGAGACCGCGCCGGCCTTGGCGGCCAGCGTGCGGTAGTCGGTGTCGCCGTGCTCGTCGGTGACGGCGACGGCGTCCGGGCGGCCGAGGGCGTGCTCCCGCACCCGCGTCACGATGTGCCGCAGGTCGTCGTCCTTGGGGTGCCGGGTGGCGTCCCAGCCGCTCCGCAGCCGGTCGCTCTCCTCCTCGGTGAGCAGCCCGATCCGGCCGAGCGGCAGGTCGGGCCGCCGGGTGGCGTGCTCCAGGAAGCGCAGGAAGCGGGCGTGGTGGTCGGCGATCTCCCGGTCGGTGTAGAGGTCCGCGTTGCCGTCGAAGATCAGCTGGACTTCGCGGCCGTCGTTGCGGTCCAGCGCCGAGATCTCGATGTCCTCCACGACCCCGTTGGAGAGGTTGTGCGCGGTGACGGGGTGGCCGCCGAAGGTGGTGTCGTAGTCGAACGGCATCACGTTGACGGTCACTGCGGCGAGCCGGCTGCCGCCGCCGGCCTGCTGCTGGTCGCGGGCGATGTCCTCCTGCCGGTACCGCTGGTGGCGGATGACGGCGCGGGCGTCGACGGTGCACCGGCGCAGCAGCTCGGCGAAGGTGGTGGCGGGTGTGAGGTCCAGGACCAGCGGCAGGATGTTGGCGGTCGCGCCCGGGGTGGCGCGCAGCAGCGGGGTGGTGCGGGCCTGGAGCGGGAAGCCGATCGGGACGGTCCGGGCGCCGGTGGCGGCGGCCAGGTAGGCGCCGACTGCGGCGGCCAGGCCGATCGGCCAGCTGCTGCGGGCGTCCCGGGAGACCCGCTTCAGCTCGGCCATGATCCGTTCCGGGACGGCGGTGCCGGTGCGCCGCAGCCGGGCGGTGGCGGTGGCGGTACGGGCGGTCAGGCTCACCGGTTCGACCCGGCGGGCCACCCGGGCGCGCCAGAACTCCCGGTCCTTGCCGAACTGCGCCGACTCCCGGTAGGCGGCCTCCTCCGCGATGAACTCGGCCAGGCTCGCGAAGGTGGGCGGCCCGTAGTCCTCGCCGGCCACCAGCGCGTTGTAGATAGCGGCCAGCCGCTGGGTGTACAGCCGGCCGCCGGTGCCGTCGCTGATGATGTGGTGGCTGCGGTTGAAGTAGATGTAGTGGTCGTCGGCGAGCTTGTACAGCGCGTCGTTGTAGTGCGGCCCGTTCTCCAGGTCGAAGGGGTGCAGCAGCCGCTCGTCCATCGCCCGCAGCACGTCCGCCCGGGGGTCCGGCCGGTCGCTGTGGTCGTGGTGCTCCAGGTGGATGCCCCCGGGGACGAGGTACTGCCAGACTCCGCTGTCGTCCTCCACGAACCGCACCCGTGCGGTCTGCTGCTCGTCGAGCGCAATGGAGAGTGCCCGGTCGAAGAGTTCCGTATCGACCGGGCCGTGGATCTCCAGGTACTCGCTGGCTTGGAAGACGTTGTCCGGGTTCAGCTTCTGCGCGTACCAGACGCCCAGCTGGGCGGCGGTGAGCGGCTGGCGGTCGGCAGTGGACCAAGGCATGTGTGGTGTCTCCGAGGGCTGCTGGCGGCGGCTGGACGGGTGTGCGGTGTGCTACGGGCGCCAGCGGCGCAGGACGAGGACGGCGTTGTGGCCGCCGAATCCGAAGGAGTTGCTCATCACGACGTCGACGTCGTGCCGCTGGGCGGTGTGGGCCACGAAGTTGACCGACGGGTCGATCGGCCGGTGGCAGTTGATGGTCGGCGGGACGATGCCGTGGTTGATCACCAGCCCGCTGATGATCGCCTCCACCGCCCCGGCGGCCCCGATCATGTGGCCGGTCATGGACTTGGTGGAGCTGACCGGGATCTGTTCGACCCGCTCGCCCAGGACGTCGCGCAGCGAGGCCAGCTCGCTCTGGTCGTTCATCCGGGTACCGGTGCCATGGGCGTTGACGTAGTCGACGTCCGCAGCGGTCAGCCGGGCGTCCGCCAGGGCGCCGCGGATCGCGCGGCGCGCGGCGGTGCCCTCCGGGTGCGGGGCGGTCCAGTGGTAGGCGTCGGAGGACGCGGCGTAGCCGGCCACCTCGGCGAGGATGCGGGCGCCCCGTGCCAGGGCGTGCTCCTCCGCTTCGAGGACGACCATGCCGGAGCCGGCCGCCATCACGAAGCCGGCCCGGTCCTCGTCGAACGGCCGGGACGCCTCGGTGGGGTCGCCCTCCCGGGGGGAGAGCGCCTTGGCGTTGCCGCTTCCCGCGATGTCGACCCGGGTGATGATGTCCTCGGTGCCGCCCGCGAGGACGGCGTCGCTGACGCCGGTGCGAATCCAGCGGACGGCCTCCCCGATGGCGTCGGCGCCGGAGGCGCAGGCGCTGCTGATCGCCCGGGACGGACCCATGGCGCCGGTGGCGAGGCTGATCTCCCCCGAGGCGCTGTCGATGGCGCAGGTCACCGCGGAGAGCGGCGAGACCACCCGTGGCCCCTTGGCGTCGAGCTCGCGGACGTGCGCCGAGATCGACGCCATCGGGCCGTACCCGCTGCCGACCAGCACCCCGACCCGCTCGGCGTTGGCCTCGTCGACGGTGAACTTGGCGTGCTCCAGCGCCTCCTGGGCGGCGGCCATGGCGTACTGGGCGTACCGGTCGGTGCGCCGGGCCACCTTGTACGGGAAGTACGCCGACGGATCGAAGCCCTTGACCTCGCCGGCGATCCGCACCGGGAGGTCCGCAGCCTCGATCTGGGTGATCGGCCCGATACCGCTGCGGCCCGCCAGCAGCCCTTCCCAGCTGTCCGCGAGGGTCAGCCCCAGTGGGCTGACCATGCCCCAGCCGGTGATGACGACTCTTCGGTGGGCCGGGCCGGATGCCTCCGTTGACATCATTCGTTCCCTTCGGTTGCGTCGAGCGCGGGCAGCAGCGGGAAGTCGCCGCCCGCCTCGGCGGTGGCGAACAGCGCGTCGGCAAGTTGCACCCGCACGTTCAGCACGACCGGGTGGCCGGACTGGCAGAGTTTCCAGGCCTGTCCGAGGTCGTCGCGGAGCGCGGTCCGATCGGCGGGGCTGAACTGGTGGAGCCCCGGCAGTTCGAGGGCGCCGGGCTGCGGCGCGGCCGGGTCGGCGAAGCGGTAGCCGGGCAGCGGGGCCTTGCGCTGGTCGAGCTGGCTCTGCAGCCAGCCGTAGCCGCCGTTGCGCAGCACCACGTACAGCACCCCGAGCCGCTGTTCGACCAGGGTGGGCAGGTCGGCGTCGAAGAGGGCGAAGGCGCCGTCCCCGACGAAGGCCACCACCGGCCGCTCCGGCACCGCCGCCTTGACCCCGGCGGCCGCGGCGGCGCCGAAGCCGAGGCTGGTCTGCTCGGAGGGCACCACCGAGCCGCCCGGCGCGCTCCGGTACACCGGGTAGCGGTAGGACCACATGTCCTGGAGTCCGTTCTCCTGGACCAGCACCAGGTCGGACGGGAGCACCTCGGCGAGCGCGGCGAGCAGGTCCGGGATCTGTACGCCGGGCTGCCCGGCCGACTCGGCCAGCCGGGCCCGGTGGTCCTCGTGGAGCTTCGCGTGCACCTGGGAGGCGCGCCCGGCCCAGTCGCCCTGCCCGGCCCAGTCGCCCTGCCCAGCCGGGGAGGTGAGGCCGGCGAGTTCCCCGGCCAGCAGCGCGGCGGCGTCGGCCAGCACCTTGGGGCCGGCGAAGTCGGTGTGGAACTCGGCGGCGTCGACGTTGACCTGGACGACCGGGACCTCGCGGCCGATCCGCTGCGGCCAGCCGTAGGTGGCGGTCTCCTCCAGCCGGCTGCCCAGGGCGAGTACGCAGTCGGTCTCCCGCCACAGGTCGGCGGCGGCCTCCGGAAGGTACAGGCCGGAGAGCCCGCAGAACTGCGGATGCGACTCGTCGAACGCGCCGCGCCCGCTGGCGGTGCAGAAGACCGCGGCGCCCAGCCGCTCGGCCAGCCCCTCCAGCGCGCGCCCGGCGTTGCCGTGCCGCAGTCCGCCGCCGACCAGCAGGACCGGCCGCTCGGCGGAGCCCAGGAGCCGCCGCACGGCGGAGTCCGCACCGAGCCCGACACTGGCGGGGCGCAGCACCGGCTGGACGTCCGCCGTCTGCTGCCCGGCCGGGACCGGGACCTCCGCCGTGAGCAGGTGGTCGGGCAGTTCGAGGTAGACCGGCCCAGGCACGCCCTCCCGGGCGACGAGCAGCGCGCGGCGGAGCATCGGCGCCAGCCGGTCGGCGGAGTCGACGCGGGCGGCCCACTTGACCAGCGGCGTGACCACCGCGAGCTGGTCCAGCTCCTGGAAGGCGGCGGCGCCCCGGCGCTCCACCGCCGTGCCCGCCGAGAGCAGCACCACGGGCGCCGCCGAGCAGCGCGCCTCCAGCAGCCCGGTGACGGTGTTCGTCACCGCCGGGCCCTTGCCGGTGAAGGCGATCCCGGTCCGGCCCGACTGGAGGGCGTACCCGGTGGCCATGAACAGCGCGTTGCGCTGGTCGCGGCAGAGCACCAGGCGGATGCCGCTGTCCTGGAGGGCTTCCAGCAGGTCCAGGTCGTCGGCGGGCAGGCCGAACGCGGTCGCCGTGCCGTGCTGCCGCAGCAGCCCGACGACGGCCCGCCAGCAGCCGGTCACGGTGTCGGCGGCGGTGCCCTGCGGCTCGGTACGGGTGTCGGTCACCGGGAGCCACCGCCCCGGGGGCCGGTGGCGGTCCCGGCGGCCGGCCCGAGGTGGTCCGCGACGGCCTTGGAGATCAGCAGCGGCTCGGTGTGCCGGGTCCCCCGGATGGCCGCGTAGTTGGCCCGTACGCCGGTGCCGCCGAACGGCTCGTTGCCGTTCTCGATGTCCACGATGGTGGCGTCGACGCTCACCGTGTGCCGCAGCCGCAGCCGGTCGATCAGCTCCGGCTCCTCGCCGTACACGGTGGCGGCCATCGCCCGCTCCTTGAAGAACTGGTGGTCCAGGGCCTGGTGCAGCCAGTCGCGGCTGGTGTAGGGCACGATGTTGAAGATCGGTGAGAACAGCTCGGGGGGCTTGGTGGTGCTCTCCACCGGCCGGACCACGATGGTGGGGCTGAGGTGGCCTTCGGTGAGGTCGGCCCGGCCGCCGACCAGGATGAAGGCGCGGTCGTGGAGGAGGTAGGTGAGGGCCGCCTCGAAGGCGTCCAGGTAGTACATCGACCCGTAGTCGGCGGTCGGGTCGTCGTACCGGCCGTGCTTGAGCGAGCGCACCCGCCGGCTGAGCAGGTTGCAGAACTGCGAGCTGAGCGAGGTGTGGACGAAGTACACGTCCGGGCCGAAGCAGTCCTGACCGGAATTCAGCATGCGGACCCGCAGTGCCCCGTCCACGGCCTGGCTGATGTTGGCACCCGGCCCCACCACGAAGGGGTTGACGCCCTGGCCGAAGTAGAGGAACAGCTGGTCCTTGCGGAGCTGGGCGCGGATCTTCTCCGCGTTGTCGAAGGCGCCGGTGAACACCAGCACCTCCGACCGGGCCGCCGCGTTCGCCAGAAAGTCCCGCTGCTCGGTCGGGCCCGGCTCGATCGGCAGGCCGTGGACCTCGCTGAGCAGCTTGTGCAGCTTCTCGAGCTGGCTGCTGATCCGACCGGACGGCCGGAAGACCAGCCGCTCGGTGTAGAGGCTGGGGATCAGCAGGTAGAGGATGTAGCTGTAGAGCGGAATGTTCGAGGGCATCAGCACGGCGAGCTGCCCGATCCGTGGCGGGCGGTACCTGGTGACCTCGCCCACCGCGCCCTCCAGGGCGGCGATGGACACCTCGATCTCCCCGACCGCAGTCCGGTGGTTGCAGCTCTCGAAGAGAATCTGAAGGATTTCCTCGCGGCGGGTCCGGAGCAGTTCGGTCACATTCTGAAGGGCCGTCCTCCGTTCCGCGAAAGGGATTTCGTACCTCTGCTCTTCCTTGACCTCGGCAATGATCTGATTCACCGCAGTACGCCTCTCTCGCCATCTCGTGCGACTGCAATTTCCGCCTGTTTCAGCAGGGACTGCCGGTCGATCTTCCCGGTGTTGTTCAGGGGGAATTCCGGGAGGACCACCACGCGATTGGGCCGCTCGTGCTCCGCGATGTGCTCGGAGACCGCGGCCCGCCAGTGCGAGGCCGGCCGGCCCGCCGGGTCCGCCACGAAGAACACCAGCTGGGCCTGGTTCAGCTGCCCCCCGGGCACCGGGACCACCCGGACCGGGGCGCCGCAGGCGCTGGCCCGGTCGGCGATGCCGTCCGGGTAGAGGGTGTGCCCGAGGCGGTGCACTGCGGCCCGGCGGCCCAGCACCGTGAGGTTGCCGACCGCGTCGAGTCGGCCGATGTCATGGGTGCGGTACTCCGCGCGGTCCACCGGCAGCACGGTGCCGCCCGGCCCGAGCAGACCCGTCATGTAGTCGGGGGTGCGGACCACGATCTCGCCGATGACGCCCGGGGGGACCGGTAGTCCCGCCTCGTCCACCACCCGGACGCCGATGCCGTCGAGCGGCCGGCCGCAGCCCACCGGGTTCGGCAGCACCGCCAGGGCGATGTTCCCGGCCTCGCTGCTGCCGTACCCGTCGAGCAGCGGCTTGCCGGTCCGGCTGCGGAAGCGCTCGCTGAGCTCACGTCCGAGCGGTTCGCCGCCGACGCACCACATCCGGACCGAGCCCAGCCCGGCGGCCGTGCCGCGCCCGCTCTCCAGCATGTTGAGCAGGGTGTGGTACGTCGCGGGCACCGCGTCGACCACCGTGACCGCGTGCTCCGCGATCACGGTCAGCGACAGGTCGACGCGCTGGCTGCGGGTCTGCACGACCAGCGAGCAGCCGGTGGTGCACCAGAGCAGCAGCATCGACAGCCCGTACTGGTGGGTGAAGGGCAGCAGCGGCAGCAGCACGTCGTCGGACCGGTACGCCATCCGGACCCTGGTCCGCTCGATGTTGGCCGCGATCGAGGCACCCGAGCGGACGATGCCCTTCGGCGCCCCGGTACTGCCCGAACTCCAGACGATCAGGGCGTCCTCGCGGGCGAACCACCGCGCGAAGCGGTCCAGTGGGGCCGCGCCGCGCCCGCCCCGCACCCCGGCCGGGGCCGCCGTGGCCGCCCCCGCGCACAGCGCGGCGAGCGCCAGCCGGGCGGCCCCGGAGCCGCCCGTGGTGGGCGGGGCGTCCGTGATCAGCCAGCGGGCGCCGGCCTCGGCGCTGAGCCGGTCCTGCTCCGGGACCGGTATCCGGCAGTCGACAAGTGCGATGGAGACGCCCAGTTCCATGAGCGCGAAAAGCGTCAGGATGAATTCTTCGGTATTGGCTCCGGTCAGCATCACGCGGTCGCCGGGGCCGATTCCGCGAAGCCGTAGTTCCCGTACGACGGCTGTTGTCGCACCCTCCAGCACGGCCGGCGACAGCCGGCGGCCATCCGTATCGATGAGCATCCCCACAGGACCCCCGGCTCACTCGGATTACCTTCGAACGCGAGCGTACGGGCCGAACTACACATGATCTATATCGGTTCGATGGCCGCTGCATCAGAAATTTCCCAGGGCGCATAGGCCGGATATAGCAGCCCGGCGAGACTGCTGCCTGGAGTGGCTGCCGTCGCGGGCCGGCTCCGAGGTGCCGCCGGCAGAATCGTCGACCCGAGGGAGTGTTACATGACCCAGACCAACACGGTGGCCGTCGCGGCGCCCGAGGCACTGGTGCTCACCGATGCGGAACGCCGGCGGACCGGCGAGCTCGCCGACCGGCTGGTCCGGCACGAGCCCGCCGGGACCGACGATCCGGCGTGGCTGGCCGCCGTGCGCGACGCCTCCGCCGAGCTGCCGACCAGGCTGCTCACCGAGCTGCGCCGGTTCCGCCATGACGCGGGCCCCGACGGCACGCTGCTGGTCCGCAACCTGCCGGTGAGCCCGGTCGACGGGAGCACCGCCCTGCCGCCCACGCCCACCCGGCCCGGCTCGGTGGAGCGGACGGCCTCCACGGCCGCCGCCGTGATCACCGCCGCGATGCTCCAGCTCGGCGATGTCATCGCGTACCGCAACGAGAAGTCCGGCGCGCTGGTGCAGAACGTGGTGCCGGTCCCCGGGCAGGAGACCCTACAGAGCAACGCCGGCTCGGTCCTGCTGGAGATGCACAACGAGAACGCCTTCCACGCCAACCGGCCGGACTACGTCGGCCTGCTGTGCGTCCGTCAGGACCCGGAGGGGGAGGCCCGGCTGTGCACCGCCTCCGTGCGCCGCGCCCTGCCGCTGCTCTCCGAGCGGACCCGGCAGGTGCTCTCCGAGGAGCGGTTCCTCACCGAGGCGCCGCCCTCTTTCGGGGACCAGGACGGCGTGCTGCCCGCCCACGCGGTGCTGCTCGGCGCACCCGAGGACCCGGACCTCCTGGTGGACTTCTCGGCCACCCACCCGCTGGACGACGAGGCCCGTGGCGCCATGGCCGAACTGCGTACGGTGCTCACCCAGGTGGCGCAGGCCCTCGCCCTGGTGGCCGGTGACCTGGCGGTGGTCGACAACCGGCTGGCCGTGCACGGCCGTACGCCGTTCACCCCGCGCTACGACGGCACCGACCGCTGGCTGCACCGGGTCTACGCCTCGCTGGACTACCGCCGCTCGCGCCCGGCCCGGACCGGCGGCGGCAGCGTGCTCGACTGATCGGCGCGTCCGCCGGGCTGGGCTGCACCCGAGGCCCAGCCCGGTGGCGGTCGCGGTCGCGGTCACGGTCGCGGTCGCGGTGGCGGCCGGAGGGCCGGTCCGGTCAGGCGCCCGTGCCCGGCAGGGCCCCGCCGGCCTGCTCGGCGTCCGCCCGGTCGCGCACCCCGGTGGTCCGCGCCGGGTCCTTCCACAGGTGGGAGACATCGCCGAAGTGGCGGTGGACCCAGTGGTCGTCGTAGATGGTGTCCAGATAGCGGTCACCGCCGTCGGGCAGCACCAGCACACAGGTGGAGCCGTCCGGTATCCCGGCGGCGATCCGCTCCAGCGCGGCGACCACGGCCCCCGAGGAGCCGCCGGCCAGGACCGCCTCCCGCTGTACCAGCCGGCGGCAGCCCACCACGCAGTCCAGGTCGCTCACCTGGACCACCCGGTCGGCGTCCTCGGTCCGGAGCAGCGAGGGCCGCACGGAGCTGCCGTGGCCGGGGACGAGCCGCCGGCAGGAGTGGGGCGAGTCGAACAGCACACTGCCGATCGCGTCCACCGCGACGACCTCGGTGCGCAGCCCGTTGCGGCGGATGTACTCGGCGCAGCCGCCCAGGGTGCCCGAGGTGCCGGTGGACACCAGCAGGTAGTCCACCCGGCCGTCCAGGGCCTCGCTGATCTCCGCCATCGTCGCCAGGTGCGCCCGGGGGTTGAGCGGATTGGAGTACTGGTCGGGGCAGTAGGAGTCGGGGATCTCGGCGAGCAGCCGGGCGACCAGCCGCAGCCGCTGCGGCAGCAGTTCCCCGGTGACCGGGTCGGGTTCGGTGACCGTCCGCACCTCGGCGCCGTAGGCGTGCAGGATGGCGATGTTCTGCTTGGTGGTGCGGGAGTCGACGACGCAGATGAAGCGCAGGCCGACGTAGCGGCAGATCTGGGCCAGGCCGATGGCCAGGTTGCCGGAGCTGGACTCGACCACGGTCGACCGGCCGGGGACCAGCTGCCCGGTGCTGATCCGGTCCAGGAGCATGCCGAGGGCGGAGCGGTCCTTGATGCTGCCACCGGGGTTGAAGCGCTCGACTTTGGCGTACACCCGGGAGGAGAAGCCCGGAACCAGCCGCTCCAGTTCGATGAGCGGCGTTCTCCCCACCGTCGAGAGAATGCCCTTGAGCCCAGTGGTCACGGCTGTCCCCTTCATCGTCGGGGACAGGCACGGGCCCCCGGGCTGTCGGTCTCACTCCCAGGCGAGCATGGACATCCCGGCTATTCGCGACCTATACCCGCGCTGCGGCCCCGGCGGGCTCACCGTGTAGAGCCGGTGTAGCTCCCCGCGCGAGCGTGGCCGCTCCGCCGCCGACCGACCCGATGGGAGCACCCATGCCGCTGGACCCCTCCCAGGCGGGCCGGGCCTATCCGCCCGGCCCGCCCTACCAGGTGGAGCGGGAGAAGATCCGCGAGTTCGCCTGCGCCGTGGGCCTGACCGATCCCGCCCACCACGACCCGGTGGCCGCGCGGGCGCTCGGGCACCCCGATGTACTGGCCCCGCCGACGTTCCTGTGCGTACCGATGCAGCACGCCACGGACCAGGTCGTCCTCGACCCCGAACTCGGCCTGGACTACGACCGGGTGGTCCACCGCGACCAGCGGTTCGTGCTGGGCCGCCCGGTGTACGCCGGGGACCGCCTCACGCTGACGGTCCACATCGACGCGGTGAAGTCGCCGGCGGGCAGCGACGTCCTGGAGCTGCGCGCGGAAGTGGCCGCCGCCGACGGGACATCGGTGGCGACCGTGTTCATGTCGCTCGTCACCCGGGCGCGCTGACCCGGCGCCGCGTCAGCGCTTCTCGGCCGCGCCGACCGGCGCCTTCTTCGGCCAGAGCAGATAGGTGACGGCGATGACGGCGTGGATACCGACCGTGCGCAGCACGACGAGCTGCCAGAGCTGGAGCTGCTGCCGGGCGTCCGGTGCGTTGCCGACGTACCAGATGGCGAGTTGCAGCAGCCCGCAGGCGACCGCCCCGCCGAGCAGTGAGCGCAGCAGCAGCTTGCCTTCGTGGCGGGCCCTGGGCATGCCGTACTTGGGGGGCTTGGCGGGGCGCGGAGCACCCGCGAAGCGGTGCGCGGCATGGCCGTCGAGCCAGGTGATGGTGTAGTGGCCGTAGGCGAGCGTGAAGCCGATGTAGAGCGCGGCCAGCCCGTGTTCCCAGCTGGGCCGGGCACCGTTCCTGAGGTCGACGGCGGTGACGATCAGCAGGACGACTTCCAGCAGGGGCTCGCACAGGAGGAGCGCCACACTGGTGCGCCGCATCTTGAGCAGGTAGCGGACCGCCAACCCGATGGCCAGCAGAGCCCAGAAGCCGACCTCGCAGATGACGATCAGGGTGACGATCACGAAACGCTCCTCCCGTTCATCCTCCCCATCCTGCCGTGGTCCGCAGGCCGCCGGCGTCGTCGGCAGTGACGAAGCCGGCTGCCACCTTCGATGTACGGCGTCCTCCACCGCCGGCAGGAGGGCAGCGCGAGCGGGCCGGTGTTGGATGGGGAGAGTGGCCCTGCCTCTCCCGCGCCCCGACCGTGACGACGTGTTCATTGCCGGGGTCGGCCTCGTCGGCGGCCTGGTGCTGTGGGCGCTCGGCCTGCATCCCCAGGCCGGCCGGCCACTGGGCGGGGCCTGGGTGCTGGTGCCGCTGGCGGCGACGGCCGGGCTGGAGCTGGTGCGCCGCAGCAGACCGCACCTCGCCCTGCTGGCGGGCACGCTGGCGCTGGCCGCCGACCAGCTCACGGTCGGCAGCCTCGCCACGGTGCTGATGTTCACCGACCTGGTGTACGCGTCCGTACGCTACGGGAGCCAGGCGGCGGCGCAGCGGATTCCGGTCGGCGCCGGGCTGCTCTCGGTGACCGGGACGATCTGCTCGGCGGCCTGGTACCGCACGCCCGACGCGCTGCTGGTGGGGGTGGCCATCGGCCTGGTCGCCTTCGCCCCGGCGACGACGGGGGCGCTGGTCCGCAACTACCGGGAGGCCGCCGAGTCCGCCCGGCTGCGTGCCGAGCAGACCACCCGCCTGGCCGAGCTGGACCGGAACCAGGCCGTCGCGGCGGAGCGCGCCCGGATGGCCCGCGAGCTGCACGACATGGTGGCCAACCGGCTCTCGGCGATCGCGATCCACTCCACCGCCGCGCTGTCCCGGGCCGACCCGGAGGCCACCAGGGCGGCCATGGCCGTCATCCGGGAGAACAGCGTCGACGGCCTGGCGGAGATGCGCCGGCTGATCGGGCTGCTCCGCGACAGCAGCGGCGCCCCGGACCCGGCCGCGGTGCCGGCCCTGGACGGGCTGCCCGCCCTGGTCGACGGCGCCCGCGCCAACGGGCTGGAGGTCACCGTGCACGACACCCGCACCCCCGGCCGGGAGCTGCCCACCCCCGTCGAACTGGCCGCCTACCGGATCACCCAGGAGTCGCTGACCAACGCGCTCAAACACGCGGTGCCGGGGCGGGTCTCCGTCGCGCTCGCCGAGCGGGAGGGCGCGCTCACCGTGCGGGTCACCAGCCCGTACGGCGAACGCCCGGCCGGGCTGCGGGTCCCCGGGTCCGGCAGCGGCCTGGTGGGCATGCGGGAGCGTGCCGCGCTGCTGAACGGGTCGTTCCACGCCGGTCCCGCGAGCGGGGCGGACGGCCGGGTGTGGCAGGTGTACGCCGTACTCCCCACCGACGAAGAAGGAGCACTGTGACCATCCGTGTCATCGTCGCCGAGGACCAGTCCGCCGTCCGGGCCGGGCTCGTCTTCATCCTGCGCGGCGAACCCGACATCGAGGTCGTCGGAGAGGCCGCCGACGGTGAGCAGGCCGTGGCGCTGGCCCGGCGGCTCCGGCCGGACGTGGTGCTGATGGACCTGCGGATGCCGCAGCTCGACGGGGTGTCCGCCACCCGGATCGTGGTCGCGGAAGAGCTGGCGAGCGTCCTGGTGCTGACCACCTTCGACCTGGACGAGTACGTCTTCGGGGCGCTGCGGGCCGGCGCCGTGGGCTTCCTGCTGAAGAACGTCGACGCCGACGGGCTGATCACCGCGATCCGCACGGTGGCGGCGGGCGACGGTCTGATCGCGCCGGGCATCGCCCGCCGGCTGCTCGCGGAGTTCGCCTCGGCGACGACCGCCCGCGAGGACCGGTTCGCGGACCTCGCGGTCCTGGCGACCCTGACGCCCCGGGAGCGCGAGGTGCTGGCCTGCCTCGGTGACGGTCTGTCGAACGCGGAGATCGCCGCCCACCTGCGGATGGCGGAGACCACCGTGAAGACCCATGTGAGCCGGGTGCTCGGCAAGCTGGATCTGCGCAGCCGGGCCCAGGCGGCCGTACTGGTACGGGAGCTGGACGGCTGACCGTGGACCGGACCGCCGCCCGGGGGACGGCACGCTGAACCGATCGGTCGGCGGCGGCTCGGGCTGGGGGCACCGGCCGGCGCGGTGCCGACGACCTGCCCGGCGGTGCGCGTCCGGGGGCTCGGGCTCCGCTGCGGAAGCAGCGGCTGGGGTCGATTGACGCGGTGTACACACTCAGTGTAGACACTGGGTTATGACAGTTCCCTTCGCCCTGCTCGGGCTGCTCGAACGAGAGCCCAGCCACGGCTATGACCTCAAGCGCGACTACGACACCTACTTCTGCCGGGGCAAGCCCCTGCTCCTCGGGCAGGTCTACTCGACCCTGGGGCGGCTGGCCCGGGACGGGAAGGTGCTGGTCGGGGCGGCCGAGCCCGGAGCGGGGCCGGACCGCAAGCGGTACGTCATCACCGACCTGGGCGCCACCGAGCTGGAGACCTGGCTGACCGAGCCGGTGGAGGCCGAGCCGTATCTCCAGACCGAGCTGTTCACCAAGGTCGTCCTGGCGCTGATGCTGGGGCGCGACGCCCAGGCGTACCTGGATGTGCAGCGGGCGGCCCATGTGCAGCGGATGCGGGAGCTGACGGAGGTCAAGCGGAGCGGCTCGCTGGTCGACAAGCTGCTCGCTGACCACAGCATCTTCCGGCTGGAGTCGGACCTGCGGTGGATCGAGGTCACCTCGGCCCGGCTCGGCGCGCTGGCCGAGGAAGTGCGCTCATGAGCACCCGGGGGGCCTCCGCGCGGCCCGACGCGGGGGACTTCCTCGTCGAGGCGCGCGATGTGGAGCTGGCCTTCGGGCAGACACCCGCGCTCCAGGGCGCCGACCTGGCGGTGGCGTCCGGCGAGATCGTGGCCATCATGGGCCCCAGCGGGTCGGGCAAGTCCACCCTGCTGCACTGCCTGGCCGGCATCCTGGTGCCCGACGCGGGAGAGGTGCTGTTCGACGGGCGCCGGGTGGACCGCATGGGCGAGAGCGAGCGCAGCCTGCTGCGGCGGGACCGCTTCGGGTTCGTGTTCCAGTTCGGCCAGCTCGTCCCGGAGCTCACCGCCGAGGAGAACGTCGCCCTGCCGCTGCTGCTGGGCGGCGCCCGCCGGGCGGCGGCGCTGGCCGAGGCGCGGGCCTGGTTCGGGCAGCTCGGCCTGGCCGGGATGGAAGGACGCAGGTCCGGCGAGCTCTCGGGCGGACAGGCCCAGCGCGTCGCCCTGGCCCGCGCCCTGGTCGCCCGCCCCGCCGTCCTGTTCGCCGACGAGCCGACCGGCTCGCTCGACTCGCTGACCGGCGAGAACGTCATGGAGCTGCTGGTGACCGCCGCCCGCGACCAGGGCACGACCGTCGTCATCGTCACCCATGAACCCCGGGTGGCCGCCTGCGCGGACCGGGAGGTCTTCGTCCGCGACGGCAAGGTGACGTCCGTGACCGCCGGACGGATCGCCTCGTGATCCGCCTCGGACTGCGCCTCACCCTGAGCAGCGGCAGGGAGGCCGCCGCCCGCCTCGCCGTCATCGCGGCCGCCGTCGCGCTGGGGGTGGGCCTGCTGCTGAGCACCCTGGCGGCGCTCAACGCCGTCGGTACGCAGAACGACCGCTACGCCTGGCTCAACACCGGCATGGCCCGGCAGGACCCCACGGCGGGCGTGGACCCGCTGTGGTGGCTGCTCCAGGCCGACGGCTTCGACGGCAAGACCATCGGCCGGGTCGACCTGGCCGCCACCGGGCCGCACTCACCGGTCCCGCCGGGCCTGCCACGGCTGCCCGGACCCGGGGAGTTCTACGCCTCACCGGCACTGAGCAGGCTGCTCGCCGGCACGCCGCGCGCCGAACTCGCCGCCCGCTACCCCGGACACCAGGTCGGTACGATCGGTGACCAGGCGCTCCCGGGACCGGACTCCCTGGTCATCGTCGTCGGCCACCGCCCGCAGGAACTCGCGGGCAACCGGGAGGCCACCGAGGTCACCGCGATCATGGACCTCTCGCCGGGCGGCTGCAACGGCAGCGGCTGCCGGGTGGGCACCGACAACAGCGGAATGGACCTGATCCTCTCCGTCGTCGCGGCCGCCCTGATCTTCCCGGTGGTCATCCTGATCGCCACCGCGACCCGGCTGGCGGCCACCCGCCGCGAGCAGCGGTTCGCCGCCATGCGGCTGGTCGGCGCGACACCCCGGCAGATCTCGGTACTCTCGGCGGCCGAGTCGACCGCCGCCTCGGTGCTCGGCACGGCCGCCGGCTTCGGGCTGTACGCCGTGATCCGCCCGCTGCTGGCGAAGGTCTCCTTCACCAACACGCTGTTCTTCCTCAGCGATGTGTCGCTCACGGCGACCGACATCCTGCTGGTCGTCATCGGCGTCCCGGTGGCGGCGGCGGTCTCGGCGCAGCTCGCCCTGCGGCGGGTACGGATCTCCCCGCTCGGCGTCAGCCGGCGCGCCACACCGCGCCCGCCCCGCGTCTACCGGGTGATCCCGCTGGTGGCCGGGCTGCTGGAACTCGCCTACTTCATCGGCAGGGTCCCCAGGACCAGCGACGGCCAGGTCCGGGCGTTCCTCCCCGGCATCTTCCTGGTCCTCGGCGGGATCGTCTTCGCCGGACCCTGGCTGACCATGGTCGGAGCCCGGCTGATGGCCCGGCGCACCGGCAGACCGGCCCGGCTCATCGCCGGTCGGCGGCTCTCCGACGACCCCAAGGCCGGCTTCCGCGCCGTCAGCGGGCTCGTCCTCGCGCTCAGCATCACCAGCATGGCCGTGGGAGTGATCACGTCGCTGGTGGCCGAGCGCGGTGTGCCGCAGGGCAGCCAGGACGTCCGCCACGCCGTGATCGCCGACTACCACCGCTTCGAGAAGGACAGGAGGTCCGGCGCCATCGCCACGCCGCCGGACACCGTGCTCGCCGCACTGCACGCCATCCCGGGCGTCCGGGGCGTCACGGCGATCCACGCGGACCCGGCCGTCGGCGGCTTCAGCCCGGATCTCGGCGGCGGACTGGCGGCCTGCGACCAACTCGCCGCCATGCCCGCCTTCGGCACCTGCCCGGCCGGGGCCGCGACGGCAGAGGTCAACTCCAGCTTCGCCGTGGTGGGGCTCCAGCCCCGGAGTCGGCCCTGGCCGAAGGTCTGGACGGCCGCCGCCTACTCCACCGAGCGGCTGCGGAGCCTCCCGGTCCAGGAGATCGTGGTGACCACCGACGGGACGACGGCGGCGGTCGAGCGGGCGCGGACCGTGCTGGCGACCACGTACCCCGGTGAGCGCCCCCCGTACACCGTCGCCGAGGACCGGGGCCGGATGGCGGAGCAGCTCGACGGCTACCAGCAGCTGGCCGACGTGGTCATCGCGGTCAGCTTCCCCATCGCGGGGTGCAGCCTGGCGGTGAGCGTGGCCGGGGCGCTGCGCGACCGCAAGCGGCCGTTCAGCCTGCTGCGGCTGACCGGCGTCCAGCTCGGGGTGCTGCGCCGGGTCGTCCTGCTGGAGAGCGCGGTCCCGCTGCTCGCCGTCTCCGCGGTGGCCATCGGCACCGGATTCCTGGCCGCGCAGCTGTTCCTGAAGGCGCAGTTCGACTACTCGCTGCGGGCACCCGAGGTCGGCTACTACCTCATCGTCGGCGGCGGACTGGCCGCCGCCCTGGGGGTCATCGCCTCCACCCTGCCGCTGCTCGGCCGGATCACCGGCCCCGAGGTCGCCCGCAACGAGTGACCGCACCCGGCGGCGTCCGGACCCGGCGACCCGGCCGGGCCCGGACGCCGCCGCCGACGCGGCCACGGCGGGGTGCGGCCACGGCGGTGCGGTCAGCGTTGCGGCCGACGGCAGCCGGAACCCGTACGAACCGGGTGCGGCGGCCGACGCCGGAGGCGGAGGTCAGGAGCGGGGGCGGTGGGGCTGGTCGGCGCGCTCCGCGTTCTTCTCCTTGATGCGGATCGCTTCCTTGCGGACCTCGGCCTGGGTGGCGCGCTCCCGCTCCAGCCACTCCGGGTGCTCCTCCTTCAGGGCGTCGATCTGCTCCGTGGTGAGGGCCTCGGTGACGCCGCCGCGCGCGAGGCCGGCGATGGAGATCCCGAGCTTCGCCGCGACCACCGGCCGGGGGTGCGGGCCGTTGCGCCGCAGTTCGACCAGCCACTCGGGCGGGTCGGTCTGGAGCGCGTTCAGCTCGGTGCGTGAGACGACACCCTCCTGGAACTCTGCGGGGGTGGCCTCGAGGTAGACCCCCAGCTTCTTCGCCGCGGTCGCGGGCTTCATGGTCTGGGGGGTCTTGTGCGACTTCATGGTGGCAAGAATATCGAGCGTGTGCGCCACCTCCGACCACGGCGGGTAGCCTTGCGGGGTGACAGGCTCGGACGCATCCCCCTCGTTCCGGCTGGCGTATGTCCCGGGAGTGACGCCCACCAAGTGGGTGCGGATCTGGAACGAGCGGCTGCCCGACGTCCCACTGACCCTGCTGCCGGTGTCCGCCGCCGACGCGTTCGGCGTGCTGCGGGACGGCGGCGCCGACGCGGGCTTCGTACGGCTGCCGGTCGACCGCGCGGACCTCAGCGCCATCCCGCTCTACACCGAGACCACGGTGGTCGTGGTCCCCAAGGACCACGTCGTGGCGGCGGTGGACGAGGTGTCCGCCGCGGATCTCGCCGACGACATCGTGCTGCACCCGCTGGACGACACCCTCGGCTGGGAGCAGCCGCCCGGCAAGCCCGCCATCGAGCGCCCCGCCACCACGGCGGACGCCATCGCGCTGGTGGCGGCGGGGGTGGGGCTGCTCGTGGTCCCGCAGTCGCTCGCCCGGCTGCACCACCGCAGGGACCTCACCTACCGGCCGGTCTCCGACGCGCCCGAGTCGCGCATCGCGCTGTCCTGGCCGCAGGAGGAGACCACTGAGCTGGTGGAGCAGTTCATCGGCATCGTCCGGGGGCGGACCGTCAACAGCTCCCGCAACCGCCCGTCGGCCCCGGAGCAGACCAAGGGCAAGGAGCAGCCGAAGGGCAAGCCGCAGCCCAAGGGCAAGCGCCCGGACGCCGGTGGCGCGGCGCGCAAGCCCGCCGCCGCCAAGGCGGCGGGTCGGGGCGCGCGCAGCGGTTCCGGCGGACCCAAGGGCTCCGGCAAGCGCGGCAAGCCCCGCCGCCGGTCGTAGTCCGGGTGCGGCGCCGCACCGCCCGCTGCGCCCGGCGGGTCAGCTGGTGTAGCAGGTGACCCGTGCCTGGCCGGCGGCCAGGTGGGCGTATGTCTCGCTGTCGCCCTTCCAGTCCTGGCCGGTGTTGACCAGCCGCAGGGCCACCGTGCCGCCGCGCGGGGTGACCATGGCGCCCTGCACCCAGGAGCCCCGGTGGCTCGGCTGGTCCACGGTGAAGGTGCTGCGCACGGTGGCGGCCTGGGCGGTGTCCAGCACCTCGTAGTGGGCGGGGCTGCCCGCCGCGTCCCGCCAGGTCGACCCGCCGGGGATGTACACCTGGACGGCGCAGGTCCGGGACGCGGCGCCCACCTGCCAGCTCCAGATCACCCGGGTGCTGCCGTCGCTGGTGCTGCTGGACCCCGACATCGGCACCGCCCAGAAGCCGGTGCCGCAGCCCTGCTTGCCGAGACCGCCCTCGTCCACCCGGTACCAGCCCTGGATGCCGTCGCTGTAGCTGCCCTCCGTACGGAAGGCCGCGCCGGCGTTGTCGCAGCCGTACCCGGCCGCCGCCTTGTAGCTGACCGTGCGGTCGGCCGGGGTCGCGGGCGGGGCCGCGGTGGCGGCGGGGGGCTTCGGCGTGGCCGGGGGCGGCTCGGGGGTCGACCGGGAGGCGGGCGCCTTGCCGGTCGAAGTCGAGGTGGGGGCGGCGGCGGTGGCGGACGGGTGGCCGGGTGCGGATGGGCGGCCGGTGGGCGTGGCGGTCGGCGGGCCCTGCTGGGGTACGGGGGCGCCGGGCACCGGGGGCAGCAGCGGCCCGCCGCCACCCCCGCCGTATCCGCCATCGCCGCTGCCGGGCGCGGTGGGGGATACGGCGGTGGGCTCGCCGCCGGGGGCCTGCGGCGTGCCGGTCGGCTGCCCGCCGCCGGTCGGGGCCGGGGCGACCGCGCCGGGGCCGACCGGCACCGGGCCGCCGACCTGGGCCACCGGCACCGGAGGGCGGCCCTGGCCGCCGGCCGCGAGCCCGGCGCCCGGCAGCGCCGTGGCGGCCAGGACGCAGCCGGTGGTCACGGCGGCGGCGCCCGCCACCGCGCCCCAGGCACGGGCGCCCGGCAGCCGCCCCCGGGTGGGGACGGCGGGACGGCCGGCGAAGACGGTGGCGAAGTCGGTGGGCGGGTTCGGGTCGGGGGCAGGCACACGGGCTCCAGCGATCGGTACGAGAGGTACGAGAGGTACGACAGGCATGACAGGTAGGACACGTATGACAGGTACGACAGGGATGACAGCGGACAGGAGGAAGGGAGCGGGACCGCTCAGGCGGACGCGGTGAGCTGCGGCAGGTCCGCCACCTCCAGCCCCACCAGCTGCCCGGCGGTGGGCTCGGCCAGCTCCGCCACCCGCTGCGCCTGGCGCTCCGTCATCTCCTGGAACGCCTGCCGCGCGGACCGCCCGTTGCCGAAGCCCGCCTCGCGCGGCAGCCGCTCGAAGTGCCGTACCAGCTCGGCGCGCGCCGCCTCGGTCAGCTCATAGCGGTGCTCCCGCGCCTGGTGCTCCACGATGGAGACCAGCTCGGCCGCGTCGTAGTCCTCGAAGACCAGGGTGCGGGTGAACCGGGAGGAGAGACCCGGGTTGGAGGCGATGAAGCGGCCCATGTCCGCCGGGTATCCGGCGGCGATCACCACCACGTCGTCGCGGTGGTCCTCCATCAGCTTGACCAGTGTCGCGACGGCCTCCTGCCCGAAGTCGCCGCCACCGCCCACCGCCGGGGCCAGCGAGTACGCCTCGTCGATGAAGAGCACCCCGCCGAGGGCCCGGGTGAAGGCGGCGGTGGTCCTGGGACCGGTGTGGCCGACGTACTCGCCCACCAGCGCGCTGCGGTCCACCTCCACCAGGTGCCCGCGCCGCAGCAGGCCCAGCGCCTTCAGCAGCCGCCCGTAGAGCCGGGCGACGGTGGTCTTGCCGGTGCCGGGGTTGCCCGCGAACACCAGGTGGCGGCTGAGCGGCGGCGCGGGCAGCCCGGCGTCCTCGCGGAGCCGTACCGTCTGCATCAGCTTCACCAGCGAGCCCACGTCGCGCTTGACCCGCTCCAGGCCGACCAGCTCGCCCAGCTCCCCGAGCAGGTCCGCCAAGCGCTCCTCGGGCACCTCGGCCGGCGCCGCCCCGACGGCCGGGCCCGCCGCCGTGCCGTCCGGCATCGCCGTCGGCGGCCACGGCCGGGCGGCGGCGGGCGGCGGGGGCGTCTCGGGGCCGCCCAGGGCGCACTCCTCGAAGACCGGGGCCGCGCCCTCCTCGCCGCCCACCCCCTCCGCGCAGTCCAGCAGCCGGCAGCGGCGGAAGTGCGGCGCCGCCCCCGCGCCGATGTGCAGCGCCGGGAACCCGGACCGCACCACATCGCAGGAGGTGAAGGTGCCGCCCGCGTCCGGGGCCAGGAAGACGCCGTTCTTGCCGGGCCGCTCGATCCGCAGGCCGCTGACCTCGGGCCGGACCCCCGCCCACACCACCAGCCCGGAGCCCGCGCTGTCCTCCACCGAGCCGCCCTCCACCCGGGCGTCACACCCGGCGTCCAGCACGATCCCGGCGGCGCCCGCCCCGGTCACCCGGTTGCCCGCCAGGACGGCGCTGCCGCCCTCGGTGACCTCCAGGCCGGTCCGGGCGGCGCCGCTCACCGTGCAGTGCTCGACCCGGGAGCCCGCCGGGGAGCCGACGCTGATCCCCGTACCGGTGTCCGCGACCCGGCAGCCGGTCACGGTGGCGGCGGCCCGCGCGGTGACGGCGACCCCGGCCAGCGCCACCTGGCTGATCCCGCAGTCGGTCAGCTCCGCGCGGGCGGTGCCGGCCAGGTGCACGCCGTGCTCCGCGCCGCCGCGCAGCCGGCAGTCGGCCAGCGTGCCGGTCGCCTCCTCGGCCAGGTGCACGGCGCTGTAGCCGCAGCGGTCCAACCGGCAGTCGACCAGTTCGGCGCGGGCCGCGCCCCGGGCCAGCAGCCCGTTGGCGGCGGACTCCAGCACGGTGCAGCCCCGGGCGGTGAGCCGGCCGCCGTCCTGGACGACCAGCCCGCTGGCGGCGGAGCCGGTGATCCGGCAGTCGACCAGTTCGGCGTGGGCGGTGCCGGTCACCCGCACCCCGGCGGCGCCCGCCGCGTCGACCCGGGTGGTGTCGGCCGACGCCTGCGCGTCGTCCTCCAGCAGCAGCCCGGTGCGGCCGGGGCGGTGCACGGCCGACTCGGTGAGCCGCAGCCTGGCCCGGCCGCGCAGCCGGATGCCGGAGCCGCTGGTGTCCTCCACCCGCAGGCGTACCGCGTCCAGCCGGGCGGTGCCGGAGAGGACCACGCCGGTGCCGTCGACA
The DNA here is from genome assembly GCF_044755465.1 of Streptomyces sp. NPDC092296. Taxonomy (NCBI): domain Bacteria; kingdom Bacillati; phylum Actinomycetota; class Actinomycetes; order Kitasatosporales; family Streptomycetaceae; genus Streptomyces; species Streptomyces sp. NPDC092296. The sequence goes on along the minus strand of NZ_JBIVRB010000024.1, from coordinate 38,027 downwards.
CCGCCGACCCAGGTGTCCTCGGCCCGCACCCGGGCGCCGCCGGACAGGTGCAGCGCGGCCAGCCGGGCCCCCTCCAGCCGGCAGCCGCGCAGCAGCACGGCGGTGGCGGGGGAGCCCGGCGCCGCCAGGTCCCCGAGGGAGCCGTCCGGTTCGTCCGCCGCCTGCTCCGGGCCGCACACCTCGACCCGCCCGCCGGTCACCGTGCAGTCGGCCAGCAGCAGCCCGGCGCCGGAGGCCACCCGCACCACCGGGTCGCCGGGGTCGGCGCCGGCCAGGGCCAGGCCGCGCAGCAGGCAGTCCGGCCCCCGTACGGTCAGCGCGGGGCAGCCCGGCGGCGCCGCGAGCACGGCGCTGCCGGGGCCGTGCTCGGCGGCCAGCACCACGGGCCGGTCCAGTACCACCTCCTCCTGGTACCGGCCGGGGGCGATCAGCACGGTGTCGCCGGGCGCGGCGGCCCGTACGGCGTCCGCGACGCTGCGATGGACGCCGCGCCCCCGGGGGCCGACGCGGTGGGTGCGCTTGAGCTGGCGGTCCATCAGTTTCCTTGCTGCGGGGACTGCGGGGACTGCGGGGGCTGCGGGTCCGGTGCCCGGTACCACGACGGGTCGATGCCGTGGCGGATGGCCGGGGCCAGCCACAGGGTGTTGACGGTCTTCTCGAAGATCTTGAACGGCAGCTGGAGCCAGAACTCCCCGAAGCCCTGCCGGTGGAAGAAGCGGCTGCCGCCGCCCATCAGCACCAGGTTCCTGGCCAGCGCGGTGCTGCCCGCCGTGGTGAGCGCGGACAGGCTCGCGATGCCGCCGTCCAGGAAGGCGTCCATGCCGGTCAGCACATGGCTCTTGCCGTCGGCCCCGGTGACGCCCCAGACGGCCGCGTTCATCGAGCCGTTGATCCAGCCGCTGAGGGCGCCGACCCCGCTGTTGTAGAAGAAGTCGTACGTACCGCCGCGCCAGCGGGTCGGCGACTCATTGCCCGCCCACTCGTTGGCCCAGTGCTTGTCGTGGTTGTTCGGCCGCCGGAATTCGAGCTTGCCGCCGTCCACATTGCCGAGCACCGACTTGGCCTGCCCGACCCGGGAGCCCCGGATCTCGTGCACGGCCGTGCCGACGACGCCCTTGACCCCCGCGCCGACCGCCGCGTTGGCGAACGACTTGAGCGCGTCCTTCCCGGTGAACGGCTTGTGGTTGACGGCGGCGGCGATGCCGTTGGCCGCCAGGTTGGCACCGAACTCCAGGACGAACTCCTGGCCGAACTCCAGGGCCACCTTCTTCGCCAGCGTGCTCCAGTACGGCTGGTACAGCGCCTCCCCGAGCGGCACCCGGCCGCCGACCGCCGCCGGCAGCCCCGGCACCCCGTCCAGCGCCGCCCGGAACTCCGGCACCGGCACCGACGCCGAGCCGCCCCACGGCATCCGCTGCGCCTCGCGGACCCGGCGCCCCCAGCCCCGGATCTCGGTGAGCGGCCCCCGGAAGTCGTACTCGTTGCCGGTGATCCGCAGCCGGTCGGGGCCGCCCTCGAAGACCAGACCGCTGTCGGTGCGCTGCGCCAGCACAGTGCCGTGCGCGTCATAGCGGCGCCACTGGCCGCGCCAGGCGTCCTTCTCCAGGAAGCCGCCGCCCAGCGCCGAGCGCTCGCGGACCACCGCGCCGTGGTCGAACTCCTTCCAGGTGCCCGGGGCGGGCACGGCGCCGCCGCCCCAGTACTCGCGCACCCGCAGCGGGCCGTCACCGGGCAGGTGCGGCGGCACCTCGCGCACGATGACCGCCGGGCCGCCGCCCGCCGGGTGGAAGTCGTCGCGGAAGTGCCGGGCGCCGGCGGACCACCGGTCGTCCCAGGTCCTGGTGGCGGGGTTCCACCAGCGGCGCAGTTGCTGCCCGGCGCCGTAGTCCACCGCCGTACCGGCCGCGTCGAACTTCCGGCTGTACCAGCGCTGCTCGCCGGTGACCGGGTCGGTGCCCCGCCAGAAGTCGACATGGCGGCCGCCGTCGAGCATGTCGCGGCCCCGCACCAGGGCCCCGGTGCCGTCGAAGTCGCGGAAGGAGTCGTCCCAGGGCAGCCGGGGATCGCCGGAGCCCCGGTAGGCCAGGCGGCGGCCGGAGGTCTCGACGCCCAGCTGGTCCACGGCGGTCCACCGCCAGTCGGCCGAGTCGGCGCGGCCGACGCCGGTGACGCGCACCTGATGGCCGCCCGGCCCGGTCCACGGGCCGTGCACGCCGGTGAGGGTGCCATGGGCGTCCCGCTGCACCCAGGCCCCGTCGAGCCGCCCGTCCACCTGCCCGGTCACCGGGTCGACCCGGGGCGGGGTCCGGTACTCGCGCACCGAGCCGTCCGGGAAGCCCTCCCGGGCCACCCGCCACTCGCCCTCCGGCGTCCGGAAGCGGTCCTGCCAGACCGGCCGGTCGGCGTGGCCGCCCGGGTCCACCGGCACCCGCAGGCCCCGGCGGCCGGGCTCCTCCCACGGCAGGTGCGCCGGGTCGGTGGGCGGCTGGGCGGGCGGCGCGGCGTGGTCGCCCACCTTGAGGGTGGCGCCGCCGTGCAGCTTGCCGGTGGACCCCACGAAGCGGCCGTCCGCGCCCAGGTCGACCACGCCGCCGTCCATCCCGGCGTAGCGGAGGCCGCCGCCGGGATGGCGGCCGCCCTCCTTGGTCCACAGGAAGACCTGGAAGCGGTCGTCGCTCCGCAGGTGGTGGAAGGCGCCCTGCGGGGCGGCCTCCCGGATCAGGGCCTTGCGCACCCACAGCGGCGGCCGCTGCTCCGACCAGCGGGTGGTGGTGCGGACCCCGCCGTCCGGCAGGGTCTCCCGCTTGCCGCTCTCCTTGCCCTGCGGGGACTGCCGCTCCCAGTCGGGCCGCACGGCGCCGTTCTCCCAGCGGTACTCCTGGTAGTGCCCGGCGTGCTCGGGTGTGTGCAGCGGTCCCCACTGCCGCTGGACCAGGGTGCCGTCCGGCAGCCGGTCGACCCAGCCGCCGTCCGTGTGCACGGTGCGCGGGCCGGAGGCGATCTCGCGGCCGGTCCCGTCGAAGCGGTGCCAGGTCCAGGTACCGCCGTCCCTGACCGCCAGGGTGCTGCCGGACCGGCCGCCGGTCTTCTGCAGCCCCTCCCGGTACTCGTGGACGGTGCGGCCCCGGTGGTCGACGTCCTTCCAGCCGAAGCCGGAGGTGTCGTACCGGCGGGTGCCCCGGCCGGCCAGGGCGCCGCTGTCGTCCCAGTGCGCCCAGGTGGTGGAGCGGGTGAAGTCACCGAAGGCGACGGTGTCGGTGCGGCGGAAGGAGTCCAGCACGCCGCCGCCGGGCAGCGCGCGGCGCTCGAAGACCTCGACCCGGTTGCCGGTGGAGCTGAGCAGCCGCACCCGGCTGCCGTCGGCGCCGACCTCCACCGTGCCGTGGTGGAAAGCCCCGCCCGCGTCGGGTGCCGGGTGCGGCGCGTCCGGGTGCGGGGCGTCCGGGTGCGGGGCGCGCCGCCAGGTGGCGCCGCCGGGGGCGGTGTGGTCCACCACGTACTGGTGGTCGGTGCGCCTGCCGTCCTTGAGGACGTTGAAGCCCTGGTGGGTGAGCGCACCGTCGGCGGCCGCGTGGACGCGGTACTCGCCGTGCCGGGGGCTGCCCGGGTGGCTGACGGAGACCTGGACGCCGCCGTCCGGCCGCAGGGTGGCGGTGCGGTGGGCCACCGGGTTGCCGGCCGCGTCCTCCAGCCGGCCGGGGGCGCGCACCCCCGCCGGGCCCGGCTCGGGGAGGACGGCGAAGGTGCCGTCGGGGTTGCCGTCCGGGCCGCGCAGCGGGGCGCCGCTCTCCAGCCGGGTGCCGTTCGGGCGGTGGCGGACGAACGAGCCGCCCGCCTGGGTGTCGCTGATCTGGTGGACGCCGCCGGGGCGCTCGGTGACGGTGAGGTGCGGCTGTACGGCGCCGGTGCCGTCCACCACGTGCAGGGTGGGCGGCCCGCCGCCCTGCGGGTGGCGGGCGGTGATCCAGCGGTCCAGCGCCTCGCCGCCGGGGCCGCGCAGCCGGGTGGCGTCCTCGGTGAGCCGCCCGGTGGCGCCGTCGAACACCCGGTAGCCGCCTGCGGGGTCACCCACCCGGAAGCCTCCGCCGGGCTCCGCGACCACCGGCCGCCCCGGGTCGGCGTGGAAGCCGCCGTCCAGCCACTGCGGGCCGGGGGCGAGCGGATGCGGCCGGCCGCCGACGCGGTGGTCGAGGTAGCCCGCCGGGTGGCCGTGCTGGTCCAGCAACTGCCGGCCGTGCCCGGTGTGGCTGCCGTCGGCCGCGTACCGCTGGTAGCGCAGGGCGGTGCCGGGCGCCGCCGGTGGCTGCTCGACCCGGAAGCCGCCGCCCGGATGGGCCGTCACCCGCTCCGGCAGTCGGTTGCCCGCGGCGTCGGTGAGCAGGTGGCCGCCCGTGCCGTCGGGGACGGCGAACCGGGTGCCGCGCGCGCCCGCCGCGTCGGTGAGGGCGATGCCCTGCTCCAGGTAGCCGCCCTGGGCGTCGAACCGTACCGACCGGCCGCCGACCGGGTCGGTGACCCGCCAGCCGCCGCCGGGCAGCGGGTCGGCGGTGTGACCGGTGGGGTGTCCGGCGGCGTCGGTGACGGTGTGCGGCCCACGGTCCGTGAGGAACTGCGTCCCCCGGACGCCGTGCGGGTCGGCCAGGGCGAGGCCCGTCTCGACCCGGGTGCCGTCGGCGCCGTACCGGACCGACGCCCCGGTGGTGTCGTCGATGAACCGCAGCCCGCCGTCCGGCAGCGCGGTGAGCCGACCCGGCAGCCGGTTGCCTGCGGCGTCGGTGAGCAGGTGGCCGCCCGTGCCGTCGGGGACGGCGAACCGGGTGCCGCGCGCGCCCGCCGCGTCGGTGAGGGCGATGCCCTGCTCCACATAGCCGCCCTGGGCGTCGAACCGTACCGACCGGCCGCCGACCGGGTCGGTGACCCGCAGGCCCGCGCCCGCGTCGAGGACGTGCAGGGTCTGGCCGTCGGCCTGGGCCAGCGAGCGGGTGACCACGCCGTTGTCATGGCTGAGGATCAGCACCGGGCCCAGCGGGGTGCCGTCCGCGCCGAGCAGCGGCCGCCCCTCCTCCACCAGCGCCCCGCCCGGGTCGAAGCCGCGGTGGCTGCCGTCCAGCGGGTCGCGCAGGTCGAAGCCGCCGCCCGGCCGGGGCGCCGCCTCCAGCGGCAGCGGGCCGCCGCCCGCGTCGCGCACCTGGTACGTCGGACGGCCCCGGCCGTCGAAGTCCGCGTGGACGTGCAGGCCGGTCGGGGCGCCGTCCAGGCCGCTCAGCGGGGTGTCCTCGGCGGTGAGGCGGCCGTGCGGGTCGTACGTCTGGACGGTGCCCAGCCGGGAGTTGTGGACGTCGAAGCCGCCGTCCGGGCGGGCCACCGGCCGCAGCAGCGGTTCGGGGTGGCCGTGCGGGTCCAGCAGGCGGTGGTGCGGGGTGCCGTCGCCGCGCAGCACCGTCTCCACCGTCCAGCCGTTGGGGCCGGCGACGGCGGAGTCGCTGAGGGCCAGCCGTACGGGCTGCGGCGCGGGCACGACATGGGCGCTCGTACCCGCGCTGCCGGAGCCGCCGGAGCCACCGAGCAGCCGGGGCCGCTCCCGCAGGCTCTGCGCGGTCAGTTCGGCCAGGCCGTGGTCGATCGCGGCGGGGTCGACGCCGAGGGCGGTGAGCTGGGCGAGGTGCCGGTCGATCCGCTGCTCCGCGCTGTCCAGGGCCTGCTGGGCCTGGAGGTGGGCGGGGCCGGGCCCCTGCGAGCCGGAGCCGGGCCGGGCGTGCAGCTCGGTCAGCAGCCGGTCGGCCACGGCCCGGTCGTGGCGGGCCAGGGTGAGGTCCTGCCACGCCTGGAGCCGGGCCGGGCGGGCGGGGTCGCCGGCGGCGCCGAACAGGGCGGCGACGCGGTCGCTCTGCTGCTGCCAGAGCCGGTCGAGCTGGGCTCCCGTCAGCCGGCCGGGTCCGCTGCCCGGTGCCAGCGCCGGGCTGTGCGGGGTCGGTGGCGGGACGGCGGCGGCGGGCGGTGGCGGTGCGGCGGCGGTACGGATGCCGGTGCCGGGCGCTCCGGCCAGCGCGGGCGTCTCGGTACGGGGCGGCCGGCCGCCGCCGTCCAGCAGACCGAGAGCCGACCCGGCCCGGTCCCCGCCGCCGCCGAGCTGCGGCGCGGGCGGCGCGGTGTGGGCGGACTCCACGGCCGTCTGGGCCATCGCTGTCTGGGCCATCGCCGTCTGGGCCATCGGGTGGGGCGCGTTCGGCCCGGCGAGCCCGGGGCGCACGGGCGGGAGCGTGGTCGCGGCGGACGCCGGGTGCGGCACGGGCGGCGGGGAGACGCTGGACAGGGTGCCGGGACCGGCGCCGGTCCGGGGCGGGGCGAACTCGTCCAGGTGCAGGGTGACCTGATGTGCCGTCATGGCCTGGGTGGTGTGCTCGGTGAGGCTGCCGCCGCCGAACGACGGGAGGTCGGCCCGGTGGGGTACCGCCGAGGAGGAGAGCAGTTCCAGCGCGCTGTGCAGCTGCCCGCCCGGCACCGCCACCGGGGGCAGTCCGAGCGGCGTCCGGGCCGTGCCGCCGAGCCCCGGCGGCTGGACGGCCACCGGGTGCGCCGGAGCGGTGACCGCCGGGGGCGCCAGCAGGTCGGCCGTCTGGACCCCGGTCGGCCGTAGCACGGCGGTCTGTAGCGCGGGCGTACCCAGCGACGGCGCTTGCAGCGTGCCCGGTTGGTGCAGGGCGGTGGCCTGGGTCTGGAAGGACGGCAGCTGAGCCGTGGGGACGGTGCCGCCGGTCAGGGTGCCCGTGCCCGGCAGGTGCGGCGACGGCGTCTGGAGCCCCGGGGTGCCCGCGTGCACCGCCAGGTCGCCCAGCCCGGTGGGGGAGTGGGCGCCGATGCCCGGCCCGGCGTCCAGGCGCAGGCCGGTCGGGGTGGTGGCCAGGTTGGTCCAGTCGCCCATCCGTACCGAGTTCAGCTCCCGGATCGGGGTGTCCAGCAGCGCGTCCAGCCGCCGTAGCGCGTCCGGCGCGAAGGACAGCTGCTCACCCAGGGCGCTGTGCACGGTGAAGGCCGGGGGTCGGGAGAAGGATGCCCCCGGGCCGCCGGGGCTCAGCGAGGGGATGTCCAGGCCGCGCGGCCCGGCCCAGTCGCCCAGCCGCACCCGGGCCAGCTCGGAGCGCGGCAGGTCCACCAGTGCGTCGACCTGGTGCAGCGGCGGCGGTACCGGGATCGCCGCCACGGTGCGCCCGGCGGTGCCGAGCAGCGGCGCGCCGTACCGGAAGTTGCCCAGCAGGCCGCGTTCCAGGACGCCGATCCTCAGCGCGCCCTTGATGCCGTAGGCGCCGATCTCGGCGGCGTCCACCGGCAGCACCAGCCGCAGCCACTTGCCGCCGCCCAGTTCGGCCTGGGCGAACTTCCAGCCCGCCGTACCGACCTTGAGCAGCCCGGTGGGCAGCCCGCGCACCAGGGCGGGCAGCCCCTTGATGCCCTGGATGACGGTGAGCCCGCCGGTCTCGAACGCCATCCCGGCCCAGGCGGGCAGCTTGGCGATCGACCCCAGCACCCAGAGGCTGCCGGACCTGACCCAGTTGCTTGCCAGCGAGGCGAAGTCGCGCAGCCCCGGCAGGAAGGCGAAGGAGCGCAGGCCGCCGCCGGTGAACACATCGCGGAAGAAGGTGAAGACGGCCTTGCCGACGTTCTTGATGCCCTGCCAGGTAAGCTTGGCGCCGCTGCTGATCAGCTTGAGCAGTGGAATGCCCTTGGTAGTCGGCGCGATCATGCCGAGGCCGGAGAGGAACAGGTCGAGCAGGCTGGCCTTGCCGTGGGCGAAGTCCACCGCCGTCTTGATGAAGAGGGTCAGATTGACCCCGATGGCCAGCAGCGCGACCGGCCCGCCGAAGATCAGCGCCGGGATGATCAGGATGATCGCCAGCCAGTTGAAGACCTCCCAGAAGAGGTCGCAGTCGGAGACCGGCTGCTTGATGCCCCGGGCCGCCCGGCTCACCGTCCCGCCCGCCGTCGTCCCGGCCTCCGCCTGGGCCTCGCCCGCCTGCCGGGCGGTGGCCGCCAGTTCGGCGCGGCGCGGATCGTCCTCGGCCAGGCCCCGGCCCTGGTCCAGCGCGTTGTCGGCGCGCCACTGCTGGTCGCGCAGCACACCCGCGTAGTCGGTCAGCGCCCGCGCGGAGGACTCGAACGCCTCCGCGACCGACTGGACGAAGCCGCGCAGCGGTCCGCTGATCTTGTCCCGCAGCGCATCGGCGGTCTGCCCGACGAACGCCCCGCCACCGGTCTTGTCCAGCACCGCGTTCAGCTCGTCGTCGATCTCCCGGGCCACCCGCCCGAGGTCGCCCAGCGACCGCGCCACCTCCTCGATCCGGTCCGGGTCGCCGGGGGTGGGATCGCCGCCCAGGCCGATCGCGCTCCAATCGGCGGGACGCTGCGCCATACCGCTGTCCTCTCCGTACGCTCCGTCCGCACCGACGCGGTCGCGCGGGGCGGCGGTGGAGTCGTGGAGCGGTCACCCGGCTCGGTGCGCTCCCCGGGCGGACCACGTGCGGAGCCCCCGCGCGGTTCACCCGGCCGCGCGGTGAACCGGACGGGCCGCCGGCACGTGGTCCGGTCGTTGGACGCACTTCGAGCGCCCGGGAGGCGGCGTTGCCCGACTTCGCGATGGACTACGGCATCCTGAACGAGGCCCGCAAGGACCTGTACGATCTGGCGGACCGGATCTCCCCGACGCTGACCAGCAGCGTCTTCTCCGAGCTGGGCTCGGGGAACCTGGGCGACGCCCGGGACGTCTTCGGCAACGACACCCTCACCGACGCCTTCCGCAGCCTCTACCGGCTCTCCAAGGACCCGATGAACCGGGCCGTGGACCACCTCAAGAAGCTGGGCGACACCTTCGGGGCGGTCGCCGACGGCTTCTTCGACGTGGACTCGCAGATCGCGGACGGCCTGGGCGTGATGGGCACCGAGATGGGCCTGGACGCCTGGCGCGACAAGAAGGCCGCCTGGGACTACCGCAACGCGCACGCCGACCAGTGCGTCCCGGACGAGCACGGCAACGTACCGGACTTCTGCCGGGCGACCGACCCGGGCGCGCCACCGCTCGACCAGACCCTGGAGACCGGCAACGGCCAGGTGCACACCCATCTGACGCTCGACGGCGACAACAACGTGGTCAAGGAGGAGACCACCGTCACCCACGACGGCCAGACGTACACCTCCACCACGACCTACAGCGACGGCGGCCACTCCTATACCACGGACACCGTCTACTCGGACGGCACCACCAACCACGCCGAGACCCATCTCGACGACGACGGCAGCGGCACCATGACCGTCACCGACGGCGACGGCGCCAAGACCGAGTACCGGCGTGGCGGCTCCGGCCAGGAGTGGCAGCCGGTCGACGGCGGTTCCTGACCGCACACCACCCTCCCGCAGCACCCGTCACCCACAGCATCCGCTACCGCGCAGCACCCGTTGAAAGGACGACCGTGCCCAACATCTCCCTGGACTTCGACAAGATCGAGGCCACCTCGGCCCGGCTGGACTCGGCCAGCGACAACATCGTGCCGATGCTCAACGACCTCAAGAACGACGTCAACAACCTGCTCGGCGACGGCATGGTGTTCCAGCAGTCCAGCCCGGCCATGCAGGAGGCGTACGACAAGTTCAACACCAGCCTGCTGGCGGCGATGGACGGCATCAAGGGCTTCGCCAAGCAGTTCCGGCAGATCAAGGACCAGATGCACCAGATGGACTCCGACATGGCGAGCAGCCTGCGCGACAGCGGCTGACCCGCACGGCGGCGGGGGGGGGCCCCCCCCCCGGGCGGGCCCCCCCCCCCCGGGGCCCGGCCCCCCCCCCCCCCCCCCCCCCCCCCCCCCCCCCCCCGCCCCCCCCCCCCCCCCCCCCCCCCCCCCCCCCCCCCCCGGGCCCCCCCGCGGCCCCCCCCGGGCCCCCCCCCGCGGGGGGGGGGGCCCCCCCGCGGGGGGCCCCCCCCCCGCCGCCAGGTGTCCCGTCCCGCCGCTCAGCCGTCCGCCCGCAGCACCGTCAGCGGCACCTGCACCGCCATCGCCTCGCCCGCCCGGCCGGTGGTCCAACCCCGCCCCGCTGCCGGAGCCGACCGGATCAGATGCACCGGCAGCCGCACCCCGATCATGTCGCCCTCCTGGAGCGACTTCGGGGCCAGCAGCAGCCCCCGCCGCGCCCGCTTGGCCGCCGTCACCCAGCCGCCCATCGCCACCTGGAGCGCATCGGCCGGCCCCGCGTAGAGCAGGCCGAGCCCCCGGTCGCGGCCGGAGACCGCGATCTCCTTCAGCAGCCGGTCGCAGGCGGGCATCGCCAGCAGGTCCGCGTCGTCGACCACGACCACCCGGGGCCCGGCGAACTCGTCCAGCGCCGCCTGCACCTGCTGCGCCGAGGGGTCGGCGTCGTCGAGCACCCGCACCTGCGGATGGCGGGCCAGCGAGCGCAGCGGCGAGTGCCGGGGGGTGAGCACCACCAGCGACGTACCGCCCGCCAGCAGCGATACCGCCAGCGAGGCCAGCGCGGTGCTGCGGCCGGAGCCGGCCGGCCCCAGGACGGCGAACGCCGCCGCCGAGCCGCCGAAGTCCACCCCGACCGGCCCTGCGTCGTCGCCGCCCAGCCCCAGCAGGCCCCACATCGGCCGCCGCAGGCCCGGTTCGACCTTCTCGTATGCCTCGGCGAAGTCCACCGCCCGGGGCAGCGCCGCCACCGGGAACGGCCGCCGCTCGGCGGGTACGCCCGTGTCGCGCCGCGCGGCCCGGCGGCCGATCGCCCGCAGCGCCTCGGCCTGCTCCTGGCCGCCCGCCCCGGCGGCGAGCAGCGCCACCTGGGTCTCGGTGCCGCTCAGCGCATGCCAGCCGCGCCCGGCCGGGACGGCGGCCGGGACCTTGCCGGGGGAGAGCCCGACCAACTGGTAGTCATTGCGGTCGCCCTGGCGCAGCAGCAGCTTGTGGTCGTTGTGCGCGGCCAGCCGGCCGCCCAGCAGCGACCGTTCCGAGGTGGCCACCACATGGATGCCGGCCGCCGCGCCCTCCCGCAGCAGCCGGGTCACCAGATCCACCAGCCGGCCGTTGTCGTGGTCGTCCAGCACCCCGGAGAGGGCGTCCCAGCCGTCGATCAGCAGCAGGATGTGCGCGGGCCGCTCCCGGGCGGGCAGCAGGGCCCGCAGCTCGTTCAGCCCGGCCGCGCTCCGCTCGCTGCACGCCTCCTGGCGCTGGGTCAGCTCCTGGGTGAGCCGGTGCAGCAGCCGCTCCAGCCGCTCCAGGTCGTGCCGGGACACCACCGCGCCGCAGTGCGGCAGCGTCTCCAGCGCGGCGAGCCCGCCGCCGCCCGCGTCGATGCCGTACAACTGCACATCGGCGCAGCTCGTGGTGCGGGCGGCCGAGCCGGCGAGGGTGCGCAGCACCTGGGTGCGGCCGGAGCGGGGCGCGCCGATCACATAGAGGTGGCCGAAGACGGCGAGGTCGGCGGCGGCCACCCGGCGCTGCTGGAGCTGCGGTACGTCCTCCAGTGCGTACGGGATCGGGGGGAGCGCGCCACCGGGCCCACCAGCGGGCTCGCCGTCGAGGGCGGGCAGCTCGTCCAGCAGCACCTGTTCGTCCAGCGCGGGCAGCCAGGGGCTGGGCTGCGGGGTGAAGTCGTCCAGCCCGGCGGCGGCCTCCCGTACGGCGGCGACCAGGGCTTGCAGGTCGGTGGGGGCCGGGGCGCTGGGGGCGGCGGCGTCCTCGTCGGGCGCGGCGGGCAGCCGTGCCGGGCGGCCCAGGCCGGTCCAGGACAGTTCGGCGGCCCGTACCGGCCCGCGCACCCGGGGCTCGGCGGCGGCGGGTGCGCTGCCGGGCCGTTCGGCGCCCGCCCAGGCGGCCTGGAACGGCACGGCGGTGCGGTGGCCGAGCCGCACCAGGGCGCGGCCGGGGGTGGAGGACGGGATGTGCACGGCCTCCGAGGTGTCGATGATGTCCTGGCTCTCGGTGGCGTCGGTCACCCGCAGCGCGATCCGCAGCGTGGTGTTGGCGCGGATGTCGCTGGTCACCGCCCCGGCCGGGCGCTGGGTGGCCAGCACCAGGTGGATGCCGAGCGAGCGGCCGCGCTGGGCGATGCCGATCAGCCCGGGGACGAAGTCCGGCACCTCCCGGACCAGGGTGGCGAACTCGTCGATCACCAGCAGCAGGCGCGGCAGCGGCGCGAGCGCCGGATCGGCGGCCCGCCGTGCCCGGTACTCGGCGTGGTCCTTGGCGCCGACCTCGGCCAGCAGCCGTTCGCGGCGGCGCAGTTCGGCGCCGAGCGACTCCAGGGCCCGCTCCACCAGGTGGGCGTCCAGGTCGGTCACCATGCCCAGGGTGTGCGGCAGTTGCGCGCACTCCCGGAAGGCGCTGCCGCCCTTGTAGTCCACCAGGACGAAGGTCAGCTCGTCCGGCCGGTTGGCGGCGGCCAGCGAGGCCACGAACGACTGGAGCAGTTCCGACTTGCCGGAGCCGGTGGTGCCCGCGACCAGCCCGTGCGGCCCGTCGCGTACCAGGTCCAGCGCCAGCGGCCCGTCATAGCCGGTGCCCAGGACGAACCCGGTCGAGGCGGGCCGCCGCCGCCAGCGGTCCAGCAGCGCGGCGGCGCGCGGCGGTTCCAGGCCGAGCAGGTCCAGCAGCCGTACCCGCTGCGGCAGTCCGGCGTCGTGCTCGGGGCTGACGTCCCGTACCGGGGCCAGGGCCCGCGCCAGTTGCTCGCACCACTCCGGGTCCACCAGGTCGGCCCGGACGTCCGTGATGTCCGGCGCCCCGGTGCGGCGGACGGTCAGCCGGTGGCCCGCCGCCAGCACCACCGTGCTGCACTCCTCGGGCAGCAGCCGTTCCTGGTCGTCCAGGCAGACGCTGAAGACCCGGACCCGGGGTCCGTCGGTGAGCACCTGCACCATGCCGGGGACGTCGCGCAGCTGCCGGGCCCCGTCGGCGATCACCAGCACGTCCGGGTCGTTGAACATGGCCTTGCCCATCGAGGAGCCGAGCGCCCGCTGCCGCGCCTGGATCTGGGCCACCAGCTCCGAGACGCGGTTGGCGGTCGACTCCGGGTCGTTGCCGACGCTCACCACCGGCCCGTTGGCGCCTGCCGGGCGCAGATGCGGCAGCCAGCGCACCCAGGCCCAGCCCGCCGCCCGCCGCGGGTCGGTGAGCAGCACGATCCGCAGGTCGCGCGGGCTGTGCAGGACGGCGGCCTGCGCCACCAGCCAGCGGGCCAGCGCCTGCGTCGGCTCCCCGGCGCCGGCCACCCCGACCACGCCGTGGTCCGGGATCTCCACCCCGATCGGCACCTCGGGGACGTTCCAGCGCACCGTGCGGTGGTTCTCGTCCCGGGCGGGGTCGTCCAGCTCCTTGACCGACGGCTGGTCGACGGTGCCGAGCCGCAGCACCAGGTGGTCCGGGTCGCGGCGGCGCCGCTCCCACAGCCGGCTGCCGGGGCCGATCGCGGTCAGCGCGACGGTCGCCGGGTCGGGCCCGGCCACCCCGCGCACCCGGCGCTCCCGGCCGACCGCGCGCCGTACCTCCGCCTCCAGCACCCGGCGGCGCTCCCGGTAGCGGCGGGCGGCCTCCTCGTGCTGCTTGCGGTTGCCCCGGCGGCCGACGATCCAGTTGGAGACGGCCATCAGCGGGCTGAAGACGACGAAGACCAGATAGAAGTACGAGTGGAAGACGCTGACCATCACCAGGCCCAGCACCATCGGCGCGACCATCAGCAGCAGCGGGAAGGGGCGGCGGCTCGGCGGGGTCGGCGGCATCGGCAGCCGTACCCGCTCGCCGTCCAGGTGCGGCGCGATCCTGGGCGGCCGGTTGTAGTCGACACCCAGGCCGTCGGCGGAGGCGGTGACCGCCGCGTCCGGCTCGACCGGCGCGGTCAGCCGCAGCAGCGCCGCGCCGACGGCGAGGTCCGCGTCGAGCGGCCAGGCGGTGGCGCCCGGCGGCGGTTGCGGGGCGGCGGCCGTCGCCGGCCGCTCCTCGGTGCCGGGCTGCGGGCGGGCGGTGGCGGCGGTGATCGCGTCGTCCGGCGGCGGGGTGACGGCGCAGCCGCGTACCTCGCCGGTGGCGTCGCCGGTGCGGTGCCAGTACGCGGAGCCGTCCGCGCCGACGGTGAGCCACAGCCCGCGTTCGGGCACCTCGGGGCCGCGCAGCCGGACGGTGCAGAGCGGGTCGGTGCCGATCTCATGGCTGCCGGGGCCGAGCCGCCAGGTCTGCCCGGCGCCGGGTCCGGCCACCAGGTGCAGCTCCAGCCGGGCGCCGACCGAGGCCGGCGGCCGGGGCCCGATCCGCACCCGGTCCGGCTGGTCGGCGGGCCCGCCGAGGCCCAGCACGGCCCCCTCGCGCAGGCCCGCCCCGGCGGCGGGCGCGGCCGGGTCCAGCGGTTCGCCGCCCAGGTGCAGCGGGCGGAGCGCCGCCGCCGCGCTCTCGGCGGGGGCCGCCACCGGTCCGGCCGGTCCGGCCGCGCCTGCCGCGCCGGGCTCCGAGCGCTCGGCGGGCCGGGGTTGCACGGCAGCGGCGAGGTCGGCGACGGTCGCGTACGGGGGCAGCGACAGCAGATGGTCGCGGCGCTGCCCGTCGGCGCTGTCGACGGTGGTGACGGTGAGTTTCACCGGAGGACTCCCAGAGGGTGCGACCGGGGCGGGGCCCGGCGGGTGGAGCGGGGCGGCTGCGTCAGGCGGGACCGGCGGCGGAGACGCCCGCCACCTCTGCGGGCGACTCCGGCTCGCTGAGGTCGGCGGCGGCCGACCCGGGGCCGCCGCCGGTGCCCGCCGTGGTCCCGTCCGGCGCGGTCGGGCCGTCGGGGCGGACGGGCCTGGCGCGCCGGGCTGCGGCGGGGCGGGGCGGCGCGGGCTCGGCCGGTTCCTGCGGGTCGTCCGCTTCGCGCAGGTCGTCCGGGTGGGCCGGGCCGGCTGCGGCCGGGTACGGCGGCAGCAGTCGGACGGTACGGGCCACCGCCCTGGCCAGCGGGACGGCGTCCACCCGCAGCGGGGTGCCGTGCACCAGCAGCGCGCCGCCCCGGTCGGCGCCGAGCAGCAGCGCCGAGCCGCGTGCGCCGCCGCCGGTGAGCAGCCGCACCCCGGCCGGGAGCCGCTGCCCCTGCGGGGACTGCGCGCAGACCGCGACGGCCGGTCCGGTGCCGCCCGCCGCCCGGCGGGACGCGGCGGCCACGGCGGCGGCCGGCTCGGGCCCGGCGTAGCGGTCGTGCACCCCGGCGGCGACGGTCACCGCACCGGCCGGGAGCCGGGCGTCCAACTGGGCGGCCAGCGACTGGAGTACGGCGCGGGCGGTGCTCCGGTCGCCGTCGACCGCCGTCACGGCGGGCCCGCCGCCCAGGTCCAGCAGCACGGCGTGCTCGCCGTCGCTGCCCAGCGCGGCCAGCAGCGGCGCCGCCCCGGGACCGGCCGTACGGGCGGCGTCGGCCCGGTCGAGCCACCAGAGCCGGGGGTCGGCGCCGTCCGTGGTCCACGGTTCGGCGGGCCGCGGCACCGGGTCCGCCCCGCAGGCCACCAGCACGCCGACGGTCTGCGGGCCGAGCAGCGCCGCGTACGGGTGGACGTCCGCCCGTACCGCTGCGGCGCCCCGCATCGCCCGCTCGGCGTCGGCCCAGCCCGCCGGGTCGCGCAGCAGCCGGACCAGCAGCCGCAGCCGGCGGCGGTAGCGCAGCTCGGCCCGGACGGGCGCGGCGAAGGCGGCGGCCGTCAGCGCGGCCTCACGGCGCAGTCCGCGCCGCACCGCCCGCCAGCCGCCCCGGCGCCGCGCGGCGAGGTGGGCCAGCGCGGCCAGCAGGATCAGCAGTCCGGCGGCGCCGAGCAGGGTGCTGGGCCCGGTGGCCACGGTGGCGGCGGCCAGCAGGCAGGGCCCGGCGTTCACGCGGCCTCACCCCGATCGGCCAGCTGTCGGCGGAGCGCCCGCAGGCCGTGGTGGGTACGGGACTTGACGGTGCCGCTGGGCACGCCCAGGGCGTGCGCGACGTCCGCGCCGGCCCGGCCCAGCAGATGGACGTGCACGACGGCCTCCCGGTGCAGCGGGGTGAGGGCGCGCAGCGACTCGACCAGCAGGCAGCGGTCGACGGTCTGCGCCGCGTGGTCGGGGCTGGGCAGCGGGTCGGGGAAGTCGGCCGGGGCGATGCCGACGGGCACGGCCCGGTCCTTGCGCCAGCCGTCGATCAGCAGATGGCGGCCGACCCTGAACAGCCACATCCGGATCGGGCGGTCGCGCCAGTCCAGCCGGTCGGCCTGCTGCCAGGCGCGGAGCAGGGTCTCCTGCACCAGGTCCTCGACGTGGTGCGGGTCATGGCCCGCCAGCCCGGTGAGGAAGCGGTGCAGGCTGTCCCGTTCGGCGAGCAGCAGCTCGGCCCACTGGCTCGGGGCGGTGCCCGGGACCGCGCCCTGAGGTTCGGGTCCGCCGTTCGGCGGGCCTTCGGTCACACCGCCGATGAGCCCCACTGCACAGCCTCTCCAGGTCGTCCGCCGGTTCGATGCGGCGGGCTCCCCGTGCCGCCGCGCGTCCTGCGGCGCCCACCGGCGGCCACGCTAAGGAAGTCGATCATCGGTGGGTCCACCATGAGGTGAACGGAGGGCGACGTTCCAGTGAGCGGCGTACGCGCTGTCGGACCTGAGGCGGTGTCACCTCCCTTCACACAATGTCGAATCGCGGTGCGCCGCGCGTTCACCCGGGCGTGGTGCCGGTGCGCAAGGGTGCCGGTGATTCCGTACTGCCCCTGGAGACCGAGTGCCCCCGACCCGTACCCCCCAGCAGTCCGCCGACCGCTTCGCCGACGCCTTCGCCCGCCACGCCCCCGTACCGTCGCGCGGGCTGCTGCCCGGGGTCCGGGTGTGGGCGGCGGTCGGCGGGGCGGCGGCGCTGACCGTGGCGGTCGCGCTGAGCGCGGCGCGGCTCCCGCAGTCGGCGGCGGAGCCGGCGGACGCGGGGGCCGGCCGGCCCGTCCAGGTGGCCGCCGTGGGACCGCCGCCGCCGGTGTCGGCGCCGGCCGCCCACCCCGCCGGCCCGCCGCGCCCGGCCACCCGGACGGCCACCCCGGCGCCCACCGCCACGGCCGCACCCGGGACGCCGCCCCCGGCCCCGCCGGTGGCCGCCGCCCCGGGCGGGGTGGCGACCGCGCCCACGGCTGCGGCGGAAACCAAGTCGCCGCCCAAGTCCACCCCCGGGTCCACGCCCGGGTCCACGTCCGGAGCCACGACGCGGCCGCCCGCCGCGCCCGCGACGCACTCCCCGGCACCCCAGCAGGCGCGGACCGCCCCGACACCGGCGCTCGTCCCCGGCTACGCGCTGGTCGGCTACGGGTCGAACCGGTGCGTCGACATCACCGGCGGCGTGGGCAACGACGGCACCCCGCTGGAGCTCTGGGACTGCACCGGGGCGGACTGGCAGAAGTGGGACTTCCGGCCGGACGGCACCGTACGCTCCATGGGCCTCTGCATGGACGTGGCCTGGGGCTCGGTCGCCAACGGCACCACCATCCAGGTCGCCCGGTGCAGCGGCAACCCGGCGCAGCAGTTCGTGCTGACCGGCGCGGGCGACCTGGTCAACCCGCAGGCGGACAAGTGCGTCGACGCCAAGGACGGCGGGACGGGCAGCGGTGTGCGGCTCCAGCTGTGGGACTGCACGGGCGCCGCCGGCCAGAAGTGGCACGTCCGCTGACCGCAGGTCGGCTCACACCGCGCCGCCGCCCCGGGCTCACCGCAGGGCGGCGCGGCGGGGTTCCAGGCGGTGCCGCACCCGGGGAGCCAGGTCCACGCCGCCGAGGCCGCGTGCGGCCCACCGAGGCGGCCAGCCGAGCCGGTCGGCTGACCGTCCGCCTCAGCGGAACCGCCGCAGGGTGTCACCGACCCGGCGGGCGATGGCCGGGCGGTGGTCCTCCAGATAGAAGTGGCCGCCGGTGAACACCTGGTAGTCGAAGGCGCCGGTGGTGTGGCCCTCCCAGAGCCGCGCCTCCGCGACGGAGACCCGGGGGTCCGCGTCGCCGGTCAGCGCGGTCACCGGGCAGCCGACCTGGGCGCCCGGCTCGCAGCGATAGGTCTCGATCGCCCGGTAGTCGCTGCGGACCGGCGGCAGCACCAGGGCGCGCATCTCGGGGTCGGCCAGCAGCCCGGAGGCCGTGCCGCCCAGCGCGCTCAGCTCGGCGATCAGCCCGTCGTCGTCCCGCAGGTGGGTGTACTCGGCGCGGACGAGCGAGGGTGCGCGCCGCCCGGAGACGAACAGATGGGCCACCGACGGACCGGCCTGCCGCTCCAGGCGGCGTGCCGTCTCGAAGGCGACCACCGAGCCCATGCTGTGGCCGAACAGCGCCAGCCGCTCGCCGGGATGGCGCCCGCGCAGCGCCTCGGCGGTCCGGTCGGCCAGCGTCCCGATGTCGTCGATGCAGGGCTCGTTGTAGCGGTCCTGCCGCCCCGGGTACTGCACCGCGAGCAGCTCGATCCCGGGTGGCAGCAGCCGGGTCAGCGGCGCCCAGAAGCTTGCCGTGCCGCCCGCGTGCGGAAAGCAGACAAGTCGGATCGCGGCGTCAGGAATCGGGTTGAAGGCCCGAATCCAGCTGTCATGGTGGTGTGCGGTCGTGGTCATGGCCGTCCCCCCGGTCGCCTGTGGGCTTCGGCAGGCTACCGCCCCCGGGTGACCGGCTGCCACCGCCACCGGGCGCGCGGAGCGGGCTCGCGCCCCCTGAGCTGGGCCGCAGCCGTACCAGGCCGAGTTCTGGACCTTCACCTTCCGCGCTATTCGTTACATGGCAAGGTCATGTCATGGCAAAGCTTCCCCCTCTTCCCTTGAGGCGAGAGGCGTATTGCGTATACACAACAAGCGCACCGCACTTTCGCACTGACGTTCCGAGTGCGGTTGTCCGTCTGGTAAATCAAACCGGCTCATCGACCGAACTGGGGGGACCCTCGTGCCACAAGCTGCCCACAGGCGGCTCTCCCGCATAGCGGTGGCGGCCTCCGCCGCCACCCTGCTCGCGGGATCGCTCGCCCTCGCGGCCCCCGCGAGCGCGACCACCCAGGCCGCCGCCAGGACCGGCGCGGCCAGGACTCTCACCGGCACCCACCCGGGCTGGGCCACCGCCGCAGCCGACAAGGGCGCCGCCTCCGACAGCTCCACCGCCACCGTCCGCGTCTACCTGGCAGGCCAGGACGCGGCAGGGCTGGCCGCGTACGCCAGGGCGGTCTCCGACCCGTCGTCCGCGCAGTTCGAGCACTTCCTGACGCCCGCCCAGGCGCAGGCCCGCTTCGGCGCCTCCGCCGCCCAGGTCACCGCCGTGCGCGGCTGGCTGACCGGCAGCGGACTGAAGGTCGACCGCACCACCACCCACTACATCGAGGTCTCCGGCAGCACCGCCTCGCTGGAGAAGGCGTTCGGCACCACGATCCACACCTACCGCACCAGCGACGGCACCCACCGCGCCCCGGCCACCGACGCGGTCGTCCCGGCCGCGGTCGCCGACGCCGTGCTCAGCGTCAGCGGTCTGAGCGACGTGGTGCAGAAGTCCAGCTCGCAGGCGGTCCGGGTGGACCGGGACGCGACCGCCTCCCCGGCCAAGGACAAGAAGAAGCCGACGCTGCCCACCGAGCCGACCTGCTCCGACAGCTACGGCGCCAAGATCGCAAAGGGCGCTCCGGCCGGGTACGAGGCCAAGGAGCCCTTCGCGCCCTGCTCGTACACCCCCGCGCAGCTGCGTAAGGCGTACGGCGTCACCAAGAGCGGCTACACCGGCAAGGGCGCCCGGGTCGCGGTCATCGACGCGTACGGGCTCTCCACCATGGAGGCCGACGCCAACACCTTCGCCACCGCCCACGGCGACAAGCCGTTCCGGCCCGGCCAGTACACCGAGTACGTCACCCCCGGCCAGTGGGCGCACGAGGACGAGTGCGGCGGCGCCGACGGCTGGGCCGGCGAAGAGGCGCTGGACGTGGAGATGGTCCACGGCCTGGCGCCCGACGCCAAGGTGGTCTACGTCGGCGGCAACTCCTGCTACGACGAGGACCTCTACGACGCCATGGCCAAGGTCGTCGACGAGCACCTGGCCGACGTGGTCTCCAACTCCTGGGGTGAGATCATGCACTCCTCGGAGGGCGAGGTCGACCCGGCGGTGATCGCGGCCGACCAGCAGATCTTCATGCTCGGCGCGGCCGAGGGCATCGGCTTCAACTTCTCCACCGGCGACTGCGGCGACGACTCCCCGGCGGCGGCCTCCACCGGTGCCAACTGCGACCCGACCACGCTGCGGGCGCAGACCCAGTGGCCGGCCTCCTCGCCCTGGGTCACCGGGGTCGGCGGCACCGCGCTGGGCATCGACAACGCCAAGGGCGCGTACCGCTTCGAGACCAGCATGGGCGACCTGCGCTCGGTGCTCACCGCCGACCAGACGGCCTGGAACCCCTTCCCGGGCGGCTTCTACTTCGGCGGCGGCGGCGGTACCAGCGAGGACTTCGCCCAGCCGTGGTACCAGCAGGGCGTCGTGCCGCGCTCCGTCTCCACCCGCCTGATGGACGGCACCAAGGCCGCGCAGCCGATGCGCACCCTGCCGGACATCTCGATGAACGGCGACCTGGTGACGGCGGTGCTGGTCGGCTTCGACGACGGCACGGGGTACTCGGAGGGCGGCTACGGCGGCACCTCGGTCTCCGCGCCGGAGTACGCGGGCATCCTGGCCGACGCCATCGAGGCGCGCGGCGGCCGGGCCATCGGCTTCGCCAACCCGGGCATCTACGACCGGGCCGACTCCTCGGCGATCAACGACGTCAACGACTCCAAGGTGCACGCCAAGCGCGGCAACGTGCTCGACCTCGGCATCGTCGACGGCGCGCTGCGGGTCCGGCTCTACAAGATCGGCGCCGACTACGGGCTGACGGCCACCCGGGGCTATGACACCGCCACCGGCGTCGGCTCCCCGAGCCTGAGCTACCTCAAGTCCTACCGCAAGGGCCGCTGAGCAAGCCTGACGCACCACCAGCCGGGGCCCGGTCGCCATGACCGGGCCCCGGCTGCGCCGTTTTCCGGGCGCGGCCGATCCGGCGGCGGTACCGGCCGTCCCCCGCTCCGCCGCCGACGCTCCGGTCGCCATTTCCCCGGACGGCCGCAATGACGCATGCGGCAACGGCCGTAATACGCCCGCAATCACGGCTTCCCCGCGATGGCCCGGCCGGCCGAAGGCATTGTCCGCCAGGGCGTTTCGCCCCTCTCGCGGGGTGCCGGCCGCTCCGGGAGCCGGTCACCGCGCCACGCGGTGCGCCGCCGGCCGGTCGGCCGGTTCCTCGGGGTGGCGAGCAGGGGGGCGGCGGCCGCGGGGGCGGCGCCCGGCGGCTCCGGTGCGACCATCCCATGCCCCCGGTCGCGTGACTCGGCCGACAACGGCCGCCAGTGCCACGAATCGACCGCAGCGGCATGGATCAATACATACGTCGCCATCGGGCAGATCACCCCGATTTCAGCCGGGCTTTCACTGCGCTTTGCCTCGCCGGGCACACCGGGCGTGAGGCCGGCCCTGGGTCGGACGGGAATCCTGCTATTCCCGCCGAATACGGCCGTCGTACTGCCGAATACCCAGGTGGGAAGCCGCCGGAAAAAGCGGGCCGACCGGCCCCCGCCGCCTTCCTCCCTCGCGTACGGGCCCGCGCCCGGCCGTGCGGTGGCGCGGGTGCGGGGCGCGTGAAGGGCGGCTGAGCTGCGGCGGTCCCGGGTGCGGGTCGCTCCTGGCGGAACTGTGCAGTGTCGTAACTCCGCCACGCGGGGCCCGTTCCGGCAGCACCTCGAACCGTGCCAGGCTCCGCGCAATCCGGAACGGGCGATCCCCGTCCGGACTTCCACAAGGAGGAGCACGAATGCGCAAAGAATCAGGGCGCATACGACTGGTGGCCCTGGCACTGGCCACGGCGACCGTCGTGGCGGTGGCTCAGACACCGTCCGCCGGAGCAGCCTCTGAATCAAAGGGGCTGAAGTCGTCGGAGTCCAGTTCGGGAGCAGTCGCCGCGCAGAGGCACGGCAAGGCCGACAAGGAGCTGGCCGGCACGCACCGGGCTCCGTCGGCGAAGGCGAAGAACGCGGCGGGCAAGGCCCGCGCGAAGGTGGGCTGGAGCCGCTACGGCACCCCGACCTCGGTCGTGCCGGAGGGCGCCGGCGCCACGCTGGCCACCGGCTTGCCGACCAAGGCGGAGCAGACGGCTCGGGCGTACCTGAAGGCCAACACCGACCTCTTCGGCCTCACCGCCGACCAGGTCGACAAGCTCAAGCTGGTCTCCAACACCCCGATCGGCAAGGGCGCTGCGGTACTGCTCGCCCAGGAGGTGGACGGCAAGCCGTTCGCCCGTGACGGTCAGGTCTCCGTCGGCGTGGTCGACGGCACCGTGGTCAGCGTCACCGGTGCGTTCGCCCCGGTCACGGGGACGCCGAAGCCGGCGACCCTGTCCGAGGAGGACGCGATCAAGGCCGCGCTGGCCGATGTCACCCTGTCGGCGGGCAAGCTGACCAAGAGTGACAAGACCGAGCGCTGGCAGCGTTACGAGGCGTCGGGGCTGACCGGCACCCAGCTGGCCCGCCCGGTCGTGGTCGCGGACCCCGACGGCACGGTGCGCTCCGCCTACCAGGTGCAGGTCGGCAGCAGCGGTGACGACCCGGAGCTGTACGACACGGTGATCGACGCCCGTACCGGTGAGGTGCTCGCCCGCGAGTCCCTGGTCGAGGACGAGGTCGCCGCCGACCACGACGGCAACCCGCAGTGGAAGGCGTTCCCGTTCTCGCCCCCGCTGGACGGCAGCTCCAAGGACACCCGGCTGACCTACTGCTGGGTGGCCGCCCCCGGCTGCGACCAGGTGCTGAGCGACAGCGCGCCGGGCGACCCGCACCACGCGTGGGACGTCGCCTCCGGCAACGGCGGCGGCACCTACGGCAGCTACTACAAGCTGGGTACGACGCTGGGCAACAACGCCTTCGCCAGCGACGGCCTGGCGTCCAACGGGCGCACCTGGCTGAACATCACGCCGGACGTGCGGCCGGACCGGGTGTACGACTACTCGTACACCGACGCCTGGCACGCCAGCGGCTGCGACCCCAAGGTGCTCACCGACCCGGCGCAGCCGGACCGGGACGCCGCGCTCGGCAACCTGTTCGTCCAGCACAACCAGATGCATGACTTCTCGTACCACCTCGGCTTCACCGAGGACGCGTGGAACATGCAGAGCGACAACTACAACCTCGGCGGCAAGGGCGGCGACCCGGAGATGGGCAACGCCCGCTCCGGTGGCAACACCCCGAGCACCCGCAACAACGCCAACCAGAGCACCGGTGCCGACGGTGGCGTGGCGATGACCAACATGTACCTGTGGCAGCCGCAGGCCGGTGCCTTCTACGGCATCTGCGCCGACGGTGACTTCGACAACTCGGTCATCGGCCACGAGTACACCCACGCCATCACCAACCGCATGATCGGCGGCCCCGACGCGGGCATCTCCGGCACCCACGGCGGTTCGATGGGCGAGTCCTGGAGCGACCTGGTCGCCAGCGAGCGCCTGATCGAGACCGGTGTGGTTCCGGACGGGGTCGACCCCTGGGTCGTCGGTCCGTATGTGACCGGCAACAACGAGGTCGGCATCCGCAACTTCGCGATCGACAAGAACCCGCTGAACTACTCCAACTTCGGGTTCGACATGGCCGGTCCGGAGGTGCACTCCGACGGCGAGATCTGGAACGCCGTGCAGTACGAGGTGCGCCAGGCGCTGGTGGGCAAGTACGGCGAGGCGTCCAAGAAGGTCGCCCTGTCCTGCTCGCAGGGCAAGACCGCGGTCGAGCAGTGCGGTGGCGGTCGTCGCTGGATCCAGCTGATGTTCGACTCGTACCTGCTGATGGGCTCGGGCAAGATCACCATGGTCGACGCCCGTGACGCGATGATCGCGGCGGACAAGATCCGCTTCCGCGGCGCCGACCTGGACGCCATGTGGGGCGCGTTCGCCAAGCGCGGTCTGGGCACCGAGGCCACCGCCACCTCCACCAGCGACACCCGGCCGCACGCGGACTTCGCCAGCCCGGCGACCGCGAGCGCCCCGGTGACCTTCAAGATCGTCAACGCCGACGGGGACGCCATCTCCGACGCCAAGGTCTACATCGGCCAGTTCAGCACCCGCACCACGCCGATCGCCGGCACCACCGCTGACCTGAGCAACAAGGCCAACTTCGTGCCCGGCCACTACGACGCCGTCGTGGTCGCCCCGGGCTACGGCCTGGTGCGCTTCGACTTCCAGGTGGACGACGCCTCGAAGCAGAACGTCAAGGTCAAGATGCAGGCCAACCTGGCCTCGGCCGCGGCCGGCGCCACCGCCACCGGTGACGGTCTGAACCTCGGCAAGCTGATCGACGACGAAGAGGGCACCAACTGGGCCGTCGTCGGCGAGAAGACCAAGACCGACTTCACCGGCCAGGGCGTCATGGTCCACCTGGCCGTCGACGCGCCGACCAAGATCAAGCGCGTCCAGGTCAGCGCCCTGAACCGCCCGACCGACGCCAAGGACCCGGGTGGCGACACCCTGGCCCAGAGCCGCTTCTCGGCCCTGCGCCGGTTCGAGCTCTCGGCCTGCACCCGGACCGCGACGGTGGACTGCTCCAAGCCGAGCCAGTTCCACGTGGTCTACATCAGCCCCGAGAACGCCTTCGAGACCGGCAAGCCGCGCCCGGTGGCCCCGAAGCTGACGATGCGCAGCTTCGACATCCCCGCCACCACGGCGACGGACCTGCGCTTCGAGCCGATCACCAACCAGTGCGTCGGCAACCCGCTGTACGCCGGCAAGCAGGACAAGGACCCGAACAACGTGACCGACTGCGCCACCGGCTCCCTGTCGGCGTACGACGTCCGGGCGTCCGAGCTCCAGGTGTTCGCCAAGTGATTCCCCGGCGGTGACGGTGCCCCACGGCACCTGAACCCTCCGTGTGAACACGGATGAGGGGGCCCTCGACCCGGCCAGGGTCGAGGGCCCCTGATCACACACCCCGCCGCGAACCTGTGATCGCACCCCGGATCACACGACGCGGTCGGCGGCGGATCACAGCCATCCGCGCCGGGCCGCCTCCCAGGCCAGCTGCATCCGGGTCCGCACCCCGACGGACTCCAGCAGATCGCGGATGCGGCGCTGGACGGTACGCAGGCTCAGCCCCAGCTGACCGGCGATGGCACCGTCCGTCAGCCCGGTGAGCAGCAGCGAGGTCAGCAGCAGATCCTCGGCCGGGGGAGCCTGGCCCGGGGACTTCTCCCCGATCCGGCCGTCCTCGGTGAGCAGCAGCGGCGACGCCGTCGCCCACAGGCCCTCGAAGAAGGCGACCAGCGCGTCGAGCAGCACCCCGGGGTGGATCAGCACGGCCGACGGCTCGTCGGGCACCTCGGCCGACCAGTCGATCGGCCAGTCGGCGGGCAGCTCCTGCGACCAGCCGTCGGACGGTTCGTCCTCCGCCGGGTCGAGGGCGACCTCGGGCAGCTCGCGGTAGCCCGCCGCTTCGGACCGTACGGGAGAGGAGACCAGCATGGCCAGCGACCGGTCCGCGATCACCAGCTTGGCCGGCAGCTCGGCGGCCACCCTGGCCTGCTCCCCGTTCTTGATGAACTCCCGTATCCGGAACACATCGGGCGGCACCTCCAGCGCCGACCGCTCGTACACCGCGCGGTACCGCACGCCGCTGGCCAGCACCCCCAGCTCGGTGTCGTTCCCCCGAGCCGGGACCGCCACGTTCGGCGGCTTGCACAGCGCCAGCACCTCGTCCTGGGCGCCGCGTTGCAGCTGGTCGAAGATCCGGGCTATCGCCGGTGCGCCGGTGACGGTCTCCACCATCTCGGCCGCGCCCCGGCGCCCGGCCTCGCTGCGGTACTCCTCGGTGAGCTGCGCCACCACGGACTGCACGGCTTGCAGTTCCTGCTGCCTGCTCAGCAGCAGCGGACCGAGCGCCAGGTCCGGCGGTGCGGCCCGGAACCGGTGGACCGGACCGGCGGCCCGGTTCGCCAGCCCCTTGGCCTCCAGCGTGTCGAGCAGCGCGGCCGCCTCGCGGCCGGACAGCCCCAGCCGGCGGGCGAGCTGAGGCGGCGTGGCCGCCGGCATCTTGACCAGGCTGCGGTAGGCGCGTACTTCCACAGGATCGAGATCGGCCGCATCAAGCATGGGCGCTCCTCTTCCTTCTCCGCTCGTGTACTGGTCCCCGTTTCCGTTGTGTGGCCCGCTGTCCTGGCCGGTTTCCGGTCAGGTGGAGCCGTCGGATACGAGATCTTGGCGCGTTATGGTCCCATTGCGCCAGGGGTCGGCTCACGAATAGCGGAGACAGGGGAGCGCTGAGCGGGCCCGGTTGGACCACTTCACAGCGCTGAGCAGGGAAGATGCGCCGTTGCCCGGGTGGTCGGGCAGTTGCCGGAGGGGCCGTCAGATCCGGTCGGCGGCGGCGCGGAACGCGTCGACGGCGGCCGGGCCCCCGGGCCGGCGGATGGCCGGCGCCGGGGGCGACCGCCCGGCCCGCTCAGTCGCCGCCCGGCTGCCCGGCGGGGAGGTCGAGTTCCCGGGCGAGCGGGGCGAGCGGGGCGAAGTGGCGAGCCACGGCCTCGTCGGTGACCTCGGGAAGGGTGGCGGGCGACCAGTGCGGATCGCGGTCCCGGTCGATCAGCTGGGCGCGGATGCCCTCCACCAGGTCGGGGGAGGACAGCGCCGCGCAGGAGACCCGGTACTCCTGCTCCAGCACCCGCTCCAGCGGGCCGAGCGTCCGGGCGCGGCGCAGCGCGGCCAGGGTGACCTTGAGCGCGGTGGGGGACCGGGTGAGGATCGTCTCGGCGGTCTCCTTGGCGGCCGGTACGCCGCAGCCGAGCAGCCGGTCCACGATCTCCTCGACCGTGTCGGCCGCGTAGCAGGCGTCGATCCACTCCCGCTGCCCGGCCAGCTCGCCCGCCGGTGCCTCGCGGGCGTACCGGGCCGGCACCTGCGGCGCCGGGGCGTGGGCCAGCTCCGCGAGCAGGTCGGGCAGCAGCGCGGCGGGGACGTAGTGGTCGGCGAGCCCGCACAGCAGGGCGTCGGCGGCGCCCACCGGGGCGCCGGTGAGCGCCAGATGGGTGCCCAGCTCCCCGGGGGCGCGGCCGAGCAGATAGGTGCCGCCGACGTCGGGGACGAAGCCGATGCCGGTCTCGGGCATGGCCACCCGGGACCGCTCGGTGACGACACGTACGCTGCCGTGGGCCGACACGCCGACGCCGCCGCCCATCACGATGCCGTCCATCACGGCGACGTACGGCTTGGGGTAGCGGGCGATCCGGGCGTTGAGCCGGTACTCGTCGCGCCAGAACGCCGCCGAGGCCGCGCCGCCGCCGGAGTGGACGTCCTGGTGGATGGCCCGGATGTCGCCGCCCGCGCAGAGCCCGCGCTCACCCGCGCCGGTGATCACCACGGTCTCGACGGCCGGGTCCCGCTCCCAGGCGCTGAGGGCCTGGTCGATGCGGATGACCATGGCGTGGTCGAGGGCGTTGAGGGCCCTGGGCCGGTTGAGGGTGAGGTGGCCGACCCGGCCCTCGCTGCGCAGCAGTACGGAGTCGCCGGTCATCGGGGCTCCGGTCATCGGGGCTCCGGTCATCGGGTGGCTCCGGTCGGCCTGCGGGTCGCGGTGCGGGGCATGGTGTCGTCGGTTCCCTTCCAGCGCTGGTGCTGCCACGAACCTACGGTCGGACGCCCCGGTACGTCCACGGCCTCTGAGGCACCCGAGGCCCCCGAGGCCCCTGAGACCGCTGCGGCCCGGCGGCCCCGGGGGTGCGGTTCCGGACGTTCCGGTGGCCTGACGGCGGGTCATCTAGTGATGACCGTGAGTGGTCCGTACTGTGGAGCGCAGCATAGGCGTCGTCCCGCGCTTCGGCGCTACATCAGGGGTGGTTATGACTGTCGCCAGCGACGAGGGAACCGCATCCGATCGGTCCCTGGTTCCATTGCACTGCACCAGATTCGCCGCGTCCGGTCCGCCTCGGCCCGCGGAGCTCCCGAACGGCACCGCCGTCTGGACGGTGAGCCGCTACCGCGACGCACGGCAGGTGCTGACCGACCCCCGGTTCAGCCGCTCCCTGCTGCACGCGGATGACGCGCCACCGCTGGACGACACCTTCAATCTGGTGGACGATCCGGCGCTGCTGTTCAACCAGGACGGCCCGGACCACCAGCGGCTGCGGCGCACGGTGCAGCGGGCGTTCACCCCGAGGGCCGTCGCGCACTGGCGGCCGTGGGTGAGCGAGGTGGTGGAGCGGCTGCTCGACGAGCTGGTCGGGAAGGAGCCGCCCGTCGACATCGTCGCCGCGTTCACGCTGCCGCTGCCGGTCGCGGTAGTGAGCCGGCTGATGGGCCTGGACGGCCTGGACGTGGAGCGGCTGCGGTACTGGAGCGACCACGTACTGGCGTACACCGCCGACAACGATCCGCAGGCGGCGGCGGTCCTGACGGAGTTCGCCGAGTTCTCGGCGGAGCTGATTTCCGCGCGCCGCGGTCGGCCGGGCGACGACCTGGTCAGTACGCTGCTGCGCGCCGCCGACGAGGTGGGGGACATCCCCGAGGACCAGTTGGTGAGCCTGGTGGGCGGCCTGACCGTGGGCGGCCACGACAGCACGATGACCGCGCTCAGCAACTCCCTGGTGTACCTGCTCGGGGAGCGGCCGGAGAGCTGGTCGCGGCTGGGCGGTGACCTGTCGGCGGCCGAGGCGGTGGGGGAGCGGCTGCTGCACTGGATTCCGCTGGGCGACGACCCGGGCAGCACCCGCCGGGCCGCCGAGGACGTGGAGGTCGGGGGGGTGACCATCCCGGCGGGGTCGGTGGTCGTGGTCGATGTGGGCTCCGCCAGCCGGGACCCGGAGGTCTACCCGAGCGGGCCGTTCGGTGACCTGTTCGCGCCGATGGAGGGACCGACCCTGGCCTTCGGCGCCGGGCCGCACCACTGCCTGGGCGCCTGGCTGATCCGGATGGAGCTGCCGATGGCGCTGAACCGGCTCGCCGCCCGGCTGCCCGGCCTGCGGCTCTCGGAGCCGGTGGACGCCATCGAGTGGCGGGAGGGCGGGACCACCCGCAGTCCGAAGCGCCTGGTGGTGACCTGGTGACCGCCCGGCCGCCGTCCCCGATGTCCCGGCAGCCGGTGGAGGAGTCGGCGGCCGGGGAGCCGGTGGTGGCGGCCAAGGTGGACCGGTCGCGCTGCGTCGGCGCGGGCTTCTGCGTCGCGACGGCGCCGGAGGACTTCGAACTGGACGACGACGGCAGATCCCGTCCGCTCCGTACCGAGGCCCCCGGCTCGGCCGCCGAGGGGCTGGTGGAGGCCGCCGACCTGTGCCCGGTCGAGGCCATCACCGTCTTCCACGCCCGCACCGGCCACCGACTGGCCCCCTGACCTGCGGAGGCCGTCCGTACGGGTGAAGGGCCCGCCGACGATCGGCGGGCCCTTCACCCTTCGTACGCACCGCGGCGCGGGCGGTTCAGCCCTTCGCCGCCCCGGCTGCGGTCGACCGGCCCTGGGCGGCCAGCTTCCCGGCCCGGCCGCGCGCCCACCGCAGCAGCACCACGGCCAGTGCGGCGCTCCACAGCGCGGCGGTGAGGACGGCGGAGAGCGAGCCGCCGGTCAGCGCCCGGGTGAACGGCATGGCGAGGACGATGACGGCCACGGCCGGCCCGGCGGCGTACCAGGCGGCGAACAGGAACGGACCGGCGCCCGAGCCCGGCGCCCGGGTACCGCCGTGCATCAGGTCCTGCCGGCCGGTACCCCGGCAGGCGTTCACCAGCCCCGCGCCGACCAGGGCCGGAACGGCGGCGGGCGCCAGCCACGCCTGGGCCCCCGCCCCGGACAGCACGGCCACCGCCGCCCCCAGCAGCCCCAGCAGCACGCCGAGGGTGACGGGCACGATCGCGTGCCGCAGCATGAGGTCGGCGAAGGGGTACGGCGACCAGGAGGCCCGCCGGACGTCGTCCGTCTCGACCCGGGCGGGCTCCAGCAGCTGCGCCACCGCCAGATAGCCGAAGACCAGCGCCAACGCGGTCGCCCCCCAGAGCGCGGCGCCGGTGGCCGAGTGGGCGAGCACCGCGCAGAGCGACGCCGGTACGGAGAGCAGCGCCGCGCGCCCCAGCCGGGAGGGCGCGCGCAGCAGCGCCAGCGCGTCCCGCCACGGCACGGCGAGGTACGCGGCGCGCGGCGCGGGCAGCCGCAGCCGCCGCGCCACCGCGCCCGGCGCCGAGCCGCCGACGGCCAGCCGCGCGGCCCGCAGCTCCACCGTGCGCAGGGCGGCCAGCACCCCGGCGGCGGTCCGGGCCCGCTCGCGCAGCCGGGCCGGGGGCACCCGCCCGCAGACCCGGTCCGCGAGCAGCAGGCAGCCGGCGGTGAGGACCAGCAGCAGCGCGGCGGCCGGCCAGGCGCCCGGCTGCGCGGCGGAGGTCGGCGCGAGCACGGCGATACCGGCCCAGCCCCAGGGGCCGGACCACAGCTCGGTCCGCTCCAGCCAGGGGACCCGGTGCCCCTGGGCCGCCAGGGCGCTCTGGGCGGCGAGCAGCAGCACCAGCACGGTCAGCCAGGGGGTGAGCCGGCGGACCTGGGCGGCGACCCGGTCGTTCAGCTCCACCGCCAGACCCAGGCAGGTGGCCAGCAGCGGCAGGCAGACGCCGCCGAGCACCGACCAGCCGAACGCGGCGGGCAGCCCGGTCCGGGTGGTCAGCCCCAGCGCGACCATGGAGCCGGCCGCCACCAGGGCCCCCGGCACGGTGGCCAGGGCGCAGGACAGCCAGAACCAGGGCCGCAGCACCCGCTTGGGCCGGACGGGATGCGGCAGCAGCCAGTCGGCGGTGGGCCTCGGCGGGATCACCGGGCCGCGCCAGAGGCCGTCCCGGGCGGCCAGCAGCAGCACGGCCAGCGCGGCGGCGGCGACACCGCTGGGCAGTGCGGCGAGCAGCGCGGGGCCGTGGCCGGTGTAGTCGGCGCCCATCGAGGACTGGAGCAGCAGGCCGAAGCTCGGGGTCACACCCCAGGCGACGATGATCAGCACGGCGCAGTAGACGGCGAAGCCGATCTGGCCGGCCCGGCTGCGGCGGTGCGGGGCGCGCATGGTCCGCAGCAGGGCCAGCGCCTCGTCGGTCCAGTCGTCGTCCGAGGTCCACTCCGGCGCGGGGTCGCTCGGGTCCGGGTCGGGCCCGTCCAGGTCCGGGTCATCGGGGTCGTACGGGTCGGAACCCAAGGTGTCCGGGGTACCTGCGGGGCCTGGGATGCCCGGGGCGGCGGGGCGCGGTGCGGCCTGGTTCGTCACCGGCGGCCTCCGCCGACGCCGCCGGCGAGTACGTTGCGCGGCGAGCCCTTGGTCAGCACCTTGCCGTCCTCCAGCACCAGGACCCGGTGGGCCACCTCCAGCGCCAGATCGGTGTGGTGGGTGACCAGCAGCACCGCGACCCCGTCGGCCAGCTCGGCCTTGAGCAGGTCCGCGAGCTGCTTGCGGGCGTCCGGGTCGAGGCGCTGCTCGGGCTCGTCCAGCAGCAGCAGATCACGCGGCCGGACCATGGCGCAGGCCAGCAGCAGCGCCTGCATCTGGCCGGAGGACAGCGCGGAGGGGAGCGCGTCGGCCCGCTCCGCGAGATTCCGGTCGACCAGGACGTGTTCGATCCAGGCGTGCGCGTCCGCGACGCCGTGGGCGACGGCCACCAGCAGCAGGTGCTCGCGCACCGACAGGTCGGGGTAGCAGGCGACCGTGTCGCCGACCACCGCCACCCTGGCCCTGATCCGGGGGTCGTGCTCGTCCATCGGCAGGCCGTCGAAGCGGACCGTCCCGGTGGTCGGCAGTTCGCGTCCGGCCGCGATCCGCAGCAGCGTCGACTTGCCGGAGCCGTTGTGGCCGAGCAGGGCCACGCACTCGCCTGCCGCGAGCTTCAGGCTGAGGGGGTGCAGAACCTGCCGCTCCCCGTAGGTGCGGCTCACCCCGGACAGTTGGAGCAGCGCCTTGCGGGGCTCGGTGGGCGTCTTGGCCATGGGCGGGTGCCTCTCGCAGCGGGATGTCCACTCACCCTACCGAGTGAACCGCCCGATTTTGGCCCCGTACGGCCGTCCCCCAGGGGCAGACCTTGACCACCTCGACGGCCCGGCCGCAGAGCAGGGCCGGACCATCGGGGTCGGAGGTGAGGATCGTCACGGGACCGGGCGCGGTGCGCGCGGCAGCGGGTGGCAAGATCCGGGCGGCGGTTCCGGTGGTGGCGCCGTAGCGTGGAGGGACGGAGTGCCGGGGAACGGAGGCTGCGCCATGCCGAGTGCGTCGGAATGGAACGGGGACCGGCCACGACTGCGGGACCGGTGGGCGCGGACGCTGTGGGAGCGGACCGGTCCGACCCAGCGGTCCCTCATGGTCACCTGGGTGTCCTTCGGGACCACCTTCGGCACCGTACGGGTGATCACCCACGGCATTCGCGGCGGCTGGCTGCCCTGGGGCAACATCTCGGCCGGGGGCACCCATCTGCACCACTACAACCTGGGCATCGGCGCGCTGGCCGGGGTCGGCCTGATCGCCGTCCGGGGGGACGCCCAGTACGTCGGCCACCCGGCGGTGGCGGCCACCTACGGGGTGGGGGTCGCGCTGATCGCCGACGAGTTCGCGCTGCTGCTGGACCTCCAGGACGTCTACTGGGCCAAGCAGGGCCGGATCAGCGTGGATGTGTCGCTCGGCGTGCTGACCGTGCTCGGGCTGTACCTCAGCGCGGCTCCGTTCTGGCACGAGATCGCCAGGGTCACCGGCCGCCACGCCCGCGAGCGCTTCACCCGCTGAGGCCGGGCGCCTTCCGCACCGCTGCCCCTTTCTCTGCTGTCGCGCCGGGACGGTTCGGGCGCTCCCCGGTGCGGGCAGAACCGGTGGCCGCCGATGGCCGCCTCGTCGGTGGCCGCGCCCCGCGCCAGGGGCCTGCCGGGGATCAGGCGGCCTGGCAGACACGGGACCGCAGGGGAGCGCATGATGGTGGCTGCGGGCCCGGCGCGCGCCGGCCCGGACGGGGGGGGTCGGCATGGGTGGGGACAGCAAGCGGCGGTGGTGGGAAGGCGGCTATGTCGCGCTGGTGGGGCTGCTGGCGGCCGTGGGCGCGGTGCGGGCCGACAGCCACTACCTACTGGCGGCGGTCGTCCTGACGCTGCCCTGCGGGGTGGCCGCCCTGCTGGCCGTGTACGGCGGCTATGCGCTGCTCGCCGGGGTCGGCGGGCTGTGGGCCGCGAGCACCCTGCCCGACGGCAGCGACGCGGCCTGGCTGACGGCGGGCAGCGCGGTGGTCGACATCGTGGCGCTGCTCGCCGCCGCGCTGGCCAATGTGCTGATCTTCGAACGGCGGGCTCGCCGGCCAAGCCTGCGGTAGTCGCGGTCGGGCCGGCGCGGGGCTCAGTTGTCGGGCCAGATCTCGATGCGGTCCGGCTCCAGCTCCAGGCCGACGCGGTGCTCCAGGCCGAGCGCCTCCACGAACTCGCGGGGCAGCTGCACCCGGCCGCTGCGGTCCAGGGTCGCGTACTCCCGCTCGACCAGGGACTCCCGGCCGTCGGCGTCCCGCGCGATCCGCCGCAGCACCTCGGAGCCGGCCCGCCCGTCGCGGATCGCCACCGTACGGCGGACCTCGCCCGCCACCATCGGGTCATGGGTGACGATCACCACGGTCGTGCCCAACTCGGCGTTGACCGCGCGGAACGCGCCGAAGATGTCGGCGGCCGTCTCGGAGTCGAGCTCACCGGTCGGCTCGTCGGCCGGCAGCACCGCAGGCCGGTTCGCCAGCGCCACCGCGATGGCCACCCGCTGCTGCTCGCCGCCGGACAGCCGGACCGGCCGCCGGTCGCGGCAGTGGCCGACCGCCAGCAGCTCCAGCGGCTCATCGACCCGCGCCGCGCGGGCCCGGCGCGGCGAGCTGACCGCGCTCAGGGGGGCGGTCCGGCTCCGGCAAGACCACCCTGCTCAATCTGGTCGGCGGCCTGGACCGGCCGGACTCCGGGCGGATCGCGCTGGACGGCCAGGACCTCTCGGAGCTGGGCGAGGACGGCCTGCTCCGCCTGCGGCGGGACCGGATCGGCTTCGTCTTCCAGTCCTTCGGCCTGGTCCCGGTCCTCACCGCCGCCGAGAACGTGGGCGTGCCGCTGCGGCTGCGCCGCGCCCCGGCCCGCGAGCGTGAGGAGCGGGTGCGTGAACTGCTGGCGCTGGTCGGCCTGGGCGACCATGCCGCCCAGCGCCCCGGCGAGCTGTCCGGCGGTCAGCAGCAGCGCGTCGCCATCGCCCGCGCCCTGGCCAATGAGCCGCGCTGGTGATCGCGGACGAGCCGACCGGCCAGTTGGACTCCGCCACCGGACGGGCCGTCATGCAGCTGCTGCGCGCGGTGGTGCACAGCGCGGGCGTCACCGCGCTGGTCGCCACGCACGACCCGCAGCTGATGGAGCCGGCCGACCGGGTCGTCGAGCTGAGCGACGGCCGCATCGAGCCCGGGTGAAGCGCGCGAACCGGTCCCGGAGCGGTCCCGGAACGGCCGGGTGCCGCCCCCGGCCGGCGGCGGGGGCGGCACCGGTGGGCGCTACCGAGGGGGCTACTTCCCCTTGCCGGGGCTGGGATCGGCCGGTGCGTACAGCGCCTCCCGCAGCATCCTGGTGGTCTCCGCGACGGCGTCCTTGTCGGCCTGGGTGCCCGCCAGCGCGTTGAGCATCATGAAGTCGTGGGTGATGGCCGGGTAGTGGGAGCCGGTGACGGCGACTCCCGCCTGCCGGAGCTTGTCGGCGTAGGCCATGCCCTCGTCGCTCAGCACGTCGGAGTCGGTGATCACCAGGGCCGGCGGCAGGCCGCGCAGCTGGGCGAGGGTGGCGCGCAGCGGCGAGACGGTGGGCTTGTCCCGGTCGGCGGCGTTGGGGGCGTACGCGTTCCAGAACCACTTCATGGCCGGGAGGGTGAGCCAGCACCCCTCCGCGAACCGGCGGTAGGAGCCGGTGTCGAAGCGGGCGTCGGTCACCGGGTAGAGCAGGGCCTGCCGGCGGAAGTGCGGGCCGCCGCGCTCCTTGGCGAGCATGGTGAGGGCCGCCGCCATGTTGCCGCCGACCGAGTCGCCGGCCACCGCGAGCCGGCCCGGGTCGATGCCGATGGAGCGGCCGTTGCGGGCGACCCACTGGGAGGCGGTGTAGATCTGCTCCAGCGGGACGGGGTACTGCGCCTCGGGCGAGGGCGTGTAGTTGACGAAGACGATCGCCGCCCGCGCGCCCACGGCGAGCTGGCGGACCAGCCGGTCATGGGTCATGGCGTTGCCGAGGATCCAGCCGCCGCCGTGGATGTAGACGATGCCGGGCAGGGTGCCCGTCACTCCGGCCGGGCGCACGATGCGCAGCGAGACCGAGCCGGTGGGCCCACCGGGTATGGTCCGCTCGGTGATGTCGGCGGCCGGCTTGGCGACCGGTCCGGCCTGGAGCTTGTCTAGCGAGGCGCGGGCCGCCGCGTACGAGAGCGTGTAGAGCGGCGGGCCGCCGGCGGCGGCCAGCTGGTTGAGGAAGTCCTGGGCCTTCGGCTCCAGCTTCACCGGCGGCTTGCCGCAGGGGGCCTCCTTGAGCGTCGCGGCGGCCTGCCGGGCGGCGGCCGCCGGGGCCAGGCCGGGAATCGGCGCCGCCCGGTGCGCGGACGGCACGGCGCAGCCGCTCAGCGCGGTGGCCGAGACCAGTGCCGCCGCCAGCCCGGCGCGGGTGCCGCGCCGGGCCAGGTGCTTGAGGCATGAGGACTGCGTGAGACATGAGGACATGGACTCCGCTTCCCTTCGAACAAGTGATCCCCCTGTGCCTCAGCATGCGGAAGGTGACAGAACGGGCACCACAGGTGATAGCCCGAATGCGGTACATCGCCGCATCCGCTCCCGGCCGTGCCGGAATGGGGTGAAGCCTTGACAGGGTGTGACGGACCGGCATGATTGGGTACTGCCCCGAACGGGTGAACGTCCCCGGAGTCCGCCTGGTGGGTGGGCTTCTCCGGTCCGGAGCGCTGCTCCGGGCCCAGCGCAGCGTGGATCACGCCGGATCGTGCGTGGCCGCCCGCTCCTCCCCGGCTCCGGCCGGCAGCGCACCGGCGCGAATCGACCGCCGGTCCTCCCTGAGTGAGGCCCCGTCCGCACCGAGCCCCGGCCCGGCCGCGCCGGGGCGCCGACCCCTGCCCGGGTCCTGGCAGGGACTCTCCCCCCGGCCGCCACCATCCCGTCCACGGAGGACGTCGTGATCACCCCGCGCACCAAGAGACGGTCGCTGTTCACCGCGCTGTTCGCCGCCCTGGCCCTTGTGACCGCCCTCTGCACCGCCGCTTCGGCGTCCTCAGCGGTCTCGGCGGCGCCGGGCGCCGTGGTGGCCGCGTCCCACACCGGGAACGCCACCTACTTCGATGCTCTGGGCGCCCCGTACGGCGGCTGCGGCATCCCGCAGGCGAACCTGGAGACCCAGGACTTCGTGGCGCTGAACGTCTTCAACACGCCGGGCAGCAGCTCGTACAACACCCGCCCGGTCCCGGCGCAGGACGCGGCGAAGATGGGCGCCTTCGCCAACGGCCTCAACTGCGGGCGCTGGGTGCAGGTGACGATCGGGGACTACTGCACCGGCATCAACGATGGCGACATCAACCAGCCGTTCTGCCGCAACGGCGCCTGGACCCAGGACAAGTACAACGGCGCCACCCTGAACATGGTGGTGGCCGACAGCTGCGCCGACCCCAACGGCTGGTGCCGCAACGACCCCGACCACCTGGACCTGTCCAAGGACTCGCTGAACCGGTTCGCGCTGAACGGCACGCCGGTCGGGGACCTGTACCCCAACCACTGGGGGAACCGGCACGTCTCCTGGTCGTACATCCCGGCGCCCGGGTACACCGGTGACCTCTCCATCGGGTTCATGGCCAACGCCAAGCCCTACTGGCCCGCCATCGCCGTCACCCACCTGGCCAACGGCATCCACGGTGTGGAGTACTACGACGGCAGCGCCTGGCAGTCGGCGCAGCGGCAGACGGACATGGGCCAGGCGTTCGTCATCGCGCCGACCGCCGCGAACGGCAGCAGCTACCGCATCCGGGTCCGGGACGCGGACGACGCCCTGGTCCAGGGCGGCCGTACCTACAGCTTCAGCCTGCCGGCCTCCTGCGCCAACGGCTGCTCGGCTCCGTTCACCGGCGTCTCGTACACGACGGACGGTGGCACCGGCGGCACCGGCGGCACCGGCGGCGGTACGGGCGGCACCGGCGGCACCGGCGGTACGGGTGGCGGGGACACCACGCCGCCGACCGCGCCCGGTCAGCTGGTGGCCACCGGCGTCACCAGCACCAGCGTCTCGCTGGCCTGGGGCGCGGCCACCGACAACGTGGCCGTCAGCGGCTACCGGGTCTACCGGGGCACCACCCTGCTGGGGACCACCCCCGGCACCACCTTCACCGACGGCGGGCTGACCCCCGGCGCCACCTACAGCTACTCCATCAAGGCCGTGGACACGGCGGGCAATGTCTCACCCGCCTCCAACACCGTCACCGTCACCACCCCGACCACCGGCGGCGGGACGAGCGGCGGCGGCGGGACGAGCGGCGGCTGCACCGCCTCCTGGCACCTGGACAGCCAGTGGGGCGCCGGCTTCGGCGCCACGGTCACCGTCGCCAACTCCGGCACCACGGCCACCCACGGCTGGAAGGTCACCTGGACCTGGCCCGGCAGCCAGGCCGTCACCGACCACTGGAGCGCCGACATCACCCAGACCGGCGCCGCCGTCACCGCCACCAACGTCAGCTACAACGGCGCCCTCGCCCCCGCCGCCAGCACCACCTTCGGCTTCAACGCCAGCGGCGCCGCCCCCGCCACTCCCACCCTCAGCTGCACCGCGAGCTGACCCGCGCCACCCGATCGACTCCACCCGCTCCACTCCACCCGCTCCGCTCCACCCGTCGGGCGGGGCGCCCCCCACCCGCCCCGCCCCCCCCCGGCCCCGGGGGCCCCGGCCGCCCCGCCCCGCCCCCCCGCCCCCCCAGCCCCCCCCCCGGCCCGCCCCGGCCCCCCCCCCCGCCCCGCGGGC
>NZ_JBIVRB010000023.1:0-63905 GCF_044755465.1 Streptomyces sp. NPDC092296 | reverse complement strand
CCGGCATCGACTTCACGTCGGCACCCTCAGCGCTCACGCCGACCTCGGCAAGCGACACGCTGTCCACGGTCTCGATCAGGTGACCAGCCGTCATACTCATCAGGCTCACTCCTTCGTGGAGACCCACACCTGATTCATGACACTCCCGGCTGGGGCGCGGTCGCTCGCCGGGTCTTGCTCAGCGGGGCATCGTGAGTGCCTCCCAGGCTGCCGCGATGCGCTCTGGGGCCAGCGGCTGGGCGCTTTTCCTGGCGGCGTGCGCGAGGGTGTTCCTGTGGGCGGGGTCCGTGAGAAGGGCGGCGGTGGACTCGACGAAAGCGTTCT
Organism: Streptomyces sp. NPDC092296; assembly: GCF_044755465.1. Classification (NCBI taxonomy): domain Bacteria; kingdom Bacillati; phylum Actinomycetota; class Actinomycetes; order Kitasatosporales; family Streptomycetaceae; genus Streptomyces; species Streptomyces sp. NPDC092296. The sequence goes on along the minus strand of NZ_JBIVRB010000023.1, from coordinate 63,581 downwards.
GGACCGCCGGGGTGTTGATGTCGCCGGGTATGAGCAGACCGGTGCGGTCGTGGTGGACGCGTTCGGTCAGGGCGTCGATGGCGCTGGTGATGACCGGGGTGCCGGCGGCTGCCGCTTCGGCGGCCGAGAGGCAGTACATCTCGGGGAAGCGGCAGGGGTAGAGGGTGAGGGTGGCTTGTTGCTGGATGTCGATGAGTTCAGCGCGGGGGCGGGCGCCGAGCAGACGGACACCGTCGGGGAGTGCTCGGCCGCCGAGGAGTTGCTGCCAGCGGTCATCGGATTCGGAGTTGGTGAAGCCCCAGAGTTGCCACCCGCTGGTGACCCAGAGTTCGGCGTCGGGCACAGCGGCGCGGATGCGGGGCCAGATGCTGAGAGCGACGTCCAGGCCCCGGTTCGGCATGCTCGCGAAGAGACAGATGTTTGCTCGGCCCTCGACGGAGCGGGTGTAGCGGTGGGTCTCCACCGGCAGGGGGATGAGGGCGGTGGGGACGTCGACCTGGGCGGTGTCCAGCCGGTGCTGCATGGCGTGGGAGGCGAGGACGACCCGGCCGCCTCGGTCGCGGAAGGCGTCGGCGAAGGCGGCGGGGCCTCGGGTGCGGTCGTCGAGCATCCAGAAGAGGTGCTGGCCGGCCTTGGAGTCGGCTGGCCAGAGCGATTCGTCGAAGCGGACGGCGACGGCGATGTCCGGGGACGGGGCGCTGGGGAGTTCCCAGGTGTGGCGCCAGGTCACGCCGTCGTAGATGCCGGGCCGGTAGCAGCAGTTGAAGACCTCGACCTGGTGGCCGCGTGCGGCCAGGGCTCGGGTGAGCAGGACGAGGGAGGCTTCGCTGCCGCCGAGGCCGGGGTTCTCGTAGTCGGGCGGGTAGAAGCTGTTGCGCTTGGGGTAGTGGAAGTGCCAGCGCACAGGTGGTCTCCCAAGGCGGTCGGTGGCGCGGGTCAGTTGCGCCAGGTGTCTTCGCGTACGGCGGCGGGGTCGAGGCCGAGGCGGTACGCGGCGTGGACTGCGGCTGCGGACTGGAGGAGGCCGTCGATGCCCCAGTCGAGCAGGGCCGGGGCCTTGTTGATCGGGGTGATCAGTCGGCCGTAGGTGCGGCCGGTGTCGGGGTCCGGCTGCCGGGGCAGGAAGTCGCCGATCCTCGCGGCGTAGCGGAGTTGGGCGAACGGTTGCCGACCGTCCTCGGTGACCTCCTGGTAGCCGAGGTAGAGGAGGGAGTCGAGGGTGATCTGGCTTTCCTCCAGGCATTCGCGTTCGAGTACGGCTCGGGCGTCCTCGCCGGCCTCGGGCTTGCGGCCGGGCAGGCCATAGCGGCCCTCGTCCTCGCGCAGCAGCACCCGGCCGCTGGCGTCGAAGCAGAAGCCGTAGACCTGGCGGACGGTGATGCCCTCGGGCAGCGGGTCGGTGGTCCAGCGGAAGGTGGCCATGATGCCTCCTGTCGAATCTCGATGTCGTCGAAGTGGCTTGCCAGTTGAGCGCTCATGGGTGTGAAGTTCTCGATATGCCGGTCGTGTTCTGCAAGCCGGACGCACTCTATGGACCGAGTAGCCGGGTGGACGCCAACCGCGCCGAGGCGCTGCTCCTCGCGCCAGGGCAGCCCGCGCGCGTTCGTGCTCGGGGCGTCAGCGAGCCGGCAGCGGGGCGGGCACGGCGGCAGCCGGTCGACCGATCCACGCTGTCTCCGAGGCGTCCGCGCAGCCGGCGCAGCGCCGGACTCGGCGTGCCGGCCTGGTAGCGCCCGAACAGCACCGGTACACCGCGACCGTCTGCGGGTCGGCCGCGACGAACCACCGCTGACCATGCGGCGCGCCGGACAGGTGGGCCGTCATGCGCCTTCACTGCCCCGTCCGGTGTCCCGGTCCCGCTGGATCGCGGTCGGCAGGTCGGCTGCCGTGGCCCAGGCGGAAGGGCCTTCCAGCCCGCGGACCACGGTGACCCGGTGGCGCTCGGTCGCGGTCGGTATACGCGCAGAGGGAGTGGTGCCGCAGTGGGGAGCGGTGGCGTGGACAACGTGATCCCCCTCCCTGGGCTGCTGGAATGGCGGCTGTTCAGGTCACCGGTGGTGGAACCCCCGCGCCAGGAGCTCCCCGTGGAGTGCGGTGAGATCAGGTGCGCAGGTACGGGGAGGCGGACACCTCGTACAGGTACAACCGGCGCAGATGATCGCCGAAGGTTCGCCGAGGCGGCCCCTGGGGCACGCACTCCCCCCTACCCGGGGAGCCACAGACCACCAGGAACCCCCCGCGTTCCGAGAGCCGCGCGGACAGGGCGGACACGTCGGCCTGGTTCACGGCGACCGCCTCTGCCGGACCGACGACGACGCCCCGGACCCGTCCCTGCTCCAGTGCGTCGATGACGGTCTTCCACCCGGGGCGCTCGTCGAGCGGTGTCAGCACGCTGACGTCGGACGCCTCTTCGGCGGCCCCCCAGCCGCGCGCGTCCGCGTAGCAGCGGCTCAGGGAAACCAAGCGGCTTCTCGCCGCTGCGTCCTGGTCGGCGGTGTAAAGGGCCACGGGCACTCGGCCCGTGCGGTGGCGGTCCTGCTGCATGTGAACCACTGTCCCGGCACGGACAGCACTGGTGAATGCACGAGGCGTAGCAGCCGGGCAGGTTCTCCGCCCCTGACTACTACGCCTCATGGGACTACCACGCACCGTGGTAGTCCGAAGTCGGGTTATCGCGCGGCAAGGCTGACGCCCGCTGCGGCGGCCACCTTCCGGACCTTGGTGACCGACACGTCCGCCAGCCGTCCCACGATCACGCCGGGGAGTGCCTGGTGCCGAACCCAGGTGGGGGCCATGGCGCAGACCTCCTCCAACTCGCTTGTGGCCGCGTCCCACTGGCGTGTCTCGGTGCGGATCAGCGCCACGTCCAGCTTCCAGCGGGCGCGGGTGGAGAGCGGCATGTCGCGGTCGAGGGTGGTCGTCCCGATCAGGCGGAGCGCCTGGCCGGCGTCCCCCAGGGCCAGGGCCACCGAGAGCGCCTGGGTGGCGGCGTAGCTGGGGCCGAAGGGCTGGCCCTGCTGTCCCCGTGCGTGCTCGCGCCCGATGCGTGCGGCGACGGCGTGTGCCTGGCTGAGGTAGTCGCGGGCGGTCTCCGCGCTGGCGCCGCCCCGGCTGGCGGCCACGGCCGCGTTGGTGACGAGTTGGCCGTAGACGCTGAGCCGGTCGGGGTCGCTGTCGGACATGCGGGGCTCGACCGCCGCGGCGGCGCGCTCGGCTGCCTGGACGCCGCGGGTGGTGTGCCCGTCGCGGAGGTAGATCCAGGACAGCGACGCGGCGAGGTGGGCGTCGCGCAGGTCGTCGCCCACCTGGCTGGCGACCTGGCGGCCGTACGCGATGGCGGCATAGCCGAGGTCCCGCGCGCCGAGGATGTTCGCCATGGTCGCCGAGGTCTGGTACGCGTCGGCGAGCACCTGTGCGGCCCGGGTCTGCTCCGCGCCGGTCAAGGAATCCCGCAGCCCCCGCGCTTCCGGGAGCAGCCGGGACAGGATCGCACCCAGCTCGACGTACGCGCCCTTCCAGAACGCTTCGTCGGCGCGGCGGGCGACCTTCCGCAGCTCCTCCACCGAGCCAGGCTCGACATCGCCGACGTCGCCCATCGCCGACGCGTGGACCGCTGCGGAAACGGCTCGCAGCGCGGAACGCTCGTCCAGATCCATGCCGCGCCGGGGAGCTTGCTGGCCGACCATCACGGACACGTCCGTGCCGAGCGCGTTGGCGACACGCAGCAGCGACGGGAGCGACAGGTTGCCGCCCTGCTCCAGCTTGCGGATGGTGCCGACTGACAGACCGGCGGCGGCAGCCAAGCCCTCCTGCGTCAGCCGTTCACCGCGCAGTAACTTGACCCGTTCTCCAGTGGTGCGGTCGGACCACTGCGTCATAGCCTGCCTCCGTTCCGTGACTGGCCCCACAGGCGACGGTACGCGCCTCAGCCGCGTGATTGAACGGAACTGCCCTGCCAGGATGTTGAAGCCCGGCCGAGGCAGGCCTCCGTCACACCGCGACGATCTCCAGTTGCAGCAGGCCAGCAACTCTTTGGGCCGTCTGTCGACTGCCGTCGCCGAGGATCGCCGTCATGCCCAGCTCCTCGGCCGGAGGGAGGTTCCGCTCGTGGTCGTCCACGAAGACGACCTCGCCAGCCGCCAATCCCATGCGGTGCAAAGCCAGTTCGTAGATCGCGGGGTCAGGCTTCGCCACGCCCTCCAATTCGGACACGACGTGCACATCGAACAGGTCCCAGACGCCCATCTCGCGGTAGGGGTCGTACGGGTCCAGCCCGAACGAGTTGGACAGCAGCCCCACCACCAGGCCGGCGGACCTGGCGGCCCGCGCCAACCCGATCATCGCCACAGACGCCCGAACCCCCGCCCAGGCCCGCCCCATCAGGTTGACACTGTCGGACACGCCCAGCAGCGGCCCGGTCCGCTCGTTCCACTCGGCTTGGCTGATCCGCCCCACCTCCAGGTCGGCGTACAGCACCCGCCCCTCTTGGTGATCGTTGAGCGTCGACCGCCAGGCGTGCGGTTCGAGACCCTGCTCGACACACCACGTGCGGTGGACCCCGAGAACCTCCTCGGTCAACACCCCGGCGAAATCCAGCAGCAGGCCCCTGTAGGGCGCAAGCGATGTGCGTCCAGCCATTCCTCACCCTTTCGGTGTCACTCCAGGGAAGGTACCGCCGGCAACGCCCTTCACCGCGCGCCCTGCCAGAGAGGGTGTTTGGAAGGCCCCCGCCCGGGTCGAGACCCGGGCGGGGGCCGGACCGTCAGAAGCTGTCCGGGCACCACGGCCGCAGCGGCGTCCGCAGCGTCAGGTCGGCGCGGGCGGCTGCGCCCGGCACCAGCTCCCGTACCAGCCCGGCCGCCACCAGCCGGGGTACCGTCTCGCCGCCGAGGTAGAGCGAGGAGAGCGCCGAGACGTCCAGCGCCAGGTCGGCCGGGTCGCCGGTGCGGGTGCAGATGCCGCTGCCGTCGGCCGCCGTCTCCAGCGCCCAGCGGCCCTCCGCGTACCCGGCCCGGTCCGCGACCTCGAACACCACCCGGCCCGGCGCCCCGTAGCTGCGCGCGCCGAAGGCGGCGGCCACGTCCAGCACCCGGGCCCAGAGGAAGTCCCCGCCGTCCTGGGTGGGGCGGGCGGCGCGCGGGTTGTTCAGCAGCAGCGGCAGCGGGTCGTCCGGCGCGATGTTCTTGATCTTGACGTGCTGCACCCAGTCCACCGAGAAGGCGAAGCGCCACAGCGCGGCGGCCGCCGCGCGGTCCGCCGCCACATGGTCCGCCACGGTGAGCGGACAGTCCGGCAGGCCGCCGTTCCAGTCCTCGCTCACCCGGTAGACCAGCATCCCGGTCACCCGGCCGTCGGCGTCGCGGTGCAGCGCGGCGAAGGGTTCCTTCCAGTCGAAGCCCGGTATGGACAGGTCGCCGGTCCGCACCCGCCAGTCCTCCGGGCGGCGCTCGATCGCGCCCGGCTGGCTGCGGCGGAAGCGGTCGAACAGCTCGGGGCCCAGCTCGCGGACCTCCGCCATGGTGGCCAGGTCGATCCGGCCGCCGTCCGGGGCCGGGACCGGCCGCAGCCCACCGGCGTGCCCCAGGTCGATGTCCAGGCCCAGCCGCTGGGTGGCGGGACCGAAGCCGTACCGGCCGTAGATGGCGTACTCGGCGGCGATCAGGATCGCGACCGCCTCACCCCGCTCGGCGGCGGCCGCCAGATCGCGGGTCATCATCCCGGTGAGCAGGCCACGCCGCCGGTGGGTGGCGGTGACGGTGACGCTGGTGACCGCGTTGGCCGGCACCACGGCCCCGCCGGGCACGGTCAGCTCGGTGGTGAAGCTGCGGAAGGTGGCGACGCAGCGGTCCCCGTCGTACGCGCCCAGCGTGCGGCCCGGCTCGAACGACAGCCGCCGCCACTCCGTGCCGTCCGGCGCGTCGGACCGTAGGAAACCCGTGTGGACCGCCCGGGACCAGCCCGACAGGTCCTCCTCGTCGATCGCGCGGATTCCCAGGGTGGGCCGACTCTCCGTACCGCTCTGCTGTATCACCATGGGGGCACCGTACGGCGGCCGGAACCATCCGGGCATCCGATTTTCGCCATGCCCCTATCCGCTCCCCGGTACCCGCCCCTCGCCCCGGTGGCGCGGGCCCGGGTGGCGCGGGCCCGGTCAGCCGCCCGCCAGCAGGTCCTCCACCCTGGCCTCGCCGGCCCGGTAGCGGCGGGTGATCTCGGCGCTGCACCCGTCCAGCGTGTGCTGGAGCGCCTGCCGCCGGTGCGAGACCTCGCGCTCGTACGCGGCCAGCCGGTCCAGCGCCGCCGCCAGCGCGCCGTCCCGCTGCGCGGCCAGGTCGGCCAGCCGCACATCCCCCATCAGCTGGTCGGCCTCGCAGCCGTACCGCTCGCCGCGCGGGGTGCCCAGCGTGACGTGCCGGGCGCTGCGGAACCGCCTCGGGCCGTCCGCGAGGATCTCCGGCAGCCGGTCGAGCAGGTTCTGCGCCGGGATCGGCGGGCCGCCGCGCTCGGCCCGGCCGCCGGCCGCGCGGCGCGCCAGTTCGGCCCGCAGGATGTCGATCCGGCCTTGGAGCAGCCGGCGCAGATAGGAGAGGTCGGCCTCGTCCTCCTGGGCGGTGCGGCGCAGCGTCCGCAGCTCGTCCAGGCCCAGGGCGGCCAGGCCCAGGGTGGTCGGCGGGCGCCCGATGTCCGCGCTGCCCGTGCCGGGGGCGGGCACCGGGGTGGCCTTCGCGCCGAGTGCGCCGTGCGGTCCGCTGTGCTCGTCCATCAGCCACCTGCTGTCTCTCGGTCGTCCCCGGCCTGCCCCTGCCCACGCGCGGCCGGTGCCGCCGGTGCGCGCGGCACCCGTCCGGGCGGCGGGCGGCGGCCCCGGGACGGCCGGGCGGCGGGCGGTGCGTGTACGCGCGCGGGTGTGCGGCGGCGCCGCGCCGGGACCCCACCCGCTCCCGCATGGTGCCATCCGGGACGTACCGGGCGCATCGCGGGTCCACCCGATCGGAGCCGTGGCGAATGCCCCTGGCTAATACGACCAACGCGGCCGCCCTGCCCTGGCGCCCCCCCGGGCGGGCGCGCGGTCCTGCCGGGGGGCGCGTGCTGGCGAAGTGCGCCCTGGCGATGCGCGGGGTGTGCGCGGTAATGGCGGGGCCGCCGGGGAGGGGACAATGGAGGCATGCGAGCAGTGGTGCAGCGGGTGACCGAGGCGAGTGTGACCGTGGCGGGCGAGACCGTGGGCTCGATCCTGGGGCCCGGACTCTGCGTACTGGTGGGGGTGACCCACGACGACACCCCGGAGACCGCCGCCGCGCTGGCCCGCAAGCTGTGGTCGCTGCGCATCCTGGAGGGCGAGAAGTCCTGCTCCGACCTGGGGGCGCCGCTGCTGGTGATCAGCCAGTTCACGCTGTACGGCGACGCCCGCAAGGGCCGCCGCCCCACCTGGAACGGCGCCGCGCCGGGCCCGGTGGCCGAACCGCTGGTGGACGAGGTGGTGGCGCGGCTGCGGGCGCTGGGCGCGACGGTGGCCACCGGCAGGTTCGGCGCCGACATGAAGGTGTCGCTGGTCAACGACGGGCCGTTCACCGTCCTGCTGGAGATCTGACCGCCGTTCCCGACCTGGAGGCCGCCCCATGGCACCCGTACCGGCATCCGAACCGTCGTCCCCGCCGCCCCCGGTGGTGGCCGTGCGCGGCGAGGCCGCGTTGGAGGTGGACCCGGAGCTGGCCCGGCTGCTGGTCACCGTCTCGGCCCGCGACAAGGACCGCCGCCGTACGCTGACCCGGCTCACCGAGCGGCTGGACGCGGTACGCCGCCAGGTCGCCGGGTACGGCGACGCGGTGGAGCGGGCCGAGACCGGCTCGCTCTGGGTGCAGCCCGAGTACCAGGACTCCCGGCGGGCCGGCGAGCGGATCAGCGGCTACCGGGGCAGCGCCGAACTGCGGATCACCGTGGCCGAGTTCAGCGTGCTCGGTGACCTGCTGCTCGGGGTGGCCGACCAGGAGCTGACCACGGTGGCCGGCCCCTGGTGGGAGCTGCGCCCCGACAGCCCGGCCCACCGCCGGGCCCGCGAGCAGGCCGTCCACGCCGCCCTGGAGCGGGCCCGCCAGTACGCGACAGCCCTCGGCGCCACCCTCACCGGCCTGCTCGAACTCGCCGACCAGGGCCTCAGCACCACCACCCACCCCCACCCCGGCCCCCTCCCCGCCCCCGGCGCCGCCCTGCGCTCCGGCACCCCGACCCCGACCCCGTACCCCCACCTCGACCTCGAACCGGTCAAGCAGCACCTCCACGCCACCGTCGAAGCCCGCTGGACCATCAGCCCCCCAACAGCCCTCTGACCCTGGCGCAACCCTCTGACCCCGACGCGGCCGGTGCCTGCCGGTGTGGGCGCGCCGCCGACCAGCCGTGAAACGCCGGTCAGGTCCCCGTGATGTCCTTGAGGTCGGCGCGAAGCCGGACGACACCCCGGTGGGTGCGCAGATCGCGGCGCCGGGAGAGGTCGGCTTCGAGGTCGAGCAGGGTGCCCCGGACCTGGGCGGAGCGGACGGTCGAGGCGTACTGGAGCAGCGAGGTGGCGGTGACGAGGGTCTGCTCGACGTCGTCGCGGCGTAGGTAGGAGCGGGCGAGCCATGTTCCATGGAGAAGTGCGTCGCGGTCCTCGGTGCGCTCGGCGTGGGTGCCGAGCCACCCGGTGATCAGTGGGTCGGCCTCGGTGAGGAGGGCGGCGGAGCGCCGGGAGTGGGTGGCGTCGCCTGCGAAGGCCGCGACGATGAGGCTCTGCCCGGTGACCACGTTCAGGTCCGTGAGCCAGTACAGCCACGGCGGTCGGCTGCCGAGCGCGTCGGGGTGGTCGAGATGGCGCCGGGCCTCGTCGGTGGACTGGCGTAGCCCGTGGATGTCGCCCAGCGCGGCGTGGGCGTGGGCGTGCCGGGCGGCGGCCAGGGCCCGGACGGCGGGCGATGCGCTGCGGGCGGTGGCGATGCCGGCGTTGGCCAGGTCGATCGCGTCGCGGAAGTGGCCGAGGGTGATGGCCTGGTAGGTCAGGCAGCCGTGCAGGTGGGAGGCCAGGGCAGCGTCACCGGATTCGTGGGCGGCGGTGAGCCCGGTGCGGAAATACCGCTGCGCGAGGCCGTGCAGCCCGGCATCCATCGCCATCCACCCGACTGTCTGGGCCAGTTGCGCCCACAGGTCGATGGTGCGGGTACGGGTGGCTGCGTCGGTGAAGCGGCTCGCCCGCACATGGTCGGCCACGAGCGTGAAGTGCCGGTATGCGTGGCGAAGGGTGGAGCGGTCGCCTCCCTCGGCGTCATCGAGGTGGCGGACGGCATCGACAGTGGCGGCGATGGCGTCGGTGATGGCCGGGGTGACAACGGGGCCGGGTAAGGACGCATCCGGAGCGGCGCCGACCCTGGTCGCGGCGGTGGCGGTGAGAGCGGGGCCGGTGAAGGCCGCGCCGCTGACAGCCAGGAACGTCCTGCGGTCCATGTCGCCCCCGTCCTGGGTGACCCATTGCGTGGCTGTCTCCACGGTAGCGCCGGGCCCGGTGGGCGCGGGCAGGCCGTCGTCCGCGCGCACCCACGCCGCGGAAGGACGAACCCCGGCCCCCCACAGGCGGGTGAGCGGCACAGGGCGGCCGAGAGCTCGAATGTGTGACCGCTCCCTGGCTTTGTTCGCCGCGTCATGCTGGAAGTTGCTGTTGGAGGTCGGCTACCAGGCTGCGGACGGCGGGGGAGCGGGGCGCGCTGGGAGTGAGGTCGCGGCGCAGTTGCTGGAGCAGGGCGATACTGCGGGCGGAGGTGACGTCGGGGAGCCGGCGAGTTGCAGTGCGTCGTCGGTGCGGCCGAGGTCGGCGGCCTGGTTGCTCATCAGGCCCATGATGCTGGCGGCCAGGGCGGGGTCGGCGGCGGCATGGGCGGCCCGCAGACCGGTGAGGTACCAGCGCTGGGCGTCGCCGTCGTCCTGGCGGTCGTAGGCCATGAACCCGGCGGTCTGGGCGAGCTGGGCGGTGCAGGCAGCCAGGCGCCTGCCGCTGGGCTGGTCGTAGCCGGCGTGCCGGAACATGTGAGAAACGGCGGTGAACTGGTCGCTGACGAAAAGGTACGCAGCTCCGCCCTGCTGGTCGTCCAGTTGCTGGACTCGGGTGACGATCTCTTCACAGAGTTGGAGGACGGGCTCGCTGACGGGGCCGGTACCCCCGGTCCGGGTGGACAGGTGGGGAGCGGGGTGTTCGATCGCCTGCCACGCCGGGCTGGTGAGCGCGGCACCGGAGACGGCGATGAAGTTGCGCCGGGACAGCATGCTCGGAGCCTGCCCTTCCGCCAGGAGGTCCAGGAGCCCTCGGGTGTCCCAGGCTACGTCCAGGCCATGGTCGGCCGACGTCCATGACAGGGAGCGTGCCTTGCCGCGCGTCCACACCTGTTCATAGGAGAGATCGGTACCGAGGGCCTGCGACAGGAGTTGCACGGTGGCCTCGGGCACCGGTGCGTGGGGGACTTGGCCGCGGAGCCACTTGTACGGGGTCTTGTCGTGCACGTGGCGGCGGCTGCTCCCCTGAGTGAGGGGGGCCGCCTTCGGCATTGAGGGCCAGGACTACGCCACCCGCTATCAAAGCGGTGACCCGTTGACCACTCTGACGCCCCATCGGCCCGGCGCGCTCACTCAGCCAAGCGTGTCCGCAAGCCTCCTGATACCCCTTCCATTCCACCCGGTGTGCTCTACCGGGTACGTTCTGTGCAGGGAGCCGGATCAGGTGGACCCGAACACCGCATGGACATCGGAGGCGTGCAGTGCTTGAGGAGCGGGAGTCCGTCGGAAAGCGCGTCCGTCGCGCACGGCTGCGCCTCGGTATGCCGCAGGCCGACCTCGCAGCCGCCATCGGCAAGACCCAGGGCTGGGTGTCCAAGGTGGAGAAAGGCCTGATCGAGCTGGACCGCACCAGCACCGTCAACCGCCTCGCCGCAGCCCTGCACTGCCACCCGAACGACCTGGTGGAACGCCCGTACGTCGCGGGCAAGGCTTCGGAGAACCAGTGGCAGGTGTCGGCAGCCTCGATCCTGCGCGAACTCCGCCGCTATGACCTCGCCCCGACGTTCGACGGCCGGCCCCGAGCGTCGGCCGAGCTGTGGCAGGAGACCGAGCGGCTGCACCGGTTGCGCGACGCGGCAGCCAATGTCGCCATCCTGCGCGTGCTGCCCGACCTGCTGCGGGAGGCCCGCGCCCTGGCAGAGGTGGCGACCGGTCGCGAGCGCGAGGAGGCGTTCGCCGTCTACTCGGTGGCGTGCAAGTTCACGCACACGGCGGCTCACGCCCTGGGCCACCCAGAGTTGATCGCCATGGCCTGCGAACGGGCCGCCTGGTCCGCGCGGTTGTCCGGCGACCCGGTGACGATCGCGGTGGCCGACTGGATGCGGGTCCGGGACATGTGGGCGACAGCCGACTGGGACGACGCCCTCGCGCTCTCCGACCAGGCACTGTTCTCCATCGAGCGTGCATACGACTCCGGTGACACCCTCGCCGTCCGGGCCTGGGGGACGCTGCACCTGCGCGCCGCCGTCTCAGCGGCACGCGCGGGCAATCGCAGCCAGTGTGAGGAGCGCATCCGGTACGCCCGGGAAGCGGCGGAGCGGATCGACAGCGCCGACGGGCCGCCGGTCTTCGACCGCCACTCGCTGACGTTCTCCTCCGGCAACGTCCAAATCCACGGGATCTCCGTGCAGTTGGAGATGGGCGACCACCAGACGGCCCTGGCGTTGAACGAGCGGGCCGACCCGCAGCAGGTCACGGCACTGCCCAACTCACGACGCGGCCACCACCGGATGGACCTGGCACGGGCCTGGCTCTGGGACGGCAACCGGGAGAACGCCCTGCGGGAACTCGAGAACGCAGAGCGGATCGCCCCTCAGCTCATCCGCAACCACCCGATCGCCCGCGCCACCCTCCGCAGGATCGTCTACGCGGAGCGGACGGCCACCCGTGAGAAGCTGCGCCGCATGTCCGACCGCTTCCACCTCGACGGATAGAACCGGCGAAGAGGCATTCCTCAGATTCATATTCATCTGTAGTCATCCCCATACAGTCAGTGGTCATGAGCGAAGGAAACGCAGCTCGCGAGGCTGTGACCTGCCCGCCGTTAGGCTGGACACCACGCCTCGGTGACCTTGCCGAAGACACCGCCACCGACCGAGTAGGCGTTGTGGTGGATGTACCCGGAGCAGGCGTTTACGCCTACCACCTCTGCCCTCCCGGCGGCGGTGACGAGTGGACCGCACTTCCGAACGGTTCCACGCTCCGCCCCACCGGTGCCCCGCCGCCCGATTCCGAGCGCGTCGAGCAAATCGACGAGAGCCAGAGTTCCTGACCGTGCACCAGACCGCTGCATGGGGCTGTTGCGCAATTGCTTCTCGTCGGCACGACCCGACCACACCCTCCATTCCTGGGGTGACGGTGCCTGCCGGCCGAGCCCATCCCCACCTCGTCCGAGGAGATTCCGCCATGCCCGTGCACAGCCGTGCCCTCTTCCTGGCCCGCGCCCCCTCCAGCGTCCGCGTCGGACGGCTACAGATCCGCCAGCTGGTCACCGGCTGGGGTGTGATGAGGTGCGTGTTCATGGCTCTCACATCTCTCGTGCTAGTCGGTTCAGGATCTCGGGGGTGTCCTCGGGTGCCGCAGCTGAGGCGGTCATAGCAGCCCACCGCCTCAGGAACCGGTCGATCTCGCGGGGCTTGTCCGGACTTTCCCTCACCCGGTACCGATCTGCACCATCACGAGCAGCCCCAAGGTTGAGAGCTGTCTCGCCGGTTAGACCCCACCTACGGCGAGGACCGAACCGCCCGCAGAGCACCGCCACGGCTGGGCCCGCTCAGGCCGCCAGTACCGGCAGCGAGCGCAGGCGTTCCCGGAATGCGCCGACGGCCGGCTCGGCGTAGTGCGGCCTGAGGTACCCCTCGAACTTCTTGAGCCGATCAACGGCACGGGCGGACTGCACCTTGCCCTCCAGCAGGCCCAGCCCCCGGTTCGCCGCATCGAGCGCACCGTCCAGGTCCTTCCCCGCGAGACGGGCGGTGGCCAACCGGCCCGAACGGACGGCCTGGTCACGCGGGACGGCTCGGTCGACGGAAGCCGCGAGCGCGTCCGTCGCCCGGTCCACCTGGCCTGAGCGAAGCATGATCTTGCCTTCGGTGGAGCGGAGTTGGGCCTCGCCGTACCAGGCAAGCCAGGTCGGCATCTCCTCGGCGCCCTGGCGTTCCCACAGGTCGAACGCCCGGTTGAGCGCAGCGCCCGCCTGAGCGGGCAGGTTGTCCCGGGACAGGCTCTCGGCGTGGTGGAGTTCCAGGTAGCTCCGGACGCCCGGAGAGGTGTCACCGGGCGCATTGCGCAACGCGGTCTCCACCAGCCCGACGCGCTCGGCCGACCTGCCGCCCTCCGACAGATGGACGCCCATCTCCGCCAGCAGAAAGGCGCCCAGGACGCTGTTCCCCGCAGTCCGGGCGGCCCGCAGGGCGCCGACGTAGTACAGCTGACCGGCTGAGCGGAGGCCGGAGTCATAGGCCATCCAGCCGGCCAGGTACGAGACCTCCGCAGCGAGGCCGTACAGGCGGGCGGCCACCGCGTCGGTGCAGGAACCGTGTTGCAGCAGGCCGGTGATCAGCGACAGGTCCGCTCGGGCCTGTTCCAGGAGGCGGGCACCGCCCAGCTGGTCGTCAAGGGTCCGCAGTGTGGCCACCCGCGCCTCAAGGGTGTCCGCCATCCGATCGGTGACCCGGTCGCCGCCGAGCGCTTGGGCGAACGCCTCCGGGGCGGCGGCCCAACTCGCCGCGACGGCGGCCATCGCAGTGCCGGTGACAGTGAGAAACCCGCGACGATCCATACGTCCACTCCCGACCAGGTTCACCAGTACCTCCACGGTACCGGCAGGCGTCCACGGCGCCGTGATGCCCGTCACTTCCCACACGGGGAGCCAACCGGGCCACGGGTCGCCCGCGCCCGGCTGGACGGTGTGCCTCCGACTGCGTCGAGTTCAAGGGCTGCGACTTGGGAGCAGCGAGACGGCGGTGTACAGGGGCGCGCGGGTCAGCGGGGGTTGGGGAAGGCGGTGCGCAGGGTGGGGCCGTTGACGATGAAGGCGGCTGCGGCCATGGGGAGGGCGCAGGCGGCCTGTGTCGCGACGAACCACGGCGGGAGGGCGCCGAGGGTCGTGTCGATGGTGATGATCGCGATCGGCACGGCGATCGAGATGACGCGTACGCGGAGATAGGCCCACCGTGCTCCCCGGGCGGCGCGGGCGGTCAGCCAGTAGGTCACGGCGGCGCTCGCGAGCACTCCGGCCGATCGGCCCCACATGAACGAGGTCACCGTGTGTCCGGTGGTCGCGAGGACGACGACCGTGACCAGGACTGCGGCGCTCAGCGCGCCGTAGGCCGCGACGAGGGTCTTCGTCCTGCCGAAGGCCCGGTGGGTGCGGTGGGTGTGCGGGTGGTCGAGCTGGGCGGCCTCGGACTGCCCGACGGCCCATCGACCCTGGCCGACCGCCGCTCCACAGCCCGGCGTGCCGGATCGTCCCTTGCAACGGCCAAGGTCGTAAAGGCCCTCCAACTCGGTGGCTGCGGCGTAAGCGCGCCCGGGGTGCCCCCAGGTGCCTGCGGCGGACCGGGTTACGCGGTGCGCTCGATGTGCTCGAAGATCTCGATGTCGGTCTCCTGCTGCCACGCGGGCAGGGCATCCCAGTCCGCGATGTAGGAGGGCTTCGGGTCGGGGATGTGGGCGTGGATCTGGCCGATCCAGCAGAGGGCGACGAACCGCCCCTTCTGCTCCCTGGTCAGCTTGGAGACCGCGCCGCCCGTGGCATCGATGAACCCACGGATCTGCCCATGGACAGCGGTCGCACTCGCCCGCTCCCAGTCGGGCATCTCCTCCCACGGCGAGATGTATCCCGGCTTGGGCTCACCGGGAAAGTGCTTCTTCACGCCGGCGATCCACGCCTCGCGAAAGCTGCGCCCGCCTTCGTCCGCCATTTGTTCCTCCTGGGTGATAGTCACAACGTACTCATCTGCCGAGAGCCGTGATCTCGTCATGCAACTGACGAACCTGTACGTCACCCTTGAACGGGGTGAGCAGTGGGTCAAGAGCACGCAGCTTCTGACCGACGACGCCCGAGTTCGTACGACGTGCGATGGCCATCGCGGCACCTGTGTAGGTGATGACGCGCTGTGTGTCCTGGAGTTGGGCACCGACCTTGGCCAGGTCCACCAGAACGCCGGCGCGCCTCCGGGTCGTCACCGCCTCCACGAGCGCCTGGTTCAGGGCTTCCTCCGCCAGGTCCGGCCGCTGAAGCGTCGCATAGCAGGAACCGCGCTGCTCAGCGAGACGCGAGCCGTCGAAACGAAGCCAGCCTCCCGTGTGTACGCGTCCGGTGAGCTGATCCACCCGACCAGCGGTGTCAAGGGAACGCTGGCAACGCTGGAAGTCGCCGAGCCCCGCGTATGCCTCGGCTTGGGCGGCTGCAACCCAGTAGCGCGTGGAGAGAGCGGAGTCACCGCGGCGGGCCAAAGCTGAGGCCAGTTCCAACATGGGCGTGGCCTTCGTGAACTGGCGCTCGTAGATGGAGATGAAGGCGTGCCGGGTGAGGGCACAGGCCCAGAGGTCGAACGCTGCGGCCTCCTTCCCGGCTTCGGCGGCCAGTGTGTAGCAGTGAGCTGCCTCGGTGTAACTACTGCTGTCGAAGAACGCTTCACCAGCGAGTTGGAAAAGGTCAGAGATCAGGACGCAGAGGTCTCGACGGGCCTCCGCACCCGGACTGCCACCAATCTCTGCACGGAGTACGTCGAGCTGATCACGCACCAGGGGAAGCACCTGGGACTTGCTCGGAGCCAGAGCGAACACCTTCCAGAGGTGTTCATTGAGCCGCGTGTAGTCCGCCAATGCGAACCTGCCCGGCGCGCCCGGAGCGTCGAAGCCGCCCCGCTCGCCCCCGAGGGCTGCTCCGTCAGGTATGGCGAGCATGGTGCCGGTCACGCTGAGCAGGCGCAGCAGCTCACGACGGTTCATGTCATCCATCTCCGTGATCGCGTCCGCAAGTGGACTCGGGGGCGTCGGAGGGACCGGCCCATCGACGGCAGCGTACGCGCCTGTCTCCCAGGGGCGCGCGGCAAGCCCCAGCATCCCACCCGGGATACGAAGTCCGTCCGCTACTCGTTCAATCACCTCGATGTGCGCGACAGTCCGCTGCCCTTTGACGATCTCACCGACCCGGCTCGGCGTCATGTCGCAGAGGGCGGCGATGCGCGACGGGTAGATGCCCGCGTGCTTGCGCACCAAAGTGAAGATCGCTGCAAAGTCCCTGGCACGGCATGCATTCAGCATGTCGGGAGCGTTGAGCAGCGACGTGGGAAGGTCTCGCGGAATCTGCCTCGTCATGGTGCAGGCACTCACAGGACGGATGGAACACGACTCGACGTCCCATCACTTTATCCACGTTGGGTAACCATGTGGGCCTTTATGCGTACTCCCACAGCACGGCATCGTCGGAGTTGGCCAGCGTCTACCGAAGTTGGCCGGCGGTCCGTGCATGAGGACGGGAGACGCACATGCTGGCGAGCATTCGCGCGAAGGCGGAACCGGTCTGCGATCTGTGGGTGCCCGCGAACGCGGGCGCGGTGCGCTTCGCCCGCCGACGGGCCCGCTCGGATCTGGTGGACGCGGGCTACCCCCGCGAGGGGCTGGCAGACGTGGACCTGGTCCTCGGGGAAATGGTCGCCAACGCAGTCGACCACGGCTGCTCCGGCCTCGGCCGGGCCCGGCTGCGCGTGGCCGCCGACGGCCCACACCTGCTGGTCGCGGTGTCCGACCCGAGTCCGCGACCGCCCGAGATCAGCGAGGCCGACCCGGAACAGGAATCCGGGCGCGGCATGTTCCTGGTGGCCGCCGTCGCGGACACCTGGGGCGTGATCGCACACCGCTTCCGCGCCGGCAAGACGGTCTGGGCCCTCTGCACGGTACCGACGCCCGGCCACACCATCCGCTGACGAAACACAGCGCCCAACCGAAAGGACAGACGATGACCAAGCCGAAGCGGCAGCCCACCGTCCCCTACATCACCTCGTGGAGCAGCGAGGAGGAGGCCGCGCCGGAGGTGGTGGAGGACGCCCTGACCGGGGGCATCGCCTTCCGGCGGGAACGGGTCGGGGACCGCGACGAGTACGGGGTGCTGTGGCGGCGGAGCGGCAGCCGGCCGGGCAAGGGACAGCCGCAGTACGCCCGGGTGCACCCGTACCGGCAGCGGCACGCCATGCGGCACCTGCGCTGCCAGATCTGCGCCGCACCCGCCGACCGCGACGACCGGGGCGTGCTGTGGCTGCTCCACGACGACCGGGGCGACTGGCCGAACTGGCCCGAGCAGATGGCCGCCACCCACCCCCCGGTCTGCCTGCCCTGCGCCCCCCTCGCCACCCGGCTCTGCCCCCACCTCACCGGGCACCACACCGCCGTACGCGTCAAGAACCCCCAGGTCGTCGGCGTCCACGGCGCCCTCTACACCCCCGTCCCCGGCTCCCCACACCCCCGACTCGCCACCCGAATGACCATGCTCTACACCGACCCCGGCATCCACCGCATCCTGGCCGGCCAACTCGTCACCGCCCTCCAGGACTGCACCCCCGTCGACCTCACCCACGAACTCACCAGCAGCAGCACCACCGCCCGCTGAGGAACCGCCGTCCCACCGATCGACCTCGGCGTCGAGCCGCTCCCGATACGCGGCGACGCGCTGCGGATCGGTGACGACGTGCGGTCGGATGTCCTGCCACGCCTTCATGCCTTGCACTCCTCGTGTCCAACTCGCTGTGCCCCCAGACGAAATGAGGACTGATGCGCGTCACCGAGTCCGCCCGCATTGCCGGGACGACCAGCCCGCTTCGAAGCCGACCGGCTGTCCGCCACTTCTTGGAGGGACCGGCGCTCAGCCCTGCGGATCTGTCCATGGTGCTGCTCGTCACCGCAGAAGCAGCCGACCGCCCCATGCCCACGGTTACGCTCGAGCAGATTCCCTCCGTGATGCGTGAGACCGCCGCGCTGGGCATCCGGTCGGTGAAGCTGTTCGCCGAGTCCGCCGCGCGGGACGCCACAGGCGAAGCCTCACACAGGTCCGACTCGCTCATGGCCCGCGCGATCCGCTCCGCCAAGGAGGCGGAGCCGTCCATCGCGGTCATGACCGAAACATGCCTGTGCAGCTATACCGCCGACGGGGTCTGCTACCTCACCGACCGGTACGGGCGGCCGGATGTACCGGCCACGGTTGACGTGACCGCCAGGCAGGCGGTCGTACACGCCGAAGCAGGAGCGGACATCGTCGGCCCCGCCTCGATGGTGCTCGGAACGACGAGGGGCGCACGGCTCGCATTGGACGGGACCGGGCACGAGAGTGTGTCCGTCATGCCGCATGTGATCTTCTGGAGTTCGCTGTACGACGGATTCCGGCTCACCATGGGCGCCACGCCGAAGGCCGGAGTCGACCGCGAATTTCAGATCAACCCCGGTAGGCCCGAACAGTTTGTGGACTCGGCCCTCAAGCTGGTGAGCGACGGGGCTGACATGTTGTTGCTGGAGCCCGCACTGTTCTGTGCTGATGTACTCCGCGAACTGCAGACGCGTACCTTGGTGCCACTCGCGCCGTTCTCGGTTTCAGGCGAGTACAACGCGCTCACTGACGTGGAATCCGACACCGGCAGGCGGGATGTCCGCAAGCTGGTGGAACTCTTCACCATGTTGAAGCGGGCAGGCGCTGCCGCCAGCATCACGTACGCGGCGCTGGATATCGCCCGGCAGCTCGGTTAGACCGCCGTGGCGGTCCGCAGCGCGTCGAGGATCGAGCGGGCGCCCTGGTCGGTGAGTCGGCCGGCCAGGGCGGTGCCGAGCTTTTCCGGTTCGGAGGACGGGCCGGTGAGCGTGCCGGAAACCCGCTGGCGGCCGTCCAGCGAAGTGACCTGGGCGAACAGCGAGAGGCTGCCGTCCGGCCGGGTCTCGGCATAGGCGCCCACCGGCACGCTGCATCCGCCGTGCAGTTCGGCGAGCAGGGCCCGTTCCGCCCGGACCTGGGCGTCGACGGCCGGGTCTCCCGCAGTCGCCAGGACCGCACGGACGGCGGAGTCGTCCGCGCGGACCTGGATGCCCAGCGCCCCCTGCCCGGGGCTCGGCGGGAACAGCTCCAGCGGCAGCAGCTCACCCACCTCGTGCTCCAGACCGAGTCGGCGGAGCCCGGCGGCGGCGAGGACCACGGCGTCGAGGCCCATGGTCTCGATCTTCTTCAGCCGGGGCGGGACATTGCCCCGGATCGGGACCAGCTCCAGGTCAGGACGTACGGCCAGCAGCTGCGCGATCCGCCGGGGAGCGCCGGTGCCGACCCGCGCCCCCTTGCGCAGCCCGGCCAGCGTCGAACCGCACAGGGCGTCCCGCACGTCCTCGCGCCCCGGCGGGGGCAGCAGCACCAGACCCGGCGGGTTCGCTGTGGGGAGGTCCTTGAGGGAGTGGACCACGGCGTCCACGTCACCCCGGAGCAGGGCCGCCTCCTGCTCGCTGCTGAACGCGCTGCCGCCGCTGGCGGCCGACACATCGGAAAGCAGCGACCTGCGATCCCGGTCGCCGCCTTCCAGAATCACCCGGTGCGTAAAGGTGACCTCGGGGAAGCGCTCACGTAGCGGGGCGAGATATCCACGCACCTGGGCTTTTGCAAGGTTGCTCGCACGCGACCCGATGAAGAACGCAGCCATGGGAGCCGCCTTTCCACGCCCGGCAGGATTTCAAGCAATGCTACGCCGTTATCCTGCCGTGTTTTACAGACGGGATGTCGGCATATCGCGGCGGCCGCCGGTGGCCCGGTTACGCTCCGAAAGGGGCCGACCGAGCGGGCGCCGAGGCACGACGGGGCGCGGTGCCGGCTCCGGGAGCGGGTGGGAGTTGGGGAGGGTCAGCGGGGGTTGGGGAAGGCGGTGCGCAGGGTGGGGCCGTTGACGATGAAGGCGGCTGCGGCCATGGGGAGGGCACAGGCGGCCTGTGTCGCGACGAACCACGGCGGGAGGGCGCCAAGGGTCGTGTCGATGGCGATGATCGCGATCGGTACGGCGACCGAGATGACGCGTACGCGGAGATAGGCCCACCGTGCTCCCCGGGCGGCGCGGGCAGTCAGCCAGTAGGTCACGGCGGCGCTCGCGAGCACGCCGGCCGATCGGCCCCACATGAACGAGGTCACCGTGTGCCCGGTGACCGCGAGGACGACGACCGTGACCAGGACTGCGGCGCTCAGCGCGCCGTAGGCCGCGACGAGGGTCTTCGTCCTACCGAAGGCCCGGTGGGTGCGGTGGATGCGGTGGATGCGGTGGGTGTGCGGGTGGTCGAACTGGGCGGTCTCGGCCGCGGTGTGGTCGGCGGTGTCCATGTCTCGCTTCGTCCCTACTTCCTCGCCGGTGTCGTCTGGCCTGGTATCGACGCTAGGGACCGCCTCGGGGGCGCGGTATGCGCCTGGACGCCGGGGTGGGTGGGGCCAGACCCACGTCGGAGCCGATCCGGGGGGTACCGGGCTGCGTGCGGTGCACAGTGGAGACACCGAGCCGTACCGGCCGGATCGGCGCGTCGCGGGAGTCGCGGGTGCCACGGTCGGGGCGATGAAGCAGCGGGATGGATGAAGCAGGGATGAAGGAGGGGGAAGGTTTCATGCGACAGGTGGTCTCCTGGGTGGCCGGTGCCTGCGTGGGGTTTGCCCGAGCGTGCGTCGTGGCGGTCGTCGGCATGCTGGTCCCGGCCGTGTGGGCCGCCGCCGTGGCGCTGGGGATCTGGTGGGGGCCGGGAAACCCGTGGTCGTGGCCGGCGCCGTTCCTGCTGGTGTGCGTGGGCACGCTCGCCCTGTCCCGCCCGGTCTGCCGGACGGTCCGCTTCCTCGTCGCGAGGTGGACCGCCACCGTCGTCCCCGCCGGATACCGGCAGGCCGGGCCGGTGACGCAGTTGTCCACCGGCTACTGGTGGAACGGCTTCGGCTACGAGCGCACCAGCCGCGACGCGCTGCTGGACCAGAGGTGGCGGGTCCGGTGGGGCGACCCCGCCACCTGGCGTGACCTGCGGTTCACCCTGATCCTGCCGCTCACCGTAGGCGTGGTCGCGTCCCTCCCGCCGGCCGGGGTGGCTGCGGCGGTCCTCGGGTTCGGGCAGTCGGGCACCGCCGCGCACCTCGTCAGGGTGCTCGGCCTGGTCGTGGCCCTCGCCGGTGCCCCGTACGCCTGGCGGCCGGTCCAGCCGGTGGCCGTCCGCTTCCTGCGTGCCTCGCCGGCGATGGTGCTGGCGGACCGGGTGGCGGAGCTGACGGCCCAGCGCGCGGACACGACGGTAGCGCAGGCTGCGGAGATCCGCCGGATCGAGCGGGACCTGCACGACGGAGCACAGGCCCGCCTGGTCGGGCTCGGGCTCTCCCTGGCGACCGCGGAGAAGCTGATGGAAACCGACCCCGACCAGGCCAGGGCGCTGATGCGGGAAGCGCGAGCCGGCGCCGTCACGTCACTGACCGAGCTCCGCGAACTGGTCAGGGGAATCAACCCACCGGTGCTGACCGAACGCGGGCTCGTCGACGCCGTACGCGCTCTCGCCATGGACAGCCCACTCGAAGCGACCGTCAGCGCCGAGGTCCGGCTGCGCCTGGACCCGCCGATCGAGTCCGCCGTGTACTTCGGAGTCGCGGAACTGGTCACCAACGCGGCCAAGCACGCCCATGCCACCCGGGCGCGGATCTCCATCGCCCGGGACGACACCGGGATCGTCGTCGACGTCGAGGACGACGGCCGGGGCGGGGCCGACGAGCGGCCCGGCGGCGGACTCGCGGGGCTGCGCCGCCGCCTCGCGGTCTTCGACGGCACCCTGGAGATCACCAGCCCGGCGGGCGGTCCGACCCGGGTGAGGATGATGGTTCCATGCGAATCGTTGTAGCCGAGGACCTCTACCTGCTGCGCGACGGGATGGTCCGTCTCATCGAGGCGTACGGGCACCAGGTGGTGGCGACGGCGAGCACCGGGCCCGAGACGCTCGACGCGCTGCTGACCTGGCGACCGGATGTCGCCGTCGTCGACGTCCGCATGCCGCCGACCCAGTCGGACGAGGGCCTGCGCGCGGCTCTGGCCGCCCGTGGCGAACTGTCCGGGCTCCCGATCCTGATCCTCTCCCAGCACGTCGAGCAGTTGTACGCCCGCGAGCTCCTGGCCGACGGCGCCGGTGGCATCGGCTACTTCCTCAAGGAGAACGTGTTCGACGCCGATCAGTTCATCGACGCGCTGGAACGGGTCGCCGGCGGCGGTACGGCCATGGACCCGGCCGTCATCGCCAAGCTGCTGTCCAGCGGGTCCTCCCACCGGCGCCTCGGCGGGCTCACCGAACGCGAGCACTCCGTGCTCAGCCTGATGGCCGAGGGACTGTCCAACCAGGCCATCGGCCGGCGGCTCTTCCTCAGTGACAGTGCCATCAGCAAGTACACCACCTCGATGTTCGGCAAACTCGGCCTCACCGATGACGACAACAGCAACCGTCGCGTCCTCGCCGTCCTCACCTATCTGAACCAACCCTGACGTGCCCTGGGGCGCGGCGTGCGGCGGGCCGGTCGGCCGGGGAATGTCCGGGTTCTGTCCCGGCGGACCCAAGATCATGTCACGGGTGGTCAGCTCCGCAACCGGGAGGGTGGGGCTGCCGTCCTGGCCAGTGAAAGCCACTGCCCGGTGCGGCGCTGCGCCGCACCGGTCCCCGAACAGCCCAGGAGTGGACATGAACGTACGCTCGCCCCGCGCCGCCGTCCGGCTGGCCGCGACCGGTGTGGCCGTCGCCGCGCTCGGCCTGACCGCGCTACAGCCCGCGTCCGCCGCCACCGCCAAGCCCACCGCCAAGACCACCGCCAAGACCGCTGCCACCGCCAAGACCACCGCCAAGGCCAAGGCGGCCGCCAAGGCCAAGACCCCGGCCTGTTCCGGGAACTCGATGAAGGTCACCGTGCGGAAGGTGTCCCGGCCGGTCAACCATCTGCTGCTGGTGGCGACCAACACCTCCAAGAAGACCTGCGCCGCCTACCAGGCCCCGTACCTGCGCTTCGACCAGGCCCAGTCCGCCACCCAGTTCTACGCCAAGAGCCGTCCGCACGCCGTGGTGCTGCTGAAGCCCGGCAAGTCCGCCTACGCCGGGATCAAGACGTCCGCCGGGAACGGCAAGGGCAAGCACGCGCACTACACCAGGAAGCTCGGCGTGATGTTCAGCAACGCCAAGCAGACCGGCAACGTCGGCAAGGCGCTCAACGCCAAGCTGCCCGGCGGCAAGGTCTGGACCGACGACTCGGCGTTCGTCACCTACTGGCAGGGCAAGTCGGCCGACGCGCTGAAGTGGTAGTCCCGATACCGGGCGCGGTGGCCGGGCCGCCAGGACGACGACGGCCCGGCCACCGCGGTACGACTACTGCGGTACGACGACCTCCTGGCCAGCCGGTACGGTGCCGGCCAGCAGCAGGGCGTCCAGCGGGACGTTCCGCTTGACCAGCGCCAGCGCCACCGGGCCCAGCTCGAAGTGGCGGGCGGCGGAGGTGACGAAGCCGACCGGGCGGCCGTCCGGGCCGTCGGCGGCGAGCCGGACCTCGGTGCCGTGGGCGGGCAGCAGCTCCTCGGTGCCGTCCAGGTGCAGGAAGACCAGCCGGCGCGGCGGGCGGCCGAGGTTGTGCACCCGGGCGACCGTCTCCTGCCCCCGGTAGCAGCCCTTCTGGAGGTGGACGGCGGTGGTCAGCCAGTCCACCTCGTGCGGGATGGTGCGGTGGTCGGTCTCGAAGCCCAGCCGGGGCCGGTGCGCCTCGATCCGCAGCGCCTCGTACGCCCAGATCCCGGCCGGCTGCCCCCAGCCCTCGGCCAGCGCGGGCAGCTCGGCGCGCGGCACGAACAGGTCGCGGCCCCAGGGGGTCTCGCGGAGGGCGGCGGCGCCGGTCGGCTCCGCGATGGAACCCGCCGGGAGGTGGACCACGGCGTAGTCGCCGGTGGCGTCGGTGACCTCCACCCGGTAGAAGAACTTCATGCTCTCCAGGTAGCCGATCAGCGCCTGCTGGGTGCCGGGCTCGACATGGGCCCAGGCGGTCGTCCCGTCGTCCACCAGGTACAGCGCGTGCTCGACGTGGCCGTGCGGGGAGAGGATCAGCGCCTCGGTGGCCTGCTGCGGCCGCAGCTCGCTGACGTGCTGGGTGAGCAGCAGGTGCAGCCAGCTGAGCCGGTCCTCGCCGCTGACGGTGACCACGCCCCGGTGCGAGAGGTCGACGAAGCCGGTGCCGGCGGCCAGCCGGCGCTGTTCGCGGAAGATGTCGCCGTAGTGCGCGGCGACCCCCTCGTCGGCTCCTTCGGCGGGGACGGCACCGGGCAGGGACAGCAGCGGGCTCCTCATGACCCCACCTTACGAGGCGGCGGTGGACTGGTGGCGGGCGGTGCACTCCGCGCAGCGGCCGAAGATGGCGAAGTGCTTCATGTCGGTGTCGAAGCCGTACTCCGCGCGCAGCCGGTCGATCAGCGGGGCGGCGACCGAGGTGTCCGTCTCGGTGACCTTGCCGCAGTCGCGGCAGACCAGGTGCATGTGGTGGTGGCGGTCCGCGAGGTGGTACGTCGGCGCGCCGTGGCCGAGGTGGGCGTGCGAGACCAGGCCCAGCTCCTCCAGCAGCTCCAGGGTGCGGTAGACGGTGGAGATGTTGACGCCGCTGGCGGTCCGGCGCACCTGGGTGAGGATGTCGTCGGGCGTGGCGTGGTCCAGGGCGTCCACGGCTTCCAGGACCAGCTGGCGCTGCGGGGTGAGGCGGTAGCCGCGGGTGCGCAGCTCCGTCTTCCAGTCGGTGGGGCTGCTCTCGCTGCTGGTCCTGGCCACGGCTCTCAATCCCTCGCGCGCTTCGGCGTCCGCCGGCCCCCAGTCTAGGGACCGGGGGCCGGATGCGGGGGCGTACGGCGGAGCGGAGGACCGGGCGGTGCGGGGCTCAGCGGAAGAAGGCTATGCCGTCGTCCGGCAGGTCCGCGATGTCCTCCAGCAGCTTGGCCGGGTTGAGCACCTTCTTGAGCTGCGCGGACATGTACGGGCGCAGCGGGATCTCGGGGGCGGCCTTCTCGCCGACCCACATCAGCTCGCCGCCGACCAGCCCGTAGAGCCGCTTGCCGCCGCTGTAGGGGGCCGCGGTCCGGCTGCGGGCGACGGCGTCGGTGGCCAGCTCGATCTGCGGCTTGCCGTCGGCCAGCTCGCCGTACCAGATCTCGATGACGCCCTCGTCGCGCACCATGGCGACCTCGATGCCGCGGACGCCGGCGGCGCCGCCGGCGTTGCTGGTGATCCGCCAGAAGCCGGACTCGTTCTCCAGCGGGCGGACCTTGTTCCCGGCCTCGTCCAGCACCCAGGTGCGGGAGCGGTACTCCAGGAAGGCCCGGCCGTCGTGGCGGAAGACGACCTCCTGGCCGAAGTTGCACTTGTCGTACCCCGGCCTCGTGTCATCGAGGGGGGCGAAGACTCCCGCGCCCTCCCAGGTGCCGAGGAGGAAGGCGAGCGGTACGACGTCCTTGTGGAGGTCGGAGGGGATCTCGATCATGGTCCTGGTCATGCCTCGGGGTCTCGCGGGACGGCGGGTCGGCGGGTGGCGCCGGGCCACCCCCCACCGTACCCCGATGTCAGCGCTGGCCCTGGTACAGCTTCAGGACGGCGAAGACCGCGAACCAGACGATGGCGACAGCCACCACGGCGAGCAGGACGGTGTAGGCGGTCTCAAGCACCTCTGTGCTCCTCAAGGCTTCGATGGTGAGGGTACGGCTGCACGGGCAGTCTAGTGCGCGGTGTACGGCGGATCGCCGGGAGGCCCACCGCGTAGGCTGGCGCCGGTCGCCGTACGACATGAGGAGCGGGCTGTGGCGAAGAAGCTGGTCATCAAGGTCACCGCCGGGGCGGACGCGCCGGAGCGCTGCTCGCAGGCGTTCACGGTGGCGGCGGTGGCGGTCGCCAGCGGGGTCGAGGTGTCGCTCTGGCTGACCGGGGAGTCGGCGTGGTTCGCGCTGCCGGGGCGGGCGGCGGAGTTCGAGCTGCCGCACTCGGCGCCGCTGCCGGAGCTGCTGGACGCGGTGCTGGCGGGCGGCTCGGTCACCCTGTGCACCCAGTGCGCGGCGCGCCGGGACATCACCCAGCAGGACGTGCTGGCGGGGGTGCGGATCGCCGGGGCGCAGGTCTTCGTCAGCGAGGCCGTCGCGGACGGGGTGCAGGCGCTGGTCTACTGACCGGGCGCGCCCCGCTCCGTCCGGGGCTGCTCACTTCTCGTCCCACCAGCGGTCGTCCGGGCCGCGCCGGTTGGCGACGATCGCGGCGCACGGCGGGATGACCATGGCCACCACGCACATGGCGATGGCGGCGGGGACCGACCAGAGCCGGACCACGGCCCACGCCAGTACGAAGAGCAGCACGCACACGCCCATCATGGCGAAGTACGCACGCCGTCGTCGCGCCTGCATGCCTCCACCGTACGTCCGGCGGCCGGTACGCAGGCAGTACGCGACCGGTGCGCGGCCGGGCGCACGGGAGCCCGGCCGCGGATCGCTCCGTGGCCGGGCTCCGTCCGGTCCTGCCGGGTGCCGTCGGTCAGACGGCGATGGCGACCTCGGTGAACGCACCCTGCTGGGCGACGACCTTGCGGTCCACGGTCGCGCCGGGGACGAGGGCGCGCAGCGTCCACGTACCGGGGGCCGCGAAGAAGCGGAACTGCCCGGTCGCCGAGGTGGGGACCTCGGCCGTGAACTCGCCGCCCTCGTCGAGCAGGCGCACATAGCCGTTGACCGGCTCGCCGTCGCGGGTCACCGAACCCTGGATGATGGTCTCGTTCGCCACGTCAACTCCTGCCAGGTCGGGGCCGCCGGCCTTCGCACCGCACATGTGCCTGTTCTCCTTGTGGTGGGACGGTCGGATGGATGGGGGGGTTACTCGGCCGCGCCGAGCTCGATCGGCACGCCGACCAGGCTGCCGTACTCGGTCCAGGAGCCGTCGTAGTTCTTGACGTTCGGCTGGTCCAGCAGCTCGTGCAGCACGAACCAGGTGAGCGAGGAGCGCTCCCCGATCCGGCACAGCGCGATGGTGTCCTTGGCCAGGTCGACGCCCTCGGCCTCGTAGAGGGCCTTGAGGTCGGCGTCCGACTTGAAGGTGCCGTCGTCGTTGGCGTTCTTGGACCACGGGATGTTGCGGGACGTCGGGATGTGGCCGGGGCGCTGCGACTGCTCCTGCGGGAGGTGGGCCGGGGCCAGCAGCTTGCCGGAGAACTCGTCGGGCGAGCGCACGTCGACCAGGTTCAGGGTGCCGATCGCGGCGACGACCTCGTCGCGGAAGGCGCGGATGGAGGTGTCCTGGGCCTTGGCCCGGTACTCGGTGGCCGCGCGCTGGGGCACCTCGGCCACCAGGTCGCGCGAGTCGAGCTCCCACTTCTTGCGGCCGCCGTCGAGGAGCTTCACCGACTCGTGGCCGTAGAGCTTGAAGTACCAGTAGGCGTAGGCCGCGAACCAGTTGTTGTTGCCGCCGTAGAGGACGACCAGGTCGTCGTTGGCGATGCCCTTCTCGGAGAGCAGCTTCTCGAAGCCGGCCTGGTCGATGAAGTCGCGGCGCACCGGGTCCTGGAGGTCGGTCTTCCAGTCGATCCGGACGGCGTTGCGGATGTGGTTCTTGTCGTACGCGGAGGTGTCCTCGTCGACCTCGACGATGACGACCTTCGGGTCGTCCAGGTGGGCCTGGACCCAGTCAGCGTCGACCAGGACGTCGCTGCGGCTCATGGGGTTCTCCTCCGGGGCAGTTTCGGAAGGGCGGGGCAGTTTCGGAAGGGCGGGGCAGTTGCGGAAGGGCGGGGCAGTTGCGGAAGTGGAGATGCGCCCGTCGCTGCCGCGCGGCGGTGTCCGGTACGGGGCCGGATTCCCGGGCGGGGGCGCGGTCGGGCTTGGTGCTCTTCGATGGTGCCTGCGGGCCCGGATGCTGGGGGCTCGGCGCACCGGGAGGCCGTTTCACCGGCGGGGACGGCAGTCGGAGCTGCCGGGAGATGCCGTCCGCTCAGGACATTCGACACAGGCAGGCGGAGACGCGGCACAGGTCGACCGCCCGCCGCTTCGTGAGATCCGCCTGTCGCTTCATGCTGACGATGCTAGGGACTGGGCGCACCGCATGTCATGGGCGTATCGCATACTGAGACATTCTTGTTCGGATGCTGATATGAATGCCGGTGCGGGGCCGATTCGCCACCCATCCGGGCCCGACCAGCGCCGAAGCGGCCCCCCGCGCCCCAGGGCCGAGGCCGGGAACGCGTCCGCTCCGCGAGCCGGGCTGGACACGGCGTCTCGCGGAGCGGACGGGACGGAGCGGAGCCCGGAGCGTACGGGCGGGGGGTGCCGGCCGGGGTCAGCCCGCCAGGTTGAGGTTGTGGCCGGTGAAGCCGATCGACACACCGTCGGCCTGCGGCTGCACCGACTCCAGGCTGAGCCCGACCGGCAGCCCGGCGAGCTTCAGCGACGGCGCCAGCAGCGAACCGAGCGCCGACCCCACGCCGCCGGGAAGGCTGCCCAGGTCGATCCCGCCGCCGAGGGCGCTGACCGAGACATCGCCCACCGTGATGGAGTTCCCCTTGCGCACCGCCAGCCGCGCGGTACCGCTGCCGTCCACCTTGCCCAGCGGGGTGTCGACCTTGCCGGTGATCTTGACCTTGCCGTCCCCGGCGTAGGAGAGGGTGGCGCCCTGGCCCAGCAGCGAGGTGAGGTCGGCGTAGCTGATCAGCGCGGTGCCCTGGGCGCTGTCGGCGGTGGCGGAGGAGAAGCTGCTGTTCACCCGGACACCGCTGATGTGCGCGGTGAAGGACCGCAGCGTGGCCTTGTGGCCGCCGCCGCTGATCTCCAGGTCGTCGGCGGAGAGCCGCACGCTGTCCAGCTTCTTGGAGAGCACCTGGGTGAGGAAGGGGAAGCCCTCGATGGAGACATGCGGCTTGGTGTTCAGGTGCTCATGGCTCTGGATTCGCTCGGCCACCTTGGAGTCCGCCACCCCGACGGCGATCCGGTCGACCGCGACGAAGAGGCCGGCCAGGATCACCAGCGCGATCAAGAGTTTGGTCCAGGCGCGCATGGGGCTCCCTCATCGGTGGTTCCGTCGTGGGCTTCAGACGCCCCGGTGCGGGGCACGGTTCCGAGCCGACCATCATGCCGTACGACCGCAGCGCGTCCCGCCTGCTCAGCCGCCCGCGAACGGCGGCAGCACCTCCACCGTGCCGCCCTCGGCCAGCTCCACCGCCGCATGGTCGCGGCCCCCCACCGGACGGCCGTCCACCAGGAACGAGCAGTGCCCGAGCAGCTGCGCGAAGCGCGGCCGGTCGGCGCGGGCGGAGCGCGCCTGGGCCAGCGCCTCGGCCAGGGTCGCCGCCCGGTACGGCTCCTCGGCGGTCCCCGCCTCGGCCTTGGCCGCCGCCCAGTAGCGGATGGTCCCGGCGGGCGCCGTCGGTGCTGTCATGGCCGCCACTCCTCGTCCTCGTCGCCGTACTCGTCCCGGCCGGGCCGTGCCCGCCCGTCCACCCCCCATCATGCGGTGCCCTCGGCCGCCCACCGCGCCAGCCGGGCGCCGATCCGGTCGAGCAGCGGCTCATCGGCGGCGTTCTCGGCGTGGCCGAACCCCGGCTCGATCCACAGCTCCGCGTCGCCGCCCGCCGCCCGCGCCGCCGCGTGCAGCGACCGGGGGTGGTCCAGCGGGAAGTACGCGTCGCGGTCGCCGTGCACCACCAGCAGCGGGGTGCCCCCCAGCCGCGCCGCCGCCTCCACCGGCGGCACCGGCAGCGCCGTCCACTCCTGCGGGTCGATCCTGGTGCGCAGCCCGTACCGGGCCACCCCCCGGCCCACCGGGTGCATCACCAGCCGGTGCAGCCGCCGCATCGGCGCCGTACCCCGGTAGTACCAGCGCGCCGGGGCGCTCACCGCCGCCACCGCCGCCACCCCGCCGTACAGCGCCGCATGCCGGACGACCACCGCCCCGCCCAGCGAGAAGCCCACCGTGGCGACCCGCCGGTGGCCCAGCGAACGCGCCCACCCCACCGCCGCCCGGAGGTCCAGCACCTCGCGGTCGCCCACCGTGGAGAGACCACCCGAACGGCCGTGCCCACGGAAGGAGAACGTCACCACCGCGCCGTGCCGGGCGAACACCCGCGCCGCCCGCCGCACCGCCGGCCGCTCCACCGCCCCGGTGAACCCGTGCGCCACCACGAACGCCGTGGCCGCACCGGCCGGACCCGGCCGGTGGGCGGCGTGCACCCGGGTCCCGTCGGCGGCGGTCAGCAGCGCCTCGCAGGGCGCGCCCCAGCCCGCCGGGCCCCGCTCGGCGGTATTCCGGACCTTCGTACTGCCAGTCATGTGAGTTATTCTGCTGATGTGAAGGACCCGGGCAGAGTCGCCCCCGGGTCCTTTTGTGCTTAGAGGACGCCAGTACGGATACGTCCGGATCGGCCGGTACGCCACCCCGTGCCGCCCGCCCCGGACGGTACGGCCGCCACCGCACGACGGAGTGCACCCGGCGGTCGGCCACCGAGCCGAACCCGTCACCGGGCCGCCGCCCGGCACGGGGCGCCCCTCCCCGACCGGGCGAGGGGCGGGACACCGAAAGGGTCGCACCATGACGGGCAGGGCGGACACGGGACACCGAGGGTCGCGGGACCTCCGGCGCCGGACCCGTGCCACCCGGCGGGCACTCCCCGCCGCGCCCGCCGGACCGCTCCGGGCCCCGGCCGCCACCGCCGTCCTCACCCCGGTGTCCACCGACTGCGGCGGCAGCGGACCGGAACCGACCGCGACGACCCGGAAAGGGGCCCACCGGGTATGAGTTCTCTGCTACTGCTGACCAATGCCCTCCAGCCATCCGCCGAAGTGCTCCCCGCGCTCGGCCTGCTGCTGCACGGCGTTCGGGTGGCGCCTGCCGAGGGCTCGGCCCTCGTCACCATCCCCAGCGCCGACGTCATCCTGATCGACGGGCGGCGCGACCTGCCGCAGATCCGCAGCCTGTGCCAGCTGCTGCGCTCCACCGGGCCCGGCTGCCCGCTGCTCCTGGTCGTCACCGAGGGCGGCCTGGCGGCCGTCACCGCCGAGTGGGGCGTCGACGACGTACTGCTCGACACCGCAGGACCCGCCGAGGTGGAGGCCAGGCTGCGGCTGGCGCTGGGCCGGGCGGCGCAGGGGGTCGCCGACGACAGCCCGATGGAGATCCGCAACGGCGACCTCTCGGTGGACGAGGCCACCTACTCGGCCAAGCTCAAGGGCCGGGTGCTGGACCTCACCTTCAAGGAATTCGAGCTGCTGAAGTACCTGGCGCAGCACCCCGGCCGGGTCTTCACCCGCGCCCAGCTGCTCCAGGAGGTCTGGGGGTACGACTACTTCGGCGGCACCCGCACGGTGGACGTCCACGTACGGCGGCTGCGGGCCAAGCTGGGGCCGGAGCACGAGCAGTTGATCGGCACCGTGCGCAATGTCGGCTACCGGTTCGTCATCCCGGAGAAGCCCGACCGGGCCGGCGACCGCTCCCCCGCGCCGACCCCGGCCTGACACCGGCCCGACACCGGCCCGACCCCGCCCCGACCGACCCCGCGCGACCGGCCCGCCGCCCCCGTGGCGGGCCGGCCGCGGCGGCGCCCCCGGGCCGCCGAAGCTCCCAAAGGGTGGACCGCGCGGCGGCCCGGTTGACCACCCGCGTAGAATCCCGGGCGTGCCCAAGGTGACGCGTGACGATGTGGCAAAGCTGGCAGGTACCTCGACCGCGGTCGTCAGCTATGTCATCAACAACGGTCCGCGCCCGGTCGCGCCCGCGACCAGGGAACGGGTGCTCGCCGCCATCGAACAACTCGGCTACCGGCCGAACAGCGTGGCCCAGGCGATGGCCAGCCGCCGCACCAATCTGATCGGCATGGTCGTCCCCGACGCCCGGCAGCCGTTCTTCGCCGAGCTGGCGCACGCCGTGGAGCGGGTGGCCTCCGAGCGCGGCAAGCTGGTGCTGATCGGCAACTCCGACTACCGGGACGACCGCGAGGTCCACTACGTCCGCGCCTTCCTGGGCATGCGGGTCTCCGGCCTGATCCTGGTCAGCCAGGGGCCGTCCGAGCGCGCCGCCGAGGAGTTCGCCGCCATCGAGGGCGCCCGGGTGGTGCTGCTGCACCGCCGCCCCGAGGGGATCGACGACGTGGCGGTGGTCACCGACGACGTCGGCGGCGCCGAGGCTGCGGTCCGCCACCTGCTGGAGGTGCACGGCCACCCGTACGTCGCCTGCTTCGGCGGCCCGGTGGCCTCCCCGGCGCCGGGTGACCCGGTGGTCGACCACATCGAGGGCTGGGCGCGGGCGATGGAGGCGCACGGCGTGCTCACCGCCAAGCACCTGGTCGAGGCGCCCTTCGACCGGTACGGGACCTACCGGGCTGCGCTGGAGCTGCTGGGCTCCCCCGACCGGCCGCCGGCGATCTTCTGCTCCACCGACGACCAGGCCATCGGCGTGCTGCGGGCCGCCCGCGAGCTGGGGCTGCGGGTGCCGCAGGACCTGGCGGTCACCGGGTTCGACGACATCCCCGAGGCGTCGTTCTGCGACCCGCCGCTGACCACCATCGCCTCCGACCGCGACGCCATGGCCCGCGCCGCCGTCGACCTGGTCCTGGACGACTCCCTGCTCGTCCCCGGCTCCGACACCGAACGGGTCCGCCAGTTCCCCAACCGCCTGGTGATCCGCCGCTCCTGCGGCTGCGGCGACGACACCCCGGCCTGAGCCACCCCGTGCCAGTTCGATCATGCTCCGATTGATGCACTCCAGCGCCTAGCGCCAGACACATCACCGCAGGCAGAAACGGCTGACGTCTCCATCAGTCGGCAGTGCCGGGCGGGACGACCCATTCGGTGGGCTGGCCAGTGAGGGAGGCGATCATGTCGAAGTCGCCGTCGTAGTGGAGGACGGTCCGTCGATTGGCTTCGGCTGTGGCGGCGATCAGCAGGTCCGGCAGGGACAGGGCGCGGTGGGAGCCCGCGTTGAGGGCGTAGCGCTGGATTTCCAGAGCGCGACTGAAGGCATCGTCGGTGTGCAGGTAGTCAAAAGCGTGTAGCCAGGTGCTGATGCGGGTAGCCTCGGCGTTGTCCCGTGCCGAATGGATCATCTCGTACTCGGTGGGTTGGCACACTGCGAGCAGGTAGCGCTCGTGCAACGGCTTGAGAACTTCCTTCACGCCCGGTTTCGTCCAGCGTGCTAGGGCGGACTTGTCAATCAGGTAGCGGTCCTGCATCAGGCAGCGCGGCCTTCGCCTTGACCGTTGTCACGCTTGAGGGACCCGTCGGCGTTGCGCGGGCCGGTGGTCTCGATGATCTCGCTGAAGTCGAGCTCGCCGGCATCCATGGCGTCGAAGAGCTCTTGGCGCAGGTGACGCTTGACGGCATCCTCCATGGCGAGACGCACAGCCTTCGCCTTCGTCTTGGTACCGAAGATGCGCATGGCTTCGGTGACCATGTCCTCGTCGAGGTCGATGACGGTCCTTGCCATGTGGATGTCTCCCTCCGCAGTGTCCAGTAGGGAAAACGATACCACTATTGGGTGGTGAGTGATATCGTTTTGCGGCTCTGCGGGTAAGCTTGCGCGAAGCTCCGCACGGTCGGCGCATGGAGGAAGTGGACAAGCGCCGCGAAGTACCCTGCCGGTCCCGCGAAGACTGATCTTCGAGCCGAAGAACGCGGTCTCCCGCTTCCCATCTCCCGTGGTGGAGAGCGGTGACCTCGGTGGCCGGGAAGCGGGTGTGGTCTAGCAGGGTGGTGATCAGTCGCAGGGTGCTGCGACGGGAGGCGCCTCCCGAGTCGGTAGTGGTGATGGTCGCCTCGAACGATGGCGGAGACCCTGGCCAGCGGGTAGCCGCCGACGTCGTTCGTGCCTGGACCCGTCCGAAGTGGGCGGCATTGGCGGACATGTCGGCCAGCGCGAGGGTGGTGGCGTCCAGGGCCGTCAGGTGCAGAGACCGCCAGTACACCCCCGGTATCGTGGCGCTGGCGGCCGGTCCGCGCAGGCGCTGAAACAGTATCTTCAGCGGGGTGCTGCCCACCCGGCGTCGCTGTGGGAATGCCTGATCAGGTAGAACGTCACTCGGCAGCACCACCGCGCACCGGCAGCGCGATCGCTCACGGTCGCCCCCAGGGGCGCGCGGAACCGCGCGACCAACCACCCACCCCCGTGGCGCCCCACCCCAAACAAGCCCCCCACCCCGGAGGGCCCCGAGGCCCACCCCCACCTGGCCTTATGAGAATCCGACAGGCTTCTCGCCCCCTTCTGACCCTCCTCTCATCCCGTTCTCATGGACCCGGCGGAGCTTGGTCCCATGACCGAGCAGCAGCGCCCCAGCGCAGACACCACGCCCCTCCCGCCCGTCCCCCAGCAGCCCCCCACCGCCCACGTGCTGGAGGGCACCATCATCGACCCCGCCGGGTACGCCTACCGCGAGGACTTCAGCGCCCCCACCCCCCAGCCGAACCCCCAGCCGACCCCCGACCCCGCCGCCGAGCACCCCGACCCCGCCGACCCCGCCGCCGAAGCGCCCAGCCACCGCGCCGACCGCCGCCCCCGCCGCCCGCTGCCCCGCCGCACGCTCGCCCTGGCCGTCGCCGGCGCCGCCCTGGCCGCGCTGGTCGGCGGCGTCACCGGCGGCGTGGTGGCCGCCGACCGGGGCGGCTCCGCCGCCGTGAGCAGCGGCACCGTCGCCGACACCGTCTCCCGGAAGACCTCCGCCGGCGCCTCCACGGTGGCCGCCATCGCAGCAGCCGTCTCGCCCAGCGTTGTGGAGATCTCGGTCAAGTCGAACAGCGGCGCCGACACCGGCACCGGGGTGATCCTCACCGCCACCGGCCAGATCCTCACCAACTACCACGTGATCTCCGCAGCGGTGGACGACGGCGGCGCCATCACGGTCAGCTTCGCCGACGGCTCCACCGCGAGCGCCAAGGTGGTCGGTACCGACAAGAGCCTGGACGTGGCCGTGATCAAGGCCGCCGGCGTCAGCGGCCTCACCCCCGCGACCCTGGGCGACTCCGGCAGCGTGGCCGTGGGCGACGCGGTGGTGGCCATCGGCTCGCCCGAGGGCCTCACCGGCACCGTCACCTCCGGCATCATCAGCGCCAAGAACCGCCAGGTCACCGTGCAGGTGGACGAGGAGTCCACCCGCGACAACGGCGGCTTCGGCTACCCGAGGCTGCCCGGCATGGGCGGCGGCTCCGGCTCGTACGGCGGGTCGTACGGCGGCTCGTACGGCGACGACTCCGGCTCGACCTCGACCACGTCCTCCTCCACCGCCACCTACAAGGCGTTCCAGACCGACGCCGCCCTGAACCCCGGCAACTCCGGCGGCCCGCTGATCAACGCCTCCGGCCAGGTCATCGGCCTCAACGCCGCGATGTACTCCTCCTCCGACAGCAGCCAGAGCAGCAGCCAGCCCGGCAGCATCGGCCTGGGCTTCGCGATCCCGATCAACGACATCCGCGCGGTGCTGCCCCAGCTCCAGTCCGGCGGGACCCTGTCCGCGTGAGCCGCCGAATCCTTATGGCCGCCTCACCCGCAGCGGCGGACAATGGCCCAAGCAGACGCCCCACAGAACAGGACATCCCGGACAACAGCGGGCCCGACCCCCACCCCGGCCCGCTGCTCACACTGGAGAGACAGCCGACCATGACGCCCACCGACGCCGACCGCCCCGACGCGCTCGGCACCACCGCCCGCATCCTGGTGGTCGACGACGAGCCCGCCCTGCGTGACGCCCTGGAGAGCAGCCTCGCCTTCGAGGGCTACGACGTGCGCACCGCCACCGACGGCCTGGAGGCCCTGGCGGCGGTGGAGCGCGAGAAGCCCGAACTGGTGCTGCTCGACATCATGATGCCGAGGATGGACGGCCTCACCACCGTCCGCCGGATGCGGTCCCGGGGCGACACCGTGCCGGTGCTGATGCTCACCGCCCGCGACGCGGTCGGCGACCGGGTCACCGGGCTGGACGTGGGCGCCGACGACTACCTCGCCAAGCCCTTCGAGCTGGACGAGCTGTTCGCCCGGGTGCGGGCGCTGCTGCGCCGCAGCGCGCTGGCGGCCGAGGCGGCCAGGCTGGAGGAGGCCGCCGACGCCGAGGTGCTGGCCTTCGAGGGCCTGCGGATGAACACCGCCACCCGCGAGGTCACCCGCGACGGCCACCCGGTGGAGCTGACCCGCACCGAGTTCATGCTGCTGGAGATGTTCCTGTCGCACCCCCGCCAGGTGCTCACCCGCGAGCAGATCCTCAAGGCGGTCTGGGGCTTCGACTTCGAGCCCTCCTCCAACTCGCTGGACGTGTACGTGATGTACCTGCGCCGCAAGACCGAGGCCGGCGGACTGCCCCGGCTGATCCAGACCGTCCGGGGCGTCGGCTACGCCCTGCGCGCCGCCGGCCGGAGCACCTGACGGCGATGAACGACCGCGTCCACAGCGCCACGGGCTGGTTCCGCCGCATCCCGCTGCGCCGCCGGCTGGCGCTGCTCACCGCGCTCGCGGTGGCGGTGGCGGTGGCGGTCTCGGCGTTCTCCTGCTGGGTGCTGGTACGCGGCCAGCTGTACGAGCAACTGGACAACAACCTCAGATCCAAGATCACCCTGGGCCCCGGCGGCCAGCTCGGCCCGGCCCAGGCCATCGGCCAGTACTGCATCGACCGCCGCCCGCCGCCCGGACTGCGCGCCGACAACGTCACCCTGGTCCTCACCAGCGGATCGCCGTGCGCCATCACCGGCCAGCCCACCGACAGCTCGGTGACCGTGACCACCGCCGACCGGGAGGTCGCGGCCACGCCGGGCACCGAACTCCAGCGGTACGGCACCCTCACCGACGGCACTCCGGTCCGCGTCTACACCCGCAACATCGGCCCCGGCGTCGCCCTCTCCGTGGCCGCCGGCACCGGCTTCGTCGACAGCCAGCTCAGCTCGCTCGCGCTGCGCCTGGCCATCGTCGCCGCCTGCGGTGTGATCATGGCCTCCAGCGCCGGCCTGCTGGTCGCCAGGGCCGCGCTCAAACCGGTGGACCGGCTCACCGACGTGGTCGAGCACGTGGCCCGTACCGAGGAGGTGGGCACCACCATCCCGGTGGAGGGCAAGGACGAGATCGCCCGGCTCAGCGAGTCCTTCAACGCCATGAGCACCGCCCTGGCCAACTCCCGCGACCGGCAGACCCGGCTGATCGCGGACGCCGGGCACGAGCTGCGCACCCCGCTGACCTCGCTGCGCACCAATGTCGACCTGCTGGTCCGCAGCGACGACACCGGCCGCGCGCTGCCGCCGGAGACCCGCACCCGGTTGCTCGGCCATATGAAGGCGCAGATGGGCGAGCTGTCCACCCTGATCGGTGACCTGCTGGAGCTGTCCCGGCCCAGCAGCGGCCGCTCCGCCCGGGAGACCGGCGTGGTGGCGCTGCACGAGATCGCCGGCCGGGCGGTGGAGCGGGGCAGGCTGCGCGGCCCGGGGCTGCACTTCGACGTACGGCTCGACCCCTGGTACGTACGCGGCAGTGCCCATGGGCTGGAGCGGGCGCTGATCAACCTGCTGGACAACGCGGTCAAGTACAGCCCGCCCGGCGGCAGCGTGGACGTCCTGCTCGCTCAGGGGCGGCTCACGGTCCGCGACCGGGGGCCGGGCATCGCACCGGACGAGCTGCCGTACGTCTTCGACCGGTTCTGGCGCTCACCGTCGTCCCGGCAGCTGCCCGGCTCCGGGCTCGGGCTCTCCATCGTCGCCCAGACCGTCCGCGACAGCGGCGGCGAGGTCACCCTCGGCCCGGCCGAGGACGGCGACCCCGGCACCCTCGCCACCGTCCGGCTCCCCGGCGCCCCCACGCCGCCGCCCGCCCTCCCGGCGATCGCCCGGCGCCCTGACCGATCAGCGGGGGACGGCCAGCCCTGAACGATCAACGGGAACGATCAGCTGGGGACGATTCGGCGGCGCCGTCGGTGGACAGTCGTATGGTCGTGACCATGGACGCTGCTGCTGCGGGGACGAGCCCCGCCGAGGACCGCATCGAGACCGTCACCGTGCCCACGCCGGAGGACGGGCGGCGCATCGCCGCGCTGCTGGAGGCCGCCGCCGCCGAGGACGGCCGGGCGGCCGTCTCCGAGCAGGGCCGCCTGCAGCTGCGGGCCGAGCGGACCGGGGTGCGGCACCTGCTCCAGCACGACGGCTACGGCACCCTGATCGGCTACGCCCAGCTGGACGGCTCCGCCCCGGGTGAGCCGCCCACCGCCGAGCTGGTGGTGGACCCGGCGCACCGTGGCGCCGGGCACGGCCGGCTGCTGGCGGAGGCGCTGCTCAAGGCCGCCGACGGCCCGGTGCGGCTCTGGGCGCACGGCGGCCACCCGGCGGGGCGGCGGCTGGCGGAGCTGCTCGGGCTGGAGCTCTTCCGCGAGCTGCGCCAGCTGCGGCGGCCGCTGCCCGCCCCCGGCCCGGAGCTGGACGCCGAGCTGCCGCAGCCCGCGCTGCCGCCGGGCGTGGCGGTCCGCCCGTTCCGGCCGGGCGGAGACGACGACGCCTGGCTGCGGCTGAACGCGACCGCCTTCGCCCACCACCCCGAGCAGGGCTCCTGGACCGGCCGCGACCTGGCGGAGCGGCTGGCCGAGCCGTGGTTCGACCCGGCGGGCTTCTTCCTGGCCGTCCGGGGCAGCGGCGCGGACGAGCGGCTG
Organism: Streptomyces sp. NPDC092296; assembly: GCF_044755465.1. Classification (NCBI taxonomy): domain Bacteria; kingdom Bacillati; phylum Actinomycetota; class Actinomycetes; order Kitasatosporales; family Streptomycetaceae; genus Streptomyces; species Streptomyces sp. NPDC092296. Next base: position 24,853 of record NZ_JBIVRB010000023.1, on the reverse strand, counting down.
GTCGGCTTCCACTGGACGAAGGTGCACCCCCGCGTGCCCGGTCAGGAGCAGGTCGGCGAGGTGTACGTGCTGGGCGTCGACCCGGCGGAGCAGGGCAGCGGGCTCGGCCGGGCGCTGACCGCCATCGGGCTGCGCCACCTGGTCGAGGACCGGGACCTGCGGGCGGCGATCCTGTACGTGGACGCGGACAATCCGGCGGCGCTGCGGGTGTATGAGCGGCTGGGCTTCGGCGTGCACGAGGTGGACCTGATGTACCGCACCCCCTGAGGTGGCGCGCCCCTCCGGTAACACACCGGGAGGCACCTGACCGGCCCGCCACGGCCGGGTGGGCGAAGCCGACCACGGCGCGACCGCATCGGCTCTCCCACCCGCCACCCGCAGTTCACCGTGGATTCAACCGCCGTTGCGACGATCACGGAATGAAGTCAGCTGTGCCGTCCCCGCGCCGTGCCCGCTGCCCGCGTACCGTGCCCCCGGCTGCGGTGGTACCGCCGACGCCGGGGGCCGTCGAAGGGCCGTCGGCGGGGTATGCGGCGGAGGAGGACCCGGCAGCGCCGGGTGTCGCCCCGCAGGAGGAGCTGGAGACCATGAGCGCCACCCCTCGCCCCGCCGACTCCGCCGACTCCGCCGCCGCCGGCCCGGCCGACGCCGATTCCGGCGCCGACCGGCCGCCCGCGAGCGGCCTCACCGCGACGCTCGGCGTGCCGCTGGGCTCGGGGACGGCCCTGGTCGACAGCGACACGCCCGACGAGGTCTTCCCCGAGTTCGAGGAGGAGCTGCCGCCGGGCCGCTTCCTGGACCGGGAGCGCAGCTGGCTGGCGTTCAACGCGCGGGTGCTGGAGCTGGCCGAGGACCCGGAGACCCCGCTGCTGGAGCGGGCCAAGTTCCTGGCGATCTTCGCCGGCAACATGGACGAGTTCTTCATGGTGCGGGTGGCGGGCCTCAAGCGCCGGATCGCCACCGGCGTGGCCCAGCGCTCCGCCTCCGGCCTCCAGCCGCGCGAGGTGCTGGACCTGATCTGGACCCGCTCCCGGGAGCTGATGGCCCGGCACGCCGCCGCCTTCCAGCAGGACGTGCAGCCCGAGCTGGCGGCCGAGGGCATCGAGCTGGTCCGCTGGGACGACCTCACCGAGGGCGAGCAGGCCCGGCTGCACACCCTCTTCCGGCAGCGGATCTTCCCGGTGCTCACCCCGCTGGCGGTCGACCCGGCCCACCCGTTCCCGTACATATCGGGCCTCTCGCTGAACCTCGCGGTCGTCGTCCGCAACCCGCTCTCCGGCCACAAGCACTTCGCCCGGGTGAAGGTGCCGCAGTCGCTGCACCGCTTCCTGGAGGCGTCCCCGCAGCGGTACGTGCCGCTGGAGGACGTGATGGGCGCCCACCTGGAGGAGCTGTTCCCCGGCATGGAGGTGCTCGCCCACCACGCCTTCCGGGTCACCCGCAACGAGGACCTCGAAGTCGAGGAGGACGACGCCGAGAACATCCTCAAGGCGCTGGAGAAGGAGCTGATGCGGCGGCGCTTCGGCCCGCCGGTCCGGCTGGAGGTCGAGGAGTCCATCGACCCGTACGTGCTGGACCTGCTGGTCCGCGAGCTGCACATCACCGAGGCGGAGGTCTACCCGCTGCCCGGCCCGCTCGACCTGACCGGCCTGTTCGCGCTGGCCGACCAGGAGCGGCCGGAGCTGCTGTACCCCAAGTTCGTCGCGGGCACCGCGCGCGGCCTCACCGACGTGGAGTCGGCGTCCGCCCCGGACGTCTTCGCCGCCATGCGGGAGCGGGACGTCCTGCTGCACCACCCGTACGACAACTTCTCCACCTCGGTGCAGGCGTTCCTGGAGCAGGCCGCCGCCGACCCGGACGTGCTGGCCATCAAGCAGACGCTCTACCGCACCAGCGGCGACTCCCCCATCGTGGACGCGCTGATCGACGCCGCCGAGGCCGGCAAGCAGGTGCTGGTCCTGGTGGAGATCAAGGCCCGGTTCGACGAGCAGGCCAACATCAAGTGGGCCCGCAAGCTGGAGGAGGCCGGCTGCCATGTGGTCTACGGCCTGATCGGGCTGAAGACCCACTGCAAGCTCTCGCTGGTGGTGCGGCAGGAGGGCGACACGCTGCGCCGTTACGCGCACGTCGGCACCGGCAACTACCACCCCAAGACGGCCCGGCTCTACGAGGACCTGGGGTTGCTCACCGCCGACCAGCAGGTGGGCGCGGACCTCTCCGACCTGTTCAACCGGCTGTCGGGCTACTCGCGCCGGGAGTCCTACCGGCGGCTGCTGGTCGCCCCGCGCGGTCTGCGCGACGGCCTGGTCTCCCGCATCCACGAGGAGATCGGCCACCACCGGGCGGGCCGCCCGGCCCGGGTGCAGATCAAGGTCAACTCGATCGTGGACGAGACCCTGGTGGACGCCCTCTACCGGGCCTCGCAGGCCGGGGTGCCGGTGGACGTCTGGGTGCGCGGCATCTGCGCGGTGCGGCCGGGCGTGCCGGGGCTGTCGGAGAACATCCGGGTACGCAGCGTGCTGGGGCGGTTCCTGGAGCACTCGCGGGTCTTCGTCTTCGGCAACGGCGGCGACCCGGAGGTGTGGATCGGCAGCGCCGACCTGATGCACCGCAACCTGGACCGCCGGATCGAGGCCCTGGTCCGGGTCAGCGACCCTGCGCAGCGGGCCGAGCTGGCCGGGCTGCTGGAGCTGGGCACCTCCGACGAGACGGCGTCCTGGCACCTGGGCCCGGACGGCAGCTGGGTCCGGCACTGGCACGACGCGGACGGCCGGCGGCTGCGGCATGTGCAGGAGCTGTTCATCGAGTCGCGCAGACGCCGCCGGGGCAAGGCCGGCCGCTAGGACCGCAGGGCCGCCGGGCTCCGGACCGGTGGCCCGCCGTACGGCCGCCGGGGCGCGGCCGGGCCGCCGCCCGCGCCAAGGGCCGCCCGACCGGCCGCAGAACTCCGGCCGACACCCGGCCGCCAACCACCGCCCAGCGGGAACGGGGACCCCTCCAGATGACCGACGCGCTCTCGCCGCAGCCCACCGCGTCCCCGGCGCCCCTGCCGGCGACCGCAGGGGACGTACTCACCGCCGAGCTGAGCGGGCAGGCGGCGGCGTTCCTGCGCACGCTGCCCCCGGTGCTCGCCGGGCCGGAGGACCAGGCCGACGGGCTGCTGACCGCCCTGCGCCGGCTGGACGGCGCGCTGTACGCCTTCGAACCGCTGGTCGAGGCCGACTGGGCGGGGCAGCTGCGGGCCGAGCTGGGCTGGCTGCGGGAGCTGCTGCTGCGGGAGCCGTCCTGTGCCCGGCAGCTGGCCCGGCTGCTGGGCGCGCTGGACTCGCTGGCGGGTACGGCGGCGTCCGGGCGTCCCCCCGGTGACCCCCGGCCGGACGCCACCGGGATGCTGGCCGGGCATCCGGGGGCGGCCAAGGCGCGGGCGCTGCTGGACCGGCAGCTGAGTACGGCCCGCTCCCGGGCGCACACCTCGGCGCTGGGGGAGCTGCGCTCGGCCCGGCTGCACGCGCTGGCCGACCGGATGGCGCTGCTGACCGGGGAGGTGCCGCTGACGGCGGCGGCCGGGGCGCCGGCCGGGGAGGCGCTGCTGCCGTACGCGGACCGGGCGCTGCGGTCGCTGGCGGAGGCGGCCCGGTCGCTGCCGCTGCCGCGCGCGGGCACGCCGTACAACGGTGACACCCGGCACCGGCTGCCCGCCGCCACGGCCGACGCCGCCGCCGTACCGGACGCGGATGCGGCGCTGGACGCCGATGACGCGCCCTGGGTGCTGGTGCGGGTGCTGGCGGGGCGGGCCCGCTGCGTGCTGGAGGTGTGCGGGCCGCTGCTGGGCGGCTGGGCGGCGGGGACGGCGGCCCGGCTGGCGGCGCTGGACCAGGTGCTGGACCGGCACCAGGAGGCCGCCGCCGCTGCCGGCGCCGCCGCTTCGGCCGCCCGTACGCCGCGGATCACCCCGGCGACGGCCTATGTGCTGGGCGTGCTCCACACCGACCAGCGGTTGGAGGTGGAGGCGGCCCGCTATGCCTTCGGCCGCCGCTGGTCGGAGCTGGCCGGCCGGGTCCGCTGACGCCCGCTCGGGGCCCGACCGTGTCCCCGGCCGTGTCCCGGCCGTGTCCCGGCCGTGAGGCAACCGTTACTACCGGCCGCAGTTTCCTGGCGTCCCTCCGAGGTTCACCGGCCGTTCATTCGCGCCCGCCTGACGCTTCACCTGCCCGCCCTAACGTCGAGGTCAACGGCGCCCGGAAAGGTCGTCGGGAATCCGCGAAGCCCCAGGTCAGGACTCTCAACGGGGCTGCCAGAAAGGGACCACAGTGAAGCTCCAGCGGAACGGCCGCTCCAAGGCCCTCGCGATCGGCGCCCTGGCTGTCGTCAGCTCGCTGTCGCTCGCAGCCTGCGGCTCCGACGACAACAGCAAGACCAACGCCGGTTCGACGCCTGCTGCTGCCGCCACCACCTCCGCGGGCAGCACCACCGACACCGCCACCGGCGGCGCGGCCGACTGCGGCAAGGGCGGCCAGCTGCTCGCGGCCGGCTCCACCGCCCAGGCGAACGCGATCGAGGTGTGGAAGGCCGCCTTCCAGGGCCAGTGCTCCGGCACCGTGATCAACTACAACGGCAACGGCTCCGGCGCGGGCATCGCCAACTTCAACCAGGGCAAGGTGGCCTTCGCCGGCTCCGACGCCGCGCTGAAGCCCGAGGAGGTCGACGCCTCCAAGCAGGTCTGCGCCGGCGGCCAGGGCATCGACCTCCCGATGGTCGGCGGGGCGGTGGCCATCGCCTACAACGTCGAGGGTGTCGACAACCTGGTGCTGGACGCCACCACGCTGGCCGAGATCTTCAACTCGAAGATCACCAAGTGGAACGACCCGGCCATCGCCAAGCTCAACCCGGGCGTCAAGCTGCCGGACGCCAACATCCAGGCGTACCACCGCTCGGACGACTCCGGCACCACCAAGAACCTCACCGCCTACTTCGTCGCCGCCGCCGACAAGGGCGCCTGGCCGTACGAGGCCGACAAGAAGTGGGTCGGCAAGGGCGGCCAGGGCGCGACCGGCAGCGCCGGCCTGGCGGGCCAGGTCAAGCAGCAGAAGAACTCGATCACCTATGTCGAGCTGTCGTACGCGCAGAACAACAGCCTGAACACGGCGAAGATCGCCACCGGTGCCGCCGAGCCCGTCGAGGCCACCGCCGAGAACGCCGCCAAGACCATCGGCCTGGCCCAGGTCTCCGGCACCGGCAGCGACCTGGCGCTGAGCCTGGACTACGCCACCAAGGCCGACGGCGCGTACCCGCTGGTGCTGGTCACGTACGAGATCGTCTGCGACAAGGGCAACAAGGCCGACACCCTGCCCGGCGTCAAGGCGTTCCTGAACTACACCATCAGCGACGAGGCCCAGCAGGCCATCGCGGACAAGGGCTACGTCCCGCTGCCCGCCGAGATCGCCTCCAAGGTGAAGGCCGTCATCCCGACCCTGGCCTGATCCCCGGTCCGCCGTGGCCGGCCCCTTCCGGGGGGCGGGCCGGCCACGGCGGACGCTTCGCCGCACCCCCGCCCAGCCCCCTGGGCCGGCAGTCCCTCAGCCCCCTGAGCCCGACGCCCCCAGCCCGCCGCCCCCAGCCCGACACCCCCGACAGTCCGGTGCACCGCCGCCAGGCGCCCGCCCCCGCACGGGCCGGCGCCTTCAGACCGGAGACGACAACCATGGACACACCCGCACCGACCGTCCCGCAGGACCGGGACGACGGCCCCGACGACGACACCCCGCTCGACCTCCTCACGGCCGGCTCCGACGCCACCGCCCCCGCCAGGACCCGGCGCCGCAGCGGCAACCGGATCGGTGACACGCTCTTCCTGGCCGCCTCCCGGGGCTCCGGCATCCTGCTGCTGGCCATCATGGCCGCCATCGCGGTCTTCCTCGGCTGGCAGGCCGCCAAGTCCATCGGCGCCAACCACGGCAACTTCTTCACCACCTTCGAGTGGAACCCGGACGGCACGCCGCCGGTCTTCGGCATCGCCGTGCTGCTGTTCGGCACCGTGGTCAGCTCGGTGATCGCGATGGCCGTCGCGGTGCCGATCGCCATCGGCATCGCGCTGTTCATCTCGCACTACGCCCCGCGCCGCCTGGCCCAGCCGATCGCCTACCTGGTCGATCTGCTCGCCGCGGTGCCCAGCATCGTGTACGGCCTGTGGGGCGCCCTGTTCCTGGTGCCGCACCTGAGCGGCCTCACCGCCTGGATGAACGGCCACCTCGGCTGGACGTACCTCTTCGCGCAGAACGACAACGTCGCCGGGAGCGCCCCGCGCAACCTGTTCACCGTGGGCATCCTGCTGGCCATCATGGTGCTGCCGATCATCACCGCCGTCAGCCGGGAGGTCTTCCGGCAGGCCCCCCGGATGCACGAGGAGGCCGCGCTGGCCCTCGGCGCCACCCGCTGGGAGATGATCCGCACCGCCGTGCTGCCGTTCGGCCGCGCCGGTGTGATCAGCGCCTCGATGCTCGGCCTGGGCCGCGCGCTCGGCGAGACCATGGCGGTGGCCACCGTGCTCTCCCCCTCGGAGAAGCTCGATCTGCATCTGCTGGACCCGGGCGGCGGCACCTTCGCCCAGAACATCGCCGCCAAGTTCGGTGAGGCGTTCGACACCGGGCGCAGCGCCCTGATCGCCTCCGGTCTGATGCTGTTCGTGATCACCCTGCTGGTCAACGCCGCCGCCCGGATGATCGTCGCGCGGCGCAAGGAGTTCTCGGGGGCGGGCGCATGAGCACCGACGTCGAACACCGCACCGGCGCCGCCGCGCCGGTCGGCCAGTCGCTCACCGGTGGCCGGCTGCCCAAGTGGGCCCCCGCCGCCACCGCGGCCGCCGCGATCGGGATCGGCTGCGCCGTCGGCGCCGCCGCCGGGCTCTCCAGCCACATCCAGTGGGGCCTGATCGCCGCCATGGTCTTCGTGGTCGGCTCCTATGCGCTGGCCGCAGCGGTCGAGGGCCCCCGGCAGGCCAAGGACCGGCTGGCCACCAGCCTGGTCTGGGTCTGCTTCATCCTGGCGATGGTGCCGCTGGTCTCGCTGACCGTCTACACCGTCCAGCAGGGCGCCGGGGTGGTCGACGCGACCTTCCTCAGCCACTCCATGAACGGCGTGATCAGCTCGGAGCCCGGCGGCGGCATCTACCACGCCATCCTGGGCACCCTGGAGCAGGTCGGCCTGGCCACCCTGATCGCCGCCCCGATCGGCCTGCTCACCGCCGTCTACCTGGTGGAGTACGGCCGGGGGAAGCTCGCCAAGGCCGTCACCTTCTTCGTGGACGTGATGACGGGTGTGCCCTCCATCGTGGCGGGCCTGTTCGTCCTCTCCTTCTGGATCATCATCCTGGGCTTCAGCTTCTCCGGCTTCGCGGGCAGCATGGCGCTGTCGATCCTGATGATGCCGGTGGTCGTCCGCTCCACCGAGGAGATGCTCAAGCTGGTCCCGGGCGAGCTGCGCGAGGCCGCGTACGCGCTGGGCGTACCCAAGTGGAAGACCATCGTGCGGATCGTGCTGCCCACCGCGATCGGCGGCATCACCACCGGCATCATGCTGGCCGTCGCCCGGATCACCGGCGAGACCGCCCCGGTGCTGCTGCTCTGCTTCACCACCGACGTGATCAACACCAATCCGTTCCAGGACGCGCAGGAGTCGCTGCCGCTCTACATCTGGCACCAGTACTCGCTGGGCAACGACCAGACGTACGCCCGCGCCTGGGGCGCCGCCCTGGTGCTGATCGCCATCGTGATGGGCCTGAACCTGGTCGCGCGGGCCGTCGCCCGGTGGCGTTCGCCCAAGTCCGACCGCTGATCCCCCCGACGCGCCACGAAGAACGAGAGAAGACAACCCCCATGGCCAAGCGCATCGACGTCAGCGGACTGTCGGCCTACTACGGATCGTTCAAGGGCATCGAGGACATCTCGATGACCATCGAGCCCCGCTCGGTCACGGCCTTCATCGGGCCGTCCGGCTGCGGCAAGTCCACCTTCCTGCGCACCCTCAACCGGATGCACGAGGTGATCCCCGGCGCCCGGGTCGAGGGCAAGGTGCTGCTGGACGACGAGGACCTGTACGGGCCCGGCGTCGACCCGGTGGCCGTCCGCCGCACGGTCGGCATGGTCTTCCAGCGGCCCAACCCCTTCCCCACCATGTCGATCTACGACAATGTGGCGGCCGGCCTCCGGCTCGCCGGGGTGCGCCGCAGGTCGCTGCTGGACGACGTGGTGGAGAAGTCCCTCAAGGGCGCCAACCTGTGGAGCGAGGTCAAGGACCGGCTGAACAAGCCCGGCGCCGGCCTCTCCGGCGGCCAGCAGCAGCGGCTCTGCATCGCCCGCGCCATCGCGGTGGAGCCGCAGGTGCTGCTGATGGACGAGCCCTGCTCGGCGCTGGACCCGATCTCCACCCTGGCCGTCGAGGACCTGATCGGCGAGCTGAAGTCGCGGTTCACCATCGTGATCGTGACCCACAATATGCAGCAGGCCGCCCGGGTCAGTGACCGCACCGCCTTCTTCAACCTGGCGGGCGTCGGCCTGCCCGGCCGGCTGGTCGAGATCGACGACACCCAGCGGATCTTCTCCAACCCGTCGGTGCAGGCCACCGAGGACTACATCTCCGGCCGCTTCGGCTGAGGCCCCCGGACCACCGGACCCGGCCCCGGCCGCCCCGAGCTGTCCTGCGGCGCTGCATGGCGGTGCCGCCGCAGGGCATGGAAAAGGGCCCGCTCCCCTGCCCGAGGGGAGCGGGCCCTCGCCGCTGTCCGGGAGCCGCCGTACTGGGGCACGCCGTACTGGGGCCGCCGTACTGGGGCCGAGCCATCGGGGCCGCGCTACCGGGGCCGTACGTCAGCGGAGGGCGACCACGATCGCGTGGGTGATCCAGTAGACCACCGCGGCCACGACCGCCGCCGCGGGCATGGTGATGAACCAGCCCAGCACGATGTTCTTGGCGACCCCCCAGCGCACCGCCCGCACCCGCTTGGTGGCGCCCACACCCATGATCGCCGAGGTGATCACATGGGTGGTGGAGATCGGCGCGCTGAAGACATAGGACGTGGTGTAGAGAATGCCGGCGGCGGTGGTCTCCGCCGCGAAGCCCTGCGGCGGGTCCAGCTCGATGATCTTGCGGCCCAGGGTGCGCATGATCCGCCAGCCGCCCGCGTACGTACCCAGCGACAGCATCAGCGCGCAGGAGATCTTCACCCACACCGGAATGCCGTGCTCCTCCTGCACCCCCGCGATGGTCAGTGCCAGCACCACGACGCCCATCGTCTTCTGGGCGTCCTGGAGGCCGTGGCCCAGCGCCATCGCCGCCGCCGAGCCGGTCTGCGCTATCCGGAAGCCGCGCTTGGCCTTGTGCGGATTGGCCCGCCGGAACATCCAGAGGATCGCCACCATCACCAGATAGCCGACGATCAGGCCGACCACCGGGGAGAGGAACATCGGGATGACGATCTTCTCGACCACCCCGGACCAGATGACATGCGTCCCCCCGGCCAGCGCCGCGCCCACCATGCCGCCGAACAACGCGTGCGAGGAGGAGGACGGCAGCCCGAAGTACCAGGTGGTGAGGTTCCAGGCGATCGCCCCGACCAGCGAGGCGAACAGGATGGTCATGCCCTGGCTGCCGGTGGGGGTCTCGATGATCCCCTTGCTGACCGTCTCGGCCACCCCGTTGCCGAGGAAGGCACCGGCCAGGTTCATCACCGCCGCCATCGCCAACGCCGCCCGGGGGGTGAGCGCCCGGGTGGAGACCGAGGTGGCGATGGCGTTGGCGGAGTCGTGGAATCCGTTGGTGTACGTGAAGAAGAACGCGACGCCGACGACGGCGACGAGTGCGGCGGTGTCCACCGTGCTCAGGACTCCTTGACGGCGATGGTCTCAACCGTGTTCGCCACATGCTCGAAGGCGTCGGCCGCCTCTTCCAGGACATCCACGATCTGCTTGAGCTTCAGCACCTCGATGGCTTCGTACTGTCCGCTGAAAAGGTGGGCGAGCAGCTTGCGGTGGATCTGGTCCGCCTGGTTCTCCAGCCGGTTGATCTCGATCCAGTACTCGGTCAGATTGGACATGGTGCGCAGATTGGGCATCGCCTCGGCGGTCAGCTCGGCGGCCCTGGCCAGCACCTCGATCTGCTGCTCGATACCCTGCGGCAGCTGCTGGATGTCATAGAGGACGACCAGGTCGACCGCCTCTTCCATGAAGTCCATGATGTCGTCCAGCGAGGACGCGAGGGAGTAGATGTCCTCCCGGTCGAAGGGCGTGATGAACGACGAGTTCAGCTGGTGGAAAACGGCGTGGGTGCTGTCGTCGCCCGCGTGCTCGGCGGCGCGCATGCGCTCGGCGATCTCCGAGCGGGCCGCGACATCCGAGCCGAGCAGTTCGAGCAGGAGCTTCGATCCGGTGACCAGGTTCTCCGCCGCTGCGGTGAACATGTCGTAGAAGCTCGTCTCCCGTGGGGTCAGACGAAAGCGCACAGAAATCTCCGGTGTGCAGGGTGCGGACTTGTCGATGCTAGGTGCTGGCGGATCGGAATACGCAAACCGGGGTGGCAGCACCCACCTGGTGCACCCGTTCGCGTCCCCCGTACTCCACCGGGGACGCGCGCCAACAGTGTGCCGGACGGAGCCGAGGAATGCGCCCCTGCAGAGCCGCCGGCTACCGCCCGTGACCCGCTGTTCCCGGCCCGCCGCCACGGGCCCACTGCTGCGGCCCCGGGGCCTCTACCCTGGGGGGAACCGAGAGGAGGGCGGGCCGCATGACCGCTACGGAGGACCGTGCCGAGCCGACCGGGCCGACCGGGCACGGTGTGCACGGCTACAGCAAGCAGAAGGACGAGCACCTCAAACGGCTGCGCCGGATCGAGGGGCAGATCCGCGGCCTGCAACGGATGGTCGACGAGGACGTCTACTGCATCGACATCCTCACCCAGGTCTCGGCCGGCACCAAGGCGCTCCAGGCGTTCGCGCTGAGCCTGCTGGAGGAGCACCTCAAGCACTGCGTCGCCGCCGCCGTGGAACAGGGCGGCCCGGAGGCGGACGCCAAGGTGGCGGAGGCCACCGCCGCCATCGCACGGATGCTGCGCACCTGACCGGCCCGCCGGGAGCCGGCCCACCGGCGGCCGACGGCGGCTAGCGGTGGCGCGGCGGCGGCACCCGGGGGGCGTCCTCCGGGCCGGTACGACCCACCTTCAGCACTTCGTCGATCAGGGCCGGCGCCAGCCGGTCCTCCCCGCTGGACGAGGCGGCGATCATCAGGTCGCCGCACATCTCGATCTCGTCGAGGGCCACGTGGTCATGGACACCCCTCCCGCGCGGAGACGCCACGCACACCACCTCCTCGTCATCGATCCCACATGCCACTGCCTGCCGGTACCGGTGGTGCGGAGAGGTGTCGGCGCGCGCCGGGCGGCCCTGCGGTGGCACCCCCTATCAGCGTAGGCAGCCGGGCGCCGCTCCACATGGCACGGACGGGCCATTTGCGCCCCACCCGAAGGGGCCCGCCCCTGACCCGGAACAGGCCCGGCTCCCGGGCCCGGACGGCGCAGCGCCCCGGCCCGCCGACCGGACCGGGGCGCTGCGCTGGTGGATCACCTGGCGGAACGGCCCGCCTTCACCTGGACGACATCGGCGGCGGCGGGCTCGGCCGCCTCGACCTTGGCGCCGAAGTCCGACAGCGATGTGGTGGACGTCACCACCACCTGGTCCTTCGCGGCCGTGGAACCGGGCACCGAGGAGAAGGTGAAGACCTCCACCACCTTGTGCAGCCGGCCCTGCGCGTCCAGCCAGACGTCGTACGGCACCTGCTTGACGGTGAAGGTGTTGGCCGCCATCCGCATCCCGGCCGCCCCCTCGCCGCCGGTGGCGTCGGCCGCCTTCACCAGGTCGAGGGTGCCCCGGTAGTGCGTCAGCACGGTGCCGCCGACCGTCTCGGTGCCGACCTGCTTCGCCACCTGGGCACCGCGCAGCGCACCGGCGGCGGTGGCCGGGTCGGTGGTGCCGCTGCTCACCAGATTGCCGTCCGGCAGCTGGCTGACCTGCAACTTCACCCACTTGCCCTTGGGCACTTCGGCCCCGCTGTTCTGCAGGTAGACGATGCCGGGCAGCACGACCTCGGTCATCTTCCCCTTGGTCGCGGCGCCCGGCGGCAGCATCACGGAGACGCTGCCGATCCGCTTGGCGTAGTCATAGACGCCGGTGCCGTGGAACTCCGCCTTCTTGCCGGACGAGGCGGTCACCACATGGGTCGTCGTCCGCGCCGAGCCGGTGTGGCCGGTGATGTCGGCGGCGTTGCGGACGGCGGTGAGCGGGTCACCGGCCAGCCGGTCCGCCGAGACCGGCCGCGACTGCTGCGCGCCGTCGCCGCTGACGCCGGTGCAACCGGCCGTGCCGGCCAGCACGGCGAGCAGGGCGGCCGCCGCTCCGGCGGAACCGATCGAGCGGTGCACCCGTGCGGTGCTACCGCGTTCCCGACGCTTCATCAGCTCTGAGCCCCTTAGGGTCCTGGTGGTCCGGTGCGGCTGCCCTGCCCCGCGCGGAACGCGGGCCGGGCAGGGGGAGGCCCCTGCCGGTTAACGAGGAGGTCCGGCCGGGGTTACGGTTCAGGGGGCGCGCGGCCCGCTGCGCGCGTTAACGTGAAGGCGTGTCCAGCCCGACAAGCCCGCCAAGCCTGCCGAGCCCGCCCAGGGCCGACCAGGCCGCCGTACCGCCCGTCCGGGCGCCGCAGCCCCCCGGCGGCGTCCACCAGGTGGCCGTCAGCGAGAGCGGGTCCTTCTGCACCGCCCGGTGCGGCTGCGGCTGGTACGCCCCCGCCCGGCGCTCCCGCGACCGGGCCCGGCGGGACGCGGCCGAGCACGCACCCTCCTGACCGGCCCCCGCCCGGAGTCCCGCCCATCCCGGAGTCCCACCCATCCCGGAGTCCCACCCGGCCAACCGTTCCGACGCCCGTGGCGTCCTCCACTCCAGACGGCGTGCTCCCGCCCGCCGGGCGTACGGCGCGCTGTCGCGCCTACTCGAAGAGGTGAGACCGGAGATGTCCGAGCCGACGGCCCCCACCGCCCCGTCCGGCAGCCCGACCCGGCCCGGCCGCCGAGCCGTGCTCCGGCTCGGCGGCGCCGCAGCCGCAGCCGCCTGGCTGACCGCGTGCGGACCCGGCGGCGCCGCCCGTACGACGACCGGCGGCTCGGCGACGACCGGCGGCTCGGCGGCGGACGGCCTGACGCCCGGCCCCAGCACCGCCAAGCCGACGGCAGCCCCCACCACCAGCACACCCGCCACCACCGGCACCGCCCGCCCCGGCGACTGGGCGGCGCTCGCCCGTGGCCTGGACGGCACCCTGATCCGGCCGGGCGACAGCCGCTACCCGACCGCCCGGCAGAGCTTCCAACCGCGCTTCGACACCGTCCAGCCGTCCGGCGTCGCCTACCCGACCGGTACCCACGACATCGCCACCTGCCTGGCCTTCGCCCGCCGCTACGGCGTCCCGGTCGCGGTCCGCAGCGGCGGCCACTCCTACGCGGGCTGGTCGGCCACCAGCGGCCTGCTGATCGACGTGGGCCGGCTGTCGGCGGTGACCAGTTCGACCGGCGCCGCCTCGGTGGGCGCCGGCGCCCGCCTGGTGGACGTGTACGCGGGCCTGACGGCGCACGGCGTGACCATCCCGGCGGGCTCCTGCCCGACCGTGGGCGTGGCCGGCCTCACCCTGGGCGGCGGCGTCGGGGTCACCAGCCGGGCGTACGGGCTGACGTCGGACAACCTCACCGCCGCGCAGATCGTCACCGCCGACGGCCGGGTGCGCACGGTGGACGCCAAGCACGACCCCGACCTGTTCTGGGCGCTGCGCGGCGGTGGCGGCGGCAACTTCGGCGTGGTCACCCGCTTCGACTTCCGCACCCGGCCCGCGCCCGACTGCTCGTACGCCTTCCTGTCCTGGCCGTGGAAGCAGGCGGCGGCGGTGCTCCGGGGCTGGCAGCGCTGGGGCCCGGCCGCGCCGGACGCGTACTGGTCCGGCCTGCACCTGGCGGCGGACCACACCGGGCCGCAGGCGGTGCAGGTGACCGTGGTGCATCTGGGGCCGGCGTCCGAGCTCCAGCAGCAGATCGACCGGCTGACGGCCGCCACCGGCGTGGCGCCCGCGACGCCGACGCTGCACAGCCGCTCCTACCTGGACACCATGCTGGTGATGGCGGGCTGCTCCGGCTGGTCGATCGCCCAGTGCCACCTCCCGGGCGACCTGCCGGGGCGGCGCACGGCGGGGCGGGTGGTCCGGGAGTCGTACGGGGCGCGCTCCGACTTCTACACCCGGCAGCTGTCCGACGCCGCGATCAGCACCCTGCTGGCCGGGGTGGAGCGCTACGCACGCACCGTCCCGGCGGGCGGCAGCGCGGCGGTGGCGCTGGACGCGCTGGGCGGCGCGGTGAACCGGGTGCGCCCGCAGGACACCGCCTTCGTGCACCGCGGCGGCCTCTTCCTGGCGCAGTACATCGCCAACTGGCCGGCCGGCGCGGCGGTGCCCCGGCACCAGGCGTGGCTGGACGGGCTCTGGCAGTCGATGCGGCCGTACGCCAGCGGCCAGGCGTACCAGAACTACCTGGACCCCAAGCTGGCCGACTGGCAGCAGGCGTACTACGGCGCCAACCTGGCCCGGCTGCGCCAGGTGAAGGCGGCGTACGACCCCGGGCGGCTGTTCACCTTCCCACAGGCGGTGCCGAACCGCTGACCCCGCCCACGTACGAGGGGCCCCCGCCGTCGACGGCGGGGGCCCCTGATCGGTGCGGTGCGGCGGCGGGCGGTCAGGCCGCCATGCCGGTGTCGGAGCGGTCGCTGCCGCCGTCCGCCTCGTAGCGCGGCGGGGTGCTCTGACCGCGCCGCCCGGCGCCGACCACCAGCGGGGCGGCGGCGGAGCGGGCCACCGTACGGCAGAGGGGGACCAGCACGGCCGTGGCGAGCGGGGCGAGCAGCAGCACCACGGCGGTGCCGAGCGCATAGCCGCCCAGCACGTCGGTGGGGTAGTGGACGCCCATGAAGACCCGGCAGAAGCCCTCCAGCAGGGCCAACCCCACGGCGGCGATGCCCAGCCGCCGCTCGACCAGCAGCAGCGCCACCGCGACCGCCATGGTCATGGTGGCGTGGTCGCTGACGAAGGAGAAGTCGTCCTTGCCGCTGGCCAGCACCTGCAACCCGGTGTGGTTGACGAAGGGCCGGGGTCTGGACACCAGCGCCCGGATCGGGATGTTGAGGATCTCGGCCAGCGCGACCGCCAGCGGGGCCCAGGCCACCGCCGCCACCGCCACCGGTGCGTCCGGCCGGCGGCGGGCGCGCAGCCAGGCCGTCAGGCAGAGCGCCGCCAGGCCGAGCAGGATGCCGTACTCGCCGATCCAGGAGACGGCGCTGTCCAGCCAGCCCGGGGCGCTCCCGGCCAGGCCGTTGACGTCGTAGAGCAGGCTGACGTCCGGGTTGGAGCCGTCAGCCAGCAGCGTGGGCACGCCGCACCTCCTGTTCCGCCTCCCCGGCCGCCTTCCGGCCGGGTGCTGGCGCGTGGTCGTCCCGCGTCATCGCGGCGAAAAGCCATCGCGGCGTGGCCCGGGAGTGCCACTGCGCGCTCCCGGGCGGCCGGTGTTCCGGGCCGCCACCGGCACAACGCCGCGAAGCGGCCACAGCGTTCCACGTCAACCGGCTGTTATGGAAACTTGACTGGTCGATCACCGCTCCCTTACACGGCGGGGCCCGACCGGGGGTCAGGCCGACCCGGTGGAGCCGCCGGGGGTGCCGGAGCCGGTGGGCCCGGGGGAGCCGCTCGGCTCGGCGGAACCGGTCGGCCCAGCGGAACCGGTCGGCCCAGCGGAACCACTCGGCGCAGCGGAACCACTCGGCGTGGCCGGCTCCCCGGCCGGAGCACCCGCGCCGTTGGCGATGGTGCCGTCGCTGCCGCGCACCGGGAGCGCGGCGGCGCCGTCGGAGGTGACCCGGGTGGCTCCGATGTAGTCGGCGGAGTCGATCTTGTCGTAGCGGATCACGGCCCCGGTGTGCGGAGCGTTGATCATGTAGCCGCCGCCCACGTAGATGCCCACATGGTGGATGGTGCGCGGGTCGCTCAGGTCGTACGCGAAGAAGACCAGGTCGCCCGGCCGCAGCTGGTCGCGGCTCGGGTGCCCGCCGGCGTACCACTGGTCGTTGGCCACCCGGGGGAGGGTGATGCCCACACTGGCGTACGCCGCCTGCGTCAGCCCGGAGCAGTCGAAGCGGCCGCCCTGGGACGGCAGGCCCTCGCCGCCCCAGAGGTAGGGGGTGCCCAGCTTGGTCTGGGCGAAGTAGATGGCGCCGGACGCCTGCGCGGAGTAGCCGATCGGGCTGGTCGGGGCGGTGAAGCTGATGGCCAGCGAGCGGATGCGCTTCACATAGCCCTGGGTCTCGGCGTACGGCGGCACCCCGCCGTTGTGGATCACCGCATAGGGGCCGGCGTTGTAGGCGGCAAGCATGTTGTCGACCTTGTCGCCGGGCACGTTGCGGGTGCTGCGGGCCAGCGCGCAGTCATAGGCGGCGGCGGCGGGGATGGCGTCGGCCGGGTTCCAGATGTCCTTGTCGCCGTCGCCGTCGCCGTCCACCCCGTAGCCGGCCCAGGTGGCCTCGATGAACTGGGCGATGCCGTACGCCTTGGCGGGGCTGACCGCTCGCGGGTCGAAGCCGCTCTCCTGGTAGAGCTGGGCGGCCAGCAGCGGCGGGCTCAGCTCGGGGCAGCTGGTGCCCCAGCGCTGGATCAGGTCCTGGTAGGCGGCGGGGACGGTGCCGGGCGCGAGGGCGGCGGCGCCGGGCGCGGGTCCGGCGGCGGCGTAGGTGCCGACGGCGACCAGGCAGGCGAAGGAGAGCCCGACGGCCCCGGCCGCTCCGGCCACGGCCCACGCCTTGCGGAGTACCATCACATGCCCCCTGCACGTGCCCGGTCACTGAGCTGACGTACGGACACAGTCTGCTGCACGGCGTTGCTCTGAGCAATCATCAGAGGTACAAGGAGTGAGCGGTATCCTCTATCAGGAGTAGTACTGCACACCCGCACATCCTGGCCGACGTGTCCCCCATCCGACGACGAATCTCCTAGAAGTAGCCAAGTCGACATCAATTCTGGCCAAGAATGGTCCCCGGCCCTTCGCCCGAGCCCGGTGCGGGGCCTTGAATGCCTGATCAGGCGGTGAGAGAGCATGTATCTGAGCGCGGAGTCCGACAAGGGCACCGGTATCGACACCATCATCGGCGGCATCGCGCCCGACTGGGGCCCGTTCGCCAGCCTCGGCGCCGAGGCGCGGGTCATGGTCGAGGTGGTGATGGCGGCTGCCCTGCTGGGCTGCCTGGCCATCGCCGTCTGGGGTGCGGCCAAGCAGCGCATCGGTGCGACGGCGATGCGGGACACCTTCAGCGCCGAACAGGGGAAAGGGCTGATCGTCGCCGGGCTCACCGGCGTGTTCATCATCGGTTCGCTGGGCACCCTGTTCACCATTGTCTATGGGATGGCGATCTGACGATCTGATTAGTCATCCCGCAGCGCGCCCCGGTCACCGGCCCCGGGGCAGCGGACCGCCCGCCCGCCCACGGCGCACGCCCGCCACCCGCTGTGCTCCGTCCGCCGGTCATATGCCCCTTGCAGCATCCACCCGCTGTCCGCCACCGTTGCCACCGTGTGCCCCGACCCGCCCGCCGGGGTTGCTCCTTCCTTCGTCCCAGGAGGGCCGCCGTGTCGTTCTCCGACGACCAGCCGCATACCCGTACGCGGCTTCCGGTCGGCGACCTGCCGCCCCCGCAGACCGGTCGGCAGCCCCGACCGCTGCGGACCCTGCTGACGGTGCTGGGCATCGTGGTGCTGCTGGTGGTGGCCATCTCCATCGCCAACCACGGCAAGCCCGACCCCCGGCCCGGCACCGGCACCACAGCCGCCACCGGCGGCAACGCCGGTGCGGGCAGCGGCACCGGCGGCACCGCCGACCAGGCAGCGCCGACCGCCCCCACCGGTCAGCGCCCGGTCGACACCACCAGCAACGGCATCGCGTCCGGCTTCCCCCACAGCAGCCAGGGCGCCCAGTCCGCCGCGGCAAACTACGCCGTCGCCCTGGGCTCCGCCGCCATGTACGCCGCCGACTCCCGGCACACGGTGATCGCCACCATCGCCACCCCGGCCACCGCCGCCGCCCTGCAGAGCCGACTGGACGCCGCCTTCGCCGGCGGCGCCGCGGCCAAGTACGGCCTGGACGAGCACGGCGCCGCCCCGGCCGGCCTCACCTTCGTCAGCCGTACCATCCCGGTCGGCACCCGGGCCGAGGTGTACGGCGACGCCGCCGCCCGGGTCTCCGTCTGGAGCAACGGCCTGATCGGCCTGGCCGGCCAGGGCTCCACCCAGCCCGTCGCCGAGAACTGGTTCACCCTCACGCTCGACCTGCGCTGGGTCGGCAACGACTGGAAGGTCGCCGACTACCGCCAGCAGTCCGGCCCCGCCCCGGTCAACGGCGACCAGCAGGCGGCGAGCGCCGACGAGATCAAGAACGCGGCCGAGCAGTACGGAGGGTTCCGCTATGCCCGCTAGTCCCCTGCTCCGCCGGGCGGGCACCCTCGCCGCCGGGCTGGCCATGCTCCAGTTCACCGCGCTCACCGCCGCCCACCGCGCCCTGGCCGACCCCTCCACGCCCCCCAGCGCCTCCCCGACCCCCTCCGCCGGCCCGACCTGCGTCGCCCTGCCGGGGCCGGGCAGCGACATCTGCCACGGCGGCAGCGGCGTGCCCGGCGGCGACACCCTGAACAGCGTCACCGACCCGCTCGGCTCCCTCGCCCAGGGCTGCGCCCAGGCCGCCGCCTGGGTGCTCCGGCAGCTCTCCACCGGCATCGACAGCACCACCGAGGTCGACTTCACCAACACCGCCTTCCTCCGCCAGTACGCGGTGGTATTCGCCGCCTCCACCGTGCTCACCCTGGTGCTCTGGCTGCTGGCCGTCGCCAAGCGGGCCGTCCGGGGCGCCCCGCTCCAGCAGGCGTTCTCCGAGGCCGTCGGCTTCCTCTGGCTGACCGTGCTGGCCTCCGCCTTCACCCCGCTGATCCTCTACACCGTGGTCAGCGCCACCGACGGCGTCACCAAGGCCATCGCCCTGGGCACCAAGTCCGACACCGGCACCTACCTGGGCGGCTTCGCCGACACCCTGGAGAAGGGCGACCTCGGCGGCGGCCCGCTGATCCTGATCATCGTCTCGCTGGTCGCGGTGCTCGCCGCCGCCGTGCTCTGGCTGGAGCTGCTGATCCGCGCCGCCATGCTCTACGTCGGCGCCCTGCTCGGCACCGCCGTCTACGCCGGCCTGGTCGACCGGAAGCTCTGGCAGCACGTACGCCGTTGGGCCGGGCTGATGATCGCCGTCGACCTGGCCAAACCGGTGATCGTGATCGTCCTCGGCCTGGCCGGGGCCATCGCCACCGACGCCGGTGCCTCCGACTCCTTCGCCCGGGTGCTGTCCGGCCTGTCCATCCTCTTCCTGTCCATCTTCGCCAGCGCCACCATCTACCGCTTCGTCCCCGGCTTCGGCGACGACATGATCGCGATGCGCCGCGCCCGCAGCAGCGCCGTCTCGGCCGGTTCCGCCGTGGTCAACGGCCCGGCCAACTTCGTCAAGCAGGGCATCAGCACCCACGGCTCGCGGGCCGGCAGCGGCGACTCCGGCCCCGGCCGCGCCTCCGGCGGCGGCTCGGCTCCCGGCGGCTCCGTCGGCTCCGGCATCGCCGCCCACTCCACCCGCACCGCCGCCGCACCACCGGCCCAGTCGCCGCCCCCCGCCTCCTCCGCCAACCGCAACAGCTCCAACCCGAAGGGGGTGTGACGGCCAGTGACCAGCCAGCCCGTCGGCCAGGCCCAGTACGGCGGCCAGTACGGCGGCAGCCCGTACGCCCATCAGCGCCGGACCTATCTGATCGGCAAGGCCCGCCCGGCCGCCATGATCGGCCGCAACCGGGAGACCGGCGAGGTGCTGCTGATCATCGGCGGGGCGTTCGTCGGCATGATGTGGGGCCTGCTGCTGCCCATCCTGCCGCTGCGCATCCTGGGCCTGGTCGGCTTTCCGCTGCTCGCCTTCGCCGCCGTCTACGTCCCGTACCGCAAACGCACCTTCTACAAGTGGGCGGAGATCAACCGCACCTACCGGCGCACCGTCCGCTCCGGCCGGGGCACCTGGCAGTCCGGCGCCATGGAGGCCGGCACCCGGCTGGACGGCCGCGAGGTGGAGATCGGGCCGCCGCCGGGCGTGGGGCGGCTGCGCTGGCTCTCCGCCCCCTTCGGCCCGGACGAGGTCGCCGTACTGCTCCACCTCGACCGGCACACCGTCACCGCCGCCATCGAGATCGAGGGCCCCGGCGTCGGCCTGCGCGACTCCGAGGACCAGGAGGCCCTGGTCGACCGGTTCGGCACCCTGCTCAAGCACGTCGCCAACGGCGACGGCTTCGTCAGCCGGCTCCAGATCCTGGCCCGTACGCTGCCCGCCGACCCCGACGCGCACGCCAAGGACGTCGAGCGGCGCGGCAACCCCGCCGCCCCGGGCTGGTTGCAGAACTCCTACGACCAGCTCCAGTCCATGGTCTCCACCTCGTCCGAGCAGCACCGCGCCTACCTGGTCGCCTGCATGCAGTACACCCGCGACCTGGCCGCCGAGGCCAACGCCATGGGCCGCACCGCCCACCGCCGCGCCCGGGGCGACGAGGGCCTCGCCGCCGTGATGGCCCGCGAGCTCACCGACATCTGCGCCCGGCTCGCGGAGGCCGACATCCGGGTCCGCCAGCCGCTCGGCCAGGCCCGGCTCTCCTCGCTGCTGCACTCGATGTACGACCCCGACCACCCCATCGACCACATCCAGGCCATGTCCCGCCGCAACGCCTGGCCCGCCGAGCTGGACGCCACCGACCCGCAGTACCTGGCCGCCAAGACCCGCGAGTCCGCCACCCGCGAACCCTGGTGCCACGCCACCGCCTGGGTGAAGGAGTGGCCGCTCACCCCGGTCGGCGTCAACTTCCTGGCCCCGCTGCTGGTCCACACCCCCGATGTGATCCGCACCGTCGCCGTCACCATGGACCTCGAACCCACCGACGTCGCCATTGAGCGGATGCTCACCGAGAAGACCAACGACGACGCCGAGGCCAGCCGCGCCGCCAAGATGAACCGCACCGTCGACCCGCGCGACCTGGCCCACTCCGGCCGGGTCGACCAGCGCGGCGACGACCTGGCCTCCGGCGCGGCCGGCGTCAACCTGGTCGGCTACATCACCGTCTCCTCCCGCTCCCCCGAAGCACTCGCCCGCGACAAGCGCACCATCCGCGCCTCCGCAGGCAAGAGCTACCTCAAGCTGGAGTGGTGCGACCGCGAGCACCACCGCGCCTTCGTCAACACCCTGCCCTTCGCCACCGGCATCCGCCGATGAGCCACCACCCGGGCAGCCCCAGCAGTTCCAGCAGTTCCAGCCGCACCGAGGAGTCGCCATGCCGTCCCCGCTGAGCGCGCTGACCGAGTCCTTCACCAGCTTCCTCTTCGGCAAGGTGGAGACCACCCGGCTGCCGGTACGCACCTCCACCGGCCAGGCCCAGGCCGTCTACCTCCCCACCGCCGCCCCCGGCCTCGGCGACTCCGGCGTGATCATCGGCCGCGAGGTCTACAGCGGCAAGGGGTACGTCTACGACCCCTTCCAGCTCTACGGCCAGCAGCTCCCCGCCCCGCACTGGCTGGTGCTGGGCGAGTCCGGCAACGGCAAGTCCGCGCTGGAGAAGACCTACGTACTGCGCCAGCTGCGCTTCCGCGACCGCCAGGTCGTCGTCCTGGACGCCCAGGGCGAGGACGGCGTCGGAGAGTGGAACCTGATCGCGGAGGCGCTCGGCATAACCCCCATCCGGCTGGACCCGCAGGCCGCACTGGACGGCGGCATCAGGCTCAACCCGCTCGACCCCGCCATCACCACCACCGGCCAGCTGGCCCTGCTGCGCACCATCGTCGAGGTGGCGATGGGCCGTGGCCTGGAGGAGCGGGCCGGCTTCGCCCTCAAGGCCGCCCACGCCCACGTCCACGCCGCCATCACCGAGCGCCAGCCGGTGCTCACCGACATCGTGGACACCCTGCGCAACCCCAACCAGATCTCGGTGGACCCGCTCGGCGTCTCACTGGACGACGTGCGCTCCTGGGGCCTGGACGTCGCCCTGGTGCTGGACCGGCTGGTCGACGGCGACCTGCGCGGCATGTTCGACGGCCCGACCACCGCCGGCATCAACCTGGACGCGCCACTGATCGTCTTCGACCTGTCCCACATCGACCGCAACTCCATCGCCATGCCCATCCTGATGGCCATCGTCGGCGTCTGGCTGGAGCACACCTGGATCAGGCCGGACCGCAAGAAGCGGATCTTCCTGGTCGAGGAGGCCTGGCACATCATCAACAGCCCCTTCGTGGCCCAGCTCTTCCAGCGGCTGCTGAAGTTCGGCCGCCGCCTGGGCCTCAGCTTCGTCGCCGTCGTCCACCACCTGTCGGACGTGGTCGACGGCGCCGCCGCCCGGGAGGCGTCCGCCATCCTCAAGATGGCCTCCACCCGCACCGTCTACATGCAGAAGGCGGAGGAGGCCCGCGCCACCGGCCGGGTGCTCGGCCTGCCCCGCTGGGCCGTGGAGATCATCCCCACCCTCTCCCCCGGCATCGCCGTCTGGGACGTCAACGGCAACGTCCAGGTCGTCAAACACATCATCACCGACACCGAACGGCCGCTCGTCTACACCGACCGCGCCATGACCGAGGACGCGGTGGCCGAACGGGTACGAGCCGAGCAGCAGCTCGCCGACGACCCCGCCGCCTAGCACCCGGAACGCCATGACCCGTCCCGTGCCCCCCGCGCCCGCCCCGCGTCCGCCCGCCGCCGCACACCGCTCGGGAGTACCGGACGGTGCGGTGATCGCGCTGCTCGCCGTGCTGCTCGGCTCGGTGGCCCTCGTCTGGACGGCCACCGGGCTGGCCGCCACCGTGACCCAGGGCGCCTGGCCGCAGCACCTGCCGTTCACCCGCTCCGCGCAGGCCATCCGACACCTGGTCGCCGCGCCGCACGACCTCCCGGGCGCCTGGGCGGCCGGCTCCGGTACGGACCAGCTGCCCAGCCCGCTGCCGTCCGCCACCGCCTTCTGGTGGACCTTCCTGGTGCTGCTGGCCGCCCTGACGGCACTGCTGGTCGCCGCCCTCGCCGCCCGCACCCGCCTGCGCCGCACGCCCCGCACAGCCCCCGTCCCGCCCGCCGCGCCGCCCCATCCACAGCCTGTGGACAAGCCCCCGGCCGCACCCGCCGTCCCCTCGGCCGCGCCCCGGCCCGCAGCCACCCCGCCACCGGCCCCGGCGGCCCCACCGCCGCCGCACCCGCTCTCCTTCGCCGCACTGCTGCCCCGGGCCGGCCTGATCCGGCAGCACCCGGACACCGGCCTCGCGCACCCCGGCGCCCGCACCGCCCCCAACCCCCTCGCCTACGGCATCGCCCTCGGCCGGGACACCGCCACCGGCACCCCCCTCTACGCCGCCCTCGACCGCGGCCACTGCGTCTTCGCGCCGCCCGCCGCCGCCCGTGGCAAGGGACCGCTGCTGATCCACCCGGCCGTCATCCACGCCCCCGGCCCGGTCCTGGTCACCTGCGACGGCCCCACCACCTGGCAGGCCACCACCGCCGCGCGGGAGAAGACCGGCCCGGTCCGGGTCTTCGACCCGCTGCGCCTCACCCCGGCCGACGGCGCCCAACTGCTGCGCTGGGCCCCGCAGTCGGGCTGCGCGGACCCCGCGACCGCCACCGCCCGCGCCGAAGCGCTGCTGCACCCGGTGATCCCCCCGCACAGCACCGCCGACGCCGCCGTCCACGCGGCGGCCCGCACCCTGCTGCGCTGCTGGCTGCACGCCGCCGCCCTGGACGACCGGCCGTTCCGCCAGGTGCACCGCTGGTCCGGCGGTCATGGCACCCGCGACGCGGTACGCATCCTCCGTACCGACCGGGGCGCCGCCGAGGGCTGGAGCGGCGAACTGGAGGCCCTGCTGACCCCCTCCGGCCACGCCGTAGGCGCTGAACAGCGCGACGCCGCCACCGCCCTGCTCAGCCGCGCCTTCGCGGCCCTGGACGAGCTGCACGTCCTCCAGTCCTGCACCCCGTCCGCGACCGAACGTCCGGACGTGGAGTCCCTGCTCGCGGAGCGCGCGACCCTCTACCTGGTGGCCCAGTCCATCGAGGCACCGCACCAGCACCCCGGCGTGATGCCGCTGCTGACCGCCTTCGCCCAGGACGTGGCGGACCGCGCCCGGCACGCAGCCGTACGGGCACCGGCCGGCCGGCTCGATCCGCCGCTGCTCGCCGCCCTCGACGACGTGGCCGCCCTGGCCCCGCTGCCCGACCTGCCGGACCTGGTCGCGCGCGGCGGCACCCAGGGCATCGCCACCCTCGCCGTACTGCGCTCCCCCGAGCAGGCTCGGGCCCGCTGGAGCGACCGCACCGTCCACAGGCTGTGGACAACGGCCGCCACCCGCACCATCCTGGGCCCGGCCGAACCCGACGCCCTGCACGCCCTGCTCACCGCGACCTCCCCAGCCGACCCGGCCGGCCCGCCCCTCCCCCGGCCCGGCCCTGACACGGCCCTGGTCCTGCACCCCACCACCGCAACCACCGCCACCGTCCAGCTGCCCGGCAACGCCTGAGCCTCCCCGCCCCGGCGGCGCCCCTTCTCCCCTTCCCCCGGAACGCAGAAAAGCTCCGCTCCGGAGACCTTTCGGTCTCCGGAGCGGAGCTCTCTCAATGATTGTTCGGCGGTGTCCTACTCTCCCACAGGGTC
>NZ_JBIVRB010000022.1:0-71976 GCF_044755465.1 Streptomyces sp. NPDC092296 | reverse complement strand
CACCAACACGTCCAACTCGCCACCATCCAAGCCCAGACCGGCCACACCGAACTCTTCGACACCACCACCGTCTTCGAGAACTTCCCCCTCGGCGCGACGGAGGCCCCTCAGCTCGCCGGCGGTCTGGAAGTCACGGACATGACGGCACGGGACGCCACCCACTACGCGATCACCCTGGTCGGCCTGCCCGGCGAACGACTGACCTTCCGGCTCGACTACCGCCCCGACGTCATCGACCGCGACACCGCCCACCGCCTCGCCGACTGGCTGCACCGCATCCTGACCGCCGCCGCACACAACCCCGAGCAGGCGGTCAAGGACCTGGCGCTGATGGACGCCGCCGAGCGCGACCGCCTGCTGGTGGACTGGAACGACACCGCGCACCCGGTCCCGGCCTCCACCCTCACCGAGCTGCTGGAGGCCCAGGCGCTGCGCTCACCCGACGCCCTCGCGCTGGTGGCCGACGGCATCCGGACCGATTACGCGGAGCTGCACGCGCAGGCGAACCGGCTGGCCCGGACGCTCATCGAGCGGGGCGCGGGCCCCGATCGGCCGGTGGCGGTGGCCCTGTGCCGGGGGCACCGGCTGATGGTGACGCTGCTGGCCGTGCTGAAGGCGGGAGCGCCGTACCTGCCGCTCGACCTGGAGCTGCCGCCGGGCAGGATCGCCCTGATGCTGGAGAGCGCCGGGCCGGTCTGCGTGGTGGCCGACAGCCGCACCGCCGGGGCACTGCCCGCCTCGGCCGATGTGAAGCCGCTGGTCCTGGACGATCCGCAGGTCGAGCAGGAGCTGGCGACCCGGGAGGCGGGCCCGGTGGGCGACGCGGAGCGGTCGGCGCCGCTGGACCCCCGGCAGCTGGCGTACGTCATCTACACCTCCGGGTCCACCGGGGTTCCCAAGGGGGTGGGCGTGCCGCACTCCGGCATCGTCAACCGCCTGCTGTGGATGCAGGACCGGTACCGGCTGGGCGCGGACGACCGGGTGCTGCAGAAGACCCCGTTCGGTTTCGATGTGTCGGTCTGGGAGTTCTTCTGGCCGCTGCTGGCCGGGGCCGCCGTGGTGATGGCCCGGCCGGAGGGCCACCGCGACCCGGCCTACCTGGCCGGGGAGATCGTCGCCGAGCGGGTGACCACGGTGCACTTCGTGCCGTCGATGCTGGACGCGTTCCTCCAGGAGCCCGCGGCCACGGGCTGTGCGGGTGTGCTGCGCCGGGTGATCTGCAGCGGCGAGGCGCTGGCCGCGGCCACCCAGGATCGGGCGCTGTCGCTGCTGGGCGCCCCGGTGCACAACCTGTACGGGCCGACCGAGGCGTCCGTCGACGTCACCCACTGGGACTGCCGGGCCGGCGACGACCCGGTGCCGATCGGGCGGCCGATCCGGAACACCAGGGTGTATGTGCTGGATTCCGCGCTGCGGCCGGTGGCGCCGGGCGTGGCAGGTGAGCTGCACCTGGCCGGCGCCGGGTTGGCCCGGGGCTATGTCGCGCGCCCGGGGCTGACCGCCGAGCGGTTCGTGGCCGACCCGTACGGCGGGCCGGGAGCGCGGATGTACCGCACCGGCGACCTGGTCCGCTGGACCGCCGAGGGTGTGTTGGAGTACCTCGGCCGGACCGACGACCAGGTCAAGATCCGTGGTCTGCGGATCGAGCTGGGGGAGATCGAATCGGTGCTGCTCCGGCTGCCCGGAGTGGCCAACGCCCGGGTGGTGGTGCGCCGGGACGGCGCGGCGGAGGCCCGGTTGGTCGGCTATCTGGTCCCGGACGGGACGACCGGGGCGCCGCCGGAGGCCGACGCACTGCGGGCCGCGCTGGGTGCCGTACTGCCGGGATACATGGTGCCGACGGCGTTCGTGACCCTGGCGGAGCTGCCGCTGACCCTCAGCGGCAAGCTGGACCGCCGGGCGCTGCCGGCTCCCGCCTCCCCGACGACGGACGGCGGCCGGGCCCCGCGCACCGCGACCGAGCAGCTGCTCTGCTCCGCCTTCGCGGAGGTGCTGGGCCACAGCCGGGTGGGCCCGGACGACAGCTTCTTCGCTCTCGGCGGCCATTCGCTCACCGCGACCCGGTTGGTGCACCGGCTCCGGGCGGCGATCGGTGTGGAGATCCCGGTCCGTGCCGTCTTCGCGGCGCCGACCCCGGCCGGCCTCGCGGGCCTGCTGAGTGAGCGCCGGCTCGACGCCGGCGGGCTGGAACCGGTGCTGGCGCTGCGTACGGACGGTTCGCTGCCGCCGCTGTTCTGCCTGCCGCCGGGGGCCGGGCTGAGCTGGTGCTATGCCGGGCTGCTCGGCGGCCTGGACCCCCGGCAGCCGGTCTACGGCCTTCAGTCGCCGGCTCTGAGCGGGGGCGACTCGGCGCGGACGCTGGACGCGATGGCCCAGGGGTACGTGGAGCGGATCGTGGGGCTGCGGCCGCAGGGGCCGTACCGGCTGCTCGGCTGGTCGGCCGGTGGCAATCTGGCGCATGAGGTCGCGGTCCGGTTGCAGGAGCGTGGCGAGTCCGTGGAGCAGCTGGTGATCCTGGACTCCTATCCCGGCCCCGCCGCCGACGGTACGGCGGAGCTGACGTATGCCCAGGTCTTCGCCGACGCCTTCGGGCCGGGGCTGGGGGACCCGGCCGACCCGGCGGCCCGGGTGCGGGCGATGGAGCTGGTCCGGGCCGAACTGGGCGACCTCGGCCGGCTCGGGGACGGCACGGCCGAAGCGGTCCTGGAGACCTATCTGCTGACCACCCGCGCGCTATTGAATTTCCGGCCCCGCCGATTCGCGGGTGATCTGCTGTTCTTCCGGGCTGCGGACTGGACCGTGGACGGCACGCGCCGCGACACGGCCCGCTGGCAGCCGTACGTGACCGGTGGGATAAAGCTCCACCAGTTGTCGGCGGCGCATGAGGAGATCTCTCGTCCGGATGTCCTTTCGGGAATCGGGAAGGTTATTGCAGGGCTGGCGGCCGAGGGCTAGGGTCGGAGCGTCCGCGACGACCTCAGGTGCAATCAGGAGAGGAAACAGGAAAGCATGACCAACCCCTTCGAGGACAACGACGCAACCTTTCTGGTGCTGGTGAACGACGAGAACCAGCACTCGCTGTGGCCGGAATTCGCCGCAGTCCCGGCCGGCTGGCGGACGGTCTTCGGTCCGGGCAGCCGGGAGGACGCGTTGGCGTATGTCTCGCGCGAGTGGACCGACCTGCGCCCGGCCAGCCTGGTCGAGGCGATGGCCAAGGCTCAGGGTTGATGGCTGCGCCCGGCAGCAGCACCGCGGCCCGGTGGCTGCGCTGCCAGCGGCCCAGCGCCGGGGCGGCCGTCAACGTGGTGCTGCTGCCGCACGCGGGCGGCTCGGCGGGGTTCTACCGGGGATGGCACGGTCTCCTGCCGCGCGAGCTGGAGTTGCACGCGGTGCAGTACCCCGGCCGGGAGGACCGGTTCACCGAACCGGCGATCCAGGACATGGCGGAGATGGCCGACGCCGTGACCGAGGCGATCACTCCGTTGTTCGCCCGTGAGGTGGTGCTGTTCGGCCACAGCATGGGCGGCTCGATCGCCTACGAGGTGGCGCGGCGCTGCGAGGCGGCGGGCCGTGCTCCGCGCCTGCTGGTCGTCTCCGGGCGCGGCGCGCCGCACCGCGAGCCGCCCGCCTCGCTGCACACGGCCGATGACGACACGCTGCTCGCCGAGGTGCGGCAGCAGTCGGCCGACGGCAGCGAGGCGTTGGACGATCCGGAGCTGCGCGCGCTGCTGCTGCCGGTGATCCGGGCGGACTACCGGCTGGCGGAGACCTACCGGCCGCAGGCGGTCGAGCCGCTGCGTGCGCCGATCGCGGTGCTGCGCGGCCGTGGCGACGACGAGGTGGACGCGGAGCGGGCGGCGGCATGGCGTGATCTGACCGCTGCGGGCTGTGGCCAGTTCGAGTTCGACGGCGGCCACTTCTACTTCCAGCAGGACGAGTCGCGGGTGGTCGCCACCGTGGTCGCCCTGATCAGCCGGACGTTCCGCTGACCCGGTGGCCGGTGCCGGGCAAGCTGCGGCACCGGCCCCCCGGGGTCACTTCCGCAGCTTGCGGATCTTGTAGGCCATGGAGAGCAGCAGTACGCCGAGCAGGATGAGCACGACACTCGCCAGATTCTGCTGATGGGGGAACTTGTTCACGATGAAGAAACTCTGGCTGGGGTCCTGGCCGGACATTCGCTGAACGATCGGCGCAATTCCCTGGAGCAGTAGCACGACCCCGGCGATGTCAAGGACAAGCAGCATTTCTCCCCTTCCCGGTACGGGCGGCTGCGGTCGACCCACCCGGCCTGCATCATACGTGCCGACAGTGCATCGCAGGGCCCACCTTTCGGACAGCGTTTGGATATAGGAATCATATGGATATGCTCAAGGGCAAGACGATCCTGGTCACCGGCGTCCTGACCCCCAGTTCCATCGCCTTCCACACCGCCCGCGTGGCACAGGAGCAGGGCGCCCGGGTGGTACTGACCGGATACGGCCGGATGAGCCTGGTGGAGCGTGTGGCGCGCCGGCTGCCCGAGGCGCCTCCCGTCGTCGAACTCGATGTCACCGACTCCGGCCACCTGGCCTCGCTGGCCGACCGGCTGGCCGACCACGTGGACCGGCTGGACGGGGTGCTGCACTCGGTGGCCTTCGCCCCCGAGGGCGCGCTCGGCGGCAACTTCCTGACCACCGAGTGGCCGGACGCCGCCCGCGCCGTGCAGGTCTCCACGTACTCGCTCCAGTCGGTGACCCGGGCCGTGCTGCCGCTGCTCGCCGAGCGCAGCAGCATCGTGGGCCTCGACTTCGACGCGTCCCGGGCCTGGGCCGAGTACGACTGGATGGGCGTGGCGAAGGCCGGACTCGAGTCCTGCGCCCGCTATCTGGCCTCCTACCTCGGCAGCCGGGGCGTACGGGTCAACCTGGTGGCCGCCGGGCCGCTGCGGACCACGGCCGCCTCCTCGATCAGTGCCGACGGTGACTTCTCCGCGGTGGCGGAGTGGAACCGGCGGGCGCCGCTGGGCTGGGACGGGGAGCGGTTCGAGCCGGTCGCGCGGGCCTGCGTGGCCCTGCTGTCCGACTGGTTCCCCGCCACCACCGGGGAGATCATCCATGTCGACGGGGGCGCCCATGCGATCGGGGACCGCCCGGGGAGCGCAGGTCCGGGGCAGTCCGGCTGATCGGGCAGTCGCGGTGATCGGGCAGTCCAGTCGGCCGGGCGGGCTGTGGTTCAGGGCCGACCGCTGCCGACCACGACGCCCTTCACAGCCTGCTCCCGTACGAACAACCGGACCAGCGGGGTGAAGCGGTAGCTGAGCTGGTGGTCATCGTGGGCTCCGGTCAGTTCGAGCAGCCGGGCGTCCACCAGCTCCTCCAACACCTCCTCCGACTGCCGCTCGTCCGTCCGCAGCACACCGGCCGCCCGCGCGGTGGTCCACTGGAGCTCGGGCAGCAGGGCCAGCTGGCGCAGGTGATGGCGGGCCACCGGCGGCAGCGCGACATAACTGGAACGCAGGTGCTCGCGGATGTCCAGCCCACCGGAGCGCAGCGCGTCCAGCCGGTGCTGCTCCGGCGCCATCCGCGCCAGCATCCGGGCCAGCCGCCACTGCGGGCGGGCGGCCAGCCGGGCCCCGCAGATCCGCAGCGCCAGCGGCAGCCGGTCGCACAGCTCGACCAGGGCGGCGGCGGCGTCCGGCTCGGCGGCGACCCGGGCCGGGCCCACCAGCGCGGTGAGCAGCGCCAGCCCCTCGGCGCGGGTCAGCCGGCCCAGGCGCACCAGCCCCACGCCCTCCAGGGCGCTGAGCGGGGTGCGGCTGGTGATGATGGTGCGGCAGTGGGCGCCGTTGGGCAGCAGCGGCCGGACCTGCGGTTCGCTGGCGGCGTTGTCCAGCACCACCACCAGCCGCCGTTCATCGAGCAGGCCGCGGTAGACCTGTACCCGCTCGTCGAGGGTGGCGGGCATCGCGCGCTGGGAGACGCCGAGCGAGCGCAGGAAGACCCGCAGGACCTCGGCCGGCTTCTTGGGCTCGGCGCCGGGGCCGGCCAGGTCCGCGTACAACTGCCCGTCCGGGAAGTCGCCGCGCAGCAGATGGGCGGCGCGCACCGCGAGCGCGGACTTGCCGATGCCCGGCATGCCGGTGATCAGCACCCGGTGGTGCCGGGTGCGGCCGAGCGGGGTCGGGACCCTGCGCAGCTCGTTGATCACCTCGGCCAGTGGCTCCAGCCGTCCGGTGAAGTCGGTGCTGTCGGCGGGCAGCATGGTGGGCGCGCCCTCCCGGCGGACGGTGGGGGCGCCGGTCGGGGCCGGCTCGACCGGTCTCGTCGGCGGGTCGCGCAGCACTCCGTCCAGGATCTGCCGGTGCACCTCGCGCAGTTCCGGGCCCGGGTCGACGCCGAGTTCCTCGCGCAGCATGGTGACGCAGTCGCGGTAGACGGCGAGGGCGTCGGCCTGCCGGGAGGCCCAGGACAGCGCGGTCATCAGGTGCACCCGCAGCCGCTCGCGCAAGGGGTAGGCGGCGACCAGCCGGGTCAGTTCGGGTACCAATTCCTGATGGCCGCCGACGGCGAGGTCGGCCTCGATCCGGCATTCCAGGGTGTTGGCCCAGCTCTCCTCCCACTGCGGTACTTCGGCTTCGACCAGGAAATCGGTGGTATTGGCCAATGGCATACCGCGCCACAGCTCCAACGCCCGGTGCAGCAGGGCGCTGGCGCGCTCATAGCGGCGTGCGGCCAGCGCCTGGCGGCCGAGGCGGTCGAGCCGCTCGTACTCGACCGCGTCGATCCAGGAGTCCTTCGGGTCCAGGGCGTACCCCGGCTGGCGTCGGACGATGGTGACGGAGTCCCCGAACTGCTTGCGCAGCCGGGAAATGTAGGTGTAAATCTGGGAGTTCATCGTCGCGGGCGGTTCCCAGCCCCATAACAAGCGGCTGAGCCGGTCAACGGAGACCACCCTGCCCCTGGCGAGCAGCAGCGTGGCGAGCACCGTGTGGATCTTGGTGCCTGTCAGCGGAAGCCTGGTGTCGTCGCGACGGGCCTCGACCGGCCCCAACACGCGGAACTCCATGATGATACCCCGTTGATGTCGACATCGAACTGATGTACAGGATCACGCTAACCTGGCGGGGCATTCTCTGATTATTGACGTGATTTCACATCGACACCTGCGCGACATCGCTGCGAAACCTGGGGCGGAAAGTCTCGTCGCCTCACACTCTCGATGCGCTTCGCAGAGACCGACGGTACACGGCGGCGAAGCCTCCGGAGGAGATGTCGGATGTCCCGCTTCCGCTTCTTCCACCGTCCCCGGGACGCCGACCGACCGCTGTCGGCGGCACGCCGTCGTACCGCCCGTGGACGGCTGCGTGGCGTCCCGGCCGGTCGTACGGGGGCGGCTCAGCGCGGGTCCGCCTCCACCGCTCGCGCGGCCGGCTCCTCGGCTGCCGGGTTCGGCGTGAAGGGACAGCGCCACTCGGGGTCGGTCATCCGGCCGCTGTAGTGCCGGGCCTCGTCCTTGTAGGCGAGGAAGCTCGGGTTGACCGAGCCGTGCCAGGCCTTCTCCCGCTTGCGAATCCGGCCGCGGAGCTTGAAGAAGTTCATGCCGAGCGCGTTGAACTGGAGATGGGAGTTGAAGACCAGGGTCGGGCTGCCGAACCGCCGACTCGGCCGGGAGGCGCCCGGGTGCAGTCCGACCACGAAGAACGGGTGACCGCCCACCGAGAAGCCGAAGTTGGTGGACGACGGGTCCGCGTCGTACTCCGTGCTCCACGGGTGCTGCCGGCTGTCCCGGTCGTGCAGCGCCTGTAGGTGGCGCCAGAGCGTGGTCTCGAAGCCCTGTTCATCGGCGAACCGCGGCCCCTCGAAGGTGGCCACGAAGGAGGTGAAGCTGCGCGCGCTCGGCTCGAAGCCCTGGAGGAAGGTGTAGAGGGCCGCCAAGTGCTCCTCGACGGCGGCCTCAGTGCCGAGTCGGCCGAAGTGGTGGTGGACGATGGTGTTGCGGCGCAGCGCGGCACGGGCGCCCAGGCAGACGAAGTCCTCCTCGCCGATGAAGTCGGCCAGCGCCGCGTAGACCCCCTCGGCCGAGACCGGCGACGCGGCCGCAGCAGGTCCCCCGTCCACGGCGGCGGCGCTCTCGCCGGGGCCGGTCATCGGGCCGCCCGGCGGACCTCGGCCACGGTGGCGACCGTCGGCGCGGACTTCCCGGCACGGTCCGCGCCGGGCACACCAGGCACTGTGGGCACACCGAGCACCGTGGGCACACCCGGCACACCTGGCGCACTGCCGAGCCGCGACATCGGCCCCGTCCCGTCAAGGGCGGCGGCCCCTGCGGCTCCGCCAGGGCCCTTGACCAGCCCGTGAACGGTGGCCCACGACAGGCCGGCGGTCTGCGGCAGTGGTGTCATGCGCGCCAGTAGACCGCCGCCGCCTATACAGAGTCGATATGCGCCGTCCTGCTCTCGTCTGCAAGGAGGAGCCGGCCCGACCTCCCTGAGGACCGGTGGGGCCGACCGTCATCCTTTCGGTTCAGTGCCGGTCCGTCCTCCAGACCGATCAGCGCCGCGCGGCCGGACCGTAACCTTGTGGAAATGACTACCGCGCTGCCCTACCGGATGTATCTGCTCGCCTACGACTCGGCCGTGCACGGACCCTTCAACCGCAGCCGGGTCGGCTGCCTGGTCCGGGCCGCCGCCGTCACGGAGCTGGCGCTGCGCGGGCGCATCGTGGAACGCGACGGCGCCGCCCGGGTGACCGGGTCCGCTCCCACCGGAGATCCGGTGCTGGACCAGGTGCTGGCCCAGACCCGCCGCCCCGGGGCCGGCTGGCAGCACCTCATCCGGTGGGACCGCCCCCGGACGCTGGCCGCGGTCGAGGACCGGCTCGCCTCGTGCGGCCTGCTGACGGTCGAGGAGCGCAGGACCCTGGTCGCCCCCAGCCGGCACGTGGTGATGTCGGATCTGGCTGTGGTCCGGGCGCTCCAGGAGCACGCCGCCGCCGTACTGCGGGGCAGCGACCCGACCGACCGGGTGCCCCTGGACGACGCCGCGCTGGTGGCCCTGGCCGCCGTGGGCGAGATCGGCCCGATCGCGTCCTGTCGGGACAGCGGCCACCGGGCCCGGGTCGACGCCATCGTCGGCCGGCTCAGGGAGCTGACGCCCGGCCTGGAGCAGGCGATCCGCAGCCTCCGCCCGACCATGGCCACCGTCCGCGCCCACTCCTGAGCCACCCCTCGCCGCCGCGGCGCCACCGCCGCGCAACTCCCGGTTCAGCCGACCGAACCGTGATTTTCACCCGCCGCCGCTCCGGCCGGAGAGAGCGTCTGACGCCTGGTCAGGCCGCGTTACCCGGCGGTTGCAGCCAAGCAACTCAGCGGCCTGCGGCTCCCCGGGCACGGCCGGTCCGCGACGGCCGCTTCGCCCGGTTTTCGGGGCCGCCGCCGGGCTATCCACCGGCCATCGGGCAAGCTTGACGCAGATGGTCCGCTCACATAACGTTGGGGATACCGATGCGATACTGAGCTCACGGGGGAGGTCAGAGTTGCTCCATAGAATGCATGGCTCCACAGCCTCGTAAAATGCCTTCCGACGTCAATCGTGCGGACTTCCCGAGGGCGATCCGGTGAGGTCACAGCAGACCCGGACGCCCGAAGAGACAGATTGTTTTCCGGTGGGGCGCAGCTCGACAAGCTGGAGACATCGGCCCTGGTCAGGCGTGGGAAGAACTTCCCTGTGCCTGCCTTTTTCCTGTAGCACCATCGGGCCCAGCCTGCCGAACACGGTGACTCCCCACACATTCGATTCAATGCTTGTAAAGCACGGGGAGAAAGTAGTGGGAGACCAGCTCAGGTTCCAGGTCCTGGGTCCATTAGAGGTGGTGAAGGAAAACCAGAGAATAGCAATCGGCGGGGCTCGGCAGCGCACCATACTCGCACTTCTGCTGCTTAATCAGGGACGTATTGTCTCGACCGATACCCTGGTGGGGGCGGTCTGGAACGGCCGGCCGCCGACCACCGCACGTACGCAAGTGGCGATCTGCGTCGCCGCGCTGCGGAAGAGATTCAAGGCCGAAGGCCACGGCGACGAGGTCATCGTCACGGCACATCCGGGTTATCTGATCGCCCCGGAAAAGCACTTCGTGGACTCGGTCGAATTCGAACGCCTCATCACCCAGGCGCAGCAGGCGGCCAAGGAGCACCGGACCGCCGAGGCGGCACCGCTGTACGGACGGGCGCTGGAGCTGTGGCGGGGGCCGGCGCTGGCCGGTGTCGGCGGTCCGCTGGTGGAGGACGAGGTGGCCCGCCTGGAGGAGCTCAGGCTGGCCGGTTACGACGGTTACGTCGCCGCCCAGCTGGAGCTCGGCCACCACCGGGACCTCATACCGGGGCTGGTCGGTATGGTCCGTGACCACCCGCTGCGCGAGCGGTCCCGCCACGCCCTGATGCTCGCCCTCTACCGTGCCGGGCGCCGGGCGGAGGCCATGGAGATCTTCCGGCAGGGCCGGGCGCAGTTCATCGAGGGACTCGGGCTCGAACCGGGTGCCGAACTGACGGACCTGCACGATGCGATCCTGCGGGGCGACCCCCGGCTGGCCGCTCCGGCCGCCGTCCCGCACCAGCGCGGCGAGGCGGAGCGGGGGACGCCTCTGGAACTGCCGGCGGACGTCCCGGCCTTCGTCGGCAGGAGCGCGCAGCTCGCCAGGCTAGACGCCCTGGTCGACCGTGACGGCGGCTGCCGGCGCAGCGCCGGCCTGATCACCGGGAGCGCGGGGGCGGGCAAGACCGCGCTGGCCGTGCACTGGGCCCACCGGGTCGCCGACCGGTTCCCCGACGGCCTGCTCTTCGCCGACCTGTGGGGCCACGCCCAGGCCGATGAGCCCGCCACGGCAGACGCGGTGCTCGGTCGCTTCCTGCGGTCCCTCGGCGTTCCCGCTGCCGAGGCCCCCGCCGAGACACCGGGACGCGTCGCGCTGTACCGCAGTCTGCTCGCGGACCGCAGAGTGCTGATCGTCCTGGACAACGTCCGGTCGTTCGACCAGATCCGCTCGCTCATTCCCGGCAGCTCCCGCTGCTGCGTGCTGGTCACCAGCCGCAGCCAGTTGCCGGAGCTGGTGGTCAGGCACGGCGCGGTCCGGGTCCCGCTGGACGTGCTGCACCGGCGGGAAGCGACCGAGCTGCTTGCCCGGGTCATCGGTGAGGACCGGGTGAACGCCGCCGGGGCGGACGCCGAGCGGCTGGTCGAACTGTGCGACCGGTTGCCCCTGGCCGTGCAGATCGCCGCGGCCCGGCTGGTGGCCAAGCCGCACTGGCCCGTCGGATACCTGGCGTCCCGGCTGGCCGACGAAGGGCGGCGGCTCGACGAGCTGGGCTCGGGCGAGTCGCAGGTGCGGTCGAGTTTCGCGCTGAGCTACCGCTCGCTCCTGCCGGACGCCGCCCTGCTGTACCGCCGGCTCGCGCTGCTGGACGCTCCGGACTTCACCAGCTGGGTGGGCGCGGCCCTGCTGGGCACGGACATCCACCAGGCCGAGCGGCTGATGGAGCACTTGGCCGACGCCCAGCTCCTACGGACGGTGGGGTTCGACGCCACCGGCGAGCCACGGTACGGGTTCCGGGACCTGCTGAGGCTCTACGCGCGGGAACTCGCGCGGGAGGAGGGAGCGGACAGCCCCCTGGAGCAGCGGGAGGCCCTGCGCAGGGCCTTCGAAGGCTGGCTCGCCATCGCCGGGTACGCGCGCCGGCAGGGGGCCGGTGACCACCCCGCGCTCTTCGGCGCCATGGCGCCTCGCCGTCCGCTGAACACCGCTCGTATGGACAAGCTGACGGCGTCGCCCTCCAACTGGTTCGAGGCAGAGCGAGGCGCGCTGATCTCCGTGATCGTCCAGGCTGCCCGCTGCGGCATGGACGACCTCAGCCGGGACCTCACCGAGCTGGTCGTCGGTCCCGCCGAGGTCTGCAGCTTCGGCTGAGCCGCTCCGGTCCGGGAGCGGGCCCCCGGACCGGTCCCGGGCGGTGGCCGACCGGCTCCTCCGCTCAACTCCACGTCGTCGTAGGGGACTTGATGCCCTGGCACGGCTGCCCCGGCGTGCCGGGTGGGCGGTGGGAGCTGCCATGATCGGAGGCTCCGGCGGCCGGACCCGCCCTGCCTCTCTCACCGGTGCGATGCAGATGTGGACGGTGCGGTCCGGCCGGAGACACCACGAAGGGATCAGGATGAAGCAAACAGATGTCCGGCCTTCCGTCCGTCGTAGGACCGCCCTCGGTGCCGCCCTGCTCGGTGGCGCCCTGAGTCTGACGACGGGACTGGGAGCGGTGCAGGCCGAGGCCCGGCCCGCCCACCACGGCGCCACCGGGTACGTCGCACTCGGCGACTCCTACGCGTCCGCCCCAGCCGTCCCCCAGCAGACGGACGCCGACTGCCAGCGGTCGAGCGGCAACTACCCCTCGCTCCTGGCCGCCGCCAAGCACGCCCGGCTCACCGATGTGAGCTGCGCCGGCGCGACGACCGCGCAGCTCACCGCAGCGCAGGGCACCGCCCCGGCCCAGTTAGACGCCCTCACGCGCGGCACCCGGCTGGTCACCCTCACCATCGGCGGCAATGACATCGGCTTCAGCTCCGACATCGCCACCTGCGCCGGACTGACCGCCGGCGACCCCGCCGGGTCGCCCTGCCGCACCCACTTCACCACTGGCGGCACCGACCAGTTGGCGCAGCGGATAGCGCAGACCGGACCGAAGATCGCCCAGGCGCTTCGGGGAATCCGGCAGCGGGCGCCGCACGCGCGGATCGCGGTCGTCGGCTATCCCGACCTCTTCCCGGAGGACGGCGTCGGGTGCACCAGCGCCGCAGTGCCGTTCGCAGCCGGTGACTTCGCCTATCTGCGCGACACCGAGAAGAAGCTCAACGCCATGCTTCGGACCGAGGCCCGTCGGCATGGCGCCGTGTACGTCGACACCTACGCCCCGAGCATCGGGCACGACATGTGTCAGCCCAGCGGCCGACGCTGGATCGAGACGCTCGCTCCCGAGACCCCGGCGGCCCCCGCCCACCCGAACGCGGCGGGCGAGCAGGCCATGGCTCGCGCCGTCGGGCGGGCGCTCGACCGCTGCGGGGCGCGGCGCCGACGAGCCGGGCACTGCGCGTACTCGGCGCCTCACCCCGCCCGTACCGCCCCGGCGAAACCCCCCGCGATTCGTCACCTGCTTGATAGGTGACGAGCCCTGTGCAACAGTCGTTTCGCAGGCAGACCGCGCCGCCCGAGCGAACGCATGTTTGGTTCAGCTCGCCCGGGACACGCAGATCGGCACCTCGAAACGCACGGAGGGATTCCCATGATCAGCAGGCGTACCTTCGGCAAGGCCCTGGGGCTGGGCGCGGGCGCGGCCGCCACTTCGCTGACCGGCACCCAGGGGCTCCCCACCGCCTCCGCCGCCCCTCGAAGCGGGGCCGGGACGCCGATCGCGCCCACGGCCCACCCCGGCAGGCACACCTCGTTCGCCTCGCTGAAGCAGGTCAAGGCCGGTCTGCTCGATGTCGGCTACGCCGAAGCGGGACCCGCCCACGGCCCCGTCGTCATCTGCCTGCACGGCTGGCCCTACGACATCCACAGCTATGTCGATGTCGCTCCCCTGCTGGCGGCGCAGGGCTACCGGGTGATCGTCCCCTACCTCCGGGGGCACGGCACGACCCGCTTCCTCTCCTCCCGGACGTTCCGGAACGCCCAGCAGTCGGTGATCGCCCTGGACATCATCGCCCTGCTGGACGCCCTCAAGATCGAGAAGGCCGTGCTCGCCGGCTTCGACTGGGGCTCACGCACCGCCGACATCATCGCGGCCCTCCGGCCCGAGCGCTGCAAGGCCCTGGTGTCGGTGAGCGGCTACCTCGTCACCAATCTGGCGGCCAACCTCCAGCCGCTGGCGCCGCAGGCCGAATACGCCTGGTGGTACCAGTACTACTTCGCCACGGAGCGGGGCCGGCTCGCCATGGAGGACCGGACGAAGCGGCACGACCTGGCCCGGCTCGTCTGGAGCACCGTCTCCCCGACCTGGCAGTTCAGCGATGCCACCTTCGAGCGCACCGCCCGAGCCTTCGACAACCCCGACTACGTCGCCATCGTGATCCA
The DNA here is from genome assembly GCF_044755465.1 of Streptomyces sp. NPDC092296. Lineage (NCBI taxonomy): Bacteria > Bacillati > Actinomycetota > Actinomycetes > Kitasatosporales > Streptomycetaceae > Streptomyces > Streptomyces sp. NPDC092296. Next base: position 57,886 of record NZ_JBIVRB010000022.1, on the reverse strand, counting down.
CAACTACCGCTGGCGGCTGAGCCTCGCCGCCGGCGAGCGCCGCTACGACGCCCTGGAGAAGCGACTCGCCGCCCGACCGGCCATCACGGTGCCCACCATCACCCTGGACGCCGAGCGCGACCCCTTCACGGCGCCGGGCAACGGCTCCTCGTACCGGGACCGGTTCACCGGCGCGTACGACCACCGCACCCTGCCCGGCATCGGGCACAACGTGCCGCAGGAGGCACCCACGGCCTTCGCCCAGGCCGTCATCGACGTGGACCACTTCTGACCCGGGCACCGCCCGTGCTCCGAGGGACCCGGTCCGGCCGGACACTCCGCCCCGGGCCGCTCATCGGGCCCGCGCGTGCGCGCCTTCCAGCCGGTCCGAGGTCGATTCAGCGCCATTCGTCACCGCCTTGACAGGTGACGAACGGAGTGCGAGTCTGATGATGCTCGAGCAGTACGGTGTGATCCGCCGCCGATCGGACGGAGTTGGCCATGGAGAACCAGCGCACGACGGACACCGCCGCCACGGTGCGTCACACCCGGTTCGGCACGCTGCCCGAGCGCATCCGCTACGAGGACATGGTCGAGGAGCAGCCGGTCGGACCACAGGACCCGGCGAGGGACAGGTACAACCCCGAGCGGTCCTGGCTGTTCTCCTCCTGCCTGGCCACCGACCTGGGGCTCTAGCCGAGCCGCCCCCGTGGACCGATGGGGCCTGCTCGGCGTCCCACCGCACGGGCCCCGGCGTGGACGGGCCGATCCCGGACAGCATCCGCAGGTGCGCGGTGCCGATGACCCCGGCGCGCTCTGCGCCGAGTCGCGCGGCCCGGGTCGGTGGGGTGGCTGCTGCTAGGCTAGGAGCGACGTCCGATGTCTATCGAGGAGACGCGACATGGTGGGTGACGACGACATCTCCGGGTGATACCCGGAGCTGATCGCCACCGGTCGGCGCGCAGCAGCGCGGCCGCAGTGGCTGCTCAGTCGTCCCCAGTTCCCCATGTCTGCCGAGGGCAGCACGGTTTTCAGCTGCCCGCATCGCCCACGAGGTCGCCTCCATGTCCGACGCCGCCATCGTCTGCTCGAACCTGTCCTTCCACTGGCCCGACGACACGCCGGTCTTCGAAGAACTGTCCTTCACCACCGGCAGCGGCCGTACCGGCCTGGTCGCGCCCAACGGCACCGGCAAGAGCACCCTGCTCAAGCTGATCGCCGGCGAACTGCGGCCCACCACCGGGTCCGTGGCCGTGGGCGGCACGCTCGGCTACCTTCCGCAGAGCCTCCCGCCGGCCGGGGGGCTCACGGTGGCCGAGGTGCTGGGCGTCGCCGCCGTGATCCGGGCCCTGGACGCCGTCGAGTCCGGGGATGTGAGCGAGGAGCACTTCACGGCCATCGGTGACGACTGGGACATCGAGGAACGCACCCGCGCCCAACTGGACCGGCTCGGCCTGGCCGACCTCACCCTGGACCGGACCCTGGACACCCTCAGCGGCGGCCAGGTCGTCTCGCTCGGCCTCGCGGCGCAGCTGCTGAAGCAGCCCGCTGTGCTGCTGCTCGACGAACCGACCAACAACCTCGACCTCGACGCCCGCCGCAGGCTCTACGACGTCCTGGCGGACTGGAACGGCTGCCTGCTGCTCGTCAGCCACGACCGGGCGCTGCTCGACCGGATGGAGCGCATCGCCGCACTCGACCGTGGCGAACTGCGCCTGTACGGGGGCGACTTCACCGCGTACGAGGAGGCCGTGCGCGCCGAGCAGGAGGTCGCGGAGAAGAACGTCCGCAACGCCGAACAGGAGCTGAAGCGGGAGAAGCGCGAGATGCAGCAGGCCCGGGAGCGGGCCGAGCGCCGCGCGAACAACGCCGCCCGCAACCTCAAGAGCGCCGGACTGCCGCGCATCTTCGCCGGGAACATGAAGCGCGGCGCCCAGGAGTCCGCAGGCCGGGCGGGCCGGCTGCACGCCTCCCGGGTCGGGGAGGCCAGGACCCGGCTGGACGAGGCCGAACGCGCCCTGCGCGAGGAGCAGCGCATCGTACTCGACCTGCCGGACACCGGCGTGCCCGCCGGGCGCACCGTCTTCCTCGGCGAGCAACTCCAGGTCCGCTACGGCGGGCGGGCCCAGTTCAGCGGCACCGGCGTCGACCTGACGGTCCGGGGACCGGAACGCATCGCGCTGACCGGGCCCAACGGCGCGGGCAAGACCACGCTGCTGCGCGTGATCAACGGTGATCTCGCCCTGGACAGCGGGCAGATCAAGCGGGCCGACGGCCGGATCGCCTACCTCTCGCAGCGGCTGGACCTGCTGGACCCGGACCGCACGGTGGCCGAGAACTTCGCCGCGTTCGCGCCGCACCGGGCGGAGGCGGAACGGATGACCCTGCTCGCGCGCTTCCTCTTCCGCGGCGCCCGCGCCCACCTCCCCGTCGCGGTGCTGTCGGGCGGCGAACGGCTGCGCGCCACCCTGGCCTGCGTGCTGTGCGCCGAACCGGCACCGCAACTGCTGCTGCTGGACGAGCCGACGAACAACCTCGACCTGGTGAGCGCCGAGCAGTTGGAGAGCGCGCTCGGCTCCTACCAGGGGGCGTTCGTCGTGGTCAGCCACGACGAGCGTTTCCTCGACGGGATCGGGGTGCACCGGTGGCTGCGGCTGGCCGACGGCGGACTGACCGAGACGGGCGCACCCGGGGTGTGAGCCGCTGCCGTGCCGACGGGAGCAGGCAGCGGGGGACCCGGGACATGGTGACCACTCTGACAGGTGACAAATCTTGCGGACGCAAGAGTCACCTGCCAGGATGGTGACTGTGAACCTGAACCATGTCTTCGTCTGCGGAAACCCGTCCCTCGACTTCGCCGCGACCCTCCGCGCGCGCCGTTCGACGCGGTTCGAGATGTTCGCGACGCCGGACCGACTGGACGCCTGGTACCGGGAGTCCGGCATCGTCGACGCCGTCTCGCCCGCTCGGCCGGATGACGTCGAAGAGGCGAAGACCGTACGGGAGGCCATCTACGAGCTGGTCACGGCCCGCCGTCTGGGCGAGGAGTACGGCGACGACGCACTGGCCGTGCTGAACAGCGCGGCCCGCAAGCCGTCGGCGACGCCGCAGCTCACCTCGTCCGGGCGTTGGACCGAGGCGACGCCGGACGAGGCCCTGGCCACCGTGGCACGGCAGGCCGTCGAGCTGCTGAGCGGGCCGGATGTGCCGCTGCTCAAGGAGTGCGGCAACCCCGAGTGCACACGTGTCTACATCGACCGCTCACGCGGCATGCGCCGGCAGTGGTGCGGCATGGAGTCCTGCGGCAACAAGATCAAGGCCGCCGCCTACCGTGCCCGCAAGAGCAGCGCCCAGGCCGCAGCCGCCCACTGACGGGCGCGTACGCGGCGGCCCCGCACCGTTGCCCCCGTACGACGCAGCCGCCTGCACGGGAGAGGCGTCCCGACCGAAGCGCCGGATTCAGGCGTGCCGTGGGCCCCTGGTGTCACAGGGTGTCGAGCCGCCTCCGGCCGCCCCGCGCAGTTTGCGCAGCGCGTTGTACTGACGGGATTTGACCGTCCCCGGCGGCACTCCCAGAATTCCGGCGGTCTCCTGAATGGTCCGGTCGTACAGATAGAGGTGGACCAGCACCGCGCGGTGCTCCGGCGACAGCGTCCGGAGTAAAGGCACGGCCAGCAGGGCGTCATGTACGGCGCCGATGCGGTCGGCCCTGCACGGCGGGTCGCTGTAGCCGGCCCCCACCACCTCCCTGCGGGTGTGCGGTTTGCGTACCCAGTCGACGACCAGACGGCGTGTCACGGTGAGCAGCCAGCCCCGCACCGAGCCCTCCGTACCGTGCAGGCGGTCGATGTGCCGCCAGGCCCGGATGAACGCCTCCTGAACGACATCCTCGGCGAGCCCGCGATCGTGCAGCAGTCTCTCGGCGTACGCGATGAGCCCGGCCCGGTGTTCCGCGACGATCACATCGAGCGGGTCCGGCCGCTGCCTGGGCGCGGGGGGCGTCACCGTCGTCATCTGCGCCATCCTCTTTCTCCGTCATACCGCCGACAGAAGCCGGGCTCTGCCACCCGCACACTCTCCGGCCCCGGGCGGACGCCGAAAGACCGCCGTTTCGGCCGGGGAGGAGAGCGGGGGCCGGGGGAAGGGTCGGGCGGTTGCCGTCGGCCGGATCAGACGGCGGTGGCGTTGACGGTGACCGGGATGTTGCCGCGGGTGGCCTTGGAGTAAGGGCAGGTCTGGTGGGCGGCGGCGCCGAGTTCGACCGCCGTCTGCCGGTCCACGCCACCGAGCTCCAGATTGAGGACGGCGGCGAGGCCGAACTCGCCGTCGTCGCCGTGCTGGAGGGTGATCTCGGTGGTGACGGCGGTGCTCGTCAGCCTCACCTTCCGCCGGCCGGCGGCCAGGCGCACCGCACCGAGGAAGCAGGCGGACCAGCCGGCGGCGAGCAGTTGCTCGGGATTGGTGGCGTCACCGGCCCCGCCCAGTTCCTTCGGGATGGCCAGCGTGGTCTTCAGCAGGCCGTCGTCGGACTGGACGCGGCCCCCGTTGCGGCCCTCGCCGGTCACCTTCACAACGGCGGTGTAGCTGGCTGCCATGGCGTATCCCCTTCGCACGAGTTCTCACGAGTCGAAGCACCCGCTTCGCCGACGCACCCTTTGCATCACCGGTTCAAGCGGTGACGTCATGGTGGCATCCACGCTCATCACCTGTCAAACAGGTGACGAGCAGCTGATGGGTGAGGCACATGGGCCGCCGTCACCGCGTGCGGCGCGTGGGGCCGGACAGGAGCGGGCCCGGACAGCTCCGGACGGCACTCACCAGGCGGAGTCGGTGCTGCGGAGTGGAGCGCGGGGCGCTACGGCCCTACGGACGCAGGCGGCGATGACGGCACTCGGGGCAACCCGCGTCGGGATGGGCCCGCTGCCCAGGCCCCTGGCGAGCTACGGCAGGGGTCATCGGCCTGGGTACCATACGCAACGTCATCCATTTACTGAGGAGTGAACGGTTGTGCTCAGCCGATCAGCCGCTGCCACGCTCCGATCGCGGTACATCGAACAAGCCGCATCGGACCTGGAAGAGAATCGCCGCCGGCAGCAGGAGCTGTCCGAGGAGATCAAGATGTTGCGTCAGGAGGAGGTGCTCCTGGTGGACATCCTGAACATCGCAGAGCGCTTCGAGGGCTCCCCGGACGCGGCGCCCGCAACACAGCAGGCGCCGGAGGGGACCGGCCCCACCCCCGCTGCCGCCGCCGACGGGGCAGCGCCCCAGCGTGCGGCCAGGGCCAAGGGTGCGGGCCCGCGCTCCGGGAAGAACGCCGCCCGGACCGGGGCGAAGGGCAGCGCCAAGGGGAAGCCGGGTCAGCCGCTGCTCGGGGACATCTTCCTGACCCTGCTCAGCGGGCACGACGAGCCGCGCCTCGCCAAGGAGCTGCGCGAGGAACTGCTGGAGCGGCACCCGGGCCGGACGCCGACGCCGCAGGTCGTCCGCAACACTCTGGAGTCACTGGTCGCCAAGGGCCGCATTCAGCGGCACAAGCAGCAGCGGTCGGTGATGTACTCGGTGGTCGAGCCGGACGCACCGGAGGCGGCCCCGGCAGCCGATACGCCGGAGAGCGACGGCTGAGTCCCCGCAGGGCCGGCGTCCGGCCGACCGGCCGCGCTTGGCCGCGCCGGGGCTCGGCGCTCCGCACGAGGTCGGACATGTGTTCCCCGGACACCCGGGAGGGCCGCGCCAAGCGGCAGACGACCCCCGTGCCACCGCATCGGCCCGTGCCGTGGAACCCAGCGCTCCTCGGCGGTGATGTTCCACGGCGCGGAACCGGCGGGCGGCAGGCCGTTCGACGGTCTCGATGCGTGAGCGGTTCCGTACGGGCAGGTTGCTCCGCCGCTGTCATACGTGTCTCGGGCCGGTCAGCCGGTGACTGACGGCCGCCAGCGGGCATCACCCGTGTACAGCGTGCCTGTCACGTGGCAGCGATCACCGTTCGTGCCCGGTGCGCCGGTCCGGCGGTCCGCGTTGCGGAAGACGGCGACGCTGCGCTCCGTGGCGGAAACCCGGCCCCGAGCCGCACACCTGTCGCGTACGGGTTTCTCGGCAACCGGCGGCCACGGCCACTTCGATGGCCCGGTGTCGACCCACCGAGCGCCCGGTCCGCACCCCTATGCCCACGGGGTCGAGTCGGCATCGCATCCGGGGGGGCGTTCGCAGGGCGCGTTCGCCGCCGCCCCACACGCCTCCGTACCACCCCGAGCGGCCGGCACGCGCGGTGCCGTACCGGGCTGCGCCGGCCACCGGCCCCGGGCGCGGCACGGGGGGCGGGCAGTCCGCCGCCGGGGCGCGCCGGTCGCTCCGGTGCCCCGCTGCCGCAAGCTGCCTGACGCTCGATCAGGCCGGAGACGACTTCCGACCAACACTGTTTACACGCCGTTGATCCGCTGTTATGTTCCTCAATGGGAGCGCTCCCATGACGCTTCGTTCACCCCACCCCCCACCCCGGGACCGGCTGCGGTGGGCCACGGCCTCGGGGGACGTCACCGGAAGGTCTCCACCTTGAACAGACGCAGAAGACTGGCTCTAATCTCAGCAGTCGTTACTCTCTTCTCCTCGCTCGGCCTGATCTTCCTTGGTCAGGGCACGGCTCAGGCGCACGGTGTCGCCATGATGCCGGGCTCGCGCACCTACCTTTGCTACAAGGACGCCTTCACCTCCACGGGTGCACTCAGCCCGACGAACCCGGCCTGTGCCGCCGCGATCGCGGCGACCGGCTCGACGCCCTTGTACAACTGGTTCGCTGTCCTCGACTCCAACGCGGGCGGCAAGGGTCAGGGTTACGTCCCCGACGGGACGCTGTGCAGCGCGGGCAACAAGTCGCCGTACGACTTCTCCTCGTACAACGCCGCCCGTGACGACTGGCCCAGGACCCACCTGACCTCGGGTTCCACGATCCAGCTGCAGTACAGCAACTGGGCCGCGCACCCGGGCAGCTTCCGGGTCTACGTGACCAAGGCCGGCTGGTCGACCTCCAAGCCGCTCGCCTGGGCGGACCTGGACCTGGTCCAGACCGTCACCAACCCGCCGGCGGTGGGTTCCCCGGGCACCGACGGTGGCCACTACTACTGGGACCTGCCGCTGCCCTCGGGCCGCTCGGGCAACGCCATGGTCTTCATCCAGTGGGTCCGCTCGGACAGCAACGAGAACTTCTTCTCCTGCTCCGACGTCGCCTTTGACGGCGGTCACGGCGAGGTCACCGGCATCCGCGGTGGTGGGTCGCAGCCCACCAACCCGCCGACCACCGCGCCCCCGACCACGCAGCCGCCGACCACGCAGCCCCCGACCACCCCTCCGCCCACCACGAAGCCGCCGACGACCCCGCCGCCGACCAACCCCGGCAACGGCACCTGCATGGCGACCTACGCGGTGACCAGCTCCTGGAGCGGTGGATTCCAGGGCGAGGTGACGGTGATGAACCACGGCACCTCGCCGACCAGCAAGTGGACGGTGAACTGGACCACCGGTAGCGGTACGCAGATCACCAGTCTGTGGAACGGCACCCTCACCGGTTCCAGCGGGGCCGTGAGCGTCACCAACGCCGCCTACAACGGCTCCATCCCGGCCGACGGCTCCACCACCATCGGCTTCACCGCCAACTCCACCGGCAACAACCTGCCGACCGGTTCGATCACCTGCAGCTTCGCCTGAATAAGCTGACAGCCTGACGAGCTGACGCACCAGCACCAGCACTCCGCCCCGCAAGGCCCCACGGCCTTGCGGGGCGGACGTGCGTCCGGCGCAGCGGCGGAAGTCCGCTGCGCCGGACCGGGCGTGTGCGGCCCGGCCCGCCGGGGCGGGCCGGGCCGCACGGGGTCACCCTGTGAGGTCGCCGTAGCCGGTGGCGGCGTTGAGCAGGGTGCTGGTGGAGTCATCGGCCTCCAGGGAGTACATCATCACTCCGCCGAGGCCCTTGTTCTTGATGTACTGCCGCTTGTAGGCGAGCGACAGGGGCGATTCGATGCTCCAGAAGTCGGTCCCGTCGTAGACCCAGGAGCCGTAGGTCTGCGGATCGAAGTGGACGTTGCCGCCGGTCAGCTTCCCGTCGGCCTTCAGCTCCTTGTAGAAGACCACCCCGGGGGACTGCGAGAACCCGTACGCCGCCGTCGGTCCGGTCACCGACTGGTACAGGCCGCTCTTGCCGCCGTCCGGGACGCCGGTCCAGCCCCGTCCGTAGAGCGGGACGCCCAGGGTGAGCTTGCCGGCCGGGAACCCCTGGGTGAGGTAGTTGTTGACGGCGTCGTTCGCGGTGAACTGGGTTCCATTGGCCGGGCTCTCCGGCGAGTCGAAGATTGGTGACTGGAAGTCGGTCGGACCGTTCGCCTCGAAGGCGCCGTGGAAGTCGTAGGCCATGACGTCGCCCATGTCGAGCGCCGCCGCCAGCTGTCCCACCTGGAGCCGGCCGATCTCGGTCGGTCCGGCCGGCAGCGCTGCGGTGAGCTGGTAGTGCTTGCCGCCGCCGAGGGCGTCGAGTTCGGTGCGGAACTCCTGGAGCAGCAGGGTGTAGTTGGCACCGTCCTGGGCGGAGACATGGTTGCCCGTGTGCCCGTTGGCGCTGCCCGGGAACTCCCAGTCGATGTCGAATCCGTCGAAGACCCCGGCGGCCACGCCGGTGCCACCGGCCGGATCGTCGTTGATCCCGGTGGGCAGGTCGCCCTTGATGTACATGTCGATGCAGGAGCCGACGAACTTCTTCCGGGAGGCGTCGGTCGCCGCCACATCGGAGAAGTACTTCGAGTACGTCCAGCCGCCCAGCGACACCACGACCTTCAGGTTCGGGTACTTGGCCTTCAGCTTCTCGAGCTGGTTGAAGTTCCCCTTGAGCGGCTGGTCCCAGGTGTCGGCGACCCCGTCGACACTGTTGTCGGTCGTGAAGGACATCTGGTAGTCGGCCCAGGCGTCCGCCGAGCCGTCATTGCCGTCGGTGTCGCTCTCGTCGGACGAGCTCGCCTTGTTCGCCGCGAAGCAGGTGAGGTTCACCGGGTCGATGTTCTCGAAGGCGTAGTTCAGGGTGGTCAGCTTCCCGGCGATGCCCTGGGTGTCCAGGTCCTTCGGGTAGAAGGCGTTCCCGTAGACCGACCAGCTGGGGTAGTACGCGACCCGCTGGGCGGGCTTGCCGGCGTCCCCGATCAGCACACCGCCGCCCGACGTGGGGTCGTCCCAGTCGGACTCCGGGTCCAGCACCGGATCGCCGCTCGGGTCGTACGGTGTCATCAGCCACGTCTGGTTCCGGGCCGGATCGGCATGGCTGCTGCACGGCCAGACGTCCAGATAGCCCTGGTCCGGGTCGACGGGTCCGCCGTGGACATCCAGGCACAGGTCCGGGCGGGCGACGCTGTGGAACATGACCTCCGCGCCCCGCAACTGCTCGACCCGCCACTGCTGGCTCGCCTGACCGGGGTGGCAGTCGAAGATGACCGCCTCGCGCCCGGCTTCGGCGGTGTCGCTGCTGTGGATGTCGAGGCAGCGGCCGCTCTGCACCCCCTTGAAGGTGACGGTCTGGCTGTCGCTCCAGGAGAGGTACCAGCCCTGGTTGGGCTGCCTGGTCCGGTGGTACTGGACGACCAGTGAGTCATTGTCAGTGTGCCTGCGGTCCACGTCCATCAGGCCGCCGGCCTTCAGGGACTCGACGCTGACCGGTCCCGGGACCTGCTTCGAGAAGTCCCACGGCCCCTCGGTGGCGAAGGTGTACGGCCAGGACGGTGTGAAGATCCACCGTTCATTGGGCGTGTTGTTGCAGTCCCACAGTATGGCCCGCTTGGGCGTATTGATGTCGGGCTGGCCGCCGCTGACGTTCAGGCAGAGGCTCTGGTTCTCCAGATTGCGCAACTGGTACTCGTTGTTGCCCAGCCACTGCGCCGCCCAGCGCTGGGTGTCCACATCGTCGCAGTCCCAGATCTGCAGGGGTGTGCCCGCCACCGCGTCACCGATGTAGTCGAGACAGCGGCCGCTGTCGATGTTGCGGAACGTGAGTGCGCCGTCGTCGTCCTCCTGCACCGTCCACCGCTGGTTGGTCGCGCCGTTGCGCCGGTTGCTGTAGATCGGCGTCCCATTGGCGGAGCCGCCCTCGTAGGCGTCGAGCACACCGCCGGACTCCATGCTCTCCACCGTCGCGTCCAGGTAGAGCGTCCTGGGTTCGGCCGCGCCCCGGAAGGGGCCGACGAACACCGGGACGTGGTCCGCCATCTGGGCGATGGTGGTGTTGTTCAGGACTCGACCCACCAGGACGCCGTTGGCCGGGGCGGTCCCGACACCGTAGTCGAGCTCCCTCGGCGAGGAGTTGCTCTGCCCGAAGAGGTTGTGGGTGTAGTTCCCGCTGTTGTAGAGCTGCGTCCCGGCCGGAATCGTCAGGGTGCCCGGATCGCGGTTGTAGTCACCGAGGGCGATCCAGTGCGGCGCCCCCACCGCCAAGGGCTGGCTGTCGACGAAGTCGCTGATGTTCGACAGGAGCCCGGCGTCGTCGTTCCCGCTGCCCGAGAAGCCGTGGAGGTCGAAGTACCACGTGTCTCCGATGCGTATGCCCAGGGCCGCCCGCGCGGAGTAGGGGTTGGCACCGTCGCTGCGGGCGAGCTGATTGGGGATGAGCGCGACCTGGTCCGCCTGCACCGAGGAGACGATGGCGAGGTTGACGCGGTTTTCGGACTCGCCCCACTGGTTGCGGTTCGCGGCCCGGTCGGTGGCGAGCCAGTAGACGTGGCGTTGCAGCGCCTGATCGTGACCGAGTTGCGCGATGCTGTGGGTGACCTGGCTGCCGACTCCCGGCGGCAGTACGGTCGTTCTGCCGTCGGCGTTCCGCCCGACCTCCAGGCGGTGCGTCGGGCTGTTCTCCTCGAAGGTCTCGACCTGGGTGCCGGCGACGGGTGGCGGCGGCGTGGGCCCGGCCTCCTGGAGGGCCACGACATCGGCCCGGTAGGCGAGGTACGCGACACCGGTCTGCCACTTGTCCGTCTGCGCGCTGCTGCCGCCCTGCATGTTCCAGGTGGCCGTGGGCCGGTCACCGACGGCGGCCAGCGCGGGCGGCCCCGCCAGCAGGCCCAGGAGGCCCGCCAGCAACGCGGCCACCAGTGCGACCGCCAGGGAGCGCCGCCTCGTCACGCCCCGCGCCGGAGCGGCGAACAGCGCGGCCACCGCACTCCGCCGCCCCGCTGCGGGGCGGCCCCCGTACGGTGGCGCACCCCTCCCCACGGATTCCGCACGGTCGCGTCGCCGCGCGACCGGTCTCGTGCTCTTCATGGCCCCTCCAGAGTGATCAGGCAACCTTCTGCCGAAGGCCTTGCAGTACCTACACGGTGCCGACGGCCCTTTCGGGTCAGCTCCGGGAACTGCTCCTCGGCCGAGGCTCCCTGACGTGGGGTCAGCGGTGGCGGTGGGTCCGGCGGGACCAGGTCGACAGCGGGGCCCGGTCGGGGGCGGTGTCCTCGGGCCACTGCATGGGGCGTCCGCGCAGTTGCCGGCTCAGTGCCGCCTCCACCGCGCTGAGCGGGACTTCGGGGCAGAGCCGCTCCGGGTGCCCCGGGCCCGGTCCGCCGGCTGCGGGGCCGACCGGAATCTGCGCCGTGATCGGGGCCACCGGGGGCACATAGACGCAGAACTGGCCGGCGGCGACCAGGGAGTCGACCACCAGCCGTACCGACCGGGCGAGGAGAGAGCGCATCCCCCGACGATGACCGAGCGCGCCAAAGCCGTTCCAAAGCCGCCCGCGACGACGGCTTTTGGCCAATCGGGCATACGTACGCAGTTTCTCCGATGCGCGGACCGCGACGGTGACATGAGAGTGGGCGGGAGCCGGAACCACGAAAGTTTGTTCCCCTACCGCGCGAGGTACAGATGCGATACGAACTGCTCGGTCCGCTCCGCGTCTCCAACGCAGGCGAACGCTACTCACTCAGTGCCCCCAAGATGGAGATGACGCTCGCCGCGCTGCTCGTCGGCGCGGGCCGGGTGACGACCAAGGAGCAGCTGATCGAGGAGTTGTGGGGGGCCGGCCCGCCCCGGCGCGCCTCCGCCTCCGTCCATGTCTACCTCTCCCAGCTGCGCAAGTTCCTGATGGCGGCGGGCGACACCCAGGCCCGAGCCATCACCACCAAGCCGTCCGGCTATCTCATGCGCCTCGACGGTTCGGACTACGACGTGGCGGACTTCCGGTCGGCCATGCGCGAGGGCCGGGCCCACCAGCAGGCGGGGGCGTACGAGGCGGCGTTGGACGCGTTCGACCGGGCGCTGTCCCTCATCCGGGGGCCGGTGCTCGACGGCACCCCCGAGGGGCCCGCCCTCACCCGCTTCGCCGCCTGGGTGGAGGAGGAGCGCCTGGCCTGCCTGGAGCTGTCGGTCGAGGCGCGCATCTCGCTCGGCCGGCACCGCGAGGTGATCGGCCTGCTCAACGCCCTCACCGCGCAGTACCCGCTGCGGGAGTCGTTCTACCGGCAGCTGATGCTCGTCCTCTACCGCTCGGACCGCCAGGCCGAGGCGCTCGGGGTCTACCGGTCGGCGCAGCGCGTGCTGCGGGCCGAACTGGGCCTGGAGCCCTGCCGTTCGCTGCGCAGGCTGCACCAGGCGATCCTCACCTCCGACCGGCTCCTCGACCTTCCGATGGCGAGCTGACGGTGGCACAGGGCCGTCAGGACACCTGGTTCCGCCGCTTCCATCCCAGCCGCGACGCGGTGGCCGAACTGGTCTGCTTCCCGCACGCCGGCGGCTCCGCGGCCTACTGGTTCCCGCTGTCCGCCGCCCTCGCCCCCGCCGTCGAGGTGCTGGCCGTCCAGTATCCGGGACGGCAGGACCGCCACCAGGAGGCCCCGGAGGCCGACCTGCACCGGCTGGCCGACCGGATCGCCGCCGCCCTGGGCGCCGACGACGACCCGGGCCGACTCCGGGTGCTGCTGGGCCACAGCATGGGGGCCTCCCTCGCCTACGAGGTGGCCGTACGGCTCGAAGGGACGCCCGGCGCCGCCGCCACCCTCGTGGTGTCCGGTCGGCGGGCACCCGGCCGGCCCCAGCCCGGCGGTGCGCGGGTCATGGACGACCGGGCGCTGATCGCCAAGGTCGGCTCGCTGGGCGGCACGGTGGCGTCGCTGCTGGAGGACGACGAGATGCTGCGGCTCATCCTGCCCACGTTGCGCGGCGACTACGCGGCGCTCGCGGCGTACGAGGGGACGCCCGGCACCCCGCTCGGCTGCCGGGTCACCGCGCTGGCCGGGGACGCCGACCCGGAGGCGTCCGTGGCGGACGTACGCGCCTGGCGGCACCACACCAGCGGCGACTTCGAGCTGCGGGTCTTCGCCGGAGGCCACTTCTTCCTCAATGACCACCTGGCCGCCGTGGCGGGGCTGATGACCGGTCTGCTCCCGCAGCGGTCATGAGCGGTCCGCCCGGCCCGCGACCGACCCCGGACGGTCGGTCGCGGCCGGGCGGGGGCGGGTTCGTCTGCCGGGTCGGGGCCGCTCAGCTCGCCAGGGTCATCAACCTGACGAGTCCGGCGCGCGAGGTCACCCCCAGCTTGTTGTAGATGCGGGTCAGATGGACGTCGACCGTGCGGGGGCTGACCCGCAGCCGGCCCGCGATGTCCTTCGTCTTGAGCCCCGCGCCGGCGAGTTCGGCCACCTCGCGTTCGCGCAGGGTCAGCTCCCCGAGGACGCTCTCCGGGCCGCGATCGGTCGCCCGCACCGCCGAGCGGGCCAGTTCACGGGCCCGCGCACCCGCCGGGCTCTCGCTGCCGAAGAGCAACTGCGCCTCCTTGTAGCACCGGGCGGCCTCCGTCGGCTGCCGGCGGCCCAGCAGGGCGTGCCCCCGGGCGAGCAGGGCGTGGCCGCTCTGCTCGGCGAGGCCGCAGGCCGCCGCCGCGGCCGCCGCGTGCTCGGCCCAGGCGTCCAGGTTCTCCCGGCCGACGCCCGCCTGGACGGCGGCGGCGGCGAGGAGTTCGTAGTCACGGGCGGCGAGCACCGCGACCGGTTGGGAGACCCGCAGCGCGTCGCGTTCGGGCAGCAGCAGCGCCAGGGCGGTGTCCGCCTCACCGGAGGCCAGCGCCGCCTCCGCGAGCAGCAGGGCGTTGAGCGGCGTACGGGCCACGGCGGGCGCGGCGGGCAGCTGCGGGAGGAAGGGGGTCGGCGCGGACGCGTGGCCGAGTTGCGCCCAGGCGGCCGCCGCGATCGCGTCCGACAGGTGCGCGTGGTCGGTGCGGCCCATCCGGGCGGAGACGGCGCCGCCTTCCCGTACCGCGTCGAGGGCGTCGGCCAGCCGGCCCGTCTGGTAGTGCACATAGCCGAGGGTGGCGAGCAGCGGGGCCAGCAGGTGGGTGTCGCCGCGCTTGCGGGCGGCGGTCAGGGCGCGCTCGGCGTGGCCGTGCGCGGGCCCGTACCAGCCCATCAGCGCCTCCGTCCAGCTCAGCGTCAGGAGGTAGGCGCACTCCTGCTCGCCGGCCGGACGGTCGGCGGCCAGCTCGTCGAGGGCGTGGGCTCCGCTCTCGAGTGACCTCTCGGCGGCGCACATGTCGCCGTCGAGCAGGGCGGTGAGTCCGCTGATCACCAGGGCACCGGCCCGGGTGACCGGGTCGGCGCGGCGGGCCGCCGGGAGCAGCGTCTCGACGTCGGTGCGGGCCGGGACCTTGCCCGCGAGGATCTTGCCCAGTTGCTGCTGGAGCTGGAGCGGTGTCCAGGCGTCGGGTGCGGTGCCGGGCCCGGCGGGGAGTTCGGCGGTGATCAGCGCTTGCGCCCGCTCCTCGTGGCCGGTCGCCGCCAGGGCGGTCGAGAGGAAGGTGACGGCGGAGACGCGCGGCTCCTGGAGTGCGCGGGTCTCGCCGCAGAGCTGGGGTTCGCCGGGGCCGAGCGGCCCGGCCAGGATCTCCCGGGCGAGGGTCGCCATCCGCTCGGCGTCGCCCTCGGCGGCGAGGGCGCGCACCACGGACTTCCACAGCTCGGCGTCGAGCGGTCCGGGCGCCGTGACGCCGGTCGCCGTACCGGTCGCAGCGCCGACCGTCGCAGCGCCGACCGTCGCAGCGCCGTCCGTCACGGGGTCGGCCGTCACGGGGTCGGCCGTCCGGCGGCGCAGGCGCAGCGCGGAGGTGAGCCAGCGGGCGCCCTCCGCCGGTCGGCCCAGGTGGACGGCGGCGCGGGTCGCGGCGGCCAGCACCGCGCCGTCGGACGGGCGGGTGCCGGCGCCGGAGCGTTCGATGTGCGGGGCCAGTTCGAGGGCCGGTGCGCCGGAACGGCCGAGCCGGTCCAGTGCCCTGCGGTGGGCGCCGGCCCGCCAGCAGGGGTCCGTGGCCGCGTACAGGCAGCAGCGCAGCAGCGGGTGCCGGAAGGCGTACCCCTCCGGTCCGTCGGCCGCGCGGACCAGGTCGCGCCCGCACAGTTCGGCCAGGGCCCGGCAGGCTTCGTCGCGGCTGATCTCGGCGACCTCCGCGACCGCCCCGGCGTCGAAGACCCCGCCGAGCACCGCCGCCGACTGGACGGCCTTGCGCGGGACTTCGCCCAGCAGCGCGGTCTCGGCCAGCAGCCGGGCGCCGAGGCCGCTGCCGGTCCAGCGGCCGAGGGCGTCATGGGTGACCGAGGCCGTCTCGGCCAGCGCCGTCAGATAGAGCGGGTTGCCGTCGCTGCGCTGGTGCAGCCGTGCGAGGTCCGGGGTGTCGGGGCCGGTGCCGAGCAGTTCGGCGCACTGGTGGGGGGTCAGCGGGCCGAGTTCGACGCTGTCGACGGTGCCCAGTTCGGCGCCCTGCTGGAGGGCGGCGCGCAGCGAGACGGGGGCCTGGCGGGGCCGGTGGGCAACGGCGATCGCGAGGCCGCCGTCGACCGGCCGGCGGATCAGCGTCTCCAGCAGCCGCAGCGAGGGGGTGTCGGACCAGTGGAAGTCGTCGAGCAGCAGGAGCAGTCCTTCGGGGATCGCGGCGAGCAGCCCGGCGAGCAGCCGGCGCAGCTCCGCGAAGTAGGGGAGCCGCCAGGCGGGCTCCGCGCTGTCGCGGACGGCCGCGCCGCCGTCGGTGAGGGCGCGCAGCAGTGCGGCGGCCTCGGGCCCGCCGCTGCCCGTTCCGGTGCTGGCCTGCCAGGTGGTCAGTGCCTGGACGAAGGGGTGGAACGGCACCTGGTTCTCGGCTTCCGAGCCGCAGCCGCGCAGCACGGTCAGGCCCTGGGCCCGGCCCTGGTGGGCCAGCGCGGTGAGCAGCCGTGTCTTGCCCGCGCCCGGGTCGCCGGCCAACTCGGCGGTGAGCGGGTGCCCTTGACGCGCTGTCCGGACGAGGCGGCCGAGCCGTCGGGACTCGTCGACCCGGACGGTGACTCCGGTGTGTGGCCCGGCGATGGTGGTGACGGTGGTGACGGCCATGTCGGAGGGCTCCTTCCCCCGGTCGGAAATCCCGTGTTCCCGGCTGCGCTGGACGCGTACGGCAGGTGCGGTCCCTGTCAGGGTAAGAGCGGCCGACGGCTTTCACGGTTCTGTTACAGAACGTTCATGGAGTACGCCCGGTCTGCCCGGCTTCCGTCCCACGGCGGGGCCCGGGATTCGCCTTAGCAGCGATTTAGCGCCCCGGGTGAGGCTGACGGTCCGCCGGACAGCCCAGGTCTCCACCGTACGAGGGCCCGGCCCAGCCTCCCAGAGCCAGCCGAGGAGCCGCCCCGTGCCCACGCCCCGGGACAACACCACCGCCCCACGTGCCGCATGGCGCCTTCCCCTCGGGGATCTCAGCGAGCTGCTGGTCGCCCTGCACGGCGGCGAACTCGTCCTGCGGCAGCTCGACCTGGTGGTCGGTGGCGCGGGGCGGCCGCTGCGGCTGGTCCGCGAGTACCACGGTCACACCTCGGCCGACACGGGCTTCGGCGTCGGCTGGTCGCTCGGCGCCGGGCCGTTCGAGCCGGACGCCGGTGGCGAGCCGGTCACCATCACCGACGCGCAGGGCCGCGTCGTGACGCTCCACCGCGACGGCGACGGCCGGATCGCCAAGACGGTGGACCCGCTGGGCGCCCAGGTGGCGTCGTTCGGCTATGACCGGGCGGGCCGGCTGGCGCGGCAGACGGACGCCGACGGCGCGGCGACCGCGTACCACTGGGACGCGTCGGGCCGGCTGGTCGAGCTGACCGATCCGACCGGCGCGGCGGTCCGGCTCTCGTACGACGCGCGGCACGCGGTCCGCGAGGTGGCCTGGACGGGTCCGGACGGCCCGGTCCGCACCGCCTTCGAGTACACGCGGGACCGGACGGTGGTCATCGGCGCCACCGGCCGGCGGACCGGGTACCTCTTCGACGCGGCGGGCCGGCTGACGGCCGTCGAGGGCCCGGCCGGCGGGGTGTCGCGGTATGCCCGGGACGGTCAGGGCCGGGTGACGGCGGTCACCGACGAGACGGGCGGGACCACCCGGCGCGGCTACGACCGGCGGGGCCGCCTCACCTCGGTGCGGCTACCGACGTCCGCCCTGTCGGCGGCCGAGTACCGCGAGGCGCCGGACGGGAGCGCGGTCACCGTGCTGCGTGATCCGGCGGGCAATGAACTCCGGCTGGAGTACGACGAGTCGGGCCGTCTGGTGCGCAGCCGCGCGGTGGGCCCGGACACGGATGTCGACTCCCGGACGTATGAGTCCGCGCACGGCAGGCTGGCCTCCGTCACCGACGGCAACGGCGCCACGACCCGGTTCGGCTACGACGCGGCGGGGAACCTGACGGCCGTCGATCCGCCCGCGCCGCTGGGCCGCACCTCCTTCCGGTACGACGGGCTGGGCCGCGTCACCGGGGTCACCAGCGGCAGCGGCGGCCGGACCGGCTACCGCTACGACCCGGTCGGCCGGCTGACCGAGGTCACCGACGAGGACTCGGGCCGGACCCTGCTGGTGCTGACCCATGACGCGCTGGGCCGGGTGGTGCGCAAGTCGGGTCCGGGCTGGTCGTACGACTTCGGCTGGGCCAGGACGGCGGGCGGCAGCCGGCTCGTCTCGTCCGTACGGACCCAGGACCCGCCCGACTCGCCCGACCCCCAGCACTCGCCCGACCCCCAGCACTCGCCCGACCCGCAGCACTCGCCCGACCCGCAGCACCGCGCGGGGGCCGCGCCGGGCACCGAGACGGTCCGCGCCGCCTATGACGGCGACGGTGCGCTGACCGGGCTGACCACGCCCGGCGGCACCACCCGCTACACCCTGGACGGCGCCGGCCGCACCGAGGCGGTCACCACACCGGCCGGGCGCACCGCCCGCCTCACCCATGACGCGGCCGGCCGCCTGACCGGCGTGGACTTCGGCGCGGCCACCCAGGAGATCCGGTACGACGCCTCGGGCCGCCGGACCGCGCTGACGGTGCGCGGGCCCGACGGCGGTGTCCTGCTGGCCGCCGGGTACTGCTACAGCTCCGGCGGCGGCGCCGACAGCGACGTGCTGCGCTCGGCCGTGCTGGACGGTGAGACCACGGTCTACGCGTACGACGGCCTGAAGCGGCTGGTGCGGGCGGGTGAGACCGAGTACGCCTATGACGGCGCCCACCACCTGGTGCGGCTCGGGGACATCCGGTTCACCCTCAACCGGGCGGGCCAGGTGGTGCTGTTCGGCGAGACCGCCTTCGCCTACGACGGCGCGGGCAACTTCACCGAGGAGACCAATCCCACCGGCTCGTTCCGCTACAGCCCCACCCAGCAGACCCTGACCGGGGTGTTCGGCGGGCAGCGGGTGGTGGACGTCCGCTACGACGGGCTCGGCCAGGAAGCGCCCCGGCGGATCGCGGAGACCACGGTGGACGGCCGGGCCGTCGTGCACGTCCTGACCCGCTCCCCGCTGGGCGTCGTGCGCACGGTCGACAACGGTGTGCCGACCGACTACGTGCGGACGCCGGACGGTGCCCTGCTGGCCGTGCTGACCGACGACGGCCGGCACTACTGGGCGGTGACCGACCAGCAGGGCTCGGTGCTCGCGCTCCTGGACGAGCGGGGCACGCTCGCCGCCACGTACCGCTACACCCCGCACGGGGCGGTGACCGCGTCCGGCGAGGCGGCGGCGGTCAACCCCTTCCGGTACCGGGGCGCCTACCAGCTGCTGCGCAGCGCGCATGTGCTCGACCACCACCTCTACAACGGGTTCTGGGGCCGGTTCACCCAGCCCGACCCGACGGGCCGGCAGTACGCGCCGTACACCTTCGCCGACAACGACCCGGTGAACAGCGGGACCTGGACCCGGCACGACTTCTGGTCGGTGCTGGCCCGCCCGCACGAGCCGGCCGCCGAGGTGTTCTTCCCCCGCCCGGACGCCGCCGAGCCGCCGGACGTCCTCACCGGGCCCGGCGCGACACCCGGCACACCTCCCCTGATCGCCGGGGCGCTGCCGCCCCGGTCCCTGTGACGCACACACCCGAATGGAGAGCCCTGATGGCCGACGAGATCGTGATCCGCGTCCCCAAGGAGATCGTGGTCAAGGTCGTGGACGACGTGGAGGTGGCCGAACCGCAGGTCGGTCAGACCGGCACGTTCGACGACGAGCTGTACGACGAGGACGACAAGCTGATCGGCACCTCGCACGGCTCGTTCCGCATCGAGTACGTCCGGCCCGGCGACGGCGGGCTGCTGACGTACTACACCGAGGACCTCACCTTCGAGGACGGGACCGTCCACGCGGAGGGCTGGGCCGACTTCAACGACGTCCGCGCCAGCGAGTGGGTCCACTACCCGGCGACCGGCACCGGCGGCCGCTACGCGGGCCTGACCGGCTTCCGCACCTGGCGGATGACGGGGGTCAGGGCCGCCGCCGAGGCGCGGCTGCTGCTCTCCGACTGACCGCCCGCACGGACGTCACCCACCTTCCGAGGAGATGCGGCTCATGACGGGTCGGGAAGTGTACCTACGGTCTGCGGCGTCCGCGCTGCCGGGCACGGCCGTGGACAACGCCGCGCTGGCCGCGCGGTTCGGTATGGACCCGCTGTGGGAGCAGTGGGTGGAGGTGTTCATCGGCACCAAGTCCCGCCATCTGGCGCTGGACCTGGAGTCCGGGAAGCTCACCGACTCGCTGGCGGACCTGGCCACCGAGGCGGGCGGCCGGGCGCTGACGGCCGCCGGTCTCGGGCCCGGCGACGTGGACGCGGTGGTGCTGGGCACGGCGACCCCGGACCAGCTGATGCCGGCGACGGTCAATGTCGTCGCGGACCGGCTGGGCATCGACGGGGTGCGCAGCTTCCAGCTCCAGTCGGGGTGCTCGGGCGCGGTGCAGGCGCTGGACGTCGCCCGGCAGCTGCTGCTGGGCGGGAGCGCCCGCACGGTGCTGGCGCTGGGCGGGGACGTGATCGCGCGCTTCTACGACCTGGACACGGATCTGCGCCGGACGGCCCCGGCGGAGCTGGTCAACTATGTGCTGTTCGGGGACGCGGCGGGCGCCGCGGTGCTCTCCCTGGACCCGGCGCCGGGCGCGGCGGCGGTTCGTACGCTGTTCACCCGGCTGGTCGGACTGGGCCGGGCGCCCGGCGCGGTCCTGGAGTGGTTCGGCCCCGCCGACCGGGACAGCGACCGGCCGGCGGCGACCGAGGACTACAAGGCGATCGAGCAGCATGTGCCCCGGATGACCGGCGAGGTGCTGGCGGAGCTGCTGGACGGGCTCGGCTGGCAGCCGGGCGATGTCGATCTGCTGCTGCCGCCGCAGCTGTCCGGCCGGATGACCCGGCTGATCACCGAGGGGCTGGCGCTGCCGGGCGCCGAGGCCGTCTCGTGTGTGGACGAGGCCGGCAACTGCGGCAACGCGATCGTCTTCCTCCAGCTGGAGCAGGCGTTGGGCCGACTGGCCGCCGGCCGGCGGGCGGTGGGGATCTCCATCGAGTCAAGCAAGTGGCTCAAGGCGGGCTTCGCCCTGGAAGGGGTCTGAGAGCGTGAGCGAGGCACTGGCGGCGCTGCTGCGTCAAGGCGTGCTGGCCGAGGAGTACCCGGCCGTGCGCGCCCTGCTGGCGGAGCTGTCCGACGAGGAGCTGGTACGGGCGGGCCGGCTGCTGGCCCGGGTCGACCCGGCGGCGGTGCTGGCCGCGCACCCCGGGACGCCCGCGCCGGTGATCGCGGTGACCGGGCACGGCACGCTCTCCGCGCTGATCCCGGCGCTCACCGTGGAGCTGGCCCGGCACGGGCTGCTCGCGCGGCTGCACCAGGGGGACTTCGACGGCTGGGTCTTCGACCTGGTCGACCCGGCGAGCGGGCTGTACGCCGCCCGGCCGGACTTCGCGCTCTGCGTCCTCGACCCGGCGGTGGTCGAGGACGAACTGCCGCTGCCGTGGCGGGTGGCGGACGTGGAGCGGGTGCTGACCGAGAAGCTGGACCTGGTCGAGCGGGCGGCGGAGGTCTTCGCCGGCGCCGCCGAGGGGGCCACCCTGGTGCTCAACACCCTGCCGCTGCCCCGGTCGCTGGCCGCCCAGCTGCTGGACCTGGGCTCGCGCAGCCGGCTCGGCGTGGTGTGGCGGGAGGCCAACGCGCGGCTGCTGCGGCTCGCGGAGCGCGGGTCCGGGGTGGTGACGGTGGATCTCGATCCGCTGCTGGCGGGCGGCGTCGCGGCGCAGGACGTCCGGCAGAGCGTGTACGCGAAGGCGCACCTGTCCGACGGGCTGCTCACCGCCTACGCCCGCGAGGTGGGCCAGCTGGCCCGCCGGACGGCGGGCGGGGTGAAGAAGGTGCTGGCGCTGGACCTGGACGACACCGTGTGGGGCGGGGTGCTCGGGGAGGTCGGCGCCGAGGGGATCGAGGTGGCGGGCGGCTACCGGGGGGAGGCCTTCCGGCGGTTCCAGCGGGTGGTCCGCCAGCTGGCCTCGCAGGGCGTCCTGCTCGCCGCCGTCTCCAAGAACGACCGGGAGCCGGTGGTGAAGACCCTGCGCGACCACCCTGAGCTGACACTGCGTGAGCCGGACTTCGTACAGATCCGGGCCAACTGGCGCCCCAAGCACGAGAACCTGGTCGAGCTGGGTGCGGATCTGAACCTCGCCCCGGACAGCTTCGTCTTCGTCGACGACAGCGCCTTCGAATGCGGCCTGGTCCGGCGTGAGCTGCCGGGCGTGGCGGTGGTGCGGGTCGGGGAGGAGCCGGCGCTGCACGTCGAGCGGCTGCTGCGCGAGGGGTGGTTCGACGTGCCCGAGCTGACCTCGGAGGATCTGGCGCGGCCCGCCCGCTACCGCGAGGAGCGGGCCCGGCGGGACTTCCTGCACACCTTCGACTCGCTGGACGGGTACCTGCGCGAGCTGGACCTGTCGGTGGCGGTGGGGCCGGCCGAGGCGGCGCAGTTCGGGCGGGTCTCGCAGCTCACCCTGCGGACCAACCAGTTCAACCTCACCACCGAGCGGCTCGGGTCGGCCGAGGTCCGCGCCCTGGTCGAGGACCCGGCCGCGCGGGTGCTGACCGTTGCCGCCGGCGACCGGTTCGGTGACCACGGGCTGGTCGGCGCCGTGCTGCTGCGGCGCGAGGCGGAGGTGCTGCACATCGAGAACTTCCTGCTGAGCTGCCGGGTGTTCTCGCGCGGCATCGAGCAGGCCGTACTGCACGCCGTGCTGCGCCACGCGTTCGAGGACGGCGCCGCCGAGGTGCGCGCGGTGTACCGGCGCTCCGCCAAGAACGGCAAGGTCGCGGACTTCTATCCGCGCGCGGGGTTCGAGACCGTCGAGGCCGACGACGCCGCGGCGGTCTTCCGGTACGCCGCAGGACCGCTGCCCGCGCCCGCCGGGCACATCCGTCTGACCGCTCACTTCGGAGAGGAGACCCCGTGAAGACCGTCGATGACTTCGTCACGCTGCTGCGCGACGAGCTCGCACTGCCCGTCACGGCCGAGGACCTGGGGCGCGGGCTGGACACCGTGGAGTCATGGGACTCGGTGCAGCTGCTCGCCCTGTGCACGATCCTGGAGCGCGAGACCGGGCGCTCGCTGCCGCTGGCGGCGGTGCTGGAGGCGGCCAGCCTGGGGGACGTGTACCGGTTGGCGGTGGCGCCGTGACGTCCGGTCCGGGGCGGCCGCTCCCCCGCCAGCGTCGGCACACCCTGTTCTTCCTGGAGGTGGTCCGGGACTTCTCGCCGGTCTTCCTGGACACCGAGGTCGACATGGGCCGGGTCCTCGCGCACCGCGCGGCGGCGCTGGAGAGCGAAGGGGTGCGGTACTCGACTACGGCGTACGTCCTGCTGGCGGCGGGGCAGGTGCTGGCCAAGCACCCGGACGCCAACGCGGCGGTGGCCGGCGGCGGCCGGCGGCTGCGGATCGCGCACTACCCCTTCGTCCACGGCAAGTTGACGCTGGACCGGACCCTGGGGGGCCGGCGGGTGGTGCTCGGCACGGTCGTGCCCAATGTGCACGAGGCCGGGCTCTCCGAGGTGCAGGCGCATCTGGCGCGGGTGCGGGACGCGGACCCGGAGTCGCTGCCGGACTTCGAGGGGGTGCGCCGGCTGCACCGGGCGTCCTGGGGCAAGGGCCGGCGGGCGTTCCGCCGGGCGGCGGCCTCGCTGGAGCTGCGGCCGCGGCTGAACGGGACCTTCGCGGTGACCTCGCTGGGCCACCGGGCGGTCGACTCCTTCCACTCGGTCGGCGGTACCACCACCACGTTCGGCGTCGGCCGGGTGCGGGAGCGGGCCGTCGTCCGGGACGGCCGGGTGGTGGTGGCTCCGGTGCTGCGGCTGAGTCTCGCCTTCGACCACCGGGCGATCGACGGGGCGGAGGCGGCCGATGTGCTGACCGAGGTGAAGGAGGCGCTGGAAAACGTATGAACGACCTGGCCGAGCTGAAGAACTTCGTGGTCGCGCACACCCATGCGCAGGGCCTGTCACCCGACCACTACAACCCGCTGCTGGAGCGCATCCGGCACGACGAGAACGGAACACCGGGCTCCTGGGTCCGCGAGTGGTCGGCGGCGGGCGACCGGCTGGCGGCCGAGGGGGCGCTGCTGGACGCCTGTGTGCACTACAACATGGCCCGCTTCCCGTTTGTGGACGGCACCGCCCGGCAGGAGGCGCTGGAACGCTGCACCGCCGCGTTCGACGCCTGGCGGGCGCAGTTCCCGGCGGTGCGGCGGCTGGATGTGGAGCTGGACGGCGGACGGGTGCGCTGCTGGACGGCGGGGCTGGACGCGGCGGACCCCAAGCCGCTGCTGGTGATGGTCGGCGGCATCGTCTCGATCAAGGAGCAGTGGGCGCCGGTCCTGCTCCAGCTCGGCGCGCTCGGCTTCGCCGGGGTGGTCACCGAGATGCCGGGGGTCGGCGAGAACACCCTGCCGTACGAGGCGGACAGCTGGCGGATGTTCTCCGCCGTCCTGGACGCGGTCGGCGACCGGGCCGACACCGCGCACACCTATGCGCTGGCGCTGAGCTTCAGCGGCCATCTGGCGCTGCGGGCCGCCCTGCACGACTCGCGGATCAGCGGTGTGGCGGGCGCCGGGACCCCGGTGCGCGACTTCTTCACCGACCCGGGGTGGCAGCGGGAGGTGCCCCGGGTGACCACCGACACGCTCGCCCAGCTGACCGGTAGCAAGCCCGGCGAGGTCTACGGGCTGATCCGCGACTGGGCGCTGGCCCCGGAGGAGTTGGAGGCGCTGCGGATTCCGGTGGCCCATGTGACCAGTCTGCGCGACGAGATCATCCCGCCGGGCGACGCCCGGTTGCTGCGGGAGCGGGTCCGGGGCATCCGGTTGCTCGCCCATGACGATGTGCACGGGTCGCCGCTGCACTTCGCGCAGACCCGCCTGTGGATGCTGCTGTCGGTGCTGCGGATGCGCGGCGGCGCCGGGGAGCAGCGGACCGCGCTGACGCGGGAGTTCGCCCGGCTGCGGTACGGGCGGGGGGACCGGTCGTGACCGGCGGGCCGGCGGGGCTCAGCCGCTGACCCCTGGGCCGCTGGTCTGCGGGCCGGGGGCGGGGGCGGCGCCGGCCGGGGCGTCGCCAGTTGACGCGTCGGGGCCGAAGGCCCGCAGGAAGGTGTCGACGCCCGCCGCGACGACCTTCGCGACCTCGGCCGGGTCCAGCGGCCGGGTGCCGAGCGCGCTCATGCCCGGCAGGTCCTCGTAGACCAGGGCGATGAACTGGTTGGCGGCGCGGACCGGGTCCTCGATCCGCAGGTGTCCGGCGTTCGCCAGCCGGGCGAGCCGGCCCGCCAGGGCCTCGGTGAACTGGTTGGGTCCGCTGGCCCGGACCGCGTCGTAGAGGTCGGGGAAGCGCACCGCCTCCGCGTACAGCAGTCGGCGGACGGATTCGGACTGCTCGTCGCAGTAGCAGTCGACGAGCTTGCGCGCGACGCCCTCCAGCCCGGGGCGCAGCTCCTGCGGGTCGTTGGGGAAGGCCGTGAGCACCTCCAGGGTCTTGGCGTTGGACCGGGCGGCGGTCTCCGTCATGACGTGCCGGAAGAGGTTCTCCTTCGAACCCAGGTGGTTGTAGATCGTCGGCTTGGAGACGCCCGCCTCGGCGGCGATCACGTCAAGGCTCGCCTGTGCGTAGCCGACCTGGGCGAAGACCCGCAGCGCGGCCTCCTCGATCGCCCGGCGCTTGTCCATCCGCCCCCGGTCCGCCGGGCCTCCCGCTGTCTGCGCGCTCTCGCCAACACTCATGCGCCCATGCTACCGTCCCAGCCACGGAATTTAACTACCCAGTTAAATGCTCTGGGTGGAGTGGTTAAAGGGAGTTACCGTGTCTGATACAAAGGCGGCGGCGGGCGGGCCGGCCCGGCTCGACGCCGCGTTGCTCACGCTCGTCGGCGTCATGGTGCTCGGCGGGATGATGTCGTACCTCGACGCGACCATCGTCAACGTCGGCATCAGCACCCTCGGGGGTCACTTCCGGGCGACCCTCGCCACCATCGAGTGGGTCACCACCGGCTATCTGCTCGCGGTGGCCCTGTCCATCCCGCTGGCCGGCTGGGCGCTGGCCCGCTTCGGGGCCAAGCGCATGTGGCTGCTGGGGCTGACGGTGTTCCTGCTCGGCTCCACGCTGTGCGCCTTCGCCTGGAACGCGGAGAGCCTGATCGCCTTCCGGGTGGTGCAGGGCCTCGGCGGCGGCATGGTCGACCCGATCATGATGACCGTCGTCGCGGGCGCCGCCGGGCCCGCCCGGATCGGCCGGGTGATGGGCCTGGTCTCCGTCCCGATCACCCTGGGACCGGTGGTCGGCCCGATCGTCGGCGGCCTGCTGCTCGACAACTTCTCCTGGCAGTGGATGTTCCTGGTGAACGTCCCCTTCGCGCTCGCCGCGATCATCCTGGCGATCCGGGTGCTGCCCGCCGACCCGCCGCGCAGCGGCGACCCGGTCCCGCTGGACGCGCTCGGTGTGGCACTGCTCTCCCCCGGCTTCGCCGCCATCGTCTACGCCCTGTCGCAGGCCGGGGAAGGCGGCTTCGGCAGCGCCCGGGTGATCGTCGGGCTGGTCGTGGGCATCGCGCTCTTCGCCGGGTACGGCGCGCACGCGCTGCGTACGGCCAAGACGCCGCTGCTGGATCTGCGGCTCTTCGCCAGCAAGGGGTTCAGCGCGAGCGTGGCCACGATGTTCCTGCTCGGCGGCGGACTGTTCTCGCTGCTCTTCCTGCTGCCGCTGTACTACCAGCAGGTGCACGGCCACAGCGTGCTGGAATCGGGCCTGCTGCTCGCCCCGCTGGGGTTCGGCACCCTGATCGGCATGCCGGTGGCGGGCAATCTGACTGACAAGTACGGCGCCCGGCGGCTGGTGCCCGTCGGCGCCCTGCTCATCGGGGCCGGCGCGCTGGTCTTCACCGGGTCGGACGCCGGCACCTCCCAGCTGGCCCTGACCGCCGCCCAGCTGGCGGCCGGCTTCGGCATGGGCCTGGTCGGCGCCCCCACCATGGGGTCGGTCTACAAGACCGTGCCCGGTGACGCCGTCGGCGGAGCCACCGGAGCGGTCTTCATCCTCAACCAGATCGGCGCCTCGCTCGGCATCGCCGTGGTCGCGCTGATCCTCCAGGGCGACGGCTCCCACCCGACCCCGACCGCCGCCTCGTTCGGGAACGCCTTCTGGTGGCCCGTCGCGGCGGCCGTCGTGGTCTTCGGCGCCGGGCTGCTCCTGCCGGGCAAGCCCCAGCCGGCCCCGGCGGAGCCGGTCGAGGCGCCGGCCGAACCGGTCTCCGACCACGCCTGAGCCCCGCAGCTCCCCGCCCGCGCACCTCGCCCTTCCCCGCCCGTGCGCCGCCGGACCCCGATCCGGCGGCGCACACTCCCGGAGGCGTCCGATGACCCGAAATGCCGACATCCCCCTGTCCGTCCTCGATGTGGTGCCCGTCTTCGACGGCGGCTCCGCCACCCAGGCCCTGCGTGACACCGTGGCGCTCGCCCCCCACATCGAGGAGCTGGGCTTCCTGCGCTACTGGGTGGCCGAGCACCACAGCACCCCGAGTCTGGCCACCTCGGCCCCCGGGGTGCTCGCCGGCAGCATCGCCGCCGCCACCACCACCCTGCGGGTGGGCTCCGGCGGGGTGCTGCTGCCCAACCACGCGCCGCTGGTGGTGGCGGAGCAGTTCGGCACGCTCGAAGCGCTGTACCCCGGCCGGGTCGACCTCGGCCTCGGCCGCGCCCCGGGCACCGATCCGCTGACCGCCCGCGCGCTGCGCCGCGTACCCGACCGCGGCCAGGACGACTTCCCCCGCCAGGTCGGCGAACTGCTGGGCTACTTCCCGCCCCGGGACGCCAACGCCCTGATCACGGCCGTACCGGCGGCGGACGGCGGCCCCGACGCATGGATACTCGGGTCGAGCCTGGCGAGCGCCCAGCTGGCCGGCTCGCTGGGGCTGCCGTACGCCTTCGCGCACCAGATCAACCCGCAGGCCACCGCGCACGCCCTGGAGCGGTACCGCGCGTCCTTCCGGCCCTCCGCCCGGCTGGAGCGGCCCCGGACCCTGATCTCCGTCCTGGTCACCGTCGCCGGGAGCGACCAGGAAGCCTGGCAGGTGGCCGCGCCCTACCTGCTCGGGAAGATAGCGATGCGGACCGGACAGCACTTCGACGCCTTCCCGTCCCCGCAGACCGCCGCCGCGTACCCGTACAGCCCCGGGGAGCGGCAGTTCCTGGACGAGCTGGCCGCGCCCCAGCTGATCGGCGGGCCCGCGACCGTACGGGACAAGCTGACCGCCCTGGTGGCGCGCACCGGCGCCGACGAGCTGATGGCGCTCACGGTCCTCCCCCGGCAGGACGAGCGGCTGCGCTCCTTCGCGCTGCTCGCGGAGGCCGCGCGGGGGGTGCGGCCGGGCTCCGCCGAAGGGGTTTCAGTCCGGCTTTAGACCGGGCCGCGAGAGTACCCGAAACCCCGCATCCCCGTTGTCGCGTCCGGAGTTCGAATGCACCCCCGTCGTACCGCCCGCCGTACCGCCCGCCGTACCGCCCTGCTCGCCGCCCTCGTCCTCGCCGGCGCCACCGCCACCGCCTGCGGCAGCGAAGGCCACACCACCTCCGCCGCCGACACGGCGCCGCGCTCCGGCGGCAGCCTGACCTACGCCGAACACCAGGAGCCCGACTGCTGGGACCCGCACGCCAGCGCCCAGGACGTGACCGCCTTCGCCCAGCGCCCGGTCTTCGACTCGCTCGTCTACCAGACCCCCACCGGGGAGCTGGAACCCTGGCTGGCGTCGTCCTGGACGACGGCCGAGGGCGGCAAGGTCTACCGCTTCACCCTCCGGCAGGACGTCACCTTCCAGGACGGCAAGCCGTTCGACGCGGCGGCGGTCAAGGCCAACTTCGACCACATCACCGCCAAGGCGACGCAGTCGCAGTACGCGGCGGGCCTGCTCGGGCCGTACGTGGGCACCAAGGCGACCGGGAAATACACGGTGGAGGTGCGCTTCAGCCGCCCCTACGCCCCGTTCCTCCAGGTGGCCAGCACCGCCTACCTGGGGATGGCCTCCCCCGCCTCGCTCACCGACGGCGAGGCCAAGCTGTGCACCGGAGCGGACTCGGTGGGGACGGGCCCCTTCAAGGTCACCGGATACACCCGGGGCCAGCAGCGCGTCTACACCAGGAACGCCGCGTACAACTGGGCCCCCAAGGGAGCGCAGCAGCAGGGACCGGCCCGGCTGTCGTCCTTCACGCTGCGCTTCATCACCGAGGACGCCACCCGGGTCGGCGCCCTGACCGCCGAACAGGTCGACGCGGCCGACGCCGTACCGGCCAACCAGAGCGCCCTGGTGACCCGCAACCCCCGGCTGTCCATCGTCACCAAGGACATCCCCGGCGCGGTCGACACCTTCTACCTGAACACCCGCAGCCCGCTCTTCTCCGATGTGCGCGCGCGGCGGGCCTTCCAGCGCGCCATCGACCTGGACGCACTGGTGGCGTCGGTGTTCCAGGGCACCGGCACCCGCGCCTGGAGCACCCTCTCCCCCAGCACACCGCACAGCTACGACCAGGCGCTGGAGCAGAGCTGGCCCTATGACCGCGCCCTGGCGGGCCGGCTGCTGGACGAGGCGGGCTGGACGGGCCGGGACTCGGCGGGCTACCGCACCAAGGACGGCAAGCGCCTCACCGTCGTCGCCCCGGTCTACGGCAAGCCCACCGTCTTCTCGCAGGCCGTCCAGGGCGACCTGAAGAAGGCCGGCATCTACCTGGACCTGGCCGCCTCCACGGACGCCGCGCAGGTCTCCTCCCAGCTGACCGGGGGACGCTACGACGTGGTCGAGACGTCCTGGGCGCGCGGCGACGGCGACATCCTCAGCAGCTTCTTCCTCTCCACCGAGAGCTCCGCGGGCGGCGGCCACAACTTCGCCCGGGTGGCCGACCCCCAGGTGGACGCCTGGCTGAAGGAGGCGCAGCGCGCCGCCACGCCCGACCAGCGCGCCGCGTACTACGCCAAGGTGCAGAAGTGGACGATCGACCAGGCGGTCGTGGTGCCCGCGTACGTCTCCAAGGCGTCGGTCGGCGTGAACAAGAGGGTGCACGACCTGCGGCTCTCCATCGCCGCCTGGCCCGAGCTCTACGGCGCCTGGGTCGAGGGCCGCTGATGCCCGGTCCACGTGTGTCGGGTCCCCACCTGTACGGCCCGGCCCGGACCCTCGCGGTCCGGGCCGGGGCGGCCGTCCTGGTGGTGTGGGGCGCCACCAGCTGCGCCTTCCTGGCGCTGCAACTCGTCCCCGGCGACCCGGTGAACGCCATCATCGGGTCCAACGCGCTGGTGAGCGCGGAGCAGCGGGAGCAGATCAGGACCCACTACGGCCTGGACCGGCCGCTGCTCACCCAGTACGGGGCGTACCTCAGGCGGCTGGTCTCCGGTGAGCTGGGCGACTCCTACCAGCTCCAGCAGCCCGTCTCCTCCCTGCTCGCGGCGCAGCTCCGGCCGACCGCCGAGCTCGCCTTCTGGTCGTCGCTGCTGGCGGTGGTCCTGGCGGCGGTGGTCACCGTGGCCACCTCGGGGCGGGCCCGCTGGCCGCGCCGGGTGTCGGGAGTGGTGGAGCTGGTCGTCGTCTCCACGCCGTCCTTCTGGCTCGGCATCATGCTGCTGACGGTCTTCTCCTTCCGGTTGGGCTGGCTGCCCGTCTCCGACAGCGGGGACGCCCGGTCGCTGATCCTGCCGGTGGTCACCCTGGCGCTGCCGATCGCCGCCGTGCTGGCGCAGGTCATGCGGGAGGGGCTGCTGACCGCGCTGGAGCAGCCGTTCACCCTGACGGCCCGTTCGCGCGGCCTGGCCGAGCGCACCGTGCGCTCCCGGCATGCGCTGCGCCATGCGGCGCTGCCCGCGCTGACCCTCGCCGGGTGGTTCACCGGGACGCTGCTCGGCGGAGCGGTGGTGGTGGAGAACGTCTTCGCGCGGTCCGGGGTCGGGCGGCTCACCCTCCAGGCGGTCAGTGATCGCGACATGCCGGTGGTCCAGGGCGTGGTGGCGCTGTCGGCGGTGGTGTTCGTGCTGGTGAGTGCGGTGATCGAGGTGCTGTACGCGGTCGTGGACCCCCGGCTGCGCAAGGGGACGGGAGTGGTCGCGGCATGACGAGGCAACCAGTGCGGACCGGGGTGGCGCTCCCCCTCGTCGGCCGTCGGCGGGGCGGCGGCACCAGCCCCGGGGTGGTGCTCGCCGGGGTGCTGCTGGCCCTGATCCTGCTGGCCGCCCTCGCTCCGTCGCTGCTCGCCGGCGGCGGTCCGGGCGACACCGATCCGGTGCACGCGTTGCAGCCGCCGGGCGCGGGGCACTGGTTCGGCACCGACCAGCTCGGGCGCGATGTGCTCACCCGGGTGGTGTACGGCGCCCGCTACTCGCTGGCCATCGGGGCGGCGGCGACGGGCGCCGGGGTGGCGCTGGCCGGGGTCTGGGGGCTGGCGGCGGCGCTGTCGGGGCGGTTCGGGGACGCGGTGCTGATGCGCGCGGCGGACACGCTGCTGGCGCTTCCCGGGCTGCTGCTGGCGCTGATGGTCGTCCTGGTCACCGGGAAGGGCGTCCTGGGGGCTACCATCGCCGTCGCGGTGGGCACCGCCCCGGGGTTCGCCCGGGTGGTGCGGGCCCAGGCGCTGATCGTCCGGCGTTCCGGCTATGTCGAGTCGGCGGTGGGGCTGGGGGTGCGGCGCCCGCTGATCGTGCTCCGGCACGTCCTGCCCAACACCTTCGGGCCGCTGCTCGTGCTGGCCACCGTCACCCTGGGCGCGTCCATCTCCACCGGGGCGGCGCTCAGCTATCTGGGCCTGGGCGCCCAGCCGCCCACGCCCGAGTGGGGCGCCATGCTGACCGAGGGTCAGGGCTTCCTCCAGCAGGCATGGTGGATCGCGCTCTTCCCCGGCCTGCTGCTGGTGGGCACCGTTCTGGCGGTCACGGTGGTGGGCCGCCACGCACAGGCACGAGCCGAAGGACGGACCGTTCGATGACCGCCAGATCTCCCGAGAGCGCGGCCGTTCCGGCGGCCGTCACCCCGGCCACTGTCACCCCGGCGGCCGTCACCCCCACCGAGGCGCCCCCCACCGAGGCGCCCCCGGCCGGGGTGCCGCTGCTCGATGTGGCGGGGCTCGACGTACGGTTCGGCACCGGCGCCGGGGCCGTGCACGCGGTGCGCGGGGCGGCGTTCAGCCTGGACGCGGGCCGGTGCCTGGCGATCGTCGGCGAATCGGGTTCGGGCAAGAGCGCCCTGGCCCGGAGCCTGCTGGGGCTGGCCGGCCCGACCGCACAGGTCACCGCCGAACGGCTGCGGATCTCCGGCCGCGAGGCCCGGGACTTCGGCCCGCGCGACTGGCTCGCCGTCCGGGGCCGGCGGATCGGCCTGGTCGCCCAGGACGCCCTGGTGGCCCTCGACCCGCTGCGCCCGGTGGGCCGGGAGATCGCGGAGCCGCTGCTCGCCCACCGGCTCGTGGCCCGGCGCGAGGCCGGGGCGCGGGTGCGGGAGCTGCTGGAACGCGTCGGGGTGCCGGAGCCCGACGAACGGGCCAGGAGCTACGTCCACCAGCTGTCGGGCGGGCTGCGGCAGCGGGCGCTGATCGCCTCGGCGCTCGCCGCCGAGCCCGGGGTGCTGATCGCGGACGAGCCGACCACCGCGCTGGACGCCTCCGTCCAGTCCCGAATACTGGCCCTGCTCGGCACCTTGAAGCGCGGCGGCACCGGCCTGCTGCTGATCAGCCACGACCTGGCCGTGGTCGAGGCGCTGGCGGACGACATCGCGGTGATGAAGGACGGCCGGATCGTGGAGTCCGGACCGGCCGCGCTGGTGCTGGAGCAGCCCCGGCACCCCTACACCCGCGCGCTGCTGGCGGCGGTCCCCGGCAGCCGGCCCCGGCCGGCCGCCCGGCCGGCCGCCCGCCCGGCCGCCACGGGCGAGCCGCTGCTCGACGTGGAGTCGGTGACCAAGGAGTTCAAGGGCCCGCGCGGGGCCCGGCGCACCGCGGTGGACGGGGTGTCCTTCACGCTGCGCGCCGGGGAGACCCTGGGCCTGGTCGGTGAGTCCGGGTCGGGGAAGTCCACCCTCGCCCGGATGGTGCTGGGCCTGGCCGCCCCGGACGGCGGCGCCATCCGGCTGGGCGGCGAGCCGTGGAGCGCGGTGCGCGAACGCGACCGGCGCGGGCGGCGGCACACCGTGCAGCTCGTCCCGCAGGACCCGCTGAGCGCCTTCGACCCGCGCTGGACGGTGGCGCGGATCGTCGGCGAGGCGCTGGCCAGCACCGGCGTGGCCCGGCCGGAGCGGCGGGACCGTACCGTGCGGCTGCTGGAGCGGGTCGGGCTGTCGCGGGAGCACCTGGACCGCCGGCCGCTCGCCCTGTCCGGTGGGCAGCGGCAGCGGGTCGCCCTGGCGCGGGCCCTGGCCCCGGAGCCGAGGCTGCTGGTCTGCGACGAGCCGGTCTCCGCGCTGGACGTGTCCGTACAGGCCCAGGTCCTGGAACTGCTGCGGGAGTTGCAGGAGTCGCTGGGCCTGGCGGCGCTGTTCATCTCGCACGACCTGGCGGTGGTCCGGGAGGTCTGCGCCCGGGTGCTGGTGATGAAGGACGGCCGGATCGTGGAGTCGGGGCCGGTGGAGGAGGTGTACACGGCTCCCTCCCATCCGTACACGCGGGCGCTGCTGGCGGCGGTGCCGCGACGCTCCCGTACAGCGCAAGAGCGGCTTTAGACCCGGCCAATACGCGACTGCGAGCCTCGACGGGCCAGTTTCGGACAAGCCGGAGGTCTTCCTTCATGCCAGGCGCACCAGCAGCGGCACCAGCACCGGAGCGGCCGGGCCTCGCCCGGCTGCCCTCACTGACCGGGATGCGGTTCATCGCGGCCCTGCTCGTCTTCGCGTTCCACACCACCTTTCAGACCCGCTTCCTGACCGGCCGGACGGGCGACGCGCTCAGTGACGTCTTCGGCAACGCCGGTTTCTACGGGGTGACCTTCTTCTTCGTCCTCAGCGGGTTCGTGCTGACCTGGTCGGCCCGGCCGGGTGAGCGCGCGCGGCGGATCTGGCGCCGCCGGCTGGTGAAGATCTTCCCCAACCACCTGGTGACCTTCGCCGCCGCCGCCGTGCTGATGCTCGCCGCCTCCGAGGTGTTCACCGTCAAGGGCACCCTCGCCAACCTCTTCCTGGTGCAGGCGTGGTTTCCCGACATCCAGGTGCCGAACTCCATGAACGCGGTGAGCTGGTCGCTCTCCTGCGAGCTGTTCTTCTATCTGAGCTTCCCGCTGCTGCTGCGGCTGCTCGCCCGGCTGAGCGTGCCCCGGCTGTGGGTGCTCGGCACGGTACTGGCCGCCCTCACCGTCGTCGTACCGTTCCTCAGCTCCCACTTCGTCGGCGGCGCGCACCTGCCGTTCATCGCGGACGGCTCGCTGTCGTTCGGGCAGATCTGGCTCGTGTACTTCTTCCCGCCGGTCAGGGCACTGGAGTTCCTGCTCGGCATGGTGGCCGCCCGGCTCGTGCTGGCCGGCGCGTGGCCCCGGATCGGCCTGCTGCCCGCAGGGCTGCTCGCGATCGGCGGCTATGCGCTCGACTCGTGGGTGCCGTACCTGTACGGGGTCGCGGGCACCGGGGCGCTCTGGCTGACGCCGCTGGTCGCCGCCGCCGCCCGGAGCGACCTGCGGGGCACCCGGTCGCCGTTCCGCGGCCGGGTGCCGGTCCGGCTCGGTGAGCTCTCCTTCGCGTTCTACATGGTGCACGGACTGGTCGTCGGCTACGGGCACCGCTGGCTCGTGGCGGGCAAGGACCGGTCCGACATCGCGGCGACCGGGCTGCTGCTGGCCGCGCTGCTGGTCTGCCTGGCCCTGGCCCAGGCGCTGTTCAGCGGCGTGGAAGTACCGCTCATCCGCCGGTTCAGCGCGCCGCGCCGCACACCGGTGTCCACGACCGCGCCGACCGTTCCCCTCACCGTGGTGGAGGCCAAGCGATGACGGAGACCACCGCCCCCGGCGCCGGGGACACCCGCGCCGTACCCGCCTACCCGCAGGCCCGGGGCTGCCCCTTCCAGCCCCCGGCCGGCTACGACCGGTACCGGGAGGAGGGGCCGGTCTCCCTGGTCGAGCTGTACGACGGCCGCCGGGTGTGGGCCGTCAGCGGCCACACGGAGGCCCGCGAAGTGCTGCTGGACGCGGCCACCTTCTCCTCGGACCGCGTCCACCCGCACTACCCCGCCACCGCCCCGCGCTTCGAGTCCGCGCGCAAGGTCCGCAACTTCATCGGCATGGACCCGCCCGAGCACACCGTCCAGCGGCGCATGCTGCTGTCGCAGTTCACCGTGCGCAAGGTGCAGGCGCTGCGCCCGGGAATCCAGCGGCTCGTCGACGAGCTGATCGACGCCATGGAGGCCAAGGGGCCGACCGCCGACCTGGTACCGGACTTCGCGCTGCCCGTCCCGTCCGTCGTCATCTGCGAACTGCTCGGGGTGCCGTACCAGGACCACGCCTTCTTCGAGCAGCAGTCACGGCGGGTGGTGACCGGGAACACCACGCTGGAGGACAGCGCCGACGCCTTCGGGCAGCTCAGCTCGTACCTGGACGGGCTGATCGGGCGCAAGCAGCGCGAGCCCGGGGACGGGCTGCTGGACACCCTGCTCGCCGAGCAGGTCAGCACCGGGGCGCTGTCGCGCCGCGACCTGGTGGACATCGCGCTGCTGCTGCTGGTCGCCGGGCACGAGACCACCGCGAGCGCCATCGCGCTGGGCGTGCTGACCCTGCTGGAGAACCCGGACCAGCTGGCGGCGCTGCGCTCCGACGGGACGCTGCTGCCGAGCGCGGTGGAGGAACTGCTGCGCTACATGGCGATCGCGGACGGCGTGGCACGGTTCGCGACCACCGACACGGAGCTGGGCGGGCACCGGATCAGGGCCGGCGACGGGGTGATCATCGTCATCTCCGCCGCCAACCGGGACGACGACGCCTTCCCGGTGGCCGACGCCTTCGACGTGGCACGCGGCGCGCGGCACCACATCTCCTTCGGCCACGGCGTCCACCAGTGCATCGGCCAGAACCTGGCCAGGGCCGAGATGGAGATCGCGCTGTCCACACTCTTCCGGCGGCTGCCGGGGCTGCGGCTCGCCGTCCCCGCCGGTGAGCTGCCGGTCAAGGAGGCGGGCGGTGTCCAGGGCATCTGGCGCCTGCCCGTCACATGGTGATCAGAGCCGTCACACGGTGATCAGAAGGGAAACGGAACCCATGCACATCAAGGCCGACACACAGCGGTGTCTGGGCGCGGGTCAGTGCGTCCTGTCCGCGCCCGACCGCTTCGACCAGTCGGACGAGGGCACCGTCCTCGTCCTGCGGGCCGGGGTGGACGGCGCGGCGGAGGAGGCCAGGGTGCGGGAGACCGTGTCCCTGTGCCCCTCCCAGGCGATCGCACTGGAGGCATGAGCGTGCCGGTGGAGGGAAGTCTGGCCGACGCGGTCGCCGCCCACCGGGCGGGGCCGCGTCCGCTGCGCGAACTGCCCGCGATACCGGACGTCACGGCGCGGGAGCGGCGTGTACCGGGGCCGCCGGGCACGCCCGATGTGCTGGTGCGGATCTACCGCCCCAGCGCGGCGCCCGCCGGGCTGCCCGCCGTGCTCTGGATACACGGCGGCGGCTTCGTCCTCGGGAACGTGGACTCGGTCCACCACAGCGCCGCGCAGGCCGCGCTGTACGCCTCCGCCGTGGTGGTCGCGGTGAGCTACCGGCTGGCGCCCGAGCACCCGTTCCCGGCCGGTCTGGACGACTGCTGGGCGGCGCTGGACTGGGTCGCCGGCCACGCCCGCTCGATCGGCGCCGACCCGCTGCGGCTGGCGGTGGCCGGCGCCAGCTCCGGCGGCTGTCTGGCCGCGGGCCTCACCCTGCTGGCCCGGGACCGGGGCGGCCCGGCGCTGTGCTTCCAGCATCTGAGCACCCCGGTCCTGGACGACCGCCTGGCGGGGGCGTCGATGTCCGCGTACCTGGACACCCCCGTCTGGAACCGCCGGCTCGCGGAGGAGAGCTGGCGGCTCTACCTGGGCGCCGGCACCGCCCCCGACGCGGTGCCCGAGTGGGCCGCCCCGGGCCGGGCCGGGGACCTGACCGGGCTGCCGCCCGCGTACCTCTCCACGGCCGGCCTGGACCCGCTGCGCGACGAGGGGCTGCTGTACGGGCTGCGGCTCGCCCAGGCGGGGGTGCCGGTGGAGGTGCACAACTTCCCCGGCGCGTACCACTCGTTCGGCGGGGTGGCGGACCCGGGCGAACAACAGCGGATCGCGGTGGAGCACCTGACCGCGCTGCGGCGCGGGCTGCACCCGGCGGGCCCGGTTTAGAACGCACCAAGGGCGCCGCTAGGGCCGCTGGGGAGGGTGGTGCTCACCGGGTCGTCCTCGACGAGGGAGTACGTCACAGACCATGCGTAACGACCACTCCGCACCTATCGCCGTCATCGGACTCGCCTGCCGCCTCCCCAAGGCACCCGACCCGGCCGCGTTCTGGCGGCTCCTCACCCGGGGTGAGGACGCCGTCGGGCCGGCGCCCGGGGACCGGGGGCAGGCGGGGGCGCCGGCCCGGGGGGCGTTCCTCGCCGAGGTCGACCGCTTCGACGCCGCCTTCTTCGGGATCTCCCCGCGCGAGGCGGCGGCGATGGACCCGCAGCAGCGGCTGCTGCTGGAGCTGGGCTGGGAGGCGCTGGAGGAGGCGGGCATCGTCCCCGGGGTGCTCGCCGGCAGCCGTACCTCGGTCTTCGCAAGCGCCATCTGGGACGACTACGCGGCGCTGCACCACCGCCGGGGCGTGCCGGGCCGGCACGCGGTCACCGGGCTGCACCGGGGCATCCTCGCCAACCGGCTCTCCTATGTGCTGGGCCTCACCGGCCCGAGCCTGACCGTCGACGCGGCGCAGTCGTCCTCGCTGGTCGCCGTCCACCTCGCCTGCGAGAGCCTGCGGCACGGCGAATCCGACCTGGCCGTGGTGGGCGGCGTCAATCTGATCCTCGCCCCCGGCAGCAGCGCGGACAGCACGGCGTTCGGGGCGCTCTCCCCCGACGGCCGCTGCTTCACCTTCGACGCGCGGGCCAACGGGTACGTACGCGGGGAGGGCGGGGTCGCCGTCGTCCTCAAGCCGCTGGACCGGGCCCGCGCCGACGGCGACCGCGTCCACTGCGTGATCCTGGGCAGCGCCGTCAACAACGACGGCGCCTCCGCCGGGCTGACGGTCCCCGACCGGGCCGCGCAGGAGGCGGTGGTCCGCGAAGCCCACGCCCGTGCGGGCACGGCGGCGGACGCGGTCCAGTACGTCGAGCTGCACGGCACCGGGACGCCGGTCGGCGACCCCGTCGAGGCGGCGGCCCTGGGCGCGGCCCTCGGCGCGGGGCGTCCTGCCGGTTCGCCGCTGCTGGTGGGCTCGGCCAAGACGAACGTGGGCCATCTGGAGGGCGCGGCGGGGCTGGTGGGGCTGCTGAAGGCCGCGCTGTCGGTGGCCCACCGCCGGATTCCGGCGAGCCTGCACTTCGAGCGGCCCAATCCGGCGATCCCGCTGGCGGAACTGGGTCTGCGGGTGCGTACCGAGGAGGGCCCCTGGCCCCGGGAGGACCTGCCGCTGGTGGCGGGGGTGAGCTCCTTCGGCATGGGCGGCACCAACTGCCATGTGGTGGTGGCGGAACCGGCCTTCCCGGAGCCGGCGGCGCCCGACGCCGCCGCCGGGCCGGAGAGCGGCGGGCGCGGGTCCGCGCCGCTGCCCTGGGTGGTGTCGGCGCGGGACGGCCGGGCGCTGCGCGGGCAGGCCGCCCGGCTGCGGGACCGGCTCGGCGGCGCTCCCGCCGTCCGGCCGCTCGACACGGCGTACTCGCTGGCCGCGACCCGGACGCTGTTCGACGAACGCGCCGTGGTGGTGGCGGACGACGCCGCCGGGCTGCTGCGCGGCATCGAGGCGCTGGCCGCCGGGGTGGACGACCCGGCGGTCGTCCGGGGCACGGCGTCCGGTCCGGGGCGTACGGCGTTCCTGTTCACCGGGCAGGGCAGCCAGCGCGCCGGGGCCGGACGCGGACTCCACGCGGCCTTCCCGGAGTTCGCCGCGGCCTTCGACGAGGTGTGCGCGGCGCTCGACCCGCACCTCGACCGGCCGCTGCGCGAGGTGGCCTTCGCCGCGGAGGGCAGCCCCGAAGCCGCCCTGCTGGAGGAGACCCGCTACACCCAGCCCGCGCTGTTCGCCCTGGAGACGGCCCTCTTCCGGCTCGTCGGGCAGCTGGGGCTGCGGCCCGACCGCCTCGCGGGCCACTCCATCGGCGAGCTGACGGCCGCGCATGTGTCGGGGGTGCTCTCGCTGGACGACGCGGCGCTGCTCGTCGCGGCGCGCGGCCGGCTGATGCAGGCGGTCCCGGCCGGTGGCGCCATGGCGGCGGTCGAGGCCACCGAGGACGAGGTGCTGCCGCTGCTCACCGCCCGGGTCGCGGTGGCGGCGGTCAACGGACCGCGCGCCGTGGTGGTCTCCGGCGACGAGGCGGAGGTGCTGCGGGTCGTGGAGGTGTTCGCCGCCCGGGGGCGCCGCACGCGCAGGCTGGCCGTCGGCCACGCCTTCCACTCCCCGCACATGGATGCGGTGCTGGACGAGTTCCACCGGATCGCCACCGGCGTGGAGTTCCGTACGCCCCGCATCCCGCTGGTCTCCAATGTGACCGGCGGCTTCGCCACCGCCGCCGAACTGGCCTCGCCCGCGTACTGGACCCGGCACATCCGGGAGGCGGTCCGCTTCCACGACGGCCTGCGCACCCTGCGCGAGGACGGCGTCTCGGTCTTCCTGGAGCTGGGGCCCGACGCGGTGCTCACCTCCCTGGCCCGCGCGTCGCTGGCGGCCGGGCCCGACGCCCCGGCGGCCGAAGCTCCCGCCCTGCTGGCCGGGGTGCGGCGCGACCGGCCCGAACCGCTGACCCTGCTGACCGCCCTGGCCGGGGCGCAGGTGCGCGGCGCCCGGGTGGACTGGGCGCCCGCGCTCGCCGGGCGGGGCGGCGGCGCGGTGCCGCTGCCGACGTACGCGTTCCAGCGCGAACGGCACTGGCTGGACGACGCCCCGGCGGACCCGGAGCCCGTCCCGGCCGCCGGGGCGCCGGTCCGCAGGGCGCCGGCCCTGGAGGCGCCGGGACCGGTGGCCGCGCCGCCGCAGCGGTCGCACACCGGCGGTCTGCTGGACCTGGTGCGTACGCAGACGGCGATCGTGCTGGGGCATGT
Source organism: Streptomyces sp. NPDC092296 (assembly GCF_044755465.1). Classification (NCBI taxonomy): domain Bacteria; kingdom Bacillati; phylum Actinomycetota; class Actinomycetes; order Kitasatosporales; family Streptomycetaceae; genus Streptomyces; species Streptomyces sp. NPDC092296. The sequence goes on along the minus strand of NZ_JBIVRB010000022.1, from coordinate 17,906 downwards.
CACCGCGGACGCCGTGGACGCCCGGCACGCCTTCAAGGATCTCGGCTTCGACTCGCTGGCCGGGCTGGAACTGCGGGACCGCCTCCAGACGGCGACGGGGCTGACCCTGCCGGCGGCCCTGGTCTACAACCACCCGACGCCCGAGTCCGTCGTACGCCTGCTGCACGAGCGGCTGTCCGGCCAGGACGGCGGCCCGGACCCGGCTGGCGCGGACGCGGGTGCGAGGGGTGCGGCCGAGGAGCCGATCGCCATCGTCGGCATGGCCTGCCGCTACCCGGGCGGGGTGGCCTCGCCCGAGGACCTGTGGGACCTGGTGGCGAGCGGCACGGACGCCATCGGCCCGTTCCCGGCGGACCGGGGATGGGACCTGGCGGGCCTGTACGACCCCGATCCCGACCACCCCGGGACGGCGTACGTCCGCGAGGGCGGGTTCCTCGACGGCGCGGGCGACTTCGACGCCGCGCACTTCGGGATCAGCCCCCGCGAGGCGGCGGCCATGGACCCGCAGCAGCGGCTGCTGCTCACCACCGCCTGGGAGGCGTTCGAGCGCGCGGGGATCGCGCCCGACCGGCTGCGCGGCACCGCGTCCGGGGTCTTCATCGGCGCGACGGCGCAGGACTACGGCCCCCGGCTGCACGAGCCCGCCGAGGGCCTGGGCGGCTATCTGCTCACCGGCAGCACCACGAGCGTCGCCTCCGGCCGCCTCGCCTACACCTTCGGCCTGGAGGGCCCGGCCGTCACCGTCGACACGGCCTGCTCGTCGTCCCTGGTGGCGCTGCACCTCGCCGCCCAGGCGCTGCGGCAGGGCGAATGCGACCTGGCGTTGGCGGGCGGCGTGACCGTGATGCCGACGCCGGGGATGTTCCTGGAGTTCAGCCGGCAGCGCGGGCTGGCGCCCGACGGCCGCTGCAAGCCCTTCGCCACGGCCGCGGACGGGACGGCCTGGGCGGAGGGGGTCGGCCTGCTGCTGGTCGAGCGGCTGTCCGACGCCCGCCGCAACGGCCATCGGGTGCTCGCGCTGGTCCGGGGCTCCGCGATCAACCAGGACGGCGCCAGCAACGGTCTCACCGCCCCCAGCGGCCCCGCGCAGGAGCGGGTGATCCGGCAGGCGCTGGCCGGCGCCGGGCTCTCCCCCGCCGACGTGGACGCGGTGGAGGCCCATGGGACGGGTACGAAGCTGGGCGACCCGATCGAGGCGCAGGCCGTCATCGCCACCTACGGGCAGGACCGCCCGGCCGGGCAGCCGCTGCTGCTGGGCTCGCTGAAGTCCAACATCGGGCACACCCAGGCGGCGGCCGGGGTCGGCGGCGTCATCAAGCTGGTCCAGGCGATGCGGCACGGCGTCCTGCCGCGCACCCTGCACATCGATGAGCCGTCCCCGCATGTCGACTGGGAGGCCGGCGCGGTCGAACTGCTGACCGGTGACACGGTCTGGCCGGACCGCGCGGACCGGCCGCGCCGCGCCGCCGTCTCGTCGTTCGGCATCAGCGGCACCAACGCGCATGTGGTCCTGGAGGAGTCCCCCGACCACCGTCGGCCGGCCGGGCCGGCCCCGGCCCGGCCGGCCGACGGGAGCGTGGACGGCCCCGTGCTGTGGCCGGTGTCCGCGAGCAGCCCCGAGGCGCTGCGGGAACAGGCCGAACGGCTGCACGCGTACGTCCTGGCCCACCCCGACCTCCACCCGGCCGCCGTGGCACGGGCGCTGACCGGCGGACGGGCGGCACTGGACCACCGCGCGGTGGTGCTCGGCGGCGACCGGGCGGCCGCGCTGCGGGCCCTGGCCGCGCTCTCCCGGGGCGCCGACGATCCGGCGCTGGTCCGGGGGACGGCGTCCGGGACGGCCCGTACGGCCTTCCTCTTCACCGGGCAGGGCAGCCAGCGCGCCGGGATGGGGCGCGGGCTGTACCACGTCCATGCCGTCTTCGCCGCTGCGCTGGACGAGGTGTGCGCGGCGTTCGACGGCCACCTGGACCGGCCGCTGCGGGACCTGGTGCTGGCCGGGGCGGGCTCGCCCGAAGCGGCCCTGCTCGACGAGACCCGCTACACCCAGCCGGCGCTCTTCGCCGTCGAGATCGCGCTGTTCCGGCTGCTGCGCCACCACGGCGTGGAGCCCGACCACCTGGCGGGGCACTCGATCGGTGAGCTGGCGGCCGCCCACGCGGCGGGGGTCCTCTCGCTGGAGGACGCCGCCGCGCTGGTCGCCGCGCGCGGCCGGCTGATGCAGGCCGCGCGGCCCGGCGGCGCGATGATCGCCGTGGAGGCCACCGAGGAGGAGGTGCTGCCGCTCCTCGACGCGCGCGTCAGCCTGGCGGCGGTCAACGGCCCCACCTCCGTGGTCCTCGCCGGCGACCCGGCGGCGGTGCGGGCGGCGGCCGGCGGCTTCGCCGCCCGGGGGCGCCGGACCCGCGAACTGACCGTCAGCCACGCCTTCCACTCCGCCGACATGGACCCGGTGCTGGACGAGTTCCGCGCGATCGCGGCGGGCCTCACCTTCCACCGGCCCCGCATCCCCGTCCACACCGGGGGCGACCCCACCTCGCCGGACCACTGGGCCCGCCAAATCCGGGACACCGTCCGCTTCCACGACACCGTCCAGGCCCTGGACGGCCACGGGGTGACCACCTACCTGGAGCTGGGCCCGCAGGCGGTCCTCGCCGCGCTCGTCCCCGGGGCCGTACCGCTGCTGCGCGCGGACGCGGACGAGGCGGCCACCTTCGCCACGGCCCTGGCCACCACCTACGCGCGGGGCGTCGCCTTCGACCCGGCCGCCACGCTCCCGCCGACCGCCGACCCGGCCGCCGCCGACCTGCCCACCTATCCCTTCCGGCGCGACCGCCACTGGCTGCCGCCCACCCGCGCCCAGGCCGACCCGGAGGGGCTCGGCCTCGCCTCGGGCGGCCATCCGCTGCTCGGCGCGGCGGTGGAACTGGCCGAAGACGGCGGCCTGCTGCTCACCGGCCAACTCTCCCTCGACACCCACCCCTGGCTCGCGGACCACGAGATCCTGGGCCGCCCGCTGCTGCCGGGCACCGCCTTCGTGGACCTCGCGCTCGCCGCGGGCGACCGCACCGGCACACCCCGGCTGGCGGAGCTGACCCTGCACGCCCCGCTCGTCCTGCCGGCGACCGGCTCGGCGCAGCTGCAACTCGCCGTCGGAGCACCGGACGCCGCCGGGCACCGCCCGCTGACCGTGCACGCCCGGCCGGCGGCCGGGAGCGAGTGGACCCGGCACGCGACCGGCCTGCTCTCCCCGGCCACGGCGGCGCCCGGCGAGCCGGGCGCCTGGCCGCCGCCCGGTGGTACGCCGCTCGACCCGCAGACGCTCTATGCCCACCTGGCCGACCTGGGGTACGGCTACGGGCGGGCGTTCCGTGGCGTCAGCGCGGCCTGGCGCCTGGACGGCGAGCTGTACGCCGAGCTGTCCCTGCCCGAGGAGCTGGCGGAGGACGCCCGGACGTATCCGCTGCACCCGGCCCTGCTGGACGCGGCGCTGCATCCGCTGGTGGCCCGCGCGGCGGAGGGCGCGGCCGGGCTGCCGCTGCCGTTCAGCTGGTCGGGGGTGGAACTGCACGCGGCCGGGGCGACCTCGCTGCGCGTGCACTGGTCGTCCGGTGGCGCGCTGACGGCCACCGACCCGGCCGGGCGGCCGGTCCTGACCGCCGACTCGCTCGCCCTGCTGCCGGTCGACCCCCGGGAGCTGGCGGCGGCGGGGAGCCGGTCGGCCGGTTCGCACCGGATCGGCTGGACGCCCGCTGCTCCCGAGGCCACCGCCGCCACCGGCGCCCGCGTCGTCCTGGTGGAGCGGCTTTCGGACCTGGCCGCCGACGGCACCGCCGATGAGGCCGCTGTCCCCGATGTCGTCGCCGTACCGGTGCCCCGAGGGCGCGCGGCGGTGGTGCACACGCTGCGGCTGGTCCGGGAGTGGCTGGCCGACAGCCGGTACGGCGCGTCCCGGCTGCTGTTCCTCACCCGTGGGGCACTCGCCGCCGTCGCGGGCGACACCGTCACCGATCCCTGGGCGGGGGCGGTCTGGGGGCTGGTCCGCTCGGCGCGCGCGGAGCACCCGGACCGCTTCGCCCTGGCCGACGTGGACGCGGACGTGGACCTCGCTGCGGGCCAAGGCCCGGCCGCGCTCGCGGGCGCGTCCGCCGCCGAACCCGAACTCGCCCTGCGGGCAGGTGCCCTGCTGGTGCCCCGGCTGGCACCGGCGCCGCCCGCCGCGCCGCGCACCGCCCCGGACTACACCGACCGCACCGTCCTGGTCACCGGAGCCACCGGCGGGCTCGGCCGGCTCGTCGTACGGCACCTCGTCGCCCGGCACGGCGTCCGCCATCTGCTGCTGCTGAGCCGGTCCGGCGACAGCGCCCCCGGCGCGGCCGCCCTCGCCCGGGAACTCGGCGCGGCCGGCGCCGAGGTGCGGTTCGCCGCCTGCGACGCGGCCGACCGCGAGGCGCTCGGCCGGGCCCTGGCCGCCGTGCCCGCAGCGCGGCCGCTGGGGGCGGTGTTCCATCTGGCGGGCGTGCTCGACGACGGCACGGTGGAGAGCCTCACCGAGGAGCGGCTCGACGCCGTCCTGCGGCCCAAGGCCGACGCCGCGCTGCATCTGCACGAGCTGACCCGGGGCGCCGACCTGGCCGCCTTCGTACTCTTCTCCTCGGTCACCGGGGTGACCGGAAACGCCGGGCAGGCCAACTACGCCGCCGCCAACGCCTGCCTGGACGCGCTGGCCCAGCACCGCCACGGGCTCGGGCTGCCCGCCACCTCCCTCGCCTGGGGCCTGTGGACCCAGGCCGACGGCATGGGCGGCGGGCTGGGGCCGGCGGAGCTGGCCCGCTGGTCGCGCTCCGGGCTGGCGCCGCTCACCCCGGACGAGGGGCTGGCGCTGCTGGACGCCGCCCTCGCGGACCCGGCCCCGGCGCTGGTGCCGGTACGGATCGACCCGGCCGCGCTCCGGGCGCGGGCGGCGGACGGGCCGCTGCCGCCGGCGCTGCGCGGCCTGGCGGGTACCGCGCGGCGCCGGGCGGCGGCACCGACCGCGCCCGGCCGGGACACCGGCTCCTGGGCGGCGCGCACCGCCGCCCTGCCGGTGGCCGAACGGGCCCGCGCGGCGGCCGAGCTGGTGCGGACGACCGTGGCCACCGTGCTGGGCCACGCCGATCCCGCGACCCTCGACGGCTCCCGGGCGTTCCGCGACCTCGGCTTCGACTCGCTCACCGGCGTCGAACTGCGCAACCGCCTGGGTACGGTCACCGGCCTCCGGCTGCCGACCACCGCCGTGTTCGACCACCCGTCCCCGCAGGCGCTCGCCTCGTACCTGCTGACCCTGCTGCCCGGCGCCGCCCCGGACGGCGCGGCGACGGCGGGCACCCCGGTCCGGCGCGCGGCCGTGGACGACGACCCGATCGTGATCGTCGGCATGGCCTGCCGCTACCCCGGCGGGGTCGACTCGCCCGACGCCCTGTGGCGGCTCGTCGCCTCGGGCACCGACGCCGTGGGCGACTTCCCCACCGACCGTGGCTGGGACCTCGCGGGCCTCTACGACCCCGATCCGGAGCGGCCGGGCACCTCCTACGCCCGGGAGGGCGGCTTCCTCTACGACGCGGGCCGGTTCGACGCCGACTTCTTCGGGATCGGCCCCCGGGAGGCGGTGGCCGCCGACCCCCAGCAGCGGCTGCTGCTGGAGACGGCCTGGGAGACCTTCGAGCAGGCGGGGATCGACCCGCACCGGGTGCGCGGCAGCCGCACCGGGGTCTTCACCGGGGTGATGTACAACGACTACGGGTCGCGGCTGTCCCGGGCCCCGGAGGAGCTGGAGGGCTACCTCCTGACGGGCAACACCTCCAGTGTGGTGTCGGGCCGGGTCGCGTACACCTTCGGGCTGGAGGGCCCGGCGGTGACCGTCGACACGGCGTGCTCGTCGTCGCTGGTCGCGCTGCACCTGGCCGCCCAGGCGCTGCGCCAGGGCGAATGCGATCTCGCGCTGGCCGGCGGGGTGACGGTGATGTCCCGGCCGGACACCTTCGTCGAGTTCAGCCGGCAGCGCGGACTCTCCCCCGACGGGCGGTGCAAGTCGTTCGCGGCGGCGGCCGACGGCACCGGCTGGTCGGAGGGGGTGGGGCTGCTGCTGGTGGCCCGGCTGTCGGACGCCCGGCGCGAGGGGTACCGGATTCTCGCGGTCGTCCGGGGCTCGGCGGTCAACCAGGACGGCGCCAGCAACGGCCTGACCGCCCCCAACGGCCCGGCCCAGGAGCGGGTCATCCGCCAGGCGCTGGCGAGCGCCGGGCTGCGGCCCTCGGACGTGGACGCGGTGGAGGCCCACGGCACGGGCACCCGGCTGGGCGACCCCATCGAGGCGCAGGCCCTGCTGGCGACGTACGGGCAGGAGCGCACCGGTGACCAGCCGCTGCACCTGGGCTCGCTGAAGTCCAACATCGGTCATGCCCAGGCGGCGGCCGGGGTGGGCGGCATCATCAAGATGGTCCAGGCGATGCGGCACGGGCTGCTCCCCCGCACCCTGCACGTCGACGAGCCGTCCCCGCACGTCGACTGGGAGACCGGCGCCGTACGGCTGCTGCTGGCCGAGACCGCCTGGCCGGAGCAGGACCGGCCGCGCCGGTCGGCCGTCTCGTCCTTCGGCATCAGCGGCACCAACGCCCACGTCATCCTGGAGCAGGCCCCGCCGAGCGCCCCCGCCGACCCCGCCACGGCGGAGGCCGCGCCCGACCGGCCGGTGATCTGGCCGCTGTCCGCGCACAGCCCGCAAGCGCTGCGCGCCCAGGCCCAGCGGCTCGCCGCCGCCGTCCGGGAGGGCTCCGGCGCACCGGCCGCCGTCGCGCACACCCTGACCGCCGGCCGCGCCGCACTGGAGCACCGCGCCGCAGTGCTGGTCACCGACCCGGCCGACGCCCTGGGCGCGCTGGACGCGCTGGCCGCCGGCGCCGACCATCCGGCGCTGCTCCGGGGCACGGCGTCCGGTCCGGGGCGTACGGCGTTCCTGTTCACCGGGCAGGGCAGCCAGCGGGCCGGGATGGGCCGTGGACTGTACGCGGCGCACCCGGAGTTCGCGGCGGCCTTCGACGAGGTGTGCGCGGCGCTCGACCCGTATCTCGACCGGCCGCTGCGCGAGGTGGTCTTCGCCGCGGAGGGCAGCCCCGAAGCCGCGCTGCTGGCCGAGACCCGCTACACCCAGCCCGCGCTGTTCGCGGTCGAGACCGCGCTCTTCCGGCTGCTGCGGCACCACGGCGTCACCCCCGACTACGTGGCCGGGCACTCCATCGGTGAACTCGCCGCCGCGCACGCGGCCGGGGTGCTCTCCCTGGCGGACGCGGCACTGCTGGTCACCTCCCGGGCGCGGCTGATGGGCGCGGCCCGGCCCGGCGGCGTGATGATCGCCGTCGAGGCCGCGGAGGCCGACGTCCTGCCGCTGCTCACCGACGGCGTCAGCCTCGCGGCCGTCAACGGGCCCTCGTCCGTCGTCCTCGCGGGGGACGCCGGGCCGACCGGCGCCCTCGCCGACCGGTTCGCCGCGCGGGGCAGCCGCATCCGCCGGCTGACCGTCAGCCATGCCTTCCACTCGTCCCACATGGATGCGGTGCTGGACGAGTTCCGCCGGATCGCCGGCCCGCTGGACTTCCGCGCGCCGCGCATCCCGGTGGTCACGACCGGTGACGTCACCTCGCCCGAGCACTGGACCCGGGCGATCCGGGAGACGGTCCGCTTCCACGACGCCGTGCTGACGCTGACGGCCGAGGGGGTCACCACCTGGCTGGAGATCGGTCCGGACGCGGTCCTCGCCGCGCTGGCTCCCGGCGCGGTGCCCGTGCTGCGGGCGCGGCAGGACGAGGAGCGGACGTACCTCACCGCCCTGGCGGCCGCCCACACCCAGGGCGCCCCCGTCGACCTGCTCGCCGTACTGCGTGGCCGCCGGGACCGGGCCGACGGCGAGCACCGGGCCGATCTGCCGACCTACGCCTTCCAGCGGACCCGGTACTGGCTGGACGCCGCGGCGGGCGGCTCCGGCGGGGCGCTGCTGGGCACGCCGGTCGAGCTGGCCGAGCACGGCGGGCTGCTCTTCGCGGGCGCGGTCGGCACCGGCCCGCTGCCCTGGCTCGCGGACCACACCATGGGCGCGGCGCCGCTCGTACCGGGCGCCCTCTTCGTCGAACTGGCCCTGCGGGCGGGCGAGCGGGCCGGGAGCCCGGTGGTGGACGAACTGACCCTGGAGGCCCCGCTCGTCCTGCCGGCGGACGCCACCGTGCCGCTCCAGCTCACCGTGGGGGCGCCCGATCCCGACGGGCGGCGGCCCTTCGCCGTCCACGCCCGGCCGGCGACCGGCTCGCCCTGGGCCCGGTACGCCGCCGGGTGGCTGGCCCCGGAGCGGGCCGGCGCGCCGGTGCCGGACGCGGTGTGGCCGCCGGCGGGGGCGGTGCGCACCGATGCCGAGGACGTCTACCGCCGGCTGGCCGCGCTGGGTTACGGGTACGGGCCTGCCTTCCGCAATCTGCGCGCGGCGTGGCAGCGGGGCGACACCCTCTTCGCGGACGTGGCCCTCTCCGAGGAGCTGCGGCCCAGCGCACGCGACTTCACGGTGCACCCGGCGCTGCTCGACTCGGCGCTGCATCTGCTTCCGCTGCGCGCTGCGGACGGCGCGCTGCGCCTCCCGTTCTCCTGGGCGGGGGTCCGGCTGCACGCCACCGGCGCCGACACGCTGCGGCTCCGGCTGGAACCGGTGGCCGGGGCGACCGGTGGCGAAGTGTCGCTGATCCTCACCGATCCGGCGGGCGGCCTCGTCGCCTCCGTCGAGTCGGTGGCGCTGCGGCCCGTCCCGGCCGAGGCGCTGGTCGCGGCCCCGGCCGTCGGCGGCGAGCCGCTGTACGGGGTGGAGTGGACCCCGGTGGCGGCCACCGACGCCGGGGCCGGCGAGGACGGCGGGGCGACCGAGCTGGTCCGGATCGACGCTTCTGCCACGGCCGCCGAGGCGGCCCACCGGGCCCTGGCGCTGGTGCAGGACTGGCTCGCGCGGGAGCGTTCCGCCGGGGCCCGGCTGGCCGTCGTCACCCGCGAGGCCCTGGCGGCGACGGCGGGCGACCCGGTGGCGGGCCTGACCGCCGCCGGTGTCTGGGGACTGCTGCGGACGGCGCAGTCCGAGCACCCCGGTGCCTTCGTACTGCTGGACACCGACGACAGCGAAGCGTCGTCCGCCGCGCTGGCAGCCGCGCTCGCCACCGGGGAGCCGCAGCTGGCCCTGCGGCAGGGGCGGGTGCTGGTGCCACGGCTCACACCGCGACCGGCGGTGGCGCCGACCGGCGCCGACCGGTTCGACGGCGCCGGGACGGTGCTGCTGACCGGCGCCACCGGAGCGCTCGGCGCGCTGATCGCGGAGCGGCTGGTCACCCGCCACGGGGTACGCCGCCTGCTGCTGACCAGCCGCAGCGGTCCCGCCGCGCCGGGCGCGGACGCCCTGCTGGCCCGGCTGCGGGCGCTCGGCGCGGACGCCGTCCTCACCGCCTGCGACACGGCGGACCGGGCCGCCCTCACCCGGCTGCTCACCGCGATCCCCGAGGCCCACCCGCTCACCGGGGTCTTCCACGCGGCGGGCGTGCTGGACGACGGTGTGCTCGCCGATCTGACGCCGGAGCGGCTGGACACGGTGCTCCGCCCCAAGGCCGACGCGGCCCTGCTGCTGCACGAGCTCACCCTTGAACTCGGCCTGGAACCGGCCGCCTTCGTCCTCTTCTCGTCCGTCACCGGACTCACCGGCACCGCCGGGCAGGGCAACTACGCGGCCGCCAACGCCTCTCTGGACGCCCTGGCGCAGTACCGGCACGCCCGCGGGCTGCCCGCCACCTCCCTCGCCTGGGGGCTGTGGGCGCAGCCGGACGGCATGGGGGCCCGGCTGCGGCCGGCCGACCTGGCCCGGCTCGCGCGGTCCGGCATCGCCCCGCTGCCCTCGGACAGCGCCCTGGCCCTGTTCGACGCGGCGCTCGGCTGCGACGATCCGCTGCTGGTGGCGTCGCGCTTCACCACCGAGGCGCTGGGCGCGCCGGGCACCACCGTGCCCGCGCCGCTGCGCTCCCTGGTCCGCAGTGCGCCGCGCCGGGCCGCGCTCGCCGCCCCGGCGGCCGGTTCGGCGCCGGACGGCGGGCTGGCCGCGCGGCTGGCCGAGCTGCCGCCGGACCAGGCCGCGCGGGAACTGCTGGACCTGGTCCGGGGCGCGGCGGCGACCGTGCTCGGCCACAGCGACCCGGGCGCCGTCCCGGACGGCCGGGCCTTCACCGACCTCGGCTTCGACTCGCTCGCCGCCGTCGACCTGCGCAACCGCCTCGGCGCGGCCACCGGGCTGCGGCTGCCGACCACCCTGGTCTTCGACCACCCGACGCCCGTCGCGCTGGCCGCCCGGCTGCGTACCGAACTGCTGGGCGCCGTGGCGGACCGGCCGGCCGCCGGGCCCCGCGCGGTGGCGGCCGTCGACGGCGATCCGATCGCCGTGGTGGCGATGGCCTGCCGGTTCCCCGGCGGGGTGGCCTCGCCGGAGGAGCTGTGGGAGCTGGTCGTGTCCGGCACCGACGCCGTGTCCGGCTTCCCCGCCGACCGGGGCTGGGACCTGGCGGCCCTGTACGACCCGAGCGCGTCCCGCCCCGGGACGTCGTACACCCGGGAGGGCGGCTTCCTGCACGGCGCCGCCGAGTTCGACCCGGAGTTCTTCGGGATGAGCCCCCGGGAGGCGCTCACCACCGACCCGCAGCAGCGGCTGCTGCTGGAGACGGCCTGGGAGGCGTTCGAACGCGCGGGCATCGACCCGGCGGCCCTGCGCGGCTCGCGCACCGGTGTCTTCGCCGGGGTGATGTACAACGACTACGGCGCCCGGCTCCACCAGGGCGCCCACCCGCCCGGCGAGGTCGAGGGCTATCTCGTCAGCGGCAGCGCCGGCAGTGTGGCCTCGGGCCGGATCGCGTACACCTTCGGGCTGGAGGGCCCGGCGGTGACCGTCGACACGGCGTGCTCGTCGTCGCTGGTCGCGCTGCACCTGGCGGCGCAGGCGCTGCGGCAGGGCGAATGCGATCTGGCGCTCGCGGGCGGGGTGACGGTGATGGCGAGCCCGGCGACGTTCGTCGAGTTCAGCCGGCAGCGCGGGCTCTCCCCCGACGGCCGCTGCAAGCCGTTCGCGGCGGCCGCCGACGGGACGGGCTGGAGCGAGGGCGCGGGGCTGCTGCTGGTGGAACGGCTCTCCGACGCCCGCCGCAACGGGCACGAGGTGCTGGCGCTGCTGCGCGGCTCGGCGGTCAACCAGGACGGTGCCAGCAACGGGCTGACCGCCCCGAGCGGCCCGTCCCAGCAGCGCGTCATCCGGCAGGCGCTGGAGCAGGCGGGGCTGACGGCCGCCGAGGTGGACGCCGTGGAGGCGCACGGCACCGGTACCAGGCTGGGCGACCCGATCGAGGCGCAGGCGCTGCTGGCCGTCTACGGCCAGGACCGGCCCGCCGACCGGCCGCTGCTGCTGGGCTCGGTGAAGTCCAACATCGGGCACACCCAGGCCGCCGCCGGCGCCGCCGGTGTGATCAAGACGGTGCTGGCCATGCGGCACGGGCTGCTGCCCAGGAGCCTGCACATCGACGAGCCGACCCCGCATGTCGACTGGTCGGCGGGGGGCGTGGCGCTGCTCACCGAGGAGACGCCCTGGCCCGACCGGCCGGGGCCCCGCCGGGCGGCCGTGTCGTCCTTCGGCATCAGCGGCACCAACGCCCACGTCATCCTGGAGCGGCCCGAGCCCGAGCCCGAGCCCGAGCCGGAGCCCGCGCCCGCCTCGCCGCCGGACGCCCCGGACACGCCGTGGCTGCTCTCCGGGCACACGGCGGAAGCGCTGCGGGCCCGCGCGGGGCGGATCGCGGACTTCCTGGAGCGGCACCCGGCGGCGGCCCTGGCCGACGCCACCCGGACGCTGGCCACCCGCAGCGCCTTCGAACACCGCGCGTCCTTCGTCGCCGCCGACCGGGCGCAGGCCCTGGCCGCGCTCGCCGCGCTGGCCACCGGCGGCGCCGGGGAGGTGCGCCGCAGCGGGATCGCGCACTCCGGTGCGGCCGTACCGGCGGCGCTGCGTACGGCGTTCCTCTTCACCGGCCAGGGCAGCCAGCGCGCCGGAGCGGGCCGGGCACTCCACGCGACGTACGGGGTGTTCGCAGCCGCGTTCGACGAGGTGTGCGCGGCCCTCGACCCGCACCTCGACCGGCCGCTGCGTGACATCGCCTTCGCCGAGGAGGGGTCTGCGGCGGCGGCGCTGCTGGACCGCACCGGCTACACCCAGCCCGCGCTCTTCGCGCTGGAGACCGCCCTCTTCCGGCTGCTGGAGCACTTCGGGGTGCGCCCGGACGCCGTGCTGGGCCACTCCGTGGGCGCCGTGGCGGCCGCCCACGCGGCCGGGGTGCTCTCGCTGGCCGACGCCGCCGCCCTGGTGACGGCGCGCGGACGCCTGATGCAGGACCTGCCGCCCGGCGGCGCCATGCTCGCCGTCGCAGTGGACGAGCGGGCGGCGGCGGAGCTGCTGACCGGGCTGGGCGACCGGGTGTCCCTCGCGGCGCTCAACGGCCCCCGGGCCGCGGTGCTGTCCGGCGCGGCGGACGCGGTGGACGAGGTGGAGCGGCGGGCCCGGGAGTCGGGGGCCAGGACGCGGCGGCTGTCGGTCAGCCACGCCTTCCACTCGCCGCTGATGGACCCCATGCTGGCGCGGTTCCGCGCGGTGGTGGCGGGGCTGACGTTCCGTACGCCGGACATCCCGGTCATCTCCGACCTCACCGGCCGCGTGGCCGGGCCCGACGAGCTGGCCGCGCCGGAGTACTGGACCTCGCACGCCCGCAACACCGTCCGGTTCGCCGACGGTGTCCTGGCGCTGCGGGACAGCGGGATCGGCGCCTACCTGGAGCTGGGTCCGGACGCCGTGCTCAGCACGGCGGCGGCCGACTCGCTGCCGGACGGCGCGGTGCTGCTGCCGCTGCTCCGGCGGGACCGCCCGGAGGTCCGCTCACTGCCGGAGGCCCTCGGCGCGCTGCACACGGCCGGCGGCGCCGTCGACTGGCACACGTACACGGCGGGCCTCGGCGGCCGGCGGGCGGACCTGCCGACGTACCCCTTCCAGCGGGAGCGGTACTGGCTGGACGTCCCGGCGCGCCCCGCCGACGGCGCGGATACCGGCGCGGGGACGCACCACCCGCTGCTCGGCGCGGCCGTGGAGCTGGCCGGGGGCGGCGGCACGCTGCACACCGCCCGGCTCTCGCTGCGCTCGCACCCCTGGCTGGCCGGGCACTGCGTGCTCGGGGCGGTGGTCCTGCCCGGCACCGCGCTGCTCGAAGCCGCCCTGCACGCGGGCCGGCAGGCCGGCTCCCCGGTGGTGGAGGAGCTGACGCTGAGCGCGCCGGTGCTCATCCCCGACGAGGGGTCCGTACAGCTCCAGCTCGCGGTCGGCGCCGAGGGCCCGGACGGGCGCCGGACGGTCGCGGTGCACGGGCGGGCGGACGACGACGGCGCGGCGGGACCGTGGACGCTGCACGCCGCCGGGACGCTGGCGGCGGACCCGCCCGGGGCGCCGCAGGCCGCGGCGGGTCCCTGGCCGCCCGCCGGTGGCGTCCCCGTCGGGCTGGAGCGGGCGTACCAGGACCTGGCGGGGCTCGGTTACGGGTACGGTCCGCTCTTCCAGGGGCTGCGGGCCGCCTGGCGGCACGGGGACGGCAGCTGGTCCGCCGAGGTCGCGCTGCCCGCCTCGCCGGGCGCGGACGGCTCCGGTTTCGCCCTGCATCCGGCCCTGCTGGATTCCGCGCTGCACCCGCTGGCCCTGGCGGCGGGGGCGGACGGCTCGGGCGGGCTGCCGGTGCCGTTCTCCTGGACCGGGGTGCGGCTGCTCACGACCGGCGCGCGCTCCCTGCGGGTCCGGCTGACGCCGGGCGGCCCGAGCGGCACCGGGCTGCTGCTGACGGACGAGGCCGGGGCGCCGGTGTTCGCCGTGGACCGGCTGACCGTGCGGGACGCGGACCCGGCCCTGCTGGTCGCGGCCCGGCGGACGGCGAACGGGCTGTACCGGGTGGACTGGGTGGAGCCGGAGCGGCCCGACGCGTCCGCCGCTCCGACGGAGCGGACCCCGGCCCCGGTCTCCTCCGCCGAGGCGGCGCGGGCCGCCGACGCCGACGGCGCCTTCACCGGCGACGCCCTGCTGACCGCCGAGGAGCCCGCCTCGCCGCACGGGACGCTGCGTACGCTGCTCGGCTGGCTGGCGGACGAACGCCTGGCCGGGTCCCGGCTGGTGATCACCACCAGGCGGGCCACGGCCGTCCGCGCGGGCGAGCCCGTGCCCGGCCTCGGCCAGGCCGCGCTGTGGGGGCTGACGCGCACGGCGCAGACCGAGCACCCCGGCCGGTTCGTCCTGGTCGACACCGACGGGGAGGAGGCATCGCGGCAAGCCCTGGGCGCGGCGCTCGCCACCGGGGAACCGCAACTGGCGCTGCGGGCGGGCCGCGTGCTGGTCCCCCGGCTCGTCCGCGCCGCCGTCCCGGCGGAGCCGGCCGCAGCGCCGCAGGCCCTGGCGCGCGGCACCGTGCTGGTGACCGGCGCCACCGGGGCACTCGGCAGGCTGATCAGCGAACGGCTCGTCACCCACCACGGCGCGCGGCGGCTGCTGCTGACCAGCCGTCGGGGCCCCGAGGCACCGGGCGCGGCGGAACTCCTCGCCCGGCTGCGCGAGCTGGGCGCGGAGGCCACCCTCGCCGCCTGCGACACCGCCGACGCCCGCGCGCTGTCCGAGCTGCTGGCCGGCCTGCCGCCGGCGCACCCGCTCAGCGCGGTGGTGCACGCGGCGGGGGTGACCGCCGACGCGACCCTGGAGGCGCTTACGGAGGAGTCGTTCGCGCGGGTGCTGCGGCCGAAGGCCGAAGCGGCCCGGCTGCTGCACGAGCTGACCAAGGACCTGGAGCTGGACGCCTTCGTCCTCTTCTCCTCCGTCGCGGGGGTCATCGGCAACGCCGGCCAGGCCAACTACGCCGCCGCGAACGCCGAGTTGGACGCGCTGGCCCAGCACCGGCAGGCTCTGGGGCTGCCCGCGACCTCGCTCGCCTGGGGGCTGTGGGAGCAGGACGGCGGCCTGGGCGGCGGGCTGAGCGCTGCGGATCTGGCCAGGATCGCCCGTACCGGTATCGCCCCGCTCACCGCCGACGAGGGCCTTGCCCTCTTCGACGCGGCGCTGGCCTCCGGCCTGGCCACGGCGGTGCCCGCCCGGCTGGACACCTCGGCGCTGCGGCGGCTCGGTGACCCCGACCGGGTCCCGCCGCTGCTGCGGGGCCTGGTGCCGCCGTCCGTGGCCGCGCGTCCGGCGCGGGACGCGGCGCGGCAGGACCGGGGCGCGGCGGCCGACGGCACTCCCGCGTGGGTGCGCAAGCTCTCCGAGGCCGCCGAGGCGGAGCGGCCGCGGATCGCCCTCGACCTGGTACGGGCGACGATCGCCGAGGTGCTGGGGCATCCGCCGAACCGCCCGGTGCCGACCGACCGGGGCCTGCTCGACCTCGGTTTCGACTCGCTGACCGCCGTCGAGCTGCGCAACCGGCTCGGCGCGGAGACCGGGCTGCGGCTGCCGACCACCCTGCTCTTCGACCAGCCGACGGCCGCCGCCCTGGCCGCGCACCTCCACGGCGAGCTGGCGAGGCTGCTGCCGGGCGAGGCGGCGTCGGCACTGTCCCGGCTCGACGAACTGGCCGCGATCGTCGACGGCGCCGCGCTCGACGCCCAGGCGCGCGAGCAGGTCGCCGCCCGGCTGGCGTCCGTGCTCGCCCGGCTCGCCCCCACGGGGGCGGCCACGGGCGACGACGCCCCGGCCGCCGCGGCGCGGTTGGACGAGGTCACCGACGAGGAGCTGTTCGAGCTGATCGACGGACAGCTGGACGACAACTGATCCCAGCGGCCCGACCGCCCGCGTCCCCCATCACCCTGCACATGAGGAGAGTTGACGTCGCATGACGAACGAGGCCCGGCTCCGCGACTACCTCAAGCGCGTGACCAACGACCTGCTCCAGACCCGGCAGCGGCTGACCGAGGTCGAGGCCGAACGGCACGAACCGATCGCGATCGTCGGTATGGCGTGCCGCTACCCCGGCGGGGTGCGCTCCCCCGAGGAGCTGTGGCGCGTCGTCGCCTCGGGCACCGACGCGATCTCCCCGTTCCCGGAGAACCGGGGCTGGGACACGGCCGGGCTCTACGACCCGGACCCGGAGCGGACCGGCAGGAGCTACACCCGCGAGGGCGGCTTCCTGCACGACGCCGACCGGTTCGACGCCGCGCTGTTCGGCATCAGTCCACGGGAGGCCACTGCCATCGATCCGCAGCAGCGGCTGCTGCTGGAGAGCGCCTGGGAGGTGTTCGAACGGGCCGGGATCGACCCGGGCACCCTGCGGGGGTCGCGTACGGGTGTGTTCGCCGGGGTGATGTACGGGGACTACGGCGGCCGGATCCGCCGGGCGCCGGACGGCCTCGAAGGGTACATCGGCACCGGCAGCGCGGGCTCGGTGGCCTCGGGCCGGCTGTCGTACACCTTCGGCCTCGAAGGTCCGGCCGTCACCGTCGACACGGCGTGCTCGTCGTCGCTGGTGGCGCTGCACCTCGCGGTGCAGTCACTGCGCCGGGGCGAGTGCGACCTGGCGTTGGCGGGCGGGGCGACGGTGATCGCGACACCGGGCCTGTTCGTGGAGTTCAGCCGGCAGCGCGGGCTCTCCCCGGACGGCCGCTGCAAGGCGTTCGCCGCCTCGGCGGACGGCACCGGCTGGGGCGAGGGCGTCGGGCTGCTGCTGGTGGAGCGGCTGTCCGACGCGCGGCGCAACGGACACCCCGTCCTCGCGGTCGTCCGGGGCACGGCGGTCAACCAGGACGGTACGAGCGGGCAGTTGTCGGCGCCCAACGGCCCCGCGCAGCAGCGGGTCATCCGCCAGGCGCTGGACGACGCCGGGCTCTCCCCCGCCGAGGTGGACGCGGTCGAGGCGCACGGGACGGGTACGAAGCTGGGCGACCCGATCGAGGCGCAGGCACTGCTGGCCACCTACGGGCAGGACCGCCCGGCCGAACAGCCGCTCTGGCTGGGCTCGCTGAAGTCCAACATCGGGCACACCCAGGCGGCGGCCGGGGTCGGCGGCATCATCAAGATGGTCCAGGCGATGCGGCACGGCGTCCTGCCGCGCACCCTGCACGTGGACGAACCGTCGCCGCACGTCGACTGGGAGGCGGGCGCGGTCCGGCTGCTCACCGAGGAGATCCGGTGGCCGGAGCACGACCGGCCGCGCCGGTCGGCGGTGTCGTCCTTCGGCATCAGCGGTACCAACGCGCATGTCGTCCTGGAGCAGGACGTGGCGACCGTGGCCGCCGACGCGGTTGCGGTCGAGCAGGCGGGTCCGGCGACGGAGGCGGGTCCGGCCGGGGAGGAAGCGGTCGAGGACGCGGGGCGGGCGGGCACCACGCCGTGGCTGCTGTCCGCGCAGAGCCCGGAGGCGCTGCGGGAGCAGGCCGGGCGGCTGCGGGCGTACGCCGAGGAGCGGCCGGAGCTGGACCGGGACGCCGTGGCGAGGGTGCTGGCCGGGGGCCGTGCCACGCTCGAACACCGCGCCGTGGTGGTGGCCGAGGAGCGCGAAACGCTGCTGGCGGCGCTTGACGCGCTGGAGCGGGACGAACCGTCGCCCGATGTGGTGCGGGGTGTCGCGACCGATCAGGGCCGGACGGTGTTCGTGTTCCCGGGTCAGGGCTCGCAGTGGGAGGGCATGGCCCGCGACCTCCTCGCCACCTCACCCGTCTTCGCCGAACACCTCACCGCCACCGCCGACGCCATCCAGACCCACACCGGCTGGAACCTCATCGACATCCTCCAAGGCACCCCCGGCACACCCCCCACC
>NZ_JBIVRB010000021.1:0-75894 GCF_044755465.1 Streptomyces sp. NPDC092296 | reverse complement strand
AGGTCGGCGGCGGGGGTGCAGGACCAGGAGCCGTCGGCGGCGACGGTCGCGGTGCAGACCGTCTTGCCCGACTCGTCGGTCACCTTGATCGTGGCGCCGGCGCCGCCGGTGCCCGCGATCGCCGGGGTCTTGCCCCCGCTGATCGACCCGTCCGCCGGCGAGGTGATCACCGGGGCGGCCGAAGCGTCCGGAGCCACATTGCCGTGGACGACCTGGGTGAACTCCTTGCCGCTGACCGTGAGGTTCAGCTTGACGTCGATCTCCCACATGCCCGCGGCCGGGTTGGCGACGTGCAGCGTACCGGTCGCCTTGGTGACACCGTCCACCGTGGTGGCCGCCGAACCCACCGAGGTGGCGAGCTTCCCGTTCGGGTCGACCAGGTAGAAGGTGTACGGGTTGTTGGCGCTGGCGTCGTCCGTCTGGAAGGTCACCGTGAGGTCCTTGCGACCCGCCGCGACCGGGAAGTTGAACGTGCTGGTCTGGCCCTGGTCGCGACCCACCGTGCTGGTGATCAGCGTGTCGAACGCGCCACCGGCCGCCGGGATCAGGCTGCGGCGGGACATCGGCAGCGAGGTCGCCGCACCGTTGGAGGCGGTGAACTGCACCGACTGCGGGTGGTCACCCGGCTCCGCCGGCATCGCGATGTGCAGCGGGACGTCGGCGCTCCCGTGCGCCGGGACCACCACCGGTCCGGACGCGGGCGCGGTGACGAAGTGCCGGCCGGAGGCCTTGAACGACACCGAGCCGGTGTAGGTGCCCGGCACGTTCGGCGGGTCCTGGAGGTGCGAACGGCCGTTCGCCCAGAGGATCTTCGCCGTCCACTTGCCCGCCTCGGGGTGGGCCACCTCGGTGTGCTGGAGGTTGGGGACCGTACCCAGCTTCCCCGCCTTGGTCGACGGAGTGCCGTAGTCGTACGAGATCTGCCGCAGCCGGCCCTTGGGGTCGACCAGCGTGAACGACAGCACCGCGCCGTTGGTCGCGTCCGGCCAGATCATGTCCGCGTCGAGCCGGTCGAGGCCGGCCGGGACGGTGAAGGTGACCGGGGCGGCGGCGGTGGCGCCCTCGGCGGCCACCGGCAGGCTCGGGTCCGGAGCGCTGACGTTCTCGGTGACCACGTCACCGATCTGCGTGGGCGCGCCCAGCGAACGGTAGCTGCCGGTCACCGTCGTCGCCGTGTCGCTGGTGTTGTACAGCTGCACGGTCTGGTCGTTGGTCGACCCGGGGGTGCCCGTCAGGTCCAGCTGGGTCTGCGGGGTGACCAGGGAGGGCGAGTCGCCGCCGCCGGTCAGCGTGCTGCCGGGCATCTGCTGCGCCGCCTTGACGGCGGCGTAGATGTCGAGCAGTCCGGCGCCCTGCTGGTCGGCCGGTGCGCCGATGTCGGTGGCCGTACCGGTGAGGATCTGCTTGACCATCGCCGGCGTCGGGCTGGTGCCGTTGTGCGAGTCCCGGTACGCCTGGATGACATCGGCCGCCGCGCCCGCCACGAACGGGGCCGACTGGCTGGTGCCGCCGAACGCCTCGGTCGACGTGTTGGTCGGGCAACCGCTGCCCGCCGGGTTGCAGGCCGCCTGGCCGCCGTAGCCCGGGGCGACCAGGTCGACCACCTTGTTGTTCGGCGTCACGCCACCGGAGGACAGCGGCGTGATGTCGCCGTTGCCCCAGCCGGTGTAGCCGTACGCCTGCGCGTTCAGCCGCAGGGTGTTGGTCGCGCCCACGCCGATCACCTGCGGGTCGTCGGCCGGCGAGGAGATCGTGCCGGAGACACCGCTGTCGCCGGAGGAGACCACCACGGTCACCCCGGCGGCCACCGCGGCGTCGTTGGCCGCCCAGTGCGTCTTGTAGCTGCCGGGCCGCGGCGAGTAGCCGTAGGACTCCGAGATCACATCGACGTGGTACTTGGTGACCGCGTTGTCGATGCCGGCCACGATCTGCGACTCCGACTTGGTACCGGAGTCGGAGTGCCCGGCGATGCTCTCCGGCGTGTCCATGTTGCCCGCGTCGACCAGCGACGCGTCCGGGGCGTCGCCCTTCAGCACGAAGGTGCAGCCGGTCGGCAGACCCGAGTACGGCAGCTCCTTGGCGAAGTCGTAGACGACCGTGCCCTGGGCGCCGATCGACGAGGCGTCACCGTACGCCTCGTCGTTGCTCTTGTCCTTGGTGTAGTCCGGAGCGCCGATCACCACGTGCGAGCCGTCCGCGCGGGTGAAGTTCGGGTTGCCGGCGAGGCTGTTCATCCCGTCGATCCCGATGAGCACCCCCTTGCCGGTGGCTATCGAACTCGCCATGCGCGGCGCGTTCGGGTCATCGCTCTGGTAGTGGATGTCGGCCAGCGCCTCGGGCTCCAGCAGCGGCTTGGCCGGGTCGCTCGGGCAGAGCGCCGGGTCCATCGGGGCCGGGTCGTCCACCGTGGTCTTCGCGGCGGTGGCCTCCACCTCGACCTGCGCGTCGGGGACGATCTGGCTGACCCCGGGGTTCTGGCTGAGCCGCTTCACCTCGTCCGCCGACAGGTGCGCGGCGACGGCGTTCACGCTGACCAACTGCGTGATGTCCGTGCCGCCGTGGCTCTTGATGTCCGAGACGATCGACGCCTGGTCCGAGTGCGCGGCGGCGATCCGCTGCGCTCCCTGCGTCCGGAGGTTCAGGTTCTTGTGCTGGTCCTTCATCCAGACGATCACCGGACCGCCGGCGTCGGCGCCGTCCAGCACCGGCGCCGGTGTGACGGCGGCCGTCGCGGCGGCCGCCGCGGGGAGCATCGAGCCGCCCCAAGCGGTCACCAGGGCTGCGCTCAACGACAGGATCGTCGCGGTTCTGAGGAGGTGACGGCGCTCTGAGGAAGAGCCCGAAACGCCCGGTGGTGCGTTGCGCATTGGTACCCCATCTCGTGGAGGGAGTGCCGATCGGGAGGGATCACCCGTTCGGCTGCGCGAGCCTGGCACGTGGCGTGGCACCACAGGAACGAGCGATTCATGGCGGAAACGCGACAGACGACAATTCCGCCACATCTCCGTCACATGTCGACCGGGGCGTTCCCTTACGGGGAGGGCCGCTGAGCTGGGCGAATCCGATAAAGGACCATTCGCGATACCGTAATTTTCCCCATGTATCCGACTTAAGCGGGCATCCGGACAGACCGGGCGGCCGCCCCGGAGTGCCGATCTCCGGCGGTCCGGGGCGGCATGGATGTATGGGGCATTTGCGGGACCTTGCAAGTGAGAGCGGAACCTGAGGTACCGTCAGGCGGACGGGTGTTCGGGCACTTCCCCGCCGCCCGCCGGGCCACTGCCGCCGGTGTCGTACCCGGCGCGTATACATAGGGGCGTACCGGCCCGCCCCCGGGACCAGCCGGAAGTCGGACCGCAGCGGCCGGTTGCCCGACACCTGTCGGATGACCCGACCCGCCACCGGCTGGCATCGTTGGCGGCACCGCACCACCCGAGGAGGAACGAGCCTTGCCGACCGCGACCCACCCCACCGGTAACGGCAGTGACCCGAGGGGCAACCCGCCCCCAGGCGAGGCCCTCCCCACCGCCACCCCGGTCGTCGCCACCCGCTCCGGCGGCAGGACCGTCGCTCTCACCTTCGACGACGGCCCCGACCCCGAGCACACGCCCAGGCTGCTGAGCGTGCTGCGCGAGCACCGGGTCCCGGCGGTGTTCTGCCTGATCGGCGCTCAGGTACGCGACCACCCCGAGCTGGTGCGGCGGATCGCGGCCGACGGCCACCAGCTCGCGAACCACACCATGCACCACGACGACCTGACCAGCCGGTCGCCCGACTTCGTCCGAGCCGACCTGGCGGAGACCAGCGAGCTGATCGGCCGGGCCGTCCCTGGCGCCCCGGTCCGGTGGTTCCGGGCCCCGTACGGCAACTGGGGGCCCAGCCCCCGGATCGCCACGGAGCTGGGGATGCGGCCGCTGGGCTGGCAGCTGGCCGTACACGACTGGGAACCCCCGGGCGTGGACGAGCTGGTCGACCGGCTGGCGCGCGGCGTCACCCCGGGGGCGGTGGTGCTGCTGCACGACGGCGGCGGCGACCGCAGCCAGACCGTCGAGGCCGTCGACCGGGTCATCCCGATGCTCCGCGCCCGGGGCTGGCGGTTCGACCTGCCCGCCGACGCCGACCGCGACTGACCGGCACCGCTCCACCCGCCCCGCCAGCCCCGCCCGCCCCACCCGCTCCACCTGCACCGCCGCCCTGACGCCCCGCCCGCACCGATGCCCAGGAGACTGCCTTGCGCTACCGAGCCCGCATAGCGGCGCTGCTCGCCGCTCTCCTCGTACCGGCGGTCGCGACCGCAGCGCTTGCCACCCCGCACCCCGCCGCCCCGCGCCCGGCGAAGCACCGGAGCTGGATCGGCAGCTGGGCGACCGCGCCCACCGGCACGCCCGCCGGGGTCGTCACCGTGTTCCGGAACGAGACGATCCGGCAGACCGTCCACCTCAGCGCCGGGGGAAGCGCGGTGCGGCTGCGGCTGTCCAACGAGTTCGGCACCCAGCCGCTGGTGCTGGGCGAGGTCCGGGTGGCCCGCCCCGCCGGGAACGACGGACAGCGGATCGACCGGCGCACCGACCACCGGCTGACCTTCGGCGGCCGCACCTCGGTCACCGTCCCGGCCGGCGCACCGCTGCTCAGCGACCCGGTCCCGCTGGACCTGCCGGCCGGCTCCGACCTGGTGGTCAGCATCTACCTGCCGAAACGCACCCCCGGCGCCACCCTGCACGCCTTCTCGTACCAGCACAACTTCGTCGCCGCCGGCAACGCCACCTCGGCCGCCGACCTCACCCCCACCGCGACCATGGACGCCTGGTACTTCCTCACCGGGGTGAGCGTGTCGACCAGCGTGCCCCGCGCCGCCTCGGTGGTCGCCCTCGGCGACTCCATCACCGACGGCGCCAACACCACCGCCAACACCGACAACCGCTGGCCCGACCTGCTCGCCCGGCGGCTGCGGGGCAGCGCGGAGCTGCGGCGGCTCGGCGTGCTGAACGCGGGCATCAGCGGCAACCGGCTGCTGCACGACCCCAACCCGCCGGCCGGCTCGGACGCCGAGGCGTACGCGGCCTTCTTCGGCCAGTCCGCACTCCGCCGCTTCGACCGGGACGTCGCCGCCCAGCCCGGCGCCCGCTATCTGATCGTCCTGCTCGGCGTCAATGACATCGGCCACCCCGGCAGCACGGCCCCCGCCGCCGAGAAGGTCACGGCGGCGGACATCATCGAGGGATACCGCCAGCTCATCGCCCGCGCCCATGACCGTGGGCTGAAGGTGTACGGCGCCACCATCACGCCGTTCAAGGGCGACACCTTCGGCTTCTACAGCTCTGCCAACGAAGCCACCCGGCAGGCCGTCAACCGCTGGGTGCGCACCGGCGGCGAGTACGACGCGGTGATCGACTTCGACGCGGCGGTGCGCGACCCGCGCCACCCCGACCAGCTGCTCGCCCGCTACGACAGCGGCGACCACCTCCACCCCAATGACGCCGGTACCGCCGCCTTGGCGGCCGCCGTCCCGCTGCGGCTGTTCCGCTGACGCACCGCCCGACCCGTCCGCACCGCTCGACCCGTCCGCACCGCCCGACCCGCGCCGCACGAAGGAGGACCAGCATGCGCTACCGCTTCGACCCGGAGCTGGCGGCGGCCCTCGCGATGGCCCCGGAGGTGGACCTCTCCGACCTCGCCGCCGCCAGGGCCGCCCAGGCGGCGGAGCTGGCCTTCGCGCTCGGCCGGGCGGACACCGGCGGGGTGCGGATCGCGGACCACGTGGTGCCCGGCCCGGCCGGGGCCCCGCCGGTGACCCTGCGCACCTACCGGCCCGAGGGGGTCCCCGGCCCGCTGCCGGTCCTCTACAGCATCCACGGCGGCGGCTTCCTGCTGGGCTCACCCGACGTGGACCATGACACCAATGTGCGGTTCAGCCGGGAGCTGGGGGCGCTGGTGGTCTCCGCCGACTACCGGCTCGCCCCCGAACACCCCTACCCCGCCGCGCTGGAGGACTGCTACGCGGGGCTGTGCGGCCTGGTCGCGGACGCCGCCGAGCTCCAGGTGCGGCCCGACCGGATCGCGCTCTGGGGGGACAGCGCGGGCGCCGGCCTCGCCACCGGCCTGGCGATGCTCGCCCGGGACCGGGGCGGCCCGGCGATCCGCTTCCAGCACCTGCACAGCCCCGCCGTGGACGACCGGCTGGCCACCCCCAGTGCCCGCCGCTTCACCGACACCCCGGTCTGGAACCGCCGCAACGCCGAGCTCAGCTGGGACGCCTACCTCGGCCCCGGCGTCCCCGGCTCGGCCGGCGTGCCGACGTACGCCGCACCGGCCAGAGCAGGCGGCGCCGAACTGGCGGGGCTGCCGCCGGCGTACATCGCGGTGATGGAGTTCGACCCGCTGCGCGACGAGGGCATCGGCTACGCCCAGGCCCTGCTGGCCGCCGGGGTCCCGGTCGAACTGCACCTCTTCCCCGGCACCTTCCACGGCGCGGCGATGGTGGCGCACGCCGCCGTCGTCCAGCGGATCACCGCCGAGGCCGTGACCGTACTCCGCCAGGCGCTGGGGCGGTGAACGGTCATGGCGCGTCGGCCAACCGGCGTGCGTACAGCGCCAGTTGGGCGCGGAAGCGGTCCGGCGGATCGTGCAGCCGCCAGCCCAGCGCCGCCTCGGCGTGCGCCAGCCTGGCCGCCACCGAGCTGTGGTGCAGATGCAACTCGGCCGCCGCCTGCCGCAGCGACCCCGTACGGCAGAACGCCGCCACCGCCGCCAGGATCAGCCCGCCGCCCGCCCGGTCGGACAGCTCCAGCAGGGCCGCCACATCCGGCTGGGCGCGCAGCCGGTCGACCGGGATCTCCGCCAGCAGCGCGACCGGGCCCAGCGCGTCATGGTCGGCCACCGCCTCGACCGGGTCGCCCGCCACCGTGAACCGCAGCGCGGAGCGGGCCTGCGCCCAGGACGCCCCGGCCCGCGACGGCTCGGCCGCGCCGCCCACCCCGACCCGGACGGCGCCCGCCCGGTCCAGGGCGCCACCGCGCTCCCGGGCCCGCTCACCCAGCACCGCCCGCAGCTCGTC
The DNA here is from genome assembly GCF_044755465.1 of Streptomyces sp. NPDC092296. Lineage (NCBI taxonomy): Bacteria > Bacillati > Actinomycetota > Actinomycetes > Kitasatosporales > Streptomycetaceae > Streptomyces > Streptomyces sp. NPDC092296. Next base: position 68,840 of record NZ_JBIVRB010000021.1, on the reverse strand, counting down.
GGCGGGCGACCCGCTGCCGTCCCGGCGCTGCATCAGCGCCACCCCCAGCGAGCCGACCCGGGCGATCCGCACCAGGCCCCGCGCACCGCTGCGGCCCAGCAGGGCGACGGCCTGCACCCCCGCGTCGGAGGCCCCGCCGCCGGCCACGGCGACCACCCGCAGCGGCAGTTCGGGCGCCAGCCCCAGCAGCCGCAGCGCACGGGCCCGGTCCTCGACCGCCTCCCGTTCGGAGAGGACCAGCTCCACCAGGGCCGGATCGGCCACATGGGGAGCACCGGCCCGCCCCGGCAGGCCGTCCGCCATCCGGGCGGCCAGCGCCATCCACTCCAGCACCAGTTCGTCCAGCGGCCCCGGCGCACCGGGGCGCTCCAGCCAGACCCGCCCGGCCGCGCCGAGATCGGCGCTCCCGGAGACCGCCACGGGTCCGTCGGGGAGCGCGATGCCGTCCGGACCGAAACGCACCGTACGGCCGTCGGCCGTCTCCAGTCCCGCCGGGCACTCGGCCAGCCCGGCGGTGGACCGCACCAGCGCCGCCGGATCGACGGCGCCCCCGCTCAGCAGCGCCTCGTAGTGCGCGATCACCCGGACCGCGGCGGCCGCGTCCGCATCGAGCGCCGACAGGCGCAGCAGCAAGCCCTTCACACCCGACGTCCCTTCACACCCGACGTCCCTTCACACCCGAAGTCTAGGAAGGACACGGCATGTCCGACAGGATCAGGCCCCGGTCGATACTGACCGTCCTGTTCGCGGGACTCATCCCGATGCTCGCCGCACTGCTCCTGGCCGCCCCCAACGCCCAGGCGGCCTCGCTCACCGAGGTCACCGGCTTCGGCAGCAACCCCAGCAATCTGCGGATGTACGCCTATGTGCCCGCCAGCGCGCCGGCCCACCCGGCGCTGCTGGTCGCGGTGCACCAGTGCACCGGCTCCGGGCCGGGCTTCTTCTCCGGCACCGAGTTCGCGTCGCTGGCCGACCGCTACGGCTTCATGGTGGTCTACCCGTCCGCGACCCGGGACGGCAGCTGCTTCGACGTCTCCTCGCCGCAGGCGCTCAAGCGCGGCGGCGGCAGCGACCCGGTGGGCATCATGTCGATGGTGACCTACGCCGAGCAGCACTACGGCGCGGACGCGAGCCGGGTGTACGTCACGGGTGCCTCCTCGGGCGCCATGATGACCAACGTCCTGCTGGGCGACTACCCCGACGTGTTCAAGGCCGGGTCCGCCTTCATGGGCGTGCCGTTCGGCTGCTTCGCCACCACGGACGGCTCCAGCTGGAACAGCGCCTGTTCCGGTGGCACCATCAGCAAGACCCCCCAGCAGTGGGGCGACCTGGTCCGGGCCGCCTACCCCGGCTACAACGGCGCCCGGCCCCGGATGCAGCTGTGGCACGGTACCGCCGACACCACGCTGTCCTACCCGAACTTCGGCGAAGAGATCAAGCAGTGGACCAATGTGCTGGGCGTGAGCCAGACCCCGGTCCTGACCGACTCCCCGCAGTCCGGCTGGACCCGCACCCGGTACGGCTCCAACGTCACCCAGGCCCCGGTCGAGGGGATCAGCATCCAGGGCGTCGGGCACTCGCTGCCGACCAGCGGCATGGCCGCCCGCGCCATCTCCTTCTTCGGGCTGGACGGCTCCACGCCTCCCACCAACCCGCCGACCACTCCGCCCACCACGCCGCCGACCACCCCGCCCACCACGCCCCCGACCACCCCGCCGACCACGCCGCCCACCGGCGGTACCGGTAGCTGCAAGGTCGGCTACGTGGTGAGCGCCTGGAACACCGGCCTCACCGCCTCGGTCACCGTCACCAACACCGGCTCGACGACGCTGAACAACTGGTCGCTGGCGTTCACCCTGCCCGCCGGGCAGACCGTCACCTCCGCCTGGAACGCGACCATCAGCCCGGTCAGCGGCGCGGTCACGGCCCAGAACCTCTCGTACAACGCCTCCATCCCGCCGGGTGGCAACCAGAGCTTCGGCTTCCAGGCCAACCACAACGGGAACTCCGCCGCCCCGACGGCCTTCACCCTCAACGGCTCGCCCTGCACCCTGGGCTGACCGCGCACCGGTGGTCCCCGGCGGCAACCGCCGCCGGGGACCACCGGGACTCCGCGAGACCGCCTCAGTCGCGTTCGACGTGGACGGTGGTGAGCCGGGCGTACCGCTGCGGGTCGGTACGGCGGATGTGCCGGGCGACGACGAGGCCGATGCAGAACACCACCGGCAGCGGGATGACCAGGCCGAGGTTGACCGCGCCGGACGCCCCGGTGAGCAGGTCGAACCGCAGCGCCGCGAGAACGGTCAGCACGGTGATCCCCAGGCAGGAGAGCAGCGGCGCCCAGACGGCCCGGAAGGCGGAGACCCCCCGGCGGTCGCGGCGGAAGAAGCCGAACACCGCCAGGGCGGCGAGGGCCTGCATGGCCATGATGCCCAGCACACCGGTGCCGTTCGGCCACAGGAATACCACCGCGTACGGGTCGGCGCCGCTCAGCGCGCCGATGCCGACGATCACCGCCGCGACCAGGCACTGCACCGCCACCGCGGTGCCCGGCGAGCCGGTGCGCGGGGAGACCCGGCCGAGCGGGCGGGGCAGCAGCCCCTCGCGGCCGAGGGCGTACATGTAGCGGGCGGCGGCGTTGTGGAAGGCGAGGGTGGCGGCGAACGCGCTGGTGATGATCAGTACGTGCATGCTGTCGGACAGCCAGGAGCCGACGAACCGGCCGGCCGCGCCGAAGACCATGTCCGACCCGTTGTCGCCCTGCGCGACCCGCACCGCGTTCTCGGCACCGAAGGCGCCCATCACCACCCACACGGCGAAGGCGTAGAAGACGGCGAGGAAGCCGACGGCGATGAAGGTGGCGCGCGGCACGGTGCGCCGGGGGTCCCGGGCCTCCTCCGCGTAGATCGCGGTCGCCTCGAATCCGGTGAAGGCGCCGATGGCCAGGACGAACATGCCGGCCACGCCCGCGCCGCCCAGCGACGTCGGGTTCAGCGCCACCGGGTCCAGCGCCGCAGCGCCCCGGTGGCCCAGTACCCCGCCCTCCAGGATCAGCAGGACCACGACCTCCAGGACCAGCGCGATGCCCAGCACCTTGGCGCTGAGGGTGACCCGGAGCCAGCCGAGCACGCCGACGCCCGCGACGCAGAGCGCCGACCAGAGCCACCAGGGCGAGGAGAGGCCGGTGAGGTCCGTGACACCGCTCGACGCGAAGTAGCCGAAGCAGGCGACGAGTCCGATCTCCACCAGGTTGTAGGACAGCACCGCGACATAGGCCGTCCCGACGCCGGTGGCCTTGCCCAGGCCACGGGCGACATAGGCGTAGAAGGCGCCGGCGTTGCGGACGTAGCGGCTCATCGCGGTGAAGCCGGCGGCGAAGAGGGCCAGCAGCGCGCCGGAGAGGATGTAGCCGAGGGGGGTGGCGAGGCCGCCCATTGCCATGGCGGCCGGGGCGACTCCGGCCACGGCGGTCAGTGGGGCGGCGGCGGCCACCACGAAGAAGACCAGGTCGGAGACGCCGATGGCGGCGCTCTTCAGGGTGGTGCCGTCGGGGGCGGGCGGCTTGGCGGTTGGGGTGCTCGGGTGCGTCGCGGGGGCGCCGGAGTCGGTGGGGGCGGACATGGGACTCCTCGTTGAACGGGTGGGACGGGTGGGTCAGGCAGGACGGGGAGTAGGGGAGGGGGCGCTACCAGGCGCGCTGCATGCCCGGCTCGGGGGTGGGCAGGGCAGCCACCGGGCAGCCGTTGGTCGCCACCACGCGACCGGCGTGCAGCACCAGCAGCCGCCGGGGGTGGGCGGCGACCGCCTCGGTGACGCCGCCGGCCGCGACGGCGACCAGGTCGGCGCGGTCGCCGGGCCGCAGTCCGTAGCGCTCCAGGCCCAGGGCGGCGGCGGCTTCGGTCGTGACCAGCGAGGCCGCGATGTGCAGCTCCTGATCGGACATCAGCTCGGAGCGCAGGCCGATGATGGTCGCCCGCTCCAGCATGTCGCCGGTTCCGTACGGCCACCAGGCGTCGCGGATGTTGTCGGAGCCGGCGAAGACGCGGACGCCCGCCTCGCGCAGCCGCAGCACGGGAGGCATCGGCCCGGCCGGACCGTTGGTGAGGATGGACACCCCGGCGCGGGCGAGCACCGCCGCCGTACGGGCGAACACGGCACCGCCGACCTCGCCGAGGCAGTACGCATGGCTGACCGTGACCCGCCCGCCGAGGCCGAGCGCGGCGGTCCGGTCCGCGATGGCGCGCAGCTGCGCGGCACCCGCCTCGCCGGGGTCGTGCAGATGCAGGTCGACGCCGACGCCGTGCCGCTCCGCGAGCCCGAAGACGATGTCGAGCTGCGCGTCGGCGTCGCCGTCGAAGCCCTGGGGATCGAGGCCCCCGACGAGGTCGGCGCCGTCGCGCAGCGCCGCGTCCAGCAGGTCGGGGACGCCCGGTGCGCTGACCACTCCGCTCTGCGGGAAGGCCACGAGCTGGAGGGAGATCAGGTCGCCCACCCGTTCGCGGACCTCCAGCAGCGCGTGCAGGTTGGCCAGGCGGGAGTGGGGGTCGATGTCGACATGGGAGCGGGTGTGCCCCGTGCCGTGGCCGACCATGCGGTGGACCAGCGCCTGGGCGCGCTCGGTGACCGGGGTGGTGAGGCGCTGCCGGGCGTCGAGTTCGGCCGCCACCCGTTCGCGGACGCTGCTGCCGCCGGTGTGGGGCTGCCAGGGCGCTCCGAGGAAGGTCTTGTCCAGATGGGAGTGGCCGTCCACCAGGGCGGGGAGCAGCAGTGCTCCCGCCAGCTCGATCCGGCCCCGGTCGGGGGCGGTGGGCGGGCCGGTGGGCGAGCCGCGGTCCGAGCTGCGCTCCGAGCTGCGGCCCGTGCCGCGATCGTGGACGGCCGCGATGCGGCCGTCACGCAGGGACACGTCCGCGCGCCGGCCGTCGGGCAGGGTGACATCGGCCAACACGGTGGGGTGTGCGGGGGTGCTGTGCATGGGTTTTCCGAACGCATGAGGGATCGGGCAGCCGCTCGGCGGACGCACGCACTGTGGCGGTTCCGCCGACCGGGGACCCGAGGGCACGCACAAGCTACTTGGTATACCAAATACCAGGCAAGGGGTTCTTTCCCCTGGTGGGCACTAGGATGATCCGCAGAAGGGCACCACGGTGGGCAGCGGGAAGGCGCAAGATGGCGGAGACCGGGTGGGGCACCAGCATCGGGGCCGGGGACAGATCCCTGCGCGATCAGGTGTACGAGGCGCTTCGCGAGCGGATCATCGAGGGGCAGCTCGAACCCGGCCGGCGGGTGGTCGAACGCAACCTCGCCGCCGAGTTCGAGGTCTCCCGCATCCCGGTGCGCGAGGCCATGCAGCGGCTGGAGACCGAGGGCTTCCTCATCACCCGGCCCCGGCGCGGCACCACCGTCTCCCAGGTCGGGGTGGCGGACACCGCGCACTTTTTCGACGTCCGCGAGACCCTGGAGGCACTCGCCGCCGAGCTGGCCGCACGGCACGCCGACCCGGCCGGGCTGCGGCGGCTGGAGCAGCTGCTCGGGCGCGCCCGCCGGGCCGCCGAGCGCGGCCGGGCCCGCGATGTCGCGGCCCTCAACGCCGACTTCCACCGCCAGATCGTCGTCCTGTCCGGGAACCCGCTGCTCCAAAACCTGATGCAGCCACTGGACGGACGGCTGCACCGGCTGTTCCGGCTCACCGCCGAGCCGGGGGACGCACCGCTGATGTGCGGTGAGCACGAGGAGCTGTTCCAGGCCCTGCGGTCGGGCGACCCGCAGACCGCCGCGCACCTCGCCCGACGCCATGTGGCCAACACCCGTGCGGCGGCCCTGGAGGTCCTGGCCGCCCGCGCCGCAGCCGAGGAGCAGCGGCCCCCGGCTGCCGGGCGGTAGGGCACGGCGGGGGCGGGCCGACCGGGGCGCTGCCGGGCCAGCTGCTGGTGGCGAGCAGGCTGCGGTAGACGGTCCGGGCGTTCTTGCCGGTGTCGCCGCCGGGGGTGATGTCCACGGCGGCCGTACCGGCGGCGGCGAGGGCACTGAACGCCCACTCGTTGGAGAGCCCGCCGCCCGCGTAACCGCCGTCGGGCCCCTGAAGGGACTTCAGATAGGCGACACCGTTGGCGGTGGAGGTGGCGATCTGCGCCGGGGTGGAGGTGGCGCCGGCCGGTGCGGTGCTCAGCAGGAGGGCGCCGACGGCCAGCGGTACGGCGGTGGCCAGGGCTCGGGACCTGCGCGCGGTGGTGCGCACGCTCATGGGAAGGGCTCCTTGGGTAGGGGCGGCAGCGCGCCCCTGGCCCGGTGGGCCGCTGCGGACCACCCCGTGCCGAGGCGGTAGCCGCCCGATCGCGTGGCCAGGCTTCCGCGGATGCAGCGCCGCCGGGCGGGTGATCGGGCTCGGTCGGCTCGGGAGGAGCCGCCCATACCGTTGCGCGTCAGCCCCGGATTCACACCGGGTTCCCCCACGCGGCGACAGGGCGAGCGTAGGTGGCGGACGACCGCGGCGTAAGGGGGCCTGACGGGGTGACAAAAGGCGACCGTGGGCGCCGTTGACGGGAGACCGGACGGCGTGGTCACATAAAACGCATTTTCGATTCAGCGACCAGGGGAAGCCGGTCCAAGTCCGGCGCTGACCCGCAACCGTAGGCCCTCCGTGAGGCGGGCGAGCCGGATTACCTGCGCTGAACTGCAAGTCACGCTCGCCGTCGAGGACTACGGCACGGACGACCGGTCGGCATACCCCGCGCAGCCGTCCGCCCTTCCGCGGCCTGCCCTCCCCGCCGGCCGGACCGAGGGGCACCGTGCTTCGACCCGTCAGACGCGGCCGCAGGCAGCCGCGCGCCATCGCCCTGTTCAGCGCCGCCGCGCTTGTCGTCGGCACCCTGACCACCGGTCTGCTGTCGGCCGCCGGTACCGCGCACGCCGACCCGATCGGTGGCTGCACACCCACCAGCGGCGCGATCGTCGCCGTGGACTTCGGCCACTGGGGCGGCCCGGTGGCCCGGGGCTGCGACGCGCACCCCACCACCGGGATGAACCTGCTGCACAACGCCGGGTTCACCACCACCGGCACCGTGCACGACGGCCCCGGCTTCATCTGCCGGATCGGCAGCGACGCCTTCGACGGCGGCGCCCAGTACCCGACCCCGGCCGATGAGCCCTGCGTACTGACGCCGCCCGCCAACGCCTACTGGTCGTTCTGGATCGCCCCGGCCGGGCAGCAGAGCTGGACGTACTCCCCGCTGGGCGCGCTGAGCGACCACCCGAAGGACGGCGAGGTCGAGGCCTGGGTGTTCGGCCCGACCGACCTCGGCGGTACGACCGGCGGCCCGTCCTTCACTCCCGACTCCGTCCGCGCCCAGGGCACCGCGACCACCCCGCCCACCACGCCACCCACCACGCCGCCGACCACCCCGCCGGTGACCCCCGGCGGCGGTACGGCGGACGTGGACGCCGCCGCCCGGTGGCTCACCGAGCAGCTCACCGACGGTGACCACGTCTTCGACGGCTTCGGCACGGACTACGCGGCCACCGCCGGGGTCGGCCTCGCGCTCGCCGCAGCCGGCGGCCCGGACAGCACCGTCCGCGCGATCGACGGCTTCCTGACCGAGCACATCACCGACTACCTCTTCCCCGACCCCACCGTGACCGTGCCCAGCCCGGCCGCCGCCGCGAACCTGGCCCTGCTCACCGAGGTGCTGGGCGGCGACCCGACCTCGGTCGCCGGTCGCGACCTGCTCGCGGACCTCACCGACCATGTGTGCGAGTCGGTCGGCAGCCTCGGCAACTGCACCGCCGCCGGCGACTTCTACGGCGCCTTCTCACCCGGCACCCAGGCCCGCGCCCTGCTCGCCCTGGCCCGGGGCGGCGTCACCCCGCCGGCCTCGGCCGTCGACCGGCTCACCGGCATGCAGTGCGCCGACGGCGGCTTCTCCGGCTCGATGCTCTCCACGGGCGAGCGGTGCGACTCCGACCCGTCCGCGACCGCCGAAGCCGTCCTCGCGCTGGCGAAGCTCCCCGGCACCGGCGAGGCGCCGGCCAAGGCGACGGCGTACCTGATCGGCCGGCAGTCCGCCGACGGCGGCTACCTGCCGTACGAGGGCGCGCCGACCGGCGACACCGGCTCCACCTCCGAAGCCGCGCAGGCGCTGGCCGTCCTCGGCCGGTCCGCCGAGGCCGCCGCCGCCCGCGACTGGGTGGCCGCCCGGCAGACCGGCAGCGGCGGCTTCGCGGGGGACGGCTCCGAGGGCGCCGAGGCGGACCTGTACGCCTCGACCACAGCCGTACTCGCCGTCACCGGCACCGACCCGGGCAGCCTCACGTACGGCACGCAGCCGCCCACCACCCCGCCCACCAGCCCGGTGACCACCCCGCCGCCCACCACGCCCACCACGCCCGCCACGACCCCGCCCACCACCCCCGCCACGACCCCGCCCAGCACGCCGAGCACGCCCGCCGGGGCCACCCCCGACCTGACCAAGGGCGTCGCCTACCTCATCGACCGGGGCAACCTGGTGGACGGCCACTACTACGAATCCGGCGTGGGCGGCGACCGCACCGGCTTCGCCGACTTCGGGCTGACCATCGACGGCGTCCTCGCCCTCGCGGCCACCGGCGGCGCCGACCCCACCCTGAGCGGCATCACCGACTTCCTCCAGCACGGCAAGGACGGCACCGGGCGCGACATCGACGCCTGGACGCTGATCGGCACCCCGTACGCCCAGGGCGGCTCGCTCGCCAAGGAGGCACTGGCGGCGGAGGTCACCGGCAACGACCCCCGGGCCTTCGGCGGCCATGACCTGATCGCCGCCCTCGGCAGCACGGTCTGCGCCAAGGCCGACCCGGCCGCCGGCTGCGCGGCCAAGGGCAACTACGCCTACGCCCTGTCCGTCTTCTCGCAGTCCCTCGGCGTCATCGCCCAGCTTCGGGCCGGTGCGGACGACCGGGCCGCCGGGCCGATCGCGTACCTGGAGAGCCTCCAGCGGGGCGACGGTTCCTGGCCGAGCCTGATCCCCTCGGGCGGCGACCACGACGTGGACAGCACCGCGATGGCGATCATGGCGCTGGACCTGGTGCCCGGAAAGGCCGCCGCCCAGGCGGTGGCCAAGGGCGCCGCCTGGCTGGCCGGGCAGCAGCTCGCGGACGGCGGCTTCCACGGCGCGGCCGGTGACTCCGTCAACTCCGCCGCCCTCGCCGTCCAGGGGCTCACCCTGCAACCGGGCACGTACACCGACCGGATCGCTCGGGCCCGGACCTTCCTCGCCGCCCAGCAGAACCCCGACGGCGGCTTCCGGGTCGCCTCCGACAGCGACCAGACCGCCTCCGACGTGCGCGCCTCCACCCAGGCGATCGGCGGCGCGGTCGGCACCTCCTTCGGCACGCTGCTGCGGGACCTGCGCGACCAGCGGGCGGCGGCGGACGGTGCGGCGTACCTCGTCAAGCAGCTCGCCGGCGACGACCACCTGTCCAACGCCTACGGCCCCGACGACGGCCTGACCGCTGACCTGGCCCTCGCCCTGGCCGCCACCGGCGGCCAGGACCCGACCCTGACCAAGGTCGTCGGGTACCTGGCGGGCCATGTCGCGGACTACGCCGACCCGGCCGGAACCTCCGCGTACCCCGGCCCGTACAGCGGCGCCACGGCGAAACTCGCCCTGCTCGCCGAGGTGATGGGCCAGAACCCGCGTGACTTCGGCGGCTTCGACCTGCTCACCACCCTGACCGGCCACCTCTGCACCGCCGCCACCGACGACGGCGCCTGCACCGCCCCCGGCGACTTCGACCAGGCGTACTCCACCGTCTCGCAGGCCCTCGGCGTGCTGGCGCTGGCCCGCGCCGACGTGGCCCCGCCCAAGGCGGCCGTCGACCGGCTGCTCCGGCTCCAGTGCGCCGACGGCGGCTTCTCCTCCGCGCTGATCGCCGCAGGCGCCGACTGCACCTCGGACGTGGACACCACCGGGTACGCCCTCCAGGCGCTCACCCTGGTGCCCGGCCACGCCACCGCCACCAAGGCGGCCCGCTCCTACCTGGTCAAGGAGCAGCGCAAGGGCGGCGGCTACCCGGGCGCGGCGGGCGTCAGCAGCAACTCCACCGCCCTGGCCGTCCAGGCGCTGCTGGCCACCGACAAGCCGCGCTCCGAACCGGCCAGGGCCGGGCAGGAGTTCCTGCGGAGCGTGCAGGGCGCCGACGGCGGCTTCCGGATCGGTACGGCCGCCGGAGAGTCCGATGTCCGGGCGACCACCCAGGCGGTACCGGCCCTGGCGGGCACCCCGCTGACCACGCTCAGCCACGCCCTCGGCCGGATCACGCCGGGCGGCAATCCGCCCGCCAGCACCGGCGGCGCCACGGGCGGCACCACGGGCGACGGCACGTCGGGCCCGGGGGATGCGGGCTCCGGCGGGTCGGGTCCGGGGTCCGGCGGCGGCTCGCTGGCCGCGACCGGTACGGCGGTGTCGGCACTGGCAGGCGCGGCGTGCCTGCTGCTGCTGGCCGGCGGCACGCTGACGGCGGTACGCCGCCGGGCGGCCACGCCCCGGAGGCACCGATGACGGCCCCCGCCCGCACCGCGCCCCGCCGCCGCACCCGGCGGCGGGGCGGCTGGGCCGCGCTGCTCGCCGTCGTCCTCGGCGGCCTGCTCGGCGGCGCCGTACCCGCAGCGGCGAACCCGCTGCCGATGACCGAGTGCACCACCGGCTCCGGAGTGGTGCTCGCGGTGGACTTCAGCCACTGGGGCGGCCCGCTGCTGCGCTCCTGCGGTACGACGCCGACCACCGGCTACACCCTGCTCAACCAGGGCGGCTGGCAGACCACCGGCACCCAGCACGACGGCCCGGCCTTCATCTGCCGGATCGGCTTCGCCGGCTACCAGGGCGGCAGGCAGTACCCGACGTCCAAGGACGAGTCGTGCGTGCTCACCCCGCCCGCGACCGCGTACTGGTCGTACTGGCACGCCGACCCCGGCCGGAACAGCTGGTCCTACAGCCAGCTCGGCGCGATGAGCTACCACCCCAAGCCGGGCAGCGTCGACCTGTGGATCTTCGGGGCCACCAATATCGCGGGCACCGAGGGCCGTCCGACCTTCTCCCCGGACACCGTACGGGCGCACAACACCGCACCCGGCAGCGCCGCCGAGCCGCCCGCGCCGCCACCGACGACGACCCGGCCGGCCGCACCCCCGGCCAAGCCGCCGATCACCAGCCGTCCCCCCACCGCCTCCGAAACGCCCACCGCCTCCGAAACGCCCACCGCCTCCGCCGAGCCGACCGCCACGGCCCCCACCGCCAAGCCGCCCACCGCGACGCCCACCGGCCCGCCCGGCACCACACCACCGCCGTCCAGCACGCCGCCGTCCAGCACCACGGGCGCGGCGCCCCCCGGCGACCCGTCACCCACGGTGTCCGTACTGGACGCCGCCCCCACCGCCGCACCCCACCAGTCGTCGGGCTCCGTCCTGCCGATCACGCTGACCGCAGCCGTCGTCGCGGCCATCGCGGGCGCCACCGCGCTCCGGGTCCGCCGGCGCCGCCGGTCGGAGTAGCCGGTGTCCACACCGGCCCACCCCCCGCGCTCGCCCGCGCCCGGCCCCCCGCGCGCGGGCGGCGCCCCGGCCGACCGCCCCCGCTCCGGTCGGCGGCTGCCGCGCACGCTGCACCCGGTGGCGTGGTGGATCTGGGGCATCGGGCTGGCCACCGCCGTCAGCCGCACCACCAACCCGCTGCTGCTCGCCCTGGTGCTGGCCGTCCTCGGCTGGGTCGTCACCGAACGCCGCACCGACGCCCCCTGGGCCCGAGGCTTCCGCTACTACCTGGGCATGGCCCTGGTCGTCATCGCCCTCCGGGTGGTCTTCCGCTGCGTCTTCGCCACCGGCATCACCCCCGGCGACCACATCCTCTTCCACCTGCCGCACATCCCCACGCCGTCCTGGTACGCGGGCATCCAACTCGGCGGCCCGGTCTCCCTGGAGGCCACCCTCTCCTCCGCGATCGACGGCCTGCGGCTGGCCTGCCTGCTGTGCTGCATCGGCGCCGCCAACACCCTGGCCAACCCCAAACGCGCCCTGCGCGTCCTGCCCGGGGCGCTGTACGAACTCGGCGTCGCCGTCACCGTCTCCCTCAGCGTGGCGCCCCAGCTCGTGGAGAGCGCCCAGCGGGTCAACCGCGCCCGCCGCCTGCGAGCCGACCCGGCCAAGGGCCTGCGGGCCCTGCGCAGCATCATCATCCCGGTGCTGGAGGACGCCCTGGAACGCTCCCTCCACCTGGCGGCCGCCATGGACTCCCGTGGCTACGGCCGGGCCGGCAACGCCACCCGCACCTCCCGCCGGATCACCGGCGCCCTGATGCTGCTGGGCATGCTGGGCCTGTGCACCGGCGTGTACGGGCTGCTGGGCGGCACCGCCCCGCGCGCCCTGGGCCTGCCCGCCCTCCTCGCCGGCTCGCTGCTCTGCTGCGCCGGGCTGGCCCTGGGCGGCCGCCGGGTACGCCGCACCAGCTACCGGCCCGACCCCTGGCGGGCGCCGGAGTGGATCGTCGCCGTCTGCGGCTGCGCCGCCGCGACCGTGCTCTTCCTGACCGTGGGCTACGACGCCAACGACCTCAACCCGACGCTCTACCCGCTGCACTGGCCGTCCCTGCCGCTGCTGCCCGCCGCCGCCGTGCTGCTCGCCGGCGGCGCGGGCATCGCCGCGCCACCGCCCGCCCGTACCCCGAGCGCGGCCCGCCGCCCGGCGGCCACGGGCACCGACACCCCCGAGGCCCAGCTGTGATCCGCTTCGACCAGGTCAGCGTGGTGTACGACGGCGCGGCCGAACCCGTGCTGCGGGAGGTCGACCTCCGGATCGAGGAGGGCGAACTGTGCCTGGTCGTCGGCCGGACCGGCGCGGGCAAGTCCACCCTGCTCGGCACCGTCAACGGCCTGGTACCGCACTTCACCGGCGGCACCCTCGCCGGCCGGGTGACCGTCGACGGCCGCGACACCGCCCACCACCCGCCGCGCGAACTCGCGGACGTCGTCGGCGTGGTCGGCCAGGACCCGCCGGCCGGCTTCGTCACCGACACCGTCGAGGAGGAACTCGCCTACGCCATGGAGCAGTTGGCCATACCGGCCGACGTGATGCGCAAACGCGTCGAGGAGACCCTCGACCTGCTCGGCCTGGCCGACCTGCGGCACCGCGCGCTGAGCGAACTGTCCGGCGGCCAGCAGCAGCGCGTCGCCATCGGCTCCGTCCTCACCGCGCACCCCCGGGTGCTGGTCCTCGACGAACCCACCTCGGCCCTCGACCCGACCGCCGCCGAAGAGGTGCTGGCCGCCGTCACCCGGCTCGTCCACGACCTCGGCGTCACCGTCCTGCTCGCCGAACACCGGCTGGAACGCGTGGTGCAGTACGCCGACCGCGTCATCCACCTGACCGGCGACGGCACCGTCACCGACGGCCCGCCCGCCACCGTCTTCCGCGCCGCCACGGTCGCCCCGCCCGTGGTGGACCTGGGCCGGCTGGCGGGCTGGGACCCGCTGCCGCTCTCCGTACGCGACGCCCGCCGCGCCGCCGCCCCGCTGCGCGCCCGGCTCACCCCGCTGCCCGTACCGCCGCCGCGCCCGGCCGTGCCCGCCGGCCCGCCCGTGCTGCTGACCGCGCGGGGCGTCGTGGTCCGCCACGGCGACGTGGTCGCGGTCCGCGAGGTCGACCTCGATCTGCGAGCCGGGCAGGTCACCGCGCTGATGGGCCGCAACGGCTCCGGCAAGTCGTCCCTGCTCTGGGCGCTGCACGGGGCCGGACCCCGGCAGGCCGGCCGGGTGACGGTGGCCGGGTCCGCACCGGCGCCGGAGGCCGAGCCCGCCACCGGGCACGGGCTGTTCGCCCGGCGCCGCCCGGTCCCACGGGCGGTACGCCGACCCGTGGGCCTGGTACCCCAGGCACCCACCGACCTGCTCTACCTGGAGACCGTCCGCGCCGAACTCGCCCAGGCCGACCGGGAGACCGGCCGCACCGCCGAACCCGCCGCCCGAGCCATCCTCGACCGGCTCGCCCCCGGCATCCCCGACGAACTGCACCCCCGCGACCTGTCCGAGGGCCAGAAACTCGCCCTGGTCCTGGCGATCCAGCTCACCGCCGCGCCCACCGTGGTGCTGCTGGACGAACCGACCCGGGGCCTGGACTACCAGGCCAAGCAGGCACTCACCCGGATCGTGGACGAGCTGGCCGCCGCCGGGCGCAGCGTCGTGGTCGCCACCCATGACGTGGAGTTCGTCGCCGCGAGCGCCGACCGCGTCGTCGTCATGGCCGAGGGCGAGATCGTCGCCGACGGCCCCACCGCCGACGTCATCGTGGCCTCACCCGCCTTCGCGCCGCAGACCGCCAAGATCCTCGCGCCCCTGCCGTACCTCACCCCGGTCCAGGTCGGCGCCGCCCTCACCGCGAACGGAGACGACCGATGAGCAGCCCACCGGCCGCCGCCCGGCCGCGCCCCGCCACCGCCCGGACCACCGCCGTCCGGGTGCACGCCATGGCCGTCGTCACCGTGGTGCTGGCCGCCTTCGTCGGACTGGTCGCCTTCTTCTGGCCGTTCGCCGTCGCCCCGGGCAACGTCGGCGCCTCGTACGCGCCCCCGCTGATCTTCGGGGTGCTGCTGCTGCTCGTACTCGCCGTGGTCTTCGCCCAGATCGCCGACGGCGGCATCGACGCCAAGGCCCTGGCCATCCTCGGCGTGCTGTCCGCCGTCAACGCCGCCCTGCGCCCGATGGGCGCCGGCACCGCCGGAGTGGAGACGGTCTTCTTCGTCCTGGTGCTGGCCGGCCGGGTCTTCGGCCCCGGCTTCGGCTTCACCCTCGGCTGCACCTCGCTCTTCGCCTCGGCGCTGCTCACCGGCGGCGTCGGCCCGTGGATGCCGTACCAGATGTTCGGCTGCGCCTTCGTCGGCATGCTCGCCGGGCTGCTGCCGCGCGCCCGGGGGAAGGCCGAGATCGTGCTGCTCGCCTTGTACGGCTCCGCCTCCGGCTACCTCTTCGGCTTCCTGCTCAACCTGTCCTTCTGGCCCTTCTCCCTGGACCCGGGTAGCTCCATCGCCTACCTGCCCGGCCTGCCGTTCACCGAGCAGTGGCACCGCTACCTCGTCTTCGACGCCACCACCTCGCTCGGCTGGGACACCGGCCGCGCCGTGACCAACTTCGTCTGCGTCCTCATCGCCGGCCCCGCCGCCCTCACCACCTTCCGCCGCGCCGCCCGCCGCGCCCGCTTCAGCGCCCCGGTCCGCTTCCAGCCCCGCCCGCCGGCCTCCCCGGACCGGGCCCCGGCGCCCGACCCGGACCCACCCACCGGGCCCGCACCCCGGCATGAGTGACGGGCCCTCGTGGGGAGGTCGGGCCGGGCTCAATCCGCTGCGGCCGGGGGCCCGGGTGCCTCGGGCACCCGGAAGGCGAGTACGGCGACGTCGTCGTGGTAGCCGGTGGCCAGCCGGGTGAGCAGTTCGTCGCAGAAGACCGGCAGCGGGGCGGTGGCCAGGGTCGCCGCGTGCTGGCGCAGCCGGGTGAGGCCGTGGCCGATGTCCTCGCCGGGGCGTTCGATCAGCCCGTCGGTGTAGAGCAGCACGGTCGCGCCGGGTGGCAGGGGGAGGGTCGCGTCGGTGCGGGGCGGCTGCGGGTCGAGTCCGAGGATCGGCGCGTGGCCGCCTTCCAGCAGCCGGGTGGTGCCGTCGCCCAGGGTGAGCAGCGGCGGCGGATGCCCGGCGTTGGTCCAGGTCAGCGTCCAGGGGCCGGCCTCGGGTCTGCGGAGCCGGGTGATCACTCCGGTGACCAGTTCGATGGTGGTCATGCCCTGCATGACCCGGTCCAGCCGGCGCATCACCTCCGCCGGGGAGCCCCCGCTGTCGTACGCCAGGGCGCGCAGCATGTTGCGCAGCTGTCCCATCCGGACGGCGGCGGCCAGGTCGTGCCCCATCACGTCGCCGATCGCCAGCACCGTGGTGCCGTCGGGCAGCGGGAAGGCGTCGTACCAGTCGCCGCCGACCTCGGCGCGCTCGCGGGCCGGTACGTAGCGGGCGGCCAGCGGCAGCCAGTCCAGGCCGGACAGGTCGGGCAGCAGGGAGCGCTGAAGCTGCTCGGCGGTGTTCTGCTGGAACGCGTACAACTGCGCGTTCTCCAGGGCCAGCCCGGCCCGGTGGCCCAGGTCGGTGGCCAGCATCCGGTCCTCGCGGCCGAAGGGCTCCCCGCCGGGCGGCCGGATCAGGGTGAGCGCGCCCAGCACCTCACGGCGGGCCCGCATGGGCGCGAGCAGCACCGGCCCGGCCTCCAGGGTGCGGTAGAGGTCCTGCTGCACGGCCTCCAGCGAGCCGGGCTCGGCGGGCCGTACGGGGTCGGTGAGGGTCAGCGGGCCCGCGCCGCGCAGCACCCTGGCCAGCGGCGCGGCGGAGTCGTCCGGCCCGGGGAGGACGCCCGCCGTCAGCCCCCGCAGCGCCCGGTCCGGGTCGCGGTGGGTCACCTCGATCCGGCGTACCCGGTCGCCGTCGACCAGGTCCACCACGCATGCCTCCGCGAACTGCGGGACCAGCCGGTGCGACAGCCGCCGCAGGGCCTCCTCCGCGTCCAGGCTGCTGGCCAGCGCGATGCTGATGTCCGCCAGCAGCCGCAGCCGCGCGGGGGCCCGCTCCCCGGTATCGGCGGCGCGGGACGCCGCTTCCCTGCGACTCATCGGGTCCTCCCGCATGCCGTGTGCGGGGAGGAGGCATGAATGATCAGACCCCATTCCGTACGGCGTCCCGGAGTCGGTGCTCCGGACGGAAGCGGGGCGCGGCGCCGTTCACCCATGGCGGCCTCCCGGATGCGCTGCGGAGTCGGTAGCGGCCATCAGCACCGATGGATGCGGGCAACGACGAGCCTCATCGCCACCTCCATGCTGCACCCGCCGCAGCACCGGTGCCACCGCAATGGCCCACCCCTGCCCGTCGCGGACGGAATGCGCCATTTCCCCGGCGCGGGCATCCGCGCTCATTTCCGCGCCCATTTCTCGTTGCCTTCGTCGCCCGCCGCCCGGGGCCCGAGCGGTTCGGAAATCCTCGCGTTCGAGGGCATGCGAAGCGACACCCCGATTGCTAGCCTGAGCCGGCTACGGCGTTGCCGAGGCCGGCGCACCAGAACGGAAGGCGGCCGCCGAGGAGGTGGCACCGGCAGCGACGAGGACGGCGTCGCTGTCCTTGAGCGGCTGTTCCGCTGAAGCACCGCCCCGCCGCCCGGGGGCCCGGTCGACCGACACAGATCAGCGCGGGCACGGCCCGCCCGAGCCGGAGGCAGCAGCTGAGATGACCCACCAGAACCCGTCCACGGGTGGAGCGGTGCCGGCCGCCGCCGAGGAACGCGAGGACATCGCGCCCGAGACGGGCCGATACCCGCTGGCCTCCAGTCAGATCGCCCTCCTGGAGGACCAGTTGGCCTTCCCGGAGAACACCTGGGTCTCCAGCTTCGACATCGTGGAGTTGGACGTCCACCTCTCCGAGCGCCAGGTGCGCAACCTGCTCACCCATATGTGCCGCAGCTACGAGGCATTACGCAGCAGAGTGCTGGTGGACGCACAGGGCGGCCTCCGGCAGCAGGTCTTCGGCATCGACCACTTCTTCGAGCACAGCTTCCGGTACCTCGGCGCCCTGACCGAGGCCGACGTGAAGGCGGTGGTGGAGAAGCGGTTGGACGCGTTCGTCCAGTCGACGTTCTTCGTGGTCGGGGACGGCCCCGGCGGCACCGTGCTCTGCTACCTCGCCCACCACTCCTTCTTCGACGGCACGGCCATGGCGGCCCTGCGGAGCGCGATCATCCGGGCGGCCCGGGACGACACCGTCGTCAACGCGCCGGACCAGCTCCCGCACACCCCGACCGGCGTCCAACCGAGGCAGGTGAAGCAGTACGAGGACCAGCCGCGCGGGAGGCACAACACCGCCAAGTGGCTGGAGCTGCACGGTACGCGCTTCACCACCCCCTGGTCACCCTCCCCGGCACCGCACCCCGGCGAGATCGAGATCGAGGACAGCTGCGCGTTCGACCTCGGCAAGGAACTCTTCGCTGCCCTGGCGCAGGCGGCCACCCGCACCGGGATCACCGTCCCGTCCCTGCTGAACTCCCTGGTCTGCGCCTACACGGGCCAGGAGTTCGGGCTGCGGCAGGTGCTGCTCAAGACGTCCTGCTCCAACCGCTTCCTGCCCGCGCTGCGCGACTCGGTCACCTGCCTGGCCTCCGAGATCTGGGTGCTGCGGGAGCAGGGCGCGGGTGACTTCGCGGAGCGGCACCGGAGCTTCCACACCGAACTGTCCAGCGCCTACCGCAACGGCCTGTACGACTGGGACCGGGTCCGCCGCGCACCGAACTTCCGGACCCCCAACCGCTCCGAGCAGACCGTGTCGACGAACATCATCATGGGCGGCTCGCCGGACGGCCTCCCCGCGCTGCCCCGGACGTACTCGCCGCGCAGGGTGCTGACGGTCCCGTTCGCCCTCGCCCATGACCTCGCCATCGACATCGTGCACAGCAGCCACGACGCCCGGATCGCGGTGAAGACGGCCCGGCGCTGCTTCGCCGAGGAGGCACCGCAGGACCTGGCCAGGGGACTGCACCGGTACATACAGCACGACCTGGCCTAGCACCCGACCCCTGCCGTCCCGTACCTGTGTGAGCCGCCCGTGAGGCGGTGCGGTACGGGCTACCCGGGTGCGGCCGGCGGCGCGAACACGGCCCGGGTGGCCGCCTGGGCCAGGTCCCGCAGCCAGCCGTGGGCGCGGTCGTTGTCGTACCGTCGGTGCCAGACCAGGTGGAGCGGGATCGGCGGCATGTCCACCGGCAGGGGGAGCGTCAGCAGGCCCAGCTCCCGCCGGGCGCCACGGGTGACCGCCTCGGGGACCGACACCACCAGGTCGGTGTCGAGCGCCAGGTGGAGAGCGGTGGCCGTGGCAGGGGCGGCGGCAATGACGCTCCGCTCCAGCCCGAGGGCGCCGAGCGCGTCGTCGACCGGGTCGCGCAGCCGTCCACGGCGGGAGACGGTGACGTGCTCGGCCGCCGCGTAGCGGTCGGCGGTCAGCGGCCCGCAGGAGAGCGGATGGCCGGGGCGGACCGCGAGGACCAGGCGGTCCGCCCCGATCAGCAGGTGGCGGAGGTCCGGCGCCGTGGGCTCGGCGGAGCTGGACTCCAGGTCCACCTCGCCACGGCGCAGCTCGGGTGTGTCGGAACCCGACTCGGCGACCAGGCGGAGCCGTACGCCCGGGGCCTCCCGGTGGGCCGCGGCGACCAGGGCGGGTCCGCAGGCGGCGGCGAGCGCGTCGTGCCAGCGCACGGTGAACACCCGGTCCAGCGTGCGCAGGTCGACCTCGCGCTCCGGGGCCAGCACCTCGTGGGCCTGCTGTACGAGGTCGTGGACCTGCGCCCGGACGGCCCTGGCATAGGCGGTGGGGACCATCGTGTGGCCGCTGCGCACCAGGATCTGGTCTCCGGTGGCCTTGCGGATGCGGCCCAGGGACCGGCTCATCGCGGGGGCGGTGACATGCAGGCGGGCTGCCGCTCCGGCCACGCTGCCCTCTTCCAGCAGGGCGTCCAGGGCGGTGAGCAGATTCAAGTCCAAGTGCATGGCGGTAATCCTAAGGGTTACAAGCATGCACTTGTTGTTAATCCGCAGCCTGCCTACCGTCGAGGAGCAGGCGATGAAGCGAGCCGAATCCGCCGCCTCGATCTGATCTCACCCAGGGAGCAGTCATGTCTCTTGGCACCTCATCCGATCTCGACAACACCCTCCTGGCCACGGTGACCGCCGCCGTACGGACCGCCGGGGCCACGCTGCGCGACCGCTACACCCCGCACGCCCGCGGGGTCGGCCTCGACGAGATCGTCAACGAGATCCACGCCAACGACGCCGCCGTACTGGAGGTGCTGAAGGCGCCCCTGCTCGCGGCCCGGCCGGGGTCCCGGTGGGCCGAGGACGAGTTGGCCGGCGGCGCACTGCCGGACGGCGAGTGGTGGGTGGTCGATCCGGCCGAGGGGAACATCAACCACGTCCACGGCATGGCCGACTGGGCGGTGACCGCCACGCTGGTGCGTGACAACCGGCCCGCCCTGACCGTCGTCCACCTGCCGCTGACCGGCGACACGTACACCGCCCGCACCGGCCTCGGAGCCGAGCTCAACGGCACGCCGTTGCGGGTGTCGGCCAAGACCGACCTGGGCGCGGCCCTGATCGGCACCGGCCAGGCCAGGCCAGGCGAGGACGTGCACACCTTGCGCAAGATCGGTGACTCGGTCACCGCGATGCTGGTCAACGGGCTCGTCGTCCGCGTCTCCGTCCCGGCCACCCTGCAACTGATCCAGGTCGCCGCCGGGCGGATGGACGCCTTCTGGCAGTTCTCCGACGTCCGTTCCGGCCTGGTGGCCGGCGCCCTGCTCGTCACCGAAGCCGGCGGCACCGTCACCGACATCGGCGGCCGGCCCTGGAGCCTGGCCGCCCGGGACTTCGTGGCTGCGGCCCCGGGCATCCACGCCGCCGCCGTCAAGGTCCTGTCACCCCTCGCCTGACCAGCCCACGTACGTCCAAGGAGCACACCACATGACCACCAGCGGCACGACCGGCACCGGCACGACCAGCATCGGCATCCTCGGCACCGGCCGGGTCGGCGGCAACCTGGCCCGCAGACTCGCCTCCGCCGGGCATGACGTCACCCTGGGCCACCGACGCGGCGGCATCGAGGAGGCCGCAGCCCGCGCGGCCGGTACCGACCCGTCGATCCGGTTCGCCGACCAGCGCAGCACCGCCCGAACCGCCGACATCGTGATCAACGCGACGCCGGGTGATACGGCCCTGGAGCGCCTGACGGAGTTCCGTGCCGAACTCGCGGGCAAGATCCTCGTCGATGTCTCCAACGCGACCCATGACGCCCCGGACGGACTCCCCGGAGACCTGGTCCACCCCGGCAGCAGCCTGGCCGAGCAGCTTCAGCACGCCCTGCCGGCCACCCGGGTGGTCAAGACCCTGAACACCATGCTCTTCACGGTGATGACCGCCCCCGAATCCCTGTCCACCCCACCGACCGCATTCCTGTCCGGCAACGACGACGACGCCAAGAAGGTCGTCGCCGGCCTGCTCGCGGACCTGGGCTGGCGGCCGGAGTGGATCGAGGACCTCGGTGACATCAGCACCGCCCGCGCCACCGAAGCGCTGATCCTGCTGGTCCCGCATGTGCTGCGGCGCCGTGGCTTCCACCCGTTCGCGGTGTCCTTGGCCCGCTGACGGCCCTCCGGCCGGACCACGCAGCGCGGCCGCCTCCCCGGTCCTGCCCAGCTGGATCGCCGGGCCGGACCGAGGAGGCGGCCGTCCACCGGGGGGTACTCCGACTGTCAGTGGGCGCCGAGCCCGGTCAGCGAACGCACCTCCAGCTCTGCGTACTTGGCGGGATCGGCGGTCTCCTTGGAGAGCAGGGTGCCGAGCCAGCCGAGCAGGAAGCCGATCGGGATGGAGACCAGGCCGGGGTTCTCCAGCGGGAACCAGGCGAAGTCCGAGCCGGTGATCAGCGAGGTCGGCTTGCCGGAGACCACCGGGGAGAAGACCACCAGCAGCACCGAGACGGTGAGGCCGCCGTAGGTGGAGCAGACGGCCCCGGCGGTGGTGAACCGCTTCCAGAAGAGGCTGTAGAGCAGGGTGGGGAGGTTGGCGGAGGCCGCCACGGCGAACGCCAGGGCGACCAGGGCGGCCGCGTTGAGCTTGTCGGCGAAGATGGAGAGCAGGATGGCGACGGCACCGATCACCACGGCGGCGATCTTGGCCGTGCCGACCTCCTCCTTCTCCCCGGCCTTGCCGCTCCGGATGACATTGGCCCACAGATCATGGGCGAAGGAGGCGGAGGAGGCCAGGGTGAGACCGGCCACCACGGCCAGGATGGTGGCGAAGGCCACTGCGGAGATCACCGCGAGCAGGATGGCGCCGCCGGTGGAGCCGGCTCCGCCGCCGACCTCCTGGGCGAGCAGCGGGGCTGCCGTGTTGCCGGCCGCGTTGGACGCCTTGATGGCGTCGGGGCCGACCAGGGCGGCGGCGCCGAAGCCCAGGGCGAGCGTCATCAGATAGAAGACACCGATGATGCCGATCGCCCAGATGACGGACTTGCGAGCGGCATGCGCGGTCGGGACGGTGTAGAAGCGGACCAGGATGTGCGGCAGTCCTGCGGTACCGAGGAGCAGGGCGACGGCCAGGCTGATGAAGTCGAGCTTGGTCGTCCCGGTGAGGCCGTACTTGAGCCCTGGTTCCAGGAAGGCGGAGCCCTTGCCGCTGGCCTCGGAGGCCGCGCCCAGCAGCGACGACGGGTTGAAGTGGTACTTGGCCAGCACCAGGATGGTGATCAGCAGGGTGCCGGCGATCAGCAGTACCGCCTTGACGATCTGCACCCAGGTGGTGCCCTTCATGCCGCCGATGGCGACATAGAGCACCATCAGCGCGCCGACCCCGACGATGGTCCACTGCTTGGCGGCGTCACCGGTGACGCCGAGCAGCAGGGCGACCAGGGAGCCGGCCCCGACCATCTGGGCGAGCAGGTAGAAGATCGACACCACGATGGTGGAGATGCCCGCCGCGGTCCGCACCGGGCGCTGGCGCATCCGGAAGGCGAGCACATCGGCCATGGTGTAGCGGCCGGAGTTGCGCAGCGGTTCGGCGACCAGCAGCAGGGCGACCAGCCAGGCGACCAGGAAGCCGATGGAGTAGAGGAAACCGTCATAGCCGAAGAGGGCGATCGCGCCGGCGATGCCGAGGAAGGACGCCGCCGACATGTAGTCGCCGGAGATGGCAAGGCCGTTCTGGAAGCCGGTGAAGGAGCGGCCGCCCGCGTAGAAGTCGGTGGCGTCCTTGGTCTGCCGGCCGGCCCAGATGGTGATGCCCAGCGTGATCAGTACGAAGACGGTGAAGAGGGTGATGGTCAGGCCGCGGTGGTCGCTGACACCCGTGGCGAGCAGGGCCGAGGCACTCATTCGGCGACCTCCTGGGAGGCGGCGAACCGCTGGCGGATGGCGGTGGCCGGCGGGTCGAGCCGGCGGGCCGCGTGGCGGGAGTACCACCAGGCGATGGCGAAGGTCGTGGCGAACTGCAACAGACCCATCACCAGGGCGACGTTGATATGGCCGACCACGGTGGCACCCATGAAGCCGGCGGCGTAGTTGGAGAGCAGTACATAGAGCAGGTACCAGGCAATGAAGGCCAACGTGAGGGGGAAGGCGAAACCTCGGAAGGTGCGACGCAGACCGCGGAACTCCTCACCCTCCTCGATGCGTTGGAACTCCTGGAGGTCCGGGGCGGCGGACGGTGGCACGTCCGGCTTCGGTGTGGTTTCCACTCGGTCTCTCCTGACGTCGGCGCAGGGGGGGCTGCGGAGGGTACTGACCGTGCATGAGCAGGCCCTGCGGAGCGGCGGCATGGCCTACCGTCACCATGAAGTGACCTGCGCCACTCCGGGGCGCTCCTTTGTACATCCGCCACATGGTGCAGCCATAAACCCTGAAATGACAGAGCACCGACAGAACTGGAGTCGGCCTGCCCGGTCGCCGGCCGCCCCCGAGCGGTGAAAGCCGAGGTCGGAGCCGTGCGCCGCAACTCCCCCCGCTCGCCCCCGGCGCTCCGGCAACGTTTCTCCAGCTGCCCTGGTCCGCGCGCTGCCCTTGGGCCATTCGGCTGACGGTCACTCAGCTGGTCGGCGGAGATCCGGCCCGGTGATCGGCCTGGTGGTCGGCCTGACGGTGGTCGTCCGCCGGGTGAGGTCGGCCCGCCTCCCCTCGCAGCGCACCCCCACCGTCCTAGAATCCGGCATATGCGCATCGATCGCCTGGATCACCTGGTCCTCACCGTCGCTGACATCGACGCCACGGTGGACTTCTACAGCCGTGTGCTCGGTATGGAGCCGGTGACGTTCGGGGGAGGCCGTACCGCGCTCGCCTTCGGCCGGAGCAAGGTCAACCTGCATCAGGCAGGCCATGAATTCGAGCCGAAGGCCCTGCGGCCGACCCCGGGCAGCGCGGACTTCTGCCTGATCACCACCGACCCCCTGGAGCAGGTGGCCGACGAACTCGCCGCGCACGGCGTCCCCATCGAGGAGGGGCCGGTCCGGCGCACCGGCGCGACCGGCCCGATCCTCAGCCTGTACTTCCGGGACCCCGACCAGAACCTGATCGAGGTCAGCACCTACCTCTGAGGCCCCGACGCCATGCCACAGCGCGGCGCCAGGTCGCCGCGACCGACGGCTCGGCGAACGGGCCTGACCGGTGGGGGCCATGAAGACCCGGGGCTCACCCCGGGACCGCCCAACGCAGGACCGGGCCGGATCACGGTCACCTCAAGGCAGCTGAGTCGTAACTACCAGTCGGTGCTGATCTGCCTGCGGCTGCTGGTTCCGACGGACACGTCAGTGCCCGTGTACCGCCAGAGGGTGCCTGCTTGATCGCGGGCGACGATGTCGGGATTGCCGTCACCGTCCCAGTCAGGCAGGCCGGCGAAGGTCATGTCCCCCCAGCCGGTGCCGATGGTGGAGCGGGTGGTGTAGCTCAGGCCGTGTCTGGTGTCGCTCGGGTAGAGATAGAGGTTTCCCAGCGAGTCGCGCGCGATCACGTCCATGTAGCCGTCCTTGTTCCAGTCGGCGAGACCGCCGAAGGACATGTTCGCCCAGCCGGTGCTGACCTGGATGCGGCTGCCGTGGGTGCCGTCCGGGTTGCCGGGGTAGTTCCAGATGACGCCGTTGGTGTCCTTGACGATGATGTCGGGGTTGCCGTCACCGTCCCAGTCACGCAGACCGATGAAGGTCAGGCCACCCCAGCCGGTACCAACCAGCTTGCGAGGCGTGGCCAGGCCGTGCTTGGCGTCTCCGGGATAGAACCACAGGTTCCCGGAGGGATCGCGGGCGACGAGGTCCGGGTAGCCGTCCCGGTTCGTGTCCGTGATCCCGCCAAAGGCGTAGCTGAACCTTCCCCTTGATCGTGGACACCTGGAGACTGGGACCTGAGGTTCCAGAGGAAGTAGCACCAGGTGGGAAGCAAGTACACGAAGCGGTACACCGAGGAGTTCAAGCGGGACGCGATCGCGCTCGTCGACTCGTCGGGGAAGACGGTCACCGCCGTCGCCCGGGAGCTCGGCATCAGCTCCGAGTCCCCGCGCGGCTGGTACCGCCGGGCCAAGGCCGACCGGAGCGAGGGCGCCCCGGGCGGGCTGACCAGCGCGGAGCGTGAGGAGCTACGCCGGCTGCGCAGAGAGAACCGCGAACAGCAGCAGACGATCGAGATCCTGAAAAGAGCGACGGCCTTCTTCGTGAAGGAGAGCGACCGGTGACCATGTTGTACCGGTTGATCCACGCGGAGAAGGCGAACTACCCGATCGTGCTGCTGCGCCGGGTGCTGCACGTGGCCCGCTCTTCCTATTACGCCTGGCGCGAGGGCGAGGCCGCCCGCCGAGAACGCCAGGTGGCCGACGACGCGCTCGCCCACGAGATCACCGTGCTCCACATCGCCTCCCGTCGGACCTACGGCGTCCCGCGCATCCACGCCGAGCTGCGGCGTCCGGGGCGGCGGGTGAACCGCAAGCGCGTCGCCCGCGCCATGCGCGAGCGCGACATCCGCGGCGTCACCTGCCGCGAGCACCGCTCGCTGACCCGGCCCGACAAGAAGGCGAAGCCGGCCCCGGACCTGGTCGGCCGCGACTTCCACGCCGCGCGTCCCGGGATGAAGCTGGTCGGCGGCATCACCTACCTGCCGACGGCCGAGGGCTGGCTCTACCTTGCCCGCTGGCTGGACCCGGTCACCCGCGGGGTCGTCGGCTATGCCATGGCCGATCACCATCGCGCCGAGCTCGTCGTCGACGACCTCGCGGGTGGCCTACGGCCGAGGCGGTCCGGAGCCCGGATGCGTGATCCACAGCGATCGCGGCAGCGAGTACACATCGGCGCGATTCCGGGACCGAACAAGGGAGTTGGGGATGCGACAGAGCCGCGGACGCACCGGATCGTGTTTCGACAACGCCGCGGCGGAGAGTTTCTGGCCCTGCTCAAGGAAGAGACCGGAACCCGGACCTGGCCCGACCGGGCCACCGCCCGCGCCGAGGTCTTCACCTTCATCGAGACCTTCTACAACCGCCGCCGCCTGCGCAAGCACAAGGTCTTCGGCTACCTCACACCGTCCGAGACCAGGAGCGGCATCAACACACCCTCGCGGCATAACGAACGAGTGTCCAAGATCCCAGGGAAACTTCACGATCCTGGTGCACCGTTCGTACACCACTCATCCGTACGACCTGAAGCCCGCTGTGCACGGCCGCCAGGAGGACGACAGCCGCTACCAGCTCGCCTTCGACGAGGCTGGCGAGGACGCTCTCACGATCTTCTGACTCCTCGGAGAGGACGAGCGCGCCGCCGACAGATGCCGCACCCCATACGGATCACGCGGATCCGGCCAAAGGCATCAGGGAGTCCCACGCTCCAGCAGGTTGCTCATGGCGTCCGCGTGGCGACGCAGCACCAGCCCGTCCGTCGCCGTCTCTGTAGGCCAGCACGTGATCACCGGGTTGATTCCTGCCTCGGCCAGAAGGCTGAGGGGGAGCGTGACGTGCCCGTCCTTGTCGCTGACCAGTTCGTCGGGGGTGTGGATCACTCTGGGTCCTTCGGAAATATGGGGCACTGCCGGGCGCTGCGGTGCGCGCCCGGCGGCGAGGACGGTTCGGTGTCACCCGAGCGGCACGGACGTGCGGCCTCGGTCGCGGAGCCGGCCCAGGTGCGCGTTGATGTCCTCAAAGAGGCAGGTAAGGGTGTCGACGGACGCGGTGGGGGCGGTGCCGTCGCCGGGGCCGTCGGGGAGACGGTCCCAGGCGACGGGGGGAGCGGAGTCGGCCTCGCCGATCCAGGCCAGCAGCTCCGCGTCGTCCGGGAGTTCGTCGGGCCCGATGATCTCGTACATCAGGGTGCTGCTGGCGATGCCGATGGCCTTGCACAGCGCGTTCAACTGGTCGCCCAATCGGGGAGCGCCGGCCGCGGCCAGGTTTTCCATGACCCCGAGCACGGCCAGCGCGGTGGGGCGGTGGTCCATGACGCCGAGGCGCAGGGCGGTGTTGAGGAAGTCCTGGTTGCCGCAGGCCGCCTCGACAGGACGGTAGTCGGCGCCGTCGCGGCACATCTCGGCGGCCCACCAGAGCCGGGCGAACGCCTGGACGGAGCTGCCTCCCACGAATCGGGAGGCCTGGACGACGGGAGTCCGTCGCGCGTCCTCGCCCCCTGCCGGGAGGTGCCGCCACAGGACGTAGTCCGGGGCGACGACCATGGCGAGGTATGCCCACAGGTCCTTGTCTGCAGCCTCACTCCTGGTCAGTCGCAGGGTCGCGTGCAGGCGCGGCGCGAGCCAGGCGTCGGCGTCGGTGCGGTCGCTCGCGAAGCGGGCCATGGCCTGGTCCAGCAGCTCCCGGACCGGTGCGGTGTTCCACCGCGCCGACGGGTCGGCGATCACGGTCGCGGCGCGCAGCAGAGCGACCTGCGCGGGCGGTTCGGCTCCGGACAGAACGGCCTGGTTGAGGTGACGGGTGGCCACTCCCACCGGCAGCAGGGCGAGTCGATCCTCGGTGGCGTGCTCGAACTTCACCGGTCTTCTCCCTGGGACGAGCGGGCGGTGAGGCGCAGCGTCGTGGCGAGCTGCTTGGGTAGCTGGGCGCGCAGCGCGGCGGCGTACTGGATGCGGGACTGCAGCTCGGTCCAGCCGTAACCCTCCTCACGTCGCGCCCGCAGTTCGACGATCGCGTCCGTGGGGGACAGTCCGGGGAGAACGTCGGAGAGCATCGTTTCGAGGACGGACTCGCGCCACCCGGTGGGCATCCGCAGCCGGCCATCCTCGTCGAACTCGACATCGCTCACCGCCGCGTGGAACATCGTCTCCCATACGTCGCTGACGATCTGAGCGTTGACGAGAGCGGCCGTCGCCTTCTCCACGGTGCTGCTGCCGCGCAGCAGAGCGGTCAGTCCCTCGACGCCCTGGTTCAGGTAGACGGTCGGCATATCACCGGAGGTGTCGACGAACCAGGGTGCGTCCTTGAGCGGGCGCAGCCAGGCGTACGGGCCGTCGCGGAAGTCGGCCTCAACGATCCGGATCTCCTTGTCCCGGACGGGGATCTCGGCCTGGAGGTCGATCACCCAGTCGGTCTCGCTCCGCCCGACCATGCGCCCCCGGACTCCCTCGACCGCCGCCACGACCTGCACGCCGAGGGTGGCCCGGGAACGGTGCCGGGATCGGCGCAGTCGCACGGAGCCCTGCCAGGTGCCGGAGCCGCGATCCTTGGTGAGGCGTTGAACGGTCCTGGTGTTGGTGGTCGCCTCCTCCAGCACGGCCACGCAGACGAGTTCGGACCAGGGGCCGTAGGCGATCTCCTCCTCCGGCAGTACGGCCCGGACGTCGAACACCGCCTCCTGCCAGTCGTCGCGGCCGGCGTCATCGAGGGCGACGGTCTGCAGTGAGGGGGAGATCTTGGCGTAGTCGAGTGGACGGCTGTCGACCCGGACGCGGGTGATCTCGACCTCGACCCGCCCGCTCAGGACGGCGTAGGGGTAGATGATCCGGCTCATGGACGCGCAGCTCCTTCGACGGCCTTGCGCAGGCTCACGGTGACGTTGGTCCGGCCAGCGGTCACCGGGTGGCTGTCGACGTCGGTGACGCCGCTGAACATCGCGTACCGGACGCCCGGGGCGATGACGAGGACGTCCTTGACGAAGGAGCAGTTCTCCGTGGCGGTCAGTTCTGCCCAGCGGACCGGGCTTCCGGAGCCCGACCCGCCGGCGCCGAAGCACGCGGTCGGCGAGAGGTGCCAGGGGTCGTCCTGTTGCGGGACGGCGACGCGCACGCGCAGCGACCATGCCCCGGTGGTGTCGACCTCGCCGTCGATGTCGTCGACGGTGGGGTAGCCGCGGCCACGACGGGCGGGCTTCCGCACACCGCCAGTTGCTGCGGTGAGCTTCAGCAGGCTCCGCAGCAGCTCGGGGCCGGCTCCGGCTACAGGCGTGACAGCCCGCACGCCGACGATCGCGCGTACGGCGTTGTCGGCCGCCACGCGGAACTCGTCGAGGCGCCTCTTCGCTCCGCGCACGTAGGTGTCGGACAGCTCCTCCGTCCACTCCCAGCGGTTGTGCTCGGGCGGCTCCGACGCGCGAAGGAAGGCCTCGGCGCGTACGACGTCCTCCCCGTCACGGGCGGTGGCGAAGCCGGCGAGCAGAACTGCTTGGTAGGGCTCGACGCCGAGGCCCAGGTCGCGCGGCCTGCGGCTGGTGATCCGCATGCGATTGCCCCGCATGGAGACGACCTGACTGTGGGTCCGGTCGCTGTTGTCCGCCGGCGTGAGCAGCAGCACCGCGTCGTGGGTGACAGCCGTGGCCCCCTTGCCGTCGGTGCGCAGTGGCGGCACGGTGAGCGTGACGGCGCGCTCGACCACGTCGGTCCGGCTGGTGAGCTCGGTGACGGTCTCTCCGGCCAGGTAGGCACGCAGGGCACGGGCCAGGGCGGGGCGGCGCTGCTCGGGGCTGACACGAGTCTCCGGGATCAACTCGCTCCCGTTGCGCAGGGTCCGGACCGATGCCTCCAGCAGCGGTGGCACGGAGTCCGTTCCGGTCATCGCGGCCCAGAAGTTCTCCGCCAGGGAGTCGCAGAGCTTGTCGTGCATGGCCTGGAGGCCCTCGTCCCCGGCCGCGACGGCGGCGGCGTCGTGGGCGCCGACCACCAGGAAGGAGGTACCCGGGTCCTCACCCTCACGTTCCAGATGGAGGTTCGTGGTCTCCTGCTCGACGCCCCACCAGGAGCGGGAGACGTTCTCGAAGGCGCGGTCGCTGTCCGGTTCGCCGAACCAGGCCGGTCCGGCGAACGCCTCGCCGCCCACCTCGCGCCAGGGCAGGTCCAGGCGACCGATCAACCGCCTTGCCGTGCGGCCCTCGTGGGGGACCGAGAGGGTACTGTTGATGAGGACGAGGCCGAGCCGGCTGGTTGCCCAGAGGGTCGCCTTGCCCAGGCCGTAGGAGCCACCGGCTCGGCGGTTGTCGCCCTTGTGGCTGTCGAGTTGACGTCGGACGACGGCGGCGAAGCGGCCGTCGTCGTACTCGGGTCCGGTGAGACCGTTGGCGTTGTAGTCGTCGACCCGGAGCAGCAGGAGTGAGCCGGAGGCTTCCATCTCCCGCAGCCCCTCGGCGAGCGCCCGGCCGACCTTCTGGTCGGTGGTCGCGGCGGCGGCGTAGTGGGACTTGAGCGATTCCCACCGCACGGCATCCAGGAAGCTGCGAAAATGTTCACCGGTGAGCTCGTGCAGGATGTACCGGACGCGGACCGGCCGCGTCGGGTCACGCCGCTCGTCAAGGGAATTCTGCGTCGCCTCGCGTGCGAGGACACCGAGGTCCGCGTCGAAGGCGAACGCCGCCGCGTTGCCGAACTCCCGTCCACCATCGGTGTGCGCCGGGCGGTGGTACCAAGTCACCGGCCGTGCGGCGACAGCGTCGCTCGTGCGTTGGTACACGGTGGCCAGATCGGTGCCGAAGGCATCCGCGATCAGGCGCACCGTCTCCGGCCGTGGCTGCGCCCGACCAGTGATCCATGCGGACACTGCGGCTCGGGTGACGCCGACCACGGCCGCGAGCTCGGCCTGGGTCATGTCGCGGCGTCGGAGCTGCCTCCCGAGCCAGGGTCCGAAGTCTTCACTCTCGTTGATCACTGTGGGCGTTCCCCTCCGCCGGTGCCGTCGACCCCGTATGTCGCCGGTTGTTCATACTGGTCAGAAGCATGCTAGCAGTGATATTTGCGCTCATCAATGTGTCAAATTCGCTTGTCGTCCGGCCACTCCAGGCCGCGCCAGTAGGTGCCTGGTAATGAATGACAGCACCCTGATCGAGGGCTTCCGGTGGTGGGAGTGGCGATGGGGGAAGGATGTGGATCTTCGACTTCTGTCCGCGTGCCCGTCTCTCAAAGGGGCGTAAAGACATTGAAATTGAGGCAATTGGGGCGACTGAGCGACGGTGTGCTCTGCGGGTGGAATGCCGCTGGACGCGGACGGGGGGACTGTGCCACCATATGCGCAGCTGACGTACTGTTGGATCGCGATGACGGCAAGCCAGTTAAGCAATTTTTGGGCCCCTTTTGGGTTGCCCCTGTACGGCAATTGCATGTCCCGTTCGGCTGAACGTCGGACGGAGTGTCATTTCACTGACGTTGAGCCTCTCGGCGAGACAGCACACCCTTTTTCTCCCTGTTCCATGCACCGTTGTTCTTCGACCTCGCCGTGCCCGTAGGAGGCTGCCGTGGCTCCGCTTTCCCCCAGTGACGACGACACCCCGTCGTTGATTCGGGACTACAACTCCATGGACCCGTATCTGCGTTCGGAGTTTCTCGACGCGATCGGGATGACGCGGGAGGGCTGGAGGTCGATGGTCGCGGCTCACGAGCGGCGGCGCCGTGCTGCCCGCAGGCAGCGGTCGTCGACCAATGCGTCGTGGGAGGAGAGGAGTTCGACGTCGGGACCCGACGGCAACGTGTCGTCCGGGCGCAAGGCAGTGGTGGTTGTCCTTCGGCTTCCGAGCGCGCCAAAGCGTGTTGAAATCCTGCTCGATGCTGGTGGGGTCAACGGCAATGCCCGTTGGCGGTACCGGTCGGCTCCTCCGTCGCGGGGGTTCGCTGCCACCGGTCCGGGGAGGCGTCCTTCCGGCGCCGGCCGCCGGCTTGGGCTCCGGGGGCGTCCCTCTGCTCCCTTGCTCGGGATTGTCATCGTGCTGCCCGAAGAGTAGGGGCGGTGGTGGTCGGCCCTCCGATAGCCTGCGGGATCGGAGGGCCGGCCCCGGCTGTTGTCGGCACGGATGCCATCGAGGGATCGACACGCTCCGTATCTCCGGCAAGCGCATTGCTTTTCTGTTTTCCGTCGATCTTCATCTTGATACTTGGTCCGGGCCATCCCGGACAGGAAGCAGCTGGGTCGTGAGCGATCAGACGTCGTCGCAAGGTTCGGATGACTTGGTGATTGAAACGGTGTCGGAGCAGACGACCCGCACCCTGGAGACCTATCGCATCGATCCCGGCCTGGTACAGGAGCACGCCAACGGCGAGCTGCGGATAACGCAGGGTGGATACGGCGAGCGTCAGTTGTTCGAACTCGTGCAGAACGGTGCCGATGAGATCGTAAATAAACCCGGCGGCCGCCTGGCCGTGGTGCTGACCGACGATACGCTCTACTGCGCCAACCAAGGCACCCCGGTCACCGCTCAGGGCGCCGACACGATTTTGCGCATGAGTGTCTCCCGCAAGCGCGGCGGCCAGATCGGCCGCTTCGGCGTCGGCGTGAAGTCGGTGCTGTCGGTGACCGACGCGCCACAGTTCTTCAGCACCAGCGGATGCTTCGGCTTCGACCGGACCTGGTCCGCCGACCGGATCGCCGAGGCTCTTGGACTCCAACAACCCCTCGACATGGACACCCCGGTGCTCCGGATGGCCCGTCCTCTCGACCGAGAGGAGGAGCTCGACAAGGACGACGTCCTGCGGGAGCTCCTGGCCTGGGCGACCACTGTGGTCAAGCTCCCCCTGCTGCCGGGGGCGGCCGAGCGCCTGGGGCACGACATCGCCGGCTTCCAGCACCGCGACGGTCGCGAGACCAACGCCTTTCCCTCCGGCTTCCAGATCTTCTCCTCCCACGTCGGCGAGGTGCTGCTGGAGGACCGGCGTCGGCTTCCCATCCAGCGCCGCAAGCTGTCCGTGCAGGTCTCCGGTGAGCGGCGGGTCATCCGCGAGGTCGGCACAGGGATCAAGGAGACGGCGAGCGAGTGGAACGTCTTCACGGTCGCCCACGAGCCCACCGCGGAGGCCCGTGGCAGTGCCGGTGAGCTGCACGACCGCAGCGTCATCGATGTCTCCTGGGCGGTTCCCGCCTACGTCGAGAAGGACGGGTTGCTGACGGTTCCCCCGGGGCGCGGCCAGTTCTGGTCCTACTTCCCCACCAAGTACCCGGTCTCCGTGACGGGTTACCTGAACGCGGCGTGGAAGACCAACGAGGACCGGCAGAACCTCCTCGACGGCAGCGCCTTCAACCGTGAACTGCTTCAGGTCGCGGCCCGTCTGGTGGTCACCTCCCTGCCCCGGCTGTCCCGCAAGGAGGACCCCGCCGCCTGCCTGCCGCTCCTGCCCGGCCGCACCAAGGAGGCCGTGAACTGGGCGGAGGAGTACTTCATCCGCCATGTCTGGGACGCCGCCGCGCAGCTGCCGTCCCTGCCTGACCAGGACGGCGTACTCCGCATTCCCCGTGACCTGCACATCCACCCCGAGAAGCTGCAGCCGGAATGGCTGCGTATGTGGGCCGAGTACCCCGGGCGCCCGCGCGACTGGGTGCACCCCTCCGTCGACGCCAACCCGCTGCGCCACGGCAAGATGGAGCACATCCTGCTGGCCGCCAGGAAGTCGCCGGAAAGCGTCCGCACCTGGCTGGAGGCACTGGTTTCGGACGGTACCGCCGAGTCGTCCTGTCACGCGATCCGTATCCTCGCAGCAATGGTGGAGCACAACGGGGACAAGGAGACGCTGGAGGCCGCGCGCAGCGCTCGCATCGTGCTGACCGACGCCCACGGGATGGTGGCCCCGGTCGCGGGCAAGGTTTTCCACCGCACCGGTGCGGACGAGCTCCGCGACGACATGGTCTACGTGCACACGGCCATCTCCGAGCGGATGGAGATGCAGCGCCACCTGCACACCATCGGCATTCGTATCGCCGATGCCCACGGCCGCTTCCAGGGAGTGCTGGACCAGGGCTTCGAGGGCTACACCCCGGAGCTGTGGACCCAGTTCTGGATACTGCTGCGCAGCGCGGGAGGCAACGCCCAGGTGGACCGCATCCGCAGCCGCTACCCGGATGCCCGAGCCGTGCTCCGCGTCCGCACGGTCGACGGGCACTTCCGGCCCATGGCCTCGTGCCTGCTGCCCGGCGTCGTCGTGCCCGGGGACGGTAGCAGGGACGCATCGATCGCCGTGGACACGAACTTCCACGGCGCGGACGCCGCGATCTTCCGCGACCTCGGCCTGGTCGACCGGCCCGTCGTCGCCCACGATCCGAAGCGGCAGTCCTGGTTCGAGGAGTACCGGCAGGCGGTGCACGACCAGTACCTGCGCCGACTTGCCGCAGACGCCCCGCGGACCAACATCAACCGGCTCGTCCTGGAGGGAGCCGCGCCCGCCGGCCCCTTGGACCTGCTGACCCGCCTCTCGGAGGAGGGCCGCGCCGCGTTCGTCGCCGCGATCCCGGACGTCGGCGTCGTCGAGAGCTGGACCCGCGCCTACGGCACCTCCTCCAACGGCCGCACCGAAGTGGCCTCCCCGCTGCGCTGGATGCTCAACAAGCACGGCCTCGTGCGCACCTCGCTGGGCCTGACCTCGGTGCGCGAGGCCGTCGGCCCGCAGCTCAAGGCATACGCGCAGGTGCTGCCCGTCGTCACCGACATCTCCGAGTCGAAGGCCCGTAAACTGCGCATGCCGGCCACCCCGGAAGAGGTGCCGGCGAACCGTTGGCGCGCTCTGCTGGACCGGGTGCTGGTCAGCGAGGACGACGCCTTCATCGGCCACGCCTACGCCCTGATGCTGCGCGTCGGCATGGACTTTCCCGAGGACGTCCTGACCCGCTGCCGTGTGGGTGGGGCCTGGGACCTGCGTCCCGACACGGAGATCGTGGTGGCAACATCCGCAGCGGACTTCAGCGAACTCGTCCGCGAGCAGCTCCCCGCGCTCCTGGTCGCGGACAAGGCCGACGCCGCGACCGCGGCCCAGATGATCGAGCAGTGGGGGATGCTCAAGGTCGAGGACGTCATCAGCAAGCAGGTCCGCAAGGCCGGGGCGACCCGGCCGACGCTGCTCGTCGATGAGTTCCCGCCGCTGCGTCAGCGCCTCGGCAAGTCGGTCGAGAACCGGAAGGTCCAGCGCTGCGGTGAGCTGGAGCAGGAGATCCGCACGCCGCGCGGTGCGGAGCTGAGGCCGCTGTCCTCGGCCCGCAACGGGTCGACTCTGCTGGTGCTCGACACGCTCTCCCCGATCGATGTCCTGGAGGCCGCCGACCGGGAGTTCGGCTGGCAGCTCGGTCGCCAGGGCTGCAAGAGCGTGCTGGACCTCCAGACGCGTCAGGAGCAGGACCGGGAGACCCGCGCTCGACTGCGGCAGATCGCCGAGGCCGAGAGCGTCATCGACAAGATCGCCCTGTTGATCGGCGAGGAGGAACTGCGCACCGAGCTGCCCCCGGGCCTTCTGGACAGCGAGGTTGCCGAGCGTGACGGTGAGCAGCCGGACGCCCGGCGTATCGCCGAGCTGGCCTTCAACTCCCACGGCGAGGAGATTCTGCACATCCACAGCCGGGACCTGGCTCGCGCGTTCCCCGGCAATGCGCCGAGCAGTTTCACGGGCGACGCCAAGGCACTTAAGTTCGTCACCGACCTCGGGCTCCCCGACTCGTTCGCCGGCTCCCGGGTGCCGCCGCTGGAGGCGCGTATCCAGGTGGAGGGCCCGTCCGAGTTCCCCGCGCTGCACGAGTACCAGGAACAGTTGGCACAGGCGCTCCAGCGGCTGCTGGACAACCCGGTGCCGCAGCGCGGGATGCTGTCCATCCCGACCGGCGCCGGCAAGACGCGTGTCACCTCCGAGGCCGTGATCCGGTGGATCCGGAAGCGTGGCGAGCTCCCTGGGCCGGTGCTGTGGATCGCAGAGAGCGAGGAGCTGTGTGAGCAGGCCGTGCAGAGCTGGCGGTTCGTCTGGTCCAAGGTGGGCGCGGAGATGCCGCTGGTCATCAGCCGCCTCTGGTCCGCCAACGAGGCCGCGCCGGTGACGGGTGAGCCGCACCTGGTCGTCGCCACCGACGCCAAGCTGCAGAGTGTGCTCGGCCACGAGGACTACGCCTGGCTGCGGGACGCCGCCCTGGTCATCGTCGACGAGGCGCACCGGGCCACCTCCCCCCGTTACGGCGAGATCTTCGAGCACCTTGGTGTCAACCCGCCGATGACGCGTCGCCACCTGGTCGGACTGACGGCCACCCCCTACCGCAACAACGAAGACCTGACCCTGCGCCTGGTGCGCCGCTTCGGCACCCGCCTCGACCTCGACGTCTTCGCCAGCGACCAGAACGAGGCCATCCGGCGGCTCCAGGACCTCGGCGTCCTGGCCCATGTCAGGCACCGTGAGCTCCTCGGGGCCGAGATCCGGCTCAGTTCCGACGAGGTCTCCAGCTCGGAGAAGTTCGGTGTGCTGCCCAAGCGCGCCGAGCAGCGCCTCGCCGAGGACCGGGACCGCAATCAGCGCATCATCGAGGAGATCGAGAACCTGCCCGCAGACTGGCCGATCCTCGTCTTCGCCACCTCGGTCGCCCACGCCAAGTTCCTGGCCGCCAAGCTGAACGACCGACAGATTCGCGCTGCAGCCATCGACTCGGCCACGCCAGTGTCCGAGCGCCGCAAGCGCATCGAGGACTTCCGCAAGGGCCGCATCCAGGTGCTCACCAACTACGGAGTCCTCGCCCAGGGCTTCGACGCCCCCGCCACCCGTGCGGTCGTCGTCGCCCGTCCCACTTACAGTCCGAACGTCTATCAGCAGATGATCGGCCGGGGTCTGCGCGGACCGAAGAACAATGGCACGCCAACCTGCCTGATCCTCAACGTGCGTGACAACGTGGTCAACTACCAGGGCGAGCTGGCCTTCACCAAGTTCGACTACCTGTGGAACGGGGACAAGTGAGCGAGCCCCAGCGCGCGATCACCCCGGCGCAGCAGTCCGTCGTCAGCCAGCCGTGGGACGCCCGCACCCTTGTCACGGCGGGTGCCGGCGCCGGTAAGACGCATACCCTGATCCGCCGCCTGGAAGCGCTGGTCGAACGGGAGGAGCTGGAGGCGCACGAGATCCTCGTCCTCAGCTTCTCCCGGGCCGCGGTGCGCGAGCTGCGTGAGCGGATCGAGAGCCACGCCGACGCCGCCTGTAGGGTGCGCGCCCAGACCTTCGACTCCTGGGCGGCCACCCTGCTGCGACGGGCGTATCCGGACCGCGACTGGTCGGGGACCACCTTCGACCAGCGCATCGAGGCCGCCACCGAGGCCATCGAGAGGGGCGCGGTCGAGGCGGGCGAGTTCGGCGCCCCAGCCCACGTGCTGATCGATGAGGTCCAAGATCTTGTCGGGGTGCGGCGTGAGATGGTCGAGGTGCTCCTCGACCGCTTCCAGGCACAGAGCGGCTTCACCGTGGTCGGGGACGGCGCCCAGGCCGTCTACGGTTTCCAGGTCACCGACGCCGACCAGCGGGCGCAGGAGACGAACTACTTCTTCGACTGGATTCGTGGCTCGTTCGCCGAGGACCTGGTCGAGATCCAGCTCGGCGACAACTTTCGAGCCCGCACCGAGCAGGCCAGGGTCGCTCTTTCTTACGGCCCGCAGCTCCAACGGCTGGTCGCCGAGCGGGAGCCGGCCGAGGCCCAGGCCGAGCAGATCCACCGTGAGCTGCGACTCCTGCTCGACGAGGCCCCCCACTTCGGCACGCTGGACGACCCCTTCGTCCTGGACTCGCTCCGGTACTTCGACGGACCGACCGCGATCCTGTGCCGCGACAACGGTCAGGCTCTCTCCATCAGCCAGACCTTGCACGAGGCCGGAGTGGACCACCGGCTCCAGCGCTCGGTCCGGGACCGTCCCGCTCCCGCCTGGATCGCCGGCCTGCTCGCCGCCACCGATGCGGCCGACCTCCCCGAGGCGCGCTTCACCGAACTGGTCGCCAGCCTCGACCACCGGCCGGACCTGGATCCGGCGGTGCTCGCGCGAGCGGTACGCGGGGTCACCGGCAACCGGCGTGGCCGGATCGAACTTGCCGCGCTGCGCCTGGCGGTGGCGGAGAGGCGGCTCCCCGACGAGCTCACGGCGGTCGAACCGGCCTCGCTGGTCGTCTCGACGGTGCACCGCGCCAAAGGGCTGGAGTTCGACCGCGTCCTGGTCGTGGAGCCGGTGGAGCTGAGACGACCGAAGGAGGTGGCCAAGAAGAAGATCGACTACGACCCGGCCGCAGAAGCCCGCCTCCTCTACGTCGCGATGACCCGGCCTCGGGACGACCTCTACCGACTCGACCGTCCCAACACCTGGCTGGTCCGCAAGGACAGGTGTCTGGACCGTTGGTACATCGGAGGCAGCCGATCGTGGGCCCGCAACGGCGTCGAGGTACTCGGCCGCGACGTCTGCCACGCACACCCCCCGGGGGTGCGCAACGTGGCCGCCGACCCCGTCGAGGTTCAGCGATACCTTGCTCACGAGGTCCGCGCCGGCGATGCCGTCGAGCTCTCCCTGCTCCACCGCCTGCCCGAAGGCGAGGACCAGACGCCACCGTACGCGGTCCTCCATGACGGTCGCCCCGTTGCCGAGGTGTCGGAGGCGTTCCGTCGCGCCCTGCATCTCATGCTCAGCCGCGGCGGCGGCTGGTCCGAGTACAACGTCCCCGGCCGGATCACCGGCCTCTACATCGACTGCGTCGAAACCGTCGCGGGCAGCGACATCGCGACCGAGCGTGCCGGTCTCGGCAGCTCGGGAGCCTGGCTCGCCCCCCGTCTCAGCGGCCTCGGCCGCTTCAACTGGACCGACCCGTCCGATGACTCGAACCCGGAGCGATTTCCCTCATGAGCCCCTCCATCCACGACTACTACGCCCTGCGCGACCGGCTCGGTGCCGCCCTCCGTCTGGACCTCCTCGGTCCGGTCGGTGGTGAGGAGGAGATCCTCAAGGACGACGCGCCGGTGACGGTATATCCGATCGGGGTCCTGTTCCCCCAGGAGACGCCCGAGGCCGCCCGCGGCAACCGGGACGGCCACGAGACCGACGGAGACGACTCTCCCGCCCTCGTCCGCGGCGGCGACGGCGAGGAGGAGACCGTCGAGCGCAGCGTCTCGCTCGCCAACATGCGGCGGCCCTCCTCCATGGGGCTCACCTTCGCCGTGGACCCCACGGTGGCGGAGCGGATCGTGCTGCACACCACGGCCGCCGTCTACCGCCCCGAGGACGCCGAGGGCAACTCCGTCGCGGCCGCGCGCACCGAGGCCCGGAGCACCCAGGAACAGCGCGAGCGCTGGCGCCGGGTCCCGCTCGACCTGGCCGACGTCGAGGTGGACGTGACGACGCCGACCACGGTCGGGCAGCCCCTTGCAGAGGGGCTGGAACTCCGGGTCCTGGTACGCCCCAGGGGCCGGCACGGCACCGTGACCGTCACCGCCTCGCTGATCAACACCCGCACGGTCGGCTCCCGGGAGCTGAAGGATGCCGCCTGCTACTACCAGCCCACCCTCCGGATCCGCGCAGGCACGCCCGGCGCCGAGCCCTTCGTCGAGCGCCGTACCTCCTCCGGCAGCCACGACCGGGAGTTGATACTCGGTCGGTTGCTCCACCGGCACGCCCCCGGATTCGCAACCGGCCACGGTTGCGCGGCCGTCTGGGACTGGACGCCTCCGCCGATCGGTGCCCCGATCACTGGGCGCGCCGCCGTCGCCGAGGTCCGGACAGAGTTCGTGCCCACCCACGAGGTGCTGCTGACCGACTCGAACCGAGCCATCGCCGTCGATGCGCTGTCCATGCGGGGTCTCGGCACCGCCGACCCGAAGGCGGTGGTGGATGCGCTCGGGGCGCTCCTCGACGGATACCGGACGTGGATCGACGAACGCAAGGCCGAGGCGGAGACCCTGGCCGGCACCGAGTACGAGCCCGCCGCGCAGGAGCGGATCGAGGCGTGCGAGACGGCGCTCACCCGCATGAGCATGGGCGTCGCGCTGCTTTCCGAGCCCGCGCATGCCCACGCGATGCGGGCGTTCCAGCTCGCCAACCGGGCCATGGCCGAGCAGCGCGCCCGCACGTCCTGGGTCAGGGCGGGCAAGCCCGCCGGTGGACCGGATGACAGCAAGGAGTACTGGCGTCCCTTCCAGATCTGCTTCTTGCTGCTCTGCCTCCAGGGCATCGTCGAGGACGAGCACCCCGATCGTGGAATCGCCGACCTGCTCTGGTTCCCCACCGGTGGTGGCAAGACCGAGGCGTACCTCGGCCTGGTCGCCTTCACCACCTTCCTGCGCCGTCTCAAGGACTCCACGCACGGTGGTGGTGTCACCGTGCTGATGCGTTACACCCTACGACTGCTGACGCTCCAACAGTTCGAGCGTGCCACCGCGCTGATCTGCGCGATGGAGCTGACGCGCTCCCGCCACGAGGTGGAACTGGGACAGGAGGGCATCTCCATCGGCATGTGGGTGGGGAAGTCCGCGACCCCGAACGACCTGGTGACGGCCCGCGAGAAGTTGGACGCCCTGCGTGCCGGCGGCCGCTCGCTCGACAAGGAGAACCCGGTGCAGCTCCAGGCATGCCCCTGGTGCGGCAGCCGGCTCGACGCGTCGAACTACGAAGCCGCACCGGAATACGCGCGTATGTACGTCCACTGCCCGGACGCGGACTGCGCGTTCCATCGCGGCGAGGGACTGCCCGTGCACTTGGTCGACGACTCCGTCTACGCCGCGCACCCGACGCTGATCATCGCCACCGTCGACAAGTTCGCGTCCATGCCGTGGCGGGAGCGGACGGCCGCGCTGTTCAACCGCGATCTGGAGGAGACCAGGCCGCCGGAGCTGATCGTCCAGGACGAGCTGCACCTCATCTCCGGCCCGCTCGGGACGCTCACCGGGCTCTACGAGACCGCAGTGGACATCTTGGCGAACCGGCCCAAGGTGATCGCGTCCACGGCGACCATCCGGCGCGCCGACGAACAAGGCCTGCACCTCTTCAACCGCGAGGTCTGCCAGTTCCCGCCGGCCGGACTCGACTCCCGTGACTCCTGGTTCGCGGTCGAGGCATCCCGCGAGGACAAGGCCACCCGCCGGTACATCGGCCTGCTGACCTCCAGCACTAGCCAGTCCACCTTGCTGATCCGTACCTACGCCGCCCTGCTGCACCAGATTCAGCTCGGCGACGCCGACGACGAGGTCAAGGACGCCTACTGGACCCTCGTCGGTTACTTCAACAGCCTGCGGCTGTTGTCCGCCGCCGAACTCCAGGTTCTCGACG
This sequence comes from Streptomyces sp. NPDC092296, assembly GCF_044755465.1. Taxonomy (NCBI): domain Bacteria; kingdom Bacillati; phylum Actinomycetota; class Actinomycetes; order Kitasatosporales; family Streptomycetaceae; genus Streptomyces; species Streptomyces sp. NPDC092296. The sequence goes on along the minus strand of NZ_JBIVRB010000021.1, from coordinate 27,798 downwards.
ACGTGCAGGACCGGATGGAGCAACTCGCCGCCCGTGACGGTATTGAGAAGCCCCGCCACCCCGAGGCGGTGACGGAGCTGAGCAGCCGGGCCAGCGCGAGCGACATCCCCAAGCGCCTCAAGGACATTGAGCGCAGGCTCCCGTCCCCGGACACCACCGATGTCCTGCTCGCCACGAACATGATCTCCGTCGGTGTCGACATCGACCGCCTCGGCCTGATGGCGGTCATGGGCCAGCCACAGACCACCGCAGAGTACATCCAGGCGACCAGCCGGGTCGGCCGACGTCATCCGGGTCTGGTTGCAGTCATGCTCAACTCGACCCGATCCCGGGACCGTTCGCACTACGAGAGCTTCCAGCACTTCCACTCCGCCCTCTACCGCGAGGTCGAGTCCACCAGCGTCACGCCCTTCTCGGCGCGTGCCCGCGACCGCGGCCTGCACGCCGTGATCGTGGCCCTGGCGCGGCTGATGGTCCCGGGCGCGCGCGACAACGCGGCGGCGGCCCGGATCGAGGACTTCGTCGACGAGATCAACGGCGCTGTTCGGGACGCGCTGCTGGAGCGGGTCGCGAGAGTCGCGCCCCGGGAACACTGCGCCACAGCTGCCGCCTTCGACGAGTTCGTCGACTGGTGGCGCGAGGCTGCGGCCGTCGATCCGAACCTGCTCTACGAGGCCCACGCCAGGAGCGGCAGGACCACTCTCCTCAGCGCCTTCGACAACGACCTCCCGGAGGGTCGCACGGGCTGGCCCACGCTGTGGAGCCTGCGCGACGTGGACGCCTCCTCGACCTTCTTTCTGGAGAAGCGATGACCCCGCCGCCCCCTCGCAAGCGAGGAACCGTCCGACCCGGCGCGCCGATCACGCCCCTGCGCAAGCTCGGCGAGATCCGCCGTGCCCAGGCCATCACCACCTACGGCGTCGGCTCCATGATCGCGGTCGACAACGAGTCCTTCGTCATCGCCGGGCTCGACACCTGGGACGTCAGCCGGACCCGGACCCTCTGGGAGCCCCGCCTCACCAGGGTGACGGGTGCCCATGAGTTCAAACTGCCGCCCGCCGTCGACTCGGAGGATGCCCGTGACGGGGTGCGGGCCGCCCGTTTCCCGCAGTTGTACTCGTGCCCGGAGTGCCGTGAGTTGCAGTACTACTCGAAGTTCAACCCGCCGAAGGACAAAGCGGTCTGCGGCGCCTGTGAGCGGGACCTCGTCCCGTCCCGCTTCGTGATGGCCTGCGTCAACGGTCACCTCGACGACTTCCCGTACTGGAAGTGGGTCCACCGTTCCTTCTCCTACGGGCCGGGCGAGGCCGGCTCGGTTGGCCGGTGCGGCGGCAAGCTGCGACTGCGCGCCGAAGGTTCCACGGCCTCCCTCCGCGGTGTCGTCATCGGCTGCACCTGTGGCGCGAAGGAGGTGTCCATGGAGGGAGCTTTCCGCAGTCAGGCGTTGCGCGACCTCGGCATCCGGTGCACCGGACGTCGCCCCTGGCTCAAGGACGCCCCCGCCCAGCAGTGCGGCGAGCCGCCGCGCACCCTTCAGCGCGGTTCCTCCACCGTGTGGTACCCGGTTGTCCACTCCGCCCTGTCCATCCCACCGTGGAGCGACGGTGTGCTCAAGGCCCTCGGCCCTCACTGGAACAACATCCAGGACGAGGCCGAGGACGAGGCCGAAATCCGCGCTTACCTGAAGGTGGCGAAGTTCGAGAAGAAGAACCGGGGGCTGACCGTCGACGACGCGGTCGCCGCGGTGCTGCGGGCTCGCGAGGCTGAGGCGGAGCCGCCGGCCGAGGAGCACACCACGCTGTCGCCGCGCGATCTTCTCTACCAGGAGGAGTACCGGACTCTTCAGCGTGAGCGTCCGGAGGATGGGCGTGACGAGCTGCAGGACTTCGTCTGCGAGCCGCCCAGCGGTGACCGTACGCCGGATGGTATTGGACAGGTCATGCTCGTCAAGCGGGTCCGGGAGATTCGCGTGTTGCACTCCTTCACCCGGGTCGAGGAGCCGGCCGTCGGCGACACCGCGAGCAGTTCCCGCCGGGCCGCGCTCGCTCTCCGGAAGCCGGACTGGCTGCCCGCCATCGAGGTCAGTGGGGAGGGCGTCTTCGTCCGCCTCGACCCGGAATGGCTCGCCGCGTGGGAGCAGCGGCCCCAACCGCAGGAGCGTGCGGCGCGCGTTCGACGCAACCACGAGGCGCTGCTCCGGGAGCGCTACGCCAACTCCGACCGGCCCGTCCCGCCGTCCCCGATCTCCCCCCGCTACCTGGCGGTGCACACGCTCGCGCACCTGCTCATCAACGAGTGGAGCCTCGACGGCGGCTACCCGGCCGCGTCCCTGCGCGAGCGCCTGTACATCGGCGACGACATGGCCGGTTTCCTCATCTACACGGCGACCAGCGATTCCGCAGGAAGCCTCGGCGGCATCGTTGCCCAGGGCGAACCCGAGCGCCTCACCTCCTCGCTGGAGTCCGCGCTGCTCCGGGCCTCCTGGTGCTCCAACGACCCCCTCTGCTCCGAGGCAGCGGCCAGCGGCGCCGACAGCGTCAACCTCGCAGCGTGCCACGCCTGCGTCCTGCTCCCCGAGACCAGTTGTGAGACGAACAACGCCTTCCTCGACCGGGTCGCCCTCGTCGGCACGCCGGACGGGGTGGTGTCCGGCCTTTTCTGACCCAGCGGGGCTTTCGGGCAGGGGCGGGAACTCCGGCCCTGCCCGAGGCGACCTGACGATCCACGAGGTCAGTAGGTGTAATGCTTCCGGATCGCCGCGTCGAGATCCTTTTGCGGGATGTCCAGGGCGGCGGCGAGGATGTGCATGCCGAGCCGGGGCGGCACGGCGTTCCCGATCTGCTGGGAGATGTCCTTGCCCGCCCACGTCCAGTCCGGCGCGGCGGGGAACGTCTGCAACTGTCCCATCTCGGACCAGGTGAACCGGTCGGCGGCAACGCCCCCGGGCGCCTCGACCCGGTTCCGGGACACCTTGCCGGTGACGGTCGCCGACGGCTCGTGGGAGTACCGACGCCCACGGGCCTTCGGGTTGCCGCCGGTTCCGTAGTTGGAGATCACGACGAAGGGGGCCGGTCGGTCCGGGAGCGCCGTGGCCATCGGTACGGGGTCCCTCCGACCGTGCAGGCGTGCGGCCCGGACCTTCTTCATCGGGTTGAACGGGTCGTGCGTGGGCTGCGGCATGCCGGGAATGCCGGAAAGACGATCCGAGTCGCGTCGCCGGGCGATGAAGATCGCTCGACGGCGGGTCTGCGGCACACCGTACTCCTCGGTGCGCAGCACCTTGGGATCCGCGACCGAGTAGCCTTCCTTGTCGAGCAGTTCGGCGTACTTCTCCCACACCGGGCGGACCGCAGGGACCTGCTCAAGGACGATCACCTCGAAGGGGCGGCCGGCATCCAGGGCCTGCAACGCCCAACGCAGCGGTTCGAGAACCAGGCCGGTGCGTTCGTCCTCCAGCGTGGAGAGGTCGGCGCGGATCGCTTCCAGCGGTTCGCGGGTCACGAAACGGTCGGCGAATTCGAGTACCTGGTCCAGGGCCTTTCGCCCGCTGCCGCTTCCGGCCACCGTGAACGTTTGACACGGGGGACCACCCGCCAAAACGTTGGCGTTCTCGAATTGCTCGGGTCCGAAGAGGCGGACGTCGCCCGGTGTCGTGTCCAACCCGTTCGCCGCACGGGTCGCGCGGGCGCCGCCGTCCCACTCGATGCCCACAGCTGGAATGCCCAACTGACGCGCCGCAAGATCGAGTCCGCCGGGGCCGGCGAACAGGTCGACAATCGTGAACGGCGCGGACATGCGGATTCCTTGCTGAGCGGGGTCTGGATCGTGGCACGGGCTGACCTTCTGGCCCCTGGACCGCAGGGCCGCGACGGACCATGCTAGCCGGCGCTGTCGCCAGTCCGGGCCACGCCGGTACGGAGGGCATCGGATCAGCTGTTGGTCGAAGGTGCGCCGCCGCACAGCGCAGTTGCGATCGATCGCCCTACGGCTTCTGCGACCGGCGGGGGCAGCGCGTTTCCGACCTGGCGGTAGGCGCGTGTCTTCCGTCCGTAGATGTGCCAGTCCTCCGGGATCGCCTGCAAGATCGCTGCCTGCCGCACGCTCAGCCGGGGTCTGCCGTCGACGGGGAAGTCGACCGAGGGGCTGGCGTCGCTCAGGCTGGTCCCCTCGACGCCGATTGCCGCCCATGCCTTCTTACTGCCGGTCGGCCCGAGATCCCCGCCACCGCGATTGTCCGAGCCGCCGACGAGGGCGGGAGCGGGTCGGTCCGCCGCTGCCGCCCACTGCTCCGCGCCGGGCCACCCGTTGGCCCCCATCGAGGGCCCCAGCGCCTGGCCCACGGTCGGTGTCGGGGCGACGCTCGGCTCGGGCCAGACGAATCCGTGGCTGTAGTCGTCCGCGAGGGCCACCAGGAAGCCGCTCCGCCTGTGCTGCGGCACGCCGAAGTCCGCGGCATCCAGCACCTTCCAGAAGGGGCGATATCCAAGGTTCTGCAGCTCCGCCTCCATCCAGGACCGGTCCTCCGCACAGTCCTCGCTCTGGACCAGCCCCTCCAGATTCTCCAGCATCAGCGCCTTCGGTTTGACGGCCATCAGCACACTGACCGCCGCCTTGAGCAGCGCACGCTCGTGATCGTCCCCACCACGGCGTGCGACCGCCGCCGCAGCCTTGATGCGCGGCATTCCTCCGCTGATGAGGTCGATGTCCAGAACCTTGCGCAGGTCCGGCTCGTCCTCGTCCAACGGGTCGAAGCTCATCAGATCTCGACAGCGAACATCCCACCCCGGGCGGTTCAGCCCGATTGTCCGGCATGCGAACTCGTTGTTGTCGATCAACATAACCGGGTCGAACCCGGCGCGCTCCAAGCCGAGTGCCTGAGCGCCCGACCCGGCGCACAACTCCAGTGATGTGAACCTGGTCATCGCTCCCCCTTGTCTCGGCCTCGGTCGCACTGGTGCGACTGATGCACCGGGTACTCCGTGAAGCGTAGGTTCCCCCACTGACAGAGGACGGCGGCGGGCGCTCAGGCCGGCTCCCTCCGCACGGTCGCGATGATTGTCGCAGCGACGTCCGAGGCCGCCTCGTGTTCCCAGAACCGCAGCACGGTCCATCCCTGGGCCGTGAGGTGGTGTGTCGTCTCCTCGTCGCGCTCCATGTTGCGGTCGAGCTTGGCCCGCCACCACTCTGCATTCGCCTTCGGTTCGGTCGCGTGTTCCGGACAGCCGTGCCAGAAGCAGCCATCCATGAACACCGCGACCTTCGCTCGTGGGAAGTTGATGTCCACCGTCCGGCGGGACATACCGGGTACGGGCATGTTGACCCTGTACCGAAGCCCGCTTCGGTGGAGCAACCTGCGGACCGCGAGCTCGGGTGTCGTGTCCTTACGCGCCTGGTGGCGCATGCGAATGGTCACTGATGGTGAGGATGGAGCGGGGCGCATGATGCGATTCTCCCGGATCGCTTCCGGAAGGGAACCAAAGGTTGTGAAACTCCTTCCAGCTCGTGGGAGAGGTCACTGGCGCGATCAGACCCGCTCGACCGTGAACCGCCACGGTCGGTAGAGATCACCGGCCAGCCTGAGACGGGAGCATACCAACCTGATGAGGATCTTACCGGGGCATAATGGGCAATCCTCCCGCGTTACGCGCGCCCTGGGTGAGCCCGAGGAGTCCGGATGTCTCGGACGGTACGGCACGAGGAGACTGTTCGCGATCGCCGAGGGCCTGACCCGTGACGGCATCTCCTGTTCCTCCTCCCATGACTCCGCGCGCAACCCTCACCGGATAGGCGTTTGCTGGTCCAAGAGCGCCGTGCGGGTCATCCTTACCAACCCCCGCAATACGGGCCGCCAGGTCTGGAACGAGCAGCGCAAGAACGAGGTCTTCCTCGGCACTGAAGATGTGAGCATGGGGCACGTCGGGGTTATGCGGTGGAATCCGGCGGACAAGTGGATCTACTCCGACGACATCATCCACACCCTGCTGGCGATGAGACGATGGTCTGGGCCAGATGGTGGGGTGCGAAGGTGCGCGCGAGCCAGGCGTCCAACGGGGGGATGACGTCCGCTTCGCGCAGGTAGACGTTGCGCGGGTGCTGGATCCGGTTGGCGAGCGCGTACTCCCCGGGGATGCGGCAGCGGTAGTACGGCTCGTCGTGGCTCCAGTGGCCCTGCATCGCGCGCGAGCACACGCCTCAGGATATCGCGCCGCGGAAAGTGTGGTGATGCGGAGCGCGCTGCGGCACGAAGCCCTTGGGCCCGCGAGCGGCCAGCACCGTCTGGATGGCCGCAAACGAAGCCATGGCATGGCCCGGGCTACCGGGTCCGGCACCGGACCCGCACAGCGATGCCGTAGCCATCGCATTGGACAACCGAGGTCGGGGTCCAGAAGTGACATGGTCGAGACCCGGTCTGCCGGGAACTCGGCATCTGGGGCAGCTGCCACCCGGGGAAGCACAGAATGCGGGTCGAGGTGGACCTCGACCCGCACTGGAATGCTGTGCCATCGCCCCGTGGGGTGATGATGTGGTGTCCGAGGGGGGACTTGAACCCCCACGCCCGATAAAGGGCACTAGCACCTCAAGCTAGCGCGTCTGCCATTCCGCCACCCGGACAGGGTGTGTGCCTCGGGTCCGTGCGGTTCCCCGTGGCGACATGGAAAGAATACCAGGCCCGGGGGGTGGTCCTCACCTGCGTATCCGCCGGGCGGGGCTGGGGGCCGAACGGGATGGATCACACCTTTTCGGGTAGGTGGAGCAGTCCGGACAGATCGCCCATCGGCCGTGGAGGTCGCCGTGAGGAGAACGCAGGGCAAGGACCGGGAGGCCGCTCCGGGGGAGCGGCTGCACCGGAGCTTCGGGGTGCTGGTCTTCCTGGGGGCCGTGCTGGTGCTGGGCGGGATCGTGGGGCTGATCTACACCGGGGTCGCCACGCTGACCAGCGTGCTGCTGTTCGGCTGCCTGCTGCTGACCGGCGGCACGGTCGGGCTGGTGCACGCGTTCCAGACCCGCCGGGACAACTTCTTCTGGCTGGGCGCCTCGGTGGCGGCGGTCAACCTGGCGGCCGGCCTGGTGATGGTGCTCCATCCGACGGTGGCGGCGGTGGGGCTGACCCTGTTCGCCGCGCTGCTCTTCCTGACGGCCGGGGTCTTCCGGGTGGTCGGCGGTCTGGCGGTACGCGGGTCGCAGTCGGGCTGGACGGTCTTCCTGGGCCTGCTGGACCTGCTGCTGGGCGCCCTGGTGCTGCACCAGTGGCCGAGCAGTTCGCTCTACACCCTGGGGCTGTTCTTCTCGCTGGCCCTGCTCTTCGACGGCCTCAGCCTGATCGGCACCGGCATCGGCGGCCGGCGGGTGATCGGCATGGTGGACGAGGACCGCCGCAACGCCGAGGTGCGGTCGTACCTGGCCGGGCGGGAGCACGCCCGAGGGGCGGCGCGCGGCAGGCGGCGGGAGGGGGCCCCGCAGGAGGAGCGGGGCGGTGACGCCTCCGGGTCGCGGCCGGGCGGTACGGGCAAGCCGCCCACCCCGCCGATGGGCATCTGACCGGATCTGCAAGCGGACCGGTCGGCAGCGAAGCGGAGGCGCTTCCTGCCGACCGGTTTCGTGCTGGGGCGGTCGTGATCCGTCGAGTTCGAGCACCGCGCCCGGCCGCCCGCGCAGCCCGCTAGCCTCGGGGCCGGGCCGCCCGCGCCGGGTGCGAGGCCATGCTGCGGCTCAGGGCCGGGTCCGATGGGTCGAAGGGCGGCTTGACGTGGGGCAGGGCAGCGACGGCGGGCCGGGCGAGGGGGCCTGGCGGTTCGCCGCCGCCTCCCAGGATTCGTCGGTGCCCCGGGTGCGGCACGCGGTGCGCGACCTGCTCGCCGCCCAGGGGCTGGCCGGTCGGCCGCCGTACGGGGAGCTGGTCCAGGGGCTGCTGCTGATCGTCTCCGAGCTGGTCACCAATGCCGTGAAGCACGCCGCCGTGCTGTCGCCGCAGCTGGTCGTGGAGGTCGTCATCGGCGGCGGGTGGGTGCGGGTCGCGGTGGAGGACAGCCATCCGTACCGGCCCAAGGCGCTCTACAACGAGCAGGGGCGCACCGGCGGCCGGGGGCTGCTGCTGGTGAAGGCGTTCGCGCTGGAGGCCGGCGGGGCTTGCGGGGTCGAGCGGACGGTGAACGGCGGGAAGGTGGTGTGGGCGTCGCTGCCCGTCCCCGTCCCCGTTCCTACCGGGCGGTTGGCGCTGCCTGGGCCCGCCGCGTATCGGTAGCCCGGTCGGGGGAGCGGCTGACGGCGGGGTCCGGTCGGTCGTCTTGTGTGGGTCCGGGGGAGGGATGGTGCGGTTCCTCGCACCCCCGGGGCCGGGGCGGCGCCCGGTTGTGCCGGTTTGCGGGCCCAGGCGAGGCTCAGAGGCGGCTCAAGGGAGGCCGGGCGGCCGCCCTGGGGCGCGAGAGGTGCGGACGGTGGGGTTCTCGCGCCCCTGAGGGCTACCAGTCCAGGCCGGTGAGCTCCCGGATCGTCGGCAGCGCGCCCTGGAAGACGGTCTCGAACCAGACCGAGAACGGCCGCTCGGCCCGCAGCGCCGCCAGCTCCCCGGGAGTGACGAAGGCCGCGTCGTCCACCTCCTCCGGGTCCGGCCGCAGCGGGGCGGTGACGACGCCCACGAAGAGGTGGTTCCACTCCCGCTCGATCAGCCCGGAGGCCGCGTCCGGCAGGTCGTAGCGCACGGTACCGGCCTCCCGGAGCAGCGCGGGGGCGGTGCCCAGCTCCTCGGCCGTCCGCCTGGCGGCCGCCACGAACGGCGCCTCGCCCGGGTACGGGTGGCCGCAGCAGGTGTTCGACCAGACCCCGGGGGAGTGGTACTTGCCGAGGGCCCGGCGCTGGAGCAGCATCCGCCCCTCGGTGTCGAACAGGAAGACCGAGAAGGCCCGGTGCAGCCGGCCGGGCTCCTGGTGGGCGGAGAGCTTCTCCGCGGTGCCGATGGTGAGTCCCTCGTCGTCGACGAGTTCCAGCAGGATCTCGGGCGCCGGGCGGGCATCGCCCCGGGCACCGCCCACGGTTGCTGGGCTCGTCGTTCCGCTGGTCGCCAATGTGGCCCCTTTCGGCGCGTGGACCGGGCGCCGCCCGTGCCGTGTGCTCGGGCCCACCCGCCCGGTCCGGTGGTCGGCTGGGCGCCGCGTTCCGCCGACCGGCTCCGGCCGGTGCGGAAGCGGCACCGGTGCCCCAGTCTGCCGTACAGGGCAGCGCCGGTCCGACCGACGCACGCATTCACGCCGGGCGCCGGGTCAGTGGCAGAGACTGGGTTCGTGTGCCGCGTGGCCCTCCGGCTCCAGTTGGAAGGTGCAGTGCCCGACGTCGAAGTGGGCGCCCAGGCACTCCTGGAGGGTGTGCAGCATGCCCTCGTGCCCCTGGTCGCGCAGTGCCTCCTCGGTGACCACCACATGGACCGAGATCACCGGCAGCCCGGACGTCACCGTCCACACATGCAGGTCGTGCAGCCCGGTCACGCCGGGCAGCGCCAGCATGTGCGCCCGCACCTCGTCCAGGTCCACATTGCGCGGCGCCGCCTCCAGCAGCACGTCCACCGCCTCCCGCAGCAGCGACCAGGTGCGCGGCACCACCATCAGGCCGATCGCGATGGAGGCGATCGGGTCGGCGGCCGTCCAGCCGGTGCCGAGGATGATCAGCGCGGAGACCACCACGGCGGCCGACCCGAGCGCGTCCGCCAGCACCTCCAGGAAGGCCCCCCGGGTGTTGAGGCTCTCCCGCTGGCCGCCCAGCAGTACGACCACCGAGACGCTGTTGGCCACCAGCCCCACCAGGCCGAACAGGACCGTGGCGCCCCCCGCCACCGCCACCGGCTCCAGGAACCGCCGCACCGCCTCCACCAGGATGTACAGCCCCACCCCGAACAGCAGCACCGCGTTGGCCATCGCGGCCAGGATCTCGGCCCGCGCGTAGCCGAAGGTGCGGCGGCCGGCGGCGGGCTTGTTGGCGAAGTGCACCGCGACCAGTGCCATGCCCAGGCCCAGCGCATCGGTCGCCATGTGGCCCGCGTCCGCGAGCAGCGCCAGCGAGCCGGTGACGAAGCTGCCCGCCACCTCGGCCAGCAGCACGGTCACCGTCATGCAGAGCGCGAACCGCAGCCGGCCCCGGTGGGCGCCCCCCGCCGTGCCATGGGTGCCGGCCGCTGCTCCGTGGTCGTGGGAATGTCCCGCACCCATGCGATCCTCTTCCTCCCTGGCGGTTCCCCGCCTCGATACCCCCCGAGGGTACGCCGGGGGGTTCCGCCCCCAGCGGGCAGCGTACGCGGAGCGGCCTGGTGCCGGGAGGTGAAACGCCCCGGTTCGGCCACCTGTGAGGCGTTCCCCGGAGGCGGGTTGTCCATCCGCCCCGCCGTCGGCAAAGATGATCGACACGGCCGGACGGAGCCAATTGGACTCCGGGGACTCCCCTGGGGTTCTCCGACAGGTCATCCGATAGCCTCTGCCGACACCATCCACCGGAGCGGCGCATCCGCCCCGGCCCTGCCTGCGACCTTGCCGGGCAGGCGGCCGTCCCAGCACGTTCAGGTCCCAACACGTTCAGGTCCCAACACGTTCCGGTCCCAGCACTTTCCGGTCCCAGCACATCCAGGGAGTGAGATCCGCTGTCCACCGCCATCCTCACCGGTCCTGCCCCGGGCGGCACTCCTGCGCCGGACGGCGATCCGGGTGGGGCGCACGGGGCACTGCCCGCGGACCTCGCCGCGCTCGGCTACCGCCGCGTCCTGGACGCGGGCGGCCCCCGGGAGCTGGCCCGGATGCTCGCCGAGGCCCCGGCCGGTGAGCGCGTCGCGGTGCTGGACCGCCGCTTCGTCGGCCACCGGCACGCCCTGCGGCTCGGCCTCACCGACCCCCGCTTCCCCGCCGCCGCCGTCCCCGGCGCGCTGACCGCCGACGGGCCGCAGGCCCGCGCCGCGCTCACCGCCGCCGCCGAGCGGCTGGCCGCCGGCCCCCAGCCCTCCGCCGGCCCCCAGTCTTCCGGCGACAGCAGGCCCGCCGGGGACACCAGGGCCGGCGCCGCCCTGCTGCCCGCCACCGTGCTGCCCGACGCCCTCGCCGCCGCCCTCCAGGAGTCCGGCACCGAGGTGTACCGCCCCGAGCTGGGCGAACTGGTCGCCACCGTCCCCGCCGCCGACGCCGACCGGCAGCGCGCCGCCCAGGCCGTCGCCGCCGTCGACGACGAGGCGGTGCGGCTCCGGCGCGCGGTGAAGTCCCGCGACGGCTTCTTCACCACCCACTGCGTCAGCCCCTACTCCCGCTACCTCGCCCGCTGGTGCGCCCGGCGCGGCCTGACCCCCAACCAGGTCACCACCGCCTCCCTGCTGGTGGCGCTGATCGCCGCGGGCTGCGCCGCCACCGGCACCCGCCCCGGCTTCGTCGCGGCCGGCGTGCTGCTGATCGCGTCCTTCGTCCTGGACTGCACCGACGGCCAGCTGGCCCGCTACTCGCTCCAGTACTCCACGCTGGGCGCCTGGCTGGACGCCACCTTCGACCGGGCCAAGGAGTACGCCTACTACGCGGGCCTGGCGCTGGGCGCCGCCCGGGGCGGCCACGACGTATGGGCGCTGGCGCTGGGCGCGATGGTGCTGCAGAGCTGCCGCCATGTGGTGGACTTCGCCTTCACCGAGGCCAACCATGACGCCGAGGGCAACTCCAGCCCCACCGCGCAGCTCTCCAACCGGCTGGACGGCGTCGGCTGGACGGTCTGGGCGCGCCGCATCGTGGTACTCCCGATCGGGGAGCGCTGGGCGCTGATCGCGGTGCTCACCGCCGTCACCACGCCGCGCACCACCTTCATCGTGCTGCTGATCGGCTGCGCCTTCGCCGCCTGCTACACCACCGCGGGCCGGGTGCTGCGCTCGGTCACCCGGCACCGGGTCCGCACCGAGCGGGCCGCCGTCGCGCTCGGCGACCTGGCCGACTCCGGCCCCCTCGCGGAGGCCGGCGCCCGCCTGCTGCGCCCGTCGGCGCGCCGGCTGCCCGCCTTCGCCACCCCCGTGGTCGCGGTGGCCGGTGCGGCGCTGCTGCTCGCCGGGGTGCTGCTGGGCGGCGCCGGGACGTGGTGGGCGGTGGCCGCCGCCGCCGGATACCTGGTCACCTCCTCGCTGGCGGTCGCCCGCCCGCTGCGTGGCCCGCTGGACTGGCTGGTCCCGCCGGTCTTCCGCGCCGCCGAATACCTCACCGTGCTCGGACTGGCCGCCCGGCTGTCCGACGCGGCGCTGCCCGCCGCCTTCGGGCTGGTCGCAGCCGTCGCATACCATCACTACGACACGGTGTACCGCATCCGCGGCGGCACCGGGGCGCCGCCGCGGTGGCTGGTGCGCGCGGCCGGCGGCCATGAGGGGCGGGTGCTGCTGCTCACTGTCGCGGCCGCGCTCGCCTACGGCGGCAGTCCGCACGGAGCGGCCGGCCACCAGCTGCCCGGTGCCCACGCCCTGCAACTCACCCTGGCGGCCATGGCGGCCGTCCTGGCGCTGGTCGTCCTGGCCGAGAGCATCCGCTTCTGGGTCTTCGGCGGCGAAGCGCCGGCAGTCCACGACGAAACAGGAGACACCGCATGATCGGCCTCGTTCTGGCCGCGGGAGCCGGCCGCCGCCTGCGCCCGTACACCGACACCCTGCCCAAGGCCCTGGTGCCGGTGGACGGCGAGACGACCGTCCTGGACCTCACCCTCGGCAACTTCGCCGAGGTCGGGCTGCGGGACGTCGCCGTCGTCGTCGGCTACCGCAAGGAGGCCGTGTACGACCGCAAGGCGGAGCTGGAGCGCAAGTACGGCGTCACCCTCACCCTGGTCGACAACGACAAGGCCGAGGAGTGGAACAACGCCTACTCCCTGTGGTGCGCCCGCGACCTCTTCCGCGAGGGCCTGGTGCTGGCCAACGGCGACACCGTCCACCCGGTCTCGGTGGAGCGGACCATGCTGGAGGCCAACGAGCGCCGCACCGCCGCCGGCGAGCAGCCCGGCATCCTGCTCGCCCTGGACACGGTCAAGCAGCTGGCCGACGAGGAGATGAAGGTGGTCTCCGACGCCGAGAAGGGCGTCCGGCGGATCACCAAGCTGATGGACCCGGCCGAGGCCACCGGTGAGTACATCGGCGTCACCCTGATCAACCCCTCCGCCGCCGACGCGCTGGCCTCCGCGCTCCAGGCCACCTTCGAGCGCGACCCGCAGCTGTACTACGAGGACGGCTACCAGGAGATGGTCGACCGCGGCCTGCGGATCGACGTGCAGCCGATCGGCGAGGTCTCCTGGGTGGAGATCGACAACCACGACGACCTCGCGAAGGCCAGGGAGATCGCGTGCCGGTACTGACCCGCCTGATCCCGTCGCCGGTCGTCGTCGACATCCGCCCCGGAGCGCTGAACGACCTGGCGGCGGTCCTCGCGGACCAGCGGCTGTCCACCTCCGGCCGGATCGCGGTGGTGATCAGCGCCGGGTCCGGCGCCGTGCTGCGCGAACGGCTGGAGGCCCAGCTGCCCGGCGCCGACTGGTACTCGGTCGCGGACGGCACGCTGGACTCCGCCGTGCTGCTCGCGGACGCGATGCGGGCCGGCCACTACGACGCGGTGGTCGGCCTGGGCGGCGGCAAGATCATCGACGCCGCCAAGTACGCCGCCGCGCGGGTCGGCCTCCCGGTGGTCGCGGTGGCCACCAACCTCGCCCACGACGGCATCTGCTCCCCGGTGTCGATCCTGGACAACGACGCCGGGCGCGGCTCGTACGGCGTGCCGAGCCCGATCGGCATCGTCATCGACCTGGACGTCATCCGCAGCGCCCCCCGGCGCTTCGTGGCGTCCGGCATAGGCGACGCGGTCTCCAACATCTCCGCCTGCGCCGACTGGGAGCTCTCCCAGCGGATCACCGGCGAGCCGGTGGACGGCCTGGCGGTCGCCATGGCCCGCTCGGCGGGCGAGGTGCTGCTGCGCCACCCGGGGACGCTGGCGGACGACACGCTGCTCTGCGCCCTCGCCGAGGCACTGGTGCTCTCCGGCATCGCGATGAACATCGCCGGCTCCACCCGCCCGTCCTCCGGCGCCTGCCATGAGATCTCGCACGCGCTCGACCTGCTGCACCCCGAGCGGTCCGCCCAGCACGGCGAGCAGGTCGGCCTCGGGGCCGCCTTCGCCACCTTCCTGCGCGGCGACCGGGAGGGCGCCGGGCTGATCGCCCGGAGCCTGGCGCGCCACGGGCTGCCGGTGACCGCCAAGGAGATCGGCTTCTCCGAGGAGGAGTTCACCGAGGCGGTCCACTACGCGCCGCAGACCCGGCCGGGCCGGTTCACCATCCTCGAGCACCTCGACCTTTCCCCTTCTGCCATCCGGGACGCGTACACCGACTATGTCCAAGCCGTCAACAGCTGAGCTGACCGCCCCCCGCCCCTCGGTTGACGAGCTGCGCTCGGTCGTCCACCCCGGGGGCCTCCTCGACCGCCGCAGCGGTGAACACTGGGCGGGCCGCATCTACATGCGGTCCATCTCGCTGCGGATCACCCGCCTGGTGGTGAACACCCGGGTCACCCCCAACAGCCTCACCTACCTGATGATGCTCACCGGCATCGCCGCCGGCGCCGGCCTGCTGGTGCCCGGCGTGGCCGGTGCCGTGCTGGGCGCCGTGCTGATCCAGCTCTACCTGCTGCTGGACTGCGTGGACGGCGAGGTCGCCCGCTGGCGCCGGCAGACCTCGGTCACCGGCGTCTACCTGGACCGGGTCGGCCACTACCTGGCCGAGGCGGCCCTGCTCACCGGGGCCGGCCTGCGCGCCGCCGACCTGTTCCACCGGGACGGCGCCGCCGCCCACTGGCAGTGGGCCTTCATCGGTACGGTCGCCGCGCTCGGCGCCATCCTGATCAAGGCCGAGACCGACCTGGTGGACGTGGCCCGCATCCGCAGCGGCCTGCCCGCCGTGCAGGACACCGCCTCCGCCCCCCGGTCCTCCGGGGTCGCCAAGGCCCGCAAGGCGGCCGCCGCGCTGAAGTTCCACCGCCTGGTCGGCGGCGTGGAGGCGTCCCTGGTCATCCTGGCCGTCGGGATCGCCGACACGGTCCACGGCGATCTGCTCTTCACCCGGATCGCGGTCGCGGTGCTGGCCGCCATCGCGGTGGTGCAGACCCTGCTGCACCTGGCCAGCATCATCCTGTCGAGCAGGCTGCGGTGAGCGCGGCCGCCGCCCCGGACGGCTTCCGGCTGGGCGCCGTGGTGCTCACCATGGGCAACCGGCCGGCCGAGCTGAACGCCCTGCTGCACTCGGTGGCCACCCAGCGCGGGCCGGCCGTCGAGGTGGTGGTGGTCGGCAACGGCGCGCCGCTGCCCCCGCTGCCGCCGGGTGTCCGGGGCATCGAGCTGGCGGAGAACCTGGGCATCCCGGCCGGCCGCAACGTCGGCATCGAGGCGTTCGGACCGGACGGCTCGGGGGTCGACGCGGTGCTGTTCCTGGACGACGACGGGCTGCTGCCCGGCGACGACACCGCCGAGAAGCTCCGCGCGGCCTTCACCGCCGACCCCGGGCTGGGCATCGTCAGCTTCCGGATCGCCGATCCGGACACCGGCGTCACCCAGCGCCGCCACGTCCCCCGGCTGCGCGCCTCGGACCCGATGCGCTCCTCGCCGGTGACCACCTTCCTGGGCGGCGCCTCGGCGGTGCGCAGTGCGGTCTTCCCGCAGGCCGGGCAGTTGCCGGGCGAGTTCTTCTACGCCCACGAGGAGACCGACCTGGCCTGGCGGGCGCTGGACGCCGGCTGGTCCATCGAGTACCGGTCGGACATCGTTCTGCATCACCCGACCACACTGCCCAGTCGCCATGCGGTATACCACCGGATGGTGGCCCGCAACCGGGTGTGGCTGGCTCGTCGCAACCTGCCCGCGCTGCTGGTCCCCGCGTACCTGGGTACCTGGGTCCTGCTCACCCTGGCGCGCCGCCCCTCCCGGGCGGCGCTGCGGGCCTGGGTGGGAGGATTCCGGGAAGGATGGAGAACCCCCTGCGGTCCGCGCAGACCCATGCGCTGGCGTACGGTGTGGCGGTTGACGCGGCTCGGTCGCCCACCCGTCATCTGATCATCGGTTCCTCATTTGACCTGCGGACTCAGGCCCGCGAAGATCCCCGTTGCAGCAGCAACGGCACGATTGCAGGGGAGCGCCCGTTGAACGGAAGCCGGACCTGCCGATCTCGCATAGGACGAAAGTGTCAACAGTGAGTGAGCACATCCGCCCCGCAGTGGCGGCGGGCCCCGACCAGGGCCTGACCCCGGCGCAGCTCGCCGCCAAGTACGGCCTGTCGGTGAGCGGCGCCCGCCCGAGCCTGCCGGCCTACGTACGACAGCTGTGGTCGCGGCGGCACTTCATCGTGGCCTACGCCACGGCACGCCTGACGGCGATGTACACCAAGGCCAAGCTGGGGCAGCTGTGGCAGGTGATGACTCCGCTGCTCAACTGCGCGGTCTACTACCTGATCTTCGGCCTGCTGCTGGACACCAAGCGCGGGACTCCGCACTTCATCCAGTACCTGTGCATCGGCGTCTTCGTCTTCACCTTCACCCAGAACGCCATCCTGGCGGGCACCCGGTCGATCGCGGACAACCTCGGGCTGGTCCGGGCGCTGCACTTCCCCCGGGCCTGCCTGCCGATCGCGTTCACGATCATCCAGCTCCAGCAGCTGCTGTTCTCGATGATCGTGCTGCTGGTGATCGTCGCCTTCGCCAACCCGCCGATGGTGTCGTGGGCGCTGGTCATCCTGGTGCTGATGCTCCAGTTCGTCTTCAACACCGGCCTGGCGCTGGGGCTGGCCAGGGTCGGCGCCAAGATCACCGACACGGCGCAGCTGATGCCGTTCATCACCCGTACCTGGATGTACGCCTCCGGTGTGATGTACCCGATGGCGGCGTTCGCCAAGAAGGCGCCGGGCTGGGCCCAGCTGGTGCTGGACGCCAACCCCGCCGCCGTCTACATCGACCTGATGCGCTTCCTGCTGCTCGACTCGGTCAAGTCCGACGTGCTGCCGCCCCATGTGTGGGCCTGGGCCGTCGGCTGGGCCGTGCTCGCGGGCGTGGGCGGGTTCCTGTACTTCTGGAAGGCTGAGGAGGAGTACGGCCGTGGCTGACGTACCGACCGAGACCAAGGCCGTGGACGCGACGGCGGACGTCGATGTCGACGAGCTGGTCAAGCAGCACATCCCCACCGTGGTCGTGGACGACCTGCACATCGTCTACCGGGTGCACGGCGCCGGCAGCGGCAAGGGCAGCGCCACCTCGGCGCTGAGCCGGATCGTCTCCAAGCGGCGCTCCCCGTCGGTGCGCGAGGTGCACGCGGTGCGCGGGGTCTCCTTCATCGCGTACAAGGGCGAGTCGATCGGCCTGATCGGCTCCAACGGCTCCGGCAAGTCGACGCTGCTGAAGGCCGTGGCCGGGCTGCTGCCGGCCGAGCGGGGCTCCGTCTTCACCCAGGGCCAGCCGTCGCTGCTGGGCGTGAACGCGGCCCTGATGAACGACCTCACCGGTGAGCGCAACGTCATCCTCGGCGGACTGGCGATGGGCATGAGCCAGGAGGAGGTGAAGGCGCGGTTCAACGACATCGTGGAGTTCTCCGGGATCAACGAGAAGGGCGACTTCATCTCGCTGCCGATGCGCACCTACTCCTCCGGTATGGCGGCCCGGCTGCGGTTCTCCATCGCGGCGGCCAAGAGCCACGATGTGCTGATGATCGACGAGGCGCTGGCCACCGGCGACGCCAAGTTCCAGCGCCGCAGCGAGGCCCGCATCCGGGAGCTGCGCAAGGAGGCCGGCACGGTCTTCCTGGTCAGCCACAACAACAAGTCGATCCGGGACACCTGCAACCGCGTGATCTGGCTGGAGAAGGGCGAGCTGGTCATGGACGGCCCGACCGACGAGGTGATCAAGGCGTACGAGAAGGAGAACAAGCGCTGACCGCGCCGCTCCGCTTCGCGTCCGGCCGAGGGCCGGCACTGGGCCGTACCCGGTGCCGGCCCTCGGCCTTTCACTTTATTCCCGAGGAATGATCACCCCGGCGGGTCCATTGTCCGAGCGGCCACCTAGAGTGAGTCCGCACCCGTGGGAACCGGCGCGTGATGTGCTGTCCTGCGGGTGAGGGCGTGTCCGCTGTGTGCACGCTGTCAAGATCGGTGTAGAACGGGGGAGTGACGCCAGTGGCGGCTTCGGCCCATTTCGAGGGGGCGCGCGGCCCGGTGCCGCGACGTACCGGCAGCCCACCGGGTGGTCGCCGGTGACCGTGGACAGCAGCTCTCCGACTCCCGGTGCGCCGTCCGACGGCGCCGTGCTGGGCAAGGCGGCCAGGGAGAACTTCCCGGTCGCCCCCTTCTTCCTGCCCGCGGCCTGGCGCGACGACCTGATGGCGGTCTACGGCTTCGCCCGGCTGGTCGACGACGCCGGCGACGGCGACCTGGACGAGCCGGACCTGGTCGCCAAGGTCCTCGGCGTCGACACCCCGCGCCCGCAGTCACCGGAACCGTCCCAGCCACCCCAGCCATCCCCGTCAGCCCAGCCATCCCAGTCGTCCCCGTCGGCCCGGCCGCAGTCACCGGCGGCCGCCGCCGGTCCGCCCGACGCGGCCGAGATCGCCTTCCGGCTGGCCCTGCTGGACGGACTGGATCGCGACCTGGACCGGGTCTTCGCTATAGTGCTCGGCTCCGGCGGAGTCGAGGCGCCGCGCCATCCGCTGATGCGTGCTCTGGTGCCGCTGGTGGAAAAGCACGGGCTGACCCCCGATCCCTTCCGTAACCTGATCCAGGCGAACCGGGTGGACCAACAGACCACCAGGTATGCCACGTACCAGGACCTACTGGGCTACTGCGAGCTGTCCGCCAATCCCGTCGGCCGGCTGGTGCTCTCCATCGCCGGCGTCTCCACACCCGAACGGGTGGAGCGCTCGGACGCGGTCTGCAGCGCCCTACAGGTGATCGAGCACCTGCAGGACGTTGCGGAGGATCTGACGAGGGGGAGGGTCTACCTGCCCACGGAGGACCTCGACCGGTTCGGTGTGACGGAGGCGGACCTCGCCGCCCCCACCGCCGGTGGGCGAGTGCGCGACCTGATCGCCTTTCAGTCGCAGCGAGCGGGGACCCTGCTCGATCAAGGGGCTCCCCTGGTAGGTACGGTGCGTGGACGGCTCAGGCTGCTGCTGGCCGGCTTCACCGCCGGCGGGCGCGCCGCCCTGGGGGCGATCACCGCCGTCGGGTACGACGTACTGCTCGGGCCGCCCAAGCCCGCCAAGGGCCGCCTCCTGCGGGAAGCGGCGGCCACATACGTGAAGGGAAGGTGAGCCCCGGGGTGGCGGCATCACCACTGGCGTCCGCGCAGGTCATGGCGGCGTACCGGTACTGCGAAGCGGTCACCGGCATGCAGGCGCGCAACTTCAGCTACGGCATCCGGCTGCTCCCGGAGCCCAAGCGGCTCGCCATGTCCGCGCTCTACGCGCTCGCCCGCCGGGTCGACGACATCGGCGACGGCGACCTCCCGCCCGAGCGCAAGGCGGAACTGCTGGGCCGCACCCGGGCGCTGCTCGGCGAGGTGCGGGCCGGCGAGGTGCAGGAGAACGACACCGACCCCATCAAGGTCGCCCTGGCCGACGCCGCCGTGCGCTTCCCCGTCCCGATCGACGCCTTCGACGAGCTGATCGACGGCGTGGAGATGGACCTGCGCGGCGCGCAGTACACGACCTTCGACGACCTGCGCACCTACTGCCGCTGCGTGGCCGGCTCGATCGGCCGGCTGTCGCTCGGCGTCTTCGGCTGCACCGACCCCAAGCTGGGCGCCGAGTACGCCGACACCCTGGGGTTGGCCCTCCAGCTGACCAACATCCTGCGCGACCTGCGGGAGGACGCGGCCACCGGCCGCAGCTACCTGCCCGCCGAGGATCTGGAGCGCTTCGGCTGCGCCGGCGGCTTCGACGCCCCGCAGCCGCCCAGCGGTGCGGACTTCACCGGCCTGATCGCCTTCCAGACCGCCCGCGCCCAGCAGTACTTCGAGGAGGGGCTGCTGCTCCTCCCGATGCTGGACCGCCGCAGCCGGGCATGTACCGCCGCCATGGCGGGCATCTACCACAGGCTGCTGCAGCGGATTGCCGCAGAGCCGCTGTCGGTGTTGCGTGGCCGGGTGTCGCTGCCCGGCTGGGAGAAGGCGTATGTGGCACTCTCCGGCCTGGCCGGAGGTCGCTCTTGACCGCGACACCGGCACCGGTCGCCGCCGCGGACGGCGGTCGGCCGGGCCCGACCAGGGGAGCAGCGGTGCGGTCGCCGGCCGGCGGGGACCGCACCCGGGGGGAGGGGCGATGAGCAGCACCGTGCGCGGGGACCGCGCGACCGCGGTGGTCATCGGCGGCGGGCTGGCCGGTGTCACCGCGGCCCTCCGGCTGGCCGAGGCCGGGCTGGCCGTCACCCTGGTCGAGGGGAGGCCGCGCCTCGGCGGCCTGGCCTTCTCCTTCCAGCGCGGCAATCTGACGGTCGACAACGGCCAGCATGTCTTCCTGCGCTGCTGCACCGCCTACCGCGGCCTGATCGACCGGCTCGGCGCCGGGCGGCTGGTCTCCCTCCAGCGGCGGCTCGACGTGCCGGTGCTGGACGTCGCCGGTGCGCGGCCCGGCAGCACCGCCGGCCTGCGGCTCGGCCGGCTGCGCCGCACCGGGCTGCCGGTGCCGCTGCACCTGGCCGCGAGCCTGGCGACCTACCCGCACCTGAGCGCCGTCGAGCGGCTGCGGGTCGTCCGGGCGGCCCTCGCGCTGTACGGGCTGGACCCGGCCGACCCGGCGCTGGACGACCGGTCCTTCGGCGACTGGCTGCGGCAGTACCGGCAGTCCCCGCGCACCCTGGAGGCGCTCTGGGACCTGGTCGGCGTCGCCACCCTCAACGCCACCGCCGACCAGGTGTCGCTGGCGCTGGCCGCCATGGTCTTCAAGACCGGGCTGCTCTCCGCCCCGGGCGCCTCCGACATCGGCTGGGCCGACGCCCCGTTGGGCGTCCTGCACCATGACACGGCACTGGACGCGCTGCACCGGGGCGGGGTCCGGGTGCTGCTGCGGGCCAGGGCGACCTCCCTGAAGTCGTCCGCCGGCGGAACGGACAGCCCCGGCGTGGACGGTTCGGACGCCGACCGTGGCACGCCCCAAGGTTCGAGTACGCACGGTCGTGCGACTCCTGGGCATGACCGGCACATCGTCCGGGTCGAGGGCGACAAGCTGCCCGCCGGCGGTGAGCTGCTGCCCGCCGACACGGTGGTGCTGGCCGTGCCCCAGGACGCCGCAGCCGACCTGCTCCCGCCGGACAGCATCGACGACCAGGACCGGCTGCGCCGCCTCGGCACCTCACCGATCCTCAATGTGCACGTCGTCTACGACCGCAAGGTGCTGCGCCGGCCGTTCCTGGCCGGCATCGGCACCCCCGTCCAGTGGGTGTTCGACCGTACGCGGCACTCCGGGCTCGCCGCGCAGGACCAGCACGCCCAGTACCTGGCGCTCTCCCAGTCGGCCGCGTACGACGAGATCGACCTGCCGGTGGCCGAGCTGCGCCGCCGCTACCTGCCGGAGCTGGAGCGGCTGCTGCCCGCCACCCGGGACGCGCAGGTGCTGGACTTCTTCGTCACCCGGGAGCGCACCGCCACCTTCGACCCGGCGCCGGGCAGCGCCCGGCTGCGGCCGGGCGCCCGCACCCGGACGCCCGGACTGCTGCTGGCCGGCGCCTGGACCGCCACCGGGTGGCCCGCCACCATGGAGGGCGCCGTCCGCAGCGGGCACACCGCAGCGGACGAGGCGCTCGCCGCCCTGGGCCACCGACGCGCCGACCTGACGGCGGCCTACGCGGCGGGACGGTGGCCGCGATGACCGGACCGACCGCGCCCCGGGCCGGGTCCGCCCCGGCCCGGCCGCACCGGCGGGGCGACCCCGCCGAACCCGCGCCGCTCCAGGCGCCACCGCACGCAGCGGACCACACACCCGAGGGAGAGGGAATGCGCGTGGATTCACGCCTCGACACGCAGCCCGTGGAGGGGACGGTGTCGGTGCCGGCCCTCCTGGAGCGGGGCCGCACCCTGTGCACCCCGCAGTTGCGCGAGGCCGTCGGACGGCTCGCCGCCCCGATGGACACCGTCGCCGCCTACCACTTCGGCTGGATCGACCGCGACGGCCGACCCGCCGCAGGCGACGGCGGCAAGGCGGTCCGGCCCGCGCTGGCGCTGCTGTCCGCGCAGGCGGTCGGCGCCGACCCGGCGATCGGCGCCCCGGGCGGCACCGCCGTCGAGCTGGTGCACAACTTCTCGCTGCTGCACGACGACCTGATGGACGGCGACGAGACCCGCCGCCACCGCGCCACCGCCTGGACGGTCTTCGGGGCGGCCCAGGCGATCCTGGTCGGTGACGCGCTGTTCGCGCTCGCCACCGAGGTGCTGCTCGACGCACCGGACACCTCCGCCATCAGCCCCGTCGACGCCGCCCGAGCCGTCCGGCGGATCACCGTCGCCACCCGCAAGCTGATCGACGGCCAGGCGCAGGACCTCTCCTTCGAGCACCGGGACCGGGTGACGGTGGACGAGTGCCTGGAGATGGAGGGCAACAAGACCGGCGCCCTGCTCGCCTGCGCCTCCTCCATCGGAGCCGTCCTGGCCGGCGCCGACGACACTGTCGCGGACGCCCTGGAGCGCTACGGCTACCACCTCGGCCTCGCCTTCCAGGCGGTGGACGACCTGCTCGGCATCTGGGGCGCCACCGAGGTGACCGGCAAGCCGCACTGGGGCGACCTGCGGCAGCGCAAGAAGTCGCTGCCGGTCTCCGCCGCCCTGGCCGACGGCGGCCCCGCCTCGCTGCGGCTCGCGGAGCTGCTCGCCGACCCGGAGGGCCGGGGCGACGAGGACGAGCAGCAGCTCGCCGCCCGCGCGGCCCTGATCGAGGAGGCCGGCGGCCGCGCCTGGACGCAGGACGAAGCCCGCCGCCAGCACAAGACCGCCCTCGCCGCCCTGGACGAGGTGCCCATGCCCGACGTGGTGCGCGAGCACTTTGTCGCACTCGCCGAATTCGTCGTCGTACGGGAGAGGTGAATCCACGTGACCACAACTGCGGACGGCCGGCTCGACCCCGAGTACGATCCCGAGCCGGTCGCGATGCAGAGTTCTCTGCAAGACCTCGGGCAGCTGCCCGACGGTAAGAGCGAGGCCCCCGGGGGGACGGGAGCCTCGGACGGCGAGCCGGTACCGCCCCGGCTCGCGGCAGCCACCGCGCTGGAGCGCGCCACCGCCCATCTGCTCTCGTTGCAGAACGAGCAGGGCTGGTGGAAGGGAAACCTCGAGACCAATGTGACCATGGACGCCGAGGACCTGCTGCTCCGGCAGTTCCTCGGCATCCGGACCGACGAGGAGACCCGGGCCACCGCCGAGTGGATCCGCTCCCAGCAGCGGGACGACGGCACCTGGGCCACCTTCTACGGCGGCCCGCCCGAGCTGTCCACCACGGTCGAGGCGTATGTCGCGCTCAAGCTCGCCGGGGACGACCCCGGCGCCGCGCACATGGCCACCGCCGCGGCCTGGATCAGGGCCCAGGGCGGCATCGCGGCCAGCAGGGTCTTCACCCGCATCTGGCTCGCCCTGTTCGGCTGGTGGCCCTGGGACCGGCTGCCGGAGATGCCGCCGGAGCTGATGTTCCTGCCCAAGTGGGCGCCGCTGAACATCTACTCCTTCGGCTGCTGGGCCCGGCAGACCATCGTGCCGCTCACCGTGGTCTCGGCCCACCGCCCGGTCCGCCCCGCGCCGTTCGCGCTGGACGAGCTGCACACCGACCTGGCCGACCCCTTCCCCAGCGGGCGGATGGACTCGCCCACCAGCTGGGACGGGCTGTTCCAGCGGCTGGACCGGGTGCTGCACGCCTACCACAACCGGGCGGTGCGGCCGATCCGCCGACTGGCGCTCGGTCAGGCGACCCGCTGGATCGTGGAGCGGCAGGAGGCCGACGGCTGCTGGGGCGGTATCCAGCCGCCCGCCGTCTACTCGCTGATCGCGCTGCACCTGGAGGGGTACGCCCTGGAGCACCCGGTGATGCGGGCCGGGCTCAGCGCGCTCGACCGCTTCACCGTCCACACGGCCGACGGCAGGCGCTGGCTGGAAGCCTGCCAGTCCCCGGTCTGGGACACCTGCCTGGCCACCATCGCCCTGGCCGACGCGGGTCTGCCCGCCGACCACCCGGCGCTGGTGGCCGCCGCCGACTGGATGCTCGGCGAGGAGGTGCGGCGCGGCGGCGACTGGTCGGTGCGGCGGCCCGACCTGGCCCCCGGCGGCTGGGCGTTCGAGTTCGACAACGACACCTATCCGGACATCGACGACACCGCCGAGGTGGTGCTCGCGCTGCGCCGGGTGGCCCACCCCGACCCCGAGCGGGTGCGCGCCGCGGTGGACCGGGGCGTCGCCTGGAATCTGGGCATGCAGTCCAAGAACGGCGCCTGGGGCGCCTTCGACGTCGACAACACCAGCAGCCTGCCCAACAAGCTGCCGTTCTGCGACTTCGGAGAGGTCATCGACCCGCCGTCGGCCGATGTCACCGGCCATGTGGTGGAGATGCTGGCGGACGTCGGCAAGGCCCGCGATCCGCGCACCAGACGCGGCGTCGAGTGGCTGCTGCGCAACCAGGAGAAGGACGGCTCCTGGTTCGGCCGCTGGGGCACCAACTACGTCTACGGCACCGGCTCGGTGCTCCCCGCGCTGATCGCGGCGGGCATCCCCACCGCGCACCCGGCGATCCGCCGGGCGGTGCGCTGGCTGGAGGAGCACCAGAACGCCGACGGCGGCTGGGGGGAGGACATGCGCTCCTACGACGACCCGGAGCACTGGTCCGGTCGCGGTGACTCCACCGCGTCGCAGACCGCCTGGTCGTTGATGGCGCTGCTGTCGGCGGGGGAGAGCGGCGAGGCGGTGGACCGGGGCGTCGCCTGGCTGGCCGCCACCCAGCTGCCCGAAGGCACCTGGGACGAGCCGCAGTTCACCGGGACCGGATTCCCGTGGGACTTCTCCATCAACTACAACCTCTACCGGCTGGTCTTCCCGGTCACCGCACTGGGCCGCTATCTGCACGGCTCCCCCGGGCCCGGTGCCGCCGTCCAGGAGGACCGGGTCGGGCAGCCCGAGCTGTCGGAGCTGCCCGCGCAGCCGGAGAAGGCGCCGCAGGTCGTCGCGCAGAGCGGGGAGAGCGGCCAGGGTGGCCAGAGCGGCCAGAGCGGGCAGGGCGGCCAGGGCGGGCAGGGTGGGCCGAGCGCCCCGAGCCTGCCGGCCCCCGCTGCGGCCCCCGCCACCGACCGGGGCGACGGGCCGGTCACCGGCTCGGGCGAGGCCGGGGCGAGGGCGGTGCGATGAGACCGTCAGCATCGCCCACCTCCACCCCAGGCGCACCGCTGCTGGTGGTCTGCGCCCTCGGTGTGGAGCGGTGGGCGCTGCGCGGCGGCGACTGGACGGCGCCCGGTGGGCACTCCCGGGCCGGCGGCCCGGCGGTGCTCGCCGCCACCGGCATGGGCCCGGACCGCGCCGGGCGGTCCGTCAGCGGCCTGCTCGCCGGTGGCACCGACGGGCACAGCGCCCTGCTGGTCACCGGCTTCTGCGCCGCCGTCAGCCCGGGAATACGTCCGGGGGACGCCGTTGTTGCCGATGAGGTGCGCGACGACGAGGAGACCTCGATCGAGATCCCCACGTCCCGCCTGCTCGCCGACGCCCTGCGCGCCCATGGTCTGACGGTGCACACCGGCAGGCTGCACTCGGCCGACCACGTGGTGCGCGGTGCCGCCGCCCGCCACCGACTGCACTCCGGCGGCGCGACTGCCGTCGACATGGAGACCGCCGCGGTGCTCGCCGCCGCCCGACGGGCAGCCCCCGGGCTGCCCGTGGCCGCCGCTCGCATCGTGGTCGACACCCCCGAGCAGGAGCTGCTGCGCCCCGGCACCGTCCCGAGCGGAGTGCGCGCCTGGCGTGCACTCCGCTCCGCCGTGCCCGCCTTCACCGCCTGGCATCGTGCTCTGGCCTCCCAGGACAGCGCACCCGACCGTACCCACACATCCGAAACCACCATCCGGACGCTCCCTCAGGAGGCGAGCTAGTCATGGCCATGCCGTTGCGCCAGACCGCGCGGATCAGCACGTACCTCCTTCAGCAGAAACTCCTGAAGCGCCGGGAGAAGTTCCCGCTCATCGTGGAGCTCGAACCGCTGTTCGCCTGCAACCTCGCCTGCGAGGGCTGCGGCAAGATCCAGCACCCCGCCGGGGTGCTCAAGCAGCGGATGCCGGTCGCCCAGGCGGTCGGCGCGGTGCTGGAGTCCGGCGCCCCGATGGTCTCCATCGCGGGCGGCGAGCCGCTGATGCACCCGCAGATCGACGAGATCGTCAGGCAGCTGGTGGAGAAGCGGAAGTACGTCTTCCTCTGCACAAACGCTCTG
The DNA here is from genome assembly GCF_044755465.1 of Streptomyces sp. NPDC092296. Classification (NCBI taxonomy): domain Bacteria; kingdom Bacillati; phylum Actinomycetota; class Actinomycetes; order Kitasatosporales; family Streptomycetaceae; genus Streptomyces; species Streptomyces sp. NPDC092296. The sequence continues at coordinate 1,366 of NZ_JBIVRB010000021.1, read as the reverse complement.
CTGATGCGCAAGAAGCTGGACAAGTTCACCCCTTCGCCGTACTTCGCCTTCACCGTGCACATCGACGGCCTGCGGGAGCGGCACGATGCCTCGGTGGACAAGGAAGGCACCTTCGACGAGGCGGTGGCGGCGATCAAGGAAGCCAAGGCGCGCGGTTTCCGGGTCACCACCAACAGCACCTTCTTCAACACCGACACCCCGCAGACCGTCATCGAGGTGCTGGACTACCTCAATGACGAGCTGAAGGTGGACGAGATGATGATCTCGCCCGGCTACGCCTACGAGAAGGCACCCGACCAGGAGCACTTCCTGGGTGTGCAGCAGACCCGCGAGCTGTTCAAGAAGGCGTTCGCCGGCGGCAACCGGCTGCGCTGGCGGCTCAACCACAGCCCGCTCTTCCTGGACTTCCTGGAGGGCAAGGTCGACTTCGAGTGCACCGCGTGGGGCATCCCCAACTACTCGCTCTTCGGCTGGCAGCGCCCCTGCTACCTGATGGCCGACGGGTATGTGCCCACCTACCGTGAGCTGATCGAGAAGACCGACTGGTCCAAGTACGGCCGGGGCCGTGACGCGCGGTGCGAGAACTGCATGGCGCACTGCGGCTACGAGCCCACCGCCGTGCTGGCGACCATGGGGTCGCTCAAGGCGTCCATCCGGGCGGCCAAGGAGACGGTCGCGAGCAACCGCGGCCACTGAGCAGCACCACCGTGTGCCGTGGCGCGGGCCGCCGGCCCGCGCCACGGCGGGCGCCCACTCACCCATCTACTCCCCAGAACCGAACTGCATCACAGTGAGGGTGACACCCATGACCGCGATCTCACTCGGTATCCCTTCCATGCCGCTCAAGCCGCTTGCTGTGCGCCGCCGGTCGCGGCAGATCATGGTGGGGGGTGTGCCGGTGGGTGGTGATGCGCCGGTGTCGGTGCAGTCGATGACGACGACGGTGACGGCTGATGTCAATGCGACGTTGCAGCAGATCGCGGAGTTGACGGCGTCGGGGTGTCAGATCGTGCGGGTGGCGGTGCCGTCGCAGGATGACGCGGAGGCGTTGCCGCTGATCGCGCGGAAGTCGCAGATTCCGGTGATCGCGGATATTCATTTCCAGCCGAAGTACGTGTTCGCGGCGATTGACGCGGGGTGTGCGGCGGTGCGGGTGAATCCGGGGAACATCAAGCAGTTCGACGACAAGGTGCGGGAGATCGCGAAGGCTGCTTCGGCCGCGGGGACGCCGATTCGGATCGGGGTGAACGCGGGGTCGCTGGACCGGCGGCTGCTGGAGAAGTACGGGCGGGCGACGCCTGAGGCGTTGGTGGAGTCGGCGTTGTGGGAGTGCTCGCTTTTCGAGGAGCACGGTTTCCGGGACATC
>NZ_JBIVRB010000020.1:0-93082 GCF_044755465.1 Streptomyces sp. NPDC092296 | reverse complement strand
ACCGAAGGACGTCGAACTCGCCGCATAACCTCAGCAACCCCGAACCACCCCAAACCCGACAGGAGCGCCTTGACGAAAGACATAGAGGCACCCCCGTCGGGTCGGCCGGCCGTGCCGCCCGTTTCCCCCTGCCGCACCGACCCGCACCTGTCGCACCGTACGGAAAGGACAGCGAGCATGCGCGCGCTACGCTTCGAGCGATTCGGCGGCCCCGAGGTGCTGAGCGTCGGTGAGGTCGCGGACCCGGTCGCCGGTGACGGCGTGGCGGTCGTCGCCGTCAAGGCCGCCTCGGTCAGCCCCTCGGACGTGTTGGCCGTGGCCGGCCGCATGGAGGACACCACCCTCCCCCGCATTCCCGGCCGCGACTTCGCGGGCATCGTCCTGGACGGCCCCGAGGACTGGGTCGGTGCCGAGGTGTGGGGCACCGGGGGCGACGTCGGATTCACCCTCGACGGCTCGCACGCGGCGCGCATCGCCCTGCCCGTCGCCTCCCTGGCCCGCAAACCCGGAACCCTGGACTTCGCCGAGGCGGCGACGGTCGGGGTGGCCTTCGTGGTCGGCTGGCTCGGTGCGATCGAGACCGCCGGACTCGCCGCGGGCGAGACCATCGCCGTCTTCGGCGTCTCCGGGGGCGTGGGCGGAGCCGTCGCGCAGATCGCCCGCGCCGTCGGCGCCCGGCGCGTGGTGGGCGTCGCCCCCCACGCCCCGGCGGCCGGCACCCCCGCGGCCGAGGCCATCGACGCGTTCGTGCCCTTCGACGTCGACACCGACGTCCCCGCCGAGATCCGGCGCAGCACCGGCGGCCGGGGCGCCGATGTCGTCTACGACGCCGTGGGCGGCGTCACCACACCGTCGGCGGTCGCGTCCCTCGCCCACCGCGGGCGCCTGGTCGTCATCAGCGCCATCGGCACCCCCACCGCCGAGGTCGACCTCCGCGACTTCTACCACCGCGAACTGCGGATGCTGGGAGCCGACAGCCGCAAGCTGGACGTGACAGCCTCTGCCGAGCGCCTCAGGCGGCTCGGCCCCCACTTCGAGCACGGTCGGTTCAGGCCGCTCCCCATCGCGCGGACCTTCGACCTCGACCACGGACCGGACGCCTACCGCGCGGTGGCGCAGAAGAAGGTGCGCGGCGGGGTCGTCATCCAACCCTGAGGCGGAGGAGGGGCCGTGGCCCCGAAGGCCGTGAGCAGCCCGGGGACGCCCGCGCCGGTGGCGAGGCACCGCGAGGTCCGCCGCGCCGGCGGGGCTCCTGCGGTCAGGACGGGGGGTCGAGCGGGGTGTCCAGCAGCGCCGTCAGATCGCGGACGGATGCTGCGGTGCGCGGATCGTCCTGGCCGCCCAGCGGTTGCAGCAGCCGGTCCAGCAGCAGTTGGACGGCGGCCATCGCCGGGCGTACGGTCTCGCGTCCCCGGTCGGTGAGCGCCAGCCGCACCGCGCGGGTGTCCTCGGGGTCGCGGGTGCGCTCGATCAGGCCGTCGGCCTCCAGCGTACGGGCCGGCTTGGAGACGTACAGCGGCTCCAGGCCGGTGTGGTCGGCCAGTTCGCGCCGGCTGGGGCGCAGCCCGGCGTGCCGCATGCCGAACAGTGAGGCCGGCAGCACGTACTGGCCGTGCGTCAGGTCCAGCGGTGCGAGCGCGCGGTCGACCGCGACTCGCCACTACTTCATCGACAGCCGCCAGACCAGATGGCCGGGCGTGGACCCGTTCGGTGCGTCGCCCATGGGAGATACCGTACATCGCTACCCAGGGCGCCATGGCGCGGAACCCCCCGGCGACCGGTCGGCCGACGAGGGGTTCCAGGTGGTGCGGGGTTCAGCGCGGTGCGGGGTTCAGCGCGGTGCGGGGTTCAGCGCGGGGCGCCGTAGCCCTGGCTGACGATCCGGCGGGCCCCCTCCTCGTAGTAGCCGGGGTCGGCCGGCAGCTCGGTGTCGAGGCCGTCGACGTACCGGTTGTACATGCAGAAGGCCGCGGCGATCAGCACCGTGTCATGGATCTCGTCGTCCCCGGCGCCCGCCGTCCGGGCCGCCGCCAGCGCCTGCGCCGAGACCGGCCGCGCCTGCGACTGCACCTCGGACGCGATCCGCAGCAGCGCGCGCAGCCGCTGCGGGATGGGCGCGTCGTCGGGCCCCTGGAGGACCGACGCCACCAGGTCCTGCCCGCCGTCGAGCTGCGCGGCGGCGAAGGCGGCGTGCGAGGCGGAGCAGTAGCGGGTGCCGTTCAGCTCGGACGTGTACGCGGCGATCAGCTCGCGCTCCCCCCTGCTCAGCGGCGAGGAGCCGCGCAGCAGGGTCTCCGCGAGCTGGTTGAGCGGGCCCGCGACGTCCGGGCGGTGGGCCATCAGGCCGCGGATGCCGGGAAGGTCGTTGTCGATCCTGATGTGAGGCATGGGTGCCCTCTCCGGAAGTCTGTCGGAATCGGGCGCCCATTGTCGGCCCGGGACTGGCGGCTGCTCAACTCCCAGCTTGCTCAACCGCTTCGCTGAGCCGCCGGTTCCACCAGGAGGCCGGGCCGCCGCCGGTGCAGTGGCGGCTCAGCGTCCGACGCGCCGTAAGGAGGTCCTGGCCCGGCTGTCCGGGCCGGGCACCCCGGCCGGCTGCGGGCCCCGTTCAGACGCCAGGGCGGCGTCCCGCCGAGCGCCCACCGCAGCACCTTCCGGCACCGGGCCCGCACGGACGGCGCGGACGAGCCCGGCGCCCCGCCCGGCGGGTGCGGCGGGGTCCGGGGGCGGCCGGCGCGCCGGGAGCGCGCCATGATGGACGGATGACGACGCACCGACCCGATCCGCCGGCCGCCGGCCCGTCGCTGGCGCAGCTGCTGCGGCTGGTGGGCCCGGGGGCGCTGGAGGTGGTGGCGGCGCCGCGCGGCACCGAGGTGCCGGTGGCCGACGTGGTGCTGCACGATCCCGGCGAGGAGCGGGACGGCGGCTGGTCGGCGGCCGGTCTGGTGCTGCTCGCGGTCGGGGTGGAGGCCGCCTCCCCGGACGCCGAGGATGTGCTGCGGGCCGCCGACCGGGCCGGGGCGGCGGCGGTGGTGCTGCGGGGCGGCGGCCGGGGGCCGCGCTCGGCGCTGCTGGCCGCCGCCGAGCGGGGCCGTACGGCGCTGCTGACCCGGCACCGGGACTGCGACTGGACGGCGGTGCTCGGCCGGTTGCGGACGGCGCTGGCGCACTGCGCCGTCTCCGGTTCGCCGGCCCTGGACGCGCTGCGGCCCGGCGACCTGTCCGGGCTGGCGAACACGGTGGCGGACCTGGTCGGCGGCGCGATCACCATCGAGGACCCGCAGTCGCGGGTGCTGGCGTACTCGCGGCTCGACCATGAGCCGGACCCGATGCGCCGGCTGACCATCCTCGGCCAGCAGGTGCCGCGCTGGCGGGTCGCGGAGCTGCGCGAGAGCGGCTTCTTCCAGGCGCTGTGGAGCACGGACGACGTGGTGCGCCGCCCGGCCGACGACCGGTACGCGGAGCGGCTGGCCATCGCGGTGCGGCTCGGCGGCGAGGTGCTCGGGTCGATCTGGGCCGCCGCCGACGGGCGCCCGCTGGCCGAGGACGCGGTGGCGGCGCTGCGGACCGCCGCTCGGGCCGCCGTGCCGCATCTGGCCCACCACCGGAGCTGGGGGCGGGCGGCGGCCCGGGAGCGGGAGGAGGCGGTGCACGCCCTGCTCACCGGCGGCGCGGACCCGGAGCGGGCGGCCGGGATCGCCGGGGTGGAGCCGGGCCGGCCGTACGCGGTGGTGGTGGCGGAGGCGTACGACAGCCGGGCGCTCGGCGCGGCGGGTGGTGGTGGCGCGGGCGAGCAGCGGGTGCTGGACGTGCTGGCGCTCCAGGCCGCCGCGTACCGTCCCGGGTCGGTGACCGCCCGGTCGGGCCGCCGGCTGTTCGTGCTGATCCCCGCCTGGGACGGGGGCGGGGGCGGCGGCGACGGCGGCGATGCCGGGGGCGATCCGGCGCGGCGGCTGGTGGCGACGGCCCGTCCGGTGCCGCACAGCGTGGTGTTCGCCGGCGCCGGGCCGGTGGCGGCGGACCTGGCCGGGCTGCCCGGGGCGCGGGAGACGGCCGAGCTGGTGGTGCGGGTGCTGCGGGAGCGGGCCGCCTCGGTGCCGGCCGCGTCGGTGGTGTCGGCGGCGGCGGCGCTCGGCGAGGTGGCCTCGGAGGTGGCGCTGCTGCGGGTGCTGGACCGGGTCGAGCCGCTGTGGGAGGGACAGTCGGGGCCGGTGCACGCGATGGTGGCGCACGACCGCGCGCACGGGTCGGAGTACGGCGAGTCGGTCACCGCCTACCTCGACGCGTTCGGGGACACCGGCGTGGCGGCGCGGCGGCTGAAGGTGCACGCCAACACCCTGCGCTACCGGCTGCGGCGGGCCCATGAGCTGTTCGGGGTCGACCTGGCGGACCCGGTGGGGCGGCTGCTGGCCGATCTCGGCCTGCGGCTGGCCCGCCGTACGGGGTGAGCCGACCCCGGTGATCGTTTTCCTGTCGGAGTCGACAGGGGTATGACCCCGGTGTGGTGGCCCTGGATGAAGACGCGCCGTCCCCCGGACGCCCAAGCTGTCCCTATGGCTCGCGGCGCGCTGCGGACGCGGTGGACGCTCCCCCGCGCCGTACGGCATGGCGCCCGGGTCGCCCAAGGCTCGCTCCCGACGGATGTATGGGGTGTGGTTCACGTGACTTCCGGTCTGGCCCAGCGGCGGCGCGGGGCTCGGGAGGCGGCGCTGGCCGGTGCGGTGGAGGGCGGCCTGCTCGGCCCGCAGGCGCCGCTGGTCGGCCTGCTCGACGTCGACGGCGTGCTGGCGGCGGTCGACGCGCTGCGGGAGGCGTTCGCGGGGCCGGCTCCGGTGCAGCACACCTTCGCGGCCAAGGCGTGCGGCCTGGTGCCGGTGCTGCGGCTGCTCGCCGAGGCCGGGATGGGCTGCGAGGTGGCCTCGCCCGGGGAGCTGGAGCAGGCGCTCGCGGCCGGGTTCCCCTTCGACCGGCTGGTCTTCGACAGCCCCGCGAAGACCGTCCGGGAGCTGGAGTTCGCGCTCGCCCACGGCATCGCGATCAACCTGGACAACTTCCAGGAGCTGGCCCGGGTGGACGCCCTGCTGGCCGGCCGACCGGCCGCCGGGCCGGTGGGGCTGCGGGTGAACCCCCAGGTGGGGGCGGGTGCCATCGGTGCGATGAGCACCGCCACCGCCACCTCGAAGTTCGGCATCGCGCTGCGTGACCCGGGGGCGGTCCAGGCCGTGGTCGACGCGTTCGCGGCCCGGCCGTGGCTGAACCGGCTGCACGCGCACGTCGGCTCCCAGGGCTGCCCGCTGCCGCTGATCGCCCAGGGCATCCGCGCGGCGTACGAGCTGGCCGAGCGGATCAACGCGACGCTGGGCCGCCGCCAGGTGACCGGGCTGGACATCGGCGGCGGGCTGCCGGTCGACTTCAGCGGCGAGGAGGACCGCCCGACGTACGCGGACTACGTGGCCGAGCTGCGCGGCGCGGTGCCGGGCCTGTTCGACGGCCGATACACCCTGGTCACCGAGTTCGGCCGCTCGCTGCTCGCCAAGAGCGGCACCGTCGCCTCCCTGGTCGAGTACACCAAGTCGGCCGGCGGCCGGCGGATCGCGGTCACCCACGCGGGCGCCCAGGTAGCCACCCGCACCGTGTTCATGCCCGACGCCTGGCCGCTGCGCGCCGGGGTGTTCGACGCCGCCGGGCGGCCCAAGCAGGGCCCGACCGAGCCGGTCGACATCGCCGGGCCGTGCTGCTTCGCCGGGGACCTGACCGCGACCGGGCGGGAACTGCCGGTGGTCGAGCCCGGTGACGTGGTGGCGCTGTACGACACCGGCGCCTACTACTTCTCCTCGCACTTCTCGTACAACTCGCTGCCCCGGCCGGCCGTGTACGGCTACCGGGTGGACGCCGGGGGCCGGGTGCGCTTCGCACCGGTCCGCACCGCGCAGACCGTGCACGAGGTGGTCCAGGAGAGCGGCGCCGCGCACGCGGACGCGCTGCTCGCGCTGCTCCCCGGCGGCGGGACCGGCCGCCCGGCGGGGGCGCTGTGACGCGGGTGCTGGTCTCCGCCGACCTGGAGGGGCGACCGGCGCGGGGTCCTTCGACGGCGGCGCTTCGACTACGCCCGCACCGCCATCGGACCGTGGGCCGGATGCACCGTCGGCCGGCTGATGTGGCTCTTCCCGTACCTGACCTGGGTGGTGCCGGCCGGCTTCGCCGCCGTGCTGGTGGCCATGGCGGTGATCGGCGACCAGTGCACCCAGTTGTTCACCAGCCTCGGCAGCCTGGCGGTCGTCCTGGTCGCGTACACGGTGCGCCGCGCACGCGACCCGTGGCCCCGACCGGATGCCGGTATCTCGGCCCCCGGTAGCTCCGACGCCGGTCCCGCCCGGCTCTCCCCCGCCCCCGCCCTCGCCCTGAGCCGTCCGGGCGCGGACGCGGCCCGTCCGCCGCCTCCGCCCGGGGCCGCCCGGCTCAGGGGTGGGTGAGTTCGAGGACCGCGATGCCGGTGAGGACGGCGGCGCTCGCGGTCAGCCGCAGGCGGCCGAAGCGCTCCCGGAACAGCAGGGTGGCGATCAGCGCGGCGATCAGGATGCTGGTCTCGCGCAGCGCGGCGACGGACGCCAGGTCACCGTGCGCCTGCGCCCAGATCACCAGGCCGTACGCCAGCAGCGACAGCACGCCGCCGGCCAGCCCGACGCCGCAGACCGGCCTGAGCCCGTCGAGCAGCGCGGGGCCGCGCCGCAGCCAGGCGATCAGCGGCAGTACGGGCCCCTGGCACAGGAACAGCCAGGCGATGTACCCGGCCACGGTGCCGGAGTGCCGTACGCCGGTGCCGTCGATCACCGTGTACGAGGCGATGACGACGCCGGTCGCCACGGCTGCGGCCAGGGCGGGCAGTTGGGCGCGCCCGGGGATGCCGTCGGCCAGCGCCAGGCCGGCCAGGCCGCAGGAGACCACCAGCACGCCGGTGAGTTCCGCGGCCGACACCGGCCGGTCCAGGACGGTGACGGAGGCCACCGCGACCAGCAGCGGCGCGGTGCCCCGAGCGATCGGGTACATCTGGCCGAAGTCCCCGAGCTGGTAGGCGCGCAGCAGGAACAGCTGGGACAGCACCTCCAGCGCGGCGGACACCGCGATGAACGGCCAGGCCCGTGCGTCGGGCAGCGGGGTGAGGCAGACCAGGACGGCGGCGCAGCCGGTGTACGCGAGGTTGATCAGCGCGAAGCCGATCAGCTTGTCGTGGATGCGGTGGGCCAGCGCGTTCCACACCGCGTGGAGGACGGCTGCGGTGAGGACGGCCGCGGATACGGCCGCGCCGCCTGAAGGGATGTCGGGCATGCGGGATCTCCTCATGTGCGGCGGACATGTCTGGAACTGAGTTCCGCGCTACGATAACCTCATGGAAAAGAGTTCCACAGCCGAGCGGCAGCTCGCCGCCCATATCCGCGCCCACCTGCCGGAACTGCGCGAGACCGAGGCCCGGGTGGCCCAGGTGGTCCTTGACCAGGGGGCCGCCCTGGTGCACCTGAGCGTCAGCGATGTCGCCGCCCTGGCCGGCACCGCGCCGTCCTCCGTGGTCCGCGCCTGCCAGCGCCTGGGCTTCCGCGGCTACCAGGAACTGAAGATCGCCGCCGCCCGCCAGACGCCCCGGCCCGCGCCGCCCCGGGAGCAGGACGCCGCCGCTCGGGCGCTGGCCGACACCCTGCGCGCCACGCACGAAGCCCTCGACGGCGTGGCCACCACGCTCGCCCTGGACCAGTTGCGCGCCGCCGCCGCCGCGCTGCACACCGCGCCCCGCGTCGTGGTGGCCGCCGCCGGGCTGTCCGGCGCCGTGGCCGCCGACGCCGCCTACCGGCTGCGCGCCCTGGGCTCGGCCGTCGACGCGCCCCCCGACCCGCTCACCGCCCAGCTGGCCGCCGCCGGGCTGCCCGCCGGCGGCGTGTGCCTGGCGATCAGCCACACCGGGGCCACCCGCAGCACCGTCGACGCCGCCCGGCGCGCCCGCCTGGCCGGGGCCGCGGTGATCGGGCTCACCAGCTACGCCCGGTCACCCCTCAGCGAGACCAGCACCCATCTGCTCCTGGCCGGCGGTCAGGACCTCGTCTTCGGCCTGGAGACCACCGCCAGCCGCATCGCCCACCTCGCCGTCGTCGACGCGCTGGCGCTGACCCTGCTGGCGCTGCGCGGCCCCGCCGCCGAGGAGGCCCTGCACCTGTCGGCGGACGTCACCGCCGACCACGCCTACTGACCCGGCCCGTGAACGGAGCGGCAGGTGGGGCAGGTGGGGACAGGGGGCGGCCCGGTCCGGCAGCTCACTCCAGTCACACCAGCCCCAGTAATATCCTTTGGCACCAACTCACAATGGCTCTTGCCACATCCACCATCTGCAAATAGTGTCTCCTCTTGGCGGACAGCGCTTCCGCCACCGTTCGAACTGCATCCGGATTTATTCCTGTCGGCAGCTCAGAGGGGGGGCTGTGGATACGTCCACAGTGCGCGCCGCTTTAGTTCTGGAAGACGGAACGATCTTATCGGGACGGGCATTCGGCGCGATCGGCAGTTCTTTTGGAGAGGCCGTCTTCTGCACCGGAATGACCGGCTACCAGGAGACGTTGACTGATCCTTCGTACCACGGGCAGATCGTGGTGCAGACGGCCCCGCAGATCGGCAACACGGGGTGGAACGACGAGGACGGCGAATCGGCCCGGATTCAGGTGGCCGGTTATGTGGTCCGGGATGCCTCACGCCGGGCGTCGAACTGGCGGTCGCGGCGCGGGCTCGGGGAGGAACTCGCGCGGCAGGGAATCGTCGGGGTGACCGGTGTCGACACCCGGTCGCTGACCCGGCGTCTGCGCGAGCGGGGGGCGATGCGGGCCGGAGTGTTCTCCGGCGACGCGCTGACCGGCCCGGCGGAGATGACCGCGCTGGTGCAGGCGGGTCCGGTGATGGCCGGCGCCGAGCTGGCGTCCCGGGTCAGCACGGCGGAGCCCTATGTGCGTCCGGCGGTCGGCACCGCCCGGTTCCGGGTGGCGGTGCTGGACCTGGGGGTGAAGGCCAACACGCTGCGGATGCTGGCCGCGCGCGGAATCGAGTCCCATGTACTGCCGGCCTCCTGCTCGCCGGACCGATTGATGGCCCTCGAACCGGACGGGGTGTTCCTGTCCAACGGGCCGGGCGATCCGGCCGCGATGACGCCGGCGGTCGAGCTGGCCAGGGCGGTGCTGGAGCGCCGCATCCCGCTGTTCGGCATCTGCTTCGGCAACCAGATCCTCGGCCGGGCGCTCGGCCGGCCCACGTACAAGATGCGCTACGGCCACCGCGGGACCAACATCCCGGTGGTCGACTCGGCGACCGGCCGGGTGTCGATCACGGCGCAGAACCACGGCTTCGCCGTGGAGGGGGAGCCCGGGGAGCGGTTCGACAGCCCCTACGGCGCGGCACTGGTGTCGCACCACTGCCTGAACGACGGCGCGGTGGAGGGCCTGCGGTGCCTGGATGTGCCGGCCTTCTCCGTGCAGTACCACCCCGAGGCCGCGGCCGGGCCGCATGACGCGGCTTCGCTCTTCGACGACTTCGTCAGCCTGATGGGTGAAGCCAGCTGATGCCCAGACGCACGGATCTACGACATGTCCTGGTGATCGGTTCCGGACCGATCGTGATCGGACAGGCTTGCGAGTTCGACTACTCGGGCACCCAGGCCTGTCGGGTGCTGCGCGAGGAGGGACTGCGCGTCACTCTGATCAACTCCAACCCGGCGACCATCATGACCGACCCCGAGTTCGCCGACGCCACCTACATCGAGCCGATCACCCCGGAGTTCGTGGAGAAGGTCATCGCCCTGGAGCGGCCGGACGCGATCCTGGCCACCCTCGGCGGGCAGACCGCCCTCAACTGCGCGGTCGCGCTGCACGAGCGCAATGTGCTGGAGAAGTACGGCGTCGAGCTGATCGGCGCGGACGTCGAGGCCATCGCCCGGGGCGAGGACCGCCAGCGCTTCAAGGACATCGTGGCCTCGGTCGGCGCCGACACCCCGCGCAGCGCGGTGTGCACCACGGTCGAGGAGGTCCGGGCGACCGTCGCGGAGCTGGGCCTGCCGGTGGTGATCCGGCCCTCCTTCACCATGGGCGGCCTGGGCTCCGGACTGGCCCGCACCGCCGAGGAGTTGGAGACGCTGGCCGCCACCGGGCTGGCCGAGAGCCCGGTGGGCGAGGTGCTCGTCGAGGAGAGCGTCCTCGGTTGGAAGGAGTACGAGCTCGAATTGATGCGTGACCGCAACGACAACGTCGTGGTGGTCTGCTCGATCGAGAACATCGACCCGATGGGCGTGCACACCGGCGACTCGGTGACGGTGGCGCCGGCGCTGACGCTCACCGACCGCGAGTACCAGCGGATGCGCGATGTGGGGATCGCGGTGCTGCGCGCGGTCGGCGTGGCCACCGGCGGCTGCAACGTCCAGTTCGCCGTCCATCCCGAGACCGGCGCGCTGGTGGTCATCGAGATGAACCCCAGGGTGTCGCGCTCCTCGGCGCTGGCGTCCAAGGCGACCGGGTTCCCGATCGCCAAGATCGCCGCCAAGCTGGCGATCGGCTACACGCTGGACGAGATCCCCAACGACATCACCGGTGAGACGCCCGCCAGCTTCGAACCCGCCCTGGACTACGTCGCGATCAAGGTCCCCCGGTTCGCGTTCGAGAAGTTCCCCGAGGCGGACCAGACCCTGACCACCACCATGAAGTCGGTCGGCGAGGTGATGTCGATCGGCCGCACCTTCCGCGAGGCGCTGGGCAAGGCACTGCGCTCCACGGAGACCGCGGCGGCCGGCTTCTGGACGGTGCCCGACCCCGAGGGCACCACCCTGGACGGCGTGCTGGCGGCGCTGCGCACCCCGCACGACGGCCGGCTCTACACCGTCGAACGGGCGCTGCGGCTGGGCGCGAGCGTCGAGCAGGTGCACGAGGCGTCGGGCATCGACCCGTGGTTCCTCGACCAGATCCTCTCCCTGGTGGAGCTGCGCGCGGAGCTGCTGCGCCCCGGCCCGCTGGACGAGGAGCTGCTGCGCCGGGCCAAGGGCTCCGGGCTGTCGGACCGCCAGATCGCCGCGCTGCGCCCGGAGGCCGGCGGCGAGGACGGCGTACGGGCGCTGCGCGACCGGTTGGGCGTGCGGCCGGTGTACAAGACGGTGGACACCTGCGCCGCCGAGTTCGCCGCGACAACGCCGTACCACTACTCGGCCCACGAGCTGGACCCGGCGGCGGAGTCGGAGGTCGGCGCGCAGCGCGAGCCGAGGCCCAAGGTGCTCATCGTCGGCTCCGGGCCCAACCGGATCGGCCAGGGCATCGAGTTCGACTACTCCTGCGTCCACGCGTCGCTGGTCCTGCGGTCGGCGGGCTACGAGACGGTGATGGTCAACTGCAACCCGGAGACGGTCTCCACCGACTACGACACCTCCGACCGGCTGTACTTCGAGCCGCTGACCTTCGAGGACATCCTGGAGGTCCACCGGGCGGAGAGCGCCACCGGCGAGGTGGCCGCCGTCATCGTGCAGCTGGGCGGGCAGACCCCGCTGAAGCTGGCGCAGCGGCTGGCCGACGCCGGGCTGCCCATCGCCGGCACCTCCCCGGAGGCGATCCGGCTGGCCGAGGACCGGGGGGCGTTCGCCGAGGTGCTGGCGGCGGCGGGGCTGGCGGCGCCGCGCCACGGGGTGGCGGCGTCCTTCACGCAGGCCAAGGCGGTCGCGGACCGGATCGGCTACCCGGTGATGGTGCGTCCCTCGTACGTCCTGGGCGGGCGGGGCATGGAGATCGTCCACGACGAGGCGGCGTTGGCGGCCTATCTGCGGCACGCCACCGAGGTCCGCGCCGATTCCCCGGTCCTGGTGGACGAGTTCCTGGTGGACGCGATCGAGATCGACGTCGACGCGCTCTGCGACGGGACCGAGGTCTACCTCGGCGGCGTGATGGAGCACATCGAGGAGGCCGGGGTCCACTCCGGTGACTCCTCCTGCGCGCTGCCGCCGCTCACCCTCGGCCGGACCGACATCGAGACGGTGCGCGCGCACACCGAGGCCATCGCCGCCGGGCTGGGCGTCCGGGGCCTGCTGAATGTGCAGTTCGCGCTGAAGGACGACGTCTACTACGTCCTGGAGGCCAATCCGAGGGCCAGTCGTACGGTGCCGTTCGTCTCCAAGGCGACCGGTGTGCCGCTGGCCAAGGCGGGCGCCCGGGTGATGCTGGGCGCCTCCGTGGCGCAGCTGCGCGCCGAGGGGCTGCTGCCGGCCCGGGGCGACGGGGCGAGTCCGCGCCCGGGGGCGCCGATCGCGGTCAAGTGCGTGGTGCTGCCGTTCCACCGCTTCCGCACCCGCGCGGACGGCGGCCCGGACGGTGGCCCGGACGGTGGCGTGGACAGCGCGCTGGGGCCGGAGATGAAGTCCACCGGCGAGGTGATGGGGATCGACGCCAGCTTCGACGTCGCCTTCGCCAAGGCGCTCACGGCGGCCGGCTCCCCGCCGCCGCTGTCGGGCCGGGTCTATGTCTCGGCGGCGCCCGAGCGGCTGGCGACGGTGGTGCCCGCGCTGCGCACACTGCGCGGCCTCGGCTTCGAGGTGACCGCCGAGGCGCGGACCGGGCAGCTGCTGGCGCGGGCCGGCTTCGAGCCGGACGCGGCCGAGCCGCACTCCCCCGCCCAGGCCGCCGGCTGGATCCGGGACCATGAGCTGGACCTGGTCGTCAGCCTGCCGGCGGGCGGTGCGGACCGGGCCATCGACCGCGCGGTCCGCACCGCGGCCGCCCAGTACGCCGTCCCCTATGTCACGACCGCTCCCGGACTGCTGGCGGTGGCCAGGGCGATCAGGGCCCGGCACAAGCTCGAATTCGGCGTCGCCTCCCTCCAGGAGACACAGGCTCGCCGCCCCGCCGGGTGGCATCCGGCGGACTGAGCGCGCACGGCCCGCCGCCGAGGCACCTTCCTACCAGTTCCCGGAGATCACGTTGATCGCTGATCGTGTCTACGATCTCGTCCTGGACGACATATTCCTCAAAGTGTCCGGTGTCGGAAGTCTCAACCGGTTGTTCTTCAAGGTCGAGGGCTTCAATCCCGGCGGATCCATCAAGATGAAGACCGCCCGGGGGCTCGTGCAGGCGGCGGAGAACTCCGGGGCGGACATGAGCCGGGCGCGGCTCATCGAATCGACCTCGGGAAATCTGGGAATCGCGCTCGCCGTCATCTGCGCGGCGAACGACTACGCATTGACCTGTGTCACCGACCCGAATTCCAATGCGACCGCCGTCGCCATCATGCGGGCGCTGGGAGCGGAGGTCGTGGTGGTCCGGGAGCGGGACGCCAACGGCGGCTACCTGGGTACCCGGATCGCCTACATCCAGCAGCGGCTGGCCGCCGAGAAGGAGCTGTACTGGCTCAACCAGTACGCCAATCCCGGTAATCCGTCGGCGCATGAGCAGGCCACCGCACCGGCCATCCTCAAGGCGTTCCGCACCGTCGACCACCTCTTCCTGGGGGTGGGCACCGGCGGCACGCTGATGGGCTGCGTCGACTACTTCCGCCGCCGCAGCCCGCAGACCCGGATCGTCGCCGTCGACACCGTCGGGTCGGTCAACTTCGCGTCCGAGCCCGGCGTCCGGCACATCCCGGGGCTGGGCGTCAGCCGGCGGTCCCCGGTGCTGGACAGCTACGCCCCGGACGAGGTCGTGATGGTCCCGGAGTGGGAGACGGTGCGCGAGTGCCGCTGGCTGGCCAGGAGCGCCGGGCTGCTGGCGGGCGGCTCCACCGGCACCGTGCTGGCCGCCGTGCGGCGCCAGGCGGCGTTCATCGGGCCGGACGAGACGGTGGTGGCCCTCGCCCCGGACATGGGCGAGCGCTACCTCAACTCCGTGTACGACGACGACTGGGTCGCCGCCCGGGGGCTGGACCGGGCACCGGACACCGATGAATCACCCAAGGAGGAGCTCGATGTTCTCGTTTGACGTGGTCCCCGGAAAAGTCGTCAAGGACATCCTGGACACCGCCGCCGCGCGGGTCGTCGACCTGGTGGAGGACGCCTATCTGCGGCACGACGACGGTCTGACCGTCAACCCGGACAGCTACTTCCTGCGCTTCCCGCAGAAGCCGGAGGCGCGCATCATCGCGCTGCCCGCCACGATCGAGCTGCCCGAGGACCGGGCCGTCGGCATCAAGTGGATCTCCAGCTTCCCGGGGAACGTGGCCGACGGCATCCCGCGCGCCTCGGCGGTGCTGGTCCTCAACGACTACGCCACCGGCTACCCCAAGGCGCTGCTGGAGGCGGCCACCATCAGCGCGGTCCGCACGGCGGCCTCGGCGGCCGTGGCGGCGCGCGCCTTCGCCCGGTACGCACCGCCGGACGGCCGGGTGGCGTTCATCGGCGCCGGGATCATCGCCAGGACGGTGCTGCGCTACCTGGTCGCCACCGGCTACCCCGTCGAACGGCTGGAGGTCTTCGACCTGCACGCCGAGTCGGCGCAGAGCCTGGCCCGGTTCGCCGCCGAGGAGCTGGAGTTGGACGCCCGCCCGGTCGACGGCCTGGAGGCCGCCCTGGCGGCGCAGACGGTGGTGACCACCACCACGGCCGGCACCCCGTACATCGGGCAGCTGCTGCGCCCCGGCCAGCTGGCGCTGAACATCTCGCTGCGGGACTTCGAGCCCGCCGTGGTCCTCGCCGCCGAGAACTACTTCGACGACGTCGAGCACTGCATGAAGGCCAACACCTCCCCCCACCTGGCGGAAC
The DNA here is from genome assembly GCF_044755465.1 of Streptomyces sp. NPDC092296. Taxonomy (NCBI): domain Bacteria; kingdom Bacillati; phylum Actinomycetota; class Actinomycetes; order Kitasatosporales; family Streptomycetaceae; genus Streptomyces; species Streptomyces sp. NPDC092296. The sequence continues at coordinate 78,336 of NZ_JBIVRB010000020.1, read as the reverse complement.
AGGCCAGCGGCGGCCGGGACTTCGTCAACGGCACGCTGGCCGACGTACTGCGGGGCCGCAACGAGCCGAAGGGCGACCGCGGGGTGCTGTTCTCGCCGTTCGGCCTGGGCGTGCTGGACCTCGCGGTCGGGGACTTCGTCCTGGCCACCGCCCGGGAGCAGGGGCTCTCGCTGGAGATCCCGGACTTCTTCGGCGAGACGAGGCGCTGGTGACCACCGTGCGGATAGCGGTGATAGGCGTCGGCCCGCGCGGGCTGTCCGTCCTGGAGCGGGTGGTCAGCCACGCGCGGCTGGACGGTCCGCCGATCGAGCTGCTGCTCATCGAGCCCGGCGAGCTGGGCGTGGGCATCCACCGGGTCAAGCAGCCGGACTACCTGCTGCTGAACACCATCGCCTCGCAGCTGACCATCTTCTCCGACGAGCGGATGACGCCGGGCGCGCCGGTGACGCGCGGGCCGAGCTTCTTCCAGTGGTGCGGCGAGCGGAAGCACCAGGTGCGGTTCGACGACTTCCTGCCCCGGCGGCTGCTGGGCGAGTACCTCCAGTGGGCGGCCGGCGAGCTGCGGGAGCGGGCGCCGGAGCGGCTGACCGTCCAGCACCTGCCCGCCACCGCCGTCGCGGTGCGCCAGGACGCGGCCGGCGCGCTCGTCACGCTCGCCGACGGCACCGAGCACCGCGCGGACCTGGCCGTCGTCACCACCGGCCACGGCCTCGCGCTGCGCCCGCCGGCCGTCGCGGACGGCATGGTAAGTGTCCCGTACCCGCTGCCGGACCAGGCCGACCTGGTCCCCGACGCCGCCACCGTCGCGGTGCTCGGCACCGGGCTGACCGCGATGGACCTGATCGCGGCGCTGACCGTGGGGCGCGGCGGCGAGTTCCGTGAGGACGGCTATCTGCCGTCGGGGCGCGAACCGCACATCGTGCTGGCCAACCGCACCGGGCGGCTGCCCTGCGCCCGCCCGGCCACCACGGCGCAGCGGCGCCCGGCGCCCGCCGTGCACCTCACGCCGGAGGCGGTCGCGGCGCTGCGCGAGCGGACCGAGGACGGCCTGCTGGACTTCCGCCGCGACGTCGAGCCGCTGGTCCACCGCGAGGCGCTGGGGCGGATGGCCGGGGCGAGTGCGGCGGAGGTCGAGACCGTCGAGCGGCTGCTGCGGTCCGATCCGCAGCGCGCCGAGAGCTATCCGCACTACGTACGGACCGTGGTGGAGCAGGCGCGGGCGGATCTGGCGGAGGCCGAGCGGGGCCTCGGTGCGAGCGTGGTCAAGGAGGCGCTGGAGATCCTGCGCGACCACCGCGAGTCGCTGCGCGCGGCGGTGGACCCGCCGGGGCTGACGGCGGAGTCGCACCGCTACTTCATGGCCGAGTACGTGCCGCTGGTCAACCGGACGGTGATCGGCCCGCAGAAGGAGCGCATCCATGAGCTGCTCCAGCTGATCGACGCCGGGGTCGTGGTGCCGGGTCCCGGCCCGAGCCCCCGGCTGACCCGGCGCGACGGCGGCTGGACGCTCAGCTCCACCGCGCTGGACCGGCCGCACCGGGTCGAGGTCGACCTGCTGCTGCGGGCCAACCTCGACTGGCCGCTGGTCGACGACGAGTTGGACCCGATCGCCGGCTCGCTGCGCGGCTGGGCCGCGTCCGGGCCCGGCGGGGCGCTGCGGCTGGACCGCGACGGGTTCGTCGTCCCGGCCGACGGCGCCGGGGCGGTCAGGGCGGTCGCGGTCTTCGGGCCGCCCGCCGAGGGGGCCAGCTACTACAACCACTACGTGCCGTCACCGGGCGTCTGGTCCCGCGCCCTGACCGACCTGGACCGCGCCCTGACCCCGGTGCTCGGCACCGGACGGGCCGTCGGAACCCCCGGGCGCGATCCCCGGTCGCGGTGACGGACCGGTGTCCGGCGGGGCACCAGCAGCAACCCATCTCCCCGAAGGAAGGCTCATACCACCATGCTGATCCTGGGTTTCAAAGAGGGGCACGACGGCGGAGTCGTCGCTATCGAGGACGGCAAGCTGCTCTTCGCCCTTGAGGCGGAGAAGGACAACTACCCCCGGTACGACCGGCTGACCGCCGAGGTGATCACCCGGGCGGCCGGCATGCTGGACCGGGTGCCCGACGTGGTCGCGCTCAGCGGCTGGGTCAAGGGCTTCCATTCCGTCGAGCCGCCCACCCGCGCCGGCTACTTCGGCGTCGGTGAGGGCTCGATCACCGACGAGGCGGGCAAGTACTTCGGCAAGGACGTCCGGATCTTCTCCTCCACCCACGAGCGCTCGCACATCATGACCGGGTACGGCATGTCCCCGGGCGCCGCGGGCAAGCCGCACTACGCGCTGGTGTGGGAGGGCAGCATCGGCTCCTTCTACCGCATCGACGAGTCGGGCCAGGTCACCCATCTCAAGCACGTGATGACCGACCCCGGCAACAAGTACGCGTACCTCTTCGCGCTGGCCGACCCGAAGTTCCCGGTCGGCAAGGGCTTCTTCCGCTACAGCGACGCGGGCAAGCAGATGGCGCTGACCGCCTTCGCCGAGGACACGCCGATGACCAAGGCGGAGCAGGAGACCATCGACTTCATCCTCAAGCAGGAAGGCATCATCCTCGGGGTCTCCAAGGACGAGATGAGCTGGTCGCACATCTACAACGCCGGGGTGGAGTCGCAGGAGTACCGCAACCTGTCGCTGAAGCACTCCCAGGCGATCTTCGAGCGGTTCTACGACTACGCCGCGAAGAACCTCACCGAGGGCCTGCCGCTGCTGATCTCCGGCGGCTGCGGCCTGAACTGCAACTGGAACGCCCAGATGCGGGAGAGCGGCCTGTTCGAGTCGGTGTTCGTGCCGCCGTGCCCCAACGACAGCGGTGCGGCGCTGGGCACGGCCATCGACGCGCAGTGGTACCACACCGGTTCGGCGGCCATCGACTGGGACGTGTACGCGGGCGAGGAGTTCGTCCACGACATCGAGCCCGACCCGGCCCGGTACGAGACCCGGCCGCTGAACTCCGCCGAGGTGGCCCGCTACCTGGAGCAGGGCAACATCATCGCCTGGGCCCGGGGGCGCTACGAGATGGGGCCGCGCGCGCTCGGCAACCGGTCGATCCTGGCCGCGCCGTTCACCACGGAGACCACGGTCCGGCTCAACACCATCAAGCAGCGCGAGGGCTACCGGCCGATCGCCCCGATCGCCCTGGAGTCGGACGCCGACAAGTGGTTCGTCGGCTCGGTCCACGACCCGTACATGCTGTTCTTCAACCGGGTCACCTCCGAGGAGCTGAAGGCGGTCACCCACGTCGACGGCTCCGCCCGCACCCAGACGGTCACCCATGAGCGCAACCCCGGGATCGCCGACCTGCTGGTGGCCTTCCGCGACATCACCGGCTTCAGCGTCCTGTGCAACACCTCGCTGAACTTCTCCGGCCGCGGGTTCATCAATACGACCAGCGATCTGCTCAAGTACGGGGAGGAGCACGGCCTGGACGGCTACGTTGTGAATGACACGTTCATCACACCCCGGAAGGGCTGAGCGAGGAGTTCACCCGGAAGTCATGACCCGTCCCGCGGCGCCCCCGGCCTGACCGGCCCGGTCCGCGAACAGCACTTGCCGTCGCCGCGCCCCACCGGGGTGCGGCCACGGCAAGTGCTGGGCTGTTGGCGCCCCGGCCGGCCCCGCCGTGCCCCGTACCTGCCCTCCCCCTGGATACCGCCCCCTCGGAACACCGTTCCACCGATCAGAGAGTCGCCTGATGACCATCTCCACAGAAGACCGCACTCGAACGCCGCTGTCCTTCGGTCAGGAGCAGCTCTGGTTCCTCGACCAGTTAACTCCGGGCGCGACGGTGTACAACATCCTGCTCGCCGCGCGGCTGCGCGGGCCGCTGCGCATCGACCTGCTCCAGCGCAGCATCACCCTGGTCGTGGCACGGCACGAGGCGCTGCGCGTCACGGTCCACGCCGAGGACGGCGCCCCGTACCAGGTGGTGTCGCCGCCGCCCGCCGAGGTCGAGCTGCCGGTGCTGGACCGCACCGGGCTGGACGAGCAGGGGCAGCAGCGGGCCGTCCAGGAGGCGCTGGACGAGCTGTCGAACCTGCCGTTCGACCTCCAGCAGGGGCCGCTGTACCGGTACCGCGTGGTGAGGCTCGCCGACGACCACCATGTGTTCCTACAGAACCTGCACCACATCGTGACCGACGGCTGGTCCTCCGGTGTGGTCAACAACGAGCTGACGGTGGCGTACGCCGCGCTGCTGGAGGGCCGCGAGCCGGAGTTCGGCCCCGGCGCCAGCTACCTGGACGTGGCCCGGGAGCAGCGCGCCACCATGCAGGGCGAGACCCTGCGCGAGGAGCTGGACTTCTGGGCCGAGAAGCTGGCCGACCTGCCCACGCTGGAGCTGCCCACCGACCGGCCGCGCCCGGCCAAGCCGAGCCGGGGCGCCGACTCGGTGATCCGGCCGTACCCGCCGGAGCTGCTGAAGCAGGCGCGGGCGCTGGCCAAGGAGCACGGCGTCTCGCTGTACATGGTGCTGGCGGCGGCGCTCAACGTGGTGCTGAGCCGCTACACCGGCCAGGAGGACATCCCGATCGGGGTGCCGATGGTCGGCCGGACGGATGCCGAGCTGGAGGAGGTGGTCGGCCTCTTCGTCAACATGGTGGTGCTGCGCTCCGACCTGTCCGGCGACCCGGACTTCGCCGAGCTGCTGGAGCGGACCCTCGACGCCAACCTGGACCTGTACGAGCACCAGGAGGTCCCGTTCCACCTGATCGTGGACCGGGTGCAGCCGGAGCGGGTGCCCGGCCGCAACCCGCTGTTCCAGGTGTCGATGCAGCTGCTGGGCGAGGCCAACTCCGGCGGCGGTGTGGCCTTCAGCGGCACCACCTCGGAGGCGCTGAGCATCGCCTCCACCGGGTCGCGCTTCGACATGGCGATCGACTTCGTGGAGGCCGGTGACACGCTGCGCGCGCACGTGGAGTACTCCAAGGACCTGTTCGACGAGTGGCGGATCAGGGCGCTGCTGGACCACATCGAGACGGTGCTGACCGCGGCGGTGCGTGACACCTCGCTGCGGGTCTCCACCCTGCCGCTGCTGACCGACGCCGAGCGCGCGGAGCTGCTGGCCCTGGGGAAGGGCGAGCCGGCCGAGTACGCCGAGGAGCCGCTGCACGTCGGCCTGGCGAAGGTGGCGCGCGAGACGCCCGACGCGGTCGCCGTGGTCTGCCGGGGCGTCGAGCTGACCTACGCCGAGCTGGACCGCCGCGCGGACCGGCTGGCCCGGTACCTGCGCTCGCTGGGTCTGAAGCACGGCCAGGTCGTCGCGACCGTGATCGACCGCGACCTCGACGCGTACGTGGCGATGGCCGGCATCCTCAAGGCCGGCGGCGCCTTCGCCATGATGGACCCGAAGCTGCCCGCCGGCCGGCTGGACTACATGATCCGCGACACCGCCGCCCCGGTGGTGCTGACCCGCTCCGCGCTGGCCGACCGGCTGCCCGAGCCGGCCGGCTGGGCGCGGGTGCTGATCGACAGCGACTGGGCGGCGGTGGAGGCGGTGCCCGCCGACGAGCCGCTGGAGGAGTGGACGACCCGCGAGTCGCTGGCGTACGTGCTGTACACCTCGGGGTCCACCGGTACGCCCAAGGGCGTGATGATCGCCCACCGGGCGGTGTCGTTCTTCTGCGAGGCGTACCGGCGCTCCTTCGACCTGGGGCCGCAGGACCGGCTGCTCCAGCTGCCGGCGCTCAACTTCGACATGTCGCAGGGCGAGATCTGGACGGCGTTCCTGGTCGGCGGCACGGTGGTGGCGGTCTCCCCGGAGGACGCCCAGTCGCCGGAGGCGCTGACCGCGCTGCTGCGTGACCAGCGGGTCACCTACGCGGGGCTGCCGCCGGCCATGCAGTCGGTGATGGACCCCGAGCCGTACCCGGACCTGAAGTACGTGATGGGCGGCGCCGAGGTGCTGCCGCCCGAGCTGGTCAACAAGTGGAACCTGCCAGGCCGCAAGTACCTCAACCTCTACGGCCCCACCGAGTGCGCGATCGGGCAGACCGAGTACGAGGTCGAGCACATCGAGTGGCAGACCCCGCCGCCGATCGGCCGCCCCCAGCTGAACCGGCAGGTCTACATCGTGGACCGGTCGAACAACCTGGTGCCCAAGGGCGTGCCCGGCGAGCTGCTGATCGGCGGCCGGGAGGGCGGTCTGGCGCGCGGCTACCTCAACCAGCCGGAGATGACGGCGCAGAAGTTCATCCAGGACCCGTTCGACGCGACCAGCATGGTCTACCGCAGCGGTGACCTGGTGCGCTGGAGCGGCGCCGGGCAGATCGAGTTCATCGGCCGGATCGACAACCAGGTCAAGCTGCGCGGCCTGCGCATCGAGCTGGGCGAGATCGAGACGGCGCTCCAGTCCCACCCGGGGGTGCTGCGGGCGGTGGTGCTGATGCGCCCCGACCGGCAGGGGGAGAACCGGCTGGTCGGCTACTACACCTCGGTGGCCGAGCCGCCGAGCGTGGAGGACCTGCGCCGGCATCTGGCCGAGTCGCTGCCGGAGTACATGGTGCCCACCGCGTGGGTGGCGCTGGAGTCGTTCCCGATGAACAACGACGGTTGGAAGATCAACCGCAATGCGCTGCCGGAGCCGGCGGACGAGGGCGGCGGCGGCGACTTCCTGGAGCCCAGGACGCCCACCGAGGCGGAGGTCGCCGCGGTCTTCGCCCAGGTGCTGTCGCTGCCCCGGGTCGGCGCCGAGGACAGCTTCTTCGACGTCGGCGGCAACTCGCTCCAGGCGCTGCGGGTGGTCAGCCGGATCAACAAGACGTTCAAGATCCGGATCAGTGTGCGACTGCTGTACGGCAACGCCACGCTCAGCGGGATCTCCGCCGTGATCGACGAGCTGATCGAGGCGAAGGCCCGTGGCTGAGGATCTCGACCGGATCGTGCCGCTGCGGACCGAGGGCGACCGCACGCCGCTGTTCTGCGTGCACGCCGTCTCCGGCTCGGCGTACTCCTACGCCGGGCTCTCCCGGGTGCTGGGGGACGACCAGCCGGTGTACGGGTTCGAGGCTCCCGGGTTCGACAACGACCGCACTCCGGTGCGGTCGCTGCCGGACCTGGCGGCCGAGTACACCCGGATTCTGCGCGCCTTCCGCCCCGAGGGGCCGTACCGGCTGCTGGGCTGGTCGCTGGGCGGCCTGCTGGCCTTCGAGATGACCAAGCTGCTCACGGCGCAGGGCGCGGCGGTCTCCAGCCTGATCCTGGTGGACGCGGGGCTGCCGGTGCCGATGCCGCTGCCGCCGGAGCGGGACATCCTGATCCGGTTCATCCGGGACATGATGGGCCTGTCCGAGGAGGTGCCCGCCGAGCTCACGGCGCTCTTCGCCGACTGGCCGCAGGACGTCGACCCGCAGACCGTCTTCGAGGCGGTCGAGAAGTCCGGGCTGCTGCCGGAGGAGCTGGACGCCTTCGTGCTGGAGGACCAGTACGACGTGTTCCGGGCGCACCTGGAGGGCTTCTACTCCATCGATGTGACCGGTCGCCACGACGGCCACTCGGCGCACATCCTGGCGGAGCGCTCCCCGGCCGAGGACATGGACTGGTCCCGGCAGCTGCCCGCCGCCGAGCTGTACACCGTGCCGGGCAGCACCCACCACTCCATCTGGGGCGGGGACAGCCTGCTGACGCTCAGCGGCATCGTCCGCCGGACCCTCGACACCGAGAGTGGCCAGGCCTTCGGCAGCGAGAGCGGCCAGGCCGTCGGCAGCGAGAGTGGCCAGGCCGTCGACACCGAGAGTGGGAGGTAGGAGCACGTTGCCGCTCACCGAACCCGAGGCCGACACCGCCACCGGTCCTCCGACCGAGAGCCTGTGGCAGAACCGGGACTTCCTGAAGTTCTGGCTCGGCGAGACCCTCTCCCTGCTCGGCACCCAGGTCACCAATCTGGCACTGCCGCTGACCGCGATCTACTCCTTCGACGCCACCGACACCCAGGTCGGCGTCCTGCGGTTCCTGCAACTCGCCCCGTACATCGGCTTCGCGCTGCTCTTCGGCGTCTGGGTGGACCGGGTCCGCCGCCGGCAGGTCATGATCTGGACCAACCTGGTCCGCATCGTGCTGATCGGGGCGATCCCGGTGCTGCACTGGTGCCATGCCCTGAACATGCCGGTGCTGCTGGTGCTGGCCTGCTCGATCGGCATGGCGTCGGTCCTCTTCGACGTCAGCTGGATGCCGTTCGTGCCCACCCTGGTCAAGAAGCCCGAGCACTTCGTCGCGGCCAACGCCAAGATGGGCGTCAGCTCCTCGGCGTCGGACGTGGCGGGGCCCGGCCTCGCCGGCGTGCTGGTGTCGGTGCTGACCGCGCCGGTGGCGCTGCTGGTGGACGCGTTCTCGTACGTGGTGTCGGTCACCTCGCTGCTGCTGATCCGCACCCGGGAGGAGCGCCCGGTGCCGCCCGCCAAGCGGCATGTGCTCAGGGAGCTGCGGGACGGCCTGGACTGGGTGTTCCGCCGGCCGATCCTGCGCTGGCTGGCGCTGGTCGGCTTCTGCTGCAACTTCTCGATGATCACCGTGTGGACCATGTTCCTGCTCTACGGGACGCACGATCTGGAGTTCAGCTCCTCGACGCTCGGCGCGATCTTCGCCGTGGCGTCGGTGGGCGGCCTGATCGGGGCCGTGCTCTCCAGCCGGGTGATCGCCCGGTTCCCGCTCGGTCCGACCTACTTCGTCTGCCAGACCGCGCTGCTGCTCGGTCCGGTGGTGATCGTGCTGGCCGGAGGGCCGAAGCCGGTCATGGCGGCCCTGGTGACGCTCTCCTTCTTCATCACCTATCTGGGGCTGGGGGTCGCCAATGTCATCATCGTCAGCCTGCGGCAGGTCACCACGCCGCAGTCGATGATGAGCCGGATGACCGCGTGCTTCCGCACCCTGCTCTTCGGTGGCGGTGCGCTCGGCGGTCTGACGGCCGGGCTGCTGTCGGACGCGGTCGGGGCCAGGAACGCCCTGATCGTGGCGGCGGTCTTCTCGGCCGCCGTGGTGGTGGCGCTGATGCTCTCGCCGGTCTCCCGGCTGCGCAGCCTCCCGCCGCCGGTCACCGACCCGGTCCCGGCGGACCCGGCGTAGTCCTGGCCTGAGCCCGGCCGGGGTAGTGCCGGTGGCCCGGTGGCGTTCTCCGTCACCGGGCCACCGGCGCGTCCCGGTTCAGAGGGTGTCGGTGGCGTACCGGGCGCGCAGCGCGGCCAGCCGGTCCGGGTCCAGCGGCTCCCCGGCCTCCAGGGCGCGGTGGATGTCGCGGAAGTACTCCTCGTACCCGGCCGGGGTGATCAGGAAGAGGCAGCGCGCCCAGTCGGACGAGGCGTTCCGGAAGCCGTGGGCGGCGCCGATCGGCACCGACACGCTGCCGCCGGCCCCCAGCGTGCTCGCGCCCTCGGCCAGGTCGAAGGTGACCTCGCCCTCCAGCACATGGAAGTGCTCGGCGTGGCCGTGGTGGATGTGCGGCGCGGCCCCGATGCTGCCGGGCGGGAAGCGGTACTCCACCACGGCCAGCGCCCCACCGGTCTGCGCGCCCGAGAGGTGCACCAGGTACGACCCGGCGGGGGCGCGCAGCGGCTCCGCGTCGCCCGGTCCGATCATCGCCACGGCAGTCATCCGCTGATGGTAGCTCAGCCGATGCGGCGTCAGCCGGCTTTCCCGGACCGGGCTGCGGGCGCCGGTGCGGATCGGTGATCTACGCTGCTCGCGTCGGTCGGGCCGGGCTGCGGGAGGAGCGCTTGTGATCGCGAAGGTGCAGTGTGTGGTGCTGGACTGCCCCGATGTGTCGGTCCTCGCCCGTTTCTACCAGGCGCTGCTCGGCGGCGTGGTCGACCGGCCCGATCCCCGCTGGTCGCTCGACCGCGACTGGTCGACCCTGCACACCGGCTCGGGGCTGGTGCTCGCCTTCCAGCGGGCGCCGGACCACCGGCCGCCGCGCTGGCCGGACCCCGACCACCCGCAGCAATTCCACCTCGACCTGGGCGTCCCGGATCTCGACCGGGCCCAGCAGCAGGTCCTCGCGGCGGGCGCCGCACCGCTCGACCTCGGGGACGCCACGCGCGGCTGGCGGGTCTACGCGGACCCGGCAGGACATCCGTTCTGCCTGGTCCGCGAGTGATGGTCAGCGCAGCCGTCTAGAGGTCGCGGAGCCTGGGGACGGCCTGCTCGGTGAGCCGCTCGACCCAGCCCGCCGGGTCGGGGCCGGGCGGGCTGACCCAGACCTGGTCGATGCCGAGCCTGGCGTACGGCTCCAGGCCGGTCAGGAAGGCGTCGACATCGGCCGACGCGTCGGCCGAGCCCCAGATGATGGTCCGGGCGATCGTGGCGGGGTCGCGGCCCTCGGCCTCGCAGTGGCCGGCCAGCACGTCGAGTTTGTGGGCCACCACCGCGGGGTCGTCGGCGTACAGGTTGCATGCGTCGGCGTACCGCGCGACCAGCCGCAGGGTCTTGCGCTCCCCCGAGCCGCCGATGAGGATCTTCGGCCCGGGGCGCTGGATCGGGCGGGGCGAGCAGATGGTCTCCGCGAGCCGGTAGTGGCGCCCCTCGTACGGCCCGTCGTCGTCGCTCCACATCCGGCGGCAGATCTGCAACGCCTCCTCCAACCGCTCGAAGCGCTCGGCGACCGGCGGGAACGGCACGCCGAGCCCCCGGTGCTCGCGCTCGTACCAGGCCGCTCCGATGCCCAGCACCGCCCGGCCGCCCGACAGGACGTCCAGGGTGGTCACGATCTTGGCCAGCAGCCCGGGATGGCGGTAGGTGACACCGGTGACCAGCAGGCCGAGCTTGATGCGCTCGGTGCGGCCGGCCAGGAAGCCGAGAGAGGTGTACCCCTCCAGCATCGGGTCCTGGGCGGGGGCGCGGGCCTCCATCTGGAACCAGTGGTCCATCAGGGTGAACGCCGCACAGCCGCCCTGCTCGGCGGCGCGGGCGGTGGCGGTCAGGACGGCGGGCAGGGACTGCGGCTCGCCGGGGAGCGTGAAGTTCGGGAAGTGGATGGCCAGCTTCATGGGAGGTCACCTCGCGGTTCCGGGACTTCCACCGTCGCGGCATCGCGGGCGCGGCGCCAGCCGGCCGCCGTCCGGCCCCGGGCGCCGGCCGGCCCGTGCGGGGGCTACCGGAGGCGCGGGGGCCACGGCAGACTGCGGCCGTGATCGATTCAGCTGTCGCCGCCGCAGTCCATGACCATGTCCGTGCCTTCAACGACCGGGATGTCGACGCCCTCATCGGCGGCTTCACCGAGGACGCCTGCTGGATCACCGGCTCGACCACCGTCCGGGGCCGCGCCGAGCTGACCGAGCTGTTCAGCGGTGCCATGTCCGGTCTGCTGCCGACGCTGGTGGTGCGGAGCCTGCTGGCGGACGCGGACCGGGCCGCCTGCCAGCTGGTCGAGACGCTGACCGTCGACGGCGAAGAGGTGATCTGCTCCATCGCCGGGTTCTACGAGTTCCGGGACGGCCGCATCGCCTCGGCCAAGATCTACCGGGAGGGGAGCGCCGACGTCGGGTGAGGCGCGCGAGACGAGGCCGGGTGGCGGCGGCCGCTCAGGCACCCCGGCTCAGGCACCCCGGCGGGCGGCCTGGCGCTGCCGCTTGCCGAGCGGTGCCTGCGAGAGGTCCTCGGCCTGTTCACGCCGCCCGCCGGCTGACCCCCGCCGCGTACCTCCCGTACGGGGCGCGCCCCGGCGGTCACGCGCTCTCCGCCCACTCCCGGCCGCCGCTGACAGTGCGTCACGAAGCATGCCCTAATGGTCGCGGTACGTCATCCACTCCGCACCATGGAGAGCACCATGCGCAACCGCCACCTGCTCCGCGCCGCCGTCACGGCCCTGACGCTGACCACCGTGCTGGCCATGGGCGCCAGCACGGCCTTCGCGAGCAGCTTCCTCAGCTGGGAGGGGCCGCAGGACACCGGCCGGGCCAAGGAGATCACACCCTGCGGGTGCAGCAACATCGATCCCCACTTCCGTGCGGCCTACCGGTTCCATCACACCGGCCAGGACGCCACCATGTACAACTCCCCCAACTGCCAGGGTGTCAGCCACTACACCTTCCGGGGTGACTCGCACAGCACCCAGCCCTTCGGTTGGCGGAGCATCTTCATCCACTGCTGACAGTCGGCGCAGCCGGCCACCGCAGCACCGGGACGGCCGATCGCGGCGTACTCGTTGCAGCCCCCACCGGGTCCGGTGGGGGCTGCAACGAGTGCGCCGCCGTGCGGCGGCCGGAGTGGTGACGCCGGTCAGATGGCGCCGCCGTAGTAGCCCCAGTACTGCTGGTGGTACTCGGGGTCGTCGCTGTGCTTGTCGCTGTCGTACTCCGGCGCGTTCTTGATCTCGTCCTTGGTGCGGGCGACGTACACGGTCTGCTGGTCGCGGTCGATGCTGGAGACCGTGCCGGCCGGGAGCAGGACGTGCCTGCCGAAGATCCACGGGCCGGTGTCGACCACCAGGTACTGCGCGTCCACCTCCTCGCTCGCCTTGTCGACCTTGCCGATGTGCCCGTCGGTGGCTTCCACCCGGTAGCCGGTCAGGTCGAGTCCGGCCGTGTAGCCGCTGTCCGCGCCGTAGCCCCATACGTTGTCGCTCACCGTGCCGACTCCTTCCGTCGTTCGCCTGTCGTCGCGGTGGCCGGTGGCCCGCCGGAGCGGGCCGCCCGAGCACTGCGTGGTCAGCCGCTACCCGGGGTCGCCGCATGCAGTCCTCCCTTCTGTCGCACGGCCGGCCATGCCGTGGGTCAGGACCGGACGCAACCCTGACAACGTTGTCTTTCCACCGTCCACATCGACGTCAGCCGCCGGCGCCGCAGGCATTCGTGCCGAGCAGAAGCAGAGCGGGGCGCCGCGATTCCCCACCGGCGGCGCACCGCCCCACGCGGGCCAAACACGTCGTGGGGCGTGAGGTGCGTCACGGATCGGCGCCCGGCTACGAGTGGCGGTAGTGGGCCCGGCGCGCCCTTCCCGGCCCCGCTCACCGGGGCGGCGGGTGTCAAGAGCGGCCCTCGGATACGGGACCGCGTAGTAACAGCGGCCATTGCCCGGTCGGCGGGGCTCCGCTCAGGATGACCGGACATTCCGAGCCCTGTGCGGCCCTTTACCCCGTTTCGCCGCCATTACACCCCCCAGGACGACGCATGACGACTCTGCTCACCCGTATCACCGCCGTCTCCGGTCTGTGCCTCGCCGGGATGGCCGCGATCCCCGCCACCGCCTACGCCGCCCCGGCCGGCAGCACGGTCAGCGCCCAGTTCAGCACCAGTTCGATAGCCGACCGGGCCCTGGAGAAGGTGGGCGGGTACGGCGGCCAGTGCAAGCAGTTCGTCAACGACGTGGTCCAGGAGGCCACGGGCGGCTCGGTCTCGCTGGGCGGCGGCTACTACTCGGACTACCGGCGGGAGGGCGGCCACCGGGTCTCGGCCGCCAACGCGGTCAAGGGCGACGTGATCCAGCTGAACTCGGCCTCGGACCCGGACACCTTCTACAGCGGGATGCACACCGCGATCGTGGTCGCCAACCTCGGCCACCACAACTTCAAGGTGGTCGACTCCAACTGGGTCGGCCCCACCACGGTGGGCACCCACACATGGAACCCGTACAACCGGGCCGCCGACAAGGGCCTCAAGGTCAACATCTGGCACTTCTGACCGGCCGGAGAGCCGGCGGGAGGGCCGCCGACCCCGGACGCGCGGCACGGCGCGGCGGGGGGGGCCCCGGGGCCCCCCCCCCCGCGCCGCAGTCGTGGATCAGTCCGGTCAGTCCAGGCTGACGCCGGAGCCGATGACGGTGATCCGGTCCTGGGCCGGCGGGGCCAGCGGAGCCGCCGCCGAGGAGTGCCCGGTCAGGTAGCCGGTGAAGACATCCAGGTCGGAGGCGCCGACCAGCTTGTTGCCACCGCCCGCGAAGGCCGCGAAGCCGTCGCCGCCGCCCGCGAGGAACTCGTTCATGGCGACCCGGTAGGTCTTCGCCGGGTCGATCGGCTCGCCGTTCAGCCGGATCGAGGAGACGACGACCCGGTCGGCGCCGGACTTGGTCAGGTCCAGGGTGTAGCCGAAGCCCCGGGAGATCTGGAGGATCTTCGGCTCGGCCTCGTTGGCGCCGCTGACCTGCTGCTGGAGGCCCGCGATCAGCTGCGCACCGGTCAGATCGATCACGTTCATCATATTGGTGAACGGCTGGACCGCGAATGCCTCGGCGTAGGTCACCACGCCGTCGCCCTCACTGCCGGACGCCTTCTGCACCAGGTCCGCCCGGATGCCGCCGGGGTTCATGAAGGCGATCTGGGCGCCGCCCTTGTCGGCGGCGGAGAGGCCCTCCAGCTGGGAGTCCGCGATCACGTCACCGAGCGGCTTCTCGTACGCGCTGCTGCCGCGCCCGTTGATGTCGGCGGAGATGTAGCCGACGGTGCGGCCCGCGATCGGCTCGGCGATCTTCTGGTAGTACGAGATGAGGTCGGTCATGTCGGCGGCCTTGGGGACCGTCCGGCGGACCACGTGGTTGGCGGCCTTCACCGAGCTGCGAAGCACGTCACCGGTGGCCCGGTTGATCGGCAGGTCGATCTCGGTGTAGAGGCGCCCGAAGGAGGCGGCGCTGGTCACCCGGCGCGGGTTGCCGGCCGGGTCCGCGATGGTGCAGTTGTACGAGTTGTGGGTGTGGCCGGTGACGATCGCGTCCACCGCGGGGTCGATCTTCTTGGCGATGTCCACGATCGGGCCGGAGATGCCGGCACCGGCGCCGGGCGAGTCGCAGTCCGCGTCATAGGTGTTGCCGGCCGGGTAGCCGCCCTCGTGGATCAGCGCCACGATCGTCTTCACACCCTGCTTCTTCAGCTGGGCGGTGTACTTGTTGATCGTCTCGACCTCGCCGCCGAACTTCAGGCCCTTGACGCCCGCCGCGGTGACGATGTCCGGGGTGCCCTTGAGGGTGACCCCGATGAAGCCGACCTTGATGCCGTCCACCTTCTTGACCCAGTACGGGGCCAGGATCGGCTTGCCGGTCTTCTCGCTGGTGACATTGGCCGCCAGGTACTCGAAGTCGGCGCCCTTGAACTTGCGTCCCTTGGCGTAGCAGCCGTCGGTGGGGTGGCAGCCGCCGTTCTGGAGGCGCAGCAGCTCGGCCGAGCCCTCGTCGAACTCGTGGTTGCCCACGCTGGTGACGTCGAGGCCGAGCTTGTTCATCGCCTCGATGGTCGGCTCGTCGTGGAAGAGGCCGGACAGCAGCGGGCTGGCGCCCACGACATCGCCGGCCGCCACGGTGAGCGAGTCCTTGTGGCCCTTGCGGGCGTTGCGCAGCGCGGTGGCCAGGTACTCCACGCCACCGGCCGGGGTGGAGACGATCGCGCCGGTGGCGTCCTTCTCCTGGATGGTGCCGGAGGAGCCCGCCGGGGGCTCCAGGTTGCCGTGGAAGTCGTTGATGGCGAGCAGTTGGAGGTTGGTGACACGCACCTTCGCGGGGTGGTGCGCGGGAGCCGGGTGGTGCGCGGGAGCCGGGTGGTGCACCGGGGGGTGGTGCCGCACCGGGGCCGGGTGGTGTGCCGGGGCCCGGTGGTGTACCGGAGCGGAGGCGGCTGCGGTCGGCATCGCCAGGGCGACCAGGCTCGCGGAGGCGGCCCCCGCGATCAGCAGGCGGCGCCGGCGGGCGCCGGGGCGGATGGACTCGGACAAGGGTTTCCCTTCGCCGTACGTGGCAGGTGCGTGGCACGGGGAAGCTTAGAGTCAACGCGCGTAGCTGTCAGGGCCGTAAAGGTAACGGAGTGGTTTCCTCCGGCTGTACGTCAGGTGTCGGACGGCGCGTGAACTCGCTCCCGGCGGGCGGAAGTCCGGGCCGGACAGTGTCCGGGCGCACGGTGGGGCGGCGACCCTCGCCGGTGTCGTCGTACGCCAAGCCGCTTGTGCGGCAGGGATGCTGACGCACCATCACCACGTTTCTGCTGCCCGGCGGTCCGGTCCGGGTCAGTGGACGGTGAGGCGCAGGATGCGGTCGTCACCCGGGCGCGGGTGGGCGCGGCCGTCGGTGTTGCTGGTCGTCAGCAGCAGCGTCCCGTCGGGGTCGGCCAGGACGCTGCGCAGCCGTCCGTAGGTGCCGGTCAGGAACGCCTGCGGGGCGGCGGCCACCCGGGTGCCGTCCAGCGGGATGCGCCACAGCCGCTCGCCCTTGAGCGCGGCCATCCAGATCGAGCCCTCGGCGTAGGCGATGCCGCTGGGCGAGTCCTCCTCGGTGCCCCACTGGGCGACCGGGCTGGTGTAGCCGGGGTGGTCGGTCCTGCCCTGGGTCGCGGGCCAGCCGTAGTTGCGGCCGGGCAGGATCAGGTTCAGCTCGTCGGCCTGCTTGTCCCCGAACTCCGACGCCCACAGCCTGCCCTGCGGGTCCCAGGCCAGGCCCTGCACATTGCGGTGGCCGTAGCTGTACACCACCGTTGCGCCGAACGGGTTGCCGGGCGCGGGGGCGCCCGTCGGCGTCATCCGGAGGATCTTGCCGCCCAGCGACGACTTGTCCTGCGCCGACGCGGGCCTGCCCGCGTCGCCGGTGCCCGCGTACAGCATCCCGTCCGGGCCGAAGGCGATCCGGCCGCCGTCGTGGTGCACGCCCCGGGGGATGCCCGCGAGGATCACCTGCGGCGGCCCCAGCTGGCTGCCCGCCGGCCTGGTGGGGTCGTACGTCATCCGGGCGATGCGGTTGTCCGTGGCGCTGGAGTAGTAGGCGTACAGCAGGCGGTCCGACCGGAAGGCCGGGGACAGCGCCAGCCCGAGCAGCCCCGCCTCGCCGCCCTGCGCGGCATTGGACACCACGCCGGGCACCGTGCCCACGACGGTCTTGCGCCTGCTGCCGGGGTCCACCCGGTACACCCGGTAGCTGTCCCGGGAGGAGACCAGCAGTCCGCCGCCCGGCAGCGGCGCGAGCCCCCATGGGGTCTCGATGCCGTCCGCCACGGTCGCCGTGACCCTGGCACTGCCCTTCGCCGGAGCGGCGGACGCGCCGGGCTTACCGGAGGCATCGGATGTACCGGAGACGGCGGGCGTACCGGGCGGCGCGCTGCCCACCGCCGTCCCGGCGGCGCCCGACGAGCAGCCGGACAGCGGCGGCAGCGCGGCGCACAGGAGAAGGACCGCCAGCGCGGTGCTGCGACGCCTCATCGACCGTCCCTCCTGCCGCCCCGGACCGGCTGCTGCCCGGCCGTGCGCAGACTAACCCGGGCCGCCGACCCGCGCCCGGCGGGCGGCGGGCCGGGCCGGACGTCGTCCCGGCTACCGGGCGCGGGCCGTGGTGAGGGCCGTGGTCCACCAGGCGAGGTCCTCGGCCAGCAGCTTCAGCTTGGGCTCCAGCGGGGCGAACACCCCGGTGTCGAACGGGTCCGAGGACTGCATCGCCGGCCGCATGAGGTCGGGCATGATGTGGACGGCGTGTCGCAGCGGCGCCATCTCGAACTCCACCGCCACCTCCCGCAACTGCTCGATCGCGCGGGCGCCACCCACATTGCCCCAGCCGACGAAGGTGATGGGCTTGCGCCGCCACTCCACGAAGGTGTGGTCCATCGCGTTCTTCAGCACGGCGGTGTAGCCGTGGTTGTACTCCGCGACGAGCACGACATAGCCGTCCGCCCGGTCCAGCTCGCGCCCCAGCCGGGCCACCTCCTCGTTGGGGTAGTTGCGCAGCGTGCGGGCCGGGGGCGCCTGGTCGAAGAAGGGCAGCGGGTGGTCGCGCAGGTCGAGCACCTCGACGTCGAAGTCACCGCGCGCGGCGAGGTGTTCCACCACCCAGGCCGCGACCTTCTCGCTGAACCTGCCCTCGCGGGTGGAGCCGTTGACGACCTGGATGAGTGTCACGCTGTTTCTCCTCTGTCGCGGTTGGTGGGGGTCGCCCGGTCTTCGGTGCGGGCGGGAGCCTCGGTGCAGGCGGCGGCTGCGGTGCACACCGGGCCGCCGGCGCCGGTCGGACCGGCCAGGCGGGTGAGCAGCGAGCGCAGCTGCTGCTGCTCCTGGTCGGTGCAGCAGCTGAGCAGCGCGGCCTCGGCCCGGTCGCGGGCCAGGGCGATCCGGCCTTGCAGGGCGCGGCCGTCGTCGGTGATCTCGGGGATGCGCGCGCGCCGGTCGGCGGGGTCGTTGCGGCGGACGGCCAGGCCGTCGCGTTCGAGCCGGTCCAGCACCAGGGTCAGCGTGGTCTTGTCCACGCCGAGCTCACCGCCGAGTTGGAGTTGCGTACGCCCCCGGTGCGCGTCGAGGGCGGCCAGCACGACCCAGTCGCGCAGCCCGGCGAGGCCGTGCGCGCGGGCGACCGAGTCGAGCTCGGCGCGCAGGTGCTGCGCGGCCCGGATGAGCAGCCAGGTCAGATCGGTGGGCCGGGCGGGTGACGGGTCGTCCATCCGTTCACTCTAGGGCAGGATCTTCTGCTGCCGGATGTTCCCAGCTGAGATGAGCTGGTGAAGGGGGCCCGCCCCGGTCGGTGACCGCCTCCCACTCCCCACGGTCGGGGCCGTCGAACGTGGGCGTGAAGTCCGGGTGGTCGCCCAGCCGGCGCGCCACCCGGGTGCGTACCTCCTCGGTGCCGTACGCCTGCTCCGCGGGGAGGACCAGGTGGCGGACCAGTGCTCGGGCCCGCATCACCACCGGATCGTCGAACGCGCACGCGGCCAGGGCGGCCCGCTCCCGGGCGATGGCAGCGGGTGGCCCCGGCGGTTCCCCCGCCGAGAGCCGGGTCGCATTGGCCCGGTCGACCGCGACTTGGGCATCGAACCAGGGGCGCAGTGCCCGCAGGGACCACCGGTGGTGGTCCTCGGTGACGGCCGCCGGGTCGGCCGGGGCGGCGTCGAGGTGATGGGCCACCCACTGCCCGGCCTGGAGGGCCAGGGCGGTGCCCTGGCCGAGGGTGGGGTTGGTGTGCGTGACGGAGTCCCCGACGCCGACGAGCCCGTTGACCACCGGGCCCGTGTCATCCACCAGGGCGGTCCAGCGGTTGTCCAGACCGGCCATCGCATGCACGTCCGAGATCGGCCCATGGTCCAGTGCCAACCAGGCGGCGGCAGCGGGGAAGCAACGGGCGGCCGCCTCGAACACCGCCGGGTCGCGCAGGGCGCCCCGGGTCGGGTCGGTGGTGGAGACGGTCAGGGCCACCGCGAAGGTGCCGTTGTCCGACGGGAACACCCCGCCGACGGCGAAGGCCGACATCGAGCCGGTCCTGACCCGCCCGGGGGGCCGCGGCCCGTCGGCGCGCAGCCGGTACCAGCGGCAGAAGTACGCGATCCCGATGTGGTGGTTCTCCACCACCGCGCTGCGGCAGCCCGCCTCGGCCAGCCAGCCGGTGACCGGGGAGCGGCGGCCGCCCGCGTCGAGCACCAGGTCGGCCGGGTGCGCCCCGGCTGCCGACCGTACCCCGGTGACCTGCGGAATGTTCCCGTGCTGGTCGACCAGCAGTCCGGTGACCGCCTCCCCGAGCAGCACCTCGACGCTCGGCTCGCGCCGTACGGCGTCATGCAGCGCGGCCTCCAGGACGATGCGCCGCGTCTGTACGGTCACCAGGTCCTCGTCCCCCGGGCGGGCCGGCGGCCGCTCGGCGAACCACTCGAACTCGTGACGTTCGCGGGCCCCCAGCCGCAGCATCGCCTCGTACACGTCCGGGGCCTCGGCGCGCAGTATCCGGCGGACCGGGGCGAGCAGGCCGTGCGGCTGGATCGCCTGCGGCACCCCCGGGCGGCGCCAGGCGAAGAAGTCCTGGTCGAGGTCGGTACCCGGGCGGCGGCCGTCGCGCTCCCACACCGTCACCGTGTGGCCCCTGCGCCCCAGGAACAGCGCGGCGGCCAGGCCGCCGATCCCGCCGCCGACCACCGCAACCCGCGCCATGCGGTCCCCTCCACGCCGTGTTGCGAGGTGACCCTATCCGAACGGAACCGCCCCCGCCCGGTGGTGGCCGGGTGGGGGCGGGAGTCATCCGTGGTGTCCGGACGTCAGTGTCCGGACGTCAGTGTCCGGACGTCAGTTTCCGCAGCCGATGCGCTTGGTGCCCAGGGCCAGGTCGTCCAGGCGTACGTCATAGGAGGACGGGGCCGGGTTCCCCTGGTAGAGCTGCCAGCCGATGCGGACGTTGTCGATCTTGGGAAGGACGAAGTCCACGGGGTTGCCGCCGTGCTGGGTGGTGCTCACGGTGAGGTCGGGCTTGGGCTTCCCGTCGATCCACACCGAGACCCGGTTGCGGGTGGCGTCCAGCTGCCACTCCATGCAGGACCACTTCGCGGCCTTGGCCGGGGCGGACTCCCGCCAGTTGGTCCAGTCGCCGGTCGGACCGCCGTCGGAGCCGACGCCCCAGAGCGCCGTGCCACGTCCGACGGTCGGCACGTACTGGCCGCCGATCGGCCGGACCACGCTGCCGTCGCCGCTGCCGGTGGCCTCGACCAGGGTGAAGTGCGCCCAGTCCGGGGCGGTGGGGAAGGCGTCGACCCGCACCCGCATCCGGCCGTAGAAGCTGTTGCCGGGGGCGGCGAAGTCATTGACGTCCAGGAAGGCGTAGCCGTTGCCCTGGGTGTGCAGGTGCAGCACCTGCCCCGGGCGGTGGTCGCGGCCGCGCCCCTGGTCGCGCTCGACCTTGAGCGTCGCGTGCTTGGTCTCCACGCCCCAGTGGAGGCTGGTGGCGCCGCCGCGCGGCAGGTGTTCGAAGTCCTCGCAGAACAGCAGCCGGGAGTGGGAGCGGTCGGCGCAGCTCCCCTTCGGCTGACCGCCGTGGCCGCCGCGCACCGGCGCGGCGCCGCCCGTGGTGGCCACCGCTGTGACGGCGGCCAGGGCCACGGCGCCTAACAGGGTGGACCGTCTGCGGGTCTTCGCGGTGGGGTGCCCCATGGCTTCTCCACTCGGGTAGGGGTTTCTCAGGTATGTCCCGCGAGCGACGCGCTCAGAGGCAGCAGCACGGCACCCTAGAGCAGCGGCGGCGTCTCCACCAGACCTGCGGCGGCACGGGCCGTCCCCCGCCCGGCCACCGTCCGGTCACCGCCCGGCCGGCGACCGGGCCGGGCCGCGCCGCCGAGAGGTGCCGGGCCGTGGAGCCGGTGAACACTGCCGTTCCGGACCGGCTGTCAGTCCCGGCCACTATGGTCGGTCCGGGACATGAGGTTCCGTGTGATCCGCCTTCCCACCCATGACGGGGGTCCTGTGTGAAACGCTCTCTGACGGCCGTTCTGCTGGCGGCCCTCCTTACGGCTGCGGTGCCGACGAGCGCCCTGGCCACGCCGGCCGCCACGAGCGGAGCAGCGGTGGCGCCCAGCTGCACCGCGACCGGCGACTCCATATCCCCGAAGGACGCCTTCGGCAGTCGGCCGGGGGCCCGGGGCGTGGTGATGCTGCACGCGCCGACGACACTGCTTCCGCCGGACGTGCTGCGGATCAGGCCGTACAACACAGCGCTGCCGTACCTCGTCGTGCCCGTGACGTGGGTTCCCGGTGAGGACGCCGAGACCTGGTACACCAGCGAGCCGGTCCAGCTCGACGCCCTGGGCAGATACGAGGTCTACGCCGCGCTGCCCTTCCCGAGCCACCCGGGGACCGCGGTCTCCGCGACCGGGGTTCTGGACTACACCGTCCAGCCGGTGGTCACGGTGGCCCGCACCGACCGGGCCACGGTCGACGCCGACCACAAGGCGGTGACCGTCTCGGGCACGGTCCTGGGCCGGGACCCCCGCGACGGGCAACTCCAGCCCTTCGTGGGCACGGTGACGGTGGCGCGGACGCAGCAGAACAGCGCCGACACCGCGACCGTCGAGGTGCCGATCTCCGACGACGGCTCCTTCCGCCAGAGCCTGACCGTGGCCGGCGGAGCCACCTTCCGGATCACCGCGCACGACGGGTCCGACCCGGCGGCGCAGGTCGTCGGCACCGCCGCCTGCAACCTGTCGGTCGGCCTGGTCGACGGCACCGTGGCACTCACCGCCAAGACGTCCGCCACCCGGGTGCTCTCCGGCGCGACGGTGACCGTCTCCGGGGTCGCCGACTGGCAGGAGAACGCCGCCCCCGGCACCCGGCACCCGCTGGCGGGCCGCACGGTGACGCTGACCTACGACGACGGTGGTGACCTCCCGGCCGCGAAGGCCACCGCCGTCACCGGCGCGGACGGCTCGTTCAGCGCCCGGTTCACCGTCCGGCGGCCCGGCAACTTCAGTGTCAGCACCGCCGCCGAGCAGCCCTATCTGAGCAACGCGTGGGCGTCGGTCCCGCTCCAGGTCCAGCTGCCGGTCGCGGTCACCGGATTCCACGCCGTGCTGGGCGCCGACCACAGGGTCACCGCCACCGGCAAGCTCGCCGCGACGGTGGCCGGCTCGCCCAGGGTGACCGGCCAGAGCGTCGACCTGGAGTACTCGGCCACGGGGAAGACCGGCTGGAAGCGCCTGGCCACCGCCTCGGTGGGCGCCACCGGTTCCTTCAAGGTCTCCGCCACGACCACCCACCTCTCCGGCTGGTACCGCGTCCACCACCGCGCCGGCGCCGCTTTCCAGGACCGGGCCTCGGGCGGCGTCAGACTCGCCCGCACCAACGCCCGCGTGGTCAGCGTGAAGATCTCCCCGCAGCCGGTGGCCAAGGGGAAGAAGGTCACCGTGAAGGGCGTGCTCCAACAGGGCACCACGGCCTGGCGGGCTTACGGCAAGCAGCGGGTGGCGGTGGTCTTCCGGGCCCAGGGCTCCACCGCCTGGCGGACCGTGGCCAAGGCCGTCACGGACCGCAAGGGCCGCTTCAGCGTCAAGGTCAAGGCCACGAAGGACGGCACCTGGGCGGTCTCCTTCGCGGGGGACGCCGGCCATTTCGCGGCCCGCTCGGCGCTCGACTTCGTCGACGTGCGGTGACGGTACGCCAGGTGCGCGGGGCGGGGCCCCGCGCACCTGGTCGTCCGGGTGGGCCTGTTCAGTCGCGGGGCAGCTTGGCGGCGGTGTCGAGGTAGAACGCGTCGATGCTGTGGACGGCCCGGATGAAGTCGTCGAGGTTCACCGGCTTGGTGACGTACGCGTTGGCGTGGCGCTGGTAGGCGCCGGAGACGTCGTCCGGGGCGGAGGAGGTGGTGAGCACGACCACCGGGATGGCCCGCAGCCGCTCGTCCACCTTCAGCACCGAGAGGAACTCGCGGCCGTTCATGCGGGGCATGTTGAGGTCCAGCACGATCAGGTCGGGCCGGGAGGTGGCCGGGTCGCGGAGGTAGTCCAGCGCGGCGACACCGTCCTGCACCTGGGTCAGGCTGCGAGCCGCGCCGCGCTCCAGCAGGGCGTCCTCGATGAGCATGGCATCGGCCGGGTCGTCCTCGACCAGCAGGACGTCATAGGGGCGGGTGGGGGCTGCCATCATGATCTATCGGCTCCGGTCGGTGTGCGTCGTAGGGCGGCTGGGTTGTGCGGTGACCAACCCGGGCCAGCGGCGCCGGGCGCCCTGGCGGCTGATGTTGCAGGCCCGCCCCAGTTGGGGGTATCCGGCGCCGGCCTCGGCGGCCTGCTCGGCCGCCCGGTCGGCGAGGCGCTCCACCGCCTGCTGGAGGTGCACCAGCATATGGAGGTGTGCCAGGGCCTCGGTCGGGCCGCCGTCATGGCCGTCGAGCGGCTGGCAGGCGCGGTCGGCCGCGCGTCGGGTGAGGTCGTCAACCGCCCGCTCCAGGAGCGCGGCGATCTCGACTTCGCTCAGCGAGAGGGAGAAGTGCGTGCCGGGCATGGGCCCACCCTATGGCCCACCCGGAGGTGAGACAACCAGTGTTGTCGGCCGGGCTGTACTGTGAGGCTCTTGCCGCGCCGACGCGGGTCGGCCGGACGGGTTGCTCCCGCTCCCCGGTGGGGCGGGCACGGAGAGGCAGAGACGTGGCGATCGAGACCGCCCCGGCACCGCGCGAGACCGCTGGGGGCGTACGGGTCGAAGACGCGTCCGGCGGCATGCACCGCTGGTCCGGCTGGACGACCAGGCGGTGGCTCCAGACCGGGGTCAGCGCCTCGCTGGCCGTGCTGGCGCTGCTCAGCGGACTCGGGATCTGGACGCTGTCGCGGACCGCGTCGGCCACCAACCAGCTGGTGGACGTCGGCTCGCCGGCGCTCACCTCGGCGGTGCGCCTGGAGGCCGCGCTGGTCGACCAGGAGACCGGCATCCGGGGCTACGGCCTGACCGGACAGCGGGACTTCCTCCAGCCCTACACCCAGGGCCTCCTCGACGAGACGGCCGCCGTCGACCGGCTGCGGCCACTGGTCGGCTCCGCTCCGGCGGCGCGCGCCGATCTGGAGCTGGTGCTGTCCCGGGCCAGGGCCTGGCAGACCAGGATCGCCGAGCCGATCGCCGCCGCACCCGGCGGCGGCCCGATCCCGCTGGCCACCGAGCGCGCCGACGAAGGCCGGGCCGCCTTCGACGCGCTGCGCCAGGCCACCGGCGGCCAGCAGCAGCACCTCCAGGAATCGCGGGCCCGAGCCAGGGCCGACCTCGACCACTCACTGACGCTGCGCAACTGGATCTTCTCCGCCATCGCCGGGGTCATCCTGCTGCTCGCGGTCCTGGTCTTCGAAGGGCTGCGCCGGGGTGTCACCACCCCGCTGGAGCGGCTCTCCACCGACGCCCGTCTGGTGGCGGCCGGCCAGTTCGGGCACGCCATCGCCGGCACCGGCCCCGCCGACCTGCGCCGGCTCGCCGAGGACGTGGAGGCGATGCGGCAGCGGCTGGCCGATGAGCTGGCCTTCACCGAGCACGCCCGGCACCAGCTGGATGAGCAGGCCGCCGACCTGCGCCGCTCCAACGCGGAGCTGGAGCAGTTCGCCTATGTGGCCTCGCACGACCTCCAGGAGCCGCTGCGCAAGGTCGCCAGCTTCTGCCAGCTGCTCCAGCGCCGCTACGCCGGGCAGCTCGACCAGCGCGCCGACCAGTACATCGCCTTCGCGGTGGACGGCGCCAACCGCATGCAGACGCTGATCCACGACCTGCTCGCCTTCTCCCGGGTCGGCCGGGTCCACAACCAGCACACCACCGTCGACCTGGAGGAGACCCTGACCGCCACCCTGGACGCGCTCAGCGTGGCCATCGAGGAGGCGGGCGCCGAGGTCACCCATGACCCGCTCCCCACCGTCGCCGGGGACGGCACCCAACTGGGCATGCTCTGGCAGAACCTGCTGTCCAACGCGGTGAAGTTCCGCAGCCCGGAGCGGCCGCTGCGCATCCGCATCGAGGCCGTCCGGGACGGCGGGTCGTGGCGGTTCGCGGTGACCGACAACGGCATCGGCATCGACCCGCAGTACGCCGAGAAGGTCTTCGTCATCTTCCAGCGCCTGCACACCAAGGACGCCTACCCGGGCAACGGCATCGGCCTGGCCATGTGCCGCAAGGTCGTGGAGTTCCACGGCGGCACCATCGGCATCGACACCGGCCACTCCCCCGGGACCCGCGCCACCTTCACCCTGCCCGCGGCCGAGGAGCCACCGCAGCCCTGAACCCGGCAGCCCTGAACCCGGCAGCCCTGAACCCGGCGGCCCGGGGCCCGTCCGGAGCCCGTACGGCCCTCCGGACGGCCTCGCAGCCACCCCCGCCGGGCTCCGCCCGTGCGGCGTACGGCGGCGGCCGGCACGCCGGTCAGCCCACTGCCGGTGGCGGCCATGGCGGCCTGTCGCGGTGCGGGCTGTCCGGCCCCGCGCCTCACCATGCCTGAGCAACGGTCAGCGCCGCACCCACGGGCCGACCGCCGATGTGATCCCCGTCACGCCGAAGCTCGCGGGTGGTGCGGTGCGCCGGGGCGCCGCCGTCCCGCCGCGCCGTCCAGCGGGGTGCGGGGCGGCCCGGGAGCCGGCCGGGCGGACGCCGCTCCGGAAAGCCGAGCCGGGCCGTCAAGTCTTTTCCGTTCCACGGGCAGACGCCCGACGAGAAACCCCAGGATTCCGTTGCTCATTCAACTTCCCAGCCGACCGGCCATGCCGCCCCCGGCGCCCGATTTCCGGTACCGCGCCATCGGCCGCCACGCCCGCGATACCGCCCGGGAGTTCGGCGCGACGGGCAGCCCGGACGAGATGGACGACACCGGATCGGACCGTCGGCATCCGCCCCGGCGGAACCGTGACCGCTCGATTACCGACCGCTGTGACCTGCGCCACCGCCCACCCCACTGCGGCACTCGCACCAGCGCCCGGCCTGCCGCCGCTCTATGGATATTGTGTGCAGTTCACCAAGAGAGCGTCACATCACATTCAAGGGCTCACCACAGGAACCCTGGCCCGATGAACAGACGGTGCGATAAGCGCCATTGGGCAAAGCCCTGGAAAAGCGGACGCACCCGGAATCGGCGCCCTCCCGCGCATCTCCGGCAGTTGCTGCCATTGCCGACCGGGGCGCGAGGTGCGGAGAACGGCCGGCGCGGCGATGTCGGCCGGGCGTTTCAGAGCAGTTCGCAGCCGATTCGCCAGGCCGTTCCGCCCCTGGTGCCAACGGGTGCACCAAGGGCCCCGAGAGGGGGTTGACCAGCGGCGGACCGGCAACGGAGGCTCGTTTGGGCATGTACCGGTCCGTCAGGTTTGCAGGGGGTTGCGGGGGTCGGTGTTGCGGTAGGCTGCCGCGCAGTCGTCGGCGGCCGCTCGCTTCGGAGCGGGGGTGCTTGGGGGGGCATACGACGTGACCGTGCAGAAGAGGCGTACGGGGCGTCGGCGACACGGGGGATGGTGAAGGACCTTCACGCGGGTGTCACGCCGGTCGGCGTGGTGCTCCGCAACCACACACATCAAGCGCGCACGATGTGCGCGCCTGTGCTCCGAGGGGGGACGCATGGGTCAAAGAACCCGTTTTGCCGCGGCTTGCGCAGCTGCCGGCCTGATCATGGCGCTCGCGCCGACGACCGCCGCCCAGGCGGTCACCGACCAGCCGCGGATCGACCTGCGACTGCTGGTCGTCGACGACGGTGGCGAGGCCACCGGTGCCATCAGGGCCGAACTGGACAGCGCCGGTACGCCCTACACCCGGGTGGACCTGAACGCCGCCGGCCGGCCGACCATCGACGCCGCGTTCCTGAGCGACACGGTGAACGGTGAGGACCGGGCCAAGTTCCAGGCCGTCGTCCTGCCGAACGACAACCCGTTCGGCGCCGGCTCCGCCGAGATGACCGCACTGGCCGGCTACGAGGCGGAGTTCGGCATCCGCCAGATCGACGCCTACACCTACTCGCAGCCCGCGGTCGGCCTGAACTGGGCCCAGGACCCCGGCTACATAGGCTCGCTGGACGGCATAGCGGCCGAGGTCACCACCGCCGGCAAGAGCAACGCGTTCGGCTATCTCAAGGGCAGCGTGCCGTTCGAGGACAACGACCCGACCGTCAGCGAGAGCTACGGCTACCTGGCGACCCCGCTGGCCGGCGCCGCGTTCACCCCGCTGGTGGACGCGCCGATCCCCGGCACCTCCGCGCGCGGCTCGCTGGTCGGCCAGTACGACCACGACGGCCGCAGCGAGCTGGTCGTCAGCTTCGTCTACAACGAGTACCAGCAGCAGTTCCGGCTGCTGGCCCGGGGCATGGTGGAGTGGGCGACCCAGGGCATCCACCTGGGCCAGGACCGCAACTACTTCTCGGTGACCGTCGACGACCTCTTCCTGGCCGACGACCGCTGGAGCACCACGCTCAAGTGCACGCCCGGCGACGTCACCTGCCCGCCCGGCAGCAACACGGACAGCAACCCGATCCGGATGTCGGTCGCGGACGAGCAGTACGCCAAGCAGTGGACGGCCGACCACGACTTCCCGATCACCTTCGCCTACAACGGCGGCGGCAGCGAGGACTACAAGGCGGAGAACGGCGGCAGCGACCCGCTGGCGCAGCAGTTCATCGCCGACCAGACCTCCTTCGGCTGGATCAACCACACCATGAACCACGAGTTCCTGGGCTGCGTCCAGAACGTGACCGTGGTTCCGTGGCAGTGCACCCTGAACGCCTCGGGCAACCCGGTGTGGACCAGCCAGTCCGTCATCACCTCGCAGATCAGCGACAACCTGACCTGGGCGGCCACCAACGGCCTGACCGTGGACGGGTCGGTCCTGGTCACCGGCGAGCACTCGGGCCTGGTGACCACCCCGCAGCAGCCGGCCGACAACCCCTACCTGGCGCCCGCGCTGACCGCCACCGGTGTGAAGTGGCTGGCCAGCGACGCTTCGCGTGAGACGCAGCAGCGCGCGCTGGGCTCGGCGCTGACCGTGCCCCGCCACCCGATGAATATCTTCTACAACGCGGGCACCGCCGAGGAGGAGGTGGACGAGTACAACTGGATCTACACCAGCAGCGCCCAGGGCGGCAGCGGTTCCTGCGAGGGCTCGGCCATCTCCACCTGCCTGCCGGCCCCGCTGAACACCAGCACCGGCTACCAGGACTACATCGTGCCGCTGGAGGCCCGGATCGACCTCGGCCATGTGCTGAAGAACGACCTGGACCCGCACTTCATCCACCAGTCCAACCTGGCTGAGGACCGGATCGCCTACCCGGTGCTGGAGAAGATCCTCGGCGACTACGCCGACCTGTTCGACGCCAACACCCCGGTGGTCTCGCCGACCCAGAAGGAGGCCGGCATCGAGATGCAGCGGCGCGCCGCCTGGGCCGCCGCCGTCGCCGCCGACCAGGTGACCGCGTACCGCGTCGGCGGTGCGATCACGGTCAGCGCCCCCACCGGCGTCGAGGTGCCGTTCACGGCTCCGGCCGAGACCGTGCAGCTGCTGCGCTCCGGCAGCACCGCCTTCGGAACCGCGTACGCCGGCCAGCTGTCCGGCTGGACCCTCCCGGGTCAGCGGCAGACCAGCGTCACCCTGGTGCTCGACCCGGACGCCACGCCGGCCGGTCAGCCGAGCTCCGAGGCGGTCGTCGCGGCCAAGGTCGCCAAGGCCACCGCTGCCGCCAAGACGGCTCCGGCGGCGCGCAGCCTCCCGGTGCCGAGCGGTGTGAGCACCCCGGTGCCGGTCGGCCCCGCCGACCAGGACCGCGTCACCGCCGGCAAGGGCCACGCCGGTTCCGGCAAGGCCCACGGCGCCACCGCCAAGGCCAAGCCGGCCAAGGGCCACGCCCAGGCCAAGGCGTCCAAGGCGTCCAAGGCGTCCAAGGCCAAGCCGGCCCAGGGCCACGGCGCCGCGCAGCACCGCACCGTCAAGAGGTAGCAGGGCCGTACGGCCGGACGGAGTCCGCAGGCTGCGGGGGCAGCCGGGGCCGGGGTGGGAGGGCGCTGAGCCGCCCGACCACCCCGGTGCCCGGCACCCGTGGCGCGCCCTGTCCCACCGGGCGCGCCCGCATCGAACCCCCCCGCCCTCAGGGGAGGAAGAGCTCACCATCATGAACAGACCCCTGCAGAAGCTCGGCAACACCGCTGCCGCCGCCTGGAGCGGCCCCGTAACGATGCTCAGCGAAGGCACCTACCCGCACAGCCACGGCGGTGTCAGCGTCTGGTGCGACCAGTTGGTCCAGGGCATGCCCGAGTTCGACTTCCGAGTGATCGCCGTGACCGGCACCGGCCGCGAGGACCTCGCCTGGGAGCTCCCCCGCAATGTCACCCAGGTGACCTCGGTGCCGCTGTGGGGCCCGGCGCCGACCCGGGGCGCCCCTCGGGGCCGGCAGCTGCGCCGCTTCCTCAAGGACTACGAGCTGTTCCTGCTCTCCCTGCTCGACCCGGAGTCGGAGCCTCACTTCGGCCCGCAGCTGTACGCGCTGGCGGAGTACGGCCGCGCCGGCGAGCTGGGCCCCGCCGTCCGCACCGAGGGCGCGCTCCAGATGCTGACCGACGTCTGGAACCGGCCGCAGCTGGCGACCGCCGCGTCCCGGCCGACCCTGCACGACGCCCTCACCGCCACCGACCTGCTGGAACACGCGCTGCGCCCGCTGAACGCGGAGCCGCCGTCGGAGGGCATCACCCACGCGGTCAGCGGCGGTCTGAGCACGCTGCCCGGTCTGGTCGCCAACCACGCGTACGGCACGCCGTTCCTGCTCACCGAGCACGGCATCTACCTGCGGGAGCGCTATCTGGGCTACGGCGGCGACGGCCACCGCTGGCCGGTGAAGGCGCTGCTGCTGGGCTTCTACCGGATGCTGGCGGCCGAGGGCTACCGCCGGGCCGCCCTGGTGACGCCGGGCAACCGGTACAACCGGCGCTGGGAGGAACGGGGCGGTACGCCGCCGGAGCGCATCCGCACCGTGTACAACGGCGTCGACCCGGCGGCCTTCCCGCCGGCCGGCCCGGAACCGGAGGTGCCGACCCTCAGCTGGGCCGGCCGGGTCGACCCGATCAAGGACCTGGAGACGCTGATCCGCGCCTTCGCCGTGGTCCGGGCGCGAATACCCGACGCCCGGCTGCGGATCTTCGGCGGTGTGCCGCGCGGCGGCGAGGCGTACCGGACGTCGTGCGAGGCGCTGGCCGCCGAGCTGGGGGTGGCGCAGGGCGTCGTCTTCGAGGGCCGGGTGGAGGACATCCGGGACGCCTACGCGGCGGGGAACGTGGTGATGCTGTCCAGCATCAGCGAGGGTTTCCCCTTCACCCTGATCGAGGCGATGTCCTGCGGCCGCGCCACCGTCTCCACCGATGTCGGCGGGGTGCGGGAGGCGGTCGGGCACGCGGGCCTGGTGGTGCCGCCCCGCGAGCCGGAGGCGATGGGCCGCGCCGCGCTGGAGCTGCTGAGCGACCCGGCGCGCCGCGCCCGGCTCGGTGAGCAGGCCCGGCTGCGGATCATCGAGCAGTTCACGCTCCGCCAGACGATCGACGGCTTCCGCGACATCTACACCGATCTGCTGCGGCAGCGGTCGCGCCCGGCCGAGGAGCTGCCCCGGCACCGGGGCGAGACGCCGGTCCTGCCCTGGTGGGCCATCACCGGCGACCAGGTCGACCAGGACGGCCTGGCCGACGGGGAGGCGCAGGCGGCGGGGGGCGGCTGGTGAGCGGCCACCTGCGACTGGTACCGGACGAGCCCGATCCGCTCCCGGACGAGGAGCCGGCGCTGCGGATCCCCCGGGGGCATCTGCACCGCGAGCACCCCCGGCACGACGAGACCCTGGCGCTGCGCATCCCGCGCGGCCTGACCCGCCCCGAAGAGGCCCGCCCTCAGGAGGCCCGTCCCCAAGCGGGCCGTTCGAGCGAGGCCGCCCCGGGCGGCGGCAGCGGGGACGTCCGGCACGACCAGACCCTCGGGCTGCGCATCCCCCGCGAGGCCCTGCACCGCGAACACCCCCGGCACGACGAGACGCTGGCGCTGCGGGTGCTGCGCCCGCCGGGCCGCCCCCAGTGGGTCCCGGAGGACCCGCTGGACGAGCTGGCGGAGCGGCTGGGCGTGATCTGCGCCGCCGCCGTGCACCCGTACGAGATCGCGGCCGTGCTGGAGTCGGACGGCCTGACGGACGAGCAGGCCGCGCTGCGCTACGGCCGGCCCGACTCCTTCGCGCTGGCCGAGGACCTGTTCAACCGGGTGGAGCGCGTCCATCCCGAACCCAAGGCCCCGGCGGTGGACCCCTGGCGCGGCAGCCTGTGGCACTGCCTGCTGCGCGGGGTGGTCTTCGCGCTGCCCGGACTGGCCTATCTGCTCGGCGCCCCGCTGCTGGGCTCCGACAGCGGCGGCGGCGCGCGCAGCACCTCGCCGGGCACCCTGGCGCTGGCCGCCTCGGTGCTCGTCGGGTGGGCCTGGAACCAGGCGCTGTCCCATCGCGCCTACCAGTGGCTGGGCCTGCGGGCCCGGTCCGAGGCGGCCGGCTGCCTGGCGGTCGGCGGGCTGGCGGGGGCCGTGCTGGGCGCGGTCGCGGCCGCGCCGTGGGGGGCGCCGGGCGCCGTGGTCGCCTTCGCGGCCGGGCAGTCGGCGTATCTGTCGGCGGCGACGCTGCTGATGGTGCTGGGCCGGCAGCGGTATCTGCTGGCCGCCCTGGCGCCGACCGGCATCGGTGCGGCGCTGACGCTGGTGGTCGATCTGCCCTCGGTGGCGCGCGCCGCGTTCCTGCTGACCTCGCTCGCCCTCGCGGTGGCGCTGGCCGGCGGCCGGGTGGTCCGGTTCCGGCGGTCCGGGCCGCAGGCCGACGTGGTGCGGCCGACCCGGGCGGCGTCGCTGCCGCACGGGGTGTTCGGGCTGGCCGTGGGCGTGCTGGTGCTGCTGGCGTCGCTGGGCGACAGCTGGCACTACGGTGCCGGCGGTACCGTCAACGGTCCCTCAGCGGTGGCGCTCACCCTCAGCATGGGTGCGGCCGAATGGCTGCTGTATCGTTTTCGCAGCCGCTCCCTGGCGGGCCTTCGGGTCAGCAGGACCAGCGCCGAGTTCCTGGCCCACACCGGCCGCACGCTGCTGATCACCCTCGGCGGCTTCCTCGCCGCGCTCGCCGGGCTGGGCCTGGCCGTCGCACTCCTGTGGCCGCACGCCCCGCTCCCCAACCCGCTGCGGATGGCTGCCCTGCTGCTGCTGGGCGCGGTGCTGTGGACGGCCCTGCTGCTTCAGGCGTTCGGTACGGCCTGGCCGCCCGCGGTGGTCTGCGCCACGGCGGCCCTCTTCGAGGTGGCCGGCTCCGCCGAGCACCTGGCGGGCACCGCGGCGCTCCAGCTCATCGCCTGCGGCTTCGCCGCGCTGCTGCTGGCGGCGGTGGCCCGCTCCCAGCTGAGCCAAGTCACCGCGCACCGCTGACCGGGCCGCCCCGGACCCGCCACCTCTCCCGGCCGGCCGCACCGGCCGCTGCCGCCACGACCGATCACGCCGAGAACCGATCACGCCGAGAAAGGCACCCCATGTCGACCGCCACCACCGGAACCCCGCCGACCGTCGCCGTCACCGGAGCGGAGGGCTTCATCGGCTCGCACCTCGTGGAGGCGCTCGTCGCCCGCGGCCACCGGGTGCGCGCCATGGTGCAGTACAACTCCTTCTCCTCCTTCGGCTGGCTGGAGACCCTGGACGCCGACGTGCTGGACAGCGTCGAGATCGTCCTCGGCGACGTCCGCGACCCCGGGTCGGTGACCGGCCTGGTCAAGGGCGCCGAGGCGGTGTACCACCTGGCCGCGCTGATCGCGATCCCGTACTCCTACCAGGCCCCGCACTCATATGTGGAGACCAATGTCACCGGCACCCTGAACGTGCTGGAGGCCGTGCGGCACCTGGAGATCCCCCGGCTGGTGCACACCTCCACCAGCGAGACCTACGGCACCGCGCAGACCGTGCCGATCAGCGAGGACCACCCGATCAACACCCAGTCCCCGTACGCCGCCTCCAAGGCCGGCGGCGACCGGCTGGCGGACAGCTACCACGCCAGCTTCGGGACGCCGGTGGTGACGCTGCGTCCGTTCAACACCTTCGGCCCCCGGCAGTCGATGCGGGCGGTCATCCCCACGGTGATCGGCCAGGTGGCGGCGGGCGAGCGGGTCATCACCCTCGGCGACCTGCGCCCCACCCGCGACTTCACCTTCGTCAAGGACACCGCCGCGGCCTTCGCCACGGTCGGCACCGCGCCGGCCGAGCAGGTCGTCGGCCGCACCTTCAACGCCGGCACCGGCGGCGAGATCTCGGTCGGGGACCTGGTCGCCCTGGTCGGCAAGCTGATGGGCGCCGACCTGGAGGTCCGCGAGGACGCGGCCCGGCTGCGCCCGGCCAACTCCGAGGTGATGCGGCTGGTCTGCGACGCGTCCCGGCTGCGCGCCGCCACCGGCTGGGAGCCCGGCCACAGCCTGGAGGAGGGGCTGCTGCGGACCATCGAGTTCTTCCGCGACCCGGCGAACCTGGCCCGCTACAAAACCGGCCTGTACAACGTCTGACGTACCATCAAGGAGGGGGTATCACCATGCACGCAGTGATTCTGGCAGGGGGCAAGGGAGTGCGCCTGCGCCCGTACACCACCGCGCTGCCCAAGCCGCTGGTCCCGATCGGTGACCAGCACGCGATCCTGGAGATCGTGATGCGGCAGCTCGCCGCCTCGGGCTTCACCACCTGCACCCTGGCCATCGGCCATCTGGGGCACATCATCCGCGCCTACGTCGGCGACGGCTCGCAGTGGGGGCTGCGGGTCGGCTACGCCGTCGAGGACAGCCCGCTGGGCACCATGGGCCCGCTGCTGACCATGATGGAGCGGCTGCCCGATCACTTCCTGGTGATGAACGGCGACGTCCTCACCGACCTGGACTACGGCGCGGTGCTCAGGCAGCACGCGGAGTCCGGCGCCCCGCTGACGATCGCCACCTACTCCCGCAAGGTCTCCATCGACTTCGGCGTGCTCACCACCACCGACGGCATGGTCACCGGCTTCCGGGAGAAGCCGAGCCTGGACTACAGCGTCTCGATGGGCGTGTACGGGCTCTCCCGGGACACCCTCTCCCGCTACACCCCCGGTCTGCCGCTGGGCTTCGACGACCTGGTGCTCGACCTGCTGAAGGCGGACACCCCGCCGGCCGCCTACGACTTCGACGGCTACTGGCTGGACATCGGCCGGCCGGACGACTACGACCGGGCCAACGCCGAGTTCGCCGGCAACCGCAGCCTGCTGCTCAAGGACGCGTGAGGCGGTGCGCATCCTGCTCCTGGGAGCCACCGGCTTCCTCGGCCGCCACGCCGCCCGGCAGCTGGGCGTCCTGCCCGACGCCCGGCTGTTCACCGGCGGCCGCTCGGCCGACTGCGACCTGCGGGCCGACCTGGCGTCGGCCGACGTCCGCGAGCTGACCGCCGGGCTGCGGCGGCTGCGCCCCGACGCCGTGGTCAACTGCGCCGGGGCGACCTCCGGCGGCGCCCTGCACCTGACCGAGCTCAACGCCCGCTACCCGGCGGTGCTCTGCGAGGCGCTCGGCGCGGCCGCGCCGGAGGCCCGGCTGGTGCACCTGGGCTCGGCCGGCGAGTACGGGCCGTGCGCGCCCGGCTCCTCGCTGGCGGAGTCCGCCCCGGCCCGGCCCGGCGGCGTCTACGGCGCCACCAAGCTGGCCGGTACCGCGATCGTCGCGGACAGCCCGCTGGACGCCGTGGTGCTGCGGGTCTTCAACCCGGTCGGCCCGGGTGCCCCCGCCGCCTCGCTGGCCGGCCGGCTGGCGGCCGAGCTGCGCCGGGCCCACCCGGGCGGCACCGTCCGGGTGGGCGACCTCTCCGCGCACCGCGACTTCGTGGACGTCCGCGACGTGGCCCGCGCGGTGGTGCTGGCCGTGGTCCGGCCGGGCGCGCTGCCCCGGGTGCTGAACGTCGCGGGCGGCGTCGCGCGGCCGGTCCGGGAGGTCGCCCGGGGGCTGGTGGCGGCGGCGGGCTTCGGCGGCCGGATCGACGAGAGCGGCCCCGGCTCCGAGCGCTCGGCGGCCGTCTCCTGGCAGCAGGCCGACATCACGGCCGCCGCCGAGGCGCTGGACTGGCGGCCGCAGCGGTCGCTGGCCGTGTCGCTGGCCGACCTGTGGGCCGAGTACTCCCCCGTCGAATCGGCGGCCTGATGGCGAAGGTGGGAACGACCTGGTGGAAGGGACGGCGGTGACCGCGAACCTGGCGGGGGACCTGCTGGTTCCGATGTATGTGCACCCGGCGGTGGACGGCGAGGCGTGGCGGGCCCTGGTCCGCTGTGCCGACCGGCTGTACGGCGTCGTGCTCAACGCCGCCGACGGCCCCGGCGACGCCCCCGACCACGTCCTCGCGGCGGCGGCCGAGGAGCTGCGCGGGGCCGGGGTGCGGGTCCTGGGGTACGTGGACACCGGCTACGGCAGCCGTCCGCACAGCGCCGCCGTCCAGGACCTGGTGCGCTACCGGGACTGGTACCGGACCGACGGCGTCTACTTCGACCAGGCCGCCACCGAACCGGAGCTGCTGCCCTACCACCGGCGGCTCACCGTGGCGGCCCGCGCGCTGGGCGCCGCCACGGTGGTGCTCGGCCACGGCACCCACCCCGACCCCGGCTACGCCGACCCCGACCTGGGAGACCTGCTGGTGACATTCGAAGGCGACTGGGCGGCGTACCAGGAGGCCGGGGTACCGCGCTGGACCGCCGACCACCCCCCGGCGCGCTTCTGCCACCTGGTGCACGGGGTGCCGGCCGGGCACGGCGGGCTGGTCGCCCGCACCTCCCGGCTGCGCGGGGCCGGGGTGCACTGCGCGGTGCCGGGCAGCGGCGCCAATCCCTGGCAGAGCCCGCCGGACTCGCTGCGGCCGGGCGTGCCGGTGCCGCTGGGAGCGGACCGATGACCGCCCGCCGCCGGACGGCGGCGGTCTCGGTGGCGGCCGGCCTCGCGCTGCTGGCCGTATCCGGCTGCGGCAGCGGCACCGGCGGCACCCCGCCGGACGCCGCCGCGCGCCCGGCCGGGGGCCCGACGGCCACCAGCGCCGGGCACCGGGCGTCCGCTGAGCCGGGCCGGGGGTCCGCCACCCCGGCGCCGACCCGGTCCGGCGCCTCCGGGAGCGCCACGCCCACCGGTGGGCCGTCCAGCGGTGTGCCCTCCACCGGTGCGCCCTCCACCGGTACGTCAGGGGCGGCCAAGCCCCGGGCCACCGAGGGCCCGGCCACCGCGTCCCCGGCCACGGCGCCCGCCGCTCCCCCGGCCGGCGGGCGGTGGCAGCCACGGCCCGGCACCAGCTGGCAGTGGCAGCTCAGCGGCCGGATCGACACCTCGGTGGACGCGCAGGTGTACGACATCGACGGCTTCGAGAACAGTGCCGCCACCGTCGCCACACTGCACGCCCAGGGCCGCCGGGTGATCTGCTACATCAACACCGGGGCCTGGGAGGACTACCGGCCGGACGCCGGGTCCTTCCCGGCGTCGGTCCTCGGCAAGGGCAACGGCTGGGGCGGCGAGAAGTCGCTGGACATCCGCCGCACCGACGTCCTGCTGCCGCTGATGGCCAAGCGCTTCGACATGTGCCGCGCCAAGGGCTTCGACGCGGTGGAGCCGGACCTGGCGGAGAACTACCACGAGGACACCGGTTTCCCGCTCACCGCCGCCGACCAGCTCGCCTACAACCGGGCGATCGCCGCACTGGCCCACCGGCGCGGTCTGGCCGTCGGTCTGAAGAACGACCTCGACCAGATCCCGCAGCTGGTCGGTGACTTCGACTTCGCGGTGAACGAGCAGTGCGCCGAGTACGAGGAGTGCGACGGCCTCACCCCGTTCATCCGGGCGGGCAAGGCCGTCTTCAACGCCGAGTACAACGTGTCGACCGACCACTTCTGCGCGAACGCCCGCCGACTGCGCATCAGCGCGACGGCGAAGCGGCTGGAACTGGGCGCCTGGCGCAAGACCTGCTGATCACCGCCGTGGGCCGCCCCCGCCGGGGGGGGGGCCCGGCGGGGGGGGGGCCGGGCGCCGAGCCCCCCGCCGGCGGGTGGTCCGACGCAGGATCCGTGTATGGAACGCGCCCCCCACGCCCACCCCCCCGACCCCGGCCCCGCCCGCCGGGCGGGGGGGGGGCCGGGCCGGCCCCCCCCCCCCCCCCCGCCGCCCCCGCCCCCCCCCCCGGGGGGGGGGCCCCCCCACGGCGGCGTCGGCGCCGTGCTCAGAGCACGGTCATCCGGTTGTACGGACTCATGATCCTTTTCTGTACCGAGCCGAAGTCGACAAGCACCGCGACCTCGTCCTCGACGGCGATGATCCGGCCGAGGCCGTGCTCATCGTGGGTGACCCGGTCACCTACGGCCACCTGCTTGGGAGGTGGCACGACCGGGCGTGGGAAGGGGCTGGTGGGCAGATGGCGTACCGCTGACTTCCTCATTGACTCCAGTATGCGGCCCCCGGGCCCGATCGTCCCCGCCGCGTCCGCCCACCGCTGCCGGCCGGCCGCCGATGGCGGGGCCGACCGCTCGGTCCTCAAGCAGTACGGGCTCTGCCGGATGCTCTCACATCGGCC
This sequence comes from Streptomyces sp. NPDC092296, assembly GCF_044755465.1. NCBI lineage: Bacteria > Bacillati > Actinomycetota > Actinomycetes > Kitasatosporales > Streptomycetaceae > Streptomyces > Streptomyces sp. NPDC092296. Next base: position 40,605 of record NZ_JBIVRB010000020.1, on the reverse strand, counting down.
TGGCAGCACGGCGCGGGCGGCGCCCGAGCGCGTGCAGAAACCGTGTACAGCCCGGCATTCGCCCACCCAGCCCGGCCGGCCACTGTTAGCATCGACCTCAGCACAGTCCGTGACGGCTGCCGGGGGTGAGGGTGCACCGGTTCCACGACGACGGCTGGGCCCGGCACCGCCCGGGTCCGCCGCACCGGCCGAGCGACACACATGACGCGAGCCAGTGAGGGGAGCACGGTGTGAAGATCGAGAAATGGGTGGTCCGAGAGCATCTCGAGGGCGTCCCGGACGCGGAGCGGATCTACCGGAAGGTCGTGGAGGAGGTCGACGTCCGGCTGGGTGAGGAGGAGATGCTGCTGCGGACCAGGTACGTCTCCGTCGACCCCTACCTCCAGGGCATCGCCCTGGACACCCCGATCGGCGACCACATGGGTGCCGACTCGGTCATGGAGGTGCTGGACGCCGGACCCCGCGCCCCCTTCCGGCCCGGCGACCTGGTGCAGGGCTTCGGCGGCTGGCGCAGCCATGTGATCAGCAACGGCAGGCCGGCGCTCTGGCAGACCGGGACCTTCCCGATGGTCTTCCCCGCCTACCGCAAGCTGGACCGGGCGCACTACGACGACGCGCTGCCGCTCTCCACCGCACTGAGCGTGATGGGCGGCCCGGGGATGACGGCCTGGGGCGCGATGACCAAGTTCCTGACGGTGCGCCCCGGCGACACGGTGGTGGTCAGCGGCGCCTCCGGGTCGGTCGGGACGCTGGTCGGCCAGCTCGCCAAGCGGGCCGGGGCCCGGGTGGTGGGCACCACGGGCTCACCGAGGAAGGCCGAGTACCTGATCGGCTTAGGCTTCGACCAGATCGTCGACTACCGGCAGGGCGACGACGCCGACGCCGTGGCGGACGCGCTGCGCAAGGCCGCCCCGGACGGCGTCGACAAGTACTTCGACAGTCTGGGTGGCGCCATCACCGACGCGGTCTTCACCATGCTCAACGTCGGCAGCCAGGTCGCGGTCTGCTGGCAGTTCGCCAGCCAGGTCGGCTCCGACCATGTGGGGCCGCGCCTGCTGCCGTACATCATGTTCCCGCGCGCCACCATCCGCGGCATCTTCTCCCTGGAGTGGTTCACCCCGGAGAACTGGGCTGCCCTGCACCGCGATCTGGGCGACCTGGTCCGCACCGGGGAGGTGGCCTACCACCACACCGTCCACCAGGGGTTCGACGCCATCCCGGCCGCGTACCAGAGCCTCTACACCGACCGGGACGCCAGCCGGGGCAAGGTGCTGGTCGAGCTCTGACACCGCGTCACGGGTGAGTCGCCCGCGCGGTCGCGGTCAGCGGGCCGCGCCGCGCGGGTGGCGGCGGGTGAAGTCGGCGGCGATCTCCGCGAAGGTCGCCCAGCGCACCCCGTGGTGGCCGCCGATGTACTCGATGAGCCGCTCGTGCATCAGCAGCACCTGGGGGCGGCCGGAGACGTCGGGGTGGACGGTCATGGTGAAGACGGCGTAGTCGTGCTCCCGGTAGACCCAGTCGAACTGGTCGCGCCAGAGCTGCTCCAGGTCGCGCGGGCTGACGAAGCCGTGGCTGTTGGGGCTGGCCTTGATGAACATCATCGGCGGCAGGTCGTCCAGGTACCAGTTGGCCGGGATCTCGACCAGGCCGGTCTCCGCGCCGCGCACCAGCGGCTGCATCCAGGAGTCCGGGGGCCGGTCGTAGTCGATCGGGGTCCAGCTGTCGCCGACCCGGACGTAGTACGGCTCGAAGTCGCGGTGCATCAGCGAGTGGTCGTAGCCGATGCCGCGCTCCAGCAGCAGTTCGGCGGTGACCGGGCTCAGCTCCCACCAGGGGGCGACATATCCGGTGGGCGCGGTGCCGGCCCGGCGGGTGAGCAGGTCAATGCAGCGGTCGAGGACGGCGGCCTCCTGCTCCCGGCTCATGGCGATCGGGTTCTCATGGCTGTAGCCGTGCACGCCCACCTCGTGCCCGGCCGCCACGCAGGCGTCGAACTGCTCGGGGAAGGTCTCGACCGAGTGCCCCGGCCAGAAGAACGTCTGGCGCAGCCCGGCCCGCCGGAACAGCTCCAGCAGCCGGGGGACGCCGACCTCCCCGGCGAACATGCCCCGGGAGATGTCGTTGGGCGACTTCTCACCGCCGTAGGACCCCAGCCAGCCGCCGACCGCGTCGACATCGACGCCGTAGGCCACCAGGATCTCCTTGCCCATGGTCTCCACTCCTCCACGGCTCGCGGCCCGGCCCCGGTGCGGGGCACACCCTCCCGATGGTCCGCCCGGGTAGGGCCGGGCGCGACTCGGGGCGGCCGGCGCGGCTCAGGCCCCCGGGAGCGGCGGGCGGTCGTACGGGTCGTGCGGCTCGGCGGCGACGGCGGCGGCCACCTCCTGGCCGGTCATCGCCAGCCGCACCGCCACGCCGTAGACCAGCAGGCTGTAGCCGACCACGACGGCCAGGTCCCACCAGTCGGGCAGCTGTCCCCCGCCGCCGTAGCGGCCGAACCGGGCGATCAGCACCAGGCCGCCGAGCCATGGCCAGACCCAGCCGGCCGACCGGGCGTGCAGCGCGGAGCGGCCGGCCCGGGGGGCGGCGGCGCGGGTGGCCGCGAAGACGGCGAGGCCGACCAGCAGGGCGGCGCCGAGTTTCCAGTCGGCCTGGTAGCCGGACCAGTAGATGATCAGGTTGGCCGAGACGAAGGCCACCGGGCAGAGCAGCCGCCAAGCCGGCAGCCGGTAGGGGCGCGGCCGGTCGGGGTCCCGCAGCCGCAGGGCGTGCAGCGCGACCGGTGCGTAGCCGTACATGATCGCGGTCGCGGAGGTGACCAGGCCCACCAGCGACTGCCAGCTGGGAAACGGCAGGAAGGCGATCTCCCCGACCACGAAGGCCAGCGCGATCGAGGCCGGCGGGACGCCGCGCCGGCCGACCCACGCCAGGACGCGGGGCAGCGCCCGCTCCCGGCCCAGGGCGTAGGAGAGCCGCGAGGAGGCGGCCACATAGACCAGGCCGGTGCCGGCCGGGGAGATCACGGCGTCGAGGTAGAGGACGGTGGCCAGCCAGCCGGCCCCGGCGGCGGTCGCCAGGGTCGCGTACGGGCCGAAGTCGCCCTTGCCGACCGGGTTGGCCCAGCCGTGCAGCAGCGAGCCGGGGGCGAGGGCGGTGATGAAGGCGACCTCCAGCAGCAGGTAGACCAGCGTGCCGACCACCATGGCGGCGATCACCGCGCGGGAGACGTCCCGCTGCGGGTCGCGGGCCTCGCCCGCCAGCTGGATGGCCTGTTCGAAGCCCTGGAGGGCGAAGACCACGCCGGCGGGCAGCGCCGCGAAGACGCCGTGCGCGCCGTGCGGTGCGAAGCCGCCGCCCGCCGTGAAGTTGGAGCCGTGGAAGCTCAGGGTCAGCAGGACGGCCACGGTGAGCAGCGGGACGGCCGTCTTCCAGACCACGGCGGCGGCGTTGGTGTCCGCGAGGAGTTTGACGCCGACGACATTGACGGCGGTGAAGAGCAGCATGAAGCCGGTGGCGGCGGTCAGCCCGGTGCCGGTGAGGGTGCCGTCGGGGTGCAGCAGGGCGGCGTCGCGCCGTACCCAGTCGATGTGGTCGGAGTAGGAGAGGGTGGCCTCGACCTCGATGGGGGCGATGGTGACGGCCTGCACCCAGGCCATCCAGCCGGCGGTGAAGCCGGCCAGCGGTCCGAAGGCGAAGAACGGGAAGCGGGCGGTGCCGCCGGCGACCGGGTAGGCGGCGCCCAGCTCGGCGTGCACCAGGGCCAGCACGGCGAGCATCACGGCCGCCAGCACCCAGGAGATCAGCGAGGCGGGCCCGGCGATGGTGGCGGCGGTCAGGGCGCCCAGCAGCCAGCCGGAGCCGATGATCGATCCCAGTGAGACGAACAGCAGCCCCCAGAAGCCGACGGACCGGTGGAGCTGCCCGGTGCCGGTGCCCTCGGTCCCGGCGGTGCTCATCCGCTGCCTTCCGCGCCTGCCGCTTTGCCGCTTTCGCCGTGATTCTCCCCCGCCGGGGCCGGTTGCGCCCCGCCGCCTCGCCGTGCTTCCCGCCGCCTCGCCGTGCTTCCCGCCGCCTCGCCGTGCTTCCCGCTGCCTCGCCGTGCTTCGCGCCGCCCTCGCCGTGCTTCGCGCCGCCAGGTCAGCGCGGGGTGGCGGCGCCGGTCAGCCGGGCGCTGATCCAGGGCAGCAGGGTGGCGTACATCTGCTGCCAGGTGCCGAAGTTGTGGCCGCCGGTGGGCAGCACCAGTGTGCTGACCCGGGTCGGCCCGCGGGCGGCGCGCTGGAAGCGCCGGAGGTCGGCCGGCCGGCTGTTCCGGTCCTGGTCGGTGGTGGCCAGGTAGAGCGCCACCGGTGGGTGGCTGCGGCGGATCAGCTCCTGGGGGCTGTTGCGGGCCCGCACCGGCGGGTCGGGCAGCACGTCGGGGTCGCCGTCGAGCGGGTCGGGGGACATCGCCGCGCCGGTGGCGTAGACGCCCGGGTACTGCAGGGGCAGCTTGACGGCGCAGAATCCGCCGGTGGAGTAGCCCAGCAAGGCCCGGCTCCGGGCGGTGGTCAGGGTGCGGAAGTGCCGGTCGACCAGGGTGGGGACGTCATGGGTGAGCCAGGTCGCCGTCCGGGTGCTGCCGACGTCGCTGCAGTCGGTGTTGACGCCGCCGGGGTCGATGGTCGGCATCACCAGGATGAAGGGGCGGATGCGGCCCGCGCTGAGCAGCTGCTGGACGGCCTGGGGCATGCCGCCGACGTCGGTCCAGGTCTCCGGGGAGCCGGGCACCCCGTGCAGCAGGGTGAGCACCGGGAAGCGGGTGTGCCGGTAGCGGGCCTGGCCGTACTCGGGGGGCGTCCACACCAGGACCTGTCCGGCCAGCTTGGAGGCGTCGCCGCGCACATAGGTCTGGAGGACGCCGCCGGCCGGGCCCGGGGAGAAGGTGGCGGTGCGCTCCGGCGGTCCGGCCATCGGGCCGGTGGCGGTCTGGGCGCCGGTGCCCAGCAGGTCCGACCAGGAGGTGTAGAGGCCGAAGCTGTTGTTGATCCACACCGCGACGGTGGCGACCGCGACCAGCTGGCAGAACGCGACCAGCACCACCCGCCCCAGCACCGCCACCGGGCGCGGGCCCGGAATCCGCGGCGCCAGCAGCACGGTCGCCGCCACGGCGAGCACGCAGAGCGCGATCAGGGTGCTGAGGAACGCGCCCCCGGTCAGGCTCATCCGGCGTCCGCTCGCCGGGCGGCGGTCCGGGCGTCCCCCGGGCACTGTGGCGGCATGGCTCCATCGAACCCCGAGCCGCCGTCGGCCGCATCAGCACGGCGGGTTCGCCTGCTCAGCCGTACGGCGCGAGCGACCAGGCCGGATGGGTGGGGGCCGGGCCCCGGGCCCGGTCCGCGGCGTCGGCGGTGCGGCCGGCGGCGTACTGCGCGGCCGGCCGTACCGTGAAGCGGTGGATGACCTCATCGGTCGCCATCTCCAGGACGTAGGTGGAGCCGTCGCGGAGGGCGGTGAGGGCGCGGAGGTACTCCCCCGCGTCGCGTAACTCGCCCCAGACGGCGTGCAGTCCCTCCCCGTCGAGCTGCACTCCCACGTCGAGCGCGCGGGCGAGTAACCAGTAGGCGGCCGCCGCGGGCGACGCGGCCTCGACCCGGGCCAGCAGCCGGGGGCGGCTGTCGGCGGTGCGGGCGGTCTGCTCGCAGACGAAGCGTAAGCCGCGGTCAGCCACCGTCGGCCCGCCGGGGTGTCGGTGCCGCCCGGCGGGGGCGGAGCGGGCCGTGACGTCCGTGCTGGTGCCCATGCTGGTGTCCGGTCACATGCTGAACCCCCCAACCCGGTGTGGGGGCACACCGGATCACGTAGCACTCCGGAGCCACCGGAGAGCCCTCTGTTACCAGACTGACCCATCGTGACCCGTGGGGCAAGGGCCACTGAGGCATCCATGCCAACGAAGTGCGCGCACGAGCCGCCGACGGGGAGCCGACGGGCAGCCGACGGGCGGGGCGGGTACGTTGCGTCGTACGGCCGCGACACCGGCTGCCACCGTGCCACACCACCGTGCCACACCACCGCGCCGCGCCACCGTGCCACGCGGCGGTGCCACGCCGCGCAGGGAGGAGCCCGAGGACATGTGCCGCCTCTTCGGCATGAGCAGCGCGCCCCGCCGCACGCACGCCACCTTCTGGCTGCTGGAGGCGCCCGACAGCCTCAGCGAGCAGAGCCACCGCGACCCGGACGGCACCGGGCTGGGGTACTTCGACGCCGCCGGACGGCCCCAGCTGCACAAGGCGCCGCTGGCCGCCTACCAGGACCGGGCCTTCGCGCAGCAGGCCCGGCACGTCGAGTCGGCCACCTTCGTCGCCCATGTGCGCTACGCCTCGACCGGCGGGCTGGTGGCCCGCAACACCCACCCGTTCCGCCAGCACGACCGGCTGTTCGCCCACAACGGCGTGATCGAGGGCCTGGACCTGCTGGACGCCCGGCTCGGCGGTGATCTGGCGCTGGTGGCGGGCGACACCGACTCCGAGCGGTTCTTCGCCCTGATCACCCGGGAGACCGCGGCGCGCGGCGGCGACGTCGGCGCGGGCATCGCGGCGGCCGCGCGCTGGATCGCGGAGCACCTTCCGGTCTACGCGCTCAACCTGGTGCTCACCACCCCGGACGGCCTGTGGGCGCTGCGCTATCCGGACACCCACGCGCTGTACGTCCTGGAGCGCGCGGCCGGCGGACAGCACGGCGACCGCCAACTCGCCCACACCGGCAGCGGCGGGCGGCTGCGGGTGCGCGCGGCGGAGCTGGCCGGCGCGCCCGCCGTCGTGGTCGCCAGCGAGCGGCTGGACGAGGACCCGGGCTGGCGGCCGCTGGGGCCGGGCGAGCTGCTGCACGTGGGCCCGGACCTGGCGGTCAGCTCGACGACCGCCCTGCCGCAGCCGCCCGCGCACCGGCTGACCCTGGCCGACCTGCGGCCGGAGGCCGCCGCCTCGCAGACGCCGTCCTGAAGCGGCCCGGACCCCGAGGGGGCGGGCGACGCAGGTGCGCGCGCCCCCGTGCACCGGTGCACACCAGCGGTGCGCCGCAAGCGGCGGCTCGGCGCCCGGAATCGCTGCGCGGCACCCGGGGCGGCGGACACACTGGGTGCATGGATCACAACGGTGAGCAGACCGCCGCGCACCGGGTCATCCGGGTGACAGCACAGGATTCTCCCGTGGCCGACCTGGTGGACCTGGAAGCGTGGGAGGCCCGCAGCGGCTATCCGGAACTGCGGGCCAGGGGGCCGCTGTTCGCGGTGGGGCGGCGGCGGGCGGACGGCCTCTGGGAGATCGTCCTGATGGAGGAGGGCAATCCCCAGGCGGCCCGCGACGCGCTGATGTGGCGGCTGCGCGAGATCTCCCGCGAGGCGCAGGACCCCGTGGTGCGCGACGCCCACGCGGCGGCGGTCACCCGGCTGGAGTGGGAGACGCTGAACGAGCTGTCCGTCGCCGGGACTGACTACCGGATCATCCGGGGCGATCTGGTGGCGCGCTTCGGGCCGGACGGCCCCGAGCCGCCGCGCCCGACCGACCCCGATCCGATCCCCTCCGCGCAGAGCCCCCGGCCGCGCCCCCGGGCCGAGGGGTTCGTCATCGACGCCGGTGCGGGCACCGGCATGTCCGAGGCCATCCTGCGGGCCGAGCTGACCCGGTTCGCGTACTCCCGCGACGCGGTGCCGCCGAAGGTGTACGCCGACTCCTGCCGGGTCCGCCGGACGCACCCCAATGTCGTCATCCTGCCGGCCACCTACGCCGTCGCGGAGCAGTACCCGGACGGCCACTGGGAGACGATCATGGGGTCGTGCGCCACCCCGCAGGAGGCCCGGGACACCCTGGCCGTCTATCTGCGCGACCTGCTGCCCGCCACCCGGGGGGTGGCCAAGGCCGACCGCTCCGCGTACGCGCGGGCCGCCGACCGGCTGAAGGCGTCGCGCGGCTGCGAGGCGCAGGTGGACGGGCGGCGCTTCCGGCTGGTGCGGCTGGACGGCATCGTCCGGGTCGGTCCCGACGGCCCGGAGAAGCCCCGGGACTCCGACTGGGTCCCCTACCCGCCCTCCGCCGTGCACGATCAGCAGCTGCGCGCCGAGGAGGCTGCCGAGAAGGCCGCTGAGCAGGCAGCCGAGCAGGGCGCGGGCGGCGACGCGGCGGATCTGGCGGGCTGACCCCCGGCCCGCCCACCCCCCGGTGGGCGGGCCGCCATCCGGGTGCCCGGCCGCGCACGACCGGGGCCGGGTGCCAACCGATGCTCGTCCGGCGGTGCATTCACCGTGCGACTGTAGGAAAATGGCCTTATCAGAGATAAAGGTCATCTGGTCGATGAGCGAGCACGAGCAGCGGGAAGAGACCGGGGCGCCGGGCGTCGCCGCCCCCGGCCGGCCGAGCAATGTGCTGGACCAGGTGCGCCTCGCCACCTGGCTGATCGGATCGGACGGCCGGACGGTCGTGGCCTGGGGCGAGCCCGCCGTCGAACTGCTGGGCTACCGCGCCTCGGAGGTGCTGGGCCGGGACGCCACCCAGGTGCTGGTCGCCGAGCGCGACCGGGCGGCCGCGGCGGCGGTGCTGGACCGGGTGCTGGCCGGTGAGCGCTTCGCCGAGGTCTTCCCGATGCTGCACCGGGACGGGCGGCGGGTACCGGTGGAGTTCCGCACCGAGCCGCTGGTCGGCAGCGACGGGCAGATCACCATCCTGTCGGTGGCCACCGACGCCCTGGCCGTACGCGGCGTCGAGGGCGGCCTGACCGTCCTGGACGCCTTCTTCTCGCAGTCGCCGGTCGGGCTGGCCGTCTACGACACCCAGCTGCGCTGCGTCCGGGTGAACGGCGCGTTCGCGGCGATGGCCGGGCGGCCACCGGGACAGCTGATCGGCCGACCGGTGTCGCAGGGGCTGCTCGGGACCGCCGCCACCGAGGTGGAGCGGATCGCCAAGCAGGTCGTCAGCACCGGCCTGCCGGTGGTGGACTTCCATGTCATCGGCCGGACGCCCGCCGACCCGGAGCACGACCGGGTCTGGTCGCTGTCCCACTTCCCGCTCCAGGACGCGGCGGGCCGCGTCGTCGGCACCAGCTCCTCGATCATCGACGTCACCGACCAGCACCGGGCCCGGCAGCGGCTGACCCTGATGAACGAGGCGAGCATCCGCATCGGCACCACCCTGGACGTGGACCGCAGCGCCCAGGAGCTGACGGACGTGGCGGTGCCCCGACTGGCCGACGCCGCCGCCGTGGACCTGCTCGACGCGATCCTGCACGGCGCGGAGCCGACCCCCGCCTCGGTCGGCCCGACCCCCGCGCTGCACCGGCTGGGCGTGTCCACCGCGCACCGGCCGCCGCCCCGGGGCGACCCCGCCACCGGCCTCGGCCATCTGCGCGGCGCGGTCTTCGCCGCCTCGCCGCTGTGCAGCCGCTGCCTGGCGACCGGGCAGCCCGTCCTGCTGACCCACCTGGACGAACCCGGTCCCCCGGCGGCCGACGGGGGCCGGCGGCGGGCAGCCGGCTTCCATGAGCACGGCGTGCACTCGGTGATGGTGGTGCCGCTGGTCTCGCGCGGCACGGTGCTGGGGGCGGCCTCCTTCACCCGCAGCGGCGGCCGCGAGCCCTTCGACGAGGACGATCTGGCGCTGGCCGCCGACCTGGCCGCTCGGGCCGCCGTCTGCATCGACAACGCCCGCCGCTACGCACGCGAGCGCACGGCCGCGCTGGCGTTGCAGCGCAGTCTGCTCCCGGGCGACCTGCCGAAGCAGACCGCGCTCGAGGTCGCCCACCGCTATCTGCCGGCCGGGGCGCGGGCCGGGGTGGGCGGCGACTGGTTCGACGTCATCCCGCTGTCCGGGGCCCGCGTCGCCCTGGTGGTCGGTGATGTCGCCGGGCACGGCCTGCACGCCGCCGCCACCATGGGGCGGCTGCGCACCACGGTCCGGGCGCTGGCCCAGCTGGACCTGGCCCCCGACGAACTGCTCACCCATCTGGACGACCTGGTGGGCCGGCTCGCCGACGAGCAGGCCGGTTCGGACGGGCAGCTGGCCTCGGACCAGACGATCGGGGCGGCCTGCCTGTACGCGGTATACGACCCGGTCACCCGGCGCTGCGTGCTGTCCCGGGCCGGGCACTTCCCGCCCGCGATCGTCACGCCCGACGGCACGGTCACCTTCCCCGAGCTGCCCGCCGGGCCGCCGCTGGGCCTGGGCGGCCTGCCGTTCGAGGCGGTCGAGCTGGAGCTGCCGGAGCACAGCCTGATCGCGCTGTACACCAACGGCCTGGTGGAGAACCGGTCGGGTGATGTCGACGTGGGGCTCGCCCGGCTGAGCAGCGTCCTGGCCCGGCCCGGCCAGACGCCGGAGCAGCTCTGCGGGCAGGTGGTCGACGCGCTGCTGCCCAACGGGCCGTTCGACGATGTGGCGCTGCTGCTGGCCCGGACCCGGGCGCTGACCGCCGACCAGGTCGCCACCTGGGAGCTGGCCACCGACCCGGCGGTGGTCGGCCGGGCCCGTACGCTGGCCACCGAGCAGCTGGCCGCCTGGGGGCTGGCGGACACCGCGTTCACCACCGAGCTGGTGGTCAGCGAGCTGGTCACCAATGCCATCCGGCACGCGCACGGCCCGATCCGGCTGCGGCTGATCCGCGACCGCAGCCTGATCTGCGAGGTCTCCGACGCGGGCCACACCTCCCCCAATCTGCGGCGGGCCCGGACCACCGACGAGGGCGGGCGGGGGCTGTTCCTGGTCGCGCAGCTCTCCCAGCGCTGGGGGACGCGCTACACCCCGGACGGCAAGGTGATCTGGACCGAGCAGCCGCTGTGAGCGGCGGGCCGTCCGGCGGCGCTCCGCCCCCGTGCCGGGCAGCGCACCGCCGGAGCGGCCCGGCCGGTCAGGGCTGGGGGGCCGTGGTGCGGATGCGCAGCGCGCGGGCGAGGTCGTCCAGCTCGTCGGCCAGCGTGCGGCGCAGGGCCGGGGTGGGTCCGTCGCCGCGCAGGCACTCCTCGCCCAGCCGCAGGGTGTCGGGTTCGACGGCCTGGGCGGGGAAGGCGTGGCGGCCGGCGGCCTCGGCGAGGGCCGGGCCCCGGCGGGCGGCGACCGCGACGGCGGCGGGGTAGTAGCGGGGGACGAAGGGGCGGAGCAGGTCGAGCTGCTCGGGCTGCCAGAAGCCGCGGGCGGTGGCGGCGAACAGGGAGTTGGACAGGTCGTCGGTGTCGAAGAGGGCGCTCCAGGCGGCCTCCTTGGCCGCCGGGTCGGGCAGTGCCGCGCGGCAGCCCGCCGCGTTCCGGCGGCCGGCCGCGCTGGGGTCGCGGGCCAGCTCGGCGTCGATGTCGCCGGGGCCGGCCGCGCCGAGGACGGTGCGGCGCAGCAGCAGCTGCCAGCGGAGTTCGGGGTCGAGGTCGGGGCCGCCGGGGACGCGTCCGGCGGTGAGCCAGTCGCCCAGTTCAGCGGGGTCGGTGGCGACGGTGATCAGGGTGCGGGCCGCGGCGAGCCGCAGGCCGCCGCCGGTGCGGGAGAGCAGGTCGCGGGTGAGGGCTTCGAGGGTGGCCAGCGCGGCGGGCCGCTGGTCGGCGGGGAGGTACCGGTCGGTGATCCGGACCCGGGCGAAGCCCAGCACGCCCTGGACGACGGCAAGGTCGGTCTCGGCCGGGAGGTGGGCGCGGGCGGCGTCGAGGTACGCGGTGGGCGGCAGCAGGCCGTCGAGGACCAGGCCGCGCGCGGCGTTCCAGACCAGGGCGCGGGAGGGGGCGTCGGGCAGACCGCTGAGGGCGGCGGCGACGGTGTCCCAGGAGTGGGGGTCGAAGCGGGTCCTGGCGTAGCTGAGGTCGTCGTCGTTGAGCAGCACCAGATCGGGGCGGGGGCCGGGGAGGTGGTGGGTGGTCGGCGTGGCGGCGGCGGGCAGGTCGGTGCGGAAGCGGTCGCGCAGCAGCAGCCGGGCGGGGTCGCCGGGGTCGCGGTCGTACAGGCCGACGGCGATCCGGTGCGGTCGGCCGCCGGTGTGGTGGACGTCGAGCCGCCAGCCGGTGGCGTCCTGGTCGACGGCCGGTTCCAGGATGTCGGCGCCGGTGGTGCGCAGCCAGCGGGCGGACCAGGCGTGGACGTCGCGGTCGGTGGCCTGGGCGAGGGAGTCGAGGAAGTCCGCGAGGGCGGCGTTGCCGAAGCGGTGGCGGGTGAGGTGGTGGTTGACGCCGGCGAGGAAGTCGGGTTCGCCGAGCCAGGCGACGAGCTGGCGCAGGGCGGAGGCGCCCTTGGCGTAGGAGATGCCGTCGAAGTTGAGCAGTGCGGAGGCGGTGTCGGGGACGGCTTCGGGGGCGACGGGGTGGCTGGAGGGCCGCTGGTCGGCCTCGTAGCCCCAGCTCTTGCGGGTGACGGCGAATTCGGTCCAGGCGCCGGTGTAGCCGGTGGCTTCGGCCAGTACCTGGTAGCCCATGTACTCCGCGAAGGACTCGTTGAGCCAGATGTCGTCCCACCAGCGGAGGGTCACCAGGTCCCCGAACCACATGTGGGCCATCTCGTGGGCGATGACCACGCCTCGGGTCTGGCGCTCGGTGTCGGTGACGGCGGAGCGGAAGACGAACTCGTCGCGGAAGGTGACCAGGCCGGGGTTCTCCATGGCGCCGGCGTTGAACTCGGGGACGAACGCCTGGTCGTAGGAGTCGAAGGGGTACGGCTCGTCGAAGAGCTGGTGGTAGCGGTCGAAGCAGCGCCGGGTGATCTCCAGCAGTTCGGCGGCGTCGCTGTCCAGGTGGGGGGCCAGGCTGCGGCGGCAGTGCAGGCCGAAGGGGAGCCCGGCGTGCTCGGTGCGGATCGAGTGCCAGGGGCCGGCGGCGACCGCCAGCAGGTAGCTGCTGATGGGCGGGGTGGCGGCGATCCGCCAGCGGGCGCCCCCGGTCGGCCCGGCGGTGCCGGTCGGCCCGGCGGTGCTGGTCGGCCCGGCGGTGCTGGTCGGCCCGGCGTCGGCCGGTTCGTCGGTGCGTTCCGCGATGCCGTTGCCGAGGACGGTCCAGGCGGGCGGGGCGGTGACGGTGACCGCGAAGACGGCCTTGAGGTCCGGCTGGTCGAAGGCGGCGATGACGCGCTGCACGTCGTCCAGGAAGAGCTGGCTGTAGACGTAGCTCTCGCCGTCGGCTGGGTCGGTGAACCGGTGCATGCCCTCGCCGGTGCGGGAGTAGCGCATGTCGGCCTCGACGCGCAGCCGGTGCTCGCCGGGGGTGAGGGCGAGCGGCAGCCGGTTGCCGCTGAGGGTGCCCGGGTCGAGGTCGCGGCCGTCCAGGACGGCCCGGTGCAGGGTGGCGGGCTTGAGTTCGACGAAGGTGTCGCAGGCTTCGCGGGCGGTGAAGGTGATCACCGTGGTGGAGCCGAACACCTCGTCCCCGCGGGTGAGGTCGAGTTCGACGGCGTAGTGCCGGACGTCGATCTGGCGGGCGCGGGTCGCGGCCTCGGTGCGGGTCAGTGCAGGCATGCGGCCCATGCTGCCGTACGTCGGGCGCGGGGGCACCGGTGGGTGACGGCCCGGCGGGTGACGGCCCGGCGGGTGACGGGCCGGTGGGTGACGGCCGGTGGGTGACGGCCGGTGGCCCGGTCCGGCGTACGGCAGCCGGTGTGTCGGTCAGGCGGCGGCCTGCTCGGACATCAGCCGCAGCACCTCCGCCCGCAGGCGGTCGCGGTCGATCCCGGCGTCGGTGAGCAGCCGGGCGGCCGGGCCGTCGTCCTGGCGGAGCAGGCCGATCAGCAGGTGGCCGGAGCCGATGTGGCGGTGCCTGTGGGCCATCGCCTCCCGCAGGGCGGTCGCCAGCACCTGCTTGCCTCGGTCGCTGAAGGGCACGTGCCGCAGCTTGCCGGGCCGGGGCGCCGGGTTGGCGAGCGCGCCGGGGCCGAAGCTCGCCTCGGCGGCCTCGCGCACCTGGTCCAGGTCGATGCCCAGGGTGGCCAGTGCCTCGGCGTCCAGCGCGCCGCCGATGGCGTCGGCGGTGCGGCGGCGCAGCTCGGCGGGGTCCACCCCGTGCTCGCGCAGGGCCTGGGCGGCGGGGCCGGTGGGCTGGTCCAGCAGGGCGGCCAGCAGGTGGTCGGTGTCGACGCGGGGGTGGTGGTGCTGTCGGGCCTCGTCGACCGCGAGGACCACGGTCCGGCGTGCGGTGTCGGTGAACCGTTCGAACATCGTCAGTGCTCCCTGTCGAGAATCCGCCGGCCGCCGCCGTGCTTCTTGTGGACCGCCTGTCGGCTGACGCCGAGGCAGACGGCGATGTCCTGCCAGGACCAGCCCTGGTCGCGTGCGCTGCCGACCTGGAGGGCTTCCAGTCGGTCGGCCAGTTCGCGCAGTGCGCGGACGGCCCGCAGGCCGATCGCGGGATCTCGACTGCTCGCCTCCTGGGCGAGTTGGACTCCATCGCTCATGACGTCAATCTAGGTTGACACCCGGGCGGATGTCAACCCAAGTTGACGAACGGATACGGCGGCCCGGGGTGCCCCGGGTCACCTGGCCGGTCGGCTGCCCCTGCGCCGCCCGTACCGCACGGCCATGAAGATCAGGTCGAGCACGAAGACCACGATGCCGATGATCAGCAGATAGAGCAGGCCCTTGGCGACCACGCCGATGATGCCCAGCGCGATGGCCACGATGATGAACAGCAGGAAGAGCGCCATGCCACCCTCCGATGGTGTGCGTATGCGGTCGGTCTCAACGGCGGGCGAGCCGCCGTTCCCCGCCGGCGCCGGGCTCGTAGGGCAGTTCGTAGTGGGAGAACAACGCCGGCTCCGCGTCGGCCGGCAGCTCCCCGTCGGTGTCGATCCAGGGCGCCTCCCGTACCAGGCGCTTGTCGTACAGCACCTTGAGATACCCCGGGCCCACGGTCGCGCCGAACAGCGGGACGAATGCCAGTCTGCGGCGGGTCGGTAGCCCGACCGTCACCGTGGCGAACGCGGGCTGGTCGGTCGCGGTGTCCACATAGACGGACTCCAGGGTGCCGATCTTGTGGTCTCCACCGTCGACGACGCTGTGACCCCGCCATTCCCGGATGTCTCCAGCTTCGAACACATGCCCTCCTTCGTGGCGGCCAACGGGCTGCGCCTACCCGCAGCTCCCGCTTTCAGCCACCGGCCCCGCCGTCGGCCACCAGAGGCACCGGCGGCCACTCGTCCATTGGAACCGTCTGCGGCGACCGCAGCGGCGCGGCTCCGCCGCCCCGCCGACGGCGCTGCCTACTGTCCGGAGGCGGCGTGCGGCAGCGATGGCTCCGCGCCCGCGCCCCAGCCCCCGGAACGCGTGCGGATCAGCAGCACGTGCGAACAGAGGATCGAGCGACCATGGGAACAGCGACGACGGACGACTTCGTCCTGGACGTCACCAGAATCCGCGAGGAGGCCCGGCTGAAGATGGAGGCCGGCCCGGTCACCGACACCTACGGCCTCGACAAAGGCCGGGTGATCGCCCTGCTCAACGATGTGATCGCCACCGAGGTGGTGTGCTGGCTGCGCTACACCAGGCACGCCATCTCCGCGACCGGCATCGACCGGACGCAGGTGTCCGCCCAGTTCACCGAGCACGCCGCCGAGGAACTCCAGCACGCCCTGCGGGCGGCCGAGCGGGTCTCCCAGCTCGGCGGCGACCCCGACTTCGACCCCGGCACACTCACCCAGCGCGCCCACACCGACTACACCATGCCGGCCGACCGGGACCTCAAGGAGATGCTGCGCAGCAATCTGCTCGCGGAGCGGATCGTCATCTCCAGCTACCAGGAGATCATCCGCTGGCTGGGCGAGCACGACCCCACCACCCGCCGGGTGATGGAGTCCATCCTCGAAGAGGAGGAGGACCACGCCGACGACCTGGTCGACCTGCTCGGCGTCTGACCGCGCCGCCGACCGTGGACGACGCGGACGTGGTGATCATCGGCGCCGGGGCGGCCGGGCTGTCGCTGGCCCGGCGGCTGGCCGCTCTCGGTCCGGCCGGCCCGGCGGCGGCGCTGGTGCTGGAGCCGCCCGCCGGGCCGCTGCGCAGCCCGCAGCGCACCTGGTGCTGGTGGGAGGCGGCGCCGGGCGGCGAGTACGACGCGGCGGTCCGGGCCTCCTGGGACCGGGTCGCGGTGTACGGCCCCGGCGGCGGGCGGACCGAGGCGCCGGTGGCGCCGCTGCGCTACAAGATGCTGCGGTCGGATGACTTCGCCGCGCTGGTGGCCCGCGAGCTGGCGGACCGGCCCGCCGTACGCCGGCTGACCGCCGCCGTCACCGCCGTACGCGACGGCGGCCGGTGGGCCGAGGTGGACGCCGACACCCCCGCCGGGCGGCTGCGGCTGCGGGCCCGCTGGGTGTTCGACTCCCGGCCGCCCGCCGTGCTGCCGCCGGCCCGCACCCGGCTGGTGCAGCACTTCCGGGGCTGGTTCGTCCGGACCGCCCGGCCCGCCTTCGACCCGGCGGCGGCGCTGCTGATGGACTTCCGCGTCCCGCAGCCGCCCCGGGGCCTGGCCTTCGGCTATGTGCTGCCGACCGGGCCGGGACAGGCCCTGGTGGAGTACACCCGGTTCTCCCGGGCGCCGCTGGGCCGGGAGGCGTACGACGCGGAGCTGGACCGGTACACCCGCGAAGTGCTGGGGCTCGGGCCGTTCGAGGTGACCGGCAGCGAGCAGGGGGCGATCCCGATGACCGACGCCGTCTTCCCGCGCCGCACCGGCGCCCGGGTCTTCCGGATCGGCACCGCCGGGGGCGCCACCCGCCCGGCCACCGGCTACACCTTCAGCGGCATCCAGCGGCAGACCCGGGCCATCGCCCGCGCCTACGCCGCCGGACGGGTCCCGCTGCCGCCCCCCGCGCACCGGCGGCGGCACCTGGTGATGGACGCCGCGCTGCTGCGGGCGCTGGACCGGGGCCGGCTGGACGGCGCCGCGTACTTCGCCGGGCTGTTCGCCGGCCATCCGCCGGGGCGGCTGCTGCGCTTCCTGGACGGCCGCTCCCGGCTGCGCGACGAACTGCTGATCGGGCTGCGCGGCCCGGTGCTGCCGATGGCGCTGAGCTGCGCCGAACTGGCACTGCTGCGCCGCCGCGCCGGTCATCCGGGGTAGCGCGGCACTGCGGTGCGGCGTGCCCGCCGGGCGCGGGCACCGCGCGGACGTACGGTCGGCCCGCCGCCGAACCGCCTGGGAGGCTTCCCGATGACGCTGCTGCACGGCCCGGGGCTGGCCGACGCCTTCGACCGCTCCGCCCCCGCCTACGACCTGCTGGTGGCCGCCAACCCCGGCTACCACGCCCAGCTGCGGCTGGCCGCCCGGCGGCTCGCGCTGCCCGGCGGCGGCGCCGGGCAGCACCTGCTCGACCTGGGCTGCGGCACCGGCGCGTCCACGGCGGCGCTGCTGCGGGCCGCGCCACGGGCCCGGATCACGGCGGTGGACGCCTCGGCCGGGATGCTGGCGCGGGCGCGGGCCAAGCGCTGGCCGCCGGGCGTCGACTTCGTCCACGGCGCGGCCGAGTCGCTGGCCGGAGCGGGGGTGACCGGGCCGTTCGACGCGGTGCTGGCCGCCTACCTGGTCCGCAACACCGCCGGCCCGGACGCGGTGCTGGCGGCGGTCCGGGGGCTGCTGCGGCCCGGCGGGCGGCTGGCCGTCCACGACTACACGCTGACCGGCGCCCCGGTGCACCGGGCCGTGTGGTCGGCGGTCTGCTGGGGCGTGGTGATCCCGCTCGGGGCGGTCGGGCCGGGCGGCCCCGGCCTCTACCGGCACCTGTGGCGCAGCGTGCTGGAGTTCGACACCGCGCCGGCCTTCCGGGACCGGCTGCGGCGGGCGGGCTTCGCCGACGTACGGGTCTCCCCGGTGGGCGGGTGGCAGCGGGGCATCACCCACACCTTCACCGCGCGGCGCCCGGCGGCCGACCGGTGAGCGGCGGCGCGCCCCGCCGGGGCCGGGACCGCCGCGCCCACCGCCGGCCCGGTCCGCCCGGCCGGGAGCGGGTCGGCTCCCCCGCGCCCCGGGCCGCCGTGGTCGGCGGCGGGATCGCCGGACTGGCCGCCGCCACCGCGCTGGCCGAGCGCGGCGTCCGGGTGGACCTGCTGGAGCGGCGGGCGACGCTCGGCGGGCGGCTCGCCGGGTGGCCGACCACGCTGGCGGACGGTTCGGCGGCGACCATGAGCCGGGGCTTCCACGCCTTCTTCCGGCAGTACTACAACCTGCGCGGCCTGCTGCGCCGGGCCGACCCGGGGCTGACCGCGCTGGTCCCGCTGCCCGACTACCCGCTGCTGCGGCGCGGCGGCGCCCGGGACAGCTTCGCCCGGGTGCCCCGCACCCCGCCGTGGAGCGCGCTGGGGTTCGCCGCGCTCAGCCCGACCTTCGACCTGGCCGGGCTGGCGGCGATCAACGCCAGGGCCGCGCTGCCGCTGCTGGACGTACGGGTGCCGGAGGTCTACCGGCGGCTGGACGGGACCAGCGCGCTGGACTTCCTGCGGGCGGTGCGGTTCCCGGAGCAGGCGCGGCACCTGGCGTTCGAGGTGTTCTCGCGCAGCTTCTTCGCCGACCCGGCCGAGCTGTCCGCCGCCGAACTGGCGCTGATGTTCCACATCTACTTCCTGGGGTCCAGCGAAGGGCTGCTGTTCGACGTGCCGGCCGAGCCGTACCCGCAGGCGCTGTGGGACCCGCTGGCGGACTACCTGCGCGGCCACGGGGTGCGGGTGCGCACCGGCACGGCGGTCGAGCGGGTGCGTCCGCTGGCCGGGGCGGGCTTCGAGGTGGCGGCCGGGCGCGGCGGGCCCGAGACGTACGACGCGGTGGTGCTGGCGGCCGACACCGGCGGGCTGCGCGGCCTGGTCGCGGCCTCCCCCGGGCTGGGCGACGGCGCCTGGCGGCGCCGGATCGCCGCGCTGCGGCAGGCGCCCCCGTTCCTGGTCTCCCGGCTCTGGCTGGACACGCCGGTGCGGCCGGACCGCGCCGGGTTCCTGGGCACCAGCGGCTGGGGGCCGCTGGACAACGTGAGCGTGCTGGAGCGCTGGGAGGGCGAGGCGGCGCGCTGGGCGGCCCGCACCGGCGGCTCGGTGGTCGAGCTGCACGCGTACGCCGTCGACCCGGCCGCCGACCGGGAGCGGGTGCGGCGGCGGCTGACGGCCGAGCTGCACCGGGTGTACCCGGAGACGGTCCGGGCCCGGGTGGTGGACGAGCGGCACGAGTGGCACGACGACTGCCCGCTCTTCCCGGTGGGCGGCTTCGACGGCCGCCCCGAGGTGCACACCCCCCACCCCCGGCTGATGCTCGCCGGGGACCTGGTCCGCTGCGAGCTGCCGGTGGCGCTGATGGAGCGGGCCGCGACCACCGGCTTCCTGGCCGCCAACGGCCTGCTGGCGAGCTGGGGCGTACGCGGTCAGACGCTCTGGTCCGTCCCGGTGGCGGGGCGGTCGGCGCCGCTGCGGGCGCTGGCGCGGTACGGGTGAGGGCGCACCCGGGGCCGGGGGGGCGAGGCGGGGCGGGTCAGCCGGGGAAGCGGTCGGAGGCGCGGAGCTGCCAGCGGCGTTCCGCGTACGCCAGGTCGTCGCGCCAGAGGCGGGCGGCGGTCCGCCGGATCAGGGGGCGCAGCAGGGGCGCGGCTCGGCGGGCCGCCGCGAAGCCGGGGCGGTCGGAGTGGGCGGCCACCGCCTCGATCACGGCGGTGCGGGGGCGGTCATGGCCGGTCGGGGTCAGCGGGGTGGCGTGCGTCTCCACCACGCTGCCCTCCCCCTCCCCCGCGACGATCCGCATCACCACGGTGCGCGGCCCGGGGGCGGTGAAGACGGCCCGTACCGGCACCCCGACCCGGCCGCGCAGCCGGAACGCCACCTCCACGGTGAAGCGGTCGGCGTCCGGGGCGGGGGTCTCGACGACGGTGAGGTCGGCGAAGGCGTACGGGTGCAGCCAGGCGCCGTGCCAGGGGTCGAGGCGGTTGGCGACCACGTCCTGCGGCTCGCAGCCGCCGACCGCCGTGGTGACCGCCGTCAGCGACGCCGCCGGGGCGGGGCGGGGCGGGACCGGCGGCGTGGGGGTCGGCGGCTCGCCGCCGGCGGCGTCCAGCCGGACCCAGGCGAGCAGCCCGTCGTCATGGGCGGGGAAGGGCTGCCAGCCGGGGAAGCCGTCGGGGCCCAGGGCCAGGCCGTGCCAGCGGCAGACCAGACGGCCGCGCAGGACCGGGGCGTCGCACAGCGGGGCGCCCAGGTGCGGGCAGGCGCCGGGGCCGGCGTGCAGGCGGCCGTCGGTGCCGCGCCAGGCGACGAGTTCGGTTCCCGCGATCGTACGGCCGAGGGGGCGGCCGGGGCGGACCTCGTGGCCGGCCGCCAGGACGAACCAGTTGCCCGTGGGGCGGGCGCGGGCGCGGGCCAGGGCGCCGGCGATGAGGGCGGGGCGGGCGTCGCGCCAGGTGGGGGGTTGGTCGGCCCAGCCGGGGCCGCGCAGCAGGTCCAGTGGGACGCGGCGGCGGGCGCGGGGCGGGGGCATCGGGCTCCTCGGGGGCGTTTGGGCGTCGGTTGCGGGGGTGGTCGTGGCGGGCGTGGCCCTGGCGGGCGCGCCCCTGACGGGGCGGTGGGTGGCTGTGGGGTTGGTGGGTTACGGGGGGCGGGGGTTGGGCGCGCAGTTCCTCGCGCCCCTGACGGGGCGGCCGGTGGCGGCGGGATGGGTGGGTTACGGGGAGGTCGGGGGCTGGGCGCGCAGTTCCTCGCGCCCCTGACGGGGCGGCCGGTGGCGGCGGGATGGGTGGGTTACGGGGAGGTCGGGGGCTGGTCGTGGCGGGCGTGGCCCTGACGGGGCGGTGGGTGGCTGTGGGGTTGCTGGGTTACGGGGGGCTGGGTGCGCCGTTCCTCGCGGTGCGGGTGCGGGTCAGGGTGAGGCGGGCCAGGGCGGTGAGGGCGGTGGTGGCGCGGCGGGTGCGGCTGACGGTGACGCGGTGGTTGAGGATGGCGTAGTCGGCGGCCTCGATCCGGTCCAGGATGCCGCCGTACAGCGTCAGCGCCGTGGCGACGCAGGGCCGTGAGAGCGGGTCGAGCATGGGAATGCCCAGGGCGGCGTAGCGGTAGGCGCGGCGGGTGGCGTGCAGCAGGTCGCGCAGGGCGGCGCGGACCCGGCGGTCGGTGCGGCCGGTGTCGCGGCACCACTGGAGGAGCGCCCGGTCGGCGCCGTACGCGGCGAGCCGGTCGGCGGGCAGGTAGACGCGGTCCCGGTCCAGGTCCTCGCCGACGTCACGGAGGAAGTTGGTCAGCTGGAAGGCGATGCCGAGCGCGGCGGCGTGCGGGGCGGCCTCCTCCTGCGGCGCGGCGGTGCCCAGGACCGGCAGGACCTGGAGGCCGATCACGGCGGCGGAACCGTACATGTAGCGGTGCAGCTCGGTCCAGTCGGCGTAGTCGGTGACGGTGAGGTCCATCCGCATCGAGGCCATGAAGGCGGCGAAGTGGCGGTGGTCGATGCGGTAGCGGGCGGCGGTGTCGCTGAGCGCCGCGACAACGGGGTGGTCGCTGCGCCCGGTGGCCAGCCCGTGGGCCAGCCGCTGCTCCAGGTCGCGCAGCACGCGGTCGCGTTCGGCGGGGCGGGCGTCGGTGGCGAGGTCGTCGACGATGTCGTCGGCCAGCCGGGCGAAGCCGTACAGGGCGTGGACGGCGGGGCGCCGGGCGGGGGTGAGCAGCCGGGTGGCCAGGTAGTAGGTGCGGCCGTGCCGGGCGTTGAGTCGGCGGCAGCGCAGGTAGGCGGCGCGCAGGGCGGGGTCGGTGATGCCGGCGCGGTCCAGGTCCCGGTCGGCGGTGGGCGGGGGCGTCATCCGTGGGCCCGGGTGCGGCGGTGCAGGCCGGTGATCCGGGCGGCGGCGAGTTTCCCGGAGAGCAGCACGGTGGGGACGCCGACGCCGGGTACGGTGCCGCAGCCGGCCAGGACGGCGTTCTCGGTGCCCCGGACCAGGTTGCGGGAGCGGAACGGGCCGGTCTGGGCGAGGGTGTGGGCGGCGGAGAAGGGGGTGCCGGCGGCGTGGCCCTGGGCCGCCCAGTCGGCGGGGGTGACGACGCGTTCCGCCCGGACGGCCGTGCCGAAGCCGGTCAGGCCGCGGCGTTCCAGCTCGGTGACCAGCCGGTCCCGGTAGCGGGGGCCGACGCGCGCCCAGTCCAGCGGCGCGGACCGCAGGTTGGGGCAGGGCGCGAGGACGTAGTGCAGATGGCGGCCCGGCGGTGCGAGGGTGGGGTCGGTGGTGGTGGGCCGGGTGATCAGCACCGAGGGGTCGCTCATCAGCGTCCCGGTGCGGGTCAGCTCCTCGAAGGTGCGTTCCCAGGCCGCGCCGAAGAGCAGGGTGTGGTGGCCGAGCCCGTCCCAGGTGCGGTCGGTGCCCGCGTGCAGCAGGAACGCCGAGGGCGCCCAGCGCAGCCGGGTCGGCCGCAGCGGGGCGGCGCCGAGCAGCCGGTGCACGGCGGGCAGGTCGGGGGTCAGTACGACGGCGTCGCAGGCGATCCGCTCGCCGTCGGCGGTGCGGACGGCGTGGACGCGGGTGCCGCCCGGGGAGCGTTCCAGGGCGGTGGCCTCGGCGCCGTGGCGCAGTTCGGCGCCGGCGCGGCGGGCGGCGGCGGCGAGTGCGGTGGGGACGGTGTGCATGCCGCCGCGCGGGAAGTAGACGCCCGCCACGGTGTCCATGTAGGCGATGACGGCGTACGCGGCCAGGGCCCGCGCGGGTGGCACGCCCGCGTACAGGGACTGGAAGGAGAAGACCCGGCGCAGCCGCTCGTCGCTGAGGAAGCGGCCGATCCGGGGTCCGAGTCGGCCGAAGCCGCCGAGCGCGGCGAGCCGGGCGAGGTCGGGGCCGAGCAGGCCGAGCGGGGAGTCGAAGTTGGCGTCGATGAAGCTGCGCATCTGCACCCGATACAGCGCGGTCAGCCAGCGGCGCAGCCGCCGGTAGCCGATCGCCTCGCGGGCGCCGGCGAACCGCTCGACCTCGGCTTCCATGGCGGCCGGGTCGGTGTGCACGTCCAGCCCGGAGCCGTCGGCGAACCGGGCGCGGTAGGCGGGGTGCAGCGGGACCAGGTCCAGGTGTTCGGCGGCGGAGGTGCCGACGGCGGCGAACGCCTCGTCCAGCAGGTCGGGCATGGTCAGCACGGTGGGGCCGGTGTCCAGCCGGTAGCCGGCCAGGTCTTCCCGGCCCGCCCGGCCGCCGGGCAGCGGGCCGCGTTCCAGCAGGGTGACGCGGCGGCCGGCGCCCAGCAGGTGCAGGGCGGCGGAGAGGCCGGCCAGGCCGGCTCCGATGACCACCACGTGGTCGGTGCGTCCGGGGACGGTCCTCATGGCCGGGGCCTTTCGTCGTGTTCGGGTCGGCGGCCCATGGCCGTCAGCCGCGCACGATCGCGGCGGCGAGGTCGTCGAGGGCGGCGGCCGCCGCGGGGTCGAGGCGGGCGGTGGCCAGCAGTCGGCGGCCGTCGTCGGTCAGCCGGGCGATCCGCTGCTCGACGGTGCGGACGGCGCCGAGGGCGGCGAGCAGGTCGCGGAAGCGGTCGAGTGCGGGCGCGTCGGGGGCGGGGGCGGCGAGCAGCCGGTGCAGTTCGTCCTCGGCGGCGCGGTCGCCCCGGTGGCGGGCGGCGGCCAGGGCCACGGTGACCAGGTAGGTGCGTTTTCCGGCCCGCAGGTCGTCGCCGTTGGGTTTGCCGGTCACCCGGGGGTCGCCGTACACGCCGAGCAGGTCGTCGCGCAGCTGGAAGGCGAGGCCGACCCGGCGGCCGAAGGCGCGCAATGCGGTGACCTGGGCGGCGTCGGCTCCGGCGGCGGCGGCGCCGAGGTGCAGCGGGCGTTCCACGGTGTAGCGGGCGGTCTTCAGTTCGGCGGCGCGCAGGGCGGCGGCCGGGGAGTCGGACCGGTCGGCTTCCAGGCGCAGGTCCAGGGCCTGGCCGGTGACCAGTTCGGTGCGCAGGGCGCGCCAGGGTACGCGCAGTCGGCGGCCGGCCGCCTCGTCGTGGGCGCAGGCGCTGGTCAGCAGGTCCTCCGCCCAGACCAGGGCGAGGTCTCCGGCGAGTACGGCGTGTGCGGTGCCGTGCGGCCGGGGGTCGCCGTGCCGTCCGGTCGCGCGGTGCCGGCGGGTGAACTCCTCGTGCAGGGCGGGTGCGCCGCGCCGGGTGCCGGAGCCGTCCATGACGTCGTCGTGGATCAGGGCGCAGGCGTGCAGCAGTTCCAGGGCGGCGCCGAGCAGCAGCGGCAGCCGGGCGGCCCCTTCGGTGTCACTGCCGGTGTCACTGCCGGTGTCACTGCCGGTGTCGCTGCTGGTGGCGCCGCCGGTGGCCGCCCAGCCGTACCAGGCGAAGCGGGCGCGGATGCGGCGGCCGCCGCGTAGGACGAAGTCGCAGAGGGCGTCGGCGAGGTCGGCGCCGGCTCCGGTGCCGCACTCCTGGCGGCGCCGGTGGAGGTAGCGGGTGAGTTCGGCCTGCACCCGGGCCTCGATCCCGCTCCGCAGCGGCCCGGCCCGCAGCGGCCCGGCCGGCAGCTGCCCGGACGGCAGCTGCCCGGACGGCGCGGCGGCAGCGGGCCCGGCGGCGGGCGGGCAGCCCGGTTCGCCGGGTGCCGGAGCGGCCCGGGAGGCGGGGGCGGCGGGCCGCCGTACGGGGAGAGCGTCGTGCACGTCTGCCATCGCTACCCGGCGGCGGGCGGGCCAATCGACGGCCCACACGGACGGCCCACACGGCGGCGCGGCGGCGGCCCGTACGGTGGCGCGAGGGCGGCCCGTACGGTGGCGCGAGGGCGGCCCGTACGGTGGCGCGGCCACGGTCGGCGGCCCGGCCGGGGCCGGGGTTACCGTGGGGTGGGGGCCGAGTACGGGAGGCGTCATGCCGGGATCTGTCACCATCAGCCGCCATCAGGAGACACCCACGGTCGACCACGCCGACGCCGAGCGGCTCGCCTCGGTGCTGGAGGAGTGCGCCCGGCTGCTGACGGACTCCGGTGCCGACCGGCTCACCGAGGCGCAGGCCGCTGCGGTGTGCGGCGGCCGGGCGCGCCGTGCGGAGTTCGCGCACTGGGCGCGGGGGCTGGCGGCGCAGCTGCGGCACTCGGCCTGAGGCCGGTGCGGGGTCGGCGGCGCGCGGCGGCGCCGCCGGGACGGGGTGTCCCGGCGGCGCCGCAGCCTGCTGGTCGCAGGGTCAGGGGTTGACGTTGATGGTGAAGGTCGAGGTGGTGTTGCGCACGTCGACCGCGTTGCCGCTCAGCTTGAGGTTGTTGAAGGTGACCGAGCCGACCGCCGGGCCCTGGCCGGACTCGGGCATCTCGTTGGCCCAGAGGCCGAAGCCGGACTTGGCGTCGTAGGCGTCACCGCTCTTGCGGGCGCCGGTGATGGTGACGTTGGTGAAGACGGTGTCCTTGATCGGGTTCTGGGGCTGTCCTCCGACGTAGTTGGTCTGGAACATGACGCCGCTGTAGGTCGGGTCGGTGATGTCCACGTCGCTGACCCGGATGCCCTGGAACACCTTGGAGGCGGAGAAGACCCAGATGCCGGGGAAGGTCTGGCTGCCCCAGAAGTGGCCGCCGGCCCGGACGATCGAGATGTTCTGCAGGTTCGTCGGGTCGGTGCCGAAGCCGTTCATGGCGTAGCCGAAGTCCAGCGAGCTGATGGTGATGCCCGCGTACACCAGCGTGTCCGCGATGTAGATGTTGCGGAAGGTGTTGGCGTACCCGCCGTAGACCGCGACACCGGCGGCGCGCCAGGTCAGCTTGGCGGTGAGGTTCTCGAAGACGTTGTTCTTCTCGTCGGCGCCGCCGGCGTCGATCGCGGAGAACAGCGCGAAGCTGTCGTCACCGGTCGAGCGGGCCTCGATGTTGGTGATGTGGTTGTCGGTGCTGCCGTTGGTCATGTTGATGCCGTCGGCGAAGGTGTCGCGGATGCGCGAGTTCTTGATGGTGATGTTGTCGGTGTTGGCGCCCCAGTAGAGGCAGACCGTGTGCTCGTTCCACACGTTGTCGATGGTGACGTCGGTGATGTTGGAGAAGTCGAAGACCTTGCCCGGTCCGTCGATGCGCGAGGTGTAGTTGCCGAAGTAGGCGAAGTTGGCGAAGGTCGAGCCCTTGGCCGTCCCCTCGGCGCGGAAGCCGACGTCGGTGTTGTCCTGGGTGGTCGGGGCGTAGAACCGGGTGTACCAGGGTCCGGCGCCGATGACCTTGACCGCCTTGCCGTACACCTGGAACTTGCTCGACGTCTGGTAGTCGCCCGGGGGCAGGTAGACGCCGACCAGCTTGCCGGTGGTGTCCATCCGGACCTTGTCCAGGGCGTTCTGCACGTCCTGCTGGGCGAAGCCGGCGGGCACCGCGTAGGAGGCGGGGTCGGGGTTGTCGATCTGGGTGACCTGCTCGAGGTCGATGAAGTCGATCGCGTAGGTGGAGGTGTTGGCGGCGTCCTTCTGGAGCTTGATCTTGCTGCCGGCCGGGACGGTCGTCCCGAGCATGATGTTGGCCTCGTCGTAGATGTGGCGCGGGCCGCCGGAGCCCGGCGAGTTGCCCGGGGAGGTCTCGTCGCCGTACAGCCAGGCGTACTTGGAGGTAAGGTTGATCGGCTTGAGCAGGGTGCCGTTGACGTAGATGTCCAGGGTGGCGTTGATGCCGCCGCCGCCCGGGGCGTCCGGGATGGAGAACCGGGTGACCAGGGTGTTGGTCGCGGCCCGGGTGGTGAACTCCACCGAGCTGCCCGTGGTGTTGAGGGTGACGGCCTTGCGGCCGGACGCCTCGCCGGCCAGGTCGCCGACGGTGCGGTTGGGTCCGACGACGGCCGCGCCGCCGGCCAGGACGCCGTCCTCGGCCTCGTAGGTGTCGTACGGCATGTTGGCGCCGCGGCCGACGAACAGCGGCTGCGAGCTGGTGTTGTTGGTCCGCTTGACCGGCAGCTCGTTGGTGTCGTCCGCGATGACGGTCTTCACGGTGTACTTGCCGTTGGCCGCCGTCCAGGTGCCCAGCGAGACCGGGTTGGTGGTCGCACCGGGGGCGATGGCGCCGCTGTAGGAGCCGGTCAGCGTCTTGAGGGTGCTGCCGGAGGTGGCGTCCACGATGGTCAGCGTGATGGCGTGGGCGCCGCCGGCGGAGGCCACGGTGCCCTGGTTCTTGAGGGCCACCGAGAAGGTCACGGTGTTGCCGGCCGACGGGTTGCCGGGCGTCCAGCTGACCGGCGAGGCCACCAGGTCGGAGCTGTCGACCGGGCGGACGACCAGCGGGGAGGGGCTGTTGTAGGTGTTGTTGGTCTCGTTCTGCTCGATGACCTTGCCGGACTCGTCCACCTTGGCGCTCAGCGGGTAGCTGCCCGCGTCACGGGCGCCGATGGAGGCGGAGACGGTGGTGGAGGCACCGGCGGCCAGCGCGCCGACCGGGGCGGTGGCGACCAGCGAGTCACCCAGGTAGAAGGTGACGTCGGTGGCGCCGGAGCTCTCCGTGCCGATGTTCTTCACGGTCGCGGAGAGGGTGACCGTGTCGCTCTCCACCGGGGAGGCGGGCGAGGAGGTGATGCCGGTGACGGTCAGGTCCGGGTTGGGCGCGGGGGTGCCGATGACCTGGAACTCGGCGATCTGGCCGCCGCCCGCTCCGGTGTTGGAGGCGATCTTCAGCTGCACCTTGGACACCCGGGCGGTGACCGGGATGGTCACGGTGTTGCCCGAGGCCGGGTTGAAGGTGTAGTTGGCCGCGGCCGAGAGCGAGGTGAACGACGAGCCGCTCTGCTCCTGGCCCAGCACCTGGATGTTCTGGGTGCGGGTCGACCAGGCGCCGTCCGGGTTGAGCTTCAGCACGATCGAGGAGACGTCGGCGTTGGCGCCGAGGTCGACGGTCAGCGTGCTGGGGAAGCCGGCGCCCTCCCAGTAGGTGCTGGTGCTGTTGTCGTTGGCGTTGGCCGCCACGAACGTCTGGGTGGTGGACGACGCGGTGATCGGCTTGCCGACGGCCATGTTGGAGCCGTTGCCGCTGGTGGTGCCGTTGCGGGTCACGGTGTTGCTGTTGATGGACTGGTTGCCGGCCGCGTCCTTGGCCCGCACGAAGTACGACACCGTCGCACTGTCCGGCTGGCTGTCGGTGTACGTGGTGACATTGCCCGCCACGCTGCCGCGCAGCACGTTGTTGGCGTAGATGTCGTACCCGGTCACGCCGACGTTGTCGGTGGACGCCGTCCAGGTCAGCTTGATCTGGCCGGAGGCCGGCTGGGTGTAGGCGAGGTTGGCCGGCGCGGTGGGCGCCTGGGTGTCGCCGGTGGCGCCGGTCCGGGTCACGGTGTTGCTGTTGCCCGACTGGTTGCCGGCCGCGTCCTTGGCCCGCACGAAGTACGACACCGTCGCACTGTCCGGCTGGCTGTCGGTGTACGTGGTGACATTGCCCGCCACCGAGGTGCGCAGCGTGCCGTTGGCGTAGATGTCGTACCCGGTCACGCCGACGTTGTCGGTGGACGCGCTCCAGGTCAGCTTGATCTGGCCGGAGGCCGGCTGGGTGTAGGCGAGGTTGGCCGGCGCGGTGGGCGCCTGGGTGTCACCGGTGGCGGGGCCGTACGCCTCGAACTGCGAGAGCTGGGCCGCGGTCCATCCGGTGTTGCCGGTGAAGTTCAGCCGCAGGTAGCGGGTGGTGGTGGCGGCGTCGAAGTTGACGGTGACGGTGTTGGCGGCGGCGGGGTCGAAGACGTAGCCCTTGGACGCGACGATGTCGCTGAAGTTGCTGCCGTCGGTGGAGCCCTGGATCGCGAGGGTCTCGGTGCGCTTCTCCCAGCCGGTGGGGAGCTTCAGCACGACCTTGCTGACGCTGACCGAGGCGCCGAGGTCGGCCCGCAGCCACTGCGGGAAGCTGCCCGCGCTCTCCCAGTAGCTGCCCTGGTCACCGTCGCCCGCGTTGCCGGGGGTGTAGGGGGAGTTGGAGGAGCTGGCGGTCAGCGTGCCGTTGGCGACCAGGTCGGTGCCGGAGGTGGTGGCGCCGTAGACCTCGAACTCGGAGATCTGGGCGGCGGCCCAGCCGGTGTTGGCGGTGATGTTCACCCGGACGTACCGGGTGCTGCTCGCCGGGAAGTTGATCTTCACCGTGTTGCTGGAGGCCGGGTCGAAGACGTACCCGGCGGAGCTGACGAGGGTGGTGAAGCTGGTGCCGTCGGCGCTGCCCTGGACCGCGAGGGTCTCGGTGCGCTTGGCCCAGTCGGCGGAGGCGGGGAGCTTCAGCACCACCTGGGAGATGCTGGTGCTGCTGCCCAGGTCGACCTGGGCCCACTGCGGGAAGCTGTTGTTGGCGCTCTCCCAGTAGCTGGCCTGGTTGCCGTCGTTGAGGTTGCCGGCCGGGTTGTTGCCGTTGGTGCTGCTGACCGAGACCGGTCGGCCGGAGGCCAGGTTGGCGCTCGCCGCCACGGCGGGCTGGACCACCGGGCCGGCGAGGAGCAGCAGTGTGGTGGAGAGCAGGGCTGCGAGGAGCCTTGGTACGAGGCTTCTCATTCTCATGGTCGTCCTCTGTCTCTGGTGGATGGACAGGCTGGGACTGGCGAAGTGGAACTGGGTGCGGCCCGGCCCGTCCGCCCGGCGAGGGGCCGAGCGGACGGGATCGGGGGGATGCTCAGGAGGTGTACGCCTGGAGCTCGGAGAGCTGGGCCGCGGGCCAGCCGGTGTTGCCGGTGAAGGTGACCTTCAGATACCGGGCGGTGCCGGCCGGGAAGGTGATGGTGGCGCTGTTCCCGGAGGCGGGGTCGAAGGTGTAGTCCGCCGACGCCTTGAGGTTGCTGTAGCTGTTGCCGTCGGTGGAGCCCTGGACCTGGAGGGTCTGGGTGCGCTTGGCCCAGCTGCTCGCCGGCGGGACCTTCAGCACCAGGCGCCCGACGGACTGGTTGGAGCCGAGGTCGACGCGGAGCCACTGCGGGAAGGCGTTGCTGTTGGACTCCCAGTAGCTGTTGGCGTCACCGTCGGTGGCGTTGCCCGGCACATAGGTCTGCACGCTGCTGGACGCGGTGGCGGCCTTGCCCTGGGCCAGGTTGGTGTTGGCCGGGGGCGAGGTCGGCGGCGGGGTGGTGGGCGGGGTGGTCGCCGGGGTACCGAAGACCTGGAGCTCGGAGAGCTGGGCCGCCGGCCAGCCGGTGTTGCCGGTGAAGGTGGCCTTGACGTAGCGGGCGTTGCCGCCCGTCAGGGTGACGGTGGCGCTGTTCCCGGTGGCCGGGTCGAGGGTGTAGTCGGCGCTGCCCTTGAGGCTGGACCAGCTGTTGCCGTCGGTGGAGCCCTGGACCTGGAGGGTCTCGGTGCGCTTGCCCCAGGCGCTGGACGGCGGGAGCTTCAGCACCAGGTGGTCCACGTTGACGGTGCAGCCGAGGTCGACCGTGATGGACTGCGGGAAGGCGTTGCTGTTGGACTCCCAGTAGCTGTTGGCGTCACCGTCGGTGGCGTTGGCCGCCGCGTAGGTCTGCACGCTGCTGGTGGCGGTGGCCGCCTTGCCCTGCGCCAGGTTGCCGGTGCCCGACGGGCAGGTCGGCGGGGTGGTGGGGGGCGTGGTGGGCGGGGTGGTCGGCGGCGTCGTCGGCGGAGTCGTCGGCGGGGTGGTGGGGGGCGTGGTCGGCGGGTTGGTCGGCTGGGTGCTGCCGCCGGCCGGGCGGCCGCCGTAGGTCCACTGCGGGGCCGGCCAGTTGCCGGTGCAGGTGGAGCCGGTGTTCCAGCCGGAGTTGCCGCCGCCGTCGGCGATCACCAGGCCGGCGCCGATGCAGTTGTGGATCGGGGTGGCGCTCTGCGCGATGTTCTTGGCGGTGACGTTGGTGAACTTCATCGAGGCGTTGGCCTGGGCCTGGATGGCGTAGGTGCCGGCACCGTCGATGTTGACGTTGGTGAGGTTGATCCCGCTGACGGCGCCCTCGATGGACTGGATGGCCTCGTAGGAGCTGTCCAGGATGTCGGTGTCGCTGACGTTCACGGTGGCGCCGGTGATCGGCTCGTTGAGGCCGTCGAACCAGATCGCCCCGACACCGAAGTTCCAGTTGTAGTCACTGTTGCCGGTGCGGATCAGGGTGTTGCGGGCGGCGGTGATGGTGCCCGCGACGGCGGTGCCGCTGCCGGAGTTGACGCCCGGGTAGCGGTTGGCGATGTGCAGGCCGCCGCCGTTGGAGATGGTGTCCGCCATCACGTTGTCCGAGATGGTGAAGTCCCGGCCGCCGTAGGTGACGATGTTGTTCGCCAGGATCGGCAGCACCACGGTGTTGTGGGTGAAGCTGTCGTTCACGTTGGGCTTGTCCTGCGGCCAGGACGCCAGGCCGTCGTCACCGGTGTTGCGGACGAAGGTGTTGGTGACGGTCGAGTTGGTGACGCCGGTGTGGAAGTTCACGCCGTCGGCCGTCTGGTCCAGGATGCGGCTGTTCTTGATGGTGAAGTGGTCCATCGGACCGTCCATCCAGGCGCCGACCTTGGTGTGCTGCAACCAGAGGTTGTCCACCGTGGAGTTGGACATCGCGCCGCCGAGCGCGTTGACCTGGTCCTCGTCCACCCGCTCCTGGATGTCGCCGATGATGGCGAAGTCCTTGAGGGTGACGTTCTGGCTGGGGCCGCCGTCGCTGACGTACTTGCCGTAGATGCCCGCCGCGTGGCTGCGGACGTTCGGGTCGCGGCCGCCGAGCACGCTGTACCAGGGGCCGGCGCCCGCGAGGGTCACCTTGTCCACGATCACATGGCTGTACAGGGTGAAGTTGCCCTGCGGGATGTAGACCGTCTTGCCCTGTGCCGCACCGGCGTTGACCGCGGCCTGGAACTTGGCGGTGGAGTCGGTGGCGCCGGTCGGGTCCGCGCCGAAGTCCGCGACCACGTCGAGGGCGCCGGCCGGCTTGGCGATCGGGTCCGCGACCTTCTCGAAGTCCGCCAGGTCGATGGTGAAGGTGGGCGACTGGGCGGTGGACGACACCTGGAGCCGGATCTTGGTCCCGGCGGGTAGCGTCGAGCCGAACATCGTCCGGGCCTCGTCGTAGAAGTGGTGCGGGTTGGTGTCACCCGGGTTGTTGTTGAACGGGTAACCGCCGTAGTACCAGCTGTACTTGGAGGTGACGTCGACACTCTTCAGCTTGGACCCGTTGACCAGTAGGTCGATCGAGGCGTTGCGCCCCTTGCCGTCCGGGGAGTCGGGCAGGCTGTAGCGGAAGTCCACCGCGTTGGCGGGCTGGGTGAGCGTGAACTCGACGTACTGGCCGACGGCGTTCAGGGTGACGGCCTGCCGGCCGGACGCCTCGGAGGGGAGGTGTCCGTACTGGCGGTCGGGGCCGATCACCGTGCCGTTGGTGGCGGCGTACTCCGCCTCCTGCTCGACGAACGGCACCGTGGCGCCGCGGCCGCTGACCGCCAGCGGCGACAGGGTGCTGACACCTGCGGCCTGGGCGGTGCCGGCGCTGGTGACGACGGCGGTCAGTACGCCTGCGACGCCGAGCGTGCCGGCGGTGAGAGTGGCCAGACTGCGGCGAAGCCGACTTCTGGGTGGTGACTGCATCGCGGATGCACATCCTTGCTGGTCGTGGGGGGCACGAAGTGGTGGACCAGAGGAGCTCTGCACCCCCCTCCGCGCGGGCAGCCGTACGGGCCGCGTTACGCGGAGGTTTCGGGGGAGCGTGGGAAGACTATGAGGGCCGCCGGATGAAAGTCCATAAGCAGGAGCAAATTTTTGACAGTGTGCTTGCAAGTCTTCGATAGACGGCTCACAGATCGGCTCCTGACCCGCCGGTCAGCGGGCCGGGCCTGCCCGACCGCCGGCGGCGATCAGCCGCCGAATGGGCTGCGCCCGCCCACACCCGTTCGCAAGGAATCGACATCTATTTGTAATGAGTGGACTGACCCCTGGTACGCAGAACGGCGAGGGCCGCGGACTCATCGAGTCCGCGGCCCTCGCCGTCGGGGGGGGTGTGCGGGGTCAGCCGGCCTGGCGCAGCCAGACAGCGGTGTCCGGGGGCAGCTCGCCGTCCAGCGGCCCGGCACTGCCGAGCAGCACGGTGGCGTCGCCGGGCAGCGGTACGGGAGCGTCGGAGAGGTTCACCACGCAGCTGAACCCGTCGCCGCGGTGGAAGGCCAGCACGCCCGGCGCACCGGGCAGCCAGCCGAACTCCGCACTGCGCAGCCCCGGCTCGCTGCGGCGCAGCCGCAGGGCCGTGCGGTAAAGCGACAGGATGGAGTCGGGGTCGGCGGACTGGGCCTCGACCGTGAGGGCGGCCCAGTCGTCCGGCTGCGGCAGCCAGGGTTCGACGCCGTCGGGGCTGAAGCCGTACGGCTGGGTGGTGCCGCTCCACGGCAGCGGCACCCGGCAGCCGTCCCGCCCGGGGTCGGTGCCCCCGGAGCGGAAGTGCATGGGGTCCTGGAGCCGGTCCAGTGGCAGGTTCTCCACCTCCGGCAGGCCCAGCTCCTCGCCCTGGTAGAGGTAGACCGCTCCCGGCAGCGCCAGCGAGAGCAGCGCGCCGGCCCGAGCGCGGCGCAGCCCGAGTGCCAGGTCGGTGGGGGTGCCGAACGCCTTGTCGGCGAAGTTGAAGCGGGTGTCGGCGCGGCCGTAGCGGGTGACGGTGCGGGTGACGTCGTGGTTGCAGAGCACCCAGGTGGCGGGGGCGCCGACCGGGGCGTGCAGGCCGAGGGTGGTGTCGATGGAGGTGCGCAGCTGCTCGGCGTCCCAGGCGCGGGCCAGGAAGTCGAAGTTGAAGGCGGTGTGCATCTCGTCGGGCCGCAGATAGCGGACGAAGCGCTCGGCGTCGGGCAGCCAGACCTCGCCGATCAGCACCCGGGGGTCGTCGTAGGAGTCCGCGATGGCCCGCCAGGAGCGGTAGATGCCGTGCAGTTCCTCGCGGTCGACGAAGGGGTGCGGGTCGACGCCCTTCTCGAAGTCGGGCAGCTGCGGGTCCTTGGCGCACAGCGCGGCCGAGTCGATCCGTACGCCCGACACGCCCCGGTCGAACCAGAAGCGCAGGATGTCCTCGTGCTCGGCGCGGACCTCGGGGTGGTCCCAGTTGAGGTCGGGCTGCTGGGTGGCGAACAGGTGGAGGTACCACTCCCCCGGGGTGCCGTCCGGGTTGGTGGTGCGCGTCCACGGCACGCCGCCGAACTCGGAGACCCAGTTGTTCGGCGGCTCGCTGCCGTCCGGGCCGCGTCCGGGGCGGAAGTGGAAGCGCTCCCGCTCGGGGCTGCCGGGCGGCGCGGCCAGGGCGGCGCGGAACCACGGGTGGGTGTCGGAGATGTGGTTG
Source organism: Streptomyces sp. NPDC092296 (assembly GCF_044755465.1). Taxonomy (NCBI): domain Bacteria; kingdom Bacillati; phylum Actinomycetota; class Actinomycetes; order Kitasatosporales; family Streptomycetaceae; genus Streptomyces; species Streptomyces sp. NPDC092296. The sequence continues at coordinate 6,511 of NZ_JBIVRB010000020.1, read as the reverse complement.
GGGACGACGTCGACGATGGTGCGGATGCCGAACTGGAGGGCCTCGGTGATCAGCTTCTCGGCGTCGGCCAGGGTGCCGAAGGCGGGGTCGATGTCGCGGTAGTCCGCGACGTCGTAGCCGCCGTCCGCCATCGGTGAGGGGTACCAGGGGTTGAACCAGATGGCCTCGATGCCCAGGTCCGCGAGGTAGGGGAGCTTGGCGCGGACTCCCGCCAGGTCTCCGGTGCCGTCGCCGTTGCCGTCGGCGAAGCTCCGCGGGTAGACCTGGTAGATCGCGGCGTCGCGCCACCAACCCGGACGCTGGGGCTGGGGCTGGGGCTGCTGTACCACGGTGGAGGGTCCTTTCGACCGAGAGCGGGATGAAGTCCGGGCGCGGGCCGGGCCGCCGGCCGTTCCGCGGGGACGGAATGGGCTGGGCCGGCGGCTGCTCGGGGGCGCGACTGGGGCCGTACGGGGGTCAGCCCTTGAGGCTGCCTGAGGTGAGCCCGGACATGATGTTGCGCTGGAAGATCAGGAAGAAGACGATCGTCGGCGCGGAGGCGATGGCCAGCGCCGCGATGATGACGTTCTGCGGCACGCCGGTGGCGAGCGAGTTGATGCCGATGTTGAGCGTCTGGTTGGCCGGGTCCGGCTCGACCAGCAGCGGCCAGAGGAAGTCCTTCCAGACGTTGACCACCGCGAAGATCGAGACGACACCGAGGATCGGCCGGGACATCGGCAGCACGATGGAGCGCAGCGTCCGCAGCGGGGAGGCGCCGTCGATGGCGGCGGCGGCCATCAGGTCCTCGGGGATCGAGTCGAAGAAGCGCTTCAGCAGGAAGATGTTGAAGGCGTTGGCGATGGTCGGCAGCCAGATCGCCCACGGCTTGTTGATCAGGCTGATGTGCAGGATCGGCAGGTCCAGCACGGTGAGGTACTGGGGGACGATCAGCACGGTGGCCGGGATCATCAGGGTGGCGAGCATCAGGCCGAGGATCACATTGCCCAGCACCGGCCTGAGCTTGGAGAGCGAGTAGGCCGCCGCGACGTCGAAGACCAGTTGGAAGGCCAGCGCGCCGAAGGCGTAGTACAGGGTGTTGAAGAGCAGCTTGCCGATGTGCAGCTGGGTCCACGCCTGGCTGTAGGTATCGGTGTGGATCTTCTTGGGGAAGATCGTCGGCGGGTTCTGGATGACCTCGCTGGTGGACTTGAGGCCACCGGTGACCAGCCAATACAGCGGGCCCAGGAAGATCAGGGTGAACCCGAGGACCACGATGGTGAGCACGGTCCAGTAGACGGCCTTGCCGACCGGGCGGTTCAGCTGGGTCTGCGATATCAGGGTGCGGGTTTGTCCGGCGTTCGCTGCCATGGTTGCGGCTCCCGTCCTCAGTCGGAGTTGCGGCTCAGCCGCACGTACACGGCGGAGAACCCGGCGAGTACCAGCAGCATGACCAGACCCAGCGCCGAGGCGCTTCCGTAGTTGTTGAAGTTGAAGGCGTACTGGTAGACGAGGTAGACCACGGTGGTGGTCGACCCCTGGGGGCCGTTGCCGCCGGTCAGCAGGAAGGGTTCGACGAAGACCTGCATGGTGGCCACGATCTGGAGCAGCAGCAGCAGCGAGAGGATCAGCCGGGTCTGCGGGATGGTGACGTGCCAGATCCTGCGCAGCAGGCCGGCGCCGTCCAGCTCGGCCGCCTCGTACAGCTCGCCGGGGATGGTCTGGAGCGCCGCCAGGTAGATCAGGGTGGCGCTGCCCATGTTCATCCAGGTCGAGGCGATGACCACCGAGATCATCGCGGTGCTGGCGGAGTTGAGCCAGAGCGAGGTGGGCAGGTGGAGCGCCGAGAGGATGTGGTTGAAGAGGCCGAAGTCCGGGTCGTAGAAGTACTTGAACAGCAGTACCGAGGCGACCGGCGGCAGCATCACCGGCAGGTAGACCAGGATGCGCAGATAGGACTTGGCGTGCCGCAGCTCGTTCAGCAGGATCGCGACGAAGAAGGGGATGGCGAAGCCGAGGACCAGGGCCAGGCCGGTGTAGAGCAGGGTGTTGCGCCATGCCTGCCAGAAGGCCGGGTCGGCGAAGATCTTGTCCAGGTTCTCCAGGCCGACCCAGCTGGTCTCGCCGCGCTTGGTCTTCTGGAAGCTCATGATCACTTCGCGGACCATCGGGTACCAGGTGAAGAACCCGAAGCAGAGCAGCGCGCCGAGCAGGAAGCCGTGCGCCGAGATGTTCCGCCGCACCTTCCTCCGCAGGCCGCCGCGCTCCTGGTCGCCGGCGGCACCCCGCTGGCCGGGACCCCATCCCCTGGGGCCCCGCCTGGTCTTGTCTTGGGAGACGGTGATCGCTGCCATCGCTTCTCCTGGTTCAGCTGCTGATCGGTCGTACCGGGGCTGCGCGGGGGGCCGGCCGCCGGACCGGCCCCCCGGTTGCCGTTACTGCAGGGACGCGAGGACCTGGTTGACCTGGTTCTCGGCCTCGGAGAGCAGCTTGTCGATGTTGGCGTTCTTGTCGGTCAGCACGGCGGAGACCGGGTTGTCGAGCACCTTGTAGATCTGCTGGGCGTTGGCGGGCTCGGTCACACCGGGCACCGACTTGGCCAGGTAGGGCGCGTAGTTGGCGACCGGCACGGTGGCGCTGGCGGCCTTGGCCTTGTTGTCCGCGTCCAGGGTGGCGCCGCCGAAGAAGAACGGCTCCGGCAGGCCCACGGGCAGGCCGTCGGCCTTGGTGCGGGCGTAGTCGAACTGGCCCTTGCCCATGGTCAGGTACTTGAAGTTGATCCAGGCGATGCCGGCCTTGATCTGGTCGGGCGTGGAGCCCTTCTTGAACATGTAGTCGTCGCCGCCGAGCAGGGCGCCCTGCTCACCCGGCATCGGGCCCATGCCGTAGTCCTCGTAGTTGCCCTTGAGGGTCTGCACCATGTACGTGATGTCGTCCGGCGCGCCGACGTACATGCCGAGCTTGTTGGCGGCCATCTGCGTCATCAGGTCCGGCCACTTCAGGCCCTGCGCGGCGGCCATGCTCTTGTCGGTCCAGCGCATGTCGTACAGGTTCTGCAGGACCTGCTTGCCCTCGGGGGTGTTGAAGGTCGCCTTGGTGGCGTCGTCGTTCACCATCTTGCCGCCGAGGCCGTACAGCTCGGCGGTGTAGTGCCAGCCGCCCTGGTTGGTCGCGCTGTACTCGCCGTAGCCGTAGACGCCGCCGCCCAGCGCCGCGATCTTCTTGGCGTCGGCGCGGATCTCGTCCCAGGTCGTCGGCGGCTGGTCCGGGTCCAGGCCGGCCTGCTTGAAGAGCTTGCGGTTGTAGAGCAGGCCCATCTTGTAGTTGGACTTGGGCAGGCCGTACAGCTTGCCGTCCGACTTCAGGGTGTCCAGCACCGAGGGGTCGATGTCCTTGAGCGCCGGGACGGTCTCGTCGTTGACGTACTGCGAGATGTCCTCGGCGCCACCGGCGTCCAGCACCTGGTTGAGGTCGGTGAAGTAGGTGTAGAAGACGTCCGGCTGGGTCTTGCCCTGAAGCTGGGCGGTGAAGCGGGCCGGCTCCTCGCAGGGCGAGGTGTCCTTGGAGTTGATGGTGACGTTCGGGTACATCGTCTTGAACGCCGCGATGTCCTCCGCCCACTCCTTGCGCTCGGCGGTCTTGGTGGTCGGCGGCTGACAGTCGATGCTGATCGTCACCTTGGCGTTCGGGTCGAGCTTGGCCGAGGACGCGTCGCCTGCGGCCTTGGTGCTGCTCCCCGAACCGGCCTTGCTCTCCTCGCCGCTGCTGCCGCTGCTGCCGGAGCTGCTGCACGCCGCGGCCGAGAGGGCGAGGCCGGCGACTGCGACGGCGGAGACCGCTCTGCGGAGCAGCCGGGTTCTGTTCATGCGGGTGGACCCTTCTTCAAGCACGGTGGACAGTATTCGCGCGGAGGGCGCGCGGTCCGTGTGATCCAGTGGGGGCCCGCTCCGTCCGTCGGACCGGGGCGGGGAGTTCTGCAAGGTCATGCTTTCGGTGGCTCGCCGGACCGCTGGATCGTGGCTGATCGCGGGCCCGGCGGGGCCGGTGCGCGTGGCGGAGCACCTGGTACGGGGCTCCGTTGCCGCGCATTGCCTGCTGGCGCGAGTCACTTAACCATCCGCGACAGATGTCCACAAGATGTCGACTGGATTTCGCAAAAACTCGATACTCAGTCGTGACTCAGCGGTCCGTGGCTGCTGGTTAACGCACCGTGGACGACTGTGCGACGGGGCCGCTGCTGGCCCGCGCGACCAGCTCGGGTTCGAAGAAGATCTCGCCGTGGTCGCCCCAGGTACCGGCGATCTCGGCGGTCAGCAGGTCGACCACCGCCCGCCCCATCGCCTCGATGGGCTGGCGCACCGTGGTCAGCGGCGGGTCGATGCACGTCATGAACGAGGAGTCGTCGTAGCCGACGACGGAGACATCCCCGGGGACCGACAGGCGGTGGCGGCGCACCGCCCGGATCGCCCCCAGGGCGAGCGGGTCGCTGGCGCAGACGATCGCGGTGACACCGTGGCGCAGCAGGCGGGTGGCCGCCGCGTGGCCGCCCTCCAGGGAGAACAGCGCCCGCTCGACCAGCTCGTCCGGCAGCTCGCGGCCGACGGCCGCCGCCTCGACGCGGGCGGCGGCCAGCTTTCTGCGGGACGGGACGTGGTCCTGCGGGCCCAGGACCATGCCTATCCGCTCATGGCCCAGCTGCCGCAGATGCCCGAAGACCTGGGTCACCGCGACGGCGTCGTCGCAGGCCACCCGGGGGAAGTCCAGCCCGTCGACGGCCGCGTTCAGCAGCACGGTGGGCAGGCCGCGCTCCGACAGCAGGTCGTAGTGGCCGTGCGGGGCGTCCTCCTGCGCGTAGGCGCCGCCGAAGAAGACCACACCGGAGACCTGCTGCTGGAGCAGCAGGCCGACGTAGTCCGCCTCCGAGACACCGCCGGCGGTCTGGGTGCACAGCACGGGGGTGAAGCTCTGCTGCGCCAGTGCCGCCCCGACCACCTCGGCGAAGGCGGGGAAGATAGGGTTCTGGAGTTCGGGCAGCACCAGCCCCACCAGCCGGGAGCGCTGCCCCCGCAGCTGGGTGGGCCGCTCGTAGCCGAGGACGTCCAGCGCGGTCAGGACTGCGGCGCGGGTGTTCTCCGAGACGCCCGGCCGGTTGTTGAGCACACGGCTGACCGTGGCCTCGCTCAAGCCGACCTTCTTGGCCACTTCCGCAAGTCGTCGTGTCATACCTGCGATCGTAGGACATCCTAAGCGTGCAATTTTCAGTTGGGTGCTCTCATTTTCCGAAAGCTTGCAAGTCACTGCTCCGGGCCGGGAGTTGCGCCTGGCGGCGGGCAGGGGGTACGGGGGCAGGCTTCGGGGGGCCGCCTGCGGGGTCCGCGCCTGGCGGCGGGCCGGGGACGGGTACGGAGGCTTACGGCGAGCTGCCCCCGGGGACGGGAGTTGCGCCGGGCTGCGGGCAGGGGGCGCGCGGGCAGGGCCCGGGGGCACCGCCTGCGGGGACACGCGCGGCGGCAAGCCGGGGACGGGTACGGAGGCTTACGACGGGCTACCCCCCGGCCGGGAGCCGCGCCAAGCTGCGGGCAGGGGGTGCGCGGGCAGGCTCCGGGGGGCCGCGCGCGGCGGCAAGCCGAGGACGGGTACGGAGGCTTACGGCGGGCTACCCCCCCGGACGGGAGCCGCGCCGAGCTGCGGGCAGGGGGCGCGCGGGCAGGCTCCGGGGGGCCGCCTTCGGGGTCCGCGCCTGGCGGCGGGCGAGGACGGGCACGGAGGCTTACGGCGGGCTACCCCCCGGCCGGGAGCCGCGCCGAGCTGCGGGCAGGGGGCGCGCGGGCAGGGCCCGGGGGCACCGCCTGCGGGGACGCGCGCGGCGGCGGGCGAGGACGGGCACGGAGGCTTACGGCGAGCTGCCCCCGGGGACGGGAGTTGCGCCAGGCCGCGAGCAGGGGATGCGCGGGCAGGGCCCCGGGGGCACCGCCTGCGGGGACACGCGCGGCGGCAAGCCGGGGACGGGAAGGTACGCAGGCTTACGCGGGCTACCCCCTGGCCGGGAGTTGCGCCGGGCTGCGGGCAGGGCCCCCAGGGGCGGCCTGCGGGGTCACGCCTGGTGCCGAGAGGGGCAAGGGCAGGGCAGAGGAGGGCGCGGGGCCACTGCTGCGTTGGACTGCGGCGGGCCGCTCCGGTACGGGAAATGCGCCCGGCTGCGCGCGGGCGGGGTCCGGGGGCGCCGCCTGCGGGGTCGCGCCTGGCGGGGCGGGGCGGACGTACCGGGGCGGGAGAGGGGTCGGGCCGGCGGCGGGCCGGGGACGATCGGGCGGGCGTGTTGGTGGGGTGGGGGTCCGGGGCCGCTGCCTTGCGGCAGGGCGGTAGGAGGACTGCGGCGGGCTGCTCCGGGGTGGGACGTGCGCCGGCGGTGGGCAGGGCGGAGCGGGTAGGCGCAGCCTGGGGGTGCCTCTATGTCTTTCGTCAAGGCGCTCCTGTCGGGTTTGGGGTGGTTCGGGGTTGCTGAGGTTATGCGGCGAGTTCGACGTCCTTCGGT
>NZ_JBIVRB010000019.1:17962-104489 GCF_044755465.1 Streptomyces sp. NPDC092296 | reverse complement strand
GGGGGGGGGGGGGGGTGGGGGGGGGGGGGGCGCGGGGGGGGGGGGGGGTGGGGGGGGGGGGGGGGGGGGGGGGGGGGGGGGGGGGGGGGGGGGGGCCCCCCCCCGCCACGGGTGCGGTGTTTCGGGGGGTGCGGGGGTCAGCTTGCGCTGCAGGAGACCGTCGGCCAGGTCCAGGTGCCGTTGGTCATGATCGTCACACCCCAGTTGTTGCCGTTGCCGTTGGGCTTGGCGACGAGCACCTGACTGCTGGGCCAGTTGGCGCTGACGTTCCAGGTCGAGCTGATCTTCTCCGGGGACGGGACGTTCATCGTCACGGTCCAGTTGCTGGAGCCGCTGACCGAGACGTTGAGGTTGTACCGGTCGCTCCACTGCTGGCCGGCGGAGAGCGTCGCCGTGCAACCGCCGCCGCCGTTGCCCCCGGTGGTGCCGCCGGTGGTGCCGCCGCCGTTGCCGCCGGTGGTGGAGCCCCCGGTGGTGCCGCCGGTCGTACCGCCGGTGGTGCCGCCGCCGTTGCCGCCGTCACTCACCGTGATGTTGGAGTTGCCGCTGCTCTGGTAGCCCTCGGTGGCGAGGATCTGGTAGTTGTGGCTGCCCAGGTTCATGCCGTACTTGGCCCAGGCGTCGAAGTGGTTGCCGGTGGTGATGGTGCCGCCGGTCTTCTTGGACTGCCGGACGCTCCAGTACTGGTTGAACGTCGCGGTGCCCTGGATGGACGGGGCGTTGGTCCGCGTGGTCTCGTAGATGTCGTAGGTGCCGCCGTCGCTGGTGACGGTGCCCTTGAACGTGCCGGTGGGCCGGTAGGTGCCCCAGTTGTCGACGACGTAGTACTCGACGAGCGGGTTGGTCGTCCAGCCGTACAGCGCCAGGTAGGCGTTGCCGGACGGGTTGAAGCTGCCCGAGTAGTTCACGGTCCGGCGCGCGCCGGTGGCCCAGCCCTTGCCGGCGACGAAGTTGCCGACGTTGCTCCACGAGGTGCTGTAGTTGCCGCCGGAGCCCAGGTTCATCGAGGACGAACCGCCCCCGTCGGTCCAGAACGAGTAGTAGTAGCCGTTGTTGGTGCCGGTCTGGTTCGAGGAGACGGCCGTGTCGGCGCTGGCGGTGCCGGGCAGGAACATCGCGGCCACGGCGACCAGCAGCAGCGAGCAGGCACTGCTGATCAGCAGCCTGAAGCGGCTGTGTTGGCGGCCCTTCGGGTGGGCGGGGGCATTGTTCATGTGCGTGCTTCCTCCTCGTGAGGGGTGGGGGAGGCCAGGCAGGCGTGACTTGACCCGGCGGGACTGTCAGCAGCCGGGATGACGGCGACCGCGTCGGCATCGCGCAACGCGTCCGGATTGGCCGACCGTCGTGTCCTCGGCGATCGGAGGGCCAGGTCAGGGTGGTGACCTGGATCGACAGCGGCTGAGCTGTCGACGGCGAACAGTTTTGGGCCGTCCCCATGGACCTGTCAACGCTTTCGGCAAGGATTACGAAACTTTCCCCTGGTCAATAGTTCTCGCGCGAACGCCTGGCCTGGCTATTTGCCCTCTTTGGTCTCTTGGGTCAGAGGTCGGCCCGGCGAAGCTCCGGCTCGAAGATCAAAATCCAGGGTCAGCAATCTCGAAAGTTTCGGAGTTCCCTCCGATCATGCCGGTGGAATCTGTGACCAGATGGCAACTGAGCGTGTCCGACCTGCTGAGACAGCCCGACGACATTTCCGAGCCGGACCCCTGGCAGACGGCCCCGCCTCGTGGTTCCCTGAACTTCCAGGCGGACGGCCGGATTGTCTGAGGTGGACTCGGCGACATCTGACTGGACCAGCAGGTCTACCGCGAGGAACGCGGCGACGACTTCGAAACCATTGCCCAGTAGTGGGGCGCCTTGCGGGTGCCCGTCATCGGGGGCGGCTCCCCCGAGAGGTTGCCGCACTCTCCGAACCGGTCCCGACGAGAACGTGCTGATCCGTGATCGGGTCATAGGCGATTTCCTGGCCCACAAGCCGATGCAGCTCGCACCCGGCTACCTCCCGGCCGCCCTTGCCCGGGGCGCCCGCCCCGCCGAGCGTGATACCGGCCCCTGTGGCAACCGCGACCTGCTGGGGCCAGCCATGGCTGTCCCGTTTTCCGTGCTGGGCTTCCAGGTGGCAATGCAGTTGGACATTCGCGTCGATCACCGCGCCGTAGTCCGCCGCAGAACGGGCGTTCCGCCGGCGTACCGCGAGACCCAGGCACTGCGCGCAACCGGGTACGGGGGCAAGCTCTTGTTGAAGGGGTGTGGGTGTGGAGCTCTGCCGCCTGCTTGTCGCCATGTGCAACCTCCCGGCTGGTTCCCGTGGGTTGCTCGATGGTCCCCGCAGGCGGGGGCGATCATCCGTCGGCTTCCTGTTCGCGCAAGAAGTCATCCCGGATGCGCGACAGCATCACCTGCATATCCGCACCGTAGACGGCGACGGAGGCGCCGGACCGCGCCCGTCGCGTTCGATCGTCCCGAGTCGATTGTGGCGGGGCCAAGAACTGACGCTTTCCAAGACGGGAAAGGGGGCAGGGCGGGGCCGGCGGTGCTGGGGCCGGCCCCGGCCGGGGTGGGTCAGACGTTGACGCCGAAGTCCTTTACGCCGAATCTCAGCTCGAAGGGTTTGGTGGAGTACAAGTGGAACGCCTGACAACCACACGTCGGACCTGCCTGGATGTCCCGCTCACCCGGCTGGCAGACCGGCCTATCCGAGACAAGACCTACGCGGAGTACCTGAAGACCCTCAAGCACCTGGGAATTGAGAACCTCCCCTTTGAGGAAGCAACTGTGCGGTTCCTCACCAACAGGCTCGACACTGTTTTTAATCCCGGTACCCGGCGGAAGCACTCCATCGCGCTCCGCGCCAGTCTCGGAATCAAGCTTCCGTGCCCGAAGGCACCGCAGAAGGTCTATGACCTGCAAACCATCGAGAAGATTCACGAGGTCTTCGAAAAGAGCATGTACCGGCCTTGGGTGATGACCATGCTTCACTCAGGCGCACGGCTGGGCGAATCGTGCGTGAAGCAGCCCATCAAGGGGAACATCATCGATTTCGACCGGCAAAGGCTCCCGGACGGGGCTATCTCGACTCCCAAAACCGCCGGACCCGTTGTTGTGGCCGACTGGTTTGCGGCGGAGTACACGGAATACGACCTGGACAAGAATCAGAACTCGGTCTATGTCGGCATCAGGCGCGCAGGCAAGCGCGCGGGACTCACCTTGAATCCCCACCAGTTCCGCCACATGTTTGCCAACGAGATTGTGACGCTCGGCGGGCATCCGGAAATGCTCCGGCGCCAAATGCGCCATCATGATGTGAGTGTGTCCCTGCGTTACTACGTGCAGACGACCGAAGCGGACATCATGGATGTGATGACAAGGTTCGGTGGGGAACCGCAGCTCCCCAAGCACCCCTAGAAAACCCATAACGGCCCTTCTGGCGGCCTTGGATATCCCCCGGGCGTCCTAGCCCCTGAAACGTCAGAAGGCCGCACAGAGCCTCACAGAGCATGAAGGAGCCCCGGCCGCCATTTGGTAGCCGGGGCTCCTTGCTGTTCCCAGGGTCACAGCATTCGTTCCAAGTCGTAGACGTTCGTCAGGTCGGGCGCCGGGTTGAGCTTCGAACCTCTCGGCCTTTGTCTTGCGAACACATCGCCGCCTTGAGCACAGACCAATTCAAGCCAGTGGATTGCGTGGTCGGCGTCGGAGAACACCAGCAGTTCCATTTCTCCTTCCCCGCGCGAATCCCGGGGGTCTTTCGGAAGGCTGGCAAAGCCTCCAAGTACCTTGTCCCAAATCACGTACCCGTCAGCCATGGTCGAGTACTGGAACGAGTAGCGAGGATACATCTCACACCACATCGTCTTTTTCGCCTTTTTGGCGATGCGCTCACGGATTTCGGCCGCCAGCGCCTTAATCTCTTCGTCTGTCATCAGAGCACTCTTTCCGGGGTAGGGACAAGGGTCATGCCCTTGCCGGTCATTTCCAAACCTCGCTTTGAGCACCCGCTCAGCCAGTAGAGAACATCTTCACCCCGGCCGAATCGGAGCAGTTCCTTTTCCCCGGACTTATTGGGCAAGGTGCAGAACCCTCCCACTGCTCGGTCAAAGATGAGATAGGACCGCTCCTGCTTCGAGTAGAGCATTTTGTATCTCTGCCACGGATTGCACTACATACCCGCACCCTTCCGTCTGACTGCCTGTCAAGCAGGCTAACGACGCTTGATGGTGATTTCAAGAGGGATGGATTCGAACGAAAAGACCCATGACCCTGTGTCGGCAAGGGAGCTGTCTGCCTCACCGCCGGACAGGGCGAGGTTCAGACGGCCTGCGTCGCTGCTGTAGGCGTCGAGAGCCTTGCCGGGAGGGAGAGTGCCCAAGGCCGTCTCGCAGGCGCCCAGGATGGCGCTGCGAGCCTCGCGGAGGCTGCCTACATCAGCCGTGTGGGTGACCATGCCGGTGATGGTGACCTTGAACGGCTTGAGGGACCGTCGAAAAAGACTCATACGGCTACCTTATCTAGGTCGAAATGAGAGTGCCCGGGTGTTTGACCACCCGGGCACTCCGCTCAAATCCGGTTACAGCTCCTGGTGAGCCTTCTCGTACAGCTCGACAAAGGCGGCAGGAATTCGACCCCGCGCAAGAAGCGGTTGGCCATCCACCAGGATGTTGTTCTCCTGCGCCCACTTCCGGACCTTGAAAGAATCGGGGCCGGGCTGAACCGGCAAGGCGCGCTGACCGCTGGTGACTTCCTCGGCTACCTTAAGATAAGGAGCAAGAAAATCGTCAATCTTCTGCCGCTCGCTGTCCACCAGGTCAATGGAGTACCTAGTTCCCTCCCACGCGAACTCGACAGTGTCCGCGCCTTCCTCACCAGTGATGTCACAGACAACGATTGTTTTCTTAGCCATGGTCTCTCTCCCTTGCTCTGTGCCTTGGCAGGAGTATAGCGGAATGTACGTCGGCACGGAGTACCTTGGCATTGCTCGGAAACAAGTCTGTTTATCTGTCGCCTCTCGCAGAGAGAGCCATTGGAAATCTGTCCTGGCACCGGAGTCGCAGGATTCAGATGGAGCCATTCAACTACCGGCGCGAAGTGCTCAGGCAGAATCGGCAAATCCGCCGGTTGCGTGACATGTGGCGGTCCTGGTGAAACCCCTTGCCATGAAGCGCTATGAGCTGACAGCAGAGGTGTATCGGCAGTCCTATATTCAGGACCCCGAATCAGGTGCTTTCCATCATGACTGGAACTACTCCAGTCCGGAGGTAATCCACTGCAAGGCAAGGACTGTCCGGCCCTGGGACTCCATTGAGTCTTTCGGGAAGCAATATGAGGACAAGGAGTACCTGGAGATTCAGACTCCAAGCCAAGTATCTCTTGATGCACAGGTAGGCCGGATTGGAAACAGGGCCGGTGAATTGATGTGGAAGCGTGACGATGATAGGCCAATGCTGTTCGAGGTATCCGGCTGCCAACCGAGTCTTGACCGCAATGGCAGAATCATCGAGTACAGGGTTTTGGCATCCTTGGCTGAGGCTCGGTCTCTCTGACAATAAAGAAGCCCCCCTTCCGACCAGGAAGGGGGGTTCTCTCTATTGCGCTATTCCGGCTGAATTACGGCCGACTTGACAGGGTGAGTAGACTCTGCCCTGCAAGGGCGTTCAGGATTAAACCTTCAACGCATGACAGCTAAGCGACATTGTCAGACGTTGACGCCGAAGTCCTGGGCGATGCCGGTGAGGCCGGAGGCGTAGCCCTGGCCGATGGCGCGGAACTTCCACTCGGCGCCGTTGCGGTAGAGCTCGCCAAAGATCATGGCGGTCTCGGTGGCGGCGTCCTCGGTGAGGTCGTAGCGGGCCAGCTCGGTGCCGCCCGCCTGGTTGAGTACCCGGATGTAGGCGTTGCGGACCTGGCCGAAGCTCTGGCCGCGGTTCTCCGCGTCGTAGATGGAGACCGGGAAGGTGATCCGGTCGACCTCGGCCGGGAGGCCGGCCAGGTTGACGTTGATCTGCTCGTCGTCGCCCTCGCCCTCGCCGGTGAGGTTGTCGCCGGTGTGGACGACGGTGCCGTCCGGGGTCTGGCGGTTGTTGAAGAAGACGAAGTGGCCGTCGGAGACGACCTTGCCGGAGCCGTTCAGCACGATGGCGCTGGCGTCGAGGTCGAAGTCGGTGCCGGTCGTGGTCCGCAGGTCCCAGCCCAGGCCGACGGTGACAGCGGTCAGCCCCGGGGCTTCCTTGGTCAGCGAGACGTTGCCGCCCTTGGAGAGGCTCACAGGCATGGTGGGGAGTGTCCCTTCATCGTCGTCGGTCGGCCGTTCGACGGGTCGGACCGGGCGGTCCGGCACTGTCGTCGATGGCAATAACGCGGTAAAGGCCCCGGGTGGTTCCGCGCCGCCGCACCCGGGCGTGTCGGGCTTGTGGGGCGGGTGCGGTGAGGGAGCGTCAGACGCGTGGGAAGCGGGACTGGAGCGCCCAGACATTGGGGTTGTCGGCCAGTTCGGGGTGCAGGTCGACCAGGTCGGCCAGCACGTCCTGGAGGAAGTCGCGGGCCTCGCGGCGCAGTTCGGCGTGGCGTACGGCGGCGGGCGGGCCGTCCACCCAGTCCGCGTGGATCTCCACCCAGCCGAACCGGCGGGCGAAGCGCAGCAGTTCGGTGGACTCGGTGAAGTCCAGCTCGGCCGTCTGCACGGTCGCGCTGCGGCTGCCCGCCGGGTCGCGGTCCAGCAGCTCCGCGATGTCGCACAGCGCCCAGGCGAAGTCCAGCACCGGCACCCAGCCCCAGGCGGTGGACAGGTCCCGGCCGTCCGCGTGCAGGTGGACGTCGCCGCAGAACAGGTCGCGCCGCAGGGTGCGGGCGTCCGCGCTGCGGTAGTCGGTCTGCGGGGGGTCGGGGAAGCGGGGCGACAGCGAGTAGCCGAGGTCGATCACCCGTCCATTGTCGCGGGCCGCCGGGCGGGTCCGTCGCGGGGGCCGGTGCGGGGCCGGGATATCGGGGTGACGGGGTGCGGGGGGAGGCGGGATCATGGGGGTATGCCTGAGCCCATCCGCGTCCGGGGGTCGGTGGTCGTACCCGACGCCGAGCTCCAGTGGCGCTTCTCCCGTTCGTCCGGCCCCGGTGGCCAGCACGTCAACACCTCCGACAGCCAGGTCGAGCTGCGGTGGGACCTGGTCGGGTCGGCCGCGCTGCCGCAGGTGCTCAAGGAGCGGGCGCTGGAGCGGTTGGCGGGGCGGCTGGTGGAGGGCAGGTACATCGTCATACGGGCCTCCGAGCATCGGTCGCAGTGGCGGAACCGGGAGGCTGCGGCGGCGCGGCTGGGGGTGTTGCTGGCGGCTGCGACGGCGGCGCCGCCGAAGGCGCGGCGGGCGACTCGGCCGAGTCGGGGGATGGTGGAGCGGCGGTTGGAGAACAAGAAGCGGCGGTCCGAGGTGAAGCGGGGACGGGGTCGGGGGCGGTCGGGGGGCGGCTACGCCGAGTAGGGCGGGCGGTGCGGGCGCTGTTTGCCGGGTGCTGGGTGCTGGGTGCTGCCCGGGGGTGGGTGCCGCTCGGGGGTGGGTGCCGCTCGGGGTGGGGGGTGCTGGGGGTTCGGGGCTCTACGGGGTGGGGGGTTGTTCGCGCGGTTCCTCGCGCCCCTGGGTGGGTGGGGGGTTGGGTCTGTGTGGGTGTCTGGGTTGGGTGGGGGGTGGTTGTTCGCGCGGTTCCTCGCGTTCCTGGGTGGGTGGGTCGGCCGGGGGTGGGTAGGGGGTTTTCGCGCTGGTGGGCTGAGGCTGTGCGGGGTTGGGGGAGGTCAGGTGAGGGTGCGGTAGCCGCCGCGGAAGTAGAGCAGGGGGCGGGCGTCGGGGGACGGGAGGTGGGCGGTGAGGACGCGGCCGATCAGGAGGGTGTGGTCGCCGGCGGCTATCCGCTGCTCGGTGACGCACTCCACGGTGGCGAGGGCCCCCTCGACCAGCGGCGCGCCGCTGGCCGTACCGCGCCGGTGCGGGGTGTCGGCGAACAGCAGCCGGTCGCTGACCCGGCCCCGCATGGCGAACTTGGCGGCGACCCGGCGGTGGCCGTCGTCCAGGATCGATACCGCCCAGTGGTCGACGCGGGAGAGCAACTCGTCCATCCTGGAGTCCTCGCGGACCGAGACCAGCACCAGCGGCGGCTCCAGGGAGACCGACAGGAACGCGGTCGCGGTCATGCCGACGTCCTCCCCGCGCGGGCCGTCTTCCGGGTCGTGGGCGGTGAGCAGCACCACGCCGGCGGTCAGCCGGGAGAGCGCGGCCCGGAACTCGTCCGGGGTGGCCTCCAGGGCGGTCGTGGGCGTGCCGGGGTCCTCCGACTGCTGCTGGGTCACCCCTCCATGATGGCGGGTGGCCGGCTCCGTCGGGGAGGAGAGGGGTGCGTCCTGGGTGTTCTGCGGAGCGTTGTACACGTATCGCACGGTAGTGGGAGGGAAAGGCTCGGGTCATCGGACCCGGGTCGTAGGACCGGGCGGGACCTTGGTCGCACGGTGAATTCCGCATGGGGCAATTCGCTATGCATGGGACAGAAGGGGCGTGATCACCCGCAGGAGTGAATGTGGCGGGTCCGGCGGGGTGCTGTTGACTTCAGGTCTTGGTGGGTTTGACCGAGGCGAACACCCTCCGGGCTGCGAGGTCTTGAGGTCGGGACGTCCAGTCGCACCCGTCGCGCATGCCTGCCGGCTGTGTGATTTGGGTCACAAGTGGTGGTCTATTGCTGACCGAGCGTGCCGAACGATGTGCTCCCTGTGATTCAGTTCTTCTGGCAATTGGACGATAACCATTCAAGAAGCAGTCAAGGCGCTAGCAGTCGAGGACTCGGGGAGACCCCACATGGAAGCCGAGTCGGAGCCGTATGTCCGCTTGGCGACCCTCCGAACCCTGCACAGGGTTGTCGCGGACCTGAACGCAGCCCGGAGTCTGGCCGGGACCCTTCAGGCCGTCGTCGAGGGCGCGGTCACCGGTATGGGGTTCGACGCCGCAGCCGTCAGCCTGGTGCGGCCGGACGGTGACCTGGTGGTCGCCGCCGTCTGGGAACTCCGCGAGACCGAGTGCGGCGGCCCCGCCGTGCTGCTCGGGCAGGTCGGCTCCCGCGAGTCCTGGGAGCGGCTGCTCAACGTGGGCGACCACTGGGGCACGCTGCGCTTCGTCCCGTACGACCGGGGCTGGGCCGTCGGCCCGGACATCCCGAGCTGGACCGGCGACGGGCCGATGCCCCGCGACGAGACCGACTGGCACCCCGCCGACGGCCTGCTGGCGCCGATGTACAGCCCCGGCGGCGAACTGCTCGGCGTGCTCTCGGTGGACCGCCCGCGCAACGGCAAGCGGCCCGGCGCGTGGACCCGCGAGGCGCTGGAGATGTTCTCCCTCCAGGCGTCGATCGCGATCGGGAACGCCAGACTACGCGCGGAGATGCAGCGGGCCCTGGCCCGGCTGGAGAAGGAGCAGCAGGCACTGCGGGCCAGCGAGGAGAGCTTCCGGCACGCCTTCGAGTACGCGCCCAGCGGCATGGCCATCACCGAACTGCACGGCGTGCAGCGCGGCAAGCTCTCCCGGGTGAACGACGCCCTGTGCCGGCTGCTGGGCCGCCCGCGCGCCGTGCTGCGCCGGCAGAGCTTCGCCGACCTGGTGCACCCCGAGGACCTGGCCCTGCTGGAGCGGACCAGCGCCGAGGGCGGCCGCGCCGAACTGCGGCTCTCCCGCCGGGACGGCGACTACCTCTGGGTCTGCCTGCGCAACTCCGTGGTCGCGGACGCCTCCGACGGCCCCCGCTTCCTGCTCACCCACGTCGAGGACATCGAGGACCGCAAGCGCCACGAGTTGCAGCTCGCCCACCGGGCCAGCCATGACGCGCTCACCGGCCTGCCCAACGGCGCCGAGCTGCGCACCCGGCTCAGCCTGCGGCTCTGCGGCCTGCCGCAGGGCCCCGGCGGCGCGGCGGCGCACGGTGCGGCGCCGGGCGCGCCGGGCGGCGACACGGTGGGAGGCGCGCTGGGCCTCGGTCCGGGGCATGACTTCGAGCTGGCCGCCGGGATGGATCTGGCGGTGCACGGCTACTGCCTGCCGGATGGTTACGGTGCGCAGTCGTACGGTCCCCATGCGTACGGGGCGCAGCCGTACGACCCGCAGGCGTACGGGTCGGAGTCGTACGCACCCCAGCCGTACGCACCCCAGCCGTACGCACCGCAGCCGTACGGCATGCACTACGGCTACGAGCATGTGCACGCGGTGGTGCCGGACCCGGTGCTGCCCGACCAGCCGGCGGCCGGCGGTGCGGCCAAGGGGCTGGCGGTGATCTTCTGCGACCTGGACGGCTTCAAGTCGATCAACGACCGGTTCGGCCACAACGCCGGGGACGCGGTGCTGGTCGAGGTCGCCAAGCGGCTCCAGCACGTGGTCCGCGAGGGCGACACGGTGGCCCGGCTGGGCGGCGACGAGTTCGTGGTGCTGGCCGACGGCATCGGCCGGGACGAGGCCAAGGACCTGGCCGGGCGGCTGCGGATGGCCATCCTGCCGCCGATGCGGATCGACGGCCGGGCGATGCGGGTGGACGTCAGCCTGGGCATCGGCTGGGCCGGCTGCGGGATGAGCATCGACGAGGTGCTGCACACGGCGGACGAGCTGATGTACGTGGAGAAGCGGTCACGCGGCGGCGCCTCGCGCGGCGCCCGGGGGACACAGCAGGGCGGCCCCCGCTCCCACCGACGGGCGGGCTGACCTGCCGTCCGGCCAACTCCGGCCCACCGCCGGGCCACTGTCGCCGGGTCCGTCGGCGGTGGCGCCGGGCGGGCCCGGCCGAAGGCCCCCGCAAGCCGTACGCGCACGTTCGTCGTTGTCACCCGTCCGGGGTAGGCTGCCACGGGTACGGGTGTCCTACGTCTCGAATCGCGGTCATGTGCCGCGGTGCCAATTGATCATGTGCTCAGACCTGCCGCATCGACCGCCACGCCGACCGTCGCACACCCCGCCAGGTGCGGGGGGAACCGTGCACGCGCCCGCGTGCGTCGCATCCGCGGTGAGGCGTACTGCAAGTGGGGAGTTGACGACCGCATGACGGCCGGCAGCAACGGTGTACCCGAGGACGACGACCCGTTCGCCTACCTCTACCGCCCGGCGGGCGGTGAGGGCGCACACGAGGGCGCCGACCAGGCTGCCCCGGCGGCGGTCCAGCAGCCCGGGGTGCCGCGCACGTCGTACGCGCACCCGACCCAGGTCGGCCGGGCGCAGTACGGGCAGCAGCGCCCCGGGCAGCAGCAGCCCGCCTACGGCCAGACGGTGCCGCAGCAGCACGCCCCGTACGCCCAGCACTCCCGCCCCCAGCCCGCCGACGACGGCGGGGCCCAGGGCGGCGGCAGGGCGGCGGGCCGGGGCGGCGGCGGCGGGAGCAGCCGGGGCGTGCTGATCGGCGCCATCGCGGTGGTGGTCGCGATCGCGATCGGCGTGGGCGTGGCGCTGAGCAACCGCGGCAGCGGCAAGGAGGCCGACACGGCGACCGGTGCCTCGCAGTCCCCCACCGCGACGACCAGCGACTCGGGCGAGCCGACCCGGCCCGCCACGACCGCCGCCGCGTCCGGCGACCCGGTGAGCGACGTCTCGGCGCTCCAGGTGCAGAACGGCTCGCAGGCGTCCGAGGTGCAGGGCACCAAGTCCGGCGACGGCAAGTACGTGACGCTCCAGCAGGGCACCAGCATCTCCTGGACGGTGGACGCGCCCTCCGACGGGCAGTTCGCGTTCTGGGTGCACTACGACAACCCCGGCGGCGACGCGCAGGCCGCCGTGACCGCCAACGGCACGCCGCACCCCGGCGGGATCGGCATGAAGAACTACAGCCCGGGTTCCGGCGACCCGGCGGCGAGCTGGTACAGCTCCTATGTGTGGCCGACGCTCAAGAAGGGCGCCAACACGATAGTCCTCACCTGCGACAACGACGCATGCGCCGGGCTGCTGGTCGACAAGGTCGCCCTCACCCCGACCAGCGTCAAGACGTTCCCGGGCTGACCTCGGCGAGCCGGTACGACGCGGAGCGGGCCCCGGGTGACTCCACCCGGGGCCCGCTCCGCGTCGCCGGGGGTCAGGCCACCCGGGCGGGGGCCAGCCGGTCGGCGCCGACCACCCAGCGGCCCCGGCGCATCACCGCGACCAGGTCGTAGCTCTCCGAGTCCAGCACCACCAGGTCGGCGTACTTCCCGGCCTCCAGCGACCCGATGTCGGCGGACAGGCCCAGCAGCGCCGCCGGGTTGCCGGACAGCGCCCGTACCGCGTCGGTGAGCGGCAGGCCGTTGACCGTGACGGCACGCTTGAAGGCGACGTCCAGCGTGAGGGTGGAACCGGCGATCGAGCCGCCCTCGACCAGCCGCGCCACGCCGTCGGCCACCTCGACCTGGAGCGGGCCCAGCGGATACAGTCCGTCGCCCATCCCGGCGGCGCCCATGGCGTCGGTGATCAGCGCGACCCGGGCGGCACCGGCCGCGCCGAAGGCCAGGTCCAGCATGGCGGGGTGCAGATGGACGCCGTCGTTGACCAGCTCCACCGTGACCCGCTCGTCCGCCAGCAGCGCGACGATCGGGCCGGGCTCGCGGTGGTGCACGGCGGGCATGGCGTTGAACAGGTGGGTGGCCACGGTGGCCCCCGCGTCGACCGCCCGCAGCGTGGTGGCGTAGTCGGCGTCGGTGTGGCCGACGGCGGCGATCACCCCCAGCTCCGCCAGCAGCCGGACGGACTCCAGCCCGCCGGGCAGCTCCGGGGCCAGCGTCACCATCCGCGCCGTACCGCGCGCCGCCTCGACCAGCCGGCGGACCACCGCCGGGTCCGGGTCGCGCAGCAGGTCGGGCCGGTGGGCGCCGCACCGCTGGTGCGAGATGAACGGCCCCTCGAAGTGGACGCCGGCCAGCACGCCGTCCTCCACCAGCTCGGAGAGGACGGCGGCCTGCCGGCACACCTCGTCGATCTCGCCGGTGACGGTGCTCGCCATGGTGGTGGTGGTGCCGTGCTCCAGATGGGTACGGGCCGCCGTCAGCGCCTCCTCGGCCACCCCGGAGGCGTACGAGGCACCGCCGCCGCCGTGCACATGCAGATCCACGAAGCCGGGCACCACCGTGCGGCCGGTGAGGTCCAGCGCGCCCGGCACCGGGGCGCCGTCGGCCGGACCGGCGGCGGCGATCCGGCCGCGCTCGACGGCCAGCAGGCCGTTGCCGACGACGCCGGTGGGCAGCACCAGCCGGCCGCCGGTCAGCACGGTGCGGCCGACGCCCGGTCCGAAGGGGCCGCCGGTGGCGATGGGGCCGGTGGCGATGGGGCCGGTCACGCGGTCACCTCCAGGGAGAGCAGATCCCAGGCGAGCAGCCCCGCGCCCAGGCAGGCGGCGTTGTCGCCCAGCACGGCCGGCACCAGCAGCGGCGGCCGCTGGAAGGTGAGCCGCTGCGCCAGCGCGGCCCGCAGCGGGGTGAGGAGGGTGTCCCCGGCCTCGGCCAGCCCGCCGCCGACGATGACCGTCGAGGGGTCGAGCAGGCTCTGGCAGACCACCAGTCCGTCCGCGAGGGCGTCGACCGCCCGCTGCCAGACGGCGGCGGCCCGGTCGTCGCCCGCCGCGACCGCGCGGGCGCAGTCGGCGGCGTCGGCGGCCGGGTCGCCACTGGCCTCGGCCCAGGCCCGGGTGACGGCGGAGGCCGACGCCACGGTCTCCAGGCAGCCGCGCGCGCCGCAGCCGCACTCCGGTCCGCCGGGGCGCACCACGACATGGCCGATCTCGCCGCCGTAGCCGTGCGCCCCCGCCTCGATCCGGCCGTCGATGCCGATGGCGCCGGCGATGCCGGTCCCCAGCGCGATGAAGACGAACCGGTCGACGCCGCGCCCGGCCCCGATCCGACCCTCGGCCAGCCCGCCGGTGCGGACGTCGTGGCCGAGCGCGACCGGCGCCCCGCCCAGCCGCTCACCGAGCAGGGCGCGCAGCGGGACGTCGCGCCAGCCCAGGTTGGCGGAGAAGACGGCGATGCCGTTCTTCTCGTCGATCGTCCCCGGGACGGCGAGGCCGGCCGCGGCGGGCGCCCGGCCGAAGCGGGCCGTGCCCTCGGCGGCCAGCTCCCCGGCGAAGTCGAGGATGCCGGTGACCACGGCGTCGGGGCCGTGCTCCCGGCCGGTGGACCGGCGCGCCCGGTGCAGGGGCGTGCCGTCGGGGGCGATCAGCGCGGCCTTCATGCCGGTGCCGCCCACATCGAGTGCGATGACGTACTTCACGGGGACAGTCTCCTCGACCAGGCAGGAGAGGTCTAGTCCAGTTTGGTAATTGGTCTGGTCCAGAGAGCGACCATCGGACGACCCGGCGGTCGGCGGCCGGCGGCTGTGGGGCCGACCGGGGTCGCTGGTATGTCCGGGGATCGATGCTTTCGTCGTTGCACAGGGTGCAATGAAGCTCAGCGATTCGATAACTGGTGTAGACCTCTTGGGTCCGCGCGGGCACGCTGACCGACACACCGGGCCCGACCAGGACAGGGACCCACAGGCGCAAAAGGGCGGTTAGTTGATGAACCGGCGTGTGCTCGGCCTCTCGACGATCCTCGCGGTCGGCGCGCTCGCGCTGACGGCTTGCAGCAGCAGCGGCGGCAGCGGTGGTGACAGCGGCGACAAGGGCGGCGGCAAGGCGGCCGGGGGCGAGGTCACGCTCAAGCTGGTCGCCGCCGACTACGGCAACACGGCGAGCGACTCCTCCAAGATCTACTGGGACGACGTCGCCAAGCGCTTCACCGCGCAGAACCCCACCATCAAGGTCGATGTCCAGGTGATCAACTGGGATGACATCGACAAGCAGGTCAAGACGATGATCCAGAGCGGCAATGTGCCGGACGTCGTCCAGACCGGCGGCTACGCCGACAAGGTCGCGGACGACCTGCTCTACAAGGCGTCCGACGTGCTGTCCTCGGACACCCAGGCCAACCTCATCGAGTCGTTCGCCAAGGCCGGGCAGGTCGACGGCACCCAGTACGGCATCCCGTTCGACTCCTCCACCCGCGTCCTCTTCTACAACAAGAAGATCTTCTCCGAGGCGGGCATCGCCGACCCGCCCAAGACCTGGGACGAGATCAAGGCCGACGCGCAGCTCATCAAGGACAAGAAGCTCGCCCCCGTCCCCTACGCCCTGCCGCTCGGCCCGGAGGAGGCCCAGGGCGAATCCATGATCTGGGAGCTGGGCAACGGCGGCGGCTACACCGACGCGTCCGGCAAGTACACCCTGAACAGCCAGGCCAACATCGACACCTTCACCTGGCTCAAGGCCAACCTGGTGGGCCCCGGCCTCACCTACGCCAACCCCGCCACCACCGACCGCAAGACCGCCTTCGCGGACTTCGCGGCCGGCAAGGCGGCCATGCTCAACGGCCACCCCACCCTGATCGCCGCCGCCACGGCCGGCAAGGTCGACTACGGGGTGGCGCCGATCCCCGGCAGGACCGCTCCGCTCCAGTCCACCCTGGGCGTGGCCGACTGGATGATGGCGTTCAAGAAGAACGGCCACCAGGACGAGATCAAGAAGTTCCTGGACTTCGCGTACACCAAGGAGAACACCCTCAAGTTCGACGAGATGTACAACCTGATGCCGGTCACCAAGGACACCCTCCAGGACATGACCGGCAGCGGCAAGCACAAGGACCTGGAGCAGTTCTTCGCGCTGCTGCCCACCGCGTCCTTCTACCCGCTGGGCGACACCACCTGGGACGCCGTCTCCGCCGAGATCAAGAAGAGCGGTGGCACGGCGGTCAAGGACGACCCGGCGCAGGTGCTCGGTGCGCTCCAGAAGAAGGCCGAGCAGGCGGTCGCCAACCAGTAGCCCCCCGCGAGCCCCGGCGCCGGCCGACCCCACCGGCGCCGGGGCGCCGGGGCGCCCGGCCGTCCCCTGCCCGACACCGCCCGACCCCGACACCGCCCGACCCCGACTTCGGGAGATACCCGTGTCCCTCAAGACCGCCTCGCCGGGCCGGCGCCGTTCCGGCCTCGCCAGGCTCGGCCCGCTGCCGTGGATCGGTCCGGCCGTGCTGCTGATCCTGCTCGTGGTCGTCTGGCCCGTCTACGAGATGGTCCACACCTCGTTCCTCAAGATCAGCACCAGCGGATTCGTCCGCGGCTCGGCCGGCACCGCCAAGTACAAGCAACTCTTCGACGAGACCGACTTCGGCCATGTCATCACCTGGACGGTGATCTGGACCCTGGTCGTGGTCGGCCTGACCATCGTGGTCTCGCTGGCACTGGCCCAGCTGTTCAACCAGAACTTCCCCGGCCGCCGGGTCACCCGCTGGGCGCTGATCGCCCCCTGGGCGGCGTCGGTGCTGATGACCTCCATCGGCTTCAAGTGGATGCTCAATCAGACCGCCGGCGTGCTCAACACGCTGATGACCGACCTCGGCCTGATCGACAAGCCCGAGGACTGGCTCGGCGACCCCGCCACCGCCTGGCCGTGGATGATGTTCGTCGCCGTCTTCGTCTCGCTGCCGTTCACCACCTACACCCTGCTGGCCGGGCTCCAGACCGTACCGGGCGAGGTGTACGAGGCGGCCAAGGTCGACGGCACCTCCACCTGGCAGACCTACCTGCGGATCACCCTGCCACTGCTGCGGCCCGCACTGCTGGTCGGCGTCGTGATCAACCTGATCAACGTCTTCAACTCCTTCCCCGTCATCTGGGGCATGACCCAGGGCGGCCCGTCCAGCGACACCGCCACCACCACCGTCTTCATGTACCAGCTGATGAGCACCGACATCGGTGAGTCCGCCGCGATGTCGGTGGTCAACTTCCTGCTGGTGGTCGTCATGGTGCTGCTCTTCCTCAAGGTCAGCCGCTGGAACGAGAAGGAGGGCCGATGAGCGCCGCCCAGACCGTCGCCGCGCCCGCGACCGGCAGCGCCCCGGCGAAGGCGCCCACCGCCCCCAGGCGGCCGTTCCGCTCCCGTACCGTGATCACCGCCGGGCTCGCCTGGCTGCTGGCGGCGGTCTTCGTACTGCCGTACCTGGAGATGGTGATCACCGCGCTGCGGCCCGCGGACGAGCTGCGCGACGCCACGTACCTGCCCAAGCACTTCGCGTGGTCCAACCTGGTCGACGTCTGGCGGGACTCCAACCTCGGCTCCAACCTGCGGGTCACCCTGCTGGTCGCCGGGGGCTCCACGCTGCTGGTGCTGCTGGTGGCGCTGCCCGCCGCGTACTACACGGCGCGGATGAGGTTCCGCGGCCGGACGGTGTTCCTACTGCTGGTGCTGGTCACCCAGATGTTCCAGCCGACCTCGCTGCTGGTCGGGCTGTACCGCGAGTTCTACACCTTCGGCATGCTGAACTCGGTCTGGACGCTGATCCTCTGCAACGGCGCCTTCAACCTGGCCTTCGCCATCTGGATTCTCACCGCCTACATCGGAGCCATCCCGGTGGAGCTGGAGGAGGCCGCGATGATCGACGGCCTCGGCCGGGTCGGCGCGCTGTTCCGGGTCACCCTGCCGCTGGCCATGCCGGGCGTCGTCACGGCGCTGATCTTCACCTTCATCGCGGCGTGGAACGAGTTCGTGATGGGGCTGACCCTGACCACGGTGCCGGAGAACCAGCCGCTCACCGTCGGCATCAACAGCTTCGTCGGCAACTACACGGTGCAGTGGAACTACCTCTTCGCCGGGTCGGTCGTCGCCATCGTGCCGGTGGTGGTCCTCTTCGCCTTCATCGAGCGGCACGTGGTCTCCGGACTCACGGCGGGCTCCGTGAAGTGAGCCGACCTGCGGTCTGCCGCCCCGGTGCGCCGGGGCGGCAGGCCGTTTCACGGCAGTGAGATCTGGTACACCTTGCGCAGCGTCTCGTGGATCGTCCAGCGGGTACGGTCACCGGCCCGCAGCACCGCCGCGTCGCCCGGCCCCACCTCCAGCACCCCGCCGCCCGCCACCTCGATGGTGGCCCGGCCGCTCAGCACCACGAACAGCTCATCGGCCTCCGTGTCGGTCACCACCCCGGGCGTGATCTGCCAGACCCCCCGCACCTGCCGCCCGTCCGCCGACTCCCACAGCACCCGCCCCGACACCTCGGGACTCCCCGCGACGATCTGCTCCGGGTCCAGCGGATCGGGCTCCAACGGCAGGTCGGGGACGTGGACGGCGAAACTCGGCGGCGGTGCGATGCTCATGCGCGGAGGCTAGCCCGGGGCCGGTGGGCAGCGGCAGTGGCAGAGTGCGTCAGCGGTGCCGGGCAGAATGACAGGTCGTATCGTCGGACCCGTCGGCCCGGGAGGAGGCTACCCATGGACGAGTCGCCGCTCAGCGAGCGCGACCGGGCGGTGCTGGCGCTCGAAGCGCGGTACTGGCGCACCCCCGGCGCCAAGGAGCAGGCCATCCGCGAACAGCTCGGCCTCTCCCCGACCCGCTACTACCAACTCCTCGGCGGCCTCCTCGACCGCCCCGCCGCCCTCGCCCACTCCCCGGTCCTCATCAACCGCCTCCGCCGCCTCCGCGAATCCCGCCGCAACCGCCGCTGAGACCCCGGCTCCGCCGGGGGCGCGAGGAGCCACCCTCTCCGCCCTCCCACAGCAGCCCCGTCAGGGGCGCGGGGAACTGCGCGAGAAACCACCCCCTTCGTATCGAGTCCCTCCCACAGCAGCCCCGTCAGGGGCGCGGGGAACTGCGCGAGAAACCACCCTCTCCGTATCGAGTCCCTCCCACAGCAGCCCCGTCAGGGGCGCGGGGAACTGCGCGAGGAGCCACCCTCTTCGTATCGAGTCCCTCCCACAGCAGCCCCGTCAGGGGCGCGGGGAACTGCGCGAGAAACCACCCCCTTCGTAGTGGACCCTCCCCACAGCAACCCACCCCCCCCGGGTGGTGCCTGGCTGGCCACGTGTACTTTCCGGCCCCCTGGGGGCGGCCGTTCGCGCAGTTCCCCGCGCCCCCGGGGTGGTGCGTGGCTGGGCGAGGGTGTTTTTCGGGCCCCCTGGGGGCGGCCGTTCGCGCAGTTCCCCGCGCCCCCGGGGTGGTGCGTGGCTGGGCACGCTGCTTGGTACCTGCTGTCCGCGAAGCGAAGATCCACCGCCCCCGCAGCACCGGGCTTGGGCCCGGCCCGGCGCGGGTAGGGTCGCCGGCATGGGCATCCCCGAGCCGACCACCGCCGCTGGAGCGAAGGGCCTCGCCGCGCTGACCGCGGACCCGTCGCGAACCGTCATAGCCCTCGACTTCGACGGCACCCTGGCCCCGATCGTCCCCGACCCCGACCAGGCCCGCGCCCACCCCGGCGCCGTCCCGGCCCTGGCCCGGCTCGCCCCCCTGGTGGGCGCGGTGGCCGTGATCACCGGCCGCCCGGCCGGCATCGCCGTGCGGTACGGCGGCTTCGCGGGCGTACCCGGCCTGGAGCACCTGGTCGTTCTCGGCCACTACGGCGCCGAACGCTGGGACGCCCGCACCGGCGAGGTCCGCGCCCCCGGCGTCCACCCCGGCGTGGCAGCCGTCCGCGCCGAACTGCCGGGCTTCCTCGACCGGATCGGCGCCTGGCAGGGCACCTGGGTCGAGGACAAGGGCCGCGCCGTCGCCGTCCACACCCGCCGCACCGAGGACCCCGACACCGCCCTGGACCAGCTCCGCGCGCCCCTCCTCGAACTCGCCACCCGCCACGGCCTGGTCGGCGAACCCGGCCGCATGGTGCTGGAACTGCGCCCGCCGGGCGTCGACAAGGGCGTGGCCCTCAGCGACTTCCTGCGCGAACGGGACGCCCACTCCGTCCTCTACGCCGGCGACGACCTCGGCGACCTGGCCGCGTACGCCGCCGTCGACCGACTCCGCACCGAAGGCGTCCCCGGCCTGCTGGTCTGCAGCGCCACCACCGACGGCGAAGCCCCCGTCCGCCAGCTCACCGACCGCGCCGACCTGGTCGTCGACGGCCCCTCCGGCCTGGTCACCCTCCTCGACGCCCTGGCCGACCAACTGTCCGCATAGCAGCCGTACGGAAGCCCCGCCGGGCCGCGAGCAGCGGCCCGGCGGGGCCCGGAGGCTCCCGGGGGCCGGGTCAGTCCAGGGCGTGGAGCTGGTCGAGGAACCACTGCTGCGGGGGGAGGGCGGTGGCGGCGGCGGCGAGGCGCTTGCAGCGGTCGGTGCGCTCGGCGGTGGGCATGGAGAGGGCCTGGTGCAGGGCCTCGGCGGTGGCGATCACGTCGTACGGGTTGACGGTGATGGAGTCGGCGCCCAGCTCCGCGTAGGCGCCCGCCTCGCGGGAGAGCACCAGGGCGCAGCCCGCGTCGGAGACCACCGGGATCTCCTTGGCGACCAGGTTCATGCCGTCCCGGATCGGGTTGACCAGGGCGACGTCCGCCAGCCGGTAGGCGGCCAGCGAGCGGGGGAAGTCGTCCTGGACGTGCAGGATCAGCGGCTGCCAGCGCTCGGTGCCGAACTCCAGGTTGACCTCCTGGGCGACCCGCTGCACCGCCGCCGTGTACTCCCGGTACTCCGGCAGGTCGTGCCGTGAGGGGTAGGCGAAGGCGACGTGCACCACCCGGTCGTGCCACTCGGGGCGGGTGCGCAGCAGGTGCCGGTAGGCGAGCAGCCCCCGGACGATGTTCTTGCTCAGCTCGGTGCGGTCGACCCGCACCACCACCTTGCGGTCCCCGACGGCCTCCCGCAGCCCGGCCAGCCGGGAGTCCACGTCGGGCCGGTGGGCCCGCTCGCGCAGGAAGTCCGCGTCGGCGCCGAGGCCGTGCACGCCGATCCGGGTGGTCCGGCCCTGGTGCAGCACCGTCAGGTCGCCGTCGGCCGGGCGTGAGGTGGTCGCGCCGAGCACCGCCTCGCAGCAGTCCGCGAACGCCTCCGCCCAGCGCCGGGTCAGGAACGCCGCCCGGTCCGCGCCGAGCACGCCGGTGAGTACGTCGCGCGCCACGTCGTCGGGCAGCATCCGGTAGTACTCCGGCGGCGCCCACGGGGTGTGCGAGAAGTGCCCGATCCGCAGGTCGGGGCGGCGGGCCCGGAGCAGCGCGGGCACCAGCGTCAGGTGGTAGTCCTGCACCAGCACGGTCGCGCCGGGTGCCGCCTCCTCGGCCAGCGCGTCGGCGAAGGCGGTGTTGTACGCCTCGTACGAGGCCCACTCCTTGCGGAACCGGTCGTCGAAGGTGGGCGCGGTCGGGGTGTTGTACAGCAGGTGGTGCACGAACCAGAGGGTGGAGTTGGCGACGCCGTTGTAGGCGCGGGCGAAGGTGCCGGGCTCGATGTCCAGCATCCGGACGGCCTGGCCGCCGGTGTCGTACCCGGCCCGGTCCAGTCGGCCCGACGGGGCCAGTCGGGCCGCCGTACGGTCACCCTCGGTGAGTGCCGCGCAGACCCACACGGCGTCCGCGTCCTCGATCGCGGACAGTCCGGAGACGAGCCCGCCGCCGCCCCGCTTCAGGGAGAGCGACCCGTCGTCCTCGACGGTGAAGGACACCGGCCCTCTGTTGGAGGCGACGAGTATCGGAGCGCTGCCGCCGGCCGGATCGGGATGTGCTTCGGTCTGGACCATGACCCGTACCTTGCCGGGCAGCTCTCCCGGCAAACCAGCCGGCCGGCCCGTCAGCGCCGCCGGCCAGGCGCGCGGCGGGCCCGGTACTCGGGCACGTCGGCCATCGGCGGGCGCTCCAGCATCGGCACCGGATGGCTGTGCGGTACGAACGCGCCAGCCTCCGGGGCCCGGGAGAACTGGGTGAGCAGCGGCCGTACCAATCCGTCCTCGCCCTTCAGCCGGCCGGTGCGGACCAGCCGCTCCAGCGCGGTGCGGTAGATGGTGGCCGCCATCCGGCCGAGCGCCTGCCCGTCCTGATGGCGGTGGTGGCGTACGCCGACGTCCACCTGGGCCAGCGCGTCCAGGCCCGCCTCGTCCAGCGCGTCCACCAGCAGGCCCAGCTCCACGCCGTACCCGGTGGGGAAGTGCAGCCGCTCCAGCAGCGACCGGCGGGCCGCGTACTCGCCGCCCAGCGGCTGCACGAACCCGGCCAGCTGCGGCCAGTGCAGATTGAGCAGCGGCCGGGCGACCAGCTCGGTGACCCGCCCGCCGCCGGCCGGCACCACCGCGCCCTCGGTCTCCAACGGCCGGTCGTACATCGCCTTGACCAGCTGCACGCCCGGGTCGGTGAGCAGCGGGCCGACCGTCCCGGAGACGAAGTCGGCGGAGAACTCCCGCAGGTCGGCGTCGATGAAGCAGACGATCTCGCCGCTGGTCACCATCAGTGACCGCCACAGCACCTCGCCCTTGCCCGGTACGGCCGGCACCCGGGGCAGCACATCGTCGCGGTGCACCACCCGGGCCCCCGCCCGGACCGCGGCGGCGGCGGTGCCGTCGGTGGACCCGGAGTCCAGCACCAGCAGCTCGTCCACCAGCGGCACCCGCTCCATCAGCTCCCGGCGGATCACCGCGACGATGGCGCCGACCGTCGACTCCTCGTCCAGCGCGGGCAGTACCACGCTGACGGTGCCCGCCGCGCCCGCCGCCGACTTGGCCGCCAGCAGGGCGTCCAACGGCCGGTCGGCGGCGGACCAGGACCGGCGGCGCAGCCAGTCCTCCACCTCGTCGAGCACTCGGTCGTCTCCCGTCACGCGTGGCCTGGCGCTGCCGTAGTGATCCATCTCGCACAGCGGACGTCTCCCACCGGGGGTGGGTCCGTCCGTTACAGTCTTGAGGAAGCGGTACGACCATCGCACGTCGGGGTCGATCACGGACAAACGCGCTCGCCACGGGCGCCATAGAGCTCATCCAGAGGGACAGAGGGAACGGCCCGAAGAAGTCCCGGCAACCCTCCCACCGGTCTCGCATCCTTCGCGAGGCCCCGGTGGGCAAGGTGCCAATTCCGTCCTGCGGCGAGACGCGCCGCGGGGAAGATGAGGAGAGAGGGCCTCGCCACATGGCTGTGCAGAGCATCGCACCCGCAGCAGACGCAGATTCCGCCGCTTCGACGGCCGCAACCGTGGACCTCGGCCCCGCCGTCGCGCTCTCCTGCCGCGAATGCGGCGCCCGGAGCCCGCTCGGACCCGACTTCGCCTGCCTGGAGTGTTTCGGGCCGCTGGAGATCGCGTACGAACTCCCGAGCGGCGACCCCGAGGCCCTGCGCCGGCAGATCGAGTCCGGCCCCGCCAACATCTGGCGCTACGCCGCACTGCTGCCCGTCCCCGCCGACGCGGCCGCCCACCCGGGCCTGAATCCGGGCTGGACCAAGCTGGTCAAGGCCGACAATCTGGCGGCCGAGCTGGGCATCACCGGCGGCCTGCACATCAAGGACGACTCCGGCAACCCGACCCACTCCTTCAAGGACCGGGTCGTGGCCATCGCGGTCCAGGCCGCCCGCACCTTCGGCTTCACCACCCTCTCCTGCTCCTCCACCGGCAACCTGGCCGGCGCCGTCGGCGCCGCCGCCGCTCGGGCCGGCTTCCGCTCCTGCGTGTTCATCCCGCATGACCTGGAGGCCGGCAAGGTGGTGATGGCCGGCGTCTATGGCGGCGAGCTGGTCGCCATCGAGGGCGGCTACGACGACGTCAACCGCTTCTGCTCGGAGCTGATCGGTGACCCGGTCGGCGAGGGCTGGGGCTTCGTCAACGTCAATCTGCGGCCGTACTACGCCGAGGGCTCCAAGACTCTGGCGTACGAGATCTGCGAGCAGCTGGGCTGGCGGCTGCCGGACCAGCTGGTCATCCCGGTGGCGTCCGGCTCCCAGCTCACCAAGATCGACAAGGGGCTGAAGGAGCTGATCGCGCTCGGCCTGGTCGAGGACAAGCCGTACAAGATCTTCGCCGCCCAGGCCACCGGCTGCTCGCCCGTCGCCGCCGCCTTCAAGGCCGGCCACGACGTGGTCCGCCCGGTGAAGCCGGACACCATCGCCAAGTCGCTCGCGATCGGCAACCCCGCCGACGGCCCGTACGT
Source organism: Streptomyces sp. NPDC092296 (assembly GCF_044755465.1). Classification (NCBI taxonomy): domain Bacteria; kingdom Bacillati; phylum Actinomycetota; class Actinomycetes; order Kitasatosporales; family Streptomycetaceae; genus Streptomyces; species Streptomyces sp. NPDC092296. The sequence goes on along the minus strand of NZ_JBIVRB010000019.1, from coordinate 80,629 downwards.
CCTGGACATCGCCCGCCGCACCGGCGGCGCCGTCGAGGACGTCTCGGACGCCGAGGTGGTCGACTCGATCAAGCTGCTGGCCCGGACCGAGGGCATCTTCGCGGAGACCGCCGGCGGCGTGACCGTCGGCGTGCTGCGCAAGCTGCTGGACCAGGGCCTCCTGGACCCCGCCGCCGAGACCGTGGTGCTCAACACCGGCGACGGCCTGAAGACCCTGGAAGCGGTCTCCGGCACCGGCCCGACCGCGACCATCCGCCCCACCCTTGCTTCGTTCCGAGAGGCTGGCCTCGCATGAGCGTCAACGTCCGCATCCCCACCATCCTGCGTACCTACACCGGCGGCGCGGCCGAGGTGACCGCCGAGGGCAAGACCCTCGCTGACGTCATCGACGACCTGGAGGCCAACCACGCCGGCATCCGCGCCCGGCTGCTGGACGACGCGGGCAAGCTGCGCCGCTTCGTGAACGTCTACGTCAACGACGACGACGTGCGCTTCGCCGAGGGCCTGGGCACCGCCACCCCGGACGGCATCGGGATCTCCATCATCCCGGCCGTGGCGGGCGGCTGCTGAACACCGCTGTGCGGCACGGCCGCCGGGCCCCCCCCCCGGGGGCGGGGCGGGGGCCGGGGGGGCCGCCCGGCCCGGCGGGGGCCCCCCCCCGGGTGGTTTGCCGCCCGCCCGGGGGCGGGCGGGCGGGAATGGGGGGCGGGGCCCCCCCCCCCCGGCCCGGCTGGGGTCCCCCACCCCCCCGGGGGGGGGGGGGGGGGGGGCCCCCCCGGGGGGGGCCCCCGCCCCCCGGCCCGCCCCCCGGGGGGGGGCCCCGCGGCCGTGCTTCCGGCCTTCCCGGTCGGGTCCCCGCCCGCTGTTCGTTTCCGGCCCGCCGGGTTCCGGACGTGCGGAAAGGGCGTTCGGCGCGGTAATGCGGTGACCGCGACCGGACGGGCCTGGGGTAGATCGTGGCCCCATGCATGTTTGAACTCCGGAAGCGCGATACAGTGGCTCCGGTCGTCAGTGCACCGTTCGATCAACGCACGAACGGCCCTCCCTCTTTCTGTACCGGCGCTTCGCGTTCCAAACCTTCGGCCGCACCCCTGTCGTGCCCCGGAGGCCGATCCGCCCCCCGTACCAACGCACAGCACGGCACCTCCGCACCGGCACGGAATCTCCGGCTCGGTCGGACCGGGCGCGGCCTTTCGGGTCGCGTACGGACAGTGCGTCCGCCTTGTGAGACGGCCGCACGCTGCCGCCTGCCCCGCTGCGGCGGACGGCACAGAATTCTGAGCGCGAATTGTCGCGCAGGTCCGCTATGTCCGGACCGTATTGCCTGGCGCTGCGGTATTTGCCCAGGGATATCCGATAAGACGCTTTCCGAATTTTCGGCTATTTGACCTGTTGCACAGGGCATCGATGCGGATACATTCAGCCGCGGTCGACACGTTCACTGTCCAGGCTCTGCACAGGGGGACCGCAGTGATCGGATTCGTCCCGGGTCCGCGGAGTGCGGGTCCGTGAAAGGGCCCAGTACTAGGGGAGTTTGGAATGGCTCAGGGCACCGTCAAGTGGTTCAACGCGGAGAAGGGGTACGGCTTCATCGCGGTCGACGGTGGTGCGGACGTGTTCGTCCACTACAGCGCGATCCAGATGGACGGCTACCGCACCCTCGAGGAGGGCCAGCGGGTCGAGTTCGAGATCTCGCAGGGCCAGAAGGGCCCGCAGGCGGACATGGTCCGCCTCGCCGCCGGCTGACCGGTCGGCTGTCTCGACACTCTGCCTCATCGGCCACCGACCGAAGAAGCGCCCGGACCGACACACCCGGCGACTGCTGTCAGCACCACTGCCGAGGCGGACCCCGGCCAGTGCTCCACACGGTCTTCTGCGGGCCCGCACCCGAACACCTCGGGTGCGGGCCCGCCGCCATGTCCGGCTCCGGGTCCGGCTCCGCCCGCCCGCCCGGCTCCCCGGTGGTCCGCCGCCCGCCCCGGCCGTGATCTGCAACCACCCCAAAACATCAGCGACTGAGGTTGCACTCGGAGGGGGAGAGTGCTAAATCTTGCGTTAGCACTCTCCGGTTGAGAGTGACAGCGGACCGGGTCGGTGAGGCTTCCGGGGCGGTGGGGAAAGGACCCACGCGGCCAGGAGGTCGTCCGTCGCGGGCACCCTCGCGGTCCGAGCATGCCAACCCTCCCCCAGCCTCCGGCCGGGGGGACCCCCATGGAGGACCTTCCCACATGGCCAAGATCATCGCGTTTGACGAGGAAGCGCGCCGCGGCCTCGAACGCGGGATGAACCAGCTCGCCGACGCCGTCAAGGTCACGCTGGGCCCCAAGGGTCGCAACGTCGTCCTTGAGAAGAAGTGGGGCGCCCCCACGATCACCAACGATGGTGTTTCCATCGCCAAGGAGATCGAGCTGGAGGACCCGTACGAGAAGATCGGCGCCGAGCTCGTCAAGGAGGTCGCCAAGAAGACCGACGACGTCGCGGGTGACGGCACCACCACCGCCACCGTGCTCGCCCAGGCTCTCGTCCGCGAGGGTCTGCGCAACGTCGCCGCCGGCGCCAACCCGATGGCCCTGAAGCGCGGCATCGAGAAGGCCGTCGAGGCCGTCTCCGCCCAGCTCCTCGAGCAGGCCAAGGACGTGGAGACCAAGGAGCAGATCGCCTCCACCGCCTCCATCTCCGCCGCTGACCCGCAGATCGGCGCGCTCATCGCCGAGGCGATGGACAAGGTCGGCAAGGAAGGTGTCATCACCGTCGAGGAGAGCAACACCTTCGGCCTGGAGCTTGAGCTCACCGAGGGCATGCGCTTCGACAAGGGCTACATCTCCGCCTACTTCGCGACCGACCTGGAGCGGATGGAGGCGTCGTTCGACGACCCGTACATCCTGATCGTCAACTCCAAGGTCGGCGGCGTGAAGGACCTGCTGCCGATCCTCGAGAAGGTCATGCAGAGCGGCAAGCCGCTGCTGATCATCGCTGAGGACGTCGAGGGCGAGGCCCTGTCGACCCTGGTGGTCAACAAGATCCGTGGCACCTTCAAGTCCGTCGCCGTCAAGGCCCCGGGCTTCGGTGACCGCCGCAAGGCCATGCTCGGTGACATCGCCATCCTCACCGGTGGCACGGTCATCTCCGAGGAGGTCGGCCTCAAGCTGGAGAACGCCGGTCTCGACCTGCTGGGCCGCGCCCGCAAGGTCATCATCACCAAGGACGAGACGACCATCGTCGACGGTGCCGGTGACAGCGACCAGGTCCAGGGCCGCGTGAACCAGATCCGCGCCGAGATCGAGAACTCGGACTCGGACTACGACCGCGAGAAGCTCCAGGAGCGCCTCGCCAAGCTGGCCGGCGGCGTCGCCGTCATCAAGGCCGGCGCGGCCACCGAGGTGGAGCTCAAGGAGCGCAAGCACCGCATCGAGGACGCGGTGCGCAACGCCAAGGCCGCCGTCGAGGAGGGCATCGTCGCCGGTGGTGGCGTGGCCCTGCTCCAGGCCGGCGTGGCGTTCGAGAAGCTCGAGCTCGAGGGCGACGAGGCCACCGGTGCCAACATCGTCAAGGTGGCGCTCGAGGCCCCGATCAAGCAGATCTCCGTCAACGCCGGCCTTGAGGGCGGCGTCGTGGTGGAGAAGGTGCGCAACCTTCCGGCCGGCCACGGCCTGAACGCTGCCACCGGCGAGTACGTCGACCTGGTCGCCGCCGGCATCATCGACCCGGCCAAGGTCACCCGCTCCGCCCTGCAGAACGCGGCCTCCATCGCCGCTCTCTTCCTCACCACCGAGGCCGTCATCGCTGACAAGCCGGAGAAGAACGCCGCTCCGGCCGGCGGCGGCATGCCGGGCGGTGACATGGACTTCTGATCCTTCCGGATCAGCCCGTCCAGAGCCCGACCGAAGGGCGGCTCCCCGACACCGGGGAGCCGCCCTGCGGCATTGCCCGGCACCGGTCACTCGTTCGTGGGACTCTGAGGAACGACTCTGAGGAACATGGAACGTTTCGGCACCTCGGGTCCCTCCTACCGTGATGAGGAGAAGGACCGTGCGGGAGAGGGGGAGCAGGGGATGACCGCTGCACTGGCCGAGCGCTGCGCGGTGGACGAGCAGCCGCCGTCATGGGAGTACCTGCTGGAGGTCTGGCAGCAGTTGGACGTTCCCGAGGGTTGGCGCGCCGAGATCGACGAGGGGCAGATCACCTTGGTGCCGCTGCCGGACACCGGACACAACTACATCGCAGGTCGGGTCCACCGGGCGCTGAGCCGCGCCCTGCCCGACACCTGGGACGTCTACCAGACGCTGGGTGTGCACATCGTGCGCCAGGACCGGCTCTACATCCCCGACCTGGTGGTGATGCCGGTCGAGCTGCTCGCCAAGCGGATCAGGAAGCGCGACAAGGGACCGCTGGACGCGGCCGAGGCCGAGGCCGCGATGGTCGTGGAGATCACCTCCAGCGGCAACGCCGGGCACGACCGCGCGACCAAGCTGCATGCGTACGCCCATGCGCAGGTGCCCCATTACCTGCTGATCGACCGCTACGCGGAGAGCGGCCCGGAGACGACGCTGTACTCGCGGCCGGAGGACGGCAGTTACCGGTTGGGGGTGCGGCGGCCGTTCGGGGAGCTGGTGGAGCTGCCGGAGCCGTTCTCGGCGGGGCTGGACACCTCGGGGTTCCTGGTCTGAGCCCGGTTCCCGCTCTGCGCCAGCGCCTCGCGCAGCCGGCCGCCGGCGGCGGCGAGCAGGGCGGCGGCGGTGGCCGGGTCGAGGTCGGCCAGCAGGCAGAGCACGGCGGGCTTCACCTCGCCGCCGGTGGCGGCCAGCGCGGCCGTGACCTCGGCGTCGGCGGCGCCGGTTGCGGCGGCGACCAGGCGGTGGGCGCGGGCCCGCAGCTTGTCGTTGACCGGACGGACGTCGACCATCAGATTGCCGTACGTCTTGCCCAGCCTGACCATGGCCAGCGTCGAGACCATGTTGAGCACCAGCTTCTGCGCGGTGCCCGCCTTGAGCCGGGTGGACCCGGCGATCAGCTCCGGGCCGGTCAGCACCTCGATGCCGTACTCAGCGGCGGCCGCCAGCTCCGAGTCCGGGTTGCAGGCCAGGCCGACCGTGAGCGCCCCCAGTGCGCGGGCGTGCCGTACGGCGGCGACCGCGTACGGGGTGCGGCCGGACGCGGAGACGCCCACCAGGGCGTCGGCCGGGCCGAGCGAGAGAGCCATCAGGTCCGCCACCGCCGCCGCGCGGTCGTCCTCCGCCCCCTCCACCGACGCCACCAGGGCCGCCGGACCCCCGGCCAGCAGGCCCACGACCTGCCCCGGCGCCGTGCCGAACGTCGGTGGGCACTCCCCGGCGTCCAGCACGCCGAGCCGTCCGGCGGTGCCCGCGCCCGCGTAGACCAGCCGCCCGCCGCCCGCCAGCCGCGCGGCCACGGCGTCCACCACGGCGGCGATCCGGGGGAGGACGGCGGCCACGGCGGCCGGTACGGAGGCGTCCTCCGCGTTCATCAGCCGGGCGAGTTCGGCGGTGGGCAGCAGGTCCAGGTCGGCCAGGTCCGGGCGGGCCGCCTCGGTGGGCAGGGCCGCCAACCGGTCACGCAGCTCGCCGGGGCGGTCGCCGGCGCGGGGCTGGTGGGTGTCGCGGGGCTGGTAGGGATCAAGGGGCTGGTGGGGATCAAGGGGCTGGTCGGGATCAAGGGGCTGGTGGGTGTCAACGGGCCGACCCGGGACGCCGGGGCGGTCGGGGGCAGCGGGCTCGGCGGGCCGGTCAGGGTCAGCGGGCTCGGCGGGCTCGCCGGGCTCGCCGGGCCGGTCGGGCTCGCCGGGGGAGGGGGACACGCCGTGACCGTACAACGGGACGCTTCGCCGCGCACGTACCGGGAAGGAGGCGTGCGACGGCGACCGCACGCCGTTGCCGAGGAGGGCAGTCCGCCATGGCCATCGCATCGGTGAACCCCGCGACCGGGGAGACGCTGAAGACCTTCGAGCCGCTGGGCCGCGAGGAGGTCGAGGCCCGGATCGGCCGGGCGCATGACGCCTTCCTCGCCCACCGGCGCACCCCGTTCGCCGACCGGGCGGCCCGGATGCGCAGGGCCGCCGACCTGCTGGACGCCGACCGGGACGACATCGCCCGCACCATGACCGCCGAGATGGGCAAGCCGCTGGCCCAGGCCCGCGCGGAGGCCGCCAAGTGCGCCGCCGCCATGCGCTTCTACGCCGAGCACGCGGAGGCGTTCCTGGCGCCCGAGCCGCTGCCGGACCCCGCCGCCGTCAAGGCGTCCCGGGCGGTGACCCGCTGGCAGCCGCTGGGTGTGGTGCTGGCCGTGATGCCGTGGAACTTCCCGCTCTGGCAGGTGGTCCGGTTCGCCGCGCCCGCGCTGATGGCGGGCAACACCGGTCTGCTCAAGCACGCCTCCAACGTGCCGCAGACCGCCCTCTACCTGGAAGAACTCTTCAGCCGGGCCGGCTTCCCCGACGGCTGCTTCCAAGCCCTGCTGATCGGTTCGGCCGAGGTGGAGGCGGTGCTGCGCGACCCCCGGGTGGCGGCGGCGACCCTCACCGGCAGCGAGCCGGCCGGCCGCTCGGTGGCGGCGATCGCGGGTGACGAGATCAAGAAGACGGTGCTGGAGCTGGGCGGCAGCGACCCGTACGTGGTGATGCCCTCCGCCGACCTGGACGCCGCCGTCGCCACCGCCGTCACCGGCCGCACCCAGAACAACGGCCAGTCCTGCATCGCGGCCAAGCGGTTCATCGTGCACGCGGAGGTGTACGACGCCTTCGCGGAGCGCTTCACCGAGCGGATGCGGGCGCTGCGGGTGGGCGACCCGATGGACGAGGAGACCGACATCGGGCCGCTGGCCAGCGAGCAGGGCCGCACCGACGTGGAGGAGCTGGTCGCGGACGCGGTGGGGCGCGGCGCGCTGCTGCTCTGCGGCGGCGAGCGCCCGGCGCGGCCCGGGTGGTTCTACCCGCCGACGGTCGTCGCCGGGATCACCCCGGAGATGCGGATCGCCCGGGAGGAGACGTTCGGCCCGGTCGCCTCGCTGTACCGGGTGGACTCCGCCGAGCAGGCGGTGCGGGTCGCCAACGCCACCTCCTTCGGCCTGGGCGCCGCCGCATGGACCCGCGACCCGGCCGAGCAGGAGCTGTTCACCGCGGAGCTGGAGGCCGGGGCGGTCTTCGTCAACGGCATGGTCGCCTCCTATCCGCAGCTGCCGTTCGGCGGCGTCAAGCGGTCCGGCTACGGGCGGGAGCTGGCGGCGCTGGGCATCCGGGAGTTCTGCAACGCCAAGACGGTCTGGATCGGCTGACCGGCTGCCGACCCGCCCGGCCCTGGCCGCACCCCCGGGCCGGCCGGACGGGGGACAATGGACACCATGTCCAGCGAATCCGCCCAGCCCCGCGAACCCGAGCCCGAATCCGCCCTGGAGACGGCCCTGCACACCGCGCGGGCCCGCATCCTCGCCGACCTCACCGCCCGTGACGTCTGCGACGCCGCCGTGGTGTCCCTGGTGGAGGACGCGGTGGCGCACCGCCGCTGGTGGGTGGAGCAGTGGCCGGCGGGCGTGGACTACCTGCTGGGCCTGGTCGCGCAGGACGTCCAGGACGCGCTGCTGGAGGCGTACGGCCGCTGGCCGCTCTGCCCGGTGCACGCCGCCGAGGGCGACCCGCACGCGCTGGCCGTCGAACCCGAGCTGGGTCCCGACCCGCACTGGGTCTGCGGTGAGGCGGGCGTCGCGGTGGCCCCGGTCGGCGGGCTGGGCGCCGCGTAGCGCGACGTCAGCCGCCGAGCAGTTCCAGTTCGGTGGCGAGGTTGCGGCGCGCCCGCTCCTCGTACCGCCGGTGCGCGGTCGCCGTACGGTAGAGCGCGGGCCGTGCGAGCAGCTGCCGGAGCACCGCCGCCCGGCCCGCCCGGAACGCCTCCTCCGGTACGAAGCCGTACTCCTCCCGGACGGCGGCGGCATAGGCCGCGTACGCCTCCGGTGGGCCGGCCAGCACCGCGAGGTCGGCGTCGCACAGCACCTCGCCGTCGCGGTCGCCCGCCGCCGGGTCGTGGCCGACCGTCAGCCGCACCAGCCGGGCCACCTCGGTGACCCGGCGCGGCGGCAGCCCGGCCTCGGTCAGTGCCCGCTCGGCCAGGGCGGCGCTGCGCTCCTCGTTCTCCGACCGGTCCGGGCGGTAGACGGCGTCGTGGAACCAGGCGGCCAGCCGCACGGTGTCCGGGTCGGCCGCATGCTCGGCCAGCGCGTCGACCTCCGCCAGCACCGCGGCCAGGTGCGCGGGGGTGTGGTAGCGGCGCTGCGGCTCGGCCCAGCGGCGCAGCAGCTCCGCGCCGTACGGGGCGGGGTCGGCGGGGGAGCCGCAGCGGGTCAGCAGGGCATGCCAGCGCTCCAGCAGGTCGGGGCGCGGGTCGGTGGTGGCCATGCCCCATTGTGGCCGACCGCGCCGGGGGGTGGGGCGGGGGCGGGGCGCGGTCGGGGCGGGCTCGCGGTGGAGGGTGTGCGTATGGCAGGCTGTGCCACATGTCTAGACCAATCTTCGAGGTGATCGCCACATCAGCCCAGGACGCCGTGGCTGCGGTGGCCGGAGGCGCTGACCGCCTCGAACTGGTCACCGACATGCACGCCGACGGGCTCACCGTGCCGGTGGAGACCTTCGCCCGGATCAGGGCGGCGGTCGAGGTGCCGCTGCGGGTGATGCTGCGCATCCAGGACGGCTTCGCGCCGGGCGACCTGGACGAGCTGCGGACCCGGGCCGAGCGGTTGCGGGCCGAGGGCGCCGAGGAGTTCGTGCTGGGCTTCCTCACCGCCGCCGGTGCGGTGGACCTCCCGGCGATCCGGGCGGTGCTCGCCGCCGTACCCGGCTGCCGCTGGACCTTCCACCGCGCGCTGGACCACGCCGCCGACCGGGCCGCCGCCCGCGCCGCCGTGAGCGGCCTGCCGGGCCTGGACACCTTCCTCACCGCCGGTTCCGCCGCCGGGGTCTCCGCCGGCCTGGACGTCCTGGCGGCCGAGGCCGGCACCGCCTCGGACCAGCAGCTGCTGGTCGGCGGCGGCCTGCGGGCCGACCACATCCGCGACCTGCGCGCGGCCGGCCTCGCCGCCTTCCACGTCGGCGGCGCGGTCCGGACCGCCGGCTGGGAATCCCCGGTCGACGCCGACCGGGTCCGCGTCTGGCGCGACCTCATCGACACCCAGATCGCCGTCTCCGTCTGACCCCGCACGGGAGCGCTCCCGCCCGGCCGTCCCCACGCCGCGCGGGGGCGTGCCCCTGAGCGCGGCGGTGCGGGCGCTACGCGTCGCGCCGGGGGCGGTTGCGCAGCAGGGTGTCCACGCGGCTCCGCGCCCGGAGGTAGTCGGCCAGTTCGGGGACGAGCATCCCGCACAGCGTGCCGAGGTCGGCCATGCGCAGGGCTACGGGCTCGGCCAGTACCGGCTCCCAGTGCGCGGCCCGGTTGCGCAGTTGGTGCAGGTCGCCGATCTTCCGGTCGACCTCGGTGCGGTTCGTCCCCGGGGGGAAGGCGCGGTGCAGGAAGGGGACCCAGAGCGTCTTCTCGTGGGCGCTGGAGGAGAGGTAGCGCCAGACGCCCAGCGAGAGGTCGGCCATGATCTTCCCCGGTGGCGCCTGTCTGCCGTAGCGGGCCCGTGCGGCGTCGATGGACCGGCGCAGCTTCTCGTTGACATCGACCTGCCGGGTGCCGCGCGGGCCGCCGCGTTTGGTGCGCGGCAGCGGGGCCCTCAGCGGGCTGCCCGGGTCGTCCAGCCAGTGTTCGGCGCCCTGCCACCCGGCATCGAGCGCTGCGGCGTAGGCGTTGCGGAGCGCGATCTCGAAGTGGCCCAGGTCGTGCAGGAGCGCGGCCGACAGTTCGCTGTTCCACTCGTACAGGGCCAGTGCCCGGTCCCGGTCTCCTCCGGCGGCCGTGAGGTAGGACCGGAAGCGCGGTGCGCTCAGCCAGCTCTCGACCCAGGGGCCGGCGGAGGAAGGCTGAAAAGGCTGCTGCGGCACAGCGGTGCTCCTGGCGGACCGGGTACGATGGTCGGGACAAGCCCCGGTGGACCGCTGATCTTCGGATCAAGTCGCCGGGGCTAAGACTTTTCCGGGCTGCGGCTTTTTGGGGCCGCCGCCCGTTACCGGATGCTCTGGAGCAGGGCGCCGGTCTCGCTGATCACCCAGAAGGACCAGCCGTTGCGGTTCGGGTTCACCGTGGGATTGGCCGCCTGGAGCACCGCGACCGCCGCGCCGCTCGGGGACCTGTACTTTCCCTGCGCGGGTCCGGCGGCGATGGAGACGCTCTTCGTCGCCGGGTCGTACAGCGCGTCCGTCCGCTCGCCCTCGTACACGGCGTGGACGGCCACCACGCCTTCGCGCCGTTCGGCGTTGCCGTGGCCCGAGGAGCGCTGGAAGTGCTCCAGCAGTCTGCGCACCGCTTCGGCGTCGGAGACGCCCCAGGCGAGGGCCAGCAGGTTCACCTGGAGGTAGGTCGACTCGGGCAGGTCTACGGTTTTGCTGCTCCCGGTACTCACAAGAAGAAATAGTAGCACGGTGGGCGCCGTCGATCGCGACGGCGGCCCACCGTGCGGCAGCGGGATGCGGGCGGCCACCCACCTCTGACGTGGCGTCAGGCCAGCTGTTCCGGGAGGGGTTGGGAGTGGACGATGGTGAGGCCGGAGACGGCGCGGGTGAGCAGGACGTAGAGGCGGCGGAGGCCGGTGCGGTGGTCGGGTTCGCCGGTGACGACGGCGGCGGGTTCGTCGAGGACGACGTAGTCGTACTCCAGGCCCTTGGCCAGTGAGGCGGGCACCAGGGTCAGCCGGGCCTCGGTGCTGGTCTCCTGGCCCGGGTCGAGGTGGGGCAGGCCGGCGGCGCGCAGGGCGGCGGCGAGGGCCGGGATGCGGGCGTCGGCCGCGATCAGGCCGGTCGAACCCTCCTGGGCCAGCGCGTCCCGGCAGGCGGCGACCACGGCCTCGTCCAGCGCCGGGTGGTCCACCGGGTCGGGCAGCCCGGCGGCCCGGTCCAGCGCCGCCAGGTCGGCCAGCTCGGCCAGCTCGGCCAGCTCCGCCTGGTCCGCCTGGTCGTCCGAGGCCCGCTGCGGCGGCGGCACCCGCCGTACCGACAGCGCCCCCGCCGCCTCGCGCACCGAGGTCGCCGGGGCCAGCCCCGGGGCGATCGACGGCAGCAGCCGGGACGCGTACGCGATCACCTCATGCGGCACCCGGAAGCCCCGGGTCAGCTCCTCCACCCTGGTCTCCGGCTTGCCCAGGTGGTGCAGCGCCTCCGCCCAGGAGGAGGTGGCCCACGGCGTGGTGCCCTGCGCGATGTCGCCCAGCACCGTGGCCGAACCGGTGGCGCAGCGCCGCCCCACCGCCCGGTACTGCATGGGGGAGAGGTCCTGCGCCTCGTCCAGCACCACATGGCCGAGCGAGGGCGTCCGCTGCACCAGGTCGGCGGTCTCGTCCACCAGTACGGCGTCGGCCAGTGTCCATGGCGCGGTCCGCACCGACCGGCCGGGCCGCGCCCACAGCACCGCCCGCTGCTCCTCGGCGCTGAGCAGCCCGTCCGCGCACTCGGCCAGGAAGTCGGCGTCGCTGAGCAGCCGGTGCACCAGCTTCACCGGGTCCACCGGCGGCCAGAGGGCCTTCACGGTGGCCTTGACCGCCTGTGAGCGGGCGACGGCGTCCTGCACCCGGTCGTCGGGCGCCTCGCCGCCGTTCTCCATCTTGACCAGCACCGCGTGCGCGATCCGCTGCGGCAGCGCCTCCCGCGCCGCGCCGTAGCGGATGTCGCGGGAGAGCAGTTCCGTGACGATCTCCTCCAGCTCGTACGCCGGGACCCGCCAGCGGCGCGAGCCCCGCACCACCACGCACGGCTCGGTCGGCATCCGTACGCCGTGCCGCACCGCGCGCCGCAGCACCTCGGCCAGCCGGGCGTCGCCCTTGACCCGGGCCGACTCCGCCGGGTCGACGGCCCGCACCGGGACGTGCGAGATCAGCTCCTCCACCGTGGCCTGGGCGACGTCCAGCTCACCGAGGGCCGGCAGCACCTGCTCGATGTAGTGCAGGAAGGACCGGTTGGGTCCGATGACCAGGGTGCCGGTGCGGGCCAGCCGGTCGCGGTGCGCGTACAGCAGGTACGCCACCCGGTGCAGGCCCACCGCGGTCTTCCCGGTGCCGGGGGCGCCCTGCACGCAGACGCTGCCGGTGATCCCGGCGCGGACGATCTCGTCCTGCTCGGGCTGGATGGTGGCGACGATGTCCCGCATCGGGCCGACGCGGGGCTTCTCGATCTCGGCCGCCAGCAGCGCGCTGGAGGTCTCGGCCTCCGCCGGGTCGCTGAGGTGCTCGTCCTCGTACGCGGTCAGCTCGCCGCCGGTGTAGCCGAAGCGGCGGCGGCGCTCGACGTCCATCGGCTCGGTGCGGCTGGCCCGGTAGAACGCCTGGGAGACCGGGGCGCGCCAGTCGATCACCATCGGGTCACCGTCGGCGTCGTGGACATGGCGGCGGCCGATGTAGAACCGGTCGCCGTCGGCGCCCTCGGCCTGCTCGCCGCCGATGGCGTACCGGTAGTCGAGGCGGCCGAAGAACAGCGGGGTGTGCGCCAGGTCCGCGAGGGCGGCGATCCGGTGCTGGATCTGGCCGCGCAGCACTTCGGCGGAGACCCAGGTGCCGGCGACATCGCTGAGGTCGAGCGACTCGACGTCCTGGCGCATGGCGCGCAGCGCGGCGCGGGCGGCGCGCAGATGGGCGCGCTCGCGCTCCAGCGGATCGGCGGCGTCGGGGGCACCCTCAGGGGTGCCGACCGGGGTGCCAGTAGGGGTGCCAGTAGGGGTGCCAGTAGGAGTGATCGGGGCGTGCGAGGGCACGGCGAAGCCTTCCCGGCTGCGGCGGACCAGGGGGTCCGGGAAGGGAGCGGCCAGGCGCCGCAGCGGACTCGAAACGGAACTCGGTGAAGGATGCCGACCGGTTTCCGACCGGACGGCTTCCTCCCACGGCTGCCCGGCGAGCGGGCACCACGGTTCGGGAGGCGGCAGGCGGGACATGTTAGACGCTCGCCGGCCGATCCGCGAACTGTTTTCCGGGCCCGTCTCGGGGTCGGTACCGGCTTGCCGGAGGAGGCGGCGTACTCCTCCGGGACGACCTCCGGCCGGCCGGCAAGTGGCCGTTCGGCTGATGACCGGGGCGGCGGCGCGACCTACCGTGGACGCCATGAGCACTGCACACAGCACCCCGCACCGCCGGGCCGCCCGCGCCGGGCGGGCCCCGGCGCAGCAGCCGGCCGCAGAGCAGCATCCGCACGGCGGCGGTCCGGTACGGTCCGCGCTGCGCAAGGCCGGGATCGTGGTCGGCACCGTCGCCCGGGTGACCCTGCTCGGCCGGGACGGCGTCGACCTCTGACCCGCCGTCCGGTGTGGCGTGCCCGGCAGGGCGCGGGGTAGGCGCGCCGGGACGGGGCGTGGGGCGCCGGTGAGGGAGGGGCCGTGCAGATCATCCAGCGCGGTGGGTCACGGGCCTGGCGGCGGTCACGCCCGGTCGGGACGGCACTGCCGACCGGGCCGCCGACCAAGCCGCCTCCCGAGCGGATCTCGCAGCGGTCCTTCGAGCGGCACCCCGAGCGCGGGCCGGAGCGGCCCCGGCCCTGGCGGTTGTCGCTGGCCGGGCTGGTGCGGGCCCTGGTGATGCTGGTGGCGTTCACGGCCATGGTGGCGTTCGCCGCCGTGCTGGCCCGGCTGACGCTGACTCCGTCGCCCGCCTCGGTGCCGCTGTCGCACAGCAATCTGCACCCGGGCGAGTCGCTGCGGCTCTATCTGCACCAGCCGTCGGTGCGGGACGCGGTCAAGCAGATCGGCGGCAATCTGCTGCTGGGCCTGCCGTTCGGGGTGCTGCTGCCGGTCCTGTTCCCGAGGGTGCGCGGGCCGCTGCGGGTGCTGCTGGTGACCGCCGCCGTGATGCTGCTGGTCGAGCTGGTGCAGGGCGCGGTGATCGTGGGGCGGTCGTTCGACGTGGACGACGTCATCCTGAACACCACCGGCGCCGTCCTGGGCTATCTGCTGCTGGGCCGGTGGATCTCGCGGGCCGTGCACCCGCCGCGCCGGAGCCGGTGGCGGCGCGGGAGAGCTGAGTCAGACGGCAGCTGAGCTGCTGCTGGTTGCGGATCGCAGCGGTGAGATGGCTCACGTGAAGCCTGCTGACCGGAACTGCAACCGGTCTCCGAGCCTCTGGCGTGTTGTGGTGACGTCGGACACATCATCAAATCCCAGGGGGGAATCCCGATGCGACTCACCAGGATCACCGTAGCCACCGCGGCCGTGCTCATCGCCGGTCTCGGCCTCACCGCGTGCAACTCGGACGGCGACAGCAGTCCCCGGGCCGGCGGCAGCGGCAGCAGCCAGTCCGCCACCACCGGTAGCGCCGACAGCAGTAGCCCCGACACCGGTAGCCCCGACACCGGCAGCCCCGACAGCGGAGGCGCCGACCAGGGCGGCGGCACCGGGGACACCTCCGGCGGGTCCAGCACCTCCGGCGGCTCCGGCACCACCAGCCCCGGCAAGGCCGCCACCCCTGACCAGGCCCCCGGCACCAGCGCCCCGGCCGCCGCCCCCGCCGGCAGCAGCCGCTGCCGCACCGAAGACCTCACCGTCACCGTGCAGGGCCCCGGCAACGACGCCAGCGAGCAGCAGGCCGCCGTCGCCGACATCCAGGTCGTCAACTCCTCCGGCCGCACCTGCACCCTCAAGGGCTTCCCCGGCGTGGAGCTCACGGACGACCAGGGCAAGAGCGACCCGCTCACCGCCCGCCGCCAGGACATGACCGCCGACACCGTCCGGCTGGCCCCCGGCGCCAAGGCGGTCGCCGACCTCGCGTTCAGCAACATCAACCGCGAGGGCACCGCCAGCGCCCGCAAGGTGTGCGGCGTCCAGGCCAGCTACGCCTCGGTCATCCTGCCGGACGAGCGGACCACCGTGAAGGTCAAGGTGCAGGGCGGCGTCGACCACGGCGTCCTCAACGTCTGCGGCCGCGAACTGGCGCTCCGCCCCTTCGAGACCCGCTAGCAGCGGCCGTGCGTGACCGGCCGCGAACGGGGCGGCCGGTCAGCGGACCGGGTCGTCCCCCGCCTCGTGCAGCACGTCGTCCGCGTCGATGATCCGGTAGGCGTAGCCCTGCTCGGCCAGGAACCGCTGCCGGTGCGCCGCGAAGTCCTGGTCCACGGTGTCCCGGGCGACCACCGAGTAGAAGCGCGCCTCCCGGCCGTCCGCCTTGGGCCGCAGCACCCGGCCGAGCCGCTGCGCCTCCTCCTGCCGGGAGCCGAAGGTGCCCGACACCTGGATGGCCACCGCCGCCTCCGGCAGGTCGATGGAGAAGTTGGCGACCTTGCTCACCACCAGCACCGAGATCTCCCCGGTGCGGAACGCCTCGAACAGCTTCTCCCGCTGCGGGTTGGTGGTGTCGCCCTTGATCACCGGGGCGTCGAGCGCCTCGCCCAGCTCGTCCAGCTGGTCGATGTACTGGCCGATGATCAGGGTCTGGTCGCCGCGGTGCCGCTCCACCAGCGACTCCACCACCCGGCGCTTGGTGGCGGTGGTGGCGCAGAACCGGTACCGCTCGTCGGGTTCGGCGGTCGCGTACGCCAGCCGCTCGGAGTCGGTGAGGGTGACCCGTACCTCGCAGCAGTCGGCGGGCGCGATGTAGCCCTGCGCCTCGATCTCCTTCCACGGCGCGTCGAACCGCTTGGGGCCGATCAGCGAGAAGACGTCGCCCTCGCGGCCGTCCTCCCGGACCAGGGTCGCGGTCAGCCCGAGCCGGCGGCGGGCCTGGAGGTCGGCGGTGAAGCGGAAGATCGGCGCGGGCAGCAGGTGCACCTCGTCGTAGACGATCAGGCCCCAGTCGCGGGAGTCGAACAGCTCCAGGTGCGGGTAGACGCCCTTCCGCCTGGTCGTCATCACCTGGTACGTGGCGATGGTGACCGGGCGGATCTCCTTGCGGGTGCCGCTGTACTCCCCGATCTCCTCCTCGGTGAGCGTGGTCCGCTTCACCAGCTCGTGCTTCCACTGCCGGGCGGAGACGGTGTTGGTCACCAGGATCAGCGTGGTGGCCTGTGCCTCGGCCATCGCCGCCGCGCCGACCAGCGTCTTGCCGGCGCCGCAGGGCAGGACGACGACCCCCGAGCCGCCGTGCCAGAAGCCCTCGACCGCCTGCCGCTGGTACGGGCGCAGGTGCCAGCCGTCCTGGTCCAGCGCGATGGCGTGCGCCTCGCCGTCCACGTACCCGGCCAGGTCCTCGGCGGGCCAGCCCAGCTTGAGCAGCACCTGCTTGATCTGGCCGCGCTCGGAGGGGTGCACCAGCACGGTGTCCGGGTCGACCCGGGCGCCGACCAGCGGTGCGATCTTCTTGGAGCGCAGCACCTCCTCCAGCACCGGCCGGTCGGTGGTGACCAGCACCAGCCCGTGCACCGGGTGCTTCTGGAGCCGCAGCCGCCCGTAGCGGGCCATGGTCTCCGCGACGTCCACCAGCAGGGCGTGCGGCACCGGGTAGCGCGAGTAGCTGACCAGCGCGTCCACTACCTGCTCGGCGTCGTGCCCGGCGGCGCGGGCGTTCCACAGCCCCAGCGGCGTCACCCGGTAGGTGTGCACATGCTCCGGCGCCCGCTCCAGCTCCGCGAACGGCGCGATGGCCCGCCGGCAGTCACCGGAGCGGGGGTGCTCGACCTCCAACAGCAGCGTCTTGTCGCTCTGGACGATGAGGGGACCGTCGTTCACGTACATCCATCCCTTCCGCGCGGGCCAAACGTCCAGTGTGCCTCATGCACGAGCGATCACATCCGGCTCTCGACGGGTCGGCTGCCGACTCCGACCCGCCTTCGCGCCCGGTCGGCACGGGCGAGCGCGTCGGCGGCCCGTTCCGTATCGCCGGTCTGGTGGTACAGATCGGCGGCGAACTCCAGGTTCTCCAGGGCCTCGGTGTTGCGGCTCTGCTGGAGGAGTGCGTGTGCGAGATTCCCGAGCTCGGCGGCCAGACCGTGATCGTTGTTGCCCTCGAGGAATGCCTCCAGAGCGAGGGTGTGCAGCTGTACAGCCCTGTTCCACTTGCCCTGCTGCTGGCGTACGAGGGCCATGTTGCCCAAAGCCACCGCCTCACCACGGCGGTCTCCCAGGCGCCGGAAGGTGTCCAGTGCCTCCCGCTGTGCGGTGAGGGCCGCTTCGAATTCTCCGGCAGCGATCAGCGTGCCGGCGAAGTTGGACAGCTCGATCGCCCTCTCATGGGGTATGACCAGGCCGTCGGTCATGTTGAGCGCGCGCTTGTGCAGCCTCGCGGCCCGCTCGGCCCTCCCGTTGCCACGCGTCGCTTTGGCTAGACTGCCCAGAGCCTGGGAGTAGCCACGCAGGTCAACCTGTTTCCGGAAGATCTTCGCAGCTTTGCGGAGGGCACGGGAGGCCTCCTCTTCGCGGTTCAGCTCGGTCAGTGTCTCGCCGGTGTTGATCAGCGCGCCCGCCACTCCGATCCGGTCACCGGCGCGCTTGAACAACTGCGCGGCTTCGGCGTGGGCCGCCACGGCCTGTTCGAACTTGCGCTGCTCGTGGAGCGAGAGTCCGAGGTTGTTCAGCGCGCTGGCCAGGGCTTGGCGCCTCTTCAGTTCCCGGCAGATCTTGATGGCCCGGTGGTGCGCACGGACGGATTTGCGAAGCTTGCGCATGTCCCGAAGTACCACACCGAGGGAGCTCAGCAGAGATGCCTCTCGAAAACTGTCCTTGCGCCGTCGACTCGACCGGATGCCTGCGGTCAGCACCCACCCGGCGTCCTCCAGGTAGCGCATCTCCATCAGGAATCGCGAGACGGGTACCGCCAGGGCCACACACAGCAGATCATCGTCGGCCTTGTGGGCCCAGAGGGCAGCCGCGACCAGGGTGTGCCGCTCGGCATCCAGCCAATGCAGCGCCGCAGCTCGATCGGCGAAGAGGGGCTCCGCCGTGGGTTGTGGTACCACGGGGCCGAAGAGCGTTTCACACGCCAGGGTGGTCATCTTGTGGAAGTGGGCGAGCAGACGCATGAGGTTCTCGCCCCAGGAGTCGTCGCCCGATACGAGCTGCTCCCTTGAGTAGAGGCGTACGAGACTGTGTTGCTGCCAGCGGCCGTACGGTTCTCGCGGCTCGACCAGGTGTCGGCGGGCCAGCTCCAGCAGCAGCCGTTCGGTTTGTTTGACGTCCTCGCCGTACAACTGGGCCGCAGCCTCGGTGGAGAAGTCCGGTCCGGGATGCAGGTACATCAGCCGGAAGAGCTTGGCCTGGTCTTCGGTGAGCCTTCTATAGGACAGTTCGAAGGCTGCGGTCACAGCGCGCTCCTCCCGGCTCAGCACGGAGAGTCTGGAGTGCGCGTCCTCAAGGTCTTGGCGGAGGTGGGACAGGGGCCGGGTCGGCACGTCCACGAGCAGGGACGCCAGGATGCGCAGGGCCAGCGGCAGACCGCCGCACAGCGCGACGAGCCGGTCGGCCTCGCCAGCCTCGACCGCCATCCGCGAGTCCTCGGGCAGAGCCGTGCGGAGGACGTCGCCCAGCAACTCCCGCCCCTCGTCGGCGGGCAGCTCCCGTAAGGTCAGCGCCAAGGCGTCCAGTTCCGCCAGGGAGTGCCGCGAGGACACGAGTGTGGCCGTGCGCCCGTCACTGGGCAGGAGATGGCGGATCTTGTCGGTGGTCGGTACGTCGTCCAGGACGACCAGGACCCGTCGCCCGGCAGCGGCCAGTGCGTCGAGCGCGGATCGGTAGATGAGCGCGCGTTCCTCGATCCCGGGTGGAATGTGCTCCGGCGGGATGCCGAGCGCCCGCAGGAGGGTGCCGAGCGCCCGTTTCGGTGACACTTTGCGCTCCGCGTCGTAGCCGTGCAGATCCACGAAGAGAACCCCACCGGGGAACCAGCCTTCTTTCCGCTGTGCCCGGTGGGCGGTCTGGAGAAGGAGTTCGGTCTTGCCCGCCCCGGCGAGCCCGGTCACCACCACGGTGCTGGCCGTCTCGCCCGGCGTGGCCGGTGCCAAGGCCGCGAGGACCTGTTCCAGCTGAGTGTGGCGCCCCGCGAAGGTCGCCGACTGCCGGGGAAGTCCGGAGAGCGCGGGGTCCGGGCGATCCGGGAGCGTCAGGGTGATGGTGCGCCCCTGGACGACGATGCCGAAGAAGACCCCTCCACTGATGTGGTTCTCGGTTCTGTCCGTCATTCCCCGGCCTGCCGGTGCCGGGCAAGGGCTCTTTTGAAGGCGAGCACCTCGGCGGTGGTGAACATGCTCCTGGTTTCCTGCGTGACCACATACCCAACCTCGCGCCAGGCGTGGAGGAATGCGGGATCGATGCCCATCTCGACCGCACGCTCCGCCATGTCCAACATCAGGTTGTCGAAGTACTCCCTGGTGAGGCGGGTGGGTTCGTCGGCGTCGGGGTCGAACAACAGTGGGTCGCCCGGCTCCGGCTCACGGCCGAACTTCTCGCGGAAGGCGTCGTGTTGACCTTCCAGAGCCTCCTGAAGCTTCTGTCCGTGCGGAGTGTCGGCCGAGATCCGCACCACGGAACTGCCGTCCGCGTCCCAGATGCGCTCGACGGGGCGGTCGAACCGGCGGTGCGTGGCCGCCGTACCGCCGGACTTCTTGCGAACCTTGTGCAGCACCGCTTCGCGCACGGCCTCACGCCGCTCGCCCCATCGCTCGCCCGACTCCTCCTGCGTTTCGTCCGTGCCGTCGACGCTGTCCGTTTCCTCGAGATCGGTGGCACTCCCGCGAGCGGCGTTCAGGCGCATTCTGGCGTGCATGCCCACCCAGTCCAGCAGGTCCGGGGTGACGGTGGCTTCCAGCGTGGAGACCTCGGGAATGCCCAGCTCGAAGGCCAGGCGCGGTAGGGCAAGACCGGGAGAGCTGGTCCACAGCAGAGCCTCCGAGGGGATCGGCTCCGTGAACGCGGGCATGGCGAAGAGATGCCCCAGGGTCTTGGCGACGGACATCCCCAGCTCGGGGGCGACAAGGAGGACGTCGAGCACCGGCGCCAGCGTCGATGCCTCCTCCAGAGAAAGCGCCCACGCCCAGGCGTGTGGGCCCATGTCCTCCAGAGGCTCGCCGGGCTTCGTCAGGAGCGCCGCGTACAAGGCTGGCAGCAACATTCCGGATTTCTTTTTCACCGGTAGCCCGGCGTCATGGAACCGGCGCAGCCCGTCGCGGAGAACGGCCCGAGGCGTGTCATCGGCCCACGACTCCTCTTCCTTCCAGAACCGCCTGACCCGCTCTTTCGCGTCCTCCGGCGGGTCGGGCAGCCGCAGGTTCAGACTTGGCCCATGGACCGCCCGGAGGTCCTGGAGGGCCGCCCCGGGCAGCAGCCGCCGGGGCAGGCGACGTTGGTCGAGTCCGGCGGCTTCAAGCCGGCCGACAAGCGCCAGCATCAGTTTCCCGTCGTCCACCGGCATCCCCAGCTCCTCGCTCGCCGAGACGGCCTCGCGGACGAAGCGCTGGATGCCTTGGCCGTGCACGGTGCCTCGCAGGAGGCGCAGCCAGGCGTCACGCGCATTGGCGAACTCGAACTCGTCGCGAAACCCCCGGGGCCGGGCCGCTCCTAGGAACAGCGCGTCCAATGGGTCGATCTCGTGGTACCAGTCTGGACCGGTCTCCTCTTGCTGAGCGTGTCCCAGGACCAGATAACCGACTGCGTAGGCGCCGGCCAGGCTGAGCTTCCCCTGTTCGTTCGAGCGCAGCAGTCGCCTGAACGCCCCCTCGAGTGCTCGCGGGTCACCACCGTCGGCCATGGCTGCGGCTGAGGGAGCCGAGGCGGCTCTCCGGCCCCGCTGTACCTGCTTCTTCCTCGATGCTTTGCCCACATCGCCCTCCCGGCAGCCAGGATGCCGCATCGCACCGGACTTGACCGATGTGGGTCGGAAGCCCCGACAAGCAGGCTAAATTGAGAAGTTTGTGACTTGAGAGCGGAGGTCGTGCCGAGTAGGTCCCGAAGGAGGGCAATCGGACGCTCAGGTATGTGGGCTGGGACTGTTCGAATGAACGATGAGGGGACCGGGCCGGGGGTGGCGCTGCCCCGGCCCGGTCCGCGGGGGTCAGCGGGGGGCCGGGGTGAGGGCGAGGGCGGCGTGGATCAGGGCGAGGTTGCCGGGGGCGGGGGAGCCGTCGGGGAGGGTGGCGCCGTCCTCCAGGCCGATCCGCACCTGGTGGCCGTCGTCCAGCGAGGCCCGCAGCACCGGCCAGACGGTGGTGTCGAAGCCGTGGTAGAGCAGCGGGCAGGTCACCCCGGCGGCGGTGATCTGCGCGGCCATGGCGCGGGCGTGCGCGACGGCGGTGTCCGGGTCCTCGTCCTCCGGCTCGATCAGGATGCGTACATTGCGGTGCAGGGTGGGCGAGGCGAGCAGCGCCGGTACGTCCGCCAGGCTCCACACAGCGCTCTCCAGCACCATGCCCCGCGCCACCACCAGCTCGGCGGTCTCCGCCGCGCCCTCCTCGCAGAAGGCGACCGAGGCGAAGTCGGGCAGCAGGTTCCAGGTGGCGACCTTGGCGTAACGGTCGGCGTGCCCGTCGCTGGTCCACAGCCCGGTGGTGATGCCGACCACGACCCCGGGGGCCACCCGGCGGACGGCCGACAGCACGGCGTCCACCGCCGGCGGGGCGATGCTCTGGCTGCCGTCGGCGGCACGGATGTGCAGGTGGACGACGTCGGCGCCCGCCTCGGCGGCGGCCAGCGCCTCGGCGGCGATCTCCTCCGGGGTCACGGGGGTCCCGGGGTGGTCCCGCTTGGTCAGTCCTCCGTTGATGGCGGCCTTGAGGAACACGGTGGTCCTTTCGGGGCGGTGCGGCTGCGGGCCGCGCCGCCCGGGATTGTGCACAGGTGCGAAGAGGTACGGGAGAGGGCGCGGGCGTCAGTGGGCGCCGGGCAGGGCGCCGAGCCGGACCAGGGTCTCGGTGGCGCCGGTGAGGTCGCCCAGCCGGCCGCCCCGGTGGAGGTCCGCGATCAGGTCGGGCTCCTCGGCGTCGTCCGCCAGCGCGGTGTCGATCACCGCCGCCAGCCGCTCCGGGGCGGCGATCAGCAGGCCGTTGGCGTCACCGAGCACCACGTCGCCGGGCCGCACCGCGACTCCGCCGCAGCTGATCGGGACGTTCAGCCCGCCGTCGTCGATGCCGTGCAGCTTGGTGGTGAGCACCGAGGTGCCCCGGGCGAAGACCGGCAGGCCGAGGGCGCGCAGCGCGTCGATGTCGGTGCAGCTGCCGTCGACCACGGCGCCCGCCGCGCCCCGGGCCAGCAGCGCGTTGACCACGACCTCGCCCAGCGGGGCGTGCCGCACGTCGCCGCCGCAGTCGATCACGACCACGTCACCGGGGGCCACCGTGCCGGCGGCGTGGTGCAGCAGGGTGGAGTCCAGGGCGGTGATCCGGACGGTGACCGCGCGGCCGGTGAGCCGCTGCTCGCCCGCGAGGCGGTGCAGCGCCGGGTCGCAGAAGCCCTCCTCCAGGTAGTGCCCGAGGGTGGGGAAGTCGACCCGGGTGAGCTTCTCGACCAGGTCGGGGTCGAGCGCGGCCGGCGTCGGGTTGACGGTGATGGGCATGGTTCAGCGTCCCTGGATGAAGATGCGCCGGTTGCGCAGTACGGGCAGTCGGGTGCGGGCCTCGTCGAGGCGTTCCTGGTCGATGTCGACCAGCAGCAGGCCCTCGCGCTCCTCGCCGAGGGCGCCGCGCACCACGCCGAGCGGGTCGACGGTCATGGACATCCCGATGCAGTCATCGCTGACCAGCGAGGACGCCACGACCCAGCAGGTGTTCTCGATGGCGCGGCTGCGCAGCAGGGTGGCCCAGTGGTCCTCCTTGAGCGGGCCGCGCACCCAGGCGGCGGAGACCGACAGCAGGTCGGCGCCCATCTCGACCAGGGTCCGGGTGAACTCGGGGAACCGGATGTCGTAGCAGTTGACCAGGCCGACGTTGAAGTCCCCGATCCGTACCACGCAGGGTCCGGCGTCGCCGCGCAGCACCCGGCGCGACTCCTGGTAGGAGAAGGCGTCGTACAGGTGCATCTTGCGGTACGTCGCCAGGACGGTGCCGTCGGCGTCGACCGCGACCAGGCTGTTGTAGGGCAGGTCGGGGGTGGTGGCGTCGGCCTCGTAGCCGCCCGCGATGACGGCGACGCCGTGCTCACGGGCGACGGCGGACAGGTGCGCCACGAAGCCGGGCCAGGCGGCGGCGGCCGCCTCGACGAGGGGGGTGTCGACGTGGTCCGCCGAGAGCATCGCCTCCTCGGGGAAGACGATCAGGCCGGCGCCCGCCCCTGCGGCGGCGGCCGTCATGCGGGTGATCACGGTCTGGTTGTCCGAGACCGTGCCGGTCGGCTCGAACTGGGCGACGGCGACTTTCACTCTTGCTCCTTGCGGGGGGCGCTGACGCGCGGGGGCGGGGGTGGGTGCTGCGTGGGTGCTGCGATGTACTGCGGGGTACGGGGGGCGGGTACGGGGGCGGGTACGGAGGGCCGGTCAGTCCGGCAGGACGCGGCCGTCCTCCGGCCGCCAGCAGATCCGTACGGTGTCGCCGGGGGCGAGGGCGGCGGCGCGGCCGTCCCGCCCGGCCTGCTCGATCTGCACGGTCGAGCCGTTCGCCAGGGTGCAGTGGTAGCGCAGGCCGTGGCCGAGGTAGACCGCCTGCTGGAGCACGGCCTCCAGCCCGAACCGGCCGTCGCCCGCCGGTGCGTCGACCGCCTCCACCCGCAGGTCCTCCGGCCGCAGCGAGAGGTGCGCGGTGGAGCCGGCCGGGAGGTCGCAGGCGGGCAGCGGCAGCGTGCCGACGCCGGGGACTTCGAGCGTCCGGTCCGCGCCCCGGGCGGCGACGGTGCCGCTCAGGATGGAGGAGGTGCCGATGAAACCGGCCACGAACCGGGCCGCCGGGCGGTCGTAGATCGCCTCGGGGGTGTCGACCTGGAGGACCCGGCCGCCGCTCATCACGGCGATCCGGTCGGACATGGTCAGCGCCTCCTCCTGGTCGTGGGTGACGTAGATGAAGGTCACCCCGACCTCGCGCTGGAGGCGCTTGAGCTCCAGCTGCATCTCCAGCCGCAGCTTCTGGTCCAGCGCGCCCAGCGGCTCGTCCAGCAGGATCAGCGAGGGCCGGGAGACCAGCGCCCTGGCCAGCGCGATCCGCTGCTTCTGGCCGCCGGAAAGCTGGCCGATGGTCCGCTTGCCGAACCCTTCGAGCCGGACCTGGGCCAGTGCCTCCTCGACCACCCGGGGGATCTCGGCCCGGGGGACCAGCTTGCGTACCCGCAGTTCGAAGCCGACGTTCTGCGCGACGGTCAGGTGCGGGAAGAGGGCGTAGCTCTGGAAGAGCATGTTGAGGTCGCGCCGGTGCGGCGGCAGGTCGGTGGCGTCCCGGCCGCCCAGCTCGACGGTGCCGGTGGTCGGCGTCTCGAACCCGGTGATCATCCGCATCAGGGTCGTCTTGCCGCAGCCGGACGGCCCGAGGATGGAGAAGAACTCGTTCTGCGCGATGGTGAGGTTGACGTCGCTGACGGCGGCGGCGCCGCCGAAGGTCTTGCCGATCCCGGTCAGCCGGACGGCGGGTGCGTCGGCCGACGGCTGCGCCGGGGTGCCGGTCGCGGTGGTGAGTACGGTCATGGCCCGGCTCCTCAGGATGCCTTGATCTTCATCCAGCCCTGCTGGAAGAGCTGCATGGCCTGCCCCGGGTCGAGCAGGAAGTCGGCCTTGTCGACGGCCGCGTCCGGCGCGTAGACGGCCGGGTTGCTGAGCAGGTCGGTCTTCTTGATGTGGCTGCGGGCGGCCTGGTTGGTGCTGGCCGAGGAGCCGTCGTCGGTGACCAGGGCGGCGACCTCCGGGCGCAGGGTGTAGTTGATGAACTCGTAGGCGGCGTCGATGTTCTTGGCCCGGGAGGTCACCGAGAGGTTGTCGGTCCACAGCGAGCCGCCCTCGGTGGGCAGCGTGTAGTGCACCTTCTTGTTGCTCTCCACGACCTTGGCCATCGCGGTGCCGCTCCACGCCTCGGCCACGCACGCCTGGCCGGTGGCCAGCAGCTGCGGGTAGTTGGTGGAGTTGTAGCCGGCGAGCTGCGCCTTCTGGGACTTCAGCGAGTCGGTGGCCTTCTGGATCTCCGCCGGGTCGGTGCTGGTGGCGCGGTAGCCGTTGACCTGGAGTCCGGCGATGTACGCGGCCAGCATGTTGTCCAGCATGTACGTCTTGCCCTTGTACTCGCCGTCGAACAGGGCCTTCCAGCTGTCCACCGGGCGGCCGGTGCAGTCCTCGTTGTACGCCAGCCCGGTGGTGCCCCAGATCCACGGGATGCTGTAGGCGTTGCCGGGGTCGAAGGACGGGTCGCGGAACTTGGGCGCGAGGTTGTCCAGCCCCTTGATCCGGGAGTGGTCGAGCTTCTGGACCAGCTTCTGGCCGACCAGCTGCTGGAGCGCGTACTGGCTGGGCTCCACCAGGTCGTAGTCGGCGCCGCCCGCGCTGAGCTTGGCGGTCATCGTCTCGTTGCTGTCGAAGGTGTCCAGGGTGACCTTGATCCCGGTCTCCTGCTGGAAGCCCTTGACCACCGAGTCGGGGATCTCGCCGGCCCAGGCGTAGATGTGCAGCGACTTGCCGCCGCCGGAGGCCGAGCCGCCGCCGTCGCCGCCGGAGGAGCAGGCGGCGGTGGTGAGGAGGGCGGCGGCGGCCGCGCAGGCGGTGAGGAGGGTGGTGGTGCGCATGGTGGTCCTTTCGAGCGGGGCGGCCGTGGGCAGGGGTCTGCGGCCGGTCACGAGGAGGGCCGGTCGCCGCCGGCGAGGATCTGGCGCATCTGGCGCAGGCCGACGCCGAGGATGATCAGGAAGGTGAAGAGGATCAGCAGCGTGCCCAGCGCGTTGATCTCCGGGGTGAGGCCGCCCTTGAGCAGCGAGTAGACCCGCAGCGGCAGCGTGGTGGAGCCGACGCCGTTGGTGAAGGTGGACATCACGATGTCGCCGAAGGAGATGGTGAAGCAGAGCAGCCAGGCCGCCACCAGCGCCTGCCGCATCAGCGGCAGCGTCACCGAGAAGAAGGTCCGCAGCTTTCCGCAGCCCAGGTCGGCGGCGGCCTCCTCCAGCGAGGGGTCCAGGGCGCCGTGCGCGCCCAGCAGGATCAGCGCGGCGTACGGGAGGATCACCACCAGGTGGCCGAGCACCAGCGTGGTCATGCTCAGCGTGATGTGCAGCTTGGCGAAGACCGAGAGCAGTGCGACGCCGAGCACGATCTCCGGGATCACCAGCGGCAGGAAGAGTCCGCCGCTGAGCAGCGCCCGCGCCTTGGGCCCGAAGTGCGGCATCGCGATCACCGCGAGCAGTCCGGCGGCCACCGCCAGGGTGGCGGAGGTGACCGCGACCACGGCGCTGGTGCGCAGGGTCGCCAGCAGGTCGGAGTCGTGCAGCAGCACCGAGTACCAGTGGGTGCTGAAGCCGGTCCAGCGGTAGGTGACGTCCGAGGAGTTGAAGGAGAGCACCACCACGACCGCGATCGGTACGTAGAGGAAGGCGATCAGTCCGCGGGCCGCCCAGGCGGTCACCCGGTCCATCGGGTGCGGCCGGTCGCCGCGCCGCCTGCGGGGGGTCGGCTGCTCAGCGCTCCGCTGCTCGGCGGTCTGCTGCTCGGGGAGTTCGGTAACGGTCATGACTTCCTCCGCAGGCGCCGGGCGGTCAGACCCACCGCGACGAGGCAGACCAGCATCAGGCCCAGCAGCAGCACGGAGACCGCCGCGCCCATCGGCTGGTTCCGGAACTCGGTGTAGAGCGTCACGATGAGGTTGCCGACCAGCTGGTTCTTGCCGCCGCCGAGCAGCACCGAGATGACGAAGACGCCGAGTGTGGGGATGAAGATCAGCAGGATGGAGGCCAGCAGCCCGGACCTGGCGATCGGCAGCAGCACCTTGGTGTGCACCCGCCACCAGCCGCAGCCCAGGTCACGGGCGGCCTCCCGCAGCGCCGGGTCCACTCCGCGCAGCGAGGCGTAGATCGGGAAGACGGCGGTCGGCAGGAAGGCGTACAGCAGCCCGACGAAGGACGCGCCCTGCCCCGGCACCAGGTTGAGATGCCCGTGGTAGAGGCCCAGCGACCGGCCGAGGGAGTCCAGCGGCCCGCCGGGGCTCAGCAGGTTGATCCAGGCGAAGGTGCGGACCAGGAAGTCGGTCCAGAACGGCACGATGATCAGCAGCAGCAGGCCCAGCTGCCGCGACGCGGGCCGGCCGGCGATGTAGTACGCGACGATGTACCCGGCGACCAGGCAGAGCACCGTGTTGGCGGCGGCGATGCCCAGGCTGTAGCCGATGACCTTGAGGTAGACCGGGTCGGCCAGCTGCCGGTAGTTGTCCAGGGTGAATCCGCCCTGGATGCCGCCGTACGCGTCCGCCGTGGCGAAGCTGTTGCGTACGACGATCACCAGCGGTGCGAGGACGAGGGCCACGATCGTCACGGCGGCGGGTGCCAGCATCAGCGCCGGGACCATCCGGCGGCGGACGGCCTGCGGCGCGGCCAGGCTCACTGGGGAACCCGCAGGGTGGGCGGCGTCTCGGGCATGGCGGTGCTTCCTTTCCGACGCGACGAGGCGGACCCGGTTCGCGGGCTTCTGGCGGAAGCCCGAGGGGGAGGGTCGGCGCCTCGGGTGGGGATAAGCCATCATGGGCTGTGGCTGATTTCGGCCACCAGCGGCAGGTGGCTCGAATCCAGTGGTTGCCGGGGCCGCCGTCGACGGGATTCGGTGCCCGGCGGCGCGGCCGGGTCACACGTCGGTCGGGCGGGCGGCGCCGCCGGGGCCGGGCGGCGGGCAAAGTGCCAGGTGGCAGTGGTCACCCGGCGTTCCGCCGGCCGCCACCGCCGGGTAACGGGAAGGTCAACACCGGCGCAGCCGCTGTCAGTACTGTCGAGGCCGCTGTCAGCACCGGCGAAGCCGCTGTCAGCACCGGTGAAGCGAGGAGGCGGGACCCATGGAGATCGACGGCCTGGACCGCAGCATCATCGATCAGCTGCGGATCGACGGGCGGCGCTCCTTCGGGGAGATCGGCCGCTCCATCGGCCTGTCCGAGGCGTCGGTGCGCGCCCGGTACGGCAGGCTCCAGCGGCAGGGCATCCTCCAGGTCGTCGGCATGACCGACGCCCGGCTGCTGGGCGAGATGGAGGTGCACCTGGCGATCCGGGTGCAGCGGGTGCCGCTGGCCTTCGTCGCCCGTGAGCTGTCCCGGCTGGCCGAGGTCCGCTATGTGGCGTCCTGCGTCGGCCCGTACGACCTGATCACCGATGTGCGCTGCCGCGACCTCGCGCACCTGGCCGAGCTGCTGACCGAGCGGGTGCGGCGGATCAACGGTGTGGAGTACGCCGAGGCGCTGACCGTGCTGGAGGTGGTCAAGGACTCCTACCTCTGGGCGGGCTTCCGCGACGTCACCCCGACTGCCGCGGAGCGGATTCTTCCTCGGTGAAGCCCTGCCCCACCGAGGAGGACAGGCCGTCCCAGGAGTAGTCCTTGAACAGCTCCAGCAGCAGCAGGACCTGGACCGTGGAGACGCCGGGCAGCATCCGGATGTCGTCTAGCAGCCGGATCAGCTGCGCCTGGTCGCGGCAGGTGCCCTCCAGGTAGATGTCCTGGCCGCCCGCGCAGAGCGCCACATGGTTGATCATCGCCATGTCGGCCAGGCTCCGCGCCACCGCGCGCGGCGTCAGATCGCGGACCCGGATCAGCAGCCGCACCGACTGGTGGCCGAGGGTCAGCGCATTGGCCAGCGCGACGATGCGCAGCGCGCCGCTGTCCTGGAGCTTGGAGACCCGCTGGCGGACGGTGGCCTCGCTGACGCCCAGGCTGCGGGCAACCGTGGTGTACGGCGTCCGGCCGTCCCGGGTGAGCGCCTGCACGATGTTGCGATCGAGTTCGTCGATCATCCGGCATCAGCCCCGTCCGTCGGCGTGTGCGGCGGGCGCGGACTCGCGGCGCCGCCAGGGGATTCGTACACGCATCGGTTTCGGCCGAGTGTAGGCGACCGCCCCCGCGCGCGGGCGGGTCAGCCGTCCTCGTCCAGATCCGCGACGCCGGTGATCCGGTGCAGGGCGAAGGTGCGCATCTCGTCGCGGTGGTGGTCGTACGCGGTGACATAGCCGCCCTCGACCTTCACCGGAGAGACGATCCGCTGACCGGCCGAGCCCTCCGCGTTGACATAGCCGATCCACATCCGCTCACCGAGCAGCACGGCGGTCTGCAACGCGGCCAGCGTCTCGGCGGCGGCGGTACGCGGCAGCCGGGACGGGCCGCCCGCCGGGTCCTCCGGGTGCGCGGCGGGCCCGGCGACCGTACTGCGGCGGGACGCGGTGGAGGCCCGGTCGCCCGCCCGGACGGCCCGCACCGCCGCGCCCAGCAGCACGTCGGCCGGGACCGGCGGCCCGTCGGGGACCGGCGCCGGGGCGCTGCGCGGCGGGGTGCGGCGGGCATCCGGCCGGGCGATCAGGATGTCGCCCTCGGCCGACTCGGCGGCCGGGGCGTAGCCCATCGCGCGCAGCCCGGTCAGCACCGCCTCCGGCCCGGCCTGGGCGGCGAGCACGGTCGGCGCGAGGCGGCGCAGCCGCAGCTGGGCGGAGCGGCGGTCGGCCAGCAGCTCCGCGAGCAGCGACTCGTCGTCGCAGCGCAGATAGGCGGCGGCCGCGCCGACCCGCAGCCGGCCGTGCCGCCGGGCCACGTCGTCGATCAGATAGCCGAGCGGCTGCGGGACGGGGGTGCGCGAGTGCCGGGTCAGGAACTCGTGCAGCTCGGCGGCGGTGCGGCCCGCGTCCAGCGCCCGGCGGACCGACTCGGGGGTGAAGCGGTAGACGGTGGCGCCGCCCTTGGACTCCACATCGGCGGCCAGCGCCAGGGCCTGCGCCAGGGGGGTGTGCAGCGGGCCGGGGGCGATGGCGGTGAGGTCGGGTTGCAGGATGACGTGGTCGAGCGGCTGGGGGAGCAGCGGCTCCAGCGCCGGGGCCGGGTCGGTGCCGGCCAGCAGGGCGCGGGCGGGCCCGGCCAGGGCGCCACGGCCGGTGACGCCCAGCAGTTCGGCCTCGGTGAGCGCCCAGCCGGTGAGGTCGTCGCGCAGGTCGCGGCCCTCGCCGGTGGCGGGGCCGCCGCGCCGGGGGCGGTGCCAGCGCAGCGCGGGCAGCAGCGCCGCGGCGGGCGCGGCGGAGCCCGGCGGCAGCGCGGCGAGCTGCCGCAGCACGGCCCGGCGGTTGGCGGGGGCCAGGGTGCGGTCCAGGTCGGGGCCGAGGGCGGCGAGCACCTTGCCCCGGGGGTCGCGCCCGCCGACCAGGCCGGGCACCCGGGTGGCGGCCAGCCAGCTCCGGGCGAGCAGCGCCCAGCGGTCGGCCACCGGCTGCTGCAACCAGCCGTCGTACGCGGGGGTGGGCGCCCACACCGGGTCGGCCTCCCCGTCGGCGGCGAGCAGGCCCGCCGCGTAGGCGGTCTCCAGCCAGAACGCGGCCGTCGGCTCGGGGAGGTCCAGCGCGGCGGCGGTGCGGCGCAGGTCCCGTACGCCCAGGCCGCCGGCCCGGAGCACCGGCGGCGGGGTGAGGCTCCACAGGTCGAGCAGCTCCTCGACCGTACGGACGGCGGTGAACGCCTGGGCGGCGGCGGTGCCGTCCACCAGCTGCGGGTCATGGGCGCGCACCGGCTCGACCGGCGGCGGGGCCGGCTCGACCGTGCGGTGGCTGCGGCCGCCGCGCAGGTGCAGCGCGGCCTCCCGGGGGAGGACGACGGTGCCGGGGCCGGTGGGCAGCAGCAGGCCCCGGGCGAGCAGCCACTCCACCGGGCTGCGGGCGTCGGCGGCGCGGACCGGGCGGGCCGCGTCGGGGACCGTACCGGTGGGCGGGCCCCAGGTCAGCCGGTCCAGCACGCCGATCGCGGCGGGCGGGGCGGTGGCCAGCAGCGCGGCGGCGCGGGGGTGGTCGGTGAGCAGCGCGGTGAGGGCGGCGACGGCGGACACCGGGTCGTGGGTGGTCGGCAGCCCGGCGTCGGCCAGCAGCTCCTGGAGGCGGCCGGGGGACATGCCGACGGTGGCCTCGGCCAGCGTCGGGCCCAGGCCGGTCGGGCCGGGGTGGGCCGTGGTGGGCGCCAGGATCTCGCGGACGGCGCGGACCAGCCGCAGCGTGGCGTCGGGGCCCCAGAGCAGGGCCCGCTCGCGCAGCAGGGCCAGGGCGGCGGGCAGCGCCTCGGCCACCGCGCCCGCGTCCACCGGGTCGGCGTGCCGGTGCGGCGGGACGCCGGGGGCGCCGGTGAGCAGGGCCAGCACGGTGTGGCTGTCGCAGCCGTCCGGGGCGGCGGCCAGGGCCTCGGCGGCCTGGAGGGTGAACCGGTCCAGCCGCTCCAGGGCGCGCAGCGACGAGGCCCGGGTGGAGATCCGCCCGGCCAGCTGGGTGAGGTCGCTGGGCACCGGGTTGAGCAGGTCGGGCCGGGCGCGCAGCAGCGCGGCCAGCGCACCGTCGCCTCGGGCGCGGAGCTCCTCGGCGAGTGTGCGTGGCGGTGCGGCGGGCCGCTCCCCGGTCTGCTCGGTCATCCGCCCCAGGTTAGTCGGCCGCACCGACGCCCGGACCCCTGCCGACGCCCGGACCCCTGCCGACGCCCGGACCCCTGCCGACGCCCGGACCCCTGCCGACGCCCGGCTCGGTGTCGGGGCCCCCGCCGGGGCGTTCAGGCGCCGGTGGTCCCGTCGGTGGCCCCGCGCGGGAAGTCCGGGTGCCCGCTGTGCCACCCGTCCCCGGTGCCGGCGGCCCCCGGCGGGGTACGGGCCGTCAGGCGGGCTCGGCGGAATGCGCGTTGTCTCGCCGTGGCCGTGCGGGGTCGGTACCGTCCTGGGGAGGGAGTGGCCGGGTGCGGCCCGGGGAGTGGAAGCGGCGCGGATGGGCATCGAGAGCGACAAGCTGGTCTACGACTACCTGGGGAAGGTGGCCGACCTGGCGCAGGCGTCCCTGCCGCCCGCGCAGCGGGCGCGGCTGATCGCCGGGCTGCGCGCGGACATCGACCAGCGGCGGTCCGGCGTCCGGGACACCCCGGCGGCCGTACGGAAGATGCTGGACCGGATGGGGCCGCCGGACCGGCTGGTCGAGCAGGCCGCCCGGGACGGGGTGCCCGCGCCGCGCGGGCCCGTACCGCCACCGCCGCCGGCAGCCGCAGTGCCCGCCCCACCGGCCCCGCCCGCCGGGCCGCCCGTCCCGCCCGTACCGTCCATGCCGCCCACCGTGCCCGGCGCGTCCGCCCCGGCCGTCCCCACCGCGCGCGACCCCGAGTGGTGGCGGCTGGCCGCCCCCGCCGAGGGCGGGGACGCCGCGCTGCCGACCCACCTGCCCACCGCCGCCGACTTCCCCGGCTGGGACGGCGTCGAGATCGACTTCGACGTACCGGAGAAGCCCGCCCCGCCCGCCCCCACCGAGGCCGCGGCACCGCCGCCCGCCCCCGCCACCGAGGAGCAGCCGCCGCCGAAGGCCGCCGCCCCCGCCCGGCCGCGCCGCCGGATGGGCCGGCCGCCGCTGCTGGAGACGCTGTCGGCGCTGCTGCTGCTGGGCGGCGCGGTGGCCGGTTCGCTGGTCCCGATGCTGCTGGGCTGGCTCGCCGCGTACGCCTCCCGGCGGATCGGCCCTACCGCGCGCAAGTTCGCCGCCCTGGGCATCCCCGCCCTGGCGGTGCTCGGCGGCGCCGTCTGGCTCTGGGGTCGGACCAGCGGCAAGTGGGGCGGCCCGCCGCCGACCGACCAGCAGTTCCAGCAGGCCGTGAAGGACCTGGTGCCGGAGGTGCTGCGCACGGCCGCCTGCGGCTCGGCGGCGTTCATGGCCTGGTGCGCCTACCGTCGCCGGACGCTGCCGATGTCGGACTGACGGCCCGTCAGCCCCATCGGTCCCATCGGTCCCGTCAGTCCCATCAGTCCCATCAGTCCCGCCGGGCCAGCGTGTACCGCACCGACGTCCGGTGGACCAGCCGCCCCCGCTCGGTGAGCGGTTCGACCGCCGCGCAGGCCGCCTCCCGGGCCTGCGCCCGGCGGCCCGGCGCGATGGTCTCCAGCAGCGCCCGGTGCCCGCCCGCCCACAGCGACCGCCACCAGGTGTGCACGTCGGCGTGGACGACGACGGCCGGCTCCTCGACCGTACGCACCCCGGTGAACCCCGCCGCCGCCAGCGCCCGCTCCGGGTCGCCGCCGGGCCGGTCGGCCGCGACGGCGCGGTCCCCGTCAGCAGCGGGCCAGTCGGCGTCGGGCCCCAGGTACGGCAGCAGCGCCGGTAAGGCCCGCCGCCAACCGGGCTCCGGCTCGGCCCCGGCGCCGGGGCCGGTCAGGCCGAGCCGCCCGCCCGGCGCCAGCACCCGGTGCGCGCCGGCCAGCGCGGCGGCCGGGTCCGGGAGGAGCGGGAGCGTGAACGAGGAGAGCACGGCCTCGAACGACCGGTCGGGGAAGCCCAGGTCCTCGGCGTCGTCCACCCGGACCGAGACATTGCGCAGCCCGGCGCGGGCGGCCTGCGCGGCGGTCCGCCGCACCATGCCGGGCGAGAGGTCCACCCCGGCCACGTACCCGTCGGGCCCGACCGCCGCGACGGCGGCGAACAGCACCGCGCCGCGCCCGCACCCCAGGTCGAGGACCCGGTCGCCGGGCCGCAGGTCCGCGAGGTAGGCCAGCCGGTCGCCGACGGGGTTGACGAAATCCCCGTGGGCTTCTTCGTAGGTGTCCGAGGCGAGGTCGAAGGAGCGGGCGAGGTGGGCCTTGCGCAGCTGCGCCGTTGACTGCTCGTGAGTGCTCGGCATGCTGCCATGGTGGGCGCGGTGTGGCCTACGTCACAAGGGTGCGTCAGCCGGCAGTCCGACCCGGCCCCGCCCCGGTCCAGGGCGCGCCCGGGACGACCAGCGGAGTACCGGTCACCGGGTCGGGCACCACCACCGACTCCAGCCCGAACACCTCCCGTACCAGCTCGGCGGTGACCACCTCGGCGGGCGGCCCCTGCGCCACGATCCGGCCCGCCTTCATGGCCACCAGGTGGTCGGCGTACCGGGCGGCCTGGTTGAGGTCGTGCAGCACCGCGACGACCGTCCGGCCGCGCTCGTGGTTCAGCCGCCGCACCAGGTCCAGCACCTCCACCTGGTGCGCGATGTCCAGGAAGGTGGTCGGCTCGTCCAGCAGCAGGATGCCGGTGCCCTGCGCCAGCGCCATCGCGATCCACACCCGCTGCCGCTGGCCGCCGGACAGCTCGTCCACACTGCGGTCCGCCAGCCCGTCGGTGGAGGTGCGGGCCATCGCCTCGGTGACCGCGCGCTCGTCCTCCTCCGACCACTGCTGCCACCACCGCTGGTGCGGCTGCCGCCCCCGGGCGACCAGGTCCGCGACGGTGATCCCCTCCGGCGCGGTCGGTGACTGCGGCAGCAGCCCGATCCGCTGGGCGATCTGCCGGGTCGGCGTGCGGTGCAGCTCCTCGCCGTCCAGCAGTACGGCACCGGCGGACGGCTTCAGCAGCCGCCCCAGCGCGCGCAGCAGCGTCGACTTGCCGCAGGCGTTCGGCCCGACCACCACGGTGACCCGGCCCGCCGGGACCGCCAGGTCGAGCCCGGTGACGACCGTACGGGACTCGTACGCCAGCGTGAGGTCCCGCGCCTCCAGCCGGGACGCCGGGACGATCGGCGCCTGGGTGTCCTGGTCCGTACGGGTCGTCATCGCGGGCCTCCGTTGCGGCGGGAGCGGACCAGCAGCCACATCAGGTAGGGCGCGCCCACCAGGGCGGTGACCACGCCGACCGGCAGTTCGTCGGGGGAGAGCAGCTTGCGGGCCAGCAGGTCGGCGGCCACGGTGAGCACCCCGCCGGTGAGCGCCGAGCCCAGCAGCGGCAGCTGCGCCGTACGGGCCAGCCGGACGGCGATCTGCGGGGCCATCAGCGCCACGAAGTCCACCGGCCCGGCCGCGCCGGTGGCGCAGGCCGCCAGCGCGACGCCCAGCAGGGCCAGGCCCAGCCGGATGCGGTTCAGCCGCAGGCCCAGCGCCACGGCGGTGGCGTCGTCGAAGGAGACGGAGCGCTGCGCGCGGGCCGCCCACAGCACGAAGGGCACGGCGGCCAGCAGCACCAGCGACAGCCACCCGGCCTGGTCGTAGCCGGCGCCGTTGAGGCTGCCGGTCGTCCACACCTTGGCCTGCTGGCTCTGGAGCGCGTCGCCCTTGGTGAGGAAGAGTTGGGTGAGCGAGCTGAGCGCCACGCTGATGCCGATGC
This sequence comes from Streptomyces sp. NPDC092296, assembly GCF_044755465.1. Lineage (NCBI taxonomy): Bacteria > Bacillati > Actinomycetota > Actinomycetes > Kitasatosporales > Streptomycetaceae > Streptomyces > Streptomyces sp. NPDC092296. The sequence goes on along the minus strand of NZ_JBIVRB010000019.1, from coordinate 45,458 downwards.
CGACCAGGACGAAGCGCTGCGCGTGCATCCCGCGCCGCCAGGCCAGCAGATACACCAGCAGCCCGGCCAGCAGCCCGCCGCCGACGGCGGCCGGCGGCACCTGGCCGGGGGACTGCGCGGTGCCGAAGGCCGCCAGGCCGACCACCACGGCGGAGGCGCCATGGGTGACGCCGATGACATCGGGGCTGGCCAGCGGGTTGCGGGCCACCGTCTGGATCAGCGCGCCCGCCAGACCGAGCGCCAGGCCGACCAGGATGCCCACGGTCACCCGGGGCAGCCGCAGCGTGCCGACCACCAGCTCGTCGGGGCTCGGCCGGCCCAGGATCACCTTGACCACCTCGCCGGGCGCCACGGTCGACTCGCCCAGGCAGAGCGAACCGACCACGGCGACGGCCAGCAGCACGGTCAGCCCGGTCGCCACCAGCGCGGCCCGGCGGTGCAGCAGCAGCGACACCCCGGGACGGCGCAGCAGCGCGTACCCGGCGGGGCGGACGGCGCTCACGCGGCCACCACCGCCCGGCGGCGCACCAGGACCACCAGCACCGGCACCCCGACCAGCGCCGTCATCACCCCGGCCGGCACCTCGGACGGCGGCAGCAGCAGCCGGCCCAGGGTGTCGGCGAGCAGCAGCAGCGCCGGGCCGAGCAGCGCGGACAGGGTGAGCACCCAGCGGTGGTCACTGCCGACCAGCGCCCGCGCGGCGTGCGGCACGGCCAGCCCGACGAAGGCGATCGGCCCGGCGGCGGCCACCGCCGAGCCGGTGAGCACGGTCGCGCCGAGCGCGGCGACGGCCCGTACGGCGCCGGTACGGGTGCCCAGGCCCCGGGCCACGTCCTCCCCCAGCGCCAGCGCGTCCAGGCCCCGGGCGACGGAGAAGACCAGCACCAGGCCGACCAGCAGGAACGGCAGCAGCTGCCAGGCGACGTCGGCGGTGCGCCCGGAGAGCGAGCCGACCTGCCAGAACCGGAACTGGTCCATGGTCGCCGCGTCGGTGGTCAGCACCGCGCCGATCAGCGAGGCGATGAACGCCGAGACCGCCGCCCCGGCCAGCGCCAGCTTGACCGGGGTGGCACCGCCCCGGCCGCGCCCGGCCAGCGCGTACACCGCCACCGCGCCGAGCAGCGCCCCCAGGAAGCCGAACCAGGTGTACCCGGCCAGCGACCGCACCCCCAGCACCGAGATGGCGAACACCACCCCGGCGCCCGCGCCCTGGCTGACGCCCAGGATGCCGGGGTCCGCGATCGGGTTCCGGGTGACGCCCTGCATCACCGCGCCCGCCGTACCGAGCGCCGCGCCCACCGCCAGCCCCACGGCGGTGCGGGGCAGCCGCAGCTGCCGGACCACGACCGCGTCGGCGGAGCCGCCGCCGTGCAGCAGCGCGCCCAGCACATGCGCGGGGGAGATCGGGCGGCTGCCGACGGCCAGGCTGAGCAGCGCCGCGACCAGCAGCACGGCCGCCGCCGAGACCAGCAGCGCCACCCGGCGGGCGGTCCGGGGAGCGGTCGGCGGGGTGGTCGGCGGGCGGTTCGGGTCGGCGGGGTGGGAACCGGACGGCGGGGAGTTGCTGCTCTGCGCGGTCGTCTCGGCCATCCGTCCCATGCATTCAGCTTAGGGAACGCTAAGTCGTCGGCGGCGATCGGGGCGAAACCGCTGCGGGCGACGGGTGTCGGGCCGCCCGGACCCGGCGTCACCCGGCGTCACCCGGCGGCCCGGTGGGCGGGACGACCGCCCACCGGACCGCCCGCTCAGCTGCTCAGCTCCACAGCGGGAAGGTGACCTGCCGAGGCGTGCCCGGCGGGCGCTGGGCGGTGTAGCGCAGCAGCAGCCGGCCGTACTGCCACCGGCCCGGGTGGCCGGCCCACGGCCGTACCCGGTCGAGCCGCACGGTGACCGGGTAGCTGCGGTACCGGCCCGCCACGCAGTTGGGCACGCAGTCGTTGAGCACCTGCCGGCCGGTGGCCGAGGCGGACTGCGGCTGCCAGGACGACCAGCGCAGCCCGGCGAGTGCGTCATTGGCGTCGGCGCAGGTGATCACATAGCTCGCGGGGCGCACCCGGGCCTGGTGGGCGCAGTCCACCACCACGGGGACCCGGGCCGGCCGCTCGGCCGCCTGGGCGCTGGACGTGGGCACCGCCACCGCCGCCAGTGCTGCGGCGGTGCCGGAGAGGGCGAAGAGACGTCGGCAAGGCATCCGCATCCGTACCTCCTCGGTCGGGCTCCCCCCACCTCCCACAGGTTCACCTCCCCGCCCGACCGGCGCAACCGGGGTTGCGGGGACCGCCCCGGCCGGGGCGGGATCGCCGGACGGAACCCGTCCCGCGCGGCCGGTTAGGGTGGTGGGCATGGCTGCTGCCCCGTTGGGTGCCCCCTTCACGGTGGGCTTCGACCTCGACATGACCCTGCTCGACACCCGGCCCGGGATCAAGGCCACCTACGACGCCATCGCGGCCGAGACCGGGGTGCCGATCGACAGCGCCCTGGTGGTCACCCGGCTCGGGCCGCCGCTGGAGACGGAGCTGGCCAACTGGTTCCCGGCCGACCGGGTCGACGCGGTCGCCGACCGCTACCGCGAGCTGTACGTGCACCTCGCCGTGCCCGCCTGCGTCCCGCTGCCCGGCGCCCGGGAGGCCGTCGCGGCGGTACGCGGACACGGCGGCCGGGTGGTCGTGGTCACCGGCAAGCACGGCCCCAACGCCCGACTCCACCTGGACCACGTCGGCCTGGACGTGGACGCGCTGGCCGGCTCGGTGTGGGCCCGGCAGAAGGGCGCGGTGCTGCGCGCCGAGGGCGCCTCCGTCTACGTCGGCGACCACCTGGGCGACATCACCGGCGCCCACGCGGCCGGCGCCCTCGCGGTCACCGTCGCCACCGGCCCGTACTCCCGCGCCGCCCTCCACACCGCCGGCGCCGACGTCGTCCTCCCCGACCTCACCGCCTTCCCCACCTGGCTGACCACCCACCTCCTCACCACCCCGACCCCGGTCTAGCGCGCCCCCTACCGCCCCTCGCCGCCGAGGACGGGCACGGGCCGGTCCGGCCGGTCGAGCCACACCCGCTCTCCCTCGCTGTCCACGGTGAGCCCGAACCGCCCGAACCCCGGCCGTCCCTGTGCGTCCCACCAGAGGTAGGCGGCCACCACCTCGTCCCAGAGATTCCGGGGGCCGGACTGGCGGACCTCGAACTCCGCGCGGCCCGGCTCGTAGTCGACGGTCGCCCATGACGTGACGGCGGTGTCCCGCAGCCACAGCGTGTAGGACCCGTCATCGTAGGTCTCGGCCCACGGGAAAGCCTCGGGAACCTGCACGCCGATGGCGAACATGACCGGCCAGTCCCCCACCGATTCCGGGGAGACGCCGGTCATGCTGCGCCGCCCGTCCGCCGGCCACTTCCGACCGCCGAGGTACTCGCGGACGTGCTTGCGTCCGGTGCGCTGAGCACGTAGCCGCATGAACGCCGACGACCCGAGGAACCCACCCGTAGCCGTTCCGTCCGTGGCCACAGCGAGACGAACGACCGCCTCCCCGCCGTACGTCGGCCCCCACGGTGCGACGATGAGCCCGTCCGGCCTCGTCTGCGCCACCCACTGCCGGGGGACTCGGCCGATTGACGCCGTGGCGATCACCCGGTCATACGGGGCCCCCGCGGGGTATCCCTCGGCACCGTCCCCGATGATCGAGACCGGATCGAACCCGGCGTCACTCAGACGCTTACGCGCATCCCTCGCGGTGGCCTCGTCCACTTCCACGGTGACCACCTGCCCCGCACCGACCCGGTGAGAGAGCAGCGCGGCGTTCCAGCCGGTACCGGTGCCGATCTCCAACACCTTGTGACCCTTCTCGGCGCTCAGCGCGTCCAGCATCGAAAAGACCATGGACGGCATGGAGTTGGAGCTCGACGGGATCTGGCCCTTTCCAGGTCCGGTGTACGCGCCGTCATCCCATTGCGTCGTGATCGGCGCGTCACGGTAGACGGCCTGCCACCACGTCTCGGGTTCCTCGCTGCGGATCACTCGGTCATCCTGCCGGTTCATTCCGGCGCGACCGGGCCAGATCACATCCGGAACGAACAGATGCCGGGGCACCGCGTCAAACGCGGGCAACCAGTCGCTTGTCAGCGCCCCTTTTTCCACGAGCGCGGAGGCGAGCCCCTGGGGGCCCGCCTCCTCTTCGCTGTGCGTGCTCATGTTCAGCGGCCGTCCGCCGGGTCCTGGCCGTCGTTGGTGTTGCCACCCTCGTCCGACCCGCTACCGCCGTGCTTGTTCCCGCTGTCGCTGTCGTCCTGCGGGTTTCCGCCGTCGGCCATCGTGAGCCACCGTGCAGGCATTTCCGTACCTCCCCTTGTCAGTGGACCGACGCGCAGTCACGCATCGGCGGTATGAGTTCCGGACCACCCGGTCAGGGTGCCCGAGACTCCCGAGCGGCTTGTCGCAGTCCGGGCACGTCTCACTGCTCGGCGCATGGGCCATGTACTCCGACCCGCTCGCATCGGTCCGGGCCGCCGTGGTCGCCGTCGGGAAGATCGTCCCTCCGGGCCGACGTCCGCACTAGCGGCCCGCTGTAGGCCGGCTGTCGGCCAGACTGGACCCATGGGGAGCGTGGGAGCCACCATCAGACGAGAGCGTGAACGTCTCGGGTGGAGTCAGGCACGTCTGGCACGGGAGGTCTGCCGGACCGCCGGCGTCCAGGGTGAGCCGGTCGGCCGCCAGGAGGTGAGCCGGTGGGAGACGGGCAAGCGCACCCCGCGCGAATGGCTGCCGTTCCTCGCCGCGGCCCTCGGTGTCCCCGTGGCGACCCTGCTGGAGTCGCGGGCAGCCGCTGAGCCGCCGCTGCCGACACTGGCCGACTTCCTGGGGCCGGCCGCGGACCCGCTGGAGCCGCTGCGCGGCCGTCCGGGAGGCCGTATCGGTACCCGGCAAGTTGCCGACCTACAGCAGCGCGTTCACGGCCTACGGCTGGCCGATGACTACCTGGCCGGTGGGGATCTCAGGCGGCCCGCGCTGCGTGAGCTTCGAAGAGCCGTCCGGATGTACCGGGAGCACTCATACGCCGGCGAGACGGGCCGTCAGCTCTTGGTGCAGGTCGGGGAGCTGGCACAGATCGCGGGATGGATCGCGTCGGACGCCGGTCAGCCTGAGGAAGCCGAGAGGATCTACCGGCTCGGCCTCAGCGCGGCGACGCAGGCCGAGGACCGCACCCTCGTCGGGAATCTCGCCGGATCGCTGGCCTACCAACTCAGCAACACCGGCCGGGAAGTCGAGGGGTTGGACCTCGCCCGTGTAGCTCTCGACGCGGCCGGGCCGGACGCCTCCCCGAAAGCCCGTGCGCTGTACCTGGATCGGGTGGCTTGGGCGCACACGAAAGCGGGCGGGACCGAGAACGCGCAGCGCGCAATGCGGGCCCTCGGGGAAGCCGGCGAGGCTCTGGCCGAGGACAGCGGGGGTACCGAGTCACCGGCCTACCTGTACTGGGTGGACGCCGGGGAGTTGCGGGTCATGGAAGCCCGCGTCTACACGGAACTACGCCGACCGCTCCGGGCGGTCCCCTTGTTGCGGGAAGCCCTCGGGGGATACGACGTGACACACACGCGCGAAATGGCGCTCTACCTCTCGTGGCTCGCGGTGGCCTACGCGGACGCCAACGAACCCGAGGAAGCGGCGGCCACGGCTGAACGAATGCTCACGCTGTCGGCCGACATCGCCAGCGAAAGGACAGCGGAACGGGGGCGGGTAGTCCTGGCCCGGCTCGCTGACTACGCCGACGTACCCGAGGTGAGGGCCGTTCTCGACTCGGCCGCCTGAGAATCGAAGGCGGTGGAGACCTTTCGGGGCCGGGCAGGCGCCACCCGCAAGGCCCGCCCGGAGCTTTCCGGCGGTGCTGCCGGTAGCCGGGCGCTCGGACCTCGGAGTGGGACGCATGTCCTCCGACGTGCCGGAGTGGCAGGTCCTGCCGGTCGCCGTCCGGCGGCGGCCGGTGCCGTCGGCGAGTCCGGGGAGGCCCTTCGGGCCCGGATTGCCTTCCGGGGCCCCGGTTCACCCGCCTGCTTCGCAGCGCGCGCCCCGGGGGTGGGTGTCGGTGACGCTGGTCGTACGGCTGACCGGCCGTTCAGAGGAGGGACCACATGCCCATGCCGCCCACCCCGGACTCGCGGATACGGCGTTCGCGTCGCGGGCCCGCGCTCGCTGCGGTTCTCGCCGCGACCGCGCTTGCCGCCGCGCCTTCCGCCAGTGCCGACCCCGCCGCCTCCGACGCCCGGGGGGCCGCCGCCAGGCCCACGGTCGTGCTGGTGCACGGCGCCTTCGCCGACGGGTCCAGCTGGGCCGGGGTCGTCCAGCGCCTGCAACGTGACGGCTACCGCGTCATCGCGCCCGCCAACCCGTTGCGGGGCCTGCCCGGCGACTCGGCCTACATCGCCAGCGTCCTGCGGAGCATCCCGGGCCCGATCGTGCTGGTCGGCCACTCCTACGGCGGTGCGGTGATCAGCAACGCCGCGTTCGGCAACGCCCACGTCAAAGCGCTGGTCTACATCGCCGCCCTCGTCCCCGACCAGGGGGAGACCCTCTCGGTGCTGTCCGCCAGGTTCCCCGGCAGCGCACTCAACGCGGCCCTCAAGTCGGTGCCGTTCACGAAGCCCGACGGGACCACCGGCACCGATCTCTACATCAAGCCCGACAGGTTCCGAGCGGTGTTCGCCGCCAGTCTCCCGCCGGTCAGTACGGCGGTGCTGGCGGCCACCCAGCGCCCGATCAACGCCGCCGCGTTCGCCGACAAGGCCGGGCCCGCCGCCTGGAAGACCATCCCGTCCTGGGCCCTGGTCGCCACCCGGGACAGGGCCATCGCCCCGGCCCTGGAGCGCTTCGAGGCCGGCCGGGCCCACTCGCACACCATCGAGGTCGACTCCCCGCACCTCGCGATGGTCGCCCACCCCGAGGCCGTCACCACCCTCATCCTGGACGCCGCCCGCTCCCAGGCGCCCGCCGCAGCACCGGCCGGTACCAAGGCGGACACGCTGGCCGACACGGGAGCCACCAATCGGATCGTCGCCGGTGCCGCCTGCGCGGCCGTCCTCGCCGGAGCGACCCTGCTCGGCGTGGCCCGCAGACGACGGCCCACCGGACCCCCGGCGGACCGGTAGACCGCCAGACCGCCAGACCGCCAGACCGCCAGACCGCCAGACCGGCTGCGCCGGGGTGGCGCCCGGCGACCGGTCGAAGCCGCCGCTCGTCCCCGCCCAGGGCGAGCGGCGGAGCGGCCCGCTCCGCCTCCCGCGCCTGCGATCCGGCCGTCACCGGACCGTCCTGCCCGGCTTCCGCCGCCGCAGCCCCCTCCAGCGCCGCCAGGCTCACCCCCCAGCCCCGGTGCAGCGCGTCCTATCGCCTATACATCGGCGGGGCGGTGGGCGACGGCGAGCAGGTGGGAGGTGGCGGCCAGCAGGGCGGGGTGGTGGTCGGCCGCGCGGGCGGCTGCCAGGGCGGCGGCGAAGAGCGGGGAGTCGGCGGTCACCGGGCCGCTGTGCTGCTCCACGGCCTTGAGCTGGGACCAGGCCGGGCCTTCGACTCCGTGGACGTGTACCTGGGTCAGGCCCGCGTGGCGCAGTTCGGCACCGAGTTCGGCCGGGGTGTGGAAGTAGGCGCGGGTGAAGGCATGCCGGCCGTCGTGGCGGCCGGTGGTGAGGCTGCTGTCCACGGCGGCCTGGACGCCGGGCCGGGCCAGGTTGCCGGTGGCGGCGTTGTGCAGCAGGGGCGCGTACCGGTTGATGGCCGCCGCCGCGACCAGGCCGCCGGGCCGCACCGCCCGGTACGCCTCGGCCAGCGCCCGTGCCCGGTCCCCGGCGTCCTGGAGGTGGTACAGCGGCCCCAGCAGCAGCACCACGTCGTACGAGGCGTCGGCGGCGGTCAACCGCCGGGCGTCCCCCAGCTCCACCGTGCAGCCCGCCACCCGGGCCTGCTCCACATGCCGTGGCACCGGATCGACCAGATGCACGTCATACCCGTCCTGCACCAGCCACCGCGCATGCGTCCCCGGCCCGCCGCCGACATCCAGCACCGCCGCCGGCGCCCCCGGCAGCCGCCGCCGCAGCAACTCCTGCGTACGCACCAGCTCCAGCACCCCGTCAGCCCCCGAGACCAGGCGGGCTGCCTCGTCGTACACCTCGCCGTAGAAGCTCAGGATCTCCGGCGCTACCTGCGGGCTCGTCATTCCTCCATTCTGTCGCCCGAGGTGACGCCGAGGTGGGCGTCGGCGCGCAGACCACGGCCCACCGAGAGCGGAGCGGAGCCGACTCCGCATGTGGCTGAGTCGACGTCATATGTCGTGCGCGACCTGGGCGAACCCGGCACCGGTGCAGGGCGGGTGCAGGATCTCCCCATGAGGATTCTCCTGACTTCGACCCCCTTTCAACGAACCGTGGCCGCACGCCGAATCGCTCTGGGTGGGTCTGTTGGCAGGCCGAGACCGCCCGGCCCCACATCCGCCGCACGGGCCACTACATGAATTCGTACTGAAGCTCGTACAGGTGGCCTGCCTTGGCCATGACCGCGACCTCGATCGGCCGGTCTCCGTCGCTGTAGACCACGCGGAGGGTGCGCAGGATCGGCAGATCGCTGGGGAGCCGCAGCGCCTCGTACTGCTGCTGGGTGGGTACACGCGCGGACACCCGGTCGACAGTGCGGCGGGGCGGGTACCCCAGCTCCGCCAGAAGGGCGGGAGTACCGCCCCGGATCTTCCGTGCTTCAGCCATCGGGGTGCCGGCGGCCAGTTCCAGCGGGTAGTACGACGTGGCCAGTTCGACGGGGTCGCCGTCGTGCATGAGGAGTCGGTGCCGCATGATCGCGGTGCCGCCGTCGGTCATCTCCAGCGCGGCGGCCACCTCGCTCGGCGGCCGAACCTCAGCCACCTCCAAGAGCTGGATGGTGCCCTGCCTGCCCTGCGTGCCGGCCGCTGTGAGCCATCGGTAGGGCTTCCCCGGCTCGGCAGGTTTTCCGAAGTCGGCCGGCCTCACTGTTTCCTGGCGGTGCGCACGAACCGTGACCGAGGCACCCGCCCGCCCGACGGCCAAGCGTTCGTCCTTCAGGACCTGCAACGCCTTCTGCACTGTGGCGTTCGACGCGCCGAAGCGATCCTTCAACCGCTGGGTGGAAGGCAGACTGGTCCCCGGCGGGAGGTCGCCGGACATGATCTCATCGCGGAGATCCGCAGCGATGCGCTCGTGAAGCGGGCGCTGGTCAAACGAGTCCTCGTCGGCTTTGGGCATGTCAGCCAATCCTCATCTCGTACCGAAGTCGCTGCGTTGCCGCCGGGAAGACCGACACGTCCACCTGGAACGGCTCGTTCCCGGCGTCCAAGGTGACCCGGGTCAAGTGCAGGACCGGATCGCGGGCGGTGAGGGCCAGAACTTCACACTCGGACGGGGTGGGCAGCCGGGCACGGATCTCCTCCCGCACCCGGCAGCCGGTGCGTCCGAGGCTTGCCACCAGCGTCACCGCACCGCCGGGGATCTTGCCTGTCTCCGCCAGCCGAGTCCCCCGGGCGAAGCTCGCCGGGTAGTAGGTGTCCGTCAGTTCGACAGGGGCTCCGTCGAGGAGGATGACCCTGCGCCGTTCCACGACGGCGGCGCCCTCGGAGAGCCCCAGGAGCGCGGCCACCCCTTCCGGGGCCGCGATTTCACCCGCGCGGACGATGCGCTGAGTGCCCCGCCTTCCACGGCTGGCGGCTTCTTCGCTCCAGGCATCCCCCCGCCCCCCGCTGCGGGGCTTCACGTATGCCGTCGATGTGTGGACCCACTCGCTGCCGTCCACCGGATCTCCCTGCTCTCTGCGGATCGCGGACCTTGCTGCTTTACACAGTAAGCGCCTCGGCTGACATGGATACCTTGCCACCTTTTGCGAAAGGCAGTACGGTCATCTCGGGTCGCCAAGCGAAGCGGAAGCGGCCGGTGGGCCCTTCTTGGGCTGCTCTGACATGCGCAAATGCCCCGAAGGGGTGGGGTGACAGCCCCGACGGAAGCCGCTAGCCGATTGAGAACTGAACGGAGACACCCGCTCATGCCTGCACATGCCTCTGCACCTTCCCCGTCGCTGTCCCGGCCGACGGTGGTGCCGTACGTGACGAAGTGGTCGGGTGAGCGGGGGGTGCGGTGGGGGGAGTTGACGGTGCGGGCGGATGGCGGGGGGTTGTGCTTTCGGCGGGAGGTGGTGGGGGATCGGGATGGGCGGGGTGTGCTGTGGGAGCGTCTGTCGGAGGCGGTGGGCGAGGGCCGGCCGGTGTACCGGGTGATGCATCCGGACCGGCAGCGGCGGGCGATGCTGGGGCTGCTGTGCCAGATCTGCGGCGGGCCCGCGTCGCGTACGTCCAGGGGGTGGCTGTTCCTGGCGAACCGCACCGGGGCGGAGCTGGCGGCGGCGGGCGGCGCGGAGGAGATGCTGACCGCCCAGCCGCCGCTGTGCCTGCCCTGTGCCGGCATCGCGGTCCGGCAGTGCCCCAGCCTGACCGGCCGCCATACGGCGGTGCGGGCGCGGAAGCCGTCGCTCTGGGGTGTGTGGGGCAGCGTGTACCGGCCCGGCGGCCGCGTCCTGGAGGAGGTGGGCGAGGGCGCCTCCCTGCCCTACGGCCACCCCGGCACCCGCTGGCTCCTCGCCTCCCAGCTCATCCGCGAACTCCGCCGCGCCACCCCCGTCGACCTCACCACCGAACTCGCCACCAGCGGGATCGCCCAATGCTGACCGACCTCACGTCAGTTGCCGGGCGCCGTGCTGGGGAGAGGCTGCGGAGCCCCGACCAGCTGCGCCGGGCTCGCTGCTGCCGGGTGGTTTCTGGGCGGGGTGCGTCGGCGGTACGGGTTCGACTACGAGCGGCTTGCTGAGGCCGAGGTGCGCCGGCCCATGGCAGCGGTCGGGGAGCAGTGTGTTCGGCCGGGGCGCGGGGTTCACTCTTTCGGGTGAATGGGTCGATGGGGGCTGACTTACCGGGCGGTTCATTGCTGCACTGTGGTACGGCCACCCCGGGGTACCCGCGCCACCCGGCCGACTGCGTGGGCAGGGGGCGGGGAGCTGCGCCGACGGCATGGTGCGGGCCGGCGGGGGGCCCTGCTCTGCGGGGTCGGCCGGGTTGAGCAGCTGCGCTTCATCAAGGCGGTCCGTCGTTTCGAACGTTTCGAAAGGATGCCAGCATGGACGTGCAAGGCCCGCAGACCGAGGACGACGAGCCGGTCATCGATCTGGCCGCCCGGGAGTTGGTGCGCGATCCGTTCACCGGCTACGGGCCGATACGCGAGCGGCCGCAGCTGGTGCGGGGACAGGTGCGCGGAGTCGATCCGATGTGGCTGGCCACCCGCCACGAGGACATCCGCACCGTCATGAGCGACCCCTGCTTCACCATCGACGCCGCAGCCGTCCCCGGCGGGGCGGTCGCGCACCGCACCGAGCAGACCTGGCAGGCCCGTGGCATGCTCCCCGGCTACGAGAAGTACCTGCGCGCCGGAATCTTCGACGCGGACGGCCCCGACCACCGGCGGCTGCGCGGCCTGCTCACCGCCGCGTTCTCCCCCCGGCGGGTGGCGGCGCTGCGCCCCCGGATCGAGGCCGTCGCCGCCGCACTGCTGGACCGGCTGCCCGAGCACGCCGAACACGGGGTGGTCGACCTGGTCGAGCACTTCGCCCGCCCGCTGCCGATCACCGTCATCTGCGAACTCATCGCCGTCCCCGAGGCCGACCGGGACCGCTGGCGCCGCCGCAGCAACACCCTCACCGCCGGCACCTGCGGGGGCGAACTCGGCGCCGCACTGGCCGGCATGGTGGACGACGCGCACACCCTCGTCGACCACCACACCAGCCACCCCGGCGGCGACGACCTGGTCTCCGCGCTGCTGACCGCCCACGACGGCGACCGGCTGAGCACCGTCGAGCTGGTCGCCCTGATCGTCAACCTCGTCGTGGCCGGGCACATCACCACCGTCAACCTCATCGCCAACGGCACCGAAGCCCTGCTCAACCACCCCGACCAGCTCGCCGCACTGCGCCGCGACCCCACCCTCATGCCGCACGCCGTGGACGAACTCATGCGCTACTGCGGGCCGGTGGTCCGCGCCCTGCCGCGCTACGCCACCCGTGACACCACCGTCGGCACCACCCCCGTGTGCGCCGGCGAGGCCGTCCTGCCGATCCTGTCCGCCGCCAACCGCGACCCCCGTGCCTTCACCGACCCCGGCCGCCTCGACATCACCCGCACCCGCAGCCACCGCGAGACCCACCTCGGCTTCGGCCACGGTGCCCACCGCTGCCTCGGCGCCCACCTCGCCCAGGAGGAGGCCGCCATCGCGCTGAGCGCCCTCCTGCACCGCTTCCCCGGCCTGCGGCTCGCCGCGGCCTCCCCGCAGGACCTCGAACGCGGCACCAACCCCGTCAACTGGTACCTCAAGGCCCTCCCGCTCCACCTGTGAGACCGGAGCCGGTGCGGCGCCGCCGAACGACCGGGCCCGAAGGCCCGGTACCGGCTCCGTACGGCGGGTGGCCGGCCCCGGGCGCGGTGGCTGCGGTCAGTCGAACTGGCCCGGCTGGTAGTCGCCGGCCGGCTGCTGGGTGATCACGTTCAGCCGGTTGTAGGCGTTGATCAGGGCGATCAGGGCGACCAGCGCGGCCAACTGCTCCTCGTCGTAGTGCTTGGCGGCGTTGGCCCAGACCTCGTCCGTGACGCCGCCCGCCGCGTCGGCGATGCGGGTGCCCTGCTCGGTCAGCTCCAGGGCCGCCCGCTCGGCGTCGGTGAACACCGTGGCCTCACGCCAGGTCGCGATCAGGTTGAGCCGTACCGGGGTCTCCCCGGCCTGGGTGGCGTCCTTGGTGTGCATGTCGGTGCAGAAGCCGCAGCCGTTGATCTGGCTGGCCCGGATCTTCACCAGTTCCTGCGTCGCGGCGGGCAGGGTCGAGTCCGTGACGGCCCTGCCCGCCGAGTTGATGTACTTCCCGAACTTGAGCGCGACGGGGCTGGCGTAGAGGTTGAGCCGGGCGTCCATGGTGGTCTCCTCGCTGTGGTGACGCTTGCACAGCATTGACCGGGCGGGCCGCCGGAATGTGACACGTCGGTGAGCCGGACGGGTGTGACCCGCGTCTCAGCCGGTGCCGGGGCTGCTCACGCCCGGGGGCCGAGGGTGGCGCTGTCGCCGGTGGTCCAGGCGTGGACGGGCGGGCCGTCCGGGCCGCCGACCAGGGTGGTGAGCAGCTGGGTGTGGGTGTCGAGGGCGGGGGCGCTGAGTACGGCGTTGTGGATGAGGTAGACCTCCTCGGGGTCGACCTCGCGGACGTAGTCGACCACCTCCGCGAGCTTCACCCAGGGGGCGCCGGCGGGGGCGAGCAGCGTCCGCACCTTCTCCGTCGGGACGGTGAGCGCGTCGCCGGGGTGGAAGAGCCCGTCGACCAGGAAGCCGACGTTGTCGAACTCGGTGAAGTCGCGGTGGATGGTGGCGTGCTTCTCCCCGTACACATGGAACTCCAGCGGGCCGACCTCGAAGACGTCGCCGTGCCGGACGGTGTGGACGCGTCCGCCGAGGTCGGAGAGGTGGGCGGCGACCGCCGGGTTGGTCCAGATCCGGACGTCGGCGGGGGTCGCGCGCAGCCGGTCGGGGACGACATGGTCGATGTGCTCATGGGTGACGAGTACGGCGTCGGCGCCGGCCAGTGCGTCGGGGTCGCTGAAACAGCCGGGGTCGATGACGACGGTGACGCCGTCCCGTTCCAGCCGTACGCAGGAGTGGCCCAGGGTGGTCATCTTCATGGTCCGGAATATACAGCAAGGCTGTACAGCTGGGCTGGATGTAGGGTGGGCGGGTGAAGGAGCAGCAGATCGCCAGTGACCTGCGGGCCGTCCTCGGCAGCCTGGTGCGCAGCGCGCGGCACACCGACGACATGCCGGCGGCGCAGGCTGCCGCCTTGGGCTTCCTGGACCGCGAGGGGCCGATGACGACCAGCGAACTGGCCGCCAGGCAGCAGGTCCGCCACCAGTCGATGGCCAGGGCGGTCGGCCGGCTGCTGGAGCAGGGCCTCGCGGACCAGCAGCCGCACCCCGAGGACCGGCGCAAGGTCCTGATCACGCTGACCGAACCGGGCCGGCGGGCGCTGTACGCGCGTCGGGAGCGGCGGGCGGACTGGCTGGCCGAAGCCATCGCGGCCGAACTGTCGGCGGCCGAGCAGCAGCGGCTGGCGGACTGCGTCGACCTGCTCGGCAGGCTGGCCGCGCACGGTTCCGGCCGCTGACACCGCAGCCTCGGCGGCCGGGGTCAGGAACGCTCGGGCGCCAGGTGCAGTGCGGTTATCCCGCAGGCGAAGGGGTGGGCGGAGACCAGGCGGAACCGCCGGCGGGCACCGGTGTCGGGGAAGACGGGCCTGCCGGAGCCGAGCGCGGTCGGGTTGACGAACAGGTGCAGTTCGTCCAGCAGGTCCTGGGCGATCAGCTCGGAGACCAGAGTGCCGCCGCCATAGGCGATGATGTCCCCGCCGGGCTGGGCCGGTGTCAGCCCGCCGTGTGGCGGCGCTGCTCGCGGGCGGTGCGCAGCAGGCCGAGCAGGGCGACCAGGAAGCCGACCGGCATCAGCATGCTGAGCCAGTACGCGGCGGTGGGCAGCCGGGTGAGGTCGAGGAAGAGCGGGACGAAGGTGGCGACGGTCGCCACCGCGCCGGCGATGAAGACGACGGCGCCGGTGCGGACGAGGGCGTCGCCGGTGGTGCTGGTCTCGGTGCTCACACGGACTCCAAGGGCGGGACTGGGGCGCCTCCAGTGTCGCAGCTTCGCCACCTGGGTGGGCGGGTGGCACGGGTGCGGGGCGGCGGCCGGGCGCGGGCGTGCAGGCGGACGCGCGTTGCGATGTCGGCCGTCCTGGGGGTTAAGTACGGACCGTGCACGGGTATGCACGTCACGCACGGGGCCGTAGGGGCCCCGGCGTCCGGACCGGGGGGTGCGTACGAATGGTCGACACCGCGTCGCGACCCCGGCGTGCCCGGAGCGGCAGAGCCGGTCGGTATCGCCATCCGGGCGGGGTGGACGGCGTACGAGTCGCCCGCCTGCCCGAAGCGCCGCCCGTTAATCTTGCGACTGCCCGCTAGTTCCACCCGGGGCAGCCCGCACCGCGCCCCGCCGGCACCGGTCGGGCGCGGGCGTCCCACCCATCAGCCAACGGTCGTCGGACTCTCCCGACATCCCTGACACCCTGGACGAGGTCTCCCGTGCCTACCGGCAAGGTCAAGTGGTTCAACAGCGAGAAGGGCTTCGGCTTCCTCTCCCGCGACGACGGCGGTGACGTCTTCGTACACTCCAAGGCGCTGCCCGACGGCGTGACCACGCTCAAGCCGGGGCAGCGGGTGGAGTTCGGCGTGGTCGCCGGGCACCGGGGCGACCAGGCGCTGTCGGTGGCCCTGCTGGAGAGCCTGCCCTCGGTCGCGGCGGCGCAGCGCCGCAAGCCGGACGAGATGGCGCCGATCGTGCAGGACCTGATCTCCACGCTGGACGTGGTGCTGCCCGGTCTCCAGCACGGCCGCTACCCCAACAAGCCGACCGGCCAGAAGCTGGCGACCCTGCTGCGTGCGGTGGCCGACCAGTTCGACGTCTGAGGAGGGCCGCCCGGTCAGCCCGGGAAGTCCAGCGCCGCCGGGGCCACGGCCGGTACCAGGCCCTCGGCGGCGGCCCGGGTGAGCAGCCCCCGTACGGCGGCGTGCCCGGCCTCGCCCAGGTCGGCGGTGAACTCGTTGACGTACAGGCCGATGTGCTGGTCCGCGACGGCCGGGTCCATCTCCTGGGCGTGGCCCATCACATAGCCCCGGGACGCCTCCGGGTCGTCCCAGGCCATCCGGACCGAGTCGCGTACGGTGTCGGCCAGGGCGAGCAGCCGGTCGCGGCCCAGTGAGCGGCGGGCGACGATGGCGCCCAGCGGGATCGGCAGCCCGGTGTCGGCCTCCCACGCCTCGCCCATGTCGGCCAGGCAGCGCAGCCCGTACTGCCCGTAGGTGAAGCGGGCCTCGTGGATCACCAGTCCGGCGTCGACCAGGCCGTCCCGTACGGCGGGCATGATCTCGTGGAACGGCAGCACCCGGACCTCGCCCAGCCCGCCCGGCACCGCCCTGGCCGCCCAGAGCCGGAACAGCAGGTAGGCGGTGGAACGCTCGCTGGGCACCGCGACGACCTTGCCGGCCAGCGCCGCCGGGTCCGCCGGGGCGTCCGGGCCGGTGAGCACCAGCGGGCCGCAGCCGCGCCCCAGCGCCCCGCCGCACGGCAGCAGCGCGTACTCGTCCAGCACCCAGGGCAGCGCCGCGTAGGAGATCTTCAGCACGTCCAGCTCGCCGCGCTCGGCCAGCCCGTTGGTGATGTCGATGTCGGCGAAGGTCACCTCGGGCGCGGTCGCGCCCGGCACCAGGCCGTGCGCCCAGGCGTGGAAGACGAAGGTGTCGTTGGGGCAGGGGGAGAAGGCGATCGACAGCCGCTCGGGCAGCCGGTCGGCGGCCGGCGGTGCGGGCGGGGCCTGGAGGGAGGGCGTCGGCTCGGGCATGTCAGGGGGCCTCCTTCGCGGCGATGTCGATCAGTTCCCGGTACGGCAGCGCGGCGAACGCCTGCCGCAGGGCCGCCAGCGCGTCACCGATCCGCCAGGCGGCGCGGTCGCGCGGGCCCACCGGGTTGGACACCGCGCGCAGCTCCAGCACCGGCAGGCCGTGCCGGACGGCGGCCTCCGCGACGCCGAAGCCCTCCATGGCCTCGGCCGCCGCGCCGGGGTGCCGGGCGGCCAGCTCGGCGGCGCGGGCCGCCGTGCCGGTGACGGTGGAGACGGTCAGCACCGGGCCCACGGCGGTGGCGAGGCCGGTGGCGCGCAGCGCCCCGGCGGTCAGGGCCACGGCGCCGGGCGGCGGGGTGTGCCGTACGGTGCCGAAGCCCAGCTCGGAGACGTCGCTGAACCCGTCGGCCGTGGTGGCGCCCAGGTCGGCGGCGAGCAGTGCGTCCGCCACCACCAGCGAGCCGACCGGCGCGGCCGGGGCGAAGCCGCCGCCGATGCCCGCCGAGACCACCAGGTCGTACCGGGCCCGGCAGCAGGCGATCGCGGTGGCGGCGGCTGCGGCGGCGGGGCCGACCCCGGCGGCGCACACCAGGACCTCCACCGCGTCCGGGCTCGCGTCCGGGCTCGCGTCCGGGCTTTGGGCGGGGCCCACCCGGACCGTCCGGCCGTCCGGATGCACCTCGGCGTCGGCGGCGGCCCGCAGCCCGGCGACCACCGCGTCGGCCTCCGCCGCCACGGCGGTGACGACCAGCAGCCGGGCCACCCGGCCCGGCTGCCCGCCGTCGTCGTGCGCTGCCTCGCTCATCGCGGCCTCGCTCATCGCGGAGAGGGCGGTACGGCGGCTCAGACGTCCGTGTTCCGCAGGACGAAGTACCAGACGCCGTAGATCTCCTGGTTCTTCACGTCGGCCTCGTAGACCGTGACCAGGGTGTCCTTCTCACCGGACTTCAGCACGGTGGGGGCGGCGACCGAACCCGAGTAGGTGGAGTTCTTGCGCGGGGTGGCGATGAACGCGGGGGTCTGGCTGCCCGCGTCGGTGTAGGCGCCCCAGCCCCGCTTGGCGATGTCCGGGTCCACCCCGACGCCGACCCGGTCGCCGTTGTTCACCTCGATGGTGGGCAGCTTGCCGGACTTCTGGAGCTTGCCGACCTTGGTCTGGCAGGCCTGCTGCGCGGCCTCGTCGAGCGGCTTGCCGTCGTTCCAGCAGGTCGGCTCGGAGTTGATGCTGCCGGTCCCGGCCACCAGGGTGACCATCCGGTTGACCGGCTTCTCCACGCCGGTCGCATGGGCGACGGAGAAACCCACCGTGGCGGCGCCGATCACGACGATCGCGCCGAGAGCGGCGATGCCGCGGCTGTTGATGCTCATGGCATGGAGGCTACCGTTCTTCCCTCGTCACGCCGCGCGGGGGTGCGGTGTGCCGCCGCGATCACGTCCGAACAGGCTCCACAGCGTGAACGCCAGCGCCACCGCCATGATCCCGGCGGCCACCCCCATGCCCAGCACGCCGTTGAGCGGCAGCACGATCCCGAGGCCGCCGCCGACCACCCAGCACAGCTGCATCAGGGTCTCCGAGCGGGCGAACGCCGAGGTGCGCACCTGCTCCGGCACGTCCCGCTGGATCAGCGCGTCCAGCGCCAGCTTGCCCAGCGACTGGGCGACTCCGGCCGCCGCCGCCACCAGGGTCACCGTCAGCGCCCCGTACCAGAGCGCCCCGCAGCCGGTCGCCGCCAGCGCCAGCGCCACCATCGCCGCCACGGTGGCCTCCGGCCCCCGGGTGCGCAGCCAGGAGCCCAGCACCGAGCCGAGCGCGTTGCCGAGCCCGGCGGCGGCCGCGACCAGGCCCAGCGCCACCCCGGGGTGCAGGCCGCCCACCGAGTCGGCGCGCAGCAGGAAGGCCAGGAACATGGTCAGGAAGCCGGACAGGCCGCGCAGCGCCGCCACCGCGCGCAGCGCCAGCAGCACCGACGGCCCGACCGAGCGCAGCGGGCGCTCCCGTAGCCGCCCCTGGGCCGCCGCCTGCTCGGCGGCGCCCCCGCCGTCCTCCTTGACCAGCAGCGCCCGCTGCTCGCCGTGGGCCGAGTCGACGGCGGGCGGCAGCGCGAAGGCGAGCAGCGTCCCGGCGACGAAGACCAGGAAGGCGCCGCGCAGCGGCCAGCTCGGCCCCAGCAGGTGCAGCAGTCCGCCGACCCCGGCCGCCGCCCCGGTGGCGATCAGCCCGGCCAGGGTGACCCGGGAGTTGGCCTTGACCAATGTCACCTGACGGGGCAGCAGCCGGGGCACCACCACACTGCGGACCACCCCGTATGCCTTGGAGGCGACCAGTACGCCGAGCGCCTCCGGGTAGAGCGCCAGGCCGCCGCCGGAGATCACCCCGGCCATGGTCCAGGCGAGCACCGCCCGGGTGAGCATCGAGATCGCCATCGCGGCCCGGCGGCCGTGCGGCAGCCGGTCCAGCAGCGGGCCGATCACCGGGGCGAGCAGCGCGAAGGGGGCCATGGTGATCAGCAGGTAGAGGGCGACCCGGTTGCGGGCCTCGCCGGTGGGGACCGAGAAGAAGATGGTCGAGGCCAGCGCGATGGTGATCAGCATGTCGCCGAACGAGTTGACCGCGTGCAGCTCGATCAGCTTGGCGAGCCCCGACTCGCCCGCGCCCTCCGCCGAGGTGGCCCGGCGGATGCGGCGGCCGGTGCCGTGCACCAGGCGGCCGGTGCCCCGGGCCAGCGCGGCGGTGCCGCTGTGCACGGCGCGGCCGGTGCGGCGGGCGGCGCCGGGGTGCCGGCCGGCGGGGGTGTCCTGGCCGTCCGAGTCGTCCGGGTCGCCGTCCGGGTCGTCGTCCGGGTCACCGTCCGGGCCGCTCCGGTCGTACGGGCCGTCAGCGGGCTCCCCGGCGGGCTCCTCGCCGGCTCCCTCGTCGGCACCTTCACCGGCCCCCGGGTCGGCCCCCGGGTCGGTCCCGGCCGCCGGTCGCGGGGCGGCAGCGGGTGCCGACCCGGCCGGTCCCTGCCGCCCCGGCGGCGGCGACCCGGGTTGGTGCGGATCGTGCAGAGCGTGCTGCGACGAGGTTTCCTCGGCCACATCCGCCATCCTGCCCGACAACCCCCGTCCTCACGCCGCTTGCGGCCCGCGCGGCCCGGTGTCGTACGGGCGGGCTGTCGCGCGGCACCGACCGGCCGGTAGCGTGCTCCTTCGCGCACCATGACGTCGGAGGACGCCGGGGCGGTCCACGGACGACGTTCCGCAGGGTCCCTGGCGGCGTCCGGCTGGTGCGGGTGGGGCACGGGTGACCGGATCGTCCCGCAGAATAGGAATCACGGCGGCCGTCGACCTCGGCCGCGCCGCCACATCCTCCGGCGCGATCCGCATGCGGGTCAGCGGCGGACCAGGGAACGGATTGGGAGAGAATCGATTCTCGTGAGTGCTGCGATGCGAAGCCGTACCCCTGACCGGCTCTGTGCCGAGGCCGTCGAGATCGCACGCGCCGCCGCGGTGGACGCCGCCGGTGTGGACGCGGTCGGCGAGTACATCGGTGCGGAGGCCGACGGGGACCGCGTCGTCACCCACTCCTTCGCCTGCCGGGTCCCCGCCTACCGCGGCTGGCGCTGGGCCGTCACCGTGACCCGCGCCTCGCGCAGCAGGCTGGTGACGCTGGACGAGACCGTGCTGCTCTCCGGGCCGGACGCGGTGCTCGCCCCGGAGTGGCTGCCGTGGAGCGAGCGCCTGCTCCCCGGCGACCTGGGCCCCGGCGACCTGCTGCCCACCGCCGCCGCCGACGACCGGCTGGAGCCGGGCTGGAGCGGCGCCGACGAGCCGCCGCCGAACTCCGCGCTCGCGGAGGACGACTCGGCCGCCGCCTTCGTGCCCGGCGAGGACGTGGAGGTCTCCGACCGCTCCACCCCGGTGCGGCCCGCCCCGGCGCGCGGCGCCATCACCGCCGTCGCCGACGAGCTGGGCCTCACCCGGCCCCGGGTGCTGTCCCGGCTCGGCCTGAGCCTGGGCGCCGACCGCTGGGAGAAGTCGTACGGCCCGGAGACCGCGATGGCCCAGGCCGCCCCGGCGTCCTGTACCACCTGCGGCTTCCTGGTGCCGATCGGCGGCTCGCTCGGCCAGGCGTTCGGCGTCTGCGGCAATGAGTTCAGCCCGGCGGACGGCCGGGTCGTCTCGCTGGCGTACGGCTGCGGCGGCCACTCCGAGGCCGCGGTCATGCCCACCCCGCCCAAGCCCGCCCAGCCGATCCTGGACGAGCTGGCGGTCGAGCCGCTGCCGCTCCACCCCGACCGCACCGGCGGCCTGGTGGCGCCCGAGACCCCCGCCGACGAGCTCGGCCACTCCTGACCCCGCCCCGGCCCGCAGCCCCGGGCCGGCCCGCCGTACGCCCCCGCCCGCCGCCTCCGCCGCCCCGTCCGACCGCTGCCCCGTCCGACCGGGCCGGACGGCGGGTGGCGGAAGCACCGCTCCGGGCACGCGAGAATGCCCCTGGACGAAGCGGCAAGGCGCAGTAGGGCGGGACGTCCGCCCCGCAGCGCTCAGGGGAAGGCGGTACGGCCAGTGGAGCCTCGGATCATGGGCGGCGCGGCGGAGGGCTCCGACCCGTTCGGCACGGCCGCCCTGCGCCGCCGGGTACTCGACGCCTGGGCGGCGTCCGCCGCCCGCTTCCGCGAGGACGCCAACGCCGAGGAGGAGCTGGCCCTCGGCGGCTACCGCGACCGCCTGGTCGTGGAACTCGCCCAGAACGCCGCCGACGCCGCCGTCCGGGCCGCCGTCCCCGGCCGGCTGCGGCTCACCCTGCGTGACGGCGTGCTCGCCGCCGCCAACACCGGCATCGCGCTGGACGCGGCGGGCGTGGAGTCGCTCTCCACCCTGCGTGCCTCCTCCAAGCGGGAGGACGGGCGCGGCGCCGTCGGCCGGTTCGGCGTCGGCTTCGCCGCCGTCCTCGCCGTCTGCGACGAGCCCGCCGTGCTCGGCACCCCCGGCGGGGTGCGCTGGTCGCTCAGCGAGGCCCGCGACCTGGCCGGGACCGCCGCAGCGGCGGCGGGCGCCGGCGGCCTGGCCGAGGAGCTGCGCCGCCGCGACGGCCATGTGCCGCTGCTGCGGCTGCCGCTGCCCGCCGAGGGCACCCCGCCCGCCGGGTACGACACGGTGGTGGTGCTGCCGCTGCGCGACGCCGCCGCCGAGGACCTCACCCGCCGGCTGCTCGGCGAGATCGACGACGCCCTGCTGCTCACCCTCACCGGCCTGGCGGAGATCACCGTCGACACCGGCGACACCGTCCGCACCCTGACCCGCCGCGCGCTGGACGCCGACCCGCAGCGGCCCGGCGCCCCCCGGACCGTCCTGGTCACCGACAGCGCCGCCGCCGAGGAGAGCCGCTGGCAGCTGGTCACCGCCGACGGCCGCACCGACGACGCGCTGCTCACCGACCGCCCGCTCGAGGAGCGCCGCCGCCCGTACTGGTCCGTCACCTGGGCCGTCCCGGTGGACGGCGAGGGCCGCCCGCGCCCGCCGCGCACCGCCCCGGTCGTCCACGCGCCCACCCCCACCGACGAGCCGCTGGGCGTCCCCGCGCTGCTCATCGCGGGCTATCCGCTGGACTCCACCCGCCGCCATGTCGCCCCCGGCCCGCTCACCGACTTCCTCACCGAGCGCGCCGCCGACAGCTACGCCGCGCTGCTGCGCGCCCGTGGCGCCGACCTCTCCTCGCTCGGCCTGGTCCCCGGCGCGCTCGGCCAGGGCGCGCTGGACGGGGCGCTGCGCCGGGCGATCCTGCTGCGGCTGCCGGACACCCCGTTCCTGCCGGAGGTGCCGGCGCCGGACGGGGAGCAGCAGCCGGAGCCCGAGGCGTACGACCTCGACCTCGACGCCGGCAGCCCGCCGCCGCCCGCCGGGCCGCGCGCGCTGCGGCCCCGCGAGGCGACGCTGCTGGAGGGCGCCGACGCCCAGGTGGTCGCCGCCGTCGCGGCGGTGCTGCCCGGACTGCTGCCGGCCGGCCTGGAGCGGCGGCCCGAGCTGCGGACGCTGGAGGTCAGGCGGCTGCCGCTGGCCGAGGTGGTGGACCAGCTCGGCGGCCTGGACCGCGAGCCCGCCTGGTGGCGCAACCTGTACGGGGCGCTGGCCGGCGCCGACCCGGAGTCGCTGGGCACCCTGCCGGTGCCGCTGGCCGACGGCCGCACCCTGACCGGGCCGCGCCGGGTGCTGCTGCCCGGCCCGGCCGGCGAGTGGGCCGACGCCCCCGCCGAGTGGCTGGGCGAGGACGGCGAACTGCCCGCCGTACTGGACCTGCTGGGCCTGCGCCTGGTCCACCCCGACGCGGCCCACCCGCTGCTGGAGAAGCTCGGCGCCGGGGTCGCCACCCCCGCCGGGGTGCTGGACACGCCCGAGGTGCGGGCCGCCGTCGCCCGCTCGGTACGGCTGGCGGACGACGACGCGGACGAGGCCGACGACCTGGCCGACGCCGTGCTCGGCCTGGTCCGGGCGGCCGGTGTCCAGCCCGGTGACCACCCGTGGCTGGCCCGGCTCTGCCTGGCCGACGACGAGGGCGAGCCCGCGCCCGCCGGTGAGCTGGTGCTGCCCGGCAGTCCGCTGGCCGCCGTGGTCCGCGAGGACGACACCGGGTACGTGGACGACGAGCTGCTGGAGCGCTGGGGCCCGGCCGTGCTGGAGGCGGCGGGCGTGCTCGGCCGGTTCCTGCTGGTCCGCGCCGAGGACGCGGTGCTGGACCCGGACGACCTGGAGCGGCTCGACCCCACCGCGCCCGCCGACCGCGCGGCGGGCGGCGAGCCGACCGGGCTGCTGGACGAGGCCCCCGACGGGCTGGCCGACTGGTGCGAGGACGTCCTGGAGACCCTGCACCGGGACGGCGACGAGCCCGCCGTCCCGCCGGTCGCCGCCGAGCTGTCGGCCGTGCGTGACCTCGACCTGGTGGATGACGACCGCTGGGGCGAGGCGCTGGCCATGCTCTCCCGGCCGCCGTACCGGCGGGCCGTGGTGGACCCGGTCCGGGTGCTGCTGCCCGACGGCACCGCCGCCGACGTCCCGCCGTACGCCGCCTGGTGGCTGCGCGACCACCCGGTGCTGGACGGCCGCCGCCCCGCCGGGCTGCGCGCGGCGGGCGCCGATCCGCTGCTGCGCGGGCTGTACGACGAGGCGCGCACCGGGCTCGACGAGCAGTTCCTGCACGCCCTGGGGGTGCGCACCACGCTGGCCGCGCTGCTCGCGGAGCCCGACGGCGCCAATGAGGTGCTGGACCGGCTGGGCGACCCCGAGGCGGCCGTGTCGCACCGTCAGCTGCACGGCATCCACACCGCGCTGGCCCGGGTGCCCGCCGACCGGGTCGAGCCGCCGGAGGCCGTACGGGCGCTGCCGCCGCTGGACCCGGAGACCGGCCGCCGCCCCGGGCACACCCTGATCGTGGACGTCACCGACGCGGTGGTGGCCGACGCCCCGGACCTGGTGCAGCTGCTGGACGACTTCCCGGTGCTGCCGGTCGCCCCGGCGCTGGCGCCCGCCCTGGCGGAGCGGCTGGGCGTCTCGCTGGCCAGCGAGGTCGCCGGCGGCCGGGTGCTCAGCGAGGGCACGGTGCACCGCGTCCCGGCGTTCGTCCGCGAGCTGCTGCCGGGCTGCCCGGTGGTGTACGAGGAGCACGAGGAGCTGCTGGTGGTCGGCCCGGACGGCGGCGAGGCGGCCGTCGACTGGCGCTGGGACGTGCACTCGGCGGCCCCGGAGCCGCCGAGCGACCCGGACGCGGTGGAGGACGACGAGTTCACCGTGCAGCCGGTCCCCGGCGCGCTGCACGCGGCCACGCCGGAGGGGCTGGCCGCCGGTCTGGCCTGGTCGGTCGGGCAGTTCCACCGGCGCTTCGAGGTGCTGGTCGCGCTCACCGAGCCGGACCGCGCGTACGAGCTGTCGGCCGCCCGCGACTTCGAGGGCTGACCGCCCCGCGACCGCCCCCGCGATCACCCCCGCCGATCACCCCCGCGAGTGCCCCGCGCCACCCGGCTGACATGTCCATATCTGCCCTGCACCGCCCTGCACACTGTTGCAGGGGAACTCTGCAAGAAGCTGCAGTCAAGGTGTCTGGTGGGCGGGTTGGCCGGGTGGCATATTTTTCGTTGTCAGGAGCGAACGGAAACAACGAGAAAAGGGGAAAGAGATGAGCATCCGGGGGTACATCGCAAAGGCCGGCACCGCCCGAAAGGTGACCGGGGTCGCGCTCGCCGGTTCCTTTGCCGCCACCGCCCTGCTCTTCACCGGTGCGGGTTCGGCAAACGCCGCCACCGTCGACTCGGCGATCGTCTTCTGCCCGCTGGGCGGCCCGGTCGCGGCGAGCACCACCACCATCATCATCGGCCACCCCCTGCCGCAGCCGGGCCCGATCCCGGCCCCGCACTGCCCGCCGATCATCCGCGTCCCGCTGCCGGTCACCACCCCGGACCCGATCGAGGACCCGATCACCCCGGGCCCGGTCACCGCCATGAAGACCGGCGCCTGGGACTAGTCCGGGCCCTCGCCGCCGGCGAGCGCGCCTCAAGGAATTCCAGCAATTCGAGGGATGAATCATGCGGACGAAGCTTTCAGCAGTTGCTGCGGGAATCCTGGTGATCCTGGCCGCCTGTGGAGGTCTGCTGTTCCGGTCGAACCCCGACGCCCGCGGAATTGGGTATGCATTCCTCGGACTGGTGTTCGCGGCGGCGATCGCGGTGGGAGTAGCCATAAGGGGGAAGCGATGAGCGGACCCGGGTACGACATCGCCTTCGACGGAGTGACCAAGGATTTCTCCGGGCGCAAGGCACTCGACGACGTGACGTTCACGGCGTCGGCCGGCCGGGTCACCGGCTTCATCGGACGCAATGGGGCGGGCAAGACCACCGCGATGCGCATCCTGCTCGGCCTCGCCGAGCCCACCGCCGGCCGCGCCACCATCGGCGGAGTCCCGCACCGGCAGCTTCCGGCGGGTACGGTCGGGCACCTGCTCGAACCGACCTTCCACCCGGGCCGCAGCGGACGGGCCCACCTGGAGATCCAGGCCGCCGCGCTGGGGATCGACCGGGCCGAGATCGACCGGCTGCTGGACGATGTCACCCTGCGCGAGGCCGCCGGACGCAAGACCCGCTCCTACTCGCTCGGCATGCGCCAGCGGCTCGGCCTGGCGAGGGCACTGCTCGGCTCGCCGAAGGTGCTCGTCCTGGACGAGCCCACCAACGGACTCGATCCTGACGGCATCCTCTGGCTGCGCGAGCGGCTGCGCCACGCCGCCGACGACGGCTGCACCGTCCTGGTCAGCAGCCACCTGCTCAGCGAACTTGAGCAGATGGTCGACGATGTGGTGATCCTCCAAGGGCAGGTCGTCTGGCGGGGAACGCACCGCGACGCCGCCCACGAGTCCACTGACGGAAGCCTGGAGCAGCTGTACCGGCAACTGGTCGGATCGGGGGTCGCGGCATGAGCGCCCTGACCGAGTACCGGTTCGCGCCGACCGCCCGCGAGGGTGTCCTCGGCCGCGCCGTCACCGCGGAGTGGTTGCGGGTGAAGTCCACCCGGACCTGGTGGGGGCTGCTGCTGGCGGCGATGGCCATGCCGGCGGTGACCACACTCGGCTCCGTCTCCACGGTCGGCAAACCCGGTGGTCTCGATGTGACCACCGCGCAGGGGCTGCACACGGCGCTGAGCAACGGCTTCGACGCCGCCCTGCTCGCGGCGGTGCTCGGAGTGCTGATCGTGACGACCGAGTACCGCTACCGCACGGCGGGTGACTCGCTCACCCTGCTGCCGGAGCGCAGGTGGTGGCTGCTGGCGAAGGCGCTGGTAGCAGCACCGCTCGGGCTGCTGTTCACCGTCGCGGGACAGGCCACCGTACTGGCCGTCGGCCTGCCGGTGCTGAGCGCCAAGGGCGTGCATGTCGACCCGCTGCACGGGGAGCTGCTGAGCACCCTGTGGGGGACCTGCCTGCTGGGACCGTTCGCCGCAGTCTTCGGCGTCGGAGTCGGCGCACTGGTCCGCAACCAGGTCGCGGCGGTGGCAGGGCTGGTGATCTACACCTTCCTGCTGGAAGGCGCGCTGGTGGAGTTCGTCCCCGCTGTCGGCAAGTACCTGCCGGGCGGCGCGATCGCGGCGATTGCCGTGGACCCCGGCGTAAGGCACCTGCCGATGGCCGCCGGATTCCTGCTCTATGCCGCCTGGGCGGCGGTCTGCCTGGCCGCCGGCAACCGGCGCCTGAACTCGCAGGACATCGCCGGCTGACCGGCCGGCACCCAAAGACTTCCCCGTTCGGCGGGGGACCCGGCCTGCGCTTGGCCGCAGGCAAGGCACACACACGCAGTGGAGGGAGGTGAAGAACATGCAGCAGAACATGGTCGAGGAGCTGGCTCAGGTCGAGGAGCTGGAGCAGCTGGAGGCCCCCGGTTTCTGGGACACCGTGGTGGCGGTCGGCACCGGCGTTGCGATCGGCATCGGCGTGGGCGTCGCGATCACCTGATCGGACCCGAAGGCCGTACGAGGCAGTCGAGTTGCTGAGGGGAGGTGAAGAACATGCAGCAGAACATGGTCGAGGAGCTGGCCCAGGTCGAGGAGCTGGAGCAGCTGGAGGCCCCGGGTTTCTGGGACACCGTGGTGGCGGTCGGCACCGGGGTTGCGATCGGCATCGGCGTGGGCGTCGCGATCACCTGATCGGACCCGAAGGCCGCACGAGGCAGTCGAGTTGGCGAGGGGAGGTGAAGAACATGCAGCAGAACATGGTCGAGGAGCTGGCTCAGGTCGAGGAGCTGGAGCGCCTGGAGGCCCCGGGTTTCTGGGGGACGATCGTGGAGATCGGTACTGCGGTCGGTGTGACGGCGGTCGTGGTCAGCGTCGCGATCACCTGATCGGGCCGGAAGGCCGTACGGGACAGTCGAGTTGCTGAGGGGAGGTGAAGAACATGCAGCAGAACATGGTCGAGGAGCTGGCCCAGGTCGAGGAGCTGGAGCAGCTGGAGGCCCCGGGT
>NZ_JBIVRB010000019.1:0-17863 GCF_044755465.1 Streptomyces sp. NPDC092296 | reverse complement strand
TTTCTGGGACACCGTGGTGGCGGTCGGCACCGGGGTTGCGATCGGCATCGGCGTGGGCGTCGCGATCACCTGATCGGACCCGAAGGCCGTACGAGGCAGTCGAGTTGGCGAGGGGAGGTGAAGAACATGCAGCAGAACATGGTCGAGGAGCTGGCTCAGGTCGAGGAGCTGGAGCAGCTGGAGGCCCCCGGTTTCTGGGACACCGTGGTGGCGGTCGGCACCGGGGTCGCGATCGGCATCGGCGTGGGCGTCGCGATCACCTGATCGGACCCGGAGCACTTCGGAAGTACCGCAAGTCACCCAAGACAAGGAGACCCACCATGCAGGACACGCTCGTGAAGGACCTCGCCGAGGTCGAGGAGCTGGAAGAGCTCCAGGCCCCCGGCTTCTGGGACACGGCCGCCGGCTTCGTCGTCGGGGCGGGCGTCGTCGGCGCCGGCCTGGCGATCGGCATCGCGATCACCTGATCCGACCGGGCCGCAACGCAGGCCCCGTACGGACCGAGCACCACCGCACAGCACCACGCGGTACGCAGCACCAAGCACCACAAGCACCATGCGGGAAAAAGAAAAACGCCCCCTGATGAGTCGACAGCCTGGCAGCTAGAACCGACTCTCACAGGGAGCGATGAGAAAACCAATCTCTAAGGAGAGTATCCCATGAACAACCTCCTGGTCCAGCCCGAGATCGACCTGGCCGTTGAGGAGCTGGAGGAGCTGGAGGCTCCGGGCTTCTGGGACGGCGTGGCCCTCGGTGCCGCCTTCTCCGGCGCCGTCGGCGCGGGCATCGCGATCGGCATCGCCCTCACCTGATCCGACTGCCGGGGCGGTGGCGACAGGTTCATCCCTGGCGCTACCGCCCCGCCCCAATCCCCGCCCCGACATCCAGAGACTTCCGGAGGAAGCAGTGAGCGCGGTCCAGACCCAACCCGCGGTGTCCGACCGCGAGCACGACGCCATCCTCGACGCGGTGGCCCGCCCAGGGCTCGACTTCATGCCGGACAGCGACGGCAACCGGATCATCGTGTCCGACCCGCTGGCCGGCCGGCACCTGCGGATGAGCGCCAGCGCCGCCCGGCTGCTCCAGGCCCTGGACGGCACCCGTACCCCGGCGGACATCGCCGCCCACCTCGGCATCACCGACCCGGCCATGGTCGACCAGGCCCTCGCCCGCTTCCGCGACCTACAGCTCACCACCACCGCGGCCGAGGCCGCGCAGGCCGAGCCGCCCAAGGCGCCGCGCCGCTGGCGCTACCGGCCGCCGGGCGTGCTGGAACTGGCCCTGCTCAACCCCGTACGCCTGCTGGCCGCCTGCGCCCCGCTGGGCCGCGCGGCGGCCTCCCGCGCCGGACAGCTGCTGGTCGGGGCGGTGACGGTGGGCGGTCTCGGCTACTACGCGCTGACCGGCTCGGCCGCCACCGACGAACTGGCCCGGCCGACCAGCCTGCCGGTGGTCCTCGGCATGCTGCTGCTGATGATCACCACCACCTTTGTGCACGAGATCGGCCACGGCCTCTCCCTGGTGCGCGGCGGCGGCCGGGTGCACCGGCTGGGCGTGATGCTGATGTACGGCAGCCCGGCGATGTTCTGCGACGTCAGCGAGGCATGGCGGCTGCCCCGGGGCAAGCGGCTGCTGGTCGCGCTGGCCGGCATCCGGGTCCATCTGGCCGCCGCCGGACTGGCCGGGGCGATCGCCCCCAATCTGCCGCCCGGCGGCTGGCGGCAGCTGCTGGCAGGGCTGCTGGTCTCCAATCTGCTGATGGCCGTGATCAACCTCTGCCCGTTTGTGAAGTTCGACGGGTACGTGGCGCTGATCGGCTGGCTCGACCGCCCCCACCTGCGCGCCACCGCCATGGCCGACGCCCAGCGGACCGCCGCCGTGCTGGTCTTCGGCGGCCGCCTCGACCAGCGGCCCCGGCTGCGCCGGGTGCTCTTCGGCACGGCCTGCGCCATCACCGCGCCGGTCCTGGTCACCACCGCGTTCCTCAGCTACCAGACCTTCGTCCTGGTGGTGCTCGGTCCGATCGGCGCCACGCTGGTGCTGGCCGCGCTCGGCTGGGTCGGCTATCTGCTGCTGCGCAAGCTGGCGCAGTGGCACCGGCTGGCCAAGGAGTCCGGCGCGGGCCCGGTCCGCCGACTGGCCGGCGGCCTGGTGTTGGCGGCGGTGCTGGCCGGCGCGCTGACCGGCATCCGCCTCCCGCACAGCGTCAGCTCCGTGTACGCCACCACCCCGCAGGGCCTCGCCATGGTGCTCCCCGCCGACACCGACGCCGCCGTACTGGCCGGCCGGCAGGTGGACCTCCAGGCATCCGGCGTGGTGCTGCACCCCAAGACCGCCGAGGCCACCGTGTGCGGCGCGAGCACCACCCGGTCCCTCCCGGTCGAGGCCGGATCGCCGGTGGCCGTCCCGGTCACCGCCCGCGCCTCCCGCACCGTGGTGCCGCTCTGCGTCCGGACGCCGCCCTCCCGTACGGACGGCCTGACCACAGTGCGCCTGGACGACATCACGCTCGCCTCCTGGCTGTTCCACACCTTCGCCGCCCCGGCGTGGGCGCAGCTGTTCTGACCCACCACCGCAGTCCGGACCCACCCAGATCTGGAGAACTCCCATGACCATGCTCGACGCCGGGGCGACCCCGGAGCTGATGTCCAACGCCGCTCTGCGCCTCCAGCGCTGGGTGTCCGGCTGCTACCCGAGCCGCAGTGAGACCGCCCTCGACGTGGTGGCCGAGCCCGGCGCCGACCTGACCGCCCTGTTCGCCTCCGGGCTGGTCACCGAGGACACCTGGATCTACGCGGACCCCGAGAGTGCCGCGGCCTTCCCCACGGCGGCGACCGTGGTGCCCACCGAGGGCAGCTTCCGCTACAGCGGCGACGAGATCGTGCTGGCGGACGAGGTCTTCATCCAGGTCTTCGACTACTCCTCCATCGGCTTCCTCACCGTGGCCGGGCCGACCGTGGTCCGGATCACCAACGACGACGACCTGGCCGCCTTCCTGGACGACGCGGACCGCGCGGCCGCCGAGGGCGCCTTCCCGGAGCAGCTGGTCCACCCCAGCGTGCAGCTGGCCGACCTGCCCGCGCTGGCCGGTTCGACCTTCGAGTCCGGCGTGGCCCGGCTGTACGTGGCCGAGGACGGCACGCTGCGTACCGGCCCGGCCGGGGTGGTGCTGCCGGGCGGCGGCCGGGAGCCGCAGAGCGGCGGCGTGCTGGACGGCGCCCTGACCCCCGGGCTGCTCGCCCAGGCCCACCGGGAGCGCCCGTGGCTGGCCCGCTACGTCCGGGTGCTGGACGCCCTGCGCCGGCTGAGCGCCCGGCACCCGCACGGTTCCGTCCAGGTCTCCGGCTTCGGCTTCCGGCTCTGCCCCGGGCTCGCCCCGGCGGTCGTCGAGGACACCGACGCCACGCTGCTGGTGGTCGTCGCGGGCCAGCCGTACCTGCTGGTAGGCGATGAGCTGAAGATGTACAGGGTCGGTCGTGAGGCCGCCGTGGTGTACGAGGCGTACCAGGCCGTGGAGCCGGAGCAGGCCGCCCGGCTCGCCGCCGAGGCCCTGGGGCTGGACACCGAGGTCGTCCGGGGTCTGTACGCGCAGCTGTCCGCGCGCATCATCGAGCCCGCCGGCGGTGCCAAGTGACCACCGCCCTGGCCCCCGCCCCCGCCGCCGCCGCTCTCACCCCGACCGCTGCCGCCCCGACCGCTCCCGCCGCCCCCGCCCGCGCCGACGAGCTGCCCGGCACCGCCGGCCGGATCGCCGCCGAGCTGGGCGCCGACCTGGTCCTCGCCGACATGTACGGCGACCACGGCGGCCCGGTCTACCACGCGCTCTCCGCCGCCGACACCGTCGAGATCCCGGATGTGCTGGCCGCACTGCGCGGCCTGCGCGGCCCGGTCCTCGAACTGGCCTGCGGCTCCGGGCGGCTGACCATTCCGCTGCTCGCCGCCGGACACCAGGTCACCGGCGTGGACAACTCCCGCTCGCTGCTCACCGTCCTCACCGAGCGGCTGATCGGCCCGCAGGGCGCCCGGCTGGCCGACCGGCTGACGGCGGTCGAGGCCGACATGCGCCACCTGGACCTGGGCCGGGTCTTCGCCGGGGCCCTGCTCGGCACCACCACCGTCGGCCTGCTGGACCCGGCCATGCGCCCGGCCGCGTTCCGCGCGGTGCGCAGGCACCTGGCGCCCGGCGCGCCGTTCGTCCTCACCGTCCACCTGCCGGACGGCGACGGCGACGGGGAGCCGGCCGAGGACATCCGGGTCTCGGTCGTCCCCGGTGCGGTCTGCACCCTGATCTCGCACCAGACCGCCGACCGCTCCCGGCGCCACGTCTCGGTCCTCAAGCTCTCCCAGGGCCACCCGCCGGTCCTGCTGACCTCCGTCGTCCACCTGCCGACCGCCGAGGAGCTGGCGGGGGAGCTCGCCACCGCCGGGTTCGCGGTCGAGTCCACCCGCCCGGTGCGGGCGGCGGGCACCGAGGACGGCTCTGTCCACTCCCTGATCATCGCGAGGAGCATCTGATGGCCGGCACGCCCTATCCGCTCTGGGAGCTCCTGGTCCCGCCGAGCCAGTACGACCGCCCCGAGCGCCGCACGGTCGGCGCCGACGGCAGCCGGCTGCGCTTCGAGGACGGCCACGAGGTGATGGACGCGACCAGCGGCCTGTGGAACGTCAACCTCGGCTACGGCAACCGCGCCATCGCCGCCGCCGTGCACGAGGCGATGCTGGACGCCTCCTACCTGAGCCTCTTCCGCTTCGGCCACCGCTACGCGCTGGACGCCGCCGCCCGGCTGGTCGCCGCCGCCGGGGCCGACCACTACCGCCGGGTGCTCTACTCGACCTCCGGCGGCTCGGCCAACGACCTGGTGATGAAGCTGGCCCGGCAGTACGCGGTGCTGAACGGCGACGGCCGCCGCCGGCTGGTCGTCGGCTTCAAGGGCAGCTACCACGGCCTGACCTACGGCGCCTTCGCCGTCAGCGGCGAGGACCTGGGCCAGGAGATGTACGGCGTCGACGTCCGCCAGGTCCGCCACGTCAGCCCGGACCGCCCCGAGGAGCTCCAGCGGCTGATGGAGCGCGAGGGCCACCGGGTGGCCGCCGTGGTCTGTGAGCCGGTGCTCGGCTCCGGCGCCCACGCGCTCTCCCCGGAGATGCTGGAGGCGCTGGTCAAGCTGCGCCGCGAGTACGGCTATCTGCTGGTCGCGGACGAGGTGGCCACCGGCTTCGGCCGTACCGGACCGCTGTTCGCCTCCAGCACCTGGGCCGACGCGCCCGATGTGCTGCTCACCTCCAAGGGCCTGACCAACGGCACCTGCGCGTCGGCCGCCGTGCTGGTCTCCCACCAGGTGGCGTCGGTCTTCGAGCAGCGGGACGCGATCCTGGTGCACGGCGAGACCCAGGCCGGTACGCCGCCGACCTGCGCGGCCATCACCGCCACCCTGGACCAGTTCGCCGAGCTGGACGCCCTCGGCCGGGGTGCGGCGACCGCCGCCCGGCTGGACACCATGCTGACCGACCTGGTCGACACCCTGCCCGCCGCCACCCGTGCCACCGGCGCGGGCTGCTTCCGGGCGCTGCACCTGGCCGACTCCGACGGCGTCCCCTTCGACGCGGCCCGGGTCCAGCAGGTCATCGCCCGCATCCGCGAGCATGGCGCGCTGGTCCACCCCGGGCCCGGCTGCGTCCAGCTGATCCCCCCGCTGACCAGCACCGAAGCCGACCTGGACGACCTGGCCGCAGCGCTGCGCGCCGGCCTGGGGGACCAGCGGTGAACACCATGACGACCGTCTCGGCGCCGATGGCCGGCTGGCAGCGCACGACCCGGCTGCACTTCGGCGCCGAGGCCGGCCGGCAGACCCTGGCCCAGGGACCGGCCGTGCCCACCGTGCTGCTCACCGACCTCTACCTGCCCGCCTCGGTGACCGATCCGCTGGCCGCCGCCGCCGAGGCGGCGGCCCCCGGCCGGCTCCGCACCCTGCGGCTGGACCCGGCCACCGTCACCCTGGAGAGCATCGAGGAGCTGGCCGGGCAACTGGCCGGCGCCGCCCGGCTGGTCGCCGTGGGCGGCGGCAGCGTGCTGGACGCCGCCGCGCTGGCCCGGCTGCTGGCGGCGGACGCCGACGCGGCGCCGCGCATCCGGCACGGCGGGGCGCGGCCCGGTCTGGTGGCGTTCCCGGCCCAGAGCGGTTCGGCGGCCGGGTGCGAGCTGGTCGCCGTCCCGACCACGGTCGGTACCGCCGCCGAATCGAGCGCGGCGGCGACGGTGCTGGTGGCCGACGCCCGTAAGCTTGTCATGTGCGCATCGATAGCAGCGGACATCGCCGTCCTCGACCCCCGGGCCACCGCCACCCTGCCCCGGCACCTGCTGCTGGAGGGCGTCCTCGAAGCCCTCTGCCGACTGCTGAACACCTACGTCCTGACACCCGGCCCCAACTGCCCGGCCGCAGGCGACGCCGAGGCCCGCAGCCTGCTGACCCGGCTGGCCCGCGCCGGACACACCGCCGCCGGGACCCCGGCCGCCCCCGACGAGCTGCGCGCCGAGATCGCCCTGCTCAGCGCGCAGACCGTACTCGGCTGGTCCATGCTCGGCCGCGACCCCTTCGCGGGCAAGGTCTGGTACCTCTCCAACGAGCTGTCACTGGCCGCAGGCGTACGCAAGATGTCCGCCACCGTCACCGTGCTGCCCGTCGTCTGGAGCCGCATCCTGGACGGCGACACCCGCTTCGGCGAGGCCGCCCGACTCCGCGCCGCCTGGCAGGCCGTACAGCGCGGCCTGCCCGAACTGCCGGACCACCCCGCCGAGGGCGTCCGCGAACTGGCCCGGCGCTGGGACGTCGCACCCTGCCCCCCGGACACCGCCGACCCCGCCCGGCTCGCCGCCCGCGCCGCCCGGGGCTGGGGCTCCGGCCTGCCCATGCTGGGCGCCTTCCGCACCCATGAACTCCGCACCCTGTACGCCGACGTCCTGGAAGGAGCAGTCGCATGATCGACTTCACCGCGACCCTCGACCCCGAAGCGGGCCTCGTCCGCGGCAGCGAACTGCGCTCCCCGCAGGGCACCGACGTGCCGCTCTGGCAGGGCCTGGTGACCCTCGCCTGGGAGGAGGACCCCGACGCCGACGCGGACCGCACCATCACCCCCGAGGTGGTCGGCGCCTGCGGCGTGGCCCGCAGCGATGTGCTGGTACGCGCGGCGGGCGAGGCCGTCGAGCGGTTCGCGCTGCGCCCGGCCCGCGCCGATCGCGGCTTCTCGCCCCGGCCCGACGCCGAACGGCTGGACCACCGGGCCCCGGAGGTCGCCCTCGGCGGCGCCGACCTCGACGACCGGCGGCTGACCTGGTACCCGGCCCGCAGACTGACCGACGGCGCCGACCTCCAGGTGGCCGCCGGGCTGGTCGACTACCCGGCGGACGAGCAGCAGGCGGACGGCTTCGACCCGTCGCCGTCCGGCGCCGCCTCCGGCGACGGCCGCGACATGGCGCTGCGCTCCGCGCTGCTGGAGGTCGTCGAGCGCGACGCCGTCCTGGTCGCCTGGGCCCGCCGGCTGGCGCTGCCCCGGGTGGACCTGGACGAGTCGCTGCGCCACGCCCCGGCCACCCCGGCCTGGCGGCGGCTGGCGCGGGCCCTGAAGCTCGCCCGGGACAGCGGCGTGGAACCCGTCCTGGCCCAGGTCCCCACCGGCATCCCCGGCGTGGTCTGCGCCGTGGGCGTCGTCCTGGACCGGTACGAGGGCCACCCGCTGGCCGCAGTCGGCTGCAACGCCTCGGCGGACTGGGGCAAGAGCCTGGCCGGTGCGCTCCAGGAGGCCATGCAGATCCGCACCGTCCTCCAGCTGACCCGCCGCGTCCAGGGCGACGTGGCCACCCCCGAGGTCGTCACCGGCGACATCGAACGCGCGCTGTACTTCTCCGCCGAGGCCGGGGCCGGCGCCGCGCAGCGCTGGTGCGCGGGGTTCACCGACGCGGTGCCGGTCTGGGAGGCGGGCGACGTGCCGGTCACCGTCGAGCACCTGGTGCACCACCTCGACCGGCAGGGCGCGCGGCCGGTGGCCGTCGACCTGTCGCACCGGCTGCCCGCCGGGCTGCGCGAGATGGGCTGGGCGGCCGTCAAGGTCATCCCGGCCGGTCTCCAGCCGCTGCGGATGGACGAGCGCACCGACTTCGGCTGGAACCTGCCCCGGCTGGCCTCCGCCGAGTCCCGCACCGGGCTGGCGGCCCACGCGCACCTCGGTTCGGTGCCCGCGCCGCACCCGCTCATCTAAGGTATGCAGATGCTCGAACCGGCTGGTAACCCCGGCCGGTGACCCTCAACCAGGAGCACCCGTTATGGCCACCCTGACCGTCCACGTCATGGCCGACCCGGCGTCGGGGACCGGCTTCTCAACACCCGAGATCGCCTCGATCCGGCTGGTCTCGCTGCTGCCGGTGCAGTGGCGCTGCACCACGCCCGAGATCGCCGGAGGCCGGTTCACCGTCGAGATCGAGATCCCCGGGCCCAGCGTCGAGCAGCCCGAGTACGACGCCGTCGGCCGCGCCTTCCAGGACACCGGCCTCAGCGGCTGGACCTGGGTCCGCAGCTGACGCTTGATCAGATCCAGCCGCGGTCCCGGGCGGCCAGCGCCCCCTGGACGCGGCTGGTCGCGCCCAGCCGCCGCATCAGCTCCGCGACATGGCCGCGGTAGGTGCGTACCGAGATGTTGAGCTCGCGGGCCCCGGCCTCGTCCTTGTCCACCCGGGCCATGATCCGCAGCACCTGCTGCTCGATGTCGCTCAGCCGCTCCTGGTCCAGGCTGGCCGCTCCCGACCAGAACCGCTCGAACAGGGCCAGCAGGCTGGCCAGCATGCCCGCCTGGTGCACCACCAGCGCACCCCGCGCGCTGTCCTGCGGGTCGATCGGCACCAGCGCCGTACGCCGGTCGAAGATCAGCATCCGCTCCAGCGGACCGTCGGCCGCCCGGATCAGCACGCCCTTGGCGGCCAGCTCGCCCAGGTAGTCGGCGGTCGGCCCGTCCTGGAGCGCGTCCGCGCGGATCACCGTACGCATCTCGATGCCGCGCCGCAGGCAGCGCAGGTCCGCCTCCCGGGTGGCCTCGATCGCCGCCGCCGACAGCGCCCCCTTCGGCTGGACCGCCAGCAGCTCATGGTGGGTGAAGAAGGTCAGCTCGTCGATGCGGGACCGCACCTGCTCCAGCCCCTCGATCCGCTCCACGTCGCCGGGCACCGCGTTCCGCTGCCCCTCCCGCTGGTCCTCCAGCAGGGTGGTGGCCAGATGCCGGGACGAGATCACCTGCTGGAGCTCCTTCTGCAACTCCGACAGCCGGGCCTCGACCAGCCGCTCCACCACCACCACCGGATCGGTGCCGCTGATCCGCTGCTGCTGGTCCGACTTGACCATTCCCCGGCTCTGTAAGCGGGTGACGACGTCCCCCAGGCACTCCTGGTCCAGCCCGCAGGTCAGCGCGAGCGCGTTGAGTCCGAGCCCGGGGGCGCGCAGCACCGCCCGGTAGACGCGCTCCTCGTCCGGGCTCACACCCAGCTGCGACAGATCGTTGAGCCCCATCTCACCCCCGAGACCGATGGAAGGCGTGCGTGAGCGACGAGTACGACTTTGCTGACTCAGGCGTGATCGTAGGGCAATCCGGCCGTTGCCCGACACCCATGTCACGCGAATATCCACGGGCCTCCGGATGGCCGGGGCGATGCCGCTGAGCTGCTGGGGAGCCGTCGGGGCGGTGATCCGGAGCGGCTTCGCAGGTCGGGCCGGGTCTGCCGCTCGCGCACTGGTGTAGACCTATTGTGGGCGGCTGGTGCCCTCGATAGCATCACGTCGCATTCGCACCACCCACACATCGGGTTCGACTGACCGTGCGGCGCCACCGGTGCCGGGCGGAAAGGAGCTGTGCACATGAAGCACCGTCTGGCCGCACTCGCCGTCACCGCCGCAGCGGCCGCCGTCCTCCCTCTCTGCACCGCCACCTCAGCCGGCGCCGACCCCTCCTACACCGTACGCGGCGCCTACCTCACCCAGGAGCAGTGCGTGGCGGCGGGCCAGGCCGGCTACCAGCTGTGGGGGCCGAACTTCCTCTGCCAGCCGGGCACCGGCGGCTACATCTACCTGCTGACGCACTGACCAGCACCGCCCGCACTGACCAGCACCGCCGCACCGCCGCCGCGCTGCCCCGACGCACCCGGGCAGCGCGGCCCGCAGCGGCGGGCCGTCCCCGGCGCCCGGGGCGCTCAGGGCGCGGCGGTGCGCCCGTCCCGGGGGCCGAAGGCGGCCAGGGCGTCGGCGTCGGTCGCGCGGGCGTGCAGGAAGTAGTCGGCCCACTCCGCGATGTCCGGGTAGCCGGACTCCGCGCTGACCCGGGCCACGGCGGCCTCGGCGTCGAAGGCCGTACGGCGCAGCTCCACCCCGGGGCCCAGCAGCGCCCAGTGCGCCCCGGCCCGGCCGTAGGGCATGCCGACACTGCCCGGGTTGACCACCAGCCGACCGTGGGCGAGCCGGACGAACGGCATATGGGTGTGGCCGCAGACCACCGTACGGACCTGCTCGTCCAGCCCGGCGAAGACCTCCGCCCAGCGCTCCAGGCGGGAGTCGACCAGCACCACCTCCTCGTCGTCCCTGGGCGTGGCGTGGCAGAACAGCACCTCGCCCAGGCCGGTCACCGGCAGCACCAGCGAGCGCGGCAGCCCGGCGAGCAGCGCCAGGTGGTCGGCGCGCAACTGCTCGGCGGCCCAGGGGGCGATCGGGTCGGGGATGGTGTCGCGCTCGCCCCGGCGGTACTCCAGCAGCTCGCGGTCGGCGTTGCCGCTGATCCAGACGGCCCGGTCGCCCAGCCCGGTCAGCCGGTCGAGGACCTCGGCGGGCTGCGGCCCGGCGGTGAGGTCCCCGGTCAGCACGACCCGGTCGGCGGCGCGTACGTCGGGCTCGGCGAGCACCGCCTCCAGGGCGGGCAGCACTCCGTGGATGTCGGACAGCACGGCTACTCGGTTCGGCATGGCCACCACTCTGCGACCCGGCCCTCCCCCACAGCGAGCCCGTTCGCCCCCCGCGTACCGCAAACCGCCCTGCGGCAACCACCACGACCTGAGCCGGGCCCGGTGTCTCAGGGGCCGTCGGCCACCCAGGCCCGAAACGCCGCAGGCAGGGCCGTCTGCTGGAAGTCGGGCAGACCGTCGCCGTACTCCCGCAGTCTGCGGTACGCACCGCGCAGGTCGTCCAAGGCGGCGAAGCGGCCGGCGTACAGCGCCAGCATCAGGACGTCCTCCATGGTGAGGATGTCCATGTCCCAGCGGCGTGCGGCCCGCTGCCCGCCTCCGTCATCGATGAGCAGGGCCACCGCCCGACCCTGCTCCTTGAGGTGCACGCCCTGGGCGATGACCACATGCTCGCCCAGATCCCGGGAGTCGAGCAGGGCCTGCTCGAAATCCAGATCCCGGATCTCCTCCAGGACGTCGATGACCCGGGCGGGTGCCGTGGCCAACTCCAGCCGGGGCAGCACCTGCACCTGACGGCTGCGCTCCAGCGCGGCCCAGCGCTTGGCGAGCCCCGGGTACTTGGCGTCCTTGCGGCGCACTTCGTCGCAGACCTCCTGCGGCACCAGCAGCGTGAAACCAGCGGAGGCCAGGGCCGTGGTGAGCACCGGTACCAGATTGGCACCGGCGAAGTGCACGCACACGACGGCGTCGAGCACGCAGAGCGCGTCCGCCGCCCCGGCTCCCGCCCCGTCTCCCCCCGCCCCGCCCCCCGTGCCGGTCACCGCCGGTCTGTCCCATCGCCCTCGGCGGCCACGCCGCCCGGCCCGGCAGGGGCCTCGCGCCTACGGGCCAGCAGGGCCTGGAGGTTCATCCGGCGGGCGGGCGGTGGCTCGGCGGGGGTGATGCCGGCTGCCCGTAGCGCCGCCTCGGTCTCCCGGGGGTCGGCACCGTCCAGCGCCGCGACCGCGCGGACCCCGATCCGGCCCTCGCGGTAGGCGTTGACCGCGCGCTCCAGGATGCGGCGCGGCGCCCGCACCTGCTGGGCCGCCGCAGCCTCGTCGTCGTACTGCGGGCCCCAGCCGAAGCGCCAGGCCAACTGCCGCCCGGAGAGGCCGGTGAACTCCTGCTGCTCCTGGGTGGAGATCAGCCCCATCCGCTTGAGCTGGACGAGCATGGCGGTGGGACTGATACCGAAGTGCCTGGCCAACAGGGCACAGACCCGCAGGCCGAGCGGTTCGGCCGCGTCGTCGGCGCCTGGGCCCAACTGGCGGCGGATGCCGTCGGTCGGGGCGAGCAGATGGCGGGCGAAGGCGTCGGAGCGCTCCTCGGCGGGCGTCCGGGCGGAGGTCAGATGGTGGGCCTGGACGCCGTCGCCGAACAGGGTGTGCGCGATCTCGTGGGCGAGGGTGAAGCGCTGGCGTTCCCTTACGTCGTGGGTGTTGACCACGACCAGGGTGACGTGCCGGACCGGGTCCAGGGCGGTGAAGCCGGACACCGCCCTGGGCAGGGCGAGCGTCGCGGTGTCCAGGCCCAGGGACAGCTCCGCGAACTCGGCCAGGTCAGGGATCGGATTGCCGCCCAGGCCGAAGGAGCGGCGCACCGCGTCGGCCAGCTGCTGCCCCTGCTGCTCGGGGGAGAGCGCCACCGGGGGCAGCGGGGGGAGCCGGTCGGCGGGGAGCGGGGAGGTGGCGGATGCGATGCCGAGTGCGTCCAACCGGTCGTCGAGCGCCAGAATGTCGCCTGCGGTCCTCGCCGCGCGCTCCCGGTCCGCCTCCGCGCCCATGGCGGCCCGAGCGGCCACCTGCATCCGGTCGTGCACCGGGCTGTCCCTGGTCAGGGCGCGCAGCGGCAGTTCGAGGGCGCGTGCGATGCGGTCCAGCTCAGCGACCGACGCGGTGGCGCGGGTGCCCAGCTCCATGCGGTTGAGCGTCGACTGGGAGAGGTCCGCCCGAGCGGCCAGCTCCCGCTGGCTCAGCCCGGCCCGCTCCCGCTCCCGGGTGATCCGGGCCCCTATGGCCTTGAGATCCATCCCCCACCTCCTGCTTGAATCAAGCGTACTGCGTTGATTCAAGGATGCCCCGAGCCCGCATCGGATACCACTCGAACGGGTGAACGGGCGGACCCTCCCGTGCCATCGGAGCCGGGCCGGCCCCGCCGCCTCGGGGGGTCAGGGCAAGCGCTTGTTCACCAGATACCAGGCGGTCTCCAGCAGGGCCGCGGCGACCACGGCGACGGCGGCGCCGGTCAGCGGGTCGCGGGTGCCCTGGAGGGAGAGCTGGAAGAAGTCGGAGAGCCAGGGGACGGTCAGCACCAGGGCGAACCCGGCCGCCATGGTGAGGATCAGCACGACGCGCCACCAGGTGTAGGGCCGGGCGACGATGGCCAGCACCCAGAGCGCGACCAGGAAGAGGGTGAGCGTCGCCACGCTGGTGTCCGCCTCGCGGCCGGTGGCGTGGTCCGCTCGGGCCAGCAGGTACGCCGTGAAGGTGGCCGCCCCGGCGATCACCCCGCCGGGCAGTGCCAGCCGCAGCACCCGCCGTACGAAGCCGGAGCGGGCCCGTTCGCCGTTCGGCGCCAGCGCCAGGAAGAACGCCGGGATGCCGATGGTCAGCCCGGAGAGCACCGTGGAGTGCCGGGGCAGGAACGGGTACGGCACCCGGGTGCAGATCACCAGCAGGGCCAGCAGCACCGAGTACACCGTCTTGACCAGGAAGAGGTTGGCCACCCGCTCGATGTTGCCGATCACCCGGCGGCCCTCCGCGACCACCGTCGGCAGGGTGGCGAAGCTGTTGTCCAGCAGCACGATCTGCGCCACCGCCCGGGTGGCCTCGCTGCCGGAGCCCATCGCCACGCCGATGTCGGCGTCCTTCAGCGCCAGCACGTCGTTGACGCCGTCGCCGGTCATCGCCACGGTGTGGCCGCGCGACTGGAGCGCGCCGACCAGGTCCCGCTTCTGCTGCGGGGTGACCCGGCCGAAGACCGCGTGGCCGTCCACCACCTCGGCCAGCTGCTCTGGTGCGGCCGACAGCTCCGGGGTGGTCGGCCGCTCCGCAGCGACCGGCAGCGTACGGGCGTCCACCGGGTCGGCCGCGCCGGGCAGCCCGAGGGTGGCGGCGACCGCGCCCACCGACAGCGCGTTGTCACCGGAGATCACCTTGACCGCCACCCCCTGCTCCGCGAAGTAGCGCAGCGTGGCGGCCGCGTCCCGGCGCAGCCGCTGCCGGAGCACCAGCAGCGCCTGCGGGGCCAGCCCGCCCGCCGGGTCGGGGGCGGTCAGCGGGGTCTCGCCGCGTCCGAGCAGCAGCACCCGCAGGCCCTCGGCGCCCAGCTCGTCCACCTGCGCCAGCACGGGGTGGCCGGCGGGCAGCAGTACGTCGGGGGCGCCGAGCAGCCAGGTGGCCTCGCCGCCGCCCGGTTCGGCCAGCCGGGCGCCGCTCCACTTGCGGGCGGAGGAGAACGGCGCGGCGTCCAGCACCCGCCAGCCCGCGCCGTCGGACGCCCCGGCGGGATAGGCGTCGAGGACGGCCCGCATGGAGGCGTTGGGGCGC
The DNA here is from genome assembly GCF_044755465.1 of Streptomyces sp. NPDC092296. NCBI lineage: Bacteria > Bacillati > Actinomycetota > Actinomycetes > Kitasatosporales > Streptomycetaceae > Streptomyces > Streptomyces sp. NPDC092296. Next base: position 3,346 of record NZ_JBIVRB010000019.1, on the reverse strand, counting down.
GGGTCGGTCGAGCCGAGCGCGACCAGGGCCCGCTGTGCGGCGTCCGGCGGGCTGCCGTCCAGCGCGCGCAGCTCCGCGACGTCCATGCCGCCCTCGGTGAGGGTGCCGGTCTTGTCGAGGCAGACGGTGTCCACCCGGGCCAGGCCCTCGATGGCGGGCAGCTCCTGCACCAGGCACTGCCGCCGCCCCAGCCGTACCACGCCGACCGCGAAGGCCACCGAGGTCAGCAGCACCAGGCCCTCCGGCACCATCGGCACGATGCCCGCCACCGTACGGCGCACCGCCTCCCGCCAGTCGTCGCGCCCCACCACCAGCTGGCTGACCACCAGCCCGAGGGCGGTGGGCAGCAGCAGATAGGTGACGTACCGCAGGATGGTGTCGATGCCGGTACGCAGCTCGGAGCGGACCAGGGTGAAGCGGCTGGCCTCCGCCGCCAGCTGCGCCGCGTACGCCTTGCGGCCGACCCGGGTGGCGGTGAACGCGCCGGAGCCGGCGGTCACGAAGCTGCCGGACATCACCGGGTCGCCGGGCCGCTTGAGTACGGGGTCGGCCTCGCCGGTGAGCAGCGACTCGTCGACCTCCAGCCCTTCGGCCTCGCTCACGGTGCCGTCCACCACGACCTTGTCCCCGGCGCCGAGCAGCACGGTGTCATGCAGCACGATCGCGGTGACGGCGATCTCCTGCTGCTGCCCGTCGCGGCGGACCCGGGGGCGGGCCTCGCCGATGACCGCCAGGCCGTCCAGGGTCCGCTTGGCGCGCAGCTCCTGGATGATGCCGATGCCGGTGTTGGCCACGATCACAAAGCCGAAGAGTCCGTCCTGGATCGGTCCTACGCACAGGATGACCAGGAAGAGCAGGCCGATGATCGCATTGAACCGGGTCAGCACATTGGCCCGGACGATCTCGGCGGCGGAGCGGCTGGAGCGTACGGGGACGTCGTTGACCTCGCCCCGGGCGACCCGCTGCGCGACCTCGGCCGCGGTCAGGCCGCCGGGGCGCGCGATGTCGGCGGGCTCGGTGCGGGCGGGCGGGGTGTCGGTGGGCTCGGTGCGGGCGGGCGGGGTGTCGGCGGGCTCGGTGTCGGCGGGGCGCGGGTCGGCGGCGTGCGGCGGCCGTTCGGTCATGCGTCCGACCATACGGGCGCGCCGACGCGTTCCGCCGTACCCGGCGGGCCGTGGCGGGGCGCGGGGCTCAGCCGGTCGGGGCGTCCTCGGCGGCGGCGCGGGAGCGGCGGATGGCGTCCCGGCGGCCCCGGCAGTACCAGATGCCGATCAGGCCGAGCCCGGCCCCGGCCAGGCAGGTCCACGGCCAGAGGCCGTGCCCGGAGTGCGAGAGCCGGGTGTGGAAGGGGATCAGTACCAGGAAGCCCACGAACCACAGGACGGTGCCGCCGGTGACGATGGCGACATCGTTCGCCTCCAGCGGTTCGGGGGCGGGGCGCAGTGCGGGCTTGTCCATGGTTCCGCCCTCTCCGGGTGCGGCTGGGGTGTCGATGGCGGGCCCAGCGTACGGGCCCCGGCAAGCGTACGGGCCGGGGGTGGCGCGGGGGCGGCAGGGGGCGCCGGGCCGGGGCTTCGGCTGTTGATCTCTCTACGCGCGAAGATAGCGTCTGGCCGACCAGGAATACATACTGAAGTGTCCGGTTCTATTCGGCGTGTCGTCTTGACCGGACCGTCACCCGGCCACCAGCGCCCAGGGTGCGCAGCCCGTAGCCCCTCCATTCGACCGAGGACGCCCGCATGCCCACGCTGGCCACGTCGACGGCCAAGTCGCCCGAGTCCGCCCCGCCCCCGAAGAACGCGCTCGACCGTTTCTTCCGGATCACCGAGCGCGGCTCCTCCGTCCCCCGCGAGATCCGGGGCGGTGTCGCCACCTTCTTCACGATGGCGTACATCATCGTGTTGAACCCGATCATTCTGTCCGCCGGCACGGACAAATTCGGTCACCACCTGTCCGGCGGCCAGCTGGCCACCGCCACCGTGCTGATCGCGGCGCTCACCACGCTGCTGATGGGCGTCATCGGCAATGTGCCGATCGCGCTCGCCGCCGGCCTCGGCGTCAACACCGTGGTCGCCCTCCAGCTCGCCCCCAGGATGAGCTGGCCGGACGCGATGGGCATGGTCGTACTGGCCGGCCTCGCGATCATGGTGCTGGTCGCCACCGGCCTGCGGGAGCGGGTGATGGCGGCGGTGCCGATCGGCCTGCGCAAGGCCATCGCCATCGGCATCGGCCTCTTCATCACCCTGATCGGGCTGGTCGACTCCGGCTTCGTCAGCCGCATCCCGGACGCGGCCCACACCACCGTCCCGCTTCAGCTGGGTGCCACCGGCCACCTCAACGGCTGGCCGGTACTGATCTTCGTACTCGGGGTGCTGCTGACCCTGGTGCTGCTGGTCCGCAAGGTCCCCGGCGCCATCCTGCTCAGCATCGTGGTGATGACCGTGCTGGCGGTGATCGTCGACTCCGTCGCCCACCTCAGCCCGGCGAGCTGGGGTCTGACCGTGCCCAAGTGGCCGGGCAACCCGGTCGCCATGCCGGACTTCGGACTGGTCGGCAAGGTCAGCCTGTTCGGCGGGTTCCACGAGGTCGGGGTGCTCACCGGCATCCTCTTCGTCTTCACCGTGCTGCTGTCCTGCTTCTTCGACGCGATGGGCACCATCCTCGGCGTCAGCGACGAGGCCAAGCTGCTGGACGAGAACGGCGACCTGCCCGCCATGAACCGGGTGCTGATGATCGACGGCATCGCCACCGCCGCCGGCGGCGGCGCGTCCTGCTCGGCCAACACCTGCTTCGTGGAGTCCACGGCGGGCGTCGGCGAGGGCGCCAGGACCGGCTTCGCCAGCGTGATCACCGGCGCCCTGTTCGCGGTGGCGCTCTTCCTCACTCCGCTGGCCACCATGGTCCCGGCCCAGGCGGCCACCCCGGCGCTGGTGGCGGTGGGCTTCCTGATCCTGGCCAACAGCATCCGTGACATCGACTGGACCGACTGGACGATCGCGGTCCCGGCGTTCCTGACCATGGTGGTCATGCCGTTCACCTACTCGATCACCAATGGCATCGGCATCGGCTTCCTGACCTTCTGCGTGCTCCGCCTGGCCACCGGCCGGGGCCGCGAGGTGCCGATCCCGCTCTACGGCGTGGCGGCGGTCTTCGCCTTCTACTACCTGATGCCGGCCCTCCACCTCACCTGATCCCGACCGGCCCCGTCGGGGCCCCCCCCCCCCCCCGGGGGGGGGCCCCCCCGGGCCCCGGCCCGGGGGGGGGGGGGGGCCCCCCCGGGGGGCGGGGGGGGGGGGCCCGGGGAACCAAAGGGGGGGCGGGGCCACTTTTATACGGGGGAGCAACC
>NZ_JBIVRB010000018.1:0-110309 GCF_044755465.1 Streptomyces sp. NPDC092296 | reverse complement strand
CCGATGGTACTGCAGGGGGGACCCTGTGGGAGAGTAGGACGCCGCCGAACAATCATTGAGGCCGTGGCCCCAGCGTTCAACGCTGGGGCCACGGCTTTTTCGCGTCCTGGGGCGGGTCGAGGGGTCGGCGCCGGCCCGTTCCCATGGCCAGGTAAAGTCGGCGTGCATCGTCGGTACCCCGGACAGGAGGCCCCCGGGTGGAGGTTCAGGAGACGCGCGTCCAGACGGATCGCGTCCTCACCATCCCCAATCTGCTGAGCATGGCGCGTCTGGTCGGCGTGCCGGTGTTCCTGTGGTTGATCCTCCGGCCCGAGTTCGGTGGCCCGAAGAGTGATGGCTGGGCGCTGCTGATCCTGCTGCTGAGCGGGGTGAGCGACTATCTGGACGGGAAGCTCGCCCGTAAATGGGGGCAGATCAGCCGACTGGGCCAGCTGCTGGACCCGGCGGCCGACCGGCTGTACGTGCTGTCGACCCTGGTCGGCCTCACCTGGCGGGAGATCATCCCCTGGTGGCTCACGGCGATTCTGCTGCTTCGTGAGCTGTTCATGGCAGTGATGCTGCTCATCCTGCGCCGGAACGGCTACGGTCCGTTCCAGGTGAACTTCCTGGGGAAGGCCGCCACGTTCAACCTGATGTACGCATTCCCCTTGCTCCTTCTCAGTGACTGGGACGGCTGGCTGGGCAATGCGGCCGCAATCTTCGGATGGGCGTTCGCCTGGTGGGGTACAACCCTCTATTGGTGGGCAGGGATTCTGTACGCGGTGCAGGTCCGCCGAATCCTGAAGGCGGACACCGCGACCGGCTGATCCCGTAGCGTCGGACGGGGCGGATGCCTACCTGAGCACGGGGAGCACGGGAACAGTCGGATGGACTGACGTCCACAGCCCTGAAGGAGGACGCACCCGACATGAAGGCCGTCGTGATGGCCGGAGGCGAGGGCACTCGCCTGCGCCCGATGACCTCAAGCATGCCCAAGCCGCTCCTGCCGGTGGTCAACCGCCCGATCATGGAGCACGTACTGAGGCTGCTCAAGCGGCACGGTCTCAATGAGACCGTGGTCACCGTGCAGTTCCTTGCATCGCTGGTCAAGAACTACTTCGGTGACGGCGAGGAACTGGGGATGTCCCTGACCTACGCCAATGAGGAGGTACCGCTCGGGACGGCAGGCAGCGTCAAGAACGCGGAGGACGCGCTCAAGGACGACTCCTTCCTGGTCATCTCCGGTGACGCGCTCACCGACTTCGACCTCACCGACCTGATCCGCTTCCACCGGGAGAAGGGCGCACTGGTCACCGTCTGCCTGACCCGGGTCCCCAACCCCCTCGAGTTCGGCATCACCATCGTCGACGACGAGGGCAAGGTCGAGCGCTTCCTGGAGAAGCCCACCTGGGGGCAGGTCTTCTCGGACACCGTGAACACCGGCATCTATGTGATGGAGCCGGAGGTCTTCCAGTACGTGGCGGCCGACGAGTCCGTCGACTGGTCGGGCGACGTCTTCCCGCAGCTGCTCAAGGAAGGCAAGCCCATCTACGGCTACATCGCCGAGGGCTACTGGGAGGACGTCGGCACCCACGAGAGCTACGTCAAGGCGCAGGCCGACGTCCTGGAGGGCAAGGTCGACGTCGACATCGACGGTTTCGAGATCTCGCCGGGCGTCTGGGTGGCCGAAGGCGCCGAGGTGGACCGCGAGGCGGTGCTGCGCGGCCCGCTGTACATCGGGGACTACGCCAAGGTCGAGGCCGGCGTCGAGCTGCGGGAGCACACCGTGCTCGGCAGCAACGTGGTGGTCAAGCGGGGCGCCTTCCTGCACAAGGCCGTGGTGCACGACAACGTCTACATCGGGCCGCAGAGCAATCTGCGCGGCTGCGTGATCGGCCGGAACACCGATGTCATGCGGGCGGCCCGGATCGACGACGGGGCGGTGATCGGTGACGAGTGCCTGATCGAGGAAGAGTCGATCATCGCCGGCAACGTCCGGGTCTACCCGTTCAAGACCATCGAGGCCGGCGCCTTCGTCAACACCTCGGTGATCTGGGAGTCCCGTGGCCAGGAGCACCTCTTCGGGGCGCGCGGGGTCTCCGGCATCCTCAATGTGGAGATCACCCCGGAGCTGGCGGTCCGGCTCGCCGGGGCCTATGCCACCACGCTCAAGAAGGGCGCCACCGTCACCATCGCGCGTGACCACTCCCGTGGCGCGCGGGCGCTCAAGCGGGCGATGATCTCGGCTCTCCAGACCAGCGCCATCGACGTACGCGACCTGGAGAACGTGCCGATGCCGGTGGCCCGGCAGCAGACCGCGCGCGGCAGCGCGGGCGGCATCATGCTGCGGACCACACCGGGCGTGCCGGACTCGGTGGACATCCTGTTCTTCGACGAGCGGGGCGCCGACCTCTCGCAGGCCGGTCAGCGCAAGCTGGACCGGGTGTACGCCCGCCAGGAGTACCGCCGGGCGTTCCCCGGTGAGATCGGTGACCTCACCTCCTCCTCCCGGGTCTTCGACTCCTATGCAGGAACGCTCCTGCGGGCCGTGGACATCAGCGGGGTGGCCGAGTCCGACCTCAAGGTGGTCGTGGACACCGCCCACGGCAGTGCCTCGCTGGTGCTGCCCAGCCTGCTGGGCCGGCTCGGCGTCGAGGCGCTGACCGTGAACGGCGGCCTGGACGAGACCCATCCCACCGAGACCACCGAGGACCGCCGGGCCGGGCTGATCCGGCTCGGTGAGCTGGTCGCCTCCTCCCGGGCGGCCTTCGGGGTGCGCTTCGACCCGGTGGGCGAGCGGGTCTCCTTCGTGGACGAGCGGGGCCGGATCATCGAGGACGACCGGGCGCTGCTGGTCCTGCTGGACCTGGTCGCGGCCGAGCGGCGCAGCGGCCGGGTGGCGCTGCCTGTCACCACCACCAGGATCGCCGAGCAGGTGGCGGCGTACCACGGCACCCAGGTGCTGTGGACCACGACCTCGCCCGACGACCTCACCCGGGCGTCGGCGGCCGAGGGCACCGTCTTCGGCGGTGACGGGCGGGGCGGCTATGTGGTGCCGGAGTTCAGCGGGGTCTTCGACGGCGCCGCGGCCTTCGTACGGCTGATCGGCCTGGTGGCCCGTACGCAGCTGACGCTCAGCCAGATCGACGCGCGCATCCCGAAGGCCCATGTGCACCGCCGGGACCTGGCCACCCCGTGGTCCGCCAAGGGCATGGTGATGCGCTCGGTGGTCGAGGCGGCCGGTGACCGGCAGGTGGACACCACCGACGGGGTCCGGGTGGTGGAGACCGACGGGCGCTGGACCATGGTGCTGCCCGACCCGGCCGAGGCGGTCACCCACCTGTGGGCCGAGGGCCCGGACGAGGCGTCGACCGAGGCGCTGCTGGACGAGTGGGCGGCCGTGGTGGAGGGGGCCGGACGCTAGCGGAGACCCGGACAACGGCCGACTGCGGGGGCGCCCGGCCGGGCGCCCCCGCAGTGCTGCCCGGCCGTCGCCGGGCGTTCACCCCGGCGTATCGGCGGCTTTGTCACGATCGTGTCTCCGATAGGCTCCGCTGTGGCGGGGGTTGTGCGAGGGGCCCCCGCTCGACATGCGACGATGTCCGGCATGCCGGAGAAGCGGACGACCCGAGAGCCCGATGCGCGGTACGCGCGCCCGGACGCCTCCATGTCGCTGCTGACCAATGTCATGGACCACAGCCTGGACGACGGGTACGCCGAGGCGGCGCGGCGCAGGGGCGCGTACGGCAGCAGCCGGATGCCCTCCGCCGCACGCGGGCGGCTGGTGCTGGCGGTCGGCCTGGCGCTGGCGGCGATCGTGGTCACCGTGGGCGGGGTCCAGTCGCATGAGGCCGCGCCGACGCTGGCCAAGGAGCGGCAGGAGCTGATCGACCGCATCGACGCGGCGGACTCCTCGGCGGACCGGATGCAGCAGGACATAGAGCGGTTGCGGACCCAGGTGGACGACGCGCAGCGGCAGGCGCTCAACTCCTCGGGCGAGGACCAGCGGTTGCAGGGGCTGGGGCTGGTCGCCGGTACCGTCGCGGCGACCGGGCCGGGGCTGAAGCTGGTGGTGGACGACGCGCCGGACGCGGTGGGCGGTGAGGGCGGTACCAACCCCAGGGACTCCAGCGGGTTCGGGAACAGCGGCCGGGTCCGCGACCGGGATCTGCAACTGGTCGTCAACGGCCTGTGGGTGTCGGGCGCGGAGGCGGTCGCCGTCAACGGCCAGCGGCTGACCGCGCTTTCGGCGATCCGGGCCGCCGGAGACGCCATACTCGTGGACAACAGGCCGCTGGTGCCGCCGTACACCGTGCTGGCCATCGGGGACGGCCGGGGGCTCGGCACCCGCTTCCACGACAGTGTGGGGGGCCGGTACCTCAAGCTGTTGCAGGACGACTACGGAATCCGGGCGAGCGTCTCGGTGCAGGGGAGCGTCGACGTGCCGGCGGCGACCGGTGTGACGCTGCGCTATGCCCGGCCGCAGAAGTCCGCAGCGGCGAAGCCCGGACCGGGGAAGTCCAAGCCGGGGAAGGCCGGGCCGGGGAAGGCCGGGCCGGCGAGGACCGGAGCAAGCAGTGCCGGGGCGGGGACGGCCGGCGCAGGGACAGGAGGAGCAACACCGTGATTGCCGTACTGGGGCTCGTGGTCGGGGTCGTGCTGGGACTCGTGGTCCAGCCCGAGGTACCGGACGCCGTGGTCCCCTATCTGCCGATCGCCGTGGTGGCGGCGCTGGACGCCGTCTTCGGCGGTCTGCGGGCGATGCTGGACGGGATCTTCGACGACAAGGTCTTCGTCGTCTCGTTCCTCTCCAATGTGGTGGTCGCGGCCCTGATCGTCTTCCTCGGTGACCAGTTGGGGGTGGGCTCCCAGCTGTCGACCGGCGTGGTCGTGGTGCTCGGCATCCGGATCTTCTCCAACGCGGCGGCGATCCGCCGCCATGTCTTCCGGGCGTGACGGGCCGGCAGCGACTCGATGAACGCAGCGACGACAGTGAAGCGCATGGGCCGGCGGGAGCACGGGTGAGTCAGGACGAGAGCGAGCCGGGGCGCGGGGACGGCGCCCCGGAGCTGCCCGCCGCCGAGCCGGGCGGCCACGGCACGCCCGAGCAGCGCGGCGGTACGCCCCCGGAGCCGGCCGGGCCGCCGAAGGCCGCCACCCCGCAACCGGAACCGGCGGAGCGGTCGGCGCTCCCGGAGCCGCCGGAGCAGCGGCAGGAGCCGCCCGAGCCCGGCACCGACCCGGAGCCGGAGGGCACCGCGCAGGACGGTCGGCACCGGCTGCTGGCCGCCGCCTGGCCGCCGCGCGTCTCGCGGGCCCAGCTGGTGGTCGCGGTGCTGCTCTGCGCGCTGGGCCTGGGGCTGGCCATCCAGGTCCGCTCCACCAACGACCAGAGCCAGCTGCGCGGCGCCCGCCAGGAGGACCTGGTCCGCATCCTCGACGAGCTCGACGGCAGGCAGCAGCGCCTCCAGCAGGAGAAGCACCAGCTGGAGCAGTCGCTGGCCCAGTTGGAGACCAGCTCCAACCAGGCCAAGGAGGCGCAGGCGCAGACCCGCCGCAAGGAGGACGAGCTCGGGGTGCTGGCCGGTACGGTCAAGGCGACCGGGCCGGGCATCTCGCTGACGATCAAGGACCCCGAGGGCCACGTCAAGGCGGATATGCTATTGGACACGCTGCAGGAACTGCGGGCGGCGGGGGCGGAGGCGATTCAGATCAACAACGTGCGCGTGGTCGCGGACACCTACTTCACCGACCCCTCGTCGGGCGGGGTGCAGATCGACGGAAAGAGCGTGTCGCAGCCCTACGTGTTCACCGTGATCGGGAATCCTCAGGATCTCCAGCCCGCCCTCAACATCCCCGGCGGTGTGGTGCGTACCCTGGAGAAGGAGCAGGCCACGGCCACCATCACCGAGGAGCAGAAGCTCACCGTGGATGCCTTGATCAAGTCGAAGGCCGCTGAGTACGCTCGGCCGGCGCAGCAATGACCGGTGCCTCCGCCCGCCCCCGGTGCCGCCTGCGGCGGGTCCGTCCGCCAGACTGTCCAACGACCACACCACCTCGCCCCGCGGGCGGGTCTGTTTCACGCAAGGGGATTCGCCCGTGAGTCTGTTCTCGAAGCTGTTCGGCCGCAACGCACGCCGCGGCGCCGCCGAGGCACCCACCGCACGCCACCGCCGTGCCGGCGAGGAGCCCGGCGGGGTGCCGGGGATGCGGGGTGCCCCGCAGGGCGACGAGTTCGCCACCCAGGCCGGAGACCGCCCGCTGTTCCGGGACGGCGAGGGCACCGGTGGGAATCCGGGTGGCCGCAGCGGAGCTTACGGCGCGTCGGTTGACCCCTCGGGCGCACCGCGCATAGGTTTCGACGCGGGACCCTCAACCTCAGGTGGAGGGTTCACCCCCGATCCCTACGCGGGCGCCGCCCACCCTGGCGGCCCGCGCCAGGAGGCTGCGAACGCCATGGCTGCGACGGTGTGCACCCGGTGCGGGAACCACAATCCGGAGGCGGCCCGCTTCTGTTCCAACTGCGGTGCCCCGCTGCGCGGCGGCCACCCGGCTGAGCGGCCTGCCGAGACCACCTCGACGATCTCGATCTCCGGCCTGGAGTCGTACGACCCGGACGCCACCGGCACCGGCAGCCAGCCGGCGCTGTCGCCGGAGGTGCTGGCCGCGATCGACGCGTTGCCCGCCGGGTCGGCGCTGCTGATCGTGCGTCGCGGGCCCAACTCGGGCAGCCGCTTCCTGCTGGACTCCGACCTGACCACGGCCGGGCGCCACCCCGAGAGCGACATCTTCCTGGACGATGTCACCGTCTCCCGGCGGCATGTGGAGTTCCGCCGCACCGCGACCGGCTTCACGGTGGCGGACGTGGGCAGCCTCAACGGCACCTACGTCAACCGCGAGCGGATCGACGAGTGGACGCTCGCCAACGGCGACGAGGTGCAGATCGGCAAGTACCGGCTGGTGTTCTTCGCCGGCCACCGGGGGTTCTGAGCAGCCGTACCGGGAGGAGCAGTCCCAGCCGTGCACACTGACACCGGTGCTCGCCGCACGCCCACCGTGGCGAAGGTGGTGGCCCAGGCTCCGCCTGTCGCGGACCGCGCTCCGGCGCGGTCCGTCCGGGACCCGCTGATGAGCATTGGCGCCGTGCTCGCGCTGCTGCGGGACGACTTCCCCGAGGTCACCATCTCCAAGATCCGCTTCCTGGAGGCGGAGGGGCTGGTCGAGCCCAGGCGGACGCCCTCGGGGTACCGCAAGTTCGGCACCGCCGACGTGGAGCGGTTGGGCTATGTGCTGCGCATGCAGCGCGACCACTACCTCCCGCTGCGGGTGATCCGCGAGCACCTGGACGCCATGGACCGGGGCGAGGCGCCGCCCGCGCTGCCCGGCCCCGACCAGCGGCCGGGGCCGGTGGAGGAGGCCGAGCGCGAGCTGTCGCCCGGCGCCGGCGGCAGCGGGGTGCGGCTCGGCCGGGCGGAGCTGCTGGCGGCGGCGGACGCGCAGGAGGGCGAGCTGCGCGAGTGGGAGTCGTACGGGCTGATCAGCTCCGGGCAGGACGGCGGCTACGACGGCGAGATGCTCCAGATCGCCAAGCTGGTGGCCGAGTTGGGCCGGTTCGGGCTGGAACCGCGCCATCTGCGCGGGGTGAAGGCGGCGGCCGAGCGGGAGGTGAGCCTGGTGGAGCAGGTGGTCGCGCCGCTGCGCCGGCACCGCAACCCGCAGACCCGGGCCCACGCCGAGGTCACCGCCCGTGAGCTGGCGACACTCGCGGTGCGGCTGCACGCCGCGCTGGTGCAGGCGGGGCTCCGTACGCTGCCGTGACGGCCGTCGCCGGGGCCGGCGTGCCCCGGCGCGCCGGGGCGTGAGTCCGGGCTGCGCTTTCATATCCGGGGCGGGGGCCATAGGGTTGCTCTTGTGAACGAGCTCGACGTCGTGGGTGTCCGGGTCGAGATGCCCTCCAACCAGCCGATCGTCCTGCTGCGGGAAGTAGGGGGTGACCGGTACCTCCCCATCTGGATCGGTCCCGGGGAGGCCACCGCCATCGCCTTCGCCCAGCAGGGGATGACGCCTGTGCGGCCGCTGACCCATGACCTCTTCCGCGATGTGCTGGAGGCGGTGGGGCAGCAGCTCACCGAGGTGCGGATCACCGACCTGCGGGAGGGGGTCTTCTACGCGGAGCTGGTGTTCGCCAGCGGCGTGGAGGTGAGCGCCCGCCCGTCCGACGCGATAGCGCTGGCGCTGCGCACCGGGACGCCGATCTACGGCAGTGACGGGGTGCTCGACGAGGCCGGTATCGCCATCCCGGACGAGCAGGAGGACGAGGTGGAGAAGTTCCGCGAGTTCCTCGACCAGATCTCGCCGGAGGACTTCGGAGGCGGCGGGAACCAGTGAGCGCAGTGTCCGCTGAGCGCGTCATTTCCCGGTCGTTTTGCCAAAACAAACAGTCGTACCCACACTGAGGGCACGCGAAACCACTCACGAGGTTGACTTCGCCCGGCGTGCCCAGCGTGGCGATCGTTGACGCGCCCCTGGCGACTGCCTACCGTCGAGTGTGTGCCCGGTGTCCGACGGCCCCGGGGGACGAGTGGACGGAGGTCGGCGTGAGCAGCACCGGCGACAGTACAGCCGCAGGTGGCTCCTGCCCCATCCACCCGGTGCGGGGGGACCGCCGCCCGGTGCGGCACGCCTGGGAGGCACGCATGCCGGAGGTGCCTCAGCAGCCGTCCCCGCTGCCGCCCGCGCACCCGGCGCCCACCTCCAGCCTGATCGGCTTCCGCGGCCCGACCGCCTGCTCCGCCGCCGGGATCACCTACCGCCAGCTCGACTACTGGGCGCGTACCGGGCTGGTCGAGCCGAGTGTGCGCCCGGCCCAGGGGTCGGGCAGCCAGCGGCTCTACAGCTTCCGCGACATCCTGGTGCTGAAGATCGTCAAGCGGCTGCTGGACGCCGGGGTCTCGTTGCAGAACATCCGAGTGGCCGTCACTCATCTGCGTACCCGGGGGGTCGCGGACCTGGCCGGCATCACCCTGATGAGCGATGGCGCGACCGTCTACGAGTGCACCTCGCCGCATGAGGTGGTGGATCTGCTCCAGGGTGGGCAGGGCGTCTTCGGGATCGCGGTGGGGGCGGTCTGGCGCGAGCTGGAGGGGTCGCTCAGCAAGCTGCACGGCGAGCGGACCGACACCGGGGAGACCCTGGTCGGCCAGGACCCGGCCGATGAGTTGGCCCGCCGCCGCAATCGGGCCGGTTGAGGGTCGGGGGGCTGCGGGGTCTGTGATCGTCGGAGGGGCCCGGACGGGGAACCGTCCGGGCCCCTCCGTGCGTCGGCGTGGGGGAGGCCGTACGGTCCCGGGAGCGGCAGGGGGAGCAGTGGGCGAAGCGGACCGTGGGGTGGTGCGGGGCGGCAGGCAGTGGCTGGGGCGGCTGCGGACGGTCTCGGCCGGGTGGCGGCTGCCGGCGACCCGGCGGGCCCGCCGCCGCGCCCTGCGGGTGCTGGTCGTGCTCTGCGTCGCGGTGCTCACCCCCGCCACCTGGCTCTGGCTCGACACGGGCGGACGGGTGCGGACGGTGGCCACGGCGCCCGCCGAGCCGGTCGCGGTGGTCTTCGGCGCGGGCCTGGACGCTGGGCGGCCCTCGCCGTACCTGGCGAACCGGCTGGACGCCGCCGTACGGCTCTACCGGCAGGGCACGGTGCGGGCGATCCTGGTGACCGGGGACAACAGCCGCACGGGCTACGACGAGCCGACCGCGATGCGGGACTACCTGCGCGGCCATGGGGTGCCCGAGGGACAGGTGGTGCTGGACTACGCGGGCTTCGACACCTGGGACTCGTGCACCCGCGCCCGCCGGATCTTCGGTGTCCGCCGGGCACTGCTGGTCAGCCAGGACTTCCACATCCGGCGGGCCATCGCGCTCTGCCGGGCGGCCGGGATCGACTCCTACGGCGTCGGTGTGTCCGAGCCGCACGACGCCACCTGGTACTACGGCGGGGTACGGGAGGTCGCCGCGGCCACCAAGGCCGCGCTGGAGGCGGCCGTCCGGCCCGACCCGCACGTCCTGGGCCCCGCCGAGCCGGGGGTCACCCGGGCGCTGGAGCGCTCCGGGCGGCGGTAGCCGGGGTGGGGGTCGGGGCGGTCGGCCGGTAGATGCCGGGGTGGGGGTCGGTTCCGGATGAATGTCCGACCCGTGAGGGATGATCGGCCGTGTGCGTCCCCTACCGACGATCCTGCATCTGGACATGGATGCCTTCTACGCCTCGGCGGAGCAGGCGTCCAAGCCCAGCCTGCGCGGAAAGCCGGTGGTGGTGGGCGGGCTGAGCGGCCGGGGTGTGGTGGCGACGGCGTCGTACGAGGCGCGCCGCTTCGGGGTGCACTCCGCGATGGCGATGGCGCACGCCCGCCGGCTCTGCCCGAACGCGGCGTTCCTCGTGCCCCGGTTCGAGCTGTACCGGCAGGTCAGCGAGACCGTGATGGGGCTGCTGCGGCAGCTCTCCCCGCTGGTGGAGCCGCTGAGCCTGGACGAGGCGTTCGTGGACCTGGCGGCCGGTCCGTACGGCGAGGTGCTGGAGGCGGCGGGTTCCTCGGCGGCCGGGGTGGAGATGGTCCGGGCGCTCGGTGAGGATCTGCGGGCCGACATCCGGGCCGCCACCGGGCTGACCGGCTCGGTGGGGCTTGCGGGCTGCAAGCTGCTGGCCAAGATCGCCTCGGAGGAGGCCAAGCCGGACGGGCTGTTCATGGTGGAGCCCGGCCGTGAGCGGGCGGTGCTGGACCCGTTGCCGGTGCGGGCGCTGCCCGGGGTCGGCCCGGCCACGGCGGAGACGCTGCGGCGGATGGGGCTGCTCACCGTGGCGCAGGTCGCGGCGACGGAGGAGGCCGAGTTGGTCCGGCTGCTGGGGCGGGCGCACGGGGTCTCGCTGCATGCGATGGCGCTGGGCCTGGACGACCGGCCGGTGGTGGCCGAGCGGGACGCCAAGTCGGTCTCGGTGGAGGACACCTTCGAGGTCGACCTGGTGGACCGGGGGCGGGTCCTGCACGAGGTGGACCGGTTGGCGGAGCGGTGCGTGGGGCGGTTGCGGGCGGCGGCGCGGTCGGGGCGGACGGTGGTGGTCAAGGTGCGGCGGTTCGACTTCAGTACGTTGACGCGCTCGGAGACGCTGCGGGGTCCGACCGACGATCCCTCCGTGATCGCCGAGACGGCTCGGCGGCTGATCGAGCAGGTGGACATCGCGGGTGGGGTGCGGCTGCTCGGGGTGGGGGTGTCCGGGTTGGCGGACTTCACGCAGGAGGACCTGTTCGCGCAGGCGGCGCGGGTGGGGGAGGAGGGTGGGGCGGTGCTGGGTGAGGGTGGGGGTGGGGAGGGTGACGGGGCTGAGGGGGAGGGCGAGGAGGGGGCTGACGGGGAGGGGGCCTATGGGGGGCCGGGGGAGCCGAGGGGGTTCCATCCGGGAGGGGCGGGGGCGGGCGGGGAGGAAGACGGCGGCGGTGCTGGTGGGGTGGGTGGGCGGCGGTGGTTGCCGGGTCAGGATGTGCAGCATGAGGAGTACGGGCCGGGGTGGGTGCAGGGGAGTGGGGTCGGGCGGGTGACGGTTCGCTTTGAGACGCCGGGGTCGGCGCCGGGGCGGGTGCGGACGTTTCCGGTGGACGATCCGGAGTTGCGGCCGGCGGCTGCGTTGCCGTTGACGTCTGGGGGGTGAGGCCCTGGGGGTGACGTCATGAGGGTGACGTCCTGTGGGGTGACGTCCTGGGGAGGTGACGTCCTGTTGGTTGGTGGGGCGGGGGTGGGTGGGCCACTCGGGGTGGGGGTGGTTGTGGGTTCTGGGCTTTGCGGGGTGGGTGGTTTTTCGCGGGGCTCCTCGCGCCCCTGGGTGGGTGGGGGTGGTTGTGGGTTCTGGGCTTTGCGGGGTGGGTGGTTTTTCGCGCAGTTCCTCGCGCCCTCGGGGGGATGGGGGTTGCTGGGTGGGTCAGGCGTGGGTGGGGGTTCGGGTGGGGGTCGGGGTGGGGTGGTTGGCGGGCCCGGGGCGGCGGATGGCGAACGGGACGGCGGCGGCGATCAGGCAGCCGGCGGCGGTGATCCAGAAGGCGTGGCGGTAGGCGTCCAGGGTGGGCAGGCCCAGGGTCGGGATGGTGTCGCCGGTGAGGACCGCGCCCATCACGGCGGTGCCGATCGCGCCGCCGACGGTGCGCAGCACCGCGTTCATGCCGTTGGCGATGCCGCTCTGCGCCGCCGGGACGGCACCGTTGATGTACGCGGGCATGGCGGCGTAGGCCAGTCCGACGCCCAGGCCGAAGGCTCCGGCGGCGGCGTAGAGATCGCCCTCGCTGCCGTGCCGCAGGGCGAGGTAGCCCATGGCGACGGTGCCGAAGACACCGCCGAGGACCAGCGGTAGGCGCGGCCCGCGCCGGGCGATCAGCAGCGCGCCCAGCGGCGCGGCGACCAGGCTGCCGAGCGCGGAGGGGAGCAGCAGCACCCCGGCGTGCAGCACGGTGGCGGTGAACCCGTAGCCCACCCGGCCGGGGGTCTGCGCGAAATTGCTGATGACCATGAAGGAGCCGTACATGCCGAAGCCGATCAGCAGCCCGGAGAGGTTGGTGAAGGCGACCGCGGGCCGCGCCATCATCGACATGTCGACCAGTGGATGGGCGACCCGCCGCTCGACGGCGACCCAGCCGGCGGCGATCACGGCGGCGGCGGCGAACAGGCCCAGGGTGCGGGCGGAGGTCCAGCCCCAGCTGTTGCCCTGGCTGACCGCGACCAGCAGTGCGGCCAGCCAGCCGGCCAGCGCGACGGCGCCCAGCGGGTCGGCGCCGCCGCTGCGGTCGACGACCGGGTCGGCGGGGATGCGTACGGCGACCAGCAGCAGGGCGAGCAGGCCGAGGACCAGCCCCGTCCAGAAGATGGACTTGTAGTCCCAGTGCTCGATCAGCAGGCCGGTGGCGACCAGGCCGAGGCCGCTGCCGACGCCCATGCTGGCGCTGATCAGGGCGACGCCCCCGGTGGCCTTCTGCCGGGGCAGTTCGTCGCGGACGATGCTGATGGCCAGCGGCAGCACACCGCCGCCGGCGCCCTGGAGCACGCGGGCGACCAGCAGCCAGCCGAAAGAGTGGGTGCTGACCGCGACCCCGGAGCCGACGACCAGGCCGGCCAGCGAGACGAGCAGCATGGGCTTGCGGCCGCGCAGGTCGCCGAACCGGCCGAGCAGCGGGGTGAGGACGGCTGCGGCGAGCAGGTTCGCCGTCATCAGCCAGGTGATGGAGCCGCCGGAGACGTCCAGCTCCTTGGCCAGGGACGGCAGGATCGGCACCACCGCGGTCTGCACCACGGAGAAGGCGAGCATGGCCAGGACGAGTGCCGGCAGCACCCGTCCGCTGCCCGGCTTCGCGGCCGACGTGGTGGGCTCGGATGCCTCACTCACGGGTCTTCCTCCAGAGATAGTTCATGAACAGCACACTTGAAGTAGTGAAGTAATCATGGAGCGGATTGATTCATGCTGTCAACTATCGATGGTTGAAGGTTCGCAGCAGACCGCTGCCCGCGACCCCGGGGAACCGGAGGCGCGGGCAGCTGCGGGACGCACTCTCAGGCGATCGGCTGCTCCAACTGCGAACCGTTGTACTGCGTCACATGCGGGGTCTCCGTCAGCCCGCCCTGCTCGCCCCGGCTGCTCGCCGCCATGCCGCCGTCGTGGACCTTGACCTGCTCGCGCCGCAGCGTGGTGCGGACGACCTCCTCGTGGGTGACCCGCTCCACCACTAGCCGGACCCGCTCGATCGGTACCATCCGCTTGCGCACCACCGGGCGCTCCTCGCGCAGCACGACCTCCTCGACCGCCTCCGAGATGTCCTCGTCGGACAGTCCGGCCAGCTCCGCCTCGGTCACCGGCACCCGCTCGACCCGCACCCGCTCCCGGACCACCGGGACCCGGCGCTCCACCTCCTCGGTGACGATGTACTTGCGCAGCCGGGCGGTGCCCAGGTTGTGCCACTCGGTGGTGACCTCCACCTGCTCCTCGCGGCAGACCACCTCAAGCCGCGACGGCCCCGGGCGGTCCACCGCCCCGACGGCAGACCGCTGCGGCGCGGCCGGCTCGGCGGCGGGCTCCGCGAACCGGGGGGCGGCGTGCCCTTGCTCGGTGGTCGACGCCTCCGTGAGGTGCCCTCCCACGCGGCGCGGCTCGGCGCGGGGCGGCTCCGGCTGCTGCACCTCCGTGCGGGGCTCGGCGTGCTGCGGCTCCCCGGTCGGGGCCGCCGCCTGGGGGTTCCGGATGTCGGGCGCCAGGCTGGCGGCCGGTACGCCACCGAACTCGCGGTCCGCCGCGGCGCCGAACTCGCGGTCCGGTGCGGCGGCCGCCGCGCTCTCGGCGGCCCGGCTGCCCGGCGCGTCCAGTCCGTAGTAGCGGTAGAGCTGCAATTCCTGGGCGGGCGAGAGGTGCTGGCCGGCCCCGAAGTCGGGGGAGTCCTTGATCAGCGACTTCTCGTACGGCACCCGCAGCTGGTCGCCCGAGAACTCGCTCGCGTCGAGGGGTACGAAGGCGTCGCGCCCGAAGACGCCGGTGCGGACGGCCGCCCACTCCGGCCGCCCGGTCGCGTCGTCGAGGTACACCTCGTCCACGGTACCGATCTTGTCCCCGTTCCGATCGACGGCCTTGTGGCCGATCAGGTCCCGCGGATCGATGTCGGTCTGCACGGTTCCTCCAGTGCGGTTCCCCGGCATGCACGCCGGCGGGCCCCGAGGGCCGGGGCAATGAATGAGTACCCGGCGGCTGTCAGACCGCCAATTCACACCAAAAGCCACATCGGGCCCACTGTCGAGCCGGAAGGGGCCGACCGGGAATGCGGTGAGCCGTTCGGGGTAGCAGCGCCACCTGCGCGGCTGATCCCGGCCGCAGGAAGAAGCAGCAGGCAGGCGGGGTGCCGCTGGTAGTCTGGGGGGCGACCGTCGAGCCCGTTCGGGAGAGTCCCCACCCTCCACCAGATGGGCGGGGCGCCGAAGGAGCAACTCCTCCCCGGAATCTCTCAGGCAGCCGTACCGCACGGGCAAGGTCACTCTGGAAAGCAGGGGCGGGCGCGGCCGGCGAAGGAGCCGGGCGGCGGCCGACCCTCACCGACGGTGCAAGCCGGCGGCACCGACGCGGGGCAGACCCCCGGGCGCGGGCAGGCCGGTGAAGCTCTCAGGTTCCGATGACAGAGGGGGAGGCCGTCCGGGCCCGCACGCCCCGGCCGCCGGCCCCGCAGTCCGGCGACCCGTACGCGCGCGAGCCCCCACCGGTCCGTGACCAGGAGGCCTCAAGCGCCATGAATGCCGAGCAGACGATCGGGCGCCCCCGCGCCGAGAGTGCGGCGACCCTTGCCCAGCTGGAGCAGGCGAGCCCCTTCGAGAACCGCCACATCGGCCCGGACCGGGCCGAGCAGGACAAGATGCTGGCCCACATCGGCTACGGCTCGCTGGACGAGCTGACCGCCGCCGCCGTCCCCGAGGCCATCCGCAGCCTGCACGCGCTGGACCTGCCCGCCGGACGCTCCGAGGCCCAGGTGCTGGCCGAACTGCGTGAGCTGGCCGACCGCAACCAGCTGCTCACCCCGATGATCGGCCTGGGCTACTACGGCACCTTCACCCCGCCGGTGATCCTGCGCAATGTGCTGGAGAACCCGGCCTGGTACACCGCCTACACCCCCTACCAGCCGGAGATCTCCCAGGGCCGGCTGGAGGCGCTGCTGAACTTCCAGACCGTCGTCGCGGACCTCACCGGCCTGCCCACCTCCGGCGCCTCGCTGCTGGACGAGGGCACCGCCGCCGCCGAGGCGATGGCGCTCTCCCGCCGGATGGGCAAGGTCAAGGACGGCGTCTACCTGGTGGACGCCGACTGCCTGCCGCAGACCGTCGCCGTGCTCCGCACCCGCGCCGAACCCACCGGCGTCGAGGTGGTCGTCGCGGACCTCTCCGACGGCATCCCGGCCGAGGCCGAGGCCCGGGGCGTCTTCGGCGTGCTGCTCCAGTACCCGGGCGCCTCCGGCGAGGTACGCGACCTGGCCCCGCTGATCGAGAGCGCCCACGGCCTCGGCGCGGTCGTCACCGTCGCCGCCGACCTGCTGGCCCTCACCCTGCTGACCTCCCCCGGCGAGCTGGGCGCGGACATCGCGGTGGGCACCACCCAGCGGTTCGGCGTCCCCATGGGCTTCGGCGGCCCGCACGCCGGCTACATGGCGGTACGCGCCCAGTACGCCCGCAGCCTGCCCGGCCGCCTGGTCGGCGTCTCGGTCGACGCCGACGGCGACCGCGCCTACCGGCTGGCCCTCCAGACCCGCGAGCAGCACATCCGCCGCGAGAAGGCCACCAGCAACATCTGTACCGCGCAGGTGCTGCTCGCCGTGATGGCCTCCATGTACGCCGTCTACCACGGCCCCGACGGCCTCGCCGCCATCGCCCGCCGCACCCACCGCTACGCCGCGGTGCTCGCCGAGGGCCTGCGCGCCGGCGGCGTCGAGGTGGTGCACGGCGCCTTCTTCGACACGGTGACCGCCCGGGTGCCCGGCCGCGCCGCCGAGGTGGTCGCCGCCGCCCGCGACCACGGCGTCAACCTGCGCCAGGTCGACGCCGACCTGGTCTCCGCCGCCTGCGACGAGACCACCGGACGCGACCAGCTCACCGCCGTCTGGGCCGCCTTCGGCGTGCCCGGCGGCGACATCGACGCCCTGGACGCCGCCGCCGGCCAGGCGCTGCCGCCGGCGCTGCTGCGCACCGACGAGTACCTCACCCACCCGGTCTTCCACCGCCACCGCTCGGAGACCGGCATGCTGCGCTACCTGCGCCGGCTGGCCGACCGCGACTACGCGCTGGACCGGGGCATGATCCCGCTGGGCTCCTGCACCATGAAGCTCAACGCCACCACCGAGATGGAGCCGATCACCTGGCCGGAGTTCGGCCAGCTGCACCCCTTCGCCCCGGCGGAGCAGGCGGCCGGCTACCTCACGCTGATCCGCGAGCTGGAGCAGCGGCTCGCCGAGGTGACCGGCTACGACGCCGTATCGCTCCAGCCCAACGCCGGTTCCCAGGGCGAGCTGGCGGGCCTGCTGGCGGTCCGCGCCCACCACCGGGCCAGTGGCCAGGCGCAGCGCGACGTCTGCCTCATCCCGTCCTCCGCGCACGGCACCAACGCCGCCTCCGCCGTGATGGCCGGGATGCGGGTGGTCGTGGTGAAGACCAGCGCCGACGGCGACGTGGACGTGGCCGACCTGCACGCCAAGATCGAGCAGCACCGCGACACGCTCGCCGTGCTGATGGTCACCTACCCCTCGACCCATGGCGTCTTCGAGGACAACATCGCGGACATCTGCGCCACCGTGCACGAGGCGGGCGGCCAGGTGTACGTGGACGGCGCCAACCTCAACGCGCTGGTGGGCCTGGCCCGACCGGGCAAGTTCGGCGCGGACGTCTCGCACCTGAACCTGCACAAGACCTTCTGCATCCCGCACGGCGGCGGCGGCCCCGGCGTCGGCCCGGTCGCGGTCCGCGCCCACCTGGCGCCGTACCTGCCCAACCACCCGCTCCAGCCGGAGGCCGGCCCGGCCACCGGCGTCGGCCCGGTCTCGGCCGCGCCCTGGGGCTCCGCCGCGATCCTGCCGATCTCCTGGGCCTATGTGCGGCTGATGGGCGGCGAGGGCCTGCGGCGGGCCACCCAGGTGGCGGTGCTGAACGCCAACTACGTCGCCCGGCGGCTCGCGCCGTACTACCCGGTGCTGTACACCGGGCCGAACGACCTGGTGGCGCACGAGTGCATCATCGACCTGCGGCCGCTGACCAAGGCGACCGGGGTGACGGTGGACGATGTCGCCAAGCGGCTGATCGACTACGGCTTCCACGCGCCGACCATGTCGTTCCCGGTGGCCGGCACGCTGATGATCGAGCCCACCGAGAGTGAGGACCTGCGCGAACTCGACCGGTTCTGCGATGCGATGATCGCCGTCCGCGCCGAGATCGAGAAGGTCGGCGCGGGGGAGTGGCCCGCCGACGACAACCCGCTGCGGGGCGCCCCGCACACCGCCGCGGTGCTGACCGGCGACTGGCCGCACCCGTACGGTCGGCAGGAGGCCGTCTTCCCGCCCGGCGTCGACCCGGCGGACAAGTACTGGCCCCCGGTGCGGCGGATCGACGGCGCCTACGGTGACCGCAACCTGGTCTGCTCCTGCCCGCCGATGGACGAGTACGGCGCCTGACCCGGGCCCGGTGTGGGGCGGTGCGGCGGCTGCCGTACCGCCCCTCGCGGCACTCCCGGCCGCTCGCCGCCGGTTAGGCGGCCGCAGCCGCCAGCGGGCGGTGCGGCGCGATCACCCGGCCGTCGGGCAGCAGCTCGCCGGTGTCCTCGAACAGCAGGACGCCGTTGCACAGCAGGCTCCAGCCCTGCTCCGGGTGGCAGGCCACGGGCTGCGCCGCCTCGCGGTCGGCGGAGTCGGCCGATGGGCACTCAGGTCGGTGCTGGCACATTGCTCGAACCCTCGCTTCGAAGTTTTCGGTCGCCGCGCGGCGGTCCGCTGCCCGGTGCCGGGAATCACCGACCCGGCAGGTGTGAGCCATGTGCCCACGGGGTAAGACAACCACCTTTCCGCGCTGGTTCCCAGTGTCTGCATCGGGTCGGTCCTGCGCAGCCATTTGGTGACATGCGCCACACCTCTCCGGCAGAGATCACCCGTTCGGATGCTTCGGCGGCGCATCGTCACCGGAGTGCGCCGCCGGGGCGCGTCACCGGCCCGCTGCGGTCAGCGCGTCCGGGCCGGCGGGCGGCGTACCGGGCCGGTCCCGGTCGGGCGGCGCGGCCGGCCGGCGGAACAGGTCCAGCAGCTCCGCCGCCGGGTACGGCCGGTGCGCGGCCACGCCCAGCGGCGCGGGCGCCAGCGGGATCAGCAGGTCCGTCGCGCCGGGGCGCAGCGGGTGCAGCCAGAGCGCCGTGGTGTAGCGGGCCGGTATGGACAGCAGCCGGGGCTCGTACGGCACCGCGCTGCCCGTGGTGATCCGGCGGGCCTGCTGGAGGGCCAGCAGCGAGGCCGCCAGGTAGGGGCCCTCGGCGAAGTGCGAGAAGGCGTGGCCGTCCGGCGTCTCCAGGGTCTCCGCCGCCGCGACCACCTGGCCCCCGCAGCGGATCAGGAACCGCCAGCCGGTGCGCGGCGCCGCCTCCAGGGCGACACCGGCCCGCAGCAGGTGGGCGGGGAGCGGCTGGGTCGGCCGTGGCGGGTCGGCCGGGTCGGGCACCCGCAGGGCGGGGGTGGTGACATGGCGTACGGCGTGGGGCGAGGCAAGGGCGGCGAGGACGGAGCGCAGGGCTCCGGCGGGCGGCTGGGGGAGCTGCAGGGTCATGGCGGTCGCCTCTCCGGTCGAGATAGGCGTGCGGGCGCGTGAGGACCGTCCCGTCCGGGGCCGGGCCCGGACGGGGGCGGAGCGGGGTGCCGTGTGCTGTGCTGCCGAGCCGGTGACGCGACGCGGGGCGGCGGCGGGCGGGCCTGGGCAGGCCGCCGGGCCGGGACCGGGCGTTGCGGAGTGCGTCGGCCCGTCGGACCGATTCTAGGTGAGCCGTGTCCGCAGGCGGTGACTGCCGTCAGTGACCCTTGTAAGGCCGCCGGGGGCCCAGCGCAAGAGGACTTCCCGTCCTTTCGCACCATGGGCACAGATTCTGACGCATCCACTGCCGTCCGCCGCTGTGATCCGCGTCCCGGCGGAAGGCCGGTGTGATCCGCACCCCGGGGGAAAGGCGCCCCGCCGCAGCCGGACCGTCCGGCTATCGATCATCCGGCCTGGGCATGATGCAGGCACGGTGCACCGAGGAGGAGTGGGGCCCATGGGCGAGAAGGTCGCGGCCACTGGTTCCGACCTGTCCGACCGGCAGCTCTACCGCAGGAAGCTCAGAACGTGCCTGGAGGCGCTGGAGCGGATGCTGCGGGAGAAGCGGTTCGACCGCCCGCGCGCGGTGATGGGACTGGAGATCGAACTCAACCTCGCCGATGAGCAGGGCCTGCCGGTGATGCGCAACGAGCAGGTGCTCCAGGCCATCGCCAGCCCCGACTTCCAGACCGAGCTGGGGCAGTTCAACATCGAGGTGAACATCGCCCCGCACCGGCTCGGCGGCCGGGTCTTCGAGGAGCTGCGCGAGGAGATCGACACCGGGCTGCGCTACGCCGACCGCAAGGCGGCCGAGGTGGGCGCCCGGATCGTGATGGTGGGCGTGCTGCCCACCCTGACCAATGACCACGCGGTGCTGGACAACATGTCCCGCAGCGACCGCTACAGCCTGCTCAACAGCCAGATCCTGGCCGCCAGGGGCGAGGACATCGCGCTGGACATCGACGGTGTGGAGCGGCTGGAGGTGGAGTCCGCGTCCATCGTGGCCGAGGCCGCCTGCACCTCGCTCCAACTGCACCTCCAGGTGACCCCGGAGCGCTTCCCCGCCGTCTGGAACGCCGCCCAGGCGCTGGCCGGCGCGCAGGTGGCGGTGGGGGCCAACTCCCCGTTCCTGTTCGGCCGGGAGCTGTGGCGGGAGACCCGCCCGGTCCTCTTCGAGCAGGCGTGCGACACCCGGCCGGAGGAGCTCAAGGCGCAGGGCGTCCGGCCGATCACCTGGTTCGGCGAGCGTTGGGTGGACTCGGCGCTGGAGCTGTTCGAGGAGAACGTCCGCTACTTCCCCTCGCTGCTGCCCATCTGCGACGACGAGGACCCCGGCAAGGTGCTGGCCTCCGGCGGGGTGCCCAAGCTGGCCGAGCTGCGGCTGCACAACGGCACCATCTACCGCTGGAACCGCCCGGTGTACGACGTCGCGGACGGGGTGCCGCATCTGCGGGTGGAGAACCGGGTGCTGCCGGCCGGGCCGACGGTGGCCGACACGCTGGCCAACACCGCGTTCTACTACGGCCTGGTGCGCTCGCTGGCCGAGCAGCAGCGGCCGGTCTGGTCCCGGCTGCCGTTCGCGCTGGCGTCGGAGAACTTCCACGCCGCCTCCCGGGCCGGCATCGACGCCGTACTGCACTGGCCGCGCCCGGGGCGCGGCGGGCGGGGCGGCGGGCCGCCGGTGCGGGTGCCGGCGGTGGAACTCGTGCTGGAGGAGCTGCTGCCGCTGGCCGCGCAGGGCCTGGACGCCTGGGGGGTGGAGGCCGCCGACCGGGACCGCTACCTGGGCATCGTGGAGGCCCGCTGCCGCCGCCGGACCAATGGCGCCGCCTGGCAGAGCGCGGCGTTCCACCACTTCAGGGACCGCCTCGGCCAGGACCGGCAGACCGCGCTGGCCTCGATGACCAGGCGGTATATGGAGTACATGCGCGGCGGGGAGCCGGTGCACACCTGGCCGGTGGACTGAACCGCCCCCGGCCCGCGCGCGGTGCTGGGAAAACCCGTGCGCAGTGCCGGGAAACCCCTCGCGAAGTGCTGTGAAATGATGATCGGCCCGGACCTGCTGCGCGTTGGAGCCACCCTTGACGACCACCCACAGCGCCGCTCCGGCGCTCACGGTCCCCCGGCGGCTGCTCGGCCAGGAGCTGATCATCGTCCTGGCGCTGTCCCTGGGCGCCAGCGGGCTGAGCGCGCTGATCAGCTTTATCGGCTCGCTCACCCGCCGCGCCGCGCTCAAGCAGCAGACCGCCACCCTCAACGGCTCGCTCGCCCCCGGCCGCCCCTGGCTCGACCTGGCCTGGCAGCTGTTCGGCATCGGCACCGCGCTGGTACCGGTGGCGCTGGTGGCGTACCTGCTGCTGCGCGGGGGCTCCTCGGTACGCGCGCTGGGCTTCGACCTGACCCGCAAGCTGCCCGACCTCGGGCGCGGCGTCCTGGTGGCCGCCGTGATCGGCGGCTCCGGCCTCGCCCTCTACCTGGGCGCGCGGGCCGCCGGCGCCAACCTCACGGTGGTGCCCTCCTCGCTGCCCGCCGTCTGGTGGCGCATCCCGGTCCTGATCACCTCCGCCTGGCAGAACGCCATCGTGGAGGAGGTCATCGTCGTCGGCTACCTGCTGCGCCGGCTCGGCCAACTCGGCTGGTCCTGGCCGGCCGCGCTGGTCGCCAGCTCGCTGCTGCGCGGCTCGTACCACCTGTACCAGGGCGTCGGCGGCTTCGTCGGCAATGTGGTGATGGGCGTGATCTTCTGCCTGCTCTACCGCCGCTGGGGGCGGGTGATGCCGCTGGTGGCGGCGCACGCCCTGATCGACACGGTGGCCTTCGTCGGCTACACGCTGCTCGCCGGGCACGTGGGCTGGCTGCCGACCGGCTGACCGCCCGGCCTGGTTCAGACCAGGCGGCCGATCCGCTCCAGCAGGGGTATCGCCGCGATCAGCTGCTCCTGCTCGGCCGGGGTCAGGCCCTCGCTGATCGCGCGGGCCAGCCGCTGGGCCTTCTCCTGCCGGGCGCCGCACAGCGCCTCGCGTCCGCGCTCGGTGATCGACAGCCGTACGCACCGCCGGTCCGCCGGATCGGGGCTGCGGGTGACCAGCCCGCGCTCCCGCAGGCCGGACGCCAGCACGCTCATCGACTGGGCGCGGATGCCCTCGCCCGCCGCCAGCGCGCCCGGCGTGGCGGGGCCCTCCCGCTCCAGCCGGACCAGCACCGCCGCCTGGGAGAGGGTCAGCTCGCCGTCCTGGTGCACCTGGCGCAGCCTGCGGACCAGCGGACCCAGGCAGGCGCGCAGCTCTCCGGCGGCTTGGGCGACATCACTCGGGGTCGGCATGCCCTCAGCATAGACTTATCAGTCCAGGCTTATGATCTGCCCATGAGTGATTCCCTCAGTGCCCGTACCACCCGGATCACCGGACACGGCGGCGACGAGATCGAGGCGTACCTCGCCCGGCCCGACGGCGAGGCGCCGCGCGGCGGCGTCGTGGTCATCCACCACATGCCCGGCTACGACCGGGCGACCAAGGAGATCGTCCGCCGGTTCGCCGAGCTCGGCTATGACGCGATCTGCCCCAACCTCTACTCCCGCGAGGCACCCGGCGCGTCCCCCGACGACGCCGCCGCCACCGCTCGGGCGCAGGGCGGCGTCCCCGACGAGCGCCTGGTCGGGGACGTGGCCGGCGCGGCGTCCCATTTGCGCGCGCTGCCGACGTCCAACGGCAGGGTCGGCGTCATCGGCTACTGCTCGGGCGGCCGCCAGAGCGTGCTGGCCGCCTGCCACCTCGACCTGGACGCGGCGGTCGACTGCTACGGCGCCTTCGTCACCGGCACCCCGCCGGAGGGCTTCCCGCTCAAGGTCACCAACCTGGTCGACCAGCTGCCCGGACTGCGGGCGCCGCTGCTCGGCCTGTTCGGCGTCGAGGACCGGTTCCCCGGCCCGGAGCAGGTGGCGGAGCTGGAGCAGATCCTCACCGCCGAGGGCAAGGAGTTCGAGTTCCACAGCTACGAGGGCGCCGGCCACGCCTTCTTCTCCGTCGACCGGCCGTCCTACAACGTCCCGGCCGCCAACGACGGCTGGGAGCGGATCACCGCCTTCTACGCCAAGCACCTCGGAGGCTGACCATGTGCACCTACGCGACGGTCCGCGAGCCGATGGAAGGCAGCGCCAAGGGACCGAACGGCAGCTGGTTCCGGGTCACGGACGCGACGGTCTACTTCGACCACCCCGTCCACGCGATGGCCGAGCACACCCTCAACATCGACCTCACCGACCCGGCCAAGGGCCCCTCCGCCCGGGTCGCCCTCGAACTCACCGCCGAATCGGCCCGGCGGCTCATCGACGCCATCCAGGCGGCGCTGGACCTGGTACCGGAAGAACTCAAGGTCTGACCCCGCACCGTCCCGCGCCCCGGCCGCCGGGGCGCGGGACGGCAGCCGGGGCGCGGGACGGCAGCCGAGCGCCCGGCAGCGGCCGGTGCGGCCGTGGGGCGCGGACCGGGCGTGGTCAGCGGCGCAGCTCGCCGTCCAGCACGGTGACCGCGTCGCCGGTGAGCAGCACCCGGTCGCCGCGCAGCGCGGTGCGGACCAGGCCGGAGCGGGCGGACGCCTGGAGGCCGGTGAGGTCGGTGCGGCCCAGGCGGGCGGACCAGAGCGGGGCCAGGGCGGTGTGGGCGCTGCCGGTCACCGGGTCCTCCGCGATGCCGACCGCCGGGGCGAAGAACCGGGAGACGTAGTCGTGGCCCGCCGCCGGGTCCTCGGCGGCGGCGGTGACGATGACGCCCCGGGTGCCGAGCCGGGCGACCGCCGCCAGGTCCGGGGCGAGGGCGCGTACGGTCGCCTCGTCGGCCACCTCCACCAGCAGGTCGCCCAGCGCCCCGGTGTCGTAGGCGGCGGTGACCGGGACGCCGAGCGCGGCGGCGACACCCTCGGGCACCGGGACCGGCCTGGCGGGCGCGGCGGGGAAGTCCAGCGTCAGCCCGCCGCCGGGGGCCGCCCGCGCGGTCAGCACACCGCTGCGGGTGGCGAACCGCACCGTACCGCCGGGCGGCAGCGCGCCGTCGCCGTGCAGGGCGTGGGCCGTCGCCAGCGTGGCGTGGCCGCACAGGTCCACCTCCACGGCGGGGGTGAACCAGCGCAGCGCCCAGTCGGCCGCACCGCCGGCGGGCAGCGGGTGGGCGAAGGCGGTCTCGGAGAGGTTCAGCTCCGCCGCCACCTGCTGCATCCAGCCGTCGGCGGGCCACTCGGGCCGGTCGAGCAGGCAGACGGCGGCCTGGTTGCCGGCGAAGGGGCGGTCGGAGAAGGCGTCGATGATCCTGATGCGCATGCCAGGAGCCTAGGGCGCCGGAGTCGGTAGGCGGCCCACCCGACTCCCGGTCGGCTTGCCCGCCGTGGGCGCAATGAGGGCCGGTGCGGTCTCGGCCGGTCACGCTGTATCCGTGGACGACAGCAGAGCGGACGAGCAGAACCGGGACCGGCTGACCGCCCTGTCCGACGGGATCTTCGCCATCGCCATGACGCTGCTGGTGCTCGACATCCGGGTGACCGGCGGCCTGGACCCGGCCGGCTTCCGGCACATGGTGCGTGCGCTGCTGCCCAAGATCGCCGCGTACGCGCTGAGCTTCACCATCCTCGCCGGGCTCTGGCGCGACCACCGCCGCATCCTCCAGCTGGCCCGGCGGATGGACACGGTCTCCGTACGGCTCACGCTGGCGGGCCTGGGCGTCATCGCCCTGCTGCCCTTCCCCACCACCCTGCTCTCCGAGTACGCCTCGCAGCCGCTGGCCGTGGCGGGATATGCCGCCACCATCGTCGTCATCGACCTGCTGCAGCTGGCGATCCTGCTCCGGGTCTGGCGCGACCCGCAGCAGCCGTACGCCGTCCCCCGGAGCGTCGGCCGCACCATCGTCGCGGACCTGGGCTCGACCGTCCTGGTCTTCGGGGCAACGGTGCCGATCGCCTTCGCCTCGCCCGCCGCAGCGCTCTGGAGCTGGCTGGCCCTGGTGCCCATCCGGTTCGCGCTCGGCAGGGGCGCGGGGGCCCGGGGCGGCCGGGCCGCCGGCTGAGACCTCCCGTGCGAGGTGCCCGGGTCAGCGTCACCGCCCTGGCGCTCGCCCCCGGAGCCGTACCCCGGTGGCGACGACGGCCAGGGCGATGGTCGCGATCCCCGAGGCGGCCAGCACCGACCGGGGGCCCAGGGCGGAGGTGAGGGGGCCGCCGAGCGCGGTGCCGACCGGGGCGGCGGTGAGCAGGGCGGCGCCCCGGACGGCCAGGACCGTGGTCAGCCGGGCCGCGGGCGTGCGGTCCTGGAACAGGGTGAAGGACAGCGCCGTGAAAGGTCCGTAGATCAGGCCGCCCAGTGCGAAGCAGCCGAGGGAGACATAGGTGGGCGCCCCCAGGCCGAACGGCACCAGCGTGAGCCCCCAACCGGCGACGATGGCCAGGGTGACGGGCCAGAGCGGGAGCCCGCGCAGGGCGCCGGTGGCCAGGCTGCCGAGTACCGCACCCGCTCCGAAGAGGGTCCAGTAGAGCCCGAGGAGGCTGGGCTCGGCATGCAGGTCGAGGGTGACGTGCAAGGGGAGGGCGACCTCCACCGGTCCGTAGAGGAAGTTGAAGAACCACGTCAGGGCGAGGACCCCGAGGAGTTCGGGTTGCCTGCGCAGCAGGTGCAGGCCGGCCGCCGATCGGCCGGTGTCCACCGGCGCGGACGTCGCCACCGCCTCGGCCACGCCGCCCAG
Organism: Streptomyces sp. NPDC092296; assembly: GCF_044755465.1. Taxonomy (NCBI): domain Bacteria; kingdom Bacillati; phylum Actinomycetota; class Actinomycetes; order Kitasatosporales; family Streptomycetaceae; genus Streptomyces; species Streptomyces sp. NPDC092296. The sequence continues at coordinate 84,246 of NZ_JBIVRB010000018.1, read as the reverse complement.
TCGGCCGACCCGGACGGCGAGGGCCGCGAAGGACAGGGCGTCGAGGCCGATGATCCAGGCCGGGCTCACGGCCGTCGCCAGGAAGCCGGCGAGTGCGGGACCGATGACGACGGACGCCGAGGCGCTCGACGTGACCAGGGCGTTCGCGGCCAGTCGCTGATCCGGGGGCAGCAACTGGGCGAGCAGGGAGTACTTTCCCGCGCTTCCCCAGGCGTGCAGCACCGACGAACCGCCGAGCAGCACGACGTACAGCACCGGGTGCAGCACCCCTGCCAGCCAGGCCGGCGGCACGCATCCGAGGAGTAACGCCCGGAGCCGGCTGTCCGCAGCCAGCAGCCGCCGAGCGGGCAGGCGGCGCAGTCGGCGGCCGAACAGCAGCGCGCCGGCAGCACCGGGCAGGGCGTACGCGGCAATCGCGGCACCGACGAGCAGGCCGGACCGGCCGGGTGGCGCGATCCGGATGGCCAGCCAGGCCACGGCGACCACGCTCATCCCGTCACCGAGGTCGGAGGCCGCCAGGGCCGGCAGGAGCCGGCGGAACCGCGGGTGGGCGAAGAGCGGCTGGTACGTCGGGGGCAGCAAACGAGCCGTCCGTGGGGGAGCCATCCGCTCAGGTTCGCGGTTCAAGGCCCCTTGAGGTCAAGGGGGACCGTCCTGTTGGAGTCGGCAACGCTCCTCGGTCCCGGCAGAGCCGGACCGGTTGACGCACCGTCAGCCGACGCCCTGCCGGTCGGCCGAAGTGCCCTGCCCCGGCGGTCGTCCCCGACCTCGGTGAAGCTGCCGCCGACCGGCCTGTGGCCGATCGGCTCGTAGCCGTGAGAGACGGCCGTGGCGGAGGAGACGAATTCGCTAAGGTGGGTTGATAAAGTAGCCTTAGTATATGAACGATGACCTGGACCCCGAGGGAGTCGCCGCAGCCCTGCTGGCGAGTCTCAGCGTGCTGGTGCGACGGGTACACCAAGTGCCGATCGACGGCGGGCTCACGATGCCCGAGCGGACAGCCCTGTCGCACCTGGACCGCTCGGGCCCCACCACCTCCTCGGCGCTGGCCCGGGAGGTGCAGATCACCGCCCAGGCGATGGGGGCGACGATCGGCGCGCTGCGGGCCCGTGGCCTGGTCGAACGCCGTCCCGATCCGAACGACGGCAGGCGGGTGGTGCTGACGGTGACCGACGCCGGTCGGCAGGCGCTGAAGGACAAGCGCAACGCGCGAACCGAACTCATCGCCCGGTCCCTGACCAGCGGCACATTCACCCCGACGGAGCTGGAGCAGCTCGCAGCGGCTGCGGCGCTGCTGGAGCGACTGGCTCGGAACGTCTGACGCCGAGGGAACCGTGCGGAAGCAAGCTGATGACGGCTCCTCCCAGGATGCGCGCCCGCGCCGCCCCGCACCGCCCAGCCCCGCGCCGCGCCGCCCGCCCGCGACCGGGCGGGTGACCGGCGGCTGAGGCCACCGCACCGCCCGACTCCGGCAACCAGCCGACCTCCACAGGAGAGACAACCATGGCACTGACAACGATCGACCCCACGTCCGCGCTCGTCGTGATCGACCTACAGAAGGGCATCGTCTCGGCCCGCGCCGACCATCCGGTCACCGCCGTGGTCAGACAGGCGACCCACCTGGCCGCCGAGTTCCGGCGGCACGGCCTGCCCGTGGTCCTGGTCAACGTTACCGGCGGCGCGCCGGGGCGCACCGAGGCCGGATGGTCCGGCAGCAGCGCCGCACTGCCGACCGGCTGGGCCGACCTCATCGACGAACTCGACGTCCAGCCGACCGACCACCTGATCACCAAGCGGCGGCGCAGCGCCTTCCACGACACCGGCCTCGACACCCTCCTGCGGGATCTGGGCGTCACCCAGATCGTGCTCGCCGGCATCGCGACCAGCTCAGGCGTCGAGTCGACCGCACGCTCGGCCTCCGACCACGGCTACCACGTCGTCCTGGCCACCGACGCCATGAGCGACCCGGATGCCGACGCCCACCGTCACAGCATCGAACGCGTCTTCCCCAAGCTCGGCGAAACCGCGACCACCGCCGAGGTCATCGACATGGTGGAGGCAACGCGATGACGCTGCTCGGCCGACTCCTGAGCAACCGCAGGGCCGGGGACACCCACACGGCGTGGAACCTGCCCAACCTGCGAGGTCCCGAGTTGCTGACCCTCACCAGCCGGCAGTTCGCTGACGGTGAGGCCATGCCGCTGGAGCACTGCGCGAGGCACATCGGCGGCGGCGACCTGTCCCCCCAACTGGCGTGGACCGCGCCGCCACCCGGCACCGCCCAACTCCTCCTGGTCGTCGAAGACATCGACGTCCCCTTGGCCAAGCCCGCCGTGCACTGCGTCGCCCTGATCGACCCGGCAGTCGAACACCTGGAGCCCGGCGCCCTGGCCGCGCGGCGGCCCGCCACCGGAGTGCAGCCGCTGCGGTCCACCATCGGGCGTGGCTACCACGGCCCCGCGCCCATCAAGGGCCACGGGCCGCACCGCTACGTCTTCCAACTGTTCGCCCTGTCCGCCCCGGTGGGCGGCGCCCCCGGCGCAGCGCCACCGGACCGGGCCCGGCCCCGCGCCCTGCTGCCCGCCATCACCGCCCCCGTCCTCGACCGCGCCCGCCTGACCGGCACCTTCGAACGCTGACCCAGGCCCCGGCCCCAACGCAGCCGGCGTGCCCGAGGCTGTCCATGCCCCCGTCGTGCCGGGCAACGGACAGCCCCGGGCACGAGCATCCACGGCCGGCAACGTCGGCGGCCAACGAGCGCACCACCCTGCTGGACGGCGGCACCGGCCGCCCCAACTTGCGGAACGCCTCGGCAAGCCGCCGGCAGGGACCGCCGTGCACCAGCGTGACCAGCGGGAACGGGCCGTCCTGGCGACGCGCCCCGGGCGGCGTTCCTGGCTGCCCCACCGGACGGCGCGCAGCTCGGGCCGGGTGTCGCTCACTCGGGCCAGGGGGCCGCCGGGCGGCCCGGCGTGGACGTTTCTCGGCTCGTAGGCGGTGCCCGCGAGCATGGCGACCGCTTTGCCGGCGCGGCCGGTGCTCAGTGCGTGGGCGATGCCCGGCCGCGCGGGACAGGGTGGCGGCCGTCTGTCAGCCGTCGCGGCGCCGACCTTCCGTCGGCTTCCACCACCCACACCGCACCCGCTAGGCGCTCCCTGACACCCAGGGGCGTCACCGAGCACACCCGCGCGGCAGCAGCAGCAGCGATGTTTTTCGTTGACCGACGACAGTTACCGATATATCGTTGAGGCATCGGGAGCGTACGGAGACAGTACGCCGATGTACGACGAGAGGAAGTAGCACCATGCGACGCGGCAATCCCTTCTTCGAGGCCGGTCAGCACGGCCATCACCGACACCCGCACGGCGAAGGCCCGGGGCCGTTCGAGGGGCGTCCGGCTTTCGGGCCGTTCGGGCCCGGGTTCGGCGGCGGTCAGGGCTTCGGGCCCGGGTTCGGGCCCTTCGGGCACGGGCCGCGCGGCCGTGGCCGGCCCGGTGGGCGGGCCCGGCGGGGCAATGTCCGGGCGTCCCTGCTGGCGCTGCTCAAGGAGCGGCCCATGCACGGCTACGAGATGATCCAGGAGGTCGCCGAGCGCACCTCCGGTGCCTGGCGGCCGAGCCCCGGCTCGGTCTACCCGACCCTCCAGATGCTGGAGGAGGAGGGCCTGATCAGCAGTCAGGAGAGCAGCGGCAAGCGCCTGTTCGAACTCACCGACACCGGCCGCGCCGAGGCCGAAGCGGGCTCGGCGGCGCCCTGGGAGGAGGCGGCCGGTCCGGACATCGACTGGGAGGCCGTCCATGACGTCCGCAAGTCGCTCGGCGGCCTGTTCGACGCGCTTCGGCAGGTGGTGGCCACCGGCAGCCCCGAGCAGCGCACCAAGGCCGTCGCGGTCGTGGCCGAGGCCCGCAAGAAGCTCTACCTGATCCTGGCAGAGGAGGACTGACCCCCCGCTGGCCCCGCCCGGTTGTGCGGCGGCACCGGCGTGGAATGATCACAGTGCCGCCCCGTCCGGGTCGGCACTGTGAGGAGGCGAGTCGGTGCGGCACGTGGCGGAAGGCACCGGGTCCGGCGGACAGCAGGCCGGCCCGCTCGGGCGGTTGCTGTACGACAGGCCGCCGATGGCCCGCGCACTCCCCTCCTTCGACCCGGGGCCGGCGCCCGCCGAGCCGGGGCCGCTCTTCGTCGACTGGCTGCTCCAGGCGCTGGCCGAGGACGTACCGGACGCGCAGGTGGTCACCCTCAGCACGGTGGACGCCGACGGCCGCCCCGACGCCCGGGTGCTGGCCCTGCGGGACGTGGACGCGGCCCGTGGCGCCTGGTGGTTCGCCGCCGACGCGGACAGCCCCAAGGGCCGCCAGCTGGCGGCCACCCCATGGGCGGCGATCTCCGTCTACTGGCCCGCGCAGGGCCGGCAGGTCCGGCTGCGCGGCCGGGTGGAGGCGGCGCCCGCCGACCGGGCCGCCGCCGAGTTCCGGCGGCGGAGCCCCGCCTCCCGGACCGCCTCCCTGGTGGGCCGGCAGAGCGAGCCCCTGGACGGCGCCGGGGAGCTGGCGGCGGCCTGGGACGAGGCCGCCGCGCTGCTGGACCGCGAACCGGACGCCGTCGCCCCCGGGCACACCCTGTACGCGCTGCTCGCCGATGAGGTGGAGTTCTGGCAGGGCGCGCCCGACCGCCGCCATGTGCGGCTCGTCTACACCCGGGGCGCCGACGGCGGCTGGCGCCGCGGCCTGCTCTGGCCCTGACGGCGGAGGGCGGCGGCGGCCCGCCGGGTCCGGGTCGGGTCAGCGGCGCGGGCGTCCGGCGGGTGCGGCGGCCGGGCGGAACTCCAACTCGGCGTCGTCCAGCGGCTCGCCGAACAGCAGCGCGTCCTTGCGGTAGTGCTGCCACAGCCGCCAGGGCGCCCGGTCGCCCTGGAGCGGCAGGAGTGCGCGGGAGCGCTGGAAGTAGCCGGAGGTCATCTCGACGAACGGCGTCGTCCTGATGGGCTCACGCGGCAGCCGGGGGGTGACGACCGCGTACCCGGACCGCGCCATGGCGCGCAGCAGCCGGGCGACGTACGAGGAGACCAGGTCGACCTTGAGCGTCCAGGAGGCATTGGTGTAGCCGAGCGCGAAGGCCAGGTTGGGGACCCCGTCCAGCATCATCGCCTTGTAGGCGACCCGCTCCGGGATCAGCACCGGCTCCCCGTCCACGGCCAGCTCGATGCCGCCCAGCGGGAGCAGGTCGAGCCCCGTCGCGGTGACGATCACCTCGGCCTCCAGCCGGGCGCCGGAGCGCAGCCGCAGCCCGGAGGCGGTGAACGCGTCGATGTGGTCGGTCACCACCTCGGCCTTGCCGGATCGGATCGCCCGGAAGAAGTCGCCGTTCGGCACCAGGCACATCCGCTGGTCCCAGGGCTGGTAGGGCGGGTTGAAGTGCGTGTCGACGTCATAGCCGGCCGGCAGGCGCTTGAGGACGCCCTTGCGGATCAGCGCCCGCATCCGGGCCGGGTACCTGCGGCACAGCCCGTACAGTGCGATCGACACCCGTACGTTCTTCCAGCGGGTCAGCGCATGGGCCCGGTGCTCGGGCAGCACCCTGCGCAGCAGCCTGGCGACGGGGTCGTGGACGGGCACCGACATCACGAAGGACGGTGAGCGCTGGAGCATGGTCACCCGCGAGGCCGTCGCCGCCAGCGCCGGGACCAGGGTGAAGGCCGTCGCGCCGCTGCCGATGACGACCACCCGCTTGCCGGCGATGTCCAGGTCCGCCGGCCAGTGCTGCGGATGCACGACCGTACCGGTGAAGTCCTCGCGGCCGGGCCAGGCCGGCGTGTAGCCCTCGTCGTAGCGGTAGTAGCCCGAGCAGAGGTGGAGGAAGCGGCAGGTGTGGGTGGTGCGGGCGCCCGAGTCGGTGTGCTCGACGGTGACGGTCCAGCGGGCTTCCGGCGTGGACCAGTCGGCCCGCACCACGCGGGAGTGGTAGCGGATGTGCTCGTCGACGCCGTACTCCGTCGCGGTCTCCCGGAGGTAGTGCAGGATCTCCGCGCCGCCGGCGATCGACTTGGCCTCCTGCCAGGGGCGGAAGGCATAGCCGAGGGTGAACATGTCGGAGTCCGACCGGACGCCGGGGTAGCGGAACAGGTCCCAGGTCCCGCCGCTGGCGCCGCGCGCCTCCAGGATCGCGTAGGTGGTGCCGGGCGCCTCCTGCCGGAGGTGGCAGGCGGCACCGATCCCGGACAGGCCGGCGCCCACGATGAGTACGTCCACGTGCTCCGGGGCGGCGGCCGGGTCCGCGTCCGTGGAGTGGGCGGTAGGCATGGTCACGGTGCTCTGCTCCCTCGACTGCTGTCGGTGTGGTCGGAGGATCGCACTGACGGAGGGGCTGGGCAACTGTCCGGCGGACGGAACGCGCGCCGGGCCGGTGGGGGTGTGCGCGCGGGTCCTCGCGCCCCTGGGGGTGGGCGGGGCGCGGGTGTCAGCTGAGGACGCCGCGGAGGAAGGCCAGGGTGCGGCGCCAGGCGATGCCGGCCTGCTCGGGGTCGTAGGTGCCCAGCAGGTTCTCGTCGTTCATGAAGGCGTGGCCCGCCGGATAGAAGTGGATCTCCGGCTTGCGGCCCGACGCGGCCTCGATCCGGACGGCGGCGGCGTCCACCGCGCGCATCGGGATGTGGTCGTCCTGCTCGCCATAATGGCCCAGCACCCGGGCTGTCAACCCCCGGTAGTCGTACTCCGGGACGCCCGGCAGGCCGTAGAACGGCACCGCCGCCGCCACCCGGTCACCCTCCTGCGCGGCCAGCACCAGCGCGAAGCCGCCGCCCATGCAGAACCCCACCACGCCGACCGCTCCACCGGTGGTGGCCGGGTGGGCCAGCAGGAAGTCCACCGCGCCGCGCAGGTCGCGGGCGGCCCGGTCCACCGGCAGCTCCCGCAGCAGCCGCGCGGCCTCCTCGGCGTCATGGGTGGTGGCGCCGCCGAACAGGTCGGGGGCCAGCACGGTGAAGCCCTCGGCGGCGAACCGGTCGGCCATGCCCGCGATGTGCGAGGTCAGCCCCCACCACTCCTGGACCACCACCAGTCCCGGTCCCGACCCGCCGGGCGGCAGCGCGAGGTAGCCGTGGGCCTCGGCGCCGTTGCTCGGGAAGGAGACGTTCTGCCGGGGACCGTCCGGGTCGGTCATGGCCCCTCCTCGGGGACGGCGTGCGAGGCGCGCGCCGCTGCCGTGGGGCGCGCGGGGGACCGGGGCGGTCCGCGCGGACGATGGTATGCGCCCCTGCCGCCCTGAGGGTGGCACCACGCTGACCCGTTCCGGTGGCCCGTTCCGGTGGCCCGTTCCGGTGGCTCGCCGTCCGGTGGTGCCCGGCCGATCCGCCCCGACCTGGGCGTCGGCCGCTGTCCAGCGTACCCGGACGGCGCGTACGGGCGATGGCCGTACCTGTGGGTTGACGCCCCGTCACCGTACGCAGCAGACTGCTTCAGCCATCCCGGCGGGGGAGGCCTCCTTCTCACGGAGGAGCGCCCTCCGCGCCGGTCCTCCTCCTGGTGCACCCCGGGACGGTCCCCCGAGCGGACGACCGCGCCCCGGGCCGAGTGATGTGGTGGAACCGTGCAGCCAGACACCTTCGGCACCACTCGCACACCCGAGCTGCCCGCCGCCCTGCGCGCGGTGGTCGCGGCGGCGCGCCGCCGTGCGACGCGGGCCGGTGACGGCGAGGTCGACACCGGCCACCTGCTGCACTCCCTGCTGGAGTCCGACCCGGACGCGCTGGCCGCCGCCGCCCCGAGGCCGGAGCAGACGGCCCGGCTGATGGGGTATCTGGTGCAGCGCAGCATCGGCTTCGGCCGGCCCTGGCGGGCCGTCGCCGAGAGCCGCTGCCCGACCCGGTCGACCGGCGGCCCGGCGGTGCCGCCGCTGGCGGCCCGGGGCGCGGTCGGCCCGCGCTGGAGTGCGGCGGCCGCCGCCGCGCTGGAGCGGGCGGTGCGCCGGGCGGCGGACGGCCCCGGTGGGCTGCCGCTGCTGGCGGCGCTGGCCGCCGACCCGGCCAGCCGGTCCGGGCAGATCCTCTGCTCGGTGGGCATCGACCCGGCCGTGGTGCGCGCCCGCTGCGAGAGCGTCCGGCGGGCGGTCCGGGCCGGGACCTGAGCGGGTCCGGGGCCTGAGCGGGTCCGGGGCCTGAGCGGGTCCGGGGCCTGAGCGGGGACGGAACCCCTGAGCGGGGACGGAACCTGAGCGGGGCCGGGACCGGTGGCGGCCTCAGCCCATCGACTCCAGGGTGCGGCCCCGGGTCTCCCGGATGCAGAAGGCCACAAACGGGATCGACAGCAGCGCGAAGCCGGCGTAGACGGCGTAGGTGGCCGACAGGTTCCAGTCCGAGAGGGACGGGAACGACACGGTGATCGCCCAGTTGGCCAGCCACTGCGCGGCCGCCGCCACCCCCAGCGCCAGCGCCCGGATGCGGTTGGGGAACATCTCGCCCAGCAGCACCCACACCACCACACCCCAGGAGAAGGCGAAGCAGAGCACGAAGAAGTGCGCCGCGACCAGGGCCACCGCCCCCTGCGCATTGGGGATGGACGCGGTGTCGCCGGTGCCGGTGCGATACGAGAAGGCCCAGGAGGCGACCGCCAGCGCGACCGTCATCCCCGCCGAGCCGGCCAGTGCGAGCGGTTTGCGGCCGACCCGGTCCACCAGCGACATGGCGATCACCGTGCCGATGATGTTGATGATCGAGGTGGAGAGGCTGATCAGCAGTGAGTTGCTCTCGTTGATCCCGACGGACTGCCAGAGCAGCGACGAGTAGTAGAAGATGACGTTGATCCCGACGAACTGCTGGAACACCGAGGCGCCGATCCCGATCCAGACGATCGCCAGCAGCCCGAAGCGACCGCCCAGCAGGTCGCGCGGCCGGGAGCGGTGCTCGGTCTCCAGTACGGAGCGGATCTCGGAGATCCGGGCGTCCAGGTCGGCCGCCGGCCCCTCGACCTCGGTGAGCACCCGGCGGGCCTTGGCCTCGCGGCCGGAGGCGACCAGGTAGCGGGGCGACTCGGGGATGGCCAGCGACATCAGGCCGTACACCAGGGCCGGGATCGCCTCCACGCCGAGCATCCAGCGCCAGGCCTGGATGCCCGCCAGCTGACCGCTGGAGTCGCCGCCCGCCGCCTGGTTGAGGGCGTAGTTGGCCAGCTGGGAGATGGAGATGCCGAGCACGATCGCCAGCTGCTGGAAGGAGCCGAGCCGGCCCCGGTAGGCGGCGGGCGACACCTCCGCGATGTAGGCGGGGGCGATCACCGAGGCCATGCCGATGGCGATGCCGCCGACCACCCGCCAGGCGGCCAGCACCTCGATGCTCGGCGGGAACATCGAGCCCACGCCGCTGATCGCGAAGAGCACCGCCGCCAGCTGCATGATGCGGATGCGGCCGAACCGGTCGGCCAGCCACCCGGCGACCGCCGCGCCCACCGCCGACCCCAGCAGCGCGGCGGCCACCGTCTGGGCGGTCTCGCCGGGGCCGACCGCGAAGTGCTGCTGGATACCGGTCACCGCGCCGTTGATGACGGCGCTGTCGTAGCCGAACAGGAAGCCGCCCATGGCCGCGCTGGCGGCGATGAAGACGACATGGGCCAGTGGCGTCTCGCCGGCGTGGGGCGCCGGTGCGGTGCTGGTCAGGATGGGCTCCCGAGGGCTGGGGCGGACCGCCCGCGCGGCGGGTCGGACGTGATCCGCTTCCATCACACCAGCAAAAGCCGACGATCCCCTGTAAATCGCAGGAAACCAGGCAGAGCAGTCGGCCGGTGGGGTCAGTCCACCGGGCACCCCGGAGCGCGGGCGGCGGCCCGGCGCAGCAGCTGGGCCCTGGCCCCGGCGTCGCGCGGCAGCGCCCGCTCGGCCAGCCGCTCGGCGGCGACGGCCTGCACCGCCGGGGGCTTCTTGTCGTCGTACTTGAACTTGGCCCGCACCCGGACCACCGTCAGCCGCAGCGCCCGGATGCCGGGCAGTTGGCCGCCGAACGGTCCGCTGCCGGGGACGATGGGGTCGATCGGTGTCTCGGGCTGGAAGTGCGCCAGCTGCCGGGTCAGCACCTCGGCCTTGTCCGCCGGGTCGTCCAGGATCTCGGCGGTGCAGTCGAACTGCACGGAGGCGTAGTAGCTGGTGGGCGTGGAGTGCTCCGGCGGGGTGCCGCCGGTGGCCCGCCAGTGGCCGGGGGCGAAGGCGTAGTCGTCGGTGACCGCGAGGGTGGCGTGCGGGTCGGCGCGCAGTGCCGCCCAGAGCGGGTTGGGCGCGGCCAGGTGGATCAGGATCTCGCCCCGGTCGGCGTCCAGCAGGAAGTGGGTGGGGGTCAGCAGCGGACCGGCGCCGGGCGGGCCGTTGGCGGCCAGCAGCCCGAAGTCGCGGCCTTCGGCGAGCCAGGCGCGCCACTCGGCCTCCTCGCCGCGGTCCCAGGAGCGGATCAGCACGGGTCCTCCCTCAGCCGGCGTCGCGCAGGTACGGGGGCAGCGGCTGCTCCGGCGGCAGTGCGGCGTCCGGGACGGGCGTGCCCCGTACGGTGCGGACCGGGACCACGCCCGCCCAGTGCGGCAGCGCCAGGTCGGCCGGTTCGTCGTCCGCGTCGTCGGCGCGGACCTTGGCCGACACCTCGTCCAGGTCCAGCCGGACGACCGCCGTCGCGGCCAGCTCCTTGGCGTCGGCGGGCCGGCAGTCGGCGGACCGGCCGGGCACCACCTGGTCGACCAGGGCGTCCAGCGCGACGGCCAGCTCCGCCGGGTCGGTGACCCGGTGCGCGGTGCCGTGGGCCACCACGGAGCGGAAGTTGATCGAGTGGTTGAAGGCGGAACGGGTCAGCACCAGGCCGTCCACCAGGGTGACGGTGACGCAGACCGGCATGCCGGGGTCGGCCGCCGCGCGCAGCGGACGGGAGCCGGTCGAGCCGTGGACGTACAGCCGGTCGCCGACGCGGGCGTAGATGGTGGGCAGCACCACCGGGGCGCCGTCCACCACGAAGCCGAGGTGGCAGAGGTAGCCCTCGTCGAGGATGGCGTGGACGGCCTCCCGCTCCCAGGTGGCGCGGTCGCGGTAGCGGGTGGGGGTGGTGCGCGGGGTCTGCGGGTACGGCGGTTCGGTGTGGGTCGACATGGCAACCTCTGTACTAGTGCATAATGTGGTTTGTGCTAGGAGAATATCCAATCCAGGGCCGCCGTGCCACGGAGATCGCCGCCGATGTCGAACGGGCGGTCGGCAGCGGCGAGTTGCGGCCGGGCCAGGCGCTGCCGCCGCTGCGCGACCTCGCCGCCCACCTCGGCGTCAACCCCAACACGGTCGCCGCCGCCTACCGGCTGCTCCGCGACCGGGGCGTCATCGAGACCGCCGGGCGGCGCGGCAGCCGCATCCGCCCCCGGCCCGCCGTGACCAGCCGCGACGAGATCCGCGTCGAAGTGCCGCCCGGCACCCGCGACCTGAGCGCCGGCAACCCCGACCCCGCCCTGCTGCCGCCGCTCGCCCCGGCCACCGCCGCCGCGGCCGCCTCGCTCGACCGCGACCCCGTGCTCTACGGCTGCCCGTCCGCCGACCCCGTACTGCACGACCTCGCCCACGCCTCCTTCCGCGCCGACGGCGCCCCCGCCGGCCGGACGGCCGTCCTCTCCGGTTCACTGGACGCCATCGAACGGATCTTCGCCGTCCATCTGCGCCCCGGCGACACCGTCGCGGTGGAGGACCCCGGCTGGAGCAGCCTGCTCGACCTGGTGCCCGCGCTCGGCCTGCGGGCCGCACCGGTCGCCGTGGACGACGAGGGCCCCCGGCCGCAGCAGGTCGCCCGCGCGCTGGCGGCCGGCGCCCGCGCCCTGGTCGTCACCAACCGCGCCCAGAACCCCACCGGCGCCGCCCTCAGCGCCGACCGCGCCCGCGACCTGCGCGCCGTGCTGGCCGCCCACCCCGGCGTCCTGCTGATCGAGGACGACCACGGCCACGGGATCGTCGACCTGCCCTACCGGCCGCTCGCCGCCGCCCCCGGCCAGGACCCGGTCCCCGCCCACTGGGCCGTGATCCGCTCCGCGGCCAAGGCGTACGGCCCCGACCTGCGGCTCGCCGTCGCCCTGGGCGACGGCGCCACCATCGACCGGGTACTCGGCCGGCAGCGGCTCGGCGCCGGCTGGGTCAGCCACCTGCTCCAACGCACCGTCGCCGAACTCTGGCGCACCGAGGCCGCCCCCGCCCAGCGGATCGCCGCCGCCTACCGGGAGCGGCGCGACGCCCTGCTCACCGCCCTCGCCGCCCACGGGGTGACCGCCCACGGGACCAGCGGACTCAACGTCTGGCTCCCGGTCCGCGACGAGGCCGCCGCCGTCTCCGGCCTGCTCCAGCGCGGCTGGGCCACCACCCCCGGCGCCCGCTTCCGCCTGGAGTCGCCACCCGGCATCCGGATCACCGTCTCCACCCTGACGGCCCGGGAGGTCCCCGCCCTCGCCGCCGACATCACCGCCGTCCTCGGCCACCGCCCCGCCGCCACCACCCGCCCGGTCTGACCCCGGCAGCCATGGCGGCGCGGCGGCGGGGTAGCCACCGGGCATGCAGACGATCAGCCAGCTCGACCGCCGCCTGTTCGACCGCGTGGCCGTGAGCCGCCTGCGCGGCGCCCACCCGGTGCTGCCACGCCTCAGCCGGGCCGCCGACCACGGCCTGCTGTGGACGGGTACGGCCGCGCTGCTCGCCGCCACCGGACACCGGCCGGCCAGACGCGCCGCGCTGCGCGGCCTCGGCGCGCTGGCCGTCGCCTCGCTGGCCGCCAACACGGCCGGCAAGTGGCTCACCCGCAGGCACCGCCCGCTGACCGACGCCGTGCCGCTGGTCCGCCAGCTCGCCCGGCAGCCCGGCACCAGCTCCTTCCCCTCCGGCCACTCCGCCTCGGCCGCCGCCTTCGCCACCGGCGTCCTGCTGGAGTCGCCCCGGCTCGGCGCCCTGGTCGCACCGGTCGCCGCCGCCGTCGCCGCCTCCCGGGTCTACGTGGGCGTGCACTACCCCGGCGACGTCCTGGCGGGCTGCGCCCTCGGCGTGGGCGCGGCGGCCCTCACCTGCCGCTGGTGGCCGCTGCGCCCGCAGGCCCCCGCCGCCGCCCGGCCGCGCGTCGCCGCCCCGGCGCTGCCCGGCGGCGAGGGGCTGGTCGTGGTGGTCAACGACCGGGCGGGCGCCTCCGCCGTGGGCCCCTTCACCAGCTGCGCGGACCGGCTGGCGACGCTGCTCCCGGCCGCCGAACTCCTGCGCTGCCAGGCCGACGACGACCTGGGCGAACTGCTGGCGGAGGGCGCCCGCCGGGCCGCCCGGCGCGGCGGGGCGCTCGGGATCTGCGGCGGCGACGGCAGCGTCAACGCGGCGGCGGTCGTCGCCGCGCGCGGCGGCGTACCGCTGGCGGTCTTCCCGGGCGGCACCCTCAACCACTTCGCGCTCGACCTGGGCGTGCCGACGCTGGAGGCGGCGGCCGACGCGGTGGACGGCGGCCAGGCGGTCGCCGTGGACCTCGGCCTGGTCCGGCCGGAGGGCGGGGCGGGCGCGTCGGGTACGTCGGGTACGTCGGGTCCGGAGCTGCGCTTCCTCAACACCTTCAGCATCGGCGTCTACCCCGAACTGGTCCGCGCCCGCGAGCAGTTGGAGGGCAGCCTCGGCAAGTGGCCCGCCGTCGCGGTCGGCCTGGTCCGGGTGCTGCGTACCGCCAGGCCGCTGGAGGTGTCGGTGGCCGGCCGCCCGCGCCGCCTGTGGCTGCTGTTCGCCGGCAACGGCCGCTATCTGCCGGACGGCTTCGCCCCCACCTACCGGCAGCGGCTGGACGACGGCCTGCTCGACGTCCGGGTGGTCGACGGCAGCACCCCCTTCGCCCGCACCCGGCTGGTCGCCGCCGTCCTCACCGGCACCCTGGGCCGCTCCCGGGTGTACACCGCCGCCCGGCTGCCCCGGCTGCGGATCACCGGCCTGGCGGCGGTCCCCGACCTGGCGTACGACGGCGAGGTGGCGCCCGCGCCCGACGCGTTGCTGCTGGGCAAGCAGCGCCGGGCACTGACCGTGTACCGCCCCGCCTGACCGTGTACCGCCTGGCCTGACCGGAACCGGGCGGCGCCGATGGCCCGCAGGGCGGCGCGGCCGGTCAGCGGCGTACGGCGCCGCGCAGGATCTTGCCCTCGGTGGACAGCAGCCCCCGGCGCCGGTCGAAGCGCGGCGAGTCGGCGAACATCAGGTACAGGTACTTGGGGTTCTCCGCGAACCAGTAGCCCGGCGTCAGGTCGCCCAGCCGCATCGGCTTGGCGAGCACATCGGCGGCCACCGTGTAGCCGCCGGACACCCGCAGATGGCCGCGCAGCCCCTGGAAGTACCGGTAGGCGGAGCGCTTGTAGGTGGCGTTGCCGGTGAGCCGCCACAGGTCGAAGGAGGAGTTGACGTACTCGGGCCGCAGGTCGTTGCGGGCCGAGGTCACCTCCTCCGCGTCGAAGTCGACGCCCTCCGGCAGCACCGGGTACCGGTCGAGCAGCGCCGTCCAGGAGCGGTAGTAGTCCTCGCCCGCCGCCCGGTCGCCGCCCCTGGCCAGCAGACCGGCGTAGAAGGCGCCCAGCTCCGACTGCCCGGTGCCCAGCAGCTCGCCGGTGTCCGGGTCGACCTGGTTGAACCAGAGCAGCCCGTCGCGCCGCTCCGCCTGCTCGCGCAGCACCGCGTCGGTCAGCAGCCGGTACCAGTCCCGCAGCTCCGGGTCGCCGAACAGCTCCCAGCCCGCCCACAGGTACTCGTAGAAGGAGTCCACCGGCGGATTCGGCGCGCTGGAGGTGTAGTCCACCCAGCGGCCGGTCTCCACGTCGATGGTGGTGCCCAGCAGGTCCAGCGACGAGCGGCGCTCCAGCACCGCCCGGTAGGCGCCCTTGGCCGCGTCGTAGTACCGGCCGTCCCCGGTGAGCTGGGAGAGCAGGCCGAACTCCAGGATGTTGCTGCCCACCTCCGCCAGCGGCGGGGTGGAGCCGGAGACCGCGCCGGTCCGCAGATTGACCCTGGTATACGGGATGCCGGTGGGCGAGGCGGTGAAGGCCGGCAGCAGCCGGTCCGTCAGCTCCCGGCAGCGCTTCAGCAGCTTCGGCCGACCCGTGCACAGATGGCCCGCCAGCAGGCCGCCGACCAGCCGGATCACCGCCTCGAAGACATGGATGTCGCCGTCCACCGCCGGGTCGAGGTGCTTCTCGATCCAGTCGGCGGACCGCTTGACCTCCGCGTCCAGCTGCATCACGTACAGGGTGTCCAGCGCCTCCACGATCGACAGGCCGAAGGACCGGCCGCGCAGGAAGAAGTCGTTGTGGCGGCCCGACACCGGCCGCACCTCGTCATAGCCCCAGGCGGCGCGCTTGTACCCCTCCCAGCTGTGCTGGAACTCGGCGCGCACCTGCCGGGCGATCGTCGCGTCCGACGGCAGCGCCGCCCGGTCGGTGGCGGCGGTCGGCGGCGGGGCGGCGGCGGCCCGGCGGGCCGGGGTCGCGGTGGCCAGCGTGGTGGCCGCGGCGGCGCCCAGGACGGCGCGGCGGGGCAGCCGCGCGCGCAGCGCGGCGGGGGAGAGCGGTCGCATGGACGTGGGACGCTACCGGCGCCGCCGCGCCGCCCCGGCCCGTCCCACTGCGGCGTGTCGGGCCCGGCACCGCCCGCCACCTGGGTCGCAGCGCCCCCGCCGGTCGCCCGGTCCTCACCCGTACGAGTGACCGGTACGCGGCGGATGGCCTCACCCGTACGGATGAGACCGTCCGCGCTGCCGGATGGCTGTCAGCCCTTGGCCAGCAGCGACCGGGTGTGCTCCATCACCTGATCCCGGGTCAGATACGAGTCGGTGAACTCGAAGTCCCGCAGCGCCGCCGGGTTGCGGGCCTGGAAGCCGGTGCGGACGAAGTCGTCGCCCGCGACCGCGTTCAGCGCCCAGTTGGCGGCCACCCGGGCCTTGGCGACATTGGTGCGCAGCGCCATCAGGTGGTACCCGCGCGCCACCGCCTGCGCCGAGAGGCCGTGCAGCTCCACGCCGAGCGGCCGGGACACCGCGTCCGTACCGCCCAGGTCCACCACCAGGCCCAGGTCATGGTGGTGGTACGGCTTCAGCGGCTGGTTGCGCAGCATGGCGATGACATTGTCGGCCACCGTCCTGCCCTGCCGCTGCCCGTGCTGCGCGGTCGGCGGGCAGACCGCGCCGTCGCCCTTGGTCAGGTCCGGTACGGCCGCCGCGTCGCCCAGCGCGAACACCCCGTCGCAGTGCGGCACCCGCATCTCGGCGGTGACCGCGAGCCGCCCCTTGACCGTCTCCGCGCCCAGGGTGCCCACCAGCGGACTGGCCGCCACCCCCGCCGTCCAGATCAGGGTGCGGCTCGGCAGCAGCCGGCCGTCGGTGAACTTCACCGTGTCCGCGCCGACCTCCGCGACCGACACCCCCAGCGAGACCTCGACCCCGCGCCGCTTGAGGATCTCCAGCGCGGTGCGGCCCAGCTTCTCGCCGAGCTCGGGCATCAGCCGGGGGGCGATGTCGATCAGGTGCCACCTGATCAGCCTGGGGTCCAGCCGGGGATAGCGCTTGCAGGCCGCCGTGGTCAGCCGCTGGAGGCAGGCCGCCGTCTCGGTGCCCGCGTAACCGCCGCCGACCACCACGAACTGTAGCCGCGACTCGCGCTCCGCCCGGTCCTGCGTCGCGGACGCCAGGTCCAGCTGCGCGATCACGTGGTCGCGGATGTACGCGGCCTCGGCCAGCGTCTTCATACCCCGGGCGTACTCGTTCAGCCCCGGGATGTCGAAGGTCCGGGTGATGCTGCCGGGGGCCAGCACCAGGTAGTCGTACCGCTTGGCGACGATCTCGTCCGAGATGGTGCGGATGACGCAGGTCTTCGCCTCGCTGTCGATGCCGATCGCGCCGCCCGGCAGGATGTTGGTACGCCGCAGGGTGCGCCGCAGCGACACGGCCACCGACTGCGGGGTCAGCACCCCGGCGGCCACATGCGGCAGCAGCGGCAGATACAGCTGGTAGCTGTACGGCGTGACCAGCGCGATCTCCGCCTCGGCGGGCGCCAGCCGGCGCTCCAGCCGCCGGGCGCACTCCACGCCGGCGAAGCCGCCGCCCGCCACCAGAATCCGAGGTCGTTCCATCTGACACCCCTCACACAGTGCTGGTCACCACCGTCGCCGGCCTGCCTGGCGCGGTGCCGTGCCCCGCCTGCGGCCACGGTCGCACGCGGGGCACGGCCCTGCCGCCTCTGCGGGCCCGCCTCGGTACTCCTCCTCACCGCGCAGCGGCGGATCATGCCTCTGCGGGCCCGGGGCCCAGGGCCGGAGGGCCCCGGCCGGATCGGCGTCGGGGGTTGCTGATCACCGGCGGTAGGGTGGCACGGTGCTTCCCGAGGTGACGGCGATCCGCTATGTGACGCCACTGCGTGAGGGCGGATCGATGCCGGGGGTCGTCGAGGGCGACGACCTGGGCGTCTACGTCGCCAAGTTCGTCGGCGCCGCGCAGGGCCGCAAGGCGCTGGTCGCGGAGGTGCTGGCCGGTGAGCTGGGCCGGCGGCTCGGCCTGCCGGTGCCGGGCCTGCTGCGGCTGCGGCTCGACCCGGTCCTCGCCCGCAGCGAGCCCGACCAGCAGATCCAGGACCAGCTGCGGGCCAGCGGCGGGGTCAACCTCGGCATGGCCTTCGTCTCCGGCGCGCTCGGCTTCGACCCGCTCTGCTTCGAGGTGGACCCGCAGCTGGCGGGCCGCATCGTCTGGTTCGACGCGCTGATCGGCAATGTGGACCGCTCCTGGCGCAACCCCAACCTGCTGATGGCCGACGGGCAGCTCTGGCTGATCGACCACGGCGCCTGCCTGATCTTCCACCACCACTGGCCCGGCGCCGCCGGCTGGACCCGCCGCCCCTTCGACGCGGCCGACCACGCCCTGGCCCGGTTCGCCCCCGACCTGGCGGCCGCCGACCGCGACCTGGCGCCGCTGGTCACCGAAGCGCTGCTGGGCGAGGCGGCGGCCCTGATCCCCGACGAGTGGCTGACCGACGAACCCGGCTTCGACTCCCCGGACGCGGTCCGCGCGGCGTACGTCGCCCAGCTCGCCGCCCGCACGGCCGGCCCCCGCGACTGGCTCCCGGAGGTGGCGGCATGACGGACGGACCGCAGCTGCGGCACGACTTCGAGTACGCGCTGCTGCGGGCGGTGCCCCGGATCGAGCGCGGCGAGTACATCAACGTCGGGGTGCTGCTCTACTGCCGCACCGCCGAGTTCATCGGCGTACGCACCCACCTGGACGACGCCCGGCTGCTGGCCCTGGACCCGGCAGCCGACCTCGCGGGCGTACGGCGGGTGCTGCTCGGCGTCGAGGGCGTCTGCCTCGGCGGCGAACGGGCGGGACCGGCGGCGGCCGACGCTCCCGGCAAGCGGTTCCGCTGGCTGACGGCGCCGCGCAGCACGGTGGTCCAGCCGGGCCCGGTCCACACCGGCCTCACCGCCGACCCCGGCGCCGAGCTGGACCGCCTGGCCGACCTGCTGGTCCGCTGAGCCGTCGCCCGGCCGGGCGAATCCGGGGCCGTCCGCCGTGCGCCCCGCGAGCGGCGGGGCGGCGCGGTGCCACGGTTCAGCGATGAAGCACTTGACTCGGGTGGCCGTCGTGCTGGCCGCCGTCGCCGCGACCATCTGCCCCCGGACCGCCGCCGCCGACGCACCACGCGAGGGTGCGCAGTACGTGAAGCTGGCCCACCCCCAGGCCGTCCAGGAGCGCGGCGGCCGGGAGGTGGTGGAGTTCTTCTGGTACGACTGCGAGCACTCCCACCGCCTGGAGAAGCCGCTGGAGGCCTGGGCCGCCCGCCACGCCGACGTACGGCTGCGCCGCGTCCCGGCCGTCTGGCCCGACGTCCCGGCCATGTCGGGCCACGCCCGGCTCTACTACACCCTGGAGCGGCTGGGCCTGGTCGACCGCCTCCAGTCCGCCGTCTTCCACGCCGTACGCGACCAGCACACCGACCTGACCACCGAGGACGCCGCAGCCGACTGGGCCGCCGCCCAGGGCATCGACCGGGACGGCTTCACCGACGCCTACGAGTCCGACCAGGTCGCCCGCGAGACCCGCGAAGCCCCGGCCCTGATGGAGCGCTACGAGATCCCCGAACTCCCCAGCCTCGTCGTCCAGGGCAAATACCGCACCGCCCCCACCCTCGTCGGCGGCGTCGACCACCTCATCCCCGTCCTCGACCACCTCACCCGCCCCCAGACCCCCACACCCCCCAAAAAGAAGTAACCACCCCCGCCCCCGCGAGGGTGATCCGAAGTGGAAGACCATCTCGAACGCGGGGCACTCCCACTCCCCGCGCAGGCGGGGGTGGTCCGTCCCGGTTCGCGACAGCCGAAGCGGCCGAGTCGTTCTCCCCGCGCGGGCGGGGGTGGTCCGTCTGGTGTCGTGTGCTGTTCTCTCGGCTTGGCCGGCACTCGAAGGCCCCGGCTCGGTTGGCTGAGGTCTGCACCGTGCCTCCCACACGGCCGGGGAGGTGCATGGCTGCTCGGGGGAGCCTCCCGGGAAGCTGCGGGGAGGGGCGGAGAAGTGGACGGAGCCGACGAGCAGGGGCCGGGTTTTGGCCGCGCCGCAGACGTCCAGTGCTGCCCGGGGGCCCGGTTGCCCCGGCTGTGGGGAGGGGCGGGGCAGACTGTTAGGCTTGCGAAACGTGAGCGCCAAGCCCAACATCCCCGATGTCCTCGCCGCCCGGTACGCCTCTGCGGAGCTGGCCAGGCTGTGGTCCCCCGAGCACAAGGTGGTGCTGGAGCGCCGCCTGTGGCTGGCCGTGCTCAAAGCACAGCAGGATCTCGGCATCGAGGTCCCCGCCGACGCCGTCGCCGACTACGAGCGCGTGGTCGACCAGGTCGACCTGGAGTCGATCGCCGCCCGTGAGCGGGTCACCCGGCATGACGTCAAGGCGCGCATCGAGGAGTTCAGCGCGCTGGCCGGGCACGAGCAGATCCACAAGGGCATGACGTCCCGGGACCTCACCGAGAACGTCGAGCAGCTCCAGATCCGCCAGTCCCTGGAGCACGTCCGGGAGCGCACCGTCGCCGTGCTGGTCCGGCTCGGCGCGCTGGCCGCCCAGTACTCCGAGCAGGTGATGGCCGGCCGCTCGCACAACGTCGCCGCTCAGGCCACCACCCTCGGCAAGCGCTTCGCCACCGCCGCCGACGAGCTGCTGGCCGCCTTCACCCGGCTGGACGAGCTGATCGGCCGCTACCCGCTGCGCGGCATCAAGGGCCCGGTCGGCACCGCCCAGGACATGCTGGACCTGCTCGGCGGCGACGCCGCCAAGCTGGACGAGCTGGAGCGCCGGGTCGCCGGGCACCTCGGCTTCGAGCAGGTGCTCACCAGCGTCGGCCAGGTCTACCCGCGCTCGCTGGACTTCGACGTGCTCAGCGCACTGGTGCAGCTCTCCGCCGCCCCGTCCAGCCTGGCCAAGACCATCCGGCTGATGGCCGGGATCGAGCTGGTCACCGAGGGCTTCAAGCCCGGCCAGGTCGGCTCGTCCGCGATGCCGCACAAGATGAACACCCGCTCCTGCGAGCGCGTCAACGGCCTCGCCGTCATCCTGCGCGGCTATGCCTCGATGACCGCCGAGCTGGGCGGCGACCAGTGGAACGAGGGTGACGTCTCCTGCTCGGTGGTCCGCCGGGTCGCGCTGCCGGACGCCTTCTTCGCCTTCGACGGCCTGCTGGAGACCTTCCTGACGGTGCTGGACGAGTTCGGCGCCTTCCCCGCCGTCATCGAGGCGGAGCTCGACCGCTACCTGCCGTTCCTGGCCACCACCAAGGTGCTGATGGGCGCGGTGCGGGCCGGGGTCGGCCGGGAGACCGCCCATGAGGTGATCAAGGAGCACGCGGTGGCCTCCGCGCTGGCGATGCGCGAGGGCGCCCGTCACAACGAGCTGCTGGACCGGCTCGCCGCCGACGAGCGCATCCCGCTGGACCGCCCGCAGCTGGACGAGCTGCTCGCCGACCGGCTCTCCTTCACCGGCGCGGCCGCCGCCCAGGTCGCCGAGGTGGTCCGCCGCGTGCAGCAGGTCGCGGACCGGTTCCCCGAGGCCGCCAAGTACACCCCGGGCGCCATCCTCTGACCGTACGAGTCTGTACGTACGAGCCGTACCGAACGGATGACCGGTCCCCGCCCAGGGGCCGGTCATCCGTCGTCCGGGCCCGGCGTCGGCGCCGCCCCGGCGCCACGATCGCGGACTTCTGCGGTGGCCGCGCCGCCATGCCTTAATGGGTGCATACCGGGGTGCATCGCCGGGTTGGGCTGCCGGTTTCCGGCCACCGGACGGAAGGAGCCGTGATGATCGCTCTTGAGATGATCGGCTTTGCGCTGCTGGTGCTGGCCATCTGCGTACTGACCCTGCTCTTCCTGATCGGCGGCCCGCACTACCGCGACCAGCGCGGACCGCGCCACCGCAGGCACTGAGCCGTACTCACCCGCCCTCGGCGGCGGCCGGGGACCGGCGGCGCAGCAGCTCGCCGGTGACGAAGGCGACGACCGCGGCGATCACCACCAGCGGAATCTGGTCGGTCCCGTCCCGGCCCAGCAGCAGCGTGGCCAGCACCACCGCCGAGACGGGCAGCCGCAGCGCCGCCGTGGCCGCCGCCGCCATCCCGGCCGCCATGGCCGGGACCACGCCGAAGCCGGGCAGCCCCGCGCAGGCCAGCCCGAGCGCCGCGCCCAGCAGCACGGCGGGGAAGATCGGGCCGCCGCGCAGGCTGCCCAGCGAGATCGCCCAGCCGAGGCCCTTGAACAGGACGAGCAGCAGCAGCGCGGAGACCGGCCACGCGTGCGGGTCGGTGGCCACCGCCGCCAGCGTGGCCTGGCCCGAGAGCAGCACCTCGTCGGGCGCCCGGTCCGTGGCCAGCGCATAGCCGGCCGCGCAGACCCCGACCAGCACCGCGCACAGCACGGTCCGCCGCACGGTGCGCCGCGCCGTCCAGACGGCGGCCCGCCGGGCGAGTGCCATCGCTCCTGCCGCGCCCACCGCGATCAGTACGGCGAGCGGTACGCCCCACAGGAAGTCGCCCGCGTCCGGCTGCGCCGTCGGCTGGGCCAGCGGCAGCGTGAGCGACCCGATCCCCAGGCCGGTCCAGGAGCCGAACCCGGTGAAGACCAGCGCCCCCACCCCGCTGGCCAGCAGGCTGGGCAGGATCAGCGCATACAGCCGGGGTCCGCCGATCCCCGCCGCCTCGATCAGCAGCACCGCAGCGATCAGCGGGTTGCCGAAGATGGTGGAGATGGCGGCGGCCGCGCCGGCGGTGGCCAGCACCGCGCCGAGCTGCGGCACCTCGGCCCGCTCGGCGGACCGTACGGTCGACAGCGCCAGCCCGCCGCCGAGCGCCATCAGCGGTGCCTCCGGGCCGAGCACCGCCCCCAGCGACAGGCCCACCAGCGCCGCCAGCACCACCCCGGGCAGCTGGGACGGCAGCGTCGGCGCGCCGCCGAGCCCGTCCACCGGTACGTGGCCGCCGCGACCGGGCAGCCGGACGACCACCCACGCCACCAGCAGGCCGGCC
This sequence comes from Streptomyces sp. NPDC092296, assembly GCF_044755465.1. Classification (NCBI taxonomy): domain Bacteria; kingdom Bacillati; phylum Actinomycetota; class Actinomycetes; order Kitasatosporales; family Streptomycetaceae; genus Streptomyces; species Streptomyces sp. NPDC092296. Next base: position 61,719 of record NZ_JBIVRB010000018.1, on the reverse strand, counting down.
AGCGCCAGGCACGGCAGCGGCCACCACCAGGGCGCGGCGGACCTGCCGAACGCGTGCGGCAGCGACACCCAGACACCGTGCTGCATGGCGTGCTGGAGGGCGACGAAGGCGAAGGCGATCAGCGAGATGGGGATGCCGGCCAGGGCGGAGAGCAGCAGCAGGCGCCGGTAGCCGGGGCTGCGCAGCAGGGTGTGGAGGTCCGCCGGCTGGGCGGCCTGCTCGGCCTGGGCCATCCTCGCCGCTCCTCGGTCCGCTCGCTCCCCGTGTGTCCAGGGTGGGTCGGCGGGTCGCTTCCGGCATCCCGGGGCGGGGCGGGTGGCGGGGACGGGTGGCGGCCGGGGCTCGGGATGCGGGCGGCGGCGTGGTACCGCATGGTGAAGGCATGAACCATCACCACCTTCCTTCCGCCGTGCGGTCGCTGGAGATCGACAGTCGGCTGATCAGCGTCGGGGCCGCGCTCACCGCCGGGGGTGCGCTGCTGGCGTCCGCCGGTATCGCGCTGGCCGGTTACGCCCTCGCCAGTGCCGGGCGGCGCTGGGTACGACAGCTGGAGGTGCCGCCGAGCGAACGGGCGGCGGCCCGGCTGCGCCAGGCCCGGGAGGCGTCGCTGGCCGGGATGGAGGCGTGGCGCAACGCGGCGGCGGGGGATCGCGGGTAGGCGGTCCGAGGGCGGCTGGGCGGCTGGGCGGTCGGGCGGCTGGGCGGTTGGACGGCCGGACGGCCGGGGGCGGCCGAGGGCGGTTGGGCGGTGGGACGGCCGGAGGGTGGCTGGGACTGCGGTCCGGTGCGGCTCGGTCCCGGGTTGTTCGCGCAGTTCCTCGCGCCCCTGGGTGGGTGGGGGTCTGGTGTCTGCGTCGACCCTGCGGCACGCCGGTGGGTTGTTCGCGCAGTTCCTCGCGCCCCTGGGTGGCCCGTGCCGAGGGACGCGCCGCGTTGTCGTAGTGCGTCGGACGTATCGGTCACTCGTGTTCCCCGGTGGTGTCCGCCGTCGGCCTGGGTGGCCCGTGCCAGGGGCTCTGGGAACTGCGCGGACAGCCCGCCGTGGGCGGAGAGCGCCGGACGTACCGGTCACCCGCATCCCCCGGTGGTGTCACCCCCCGCTCCGATCCGCCCCCCTCTGGCGGCGGCGGCCGACCTGGACCGCCCCCAGCAGCGCCTTGACGATCACGCCGATCACCACCAGGTCCGCGACCATCTGCACCGTGGTCAGCACCCGCGCCGCCCCCGTGGTCGGCACGATGTCACCGAACCCCACCGTCGCGAACACGGTGACTGCGAAGTACAGCGCGTCCACCCGGTCCAGCGGTTCGTTGAACGAGCCCGCCACCTCCCGGGCGAACAGGTAGTACGTCACCGCGAACAGCAGCAGGAACAGCGGAACGGCGCAGGCCAGCCCCTCCAGGGCGCGCAGCCAGGGGTGGTCGGAGCGTACGACGGCCCGTACCTGGGCCACGACCACGACCAGGAAGACCACCAGCCCCACCGCCGGCACGACGACCCTGGCCAGGTCGACCGGGCCCTCCAGCGGCACCAGGGCATACAGGGCGACCAGCAGCGCCACCGTCAGCGCGGAACGCAGCAGCGACCGCAGCAGCAGCCGGCGTCGGCGGGCCGGGCTCAGGTCGCCGTACGGTGCCGTGGCCGGCCCGGTCTCGCTCTCGTCCGACATGCGGCCTTTATACCCCTGCTGTACCCCCGCCCCGGCGGCACCGGGCGGGACGCCGCCGCAGCGTGTTCCCGCGCGGGAGGCCGGTCGGGGAACTGTTCAGGAAGCGAGGATGCGGCTCTTGCGGGCCTCGAACTCGGCGTCGGTCAGCGCGCCCTGGTCCCGCAGGTCGCTGATCTCCTTCAGCCGGTCGATCTTGTCGCTGATCGGGTCGGCGGCCTGCTGCGCCGACGGCCGCCGTTCCACCCGGTGGGCCGTCCGGCCCGCCGAGTACCCGGCCCTGTTGGCGTTGTCGCTCATCTTGGGCTCCTCATGGTTCCCGGTACCAGGCATGCTGCGACGGGCGGGTGGCACCGCCGCACTTCCATTCGACCACCGGACGCGGCCAGCCGCACCCGGTGGCGGCCGTCGGCCGAAGTGCCGACCGGCGCCCCGGGTGTCAGGCTCATTGCGGGGGGCCGCCGGCCCGACCCGGTTCGGCCGGCAGGGGGAGTCATCTCACCAAGGAGCCCCGCATGGCCAGTGAAATCGGCGGACCCGATGAAACCGGCGGATCAGGCGAAACCCGTCGGCCCAGCGAAACCCGTCGGCCCAGCGAAACCGGTCGGCCCAGCGAAACCGGTCGACCCGGAGAGACCGGCGTACCCGGCGAAACCGGTCGGCACGGCGAAACCGGCCGGCTTGAAACCGGCCGACCGGGAACCCCCGCCACCCACCGCACCGGAAACGACCTGGTGACCGGTTGGACGGTGTTCGCCGCAGTCCTGATGATCTTCGGCGGCCTGCTGTCGATCTTCGAAGGCGTCTCCGCCATCGCCAGGGACAACCTGCTGGTCCGCACCGCCAACTACGCCTACCGGTTCAACCTCACCGGCTGGGGCTGGATCCATGTGATCCTCGGCCTCATCGTGGCCCTGGCCGGCTGCGCGCTGTTCACCGGGGCACGCTGGGCGCGGGCGGTGGGTGTGCTGCTGGCGGGGCTGAGCCTGATCGCCAACTTCCTGTGGCTGCCCTGGTACCCGCTCTGGGCCATCGTGCTGATCGCCGTGGACCTGCTGATGCTCTGGGCCCTGTGCGCCCGCACCGGCCCCCGCGCCCGTACCTGACCGGCCGTGGACGGACCGGCCGACCCCGGAACCCCGGCCTGACCAGCCGGTTCGTCCACCACCGCCCCCCGGTGGGCCACCCGCTCCCAACGGCGTTGCCGATCACCCGCAGCCACCCGCACCCGCGCGTCGTACTGTGGTGCGCGGCCGCCGCCCGGCAGCCGCCTCGCGCTCCGCGCGCCCGGCACCGGCCGACCCGGTACCGGTTCCGCAGCGGAGCGCGTCCCGTACCGCGATCGACCAGGAGGCAGCAGGTGCCGCACACGGACGACAACCCCAACGGACGGGAGATCCGGCTGAGACACGGCGACCAGAGCGCCGCCGTCGTCGAACTGGGCGCCGCGCTGCGCAGCTACGCCGTCGGAGGCCGTCCGCTGGTCGACGGATTCGCCGCCGACGCGCCGATCACCGGCGGTCGCGGCCAGCTGCTGGTGCCCTGGCCCAACCGGATCGGGGACGGCCGCTACCACTGGCACGGCCAGGACCTGCAACTGTCGCTGACCGAGCCGGTGCACGGCAACGCCATCCACGGCCTGGTGCAGTGGCACTCCTGGCAGGTGCTGGAGCAGGACGAGAGCCGGGTCGTGCTCGCGCTGCCGCTGCGGCCGCAGCCCGGCTACCCCTTCCACCTCGACGTACGGGTGGAGTACCGGCTCGCCGCCGACGGCCTCACCGTCACCGCCACCGCCCGCAACCGCTCGGCGGTCCCGGCGCCCTACGGCGCCGGCCAGCACCCCTATCTGACGATCGGCACCGACCTGGTGGACGACGCCGTGCTGACCGTCCCCGGTCGGCGGCGGCTGCGCACCGACGAAGAGGGCCTGCCGGTGGGCGTCGAGGACGTCGAGGGGACGCCGTACGACTTCCGCGCCGCGCGGCCGATCGGCGGGCTGCACCTGGACACCGCCTTCACCGAGCTGGAACGCGACGCCGACGGCCGCGCCGTGGTGCGGCTGGCCCACCCGTCGGGGGAGTACGGCACCGACCTGTGGCTGGGCGAGGGCACCCGGGTGGTCCAGCTCTACACCGGTGACACCCTGGCCGAGGGCGAGCGGCGCCGGTCCATCGCGGTGGAGCCGATGTCCTGCCCGCCCGACGCCTTCCGCAGCGGCACCGACCTGGTCGAACTCGCCCCCGGTGAGCAGCACGTCCTGCGCTGGGGCATCAGCCCCTGGCACGCCTGACCCCCGGGTGGGGCGGCGGGCCGACCGCCGCCCCACCCGCTAGAACGGCTTGGTCACCCAGTACGTGACGCCGGGCAGCCCGCCCTTGCCCGTCCCGTACTCCAGCTCCATGAAGCCGACGGCCAGCCGCTGCCCGGCCCGGTCCACGCAGAACACATGCCACAGCAACTGCTCCGGCAGCAGCCCGGTGGCGAGACCGCCGTTGCTGAAGACGTCATCGGGCGTGACCGAGCCCCGGCCGCAGGAGCCGACGCCCGCCACCCGGGCGGCCCTGGAGCCGGGCACCGCCACCGTACGGTCGCACCGGTACTCCAGGACCGTCCCCCCGGCCCCGCCGGAGCCCGCCACCAGCGCCTCGGTGACGGGGCGCTGCGCCGTGGCAGGCACCGAGCAGTCCGGCGCGCCCAGCGTCGCCGCCCGCGCCCCCGGCGGCGGCGCGGGCGGCTCCAGGGCTTCCGGCCCGCCGCCGCCGGAGCAGCCCGCCACCGCGCCCCCGGCCAGCAGCAGCGCCGCCGCCCACCCGGCGGCGCGGCGCCCGCCGCGCCCGCCCGCCCGTACCCGCAGCGCACCCATGCGCCCCACCTCTCGCTCGGCGACCGCCCCGGGCGCAAGGCGTCGCCGGGGCCGGACCGGACCAGCCTCCCGGCCGCCGCCTGAAGCAGGGCTGAAGACACCTGAAGATCCCTTCAGCCAGGGGTCACCGGGCCGGGGCGGCCGGGCCAGCCGGGCAGCAGCACCGTCAGCCGCGCCCCGCCGCCCTCGGCGGCGTCCGCCTCCACCGTGCCGCCGTGCCGGACGGCGATCTCCCGCACGATGGCGAGCCCCAGTCCGGAACCGCCGTCGTCCCGCGCTCGGGCGTCGTCCAGCCGGGTGAAGCGCTCGAACACCCGCTGCCGCTCGGCGGCCGGGATGCCCGGCCCGTCGTCCGCCACCACCAGCCGGGCCCGCCCGGCGCCGTCCGCCGACACCGCCACCCGGATCTCGGAGCGCGCGTGCCGCTCCGCGTTGTCCAGCAGATTGCGGACCAGCCGCCGCAGCTGCCCCCGGTCACCGGCGACCGGCACCGGCTCCCCGCCGGACAGCCGCAGCCGGGCACCTGGCCCGCCCCGCCCGGCGCACTCCGCCCGGACCACGGCGGCCAGATCCACGGCGGCCAGATCCACGGCCGTCAACTTCACGTCGGCCGCGTCCGGCGCCGGGGCGGTGGCGTCCAGCCGGGCCAGCACCAGCAGGTCGTCGATCAGCCGGTGCAGCCGCTCGGTGTTGGCCAGCGCGTCCCGGGCGACCTCCGGCCAGTGGGTGCGGGAGGGGTGCGCCAGCGCCACCTCCAGGCCGGTACGCAGATTGGCGACCGGGCTGCGCAGCTCGTGCGAGGCGTCCGCGACGAACCGCTGCTGCCGGGCGACCGCCTCCTCCAGGCGGTCCAGCGTCTGGTTGGTGGTGAGGGCCAGCCGGGTGATCTCGTCGCCGTCCGGCGGCACCGGCACCCGCCGGTGCAGCTCGCTGGCGCTCACCTCCGCCATGCCCTCCCTGATCCGCTCCACCGGCCGCAGCGCCCGCCCGGTGACCGCGCGGGCCACCACCACCACGAACCCGGTGGCCGCGAAGACCCCGGTCAGCAGCAGCCGGTCCAGCGAGGCCCGCACCCGCTCCGCCTCCCACCGCGGCACCAGGATGTGCACGGTGAACGAGTGCCCGCCGCCCGCTCCCGGCCCCAGGTAGGCGGCGGCGGCCTGCGGCGCCATACCGTGCACGGTGGCGCTGCGCACGGCCCAGGTGCGGTCGGCCAGCGCCTCCGACTGCCCGCGCAGCCCGGCCGACAGCGCGATGGGGGAGCGCGGCAGCGGGCCCAGGCGGACGGTACGGGAGCGCAGCGCCCCGTCCGGTGACCCGGGCAGCGGCGGCAGCACGGCGCCCGCCACCTCGTACGGCGCCAGGTCGGGGCTGGCCTCCAGCAGATGCCCGTCGTCGAGCACCACCTCGTACGTCTGGTCGATCAGCGCGGAGGTCTCCGGCACCCGGCTGCCCAGCATCTGCTGCACCACGCTCTGCGCCAGCCGGTCGGTGGACTCCCGCACCTGGTCCAGCCGGTCCTGGAAGACCAGCTGGCGGATGGCCAGCCCACCGGCGCCGAACGCCACCGCCGCCGTCAGCGCGGCGGCCAGCGCCGCCCGGTTGCGTACGCCGCGCGGACGCGGCCACCGCAGCGGGACCCGGCGGCCGCGCTCAGCCAACGTCCGGCACCAGGCGGTAGCCGGCGCCGCGCACGGTGAGCAGGCTGTGCCGGCCGAACGGCGCGTCGATCTTGCGCCGCAGCGCGCTGACGTGCACCTCCACCACATTGGGGTCGCCGTCGTACCCGGCGGGCCACACCTCGTCCAGGATCTCGTCCTTGCCCACCGCCTCGCCCGGCCGCCGCGCCAGGCACTCCAGCACGGCGAATTCCCGGGCGGTCAGCGCCACCTCCTGCCCGCCCCGGTGGCAGCGCCGGGCCGCCGGGTCCACCCGTAGGTCGGCGATCTGGTGCACGGCGGGCCGGTGCAGGGCGCCCCGGCGGGCCAGGGCGCGCAGCCGGGCGGTGAGCACCACGTACGAGAACGGCTTGGTGAGGTAGTCGTCGGCGCCCGCGTCCAGCCCCTCCGCCTGGTCCCACTCGCCGTCCCGCGCGGTGAGCAGCAGGATGGGGGTGGTCACCCCGGACCGGCGCAGCTCGGCGCAGACCCGCAGACCGCTCAGCTCCGGCAGCATCACATCCAGCACCACGACCCGGTAGGGGAGTTCGCGGGCGAGCCGCAGCCCGGTGCGCCCGTCGTGCGCCAGGTCCACCGTCCAGCCCTCGGCCTCCAGGCCCCGCCGCAGCGAGCGGGCCAGGCTCCGTTCGTCCTCCACCACCAGCACGCGCATACCCGCCAGCATGCCAAACCGGCGGCGGGCGGCCGGGCCCGGGTCAGCCCGAGGCGGGCAGCACGTTCTGCGCGTACTGCCCGGCGACATTGCCGGGGGAGCGGAAGACGAAGACGACATACGTCTCGTACCACTGCGCACCCTTGCCGGAGGTCCGGGCGGCGCCGACCCGGGTGGTCGCCTTCCAGACCAGCTGGGTGAAGCGGCCGGTCCCGGCGGTGGCACCGGGGTGCTTGAAGTCGTAGCTCTTGCCCTCGGCCGCCCAGGAGGCCACGGCGTCCGCCGCGCCGCGTACGGCGGGGGTGGAGCTGCCGCCCCAGTAGAAGTTCTCGGCGGTGCCGGGGCGCGGGCCGGAGGTGCCGGTGCCGGAGAGCGCCTCCCAGCGGGAGATGTCCTGGGCGCGGGCGGCGGCCTCCGTGTTCAGCTGCTTGTCCAGCACCAGCGGCGGGGCGTGGTGCTTGGCGCGGACGGCGTTGGCCTCCTTCAGCGCCTCGTCCAGGAAGCTCTTGGTGGTCGTGTCGGGCAGCGCGGGGCGGGCCGGGGCGGGTGCGGCGGCCAGGCAGGCCAGGGCTGCGGCGGCTGCCAGCGTGCCGAGCTTCTTCATCGGGGTGACCTCCGGGGGTGTCGGGCGCCGGGCGGGTGCACAGGCGGGGGAAGTCCACCGCACCCGGGGCGCCCGGCGGGCGGATTGGGCCGTTCGGCGGCGTGGCACCGCCCCTCGGGTGACCGGCCGCCTCGGGCCCGGCCGCTGCCTCGGCGTCCGGTCCGGCCCCGGACGCGGCGGTGGTCCCTGGACGGGCGACTGCCTGTCCAGGGACCACCGGCCTGTGCACTCAGCCGGGCAGGGGATCACCCGGCAGCGGGCTGGGGTCAGCGACCGCCCCAGTCACCGCCGCGGTCGCCGCCACGCCCACGGTCGTGGCCGCCCTCGCCCCAGCCGCCGCGGCCCTTGTCGTGGCCCCGGTCCTCGCGGTCCCGCTCCTTACGGCCGCCCTCGCGCCCCCGGATGAGCTCACCACCGAACTCGCGGTGGCCGCGGTCACGGCCCCCTTCGGCGTTGATGCAGGTGTTGCCACCGACCGGGTTCAGCAGCGCGAGGATGTTGATGCCGTTGCCACAGAGGTTGATCGGGATGGTGATCGGGACCTGGACGACATTGCCGGACAGCACGCCGGGAGAACCGACCGCAGCGCCTTCGGCGCCGCCGGCGCTGGCGGTGCCCGCGCCGGCCGCGACCAGGCAGCCGGAGGCGGCGACCAGGACGGCAGCCTTCTTGATCGTGTTCATTGAGGAACTCCTCAGATGAAGGGATGGTGCGACCAGGGAAACGAAAGATCCGCTCCGAGGAAATGACCGCCGGGCCCCGACCACCCGGAAGGCCGCCAGAACTTCCCCCGGTCAGCCCTACCCGAGCTCCTGGCATACCGTCGGCAGCCGTCGCAGGCCACGCAGTCCCGACGGTAGGGGGCCGGGATCGCGGAGTCCGGGCGCGCCGCGCCGCAGGTCACACGGCCGGCCGTCCACCGCCCAGCCGACCGGCCGACACGGCATCAGCCGGCGCCGCAGCCGGTACGGGTGCGTCGGCCCGCAGCAGACCCCGCTCGCGCAGCTCCGCCCAGAGCGAGTCCGGCACCCCCTGCCGGTACAGCGCCGTGTTGCGGGTGACCTGCTCCGGCGTCCCCATGCCCAGCGCGACCGAGACGACGGCGGGGTGGGCGAGCGGGAAGACGATCGCCGCCGCCGGGAGGCTGGTCCCGTGCCGCTCGCAGACCTCCGCGATCGTCCGGGCGCGGGCCACCAGCTCGGGTGGCGCGGTCGCGTAGTTGTACGTCAGCTCGGCGGACGGCCGGTTGCGGGCGAGCAGGCCGGAGTTGAACACCCCGGCGGCCACCACGCTCTTGCCCGACTCCCGGGCGGCGGGCAGCACATCGTCCAGCGCGTCCTGTTCGAGCAGGGTGTAGCGGCCGGCCAGCATCACCAGGTCCGCCGCCGTCTCGCGCAGAAAGCGGGTCAGCATGGCCGACTGGTTCATCCCGGCGCCGATCGCGCCGACCAGCCCCTCGTCGCGCATCCGGGCCAGCTCGGGCATCGCCTCGTCCGCCGCCTGCCGCCAGTGCGCGTCGGGGTCGTGCACATAGACGACGTCCAGCCGGTCGAGCCCGGTCCGCCGCAGCGTCTCCTCGACGGACCGGCGCACCCCCTCCCGGCTCCAGTCCCACTGCCGGCGCAGGTCATCGGGTACGTCGAACCCCTGGGTGTCCCGGCCGCCCGGGTGCTCGTTGCGCACCAGCAGCCGGCCGACCTTGGAGGAGACCGTGAACTCCCGGCGCGGCCGCCCGGCGAGCGCCAGCCCGAGCCGCTGCTCGGAGAGCCCCAGCCCGTAGTGCGGCGCGGTGTCGAAGTACCGGACGCCCGCGTCCCAGGCCGCGTCGACGGCGGCCACCGCCGTCTCGGTCGTCGTCGCCCGGTACAGATTGCCGATCACCGCCCCACCGAAGCAGACCTCGGTCAGCTCCAGCGCGGTCCCCGCGATCCTGCGGCGCCTCATGTCCGCCCCCTCCGTGCTGCCCGGTTCCGGCGGGCCCGGCTGCCCGCCGCGACCGCGCCCAGGATACGGGCGGGCCCGCGCGGCGTCGCCGGGGCGGCCGGGACCGCTGCCAGGTCGAACCGGAAGTCGCGGCAACCTCCACCCGGGCGCCGGCGGCGGGTCAGCCCGAGAGGATCAGGAGTGCCCGGGTGCCGGTCTCGCACAGCGGACGGTGGCACCAGTCCGCCCGGTGCCCCGGGTGGCCGTCCCAGGTGGCCGCCTCGTCCACCAGCAGATTCCAGTAGAGCAGCGGATAACCCGAGTAGCGGAGGGCCTCCTGTGCCCGGCGGGCGAGGCTGCGCACATGCTCCCGGCGGCGCTCGACCCCCGAGACCGGGGTGTCGAGCCGCAGGCAGTTGCCGCGCAAGTCGTCCAAGCGTGCCTCCACAAAGGCCACCAGGGCGTCGATGTCCGCAGCGCACGGCGGCGCGGGAATGATGTCGTCGCTGGTCATGGACCCATCCTGAGCCGCTGTCGGCCCCGGTGGCACCCCGGGCAGACCCGCGCTGCGCCGTGCGGGTGGCAGCCGTCCCGCAGCACCGGAAAAAGCCAGAAAATACCGAGCGGAACCCCGCAGAAACGGCGGACAAGAAAAATTCCGTCACCCCGGACGGAAAATCAGTACCGATCACGGCCGCCGGATCTCCCGCAATTCGGCGGGCCGCCTGGCGGCAGAGTGCCGTGACACGGGACCGAGTCGACTGCTACAATGAACGCGCTGGCCTTCGGCGTTCCCGAATATGGGTGTCCGGAGGCTTTTTTCATGCTTCCTGACACCTCCGCGCCCCGCACCCCTGCCCCCACCGGCTACCGCGCTCTGCTGCGCAACGGCGAGTTCGTCGGCCTGTACGCCGGTTTCACACTGACGGTCGCCGCGAGCACCTTGTCCGGCTTCGCGCTCGCCAACCTGGTCGACCGGCAGACCCGGTCCCCGTTCCTGACGGCCATGAGCATGTACGCCGCCACGTTCGCGGCGGTGCTCGGTGCCTTGACGCTGATGTCGGTCGCGGACGGGAGCCGTCCCCGCCGGGTCCTCGTCGCGCTCCAGTGCGTCTCGCTGCTGGGCGTGGCCGGGCAGGCGGTCCCGGGGCTTGCGTTGACGGTCCGGTTCGGCCTGCTCCTGGTGCTGGGGTTCTTCCAGTCGCTGGGAACCGGCACGCGGCTGGGCCTGCTCGCCGAGGTCGTACCGACCGCCGGCTATGCGTCGGCCCGTTCGCTGCTGAACATCACCTCGGGTGGCATGGCGATCCTCGGCTATGCGATCGGCGCCGCCCTGCTGCGGTATCTGAGCCCGCAGGAGGTCTGCACCGTCGCCGCGGTCCTGACCGGACTCGGGCTGCTCGCGGTGGCGGGGACCGTACGGGAGCACTCGTTCCGGCTGACCCGCCGCCCGGGGCTGCGGCAGACCTGGACGACGAACACCGCACTCTTCTCGCACCCCGGACGCCGGGCGCTGCTGCTGAACCTCTGGGTCCCCAACGGCCTTGTCGTCGGGTGCGAGGCGCTGTTCATCTCCTACGCCCCGGAGCACGCCGGTGCCCTGCTGGCCGCCGGATCGGCAGGCATGCTCCTCGGGGACCTGACGGTCGGGCGGCTGCTCACCGCCGAGCAGCGGCGCCGCTTCGCGTTCGCGCTGCGGCTGCTGCTCGCCGCGCCCTACCTGCCGTTCGCGCTGCACCTGCCCATGCCGGTGGTGACCGCTGCGGTGTTCGTCGCCGGCACGGGGTTCGCCGCCACGCTGCCCTTGCAGGAGCAGTTGCTCGCGCTGACCCCCGAGCCGGTGCGCGGCCAGGTCCAGGGCGTCGAGTCGGCGGGCCGGATGACCTGGCAGGGCATCGGCGCCGCTGCCGCCGGCGGCCTCGCCCAGTACGTCACCCCCGGCACCGCGATCACGACCGCTGCCGCAGTCTCCGTGGCCGTCACCGTCCTCTCCCGGCCGTTTGTGACCCGCGCCCGTGCCGTCCACGTCGAGGAGGCCGACGCATGAGCCGTATCGATGGACGGGTCTGCGGTTTTTGGAGAGCGCTCTCACCGGATGTATTGACACCCCCTCACTTGCTGGCGAGGATCGCAGTCGGCGGTCCGCCACGGCTGCGCACCCCTGCGCCCGGCGCACTGCCGCTGTTCGCGGCGCCGTCGCGCGCCGGCCTGGTGCCGTCCCTGGTCAGGGCGGGTTTCGAGGCCCAGTTCCACTCCGTCCGCCCGTCCCACCGGTCGCCGCCCGCTGCGGCGATCCCGTCGTTTGGAGTACCGGTGCGCCATTGGAGAAGGCGGTCCGCGCTGCCCGCCGCCGTTGCCCTGCTGCTGGTGGCCGGAGCCGTCTCGGCCGCCGAGGGCCAGGCCCAGGCCGCGACGCAGCCCTGGATGAACACCGCGCAGCCGCCCGCGCAGCGGGCCGATGAACTGCTCGCCGCGATGACGCAGGCCGAGAAGCTGACGATGCTGCACGGCGGTGCGTCCTGCGGGTACGCGGGCTGCGTCAACGCCAACACCCGGCTGGGCATCCCGGCGCTGCACCTCCAGGACGGCCCGGTCGGGGTCGGTGACGGCATGTCGGGGGTGACCCAGCTGGCGGCGCCGGTGGCCGGTGCGGCCAGCTGGGACACCGCGCTGATGCAGCAGTACGGCGAGGTGCTGGGCGCCGAGCAGTGGGGCAAGGGCACCAATGTGGTGCTGGCCCCCACCATCAACATCGTGCGTGATCCGCGCTGGGGCCGGGCCTTCGAATCGCTCGGTGAGGACCCGTACCTGGCCGGGCAGCTCGGCGCCGCCGACATCCGGGGCATCCAGAGCCAGGGCCCGATGGCCCAGGTCAAGCACTACGCGGTCTACAACCAGGAGACCAACCGCAACAGCAGCGCCGACAACGCGATCGTCTCGGACCGGGCCGAGCGGGAGATCTACCTGCCCGCCTTCGAGACCGCCGTCCAACAGGGCCAGGTCGGCTCGGTGATGTGCTCGTACTCGGCGGTAAACGGGCCGATGGCCTGCGAGAACGGGCCGCTGCAGAACGGCGTCCTCAAGAACGACTTCGGCTTCACCGGCTTCATCACCTCCGACTGGGGCGGCACCCACTCCACCGTCGCCTCCGCGAACAACGGCCTCGACATGGAGATGCCGGGCAGCGACTACTACGGCACCGCGCTGACCAACGCCGTCGCGAGCGGGCAGGTCTCGCAGGCCACCGTGGACGACCACACCCGGCGCATCCTGCTGTCGATGTTCCGGCAGGGCCTCTTCGACAGGGCGCAGTCCGGTTCGGCGGACGCGGTGGTCACCTCCACCGCCCACGCGGCGGTCGCCCAGCAGGTCGCGGAGGAGGGCAGCGTCCTGCTGAAGAACGGCTCGTCGGTGCTGCCGATCGGCTCGGCGGTGCACTCGGTGGCGGTGATCGGGGACGACGCCGGTACCGACGCGATGACCCAGGGCGGCGGCAGCGCCGGCGTGAACGCGCCGCATGTGGTCACTCCGTACCAGGGCATCAAGGCACGGGCCGGCTCCGGCACCTCGGTCACCTTCTCGCAGGGCACGCCGTCCGCCAGTGGGACGCTGACACCGGTCGGCAGCTCGTACCTGAAGCCGTCCTCGGGCAGCGGCAACGGCCTGTACGGGCAGTACTACAACAACACCAACCTCTCCGGTACGGCCGTCACCAGCCGGGTCGACTCCGACATCGACGCCGTCTGGGGCGGCCAGTCCCCGGCCCCCGGCGTCGCGGGCACCAACTGGTCGGCCAAGTGGACCGGCACGCTGACCCCGCCCGCCAGCGGCAGCTACCAGTTCTCGCTCAACAGCGACGACGGCAGCCGACTGATCATCAACGGTCAGCAGGTGATCAACAACTGGTACGACCAGGGCCCGACCACCCGGACCGGCAACATCACCCTCACCGCGAACCAGCCGGTGAGCATCGAGGTGGACTACTACCAGGCCGGCGGCGGCAGCAACGCCAGCCTGGGCTGGCAGATCCCCGGCCAGTCGCTGCACGACCAGGCGGTGGCGAACGCTCGCGGCTCCGACCTGGCGGTGGTGTTCGTGAGCGACTTCGAGTCCGAGGGCAGCGACCTGGCGAACATTGACCTGTCGGCCGCACAGAACCAGCTGGTCAGCGATGTGGCGGCGGCCAACCCCAACACCGTGGTGGTCGTCAACAGCGGCTCGGCGGTCACCATGCCGTGGGCCGACTCCGTCCGGGGCATCGTCGAGAACTGGTACCCCGGCCAGGAGGACGGCACCGCCATCGCGGCGCTGCTCTTCGGGGACAGCAACTTCTCCGGGAAGCTCCCGGTCACCTTCCCCAAGTCCCTGGCGGACGGCCCCACCACCAGCGCGGCCCAGTGGCCGGGCCAGAACGGCACCGTGCAGTACTCCGAGGGCGTCAAGGTCGGCTACCGCTGGTACGACGCGCAGAACAAGGCGCCGCTGTTCCCCTTCGGGTACGGCCTGTCGTACACCACCTTCGGGTACGCCAACCTCTCGGTGGGCGCGCCGGACAGCGCGGGCAGCGTCGCGGTCGGCTTCGACGTCACCAACACCGGCAGCCGCGCCGGAGCCGAGGTCGCCCAGGTCTACGTCGGGCAGCCGTCGGCCACCGGTGAGCCGCCCAAGAACCTGCGCGGCTTCCAGCGGGTCGCGCTGGACCCCGGCCAGACCAAGCATGTGAGCGTCACCCTGGACGCCCGCAGCTTCCAGTACTGGACCAGCGGCTGGACCAACGCCGCAGGCAGCAACGCCGTCTACGTCGGCTCGTCCTCCCGGGACATCCGCCTCACCGGCCAGACCACCATCCCGGCAGGCGGCAGCACCGGCGGCGGTGACCAGGGCGGCGGTGACCAGGGCGGCGGTGACCAGGGTGGCGGCGGCACCCAGACCGCGCTCTCCCGCACCGGCTGGACGGCGTCGGCCTCGGCCACCGGCGGCGGTGACGTGCCGGCGAACATGCTGGACGGCAGTGCGGCGACCCGGTGGTCCAGCGGGGTGCCGATGGCGGCCGGGCAGACGGTGACGGTGGACATGGGCGCGGCCCACTCCATCGACCGGATCACCATGGATTCGGGTGGCAGTGCGAGTGACTACGCCCGGGGTTACCAGGTGTCGCTGTCGACGGACGGGTCCAACTGGGGTGCCCCGGTGGCGACCGGTACGGGTACGGGGGCGCTGGTGAGCGTCACGTTCCCGGCGCAGAGCGCCCGGTACATCCGCGTCACCCAGACCGGCACCTCGACCTCCTGGTGGTCCATCGCGGAGTTCAACGCCTACACCGCGAGCGGCGGATCGAGCCTGCTGCCGCGCACCGGCTGGTCGGCGTCGGCCTCGGCCACCGGCGGCGGTGACGTGCCGGCGAACATGCTGGACGGCAGTGCGGCGACCCGGTGGTCCAGCGGGGTGCCGATGGCGGCCGGGCAGACGGTGACGGTGGACATGGGCGCGGCGCACTCGGTCAGCCGGATCACCATGGATTCGGGTGGCAGTGCGAGTGACTACGCCCGGGGTTACCAGGTGTCGCTGTCGGCGGACGGGACTGGCTGGGGTGCCCCGGTGGCGACCGGTACGGGTACGGGGGCGCTGGTGAGCGTCACGTTCCCGGCGCAGAGCGCCCGGTACATCCGCGTCACCCAGACCGGCACCTCGACCTCCTGGTGGTCCATCGCGGAGTTCAACGCCTACGGCTGACGAGCTCGCCGCTCCCCCGCCCCCGTACCACCGGGGCGGGGGACCGGCCCTGCGGTCAGCCGGCCGGCGTCCGGACGGAGACCTCCCAGAGCCGGGCGGCCGCCTCGGGGTCGAGCGCGTACCCGGCAACCCCGCTGCGGGTGCCCGGCTGGTGGGCCTGCGCCTGGTTGCAGTCCTCGAAGTACCGGCCGCCGATGCCCGCCGGCAGCGGCGAGGCCGCCACCAGCACGGATGTGGCCGCGCCCTGCTCGGGCGTCTTCCAGGCCGGGGCCGCCGGGCCGCCGCTCAGCGCCCGCATCCGGTCCAGTTCCTCGGTGCTGACATAGCGCTGGAGGTTGGTCCGGATCGCGCCCGGCATCAGCGCGTTGACGGTGATGCCGTCGTCCGCCCAGCGCCTGGTCGCCTCCACGGCGAAGAGCACATTGGCCGTCTTGGACTGCCCATAGGCCGCCCACGGCTCATAGGCGCGCTCGCGGAAGTGGATGTCCTCGAAGACGACCGGCGAGCGCAGATGGGCGCTGGAGCTGACCGACACGACGCGGGCGCCGCCGGCCGCCGCGAGTGCCCGGTGCAGGCCGGTGGCCAGTGCGAAGTGCCCGAGGTGGTTGGTGGCGAACTGGAGCTCCCACCCCTCCGGCGTGCGCAGCTCGGGGCAGGCCATGATGCCGGCGTTGTCCACCAGGATGTGCAGCGGGCCGTCCCAGGCGGCGGCGAACGAGGCCGCCGAAGCCCGGTCCGCGAGGTCCAGGGGCGCCACCCGCAGCCGCGCGTTGCCGGTGCTCGCGGTGATCTCCTCGGCGGCGCGCCGCCCGGCGTCGGGGTTGCGGACCGCCAGGGTGACCTCGGCGCCCGCGCCGGCGAGTGCCCTGGCGGTCTCGACGCCGATGCCGGACGAGCCGCCCGTCACGACGGCCCGGCGGCCGGTGAGGTCGATCCCCGCCACGACCTCGGCGGCGGTGGATTCAGCGGTGAACGGTGTGGTGAGGCGGGTGGGCTCGGTCATGGTGGTTCCCGTCGTACTCGATGGGGGTGGCCCGTGCGGGCAGGCCGGTAGAATGCGGAAGCGGAGGACCCTCCGCTTTCACTTCCACAGTAAGTGGAGGCTCCTCCGGTTAGCAAGCGGCAAAACCGTGCCGTCGACGAGGAGGCGCCATGCCGGCCACCGGCCCCCGACCGCTGCGGGCCGACGCGCAGCGCAACCGCGACCGGCTGCTCGCCGCCGCGCTGCGCGCCTTCTCCCAGGGCGGCCCGGAGGCGACCCTCGACGCGATAGCCCGGGGCGCGGGCGTCGGCATCGGCACCCTCTACCGCAACTTCCCCACCCGCGAGGCGCTCATCGAGGCGGCCTACCGCAGCGAGCTGGCGAAGCTGCACGACGCGGCGGCGGACCTGCTGCGGTCGCTGCCGCCGGACCGGGCACTCCGCAGCTGGATGGACCGCTATGTCGACTACATGTCCACCAAGCGCGGGCTGGCCGGCGCGCTGCGCACCGTCATCGCCTCCGGCGGCAACCCCTACGCCCAGAGCCGTGACAGCCTGATCGCCGCGATCACCACCCTGCTGCACGCCGGGGCCGCCGCCGGGACCGTACGGTCCGACATCGGCCCCGAGGACGTGCTCACCGGCCTGTCCGGCGTCTGCCTCGCCGCCGGTGAGCCGGACCGCCGCGAGCAGGCCGGGCGGCTGCTCGACCTGCTGATGGACGGCCTGCGGCACGGCGCCGGCGGCTGACGCGACAGCAGTCCCGGTCAGCCGCCGGGGATGGCGAAGCCGGACTCATGGGCCGTGATCACCGCCTGGGTGCGGTTGGCGGCGCCGAGCTTGGTGAGCCCATTGCCGACAGGCGTCTTCACCGTCTCCAGGCCGACCACCCAGCCGCCCGGCGATGTCCTGGTCGGACAGCCCGGCGGCCATCAGACGCAGCACCTCGCCTTCGGGATTTCCTGGGGGTCGTGGTCGGCCGCCCGCTATCTGTGCCACGTCCCGCTCGACAATCCGGTGGCGCAGCTTCCGGGCGCCGTCGGACCGGCCGTGGCGGCGATCGTGGTACGCCGCTGGGTGACCGGGGAGGGCTGCGGCGACGCCGGTCTCGCGCTCCGGCTGCGGCGCGGACGGGGCTACCACCTGCCGGCCCGGCCGGCCCGCCGGCGCCGGCCCGCCGGCGGTCGGGCTCGCCTGGGCGCTGGGGCGCTACCGGCTGGGGGCGGCGCCGCTCGACGGCCTGGTCCCGGGGCTGCCCGGGTGACAGGCGCCGGCGCTGGGGATGCCGCTCTACTGGGTGAGGAGTGCGGCTGGACCGGATATCTGCGGCCGCGCGTATCCACCGGACGGCCCTATCGGTCGATTGCCGTCACCGGGCTGATCTGGGCAGGCCGGCATTGTCCGCTGCCGTTTCTCGGACATGTCGACCACCGCAGTGTCGCGGTCGACACGCTGCTCCGGACGGTGGGTCTCCTGCTCCAGGAAGCCGTCCTCGCCTGGCTCCGGCTGCGCAGCGGCACCATCTGGACGGCGAGCCCGGCGCACGCCGGGAACACCATGGTGTCCTCCCTGCTGATCACCCTGGCCCTCCAGGACGGCGCCCAGCTCACCGACTCACTGGCCGCCCTGCCCGCCCTCGCCCCCCGGCGGCCGTCAACGGCCGGCTGCTGCGCACCGGACGACTGGCACCGCCCCCGCCGACCCGGCAGCAGGCACCCGCACCCGAACCGGCCGCCGAGCCGATCAGCCGCTGACCGCAGGGCCCACACGGCCCCCGCCGGGCGAACCGGACCTCGGCTCTCCGCTGGTCGAGGCCCACCCCGCCGAGTAGAGTCGCGCCGGACGGGCGAGGGCGCCCGGCGCGGAACGACGCCAGGGTGCCCCGTCACACCCGGGCGGAACCAACGTCACGGGTGCTCCTGCCTGCACCCGGTGACCGGCTGTCACACCGGCCGACCCAGGAGGGGGAACGCGGCATGGACCTCGGCATTCGAACGCTCCGCACATTCTGCGAGGTCATCCACGCCGGGTCCTTCACCCGGGCCGCCCGCAGACTCGGCTACTCCCAGTCCAGCGTCACCGCCCAGGTCCGCGCGCTGGAGGACCAGGTGGGGGAGCCCGTCTTCGAACGGCTCCCCACCGGCGTCCGGCTGACCCCGGCCGGCCACACCCTGCACGCCTACGCCCGCCAGATGCTGGAGCTGGTGGGCGAGATGGAGGAGGCACTGCGCGGCCCGGCCGCCAGGACGCCCCGGGTGGTGCTCGGGCTGCCGCACTCCCTCGCGTACGGCCAGCAGCTGACCCGGCTCGCCCACCTCGGCCGCCGCTTACTGCCCGGCGTCCAGCTCGCCGTCCGGGTGCTGGGCACCGAGCAGCTGCGCACCGCCCTGCGGGAGGCGGAGGTCGACGGCGCCGTGCTGCTGACCGGGCCGGCCCGCGCCACGGCGGCGGATGTCCCCGCGCCGCCGGGGGAGGGGGACGACCAGGAGGGCGGGTCGGCCACGGTCCCGCTGCTCACGGTGGAGTTCTCACCGGTCGTCGGCGCCGCTTCCGCCGCCCGGCCCGAGCCGGCGCGGCCGGTGGCCGGCCCCCCGCCGGTGGTGATCACCGACCCGGACTGCCCCTCCCAGCGCTGGCTTCCCGAACTGCTGCGGCTGCGCGAGGGCCGGGCCCCCGAGATCGTGGAGATCGGTTCGGCGGACGGCGTCCATATCCTGGTGCTCTCCGGGCTGGGCTGCGCCATGCTGCCGACGGCCCTGACGGCGGCCCGGCAGGGCAAGGGGCTGCTGCCGCTGCCCGAGGTGCCGGCCATGCACTGGACGGCTTCGCTGGTCACCAGCCCCGACGGCGGGTTGCCCGCCGTGCACCGCAAGGCGCTGGCGGAGCTGCTGCGCCAGGTGCTCGGCGGGTCGCCGCGCCCGTCGTCGGACGAGCTGTCCGCCCCGGCCCACGGCGGCGCGCTGCCCGGTCCCGTACCGCCGCCCCGGGGCGGTCCCGCGCCGCGCTCCGGCGGCCTGTCCGCGATCGGCGTCGCCGGGGGTGCCGGGCCCCGGGGCGAGGTGGCCTGACGCGGAGCCGGGCTGCGGCGTCACCACCGCTCCGGCTGGTGAAACCACTGGTCGGGGCCCGATCGGTAACCGTCATGGCGGGCATCGAAGGAGCTGATGGGCCCTCCCGCCGGCCGCCGCGCGCTGGCTAACGTGCGGGGGAACGAACCGATGGGCCGCCGCCCTCCACAGCAGGACGGACGCGGTGGGCGGGATCGAGGGCGGGCGGTACCGCCTCGCTCCGCGCGGCGCCCCCGGCTCGCTCAGGCGGCGGACTCGGCAGGCAGCGCGAGCCGTCCGCCACTGGCGACGGCAGCGGATCGCTGCGGTGGCACCCGGTGGGAGCGCTCCCATGGGCCACGGCGCCCACCCAGCACCCACCCCGGCTCCCGTACCGGCACCCGCGCCCACGTCCACCGGGCTCGGGCGCCGCAGGTCCATCCCCAGCCGGCCGACGAGCGGTCGGCCGTCCCAGCCCGGAGGCGACACCGTGACCGTGACACCCGAGACCCACCGCGCCAGGCCCCAGGTCACCGCCGCCCCCGGTCTGACCGACCGCCTCGCCGGCTGGGCGCCCCAGCTGCACCGGCACGGGCTGGCCCTGCTGCGGGTGGTGCTGGGGCTGGTCTACATCTGGTTCGGCGTCCTCAAGGTCATCCAACGCAGCCCGGCGGCCGAGCTGGTGACCGGCGTCATCCCCTTCCACACCGGGAACTGGGCGGTCACCGCCCTCGGCTGCTTCGAGGTGGTGCTGGGGATCTGGTTCGCCTCCGGCCGGGCCCTGGGCTGGGCGCTGCCGATCTTCTGCGCACACCTGGTCGGCACCTTCGGCGTGCTGGTGATGATGCCCCATGAGTCCTTCCAGCACGGCAACCCGGTGCTGCTCACCATGGACGGCGAGTTCGTGGTGAAGAACCTGGTGCTGCTCACCGCCGGGGTGGTCGTCGCCACCGTGCCCCGGCCCGGCGCCGGGCCGGCGCCGACCGCCGCCCCCGGCACGGCGGACCGGCCCTGACCCCCGCCGGGGCCGCGGGGCCGGGTCGGCCGGTGGCCGCCGCCACCGGCCGACCCGGGGCCCGACCACCCGTCAGAGCGCGGGCAGCTCCGTACCGGTGATCCCGGCCAGCACGGACAGCAGGCGCTCCTGCTGCTCCTGGTCGTACGCGGCGGGGTTGGCCTTGAGCGACTGCCGGTGCTTGAGGTACCTGCCGCTCAGCACGGCCTCGGCGTCGTCGCCGGTGGTGAGCCAGATCTGGGTGTCCGCGCCCTGCGGCAGCTCGTCGGTGGCCTCCGGGCCGCCCATCCGGGTCTTCACCCAGCCGGGGTCGACCGCGTTGGTGGGGACGCCGGGCCAGTGCCGGGCCACGGCGAAGGCGAGCAGCACATCGAACAGCTTGGAGTCCGAGTACGCCTGCATCCCGTGCCAGGGCCGCCGCTCGTACTGCAGGTCGTCCCACTGCGGGTCGCCGTCGGCCTCCAGCCCCGAGGTCAGGTACACCAGCCGGCCGGGCCGGGGCATCAGCGCGGTCAGCAGGTACGGCGCCACCACATTGACCTGGAAGAGCAGTTCGAGGCCGTCCTCGGTCACCGTGCGCTCCGGCGCGCCGCCGCCGAGACCGGCGTTGTGGATCACGGCGTCGAACGGCCCCGCCGCGGCGGCGGCCTCCGCCACGGCCCGGGTCTGGGCCAGTGAGGCCAGGTCGCCGACGACCACCCCGGCCGCGCCGGGCAGCGCCGCCCGTACGTCGTCCGCTCGGGCGGCGTCCCGGGCGTGCACGACCACGCGGTGCCCGGCGGCGACCAGCGTCGAGGCGGTCTCCAGGCCGATGCCCTGGGTCGACCCCGTGATGAAGATGCTGCTCATGGTGCTCCCTCGATCCGAACGGCGGCTGGGGCGGCCCCGACCGGGCGGCGGGGCGCCTCGGCGTACGCGGCGGACCGCCGAGCCGGGGCCCTTGGGCCGCCGTCGGCTTGGGAGCGCTCCCAGAAGGGAGCCTTCCACCGCCCGCGTCCGCCCGTCAACCGCAGTCGGCGGCGGCCCCCGGCTGCCGCTGCGACGCTCCCCCGATCGGGCTAGGTAACCGGGTGATTACTCGACGTGACTGGCGGCCTATGTCAACGTGATCGCGTCGAGGCGGTTGTCGATCGCGAAGGAGCACTGCGGTGACCACGACGGACAGGGTGGGGCAGGCCGCAGCAGCGGCCCCTCCGCCGGAGGGGCGGGCGCGCGGCGGCAGGGCGGTCGTCAACTGGCTGACCACCACCGATCACAAGGCGATCGGCACGCTGTACATGTGCACCACGTTCGCCTTCTTCCTGATCGGCGGCATCCTCGCGCTGGTGATGCGTGCCGAGCTGGCCCGGCCCGGCACCCAGATCGTGTCGAACGAGCAGTTCAACCAGGCGTTCACCATGCACGGCACCATCATGCTGCTGATGTTCGCGACGCCGCTGTTCACCGGCTTCGCCAACTGGATCATGCCGTTGCAGATCGGTGCCCCCGATGTGGCGTTCCCCCGGCTGAACATGTTCGCCTACTGGCTGTACCTGTTTGGCTCGCTGATCGCGGTGGCCGGCTTCCTCACTCCGGACGGCGCCGCGTCCTTCGGCTGGTTCGCCTACTCGCCGCTCTCCGACATCATCCACTCGCCGAGCGTCGGCGGCGATATGTGGATCATGGGCCTGGCCTTCTCCGGCTTCGGCACCATCCTCGGCTCGGTCAACCTGATGGCCACGATCATCTGCATGCGCGCCCCCGGCATGACGATGTTCCGGATGCCGATCTTCACCTGGAACGTGCTGCTCACCGGTGTGCTGGTGCTGCTCGCCTTCCCCGTGCTGGCCGCCGCGCTGCTGGCGCTGGAGGCGGACCGCAAGTTCGGCGCACACGTCTTCGACCCGTCCAACGGCGGCGCCCTGCTCTGGCAGCACCTCTTCTGGTTCTTCGGCCATCCGGAGGTGTACATCATCGCGCTGCCGTTCTTCGGCATCATCTCGGAGATCATCCCGGTCTTCAGCCGCAAGCCGATGTTCGGCTACGCCGGTCTGATCGCCGCCACCATCGCCATCGCCGCGCTGTCGGTCACGGTGTGGGCGCACCACATGTACGTCACCGGGCAGGTGCTGCTGCCGTTCTTCTCCCTGATGTCGTTCCTGATCGCGGTGCCGACCGGGGTGAAGTTCTTCAACTGGATCGGCACGGCGTGGAAGGGCTCGCTGAGCTTCGAGACGCCGATGCTCTGGGTGGTGGGCTTCCTGGTGACCTTCCTCTTCGGCGGGCTCACCGGGGTGCTGCTGGCCTCGCCGCCGGTCGACTTCCAGGTGTCCGACTCGTACTTCGTGGTGGCGCACTTCCACTACGTGGTGTTCGGCACGGTGGTCTTCGCGATGTTCGCCGGCTTCTACTTCTGGTGGCCCAAGTTCAACGGCCGGATGCTGGACGAGCGGCTGGGGAAGATCCACTTCTGGACGCTCTTCGTCGGCTTCCACACCACCTTCCTGGTCCAGCACTGGCTGGGCGCCGAGGGCATGCCCCGCCGGTACGCCGACTATCTGGCGTCCGACGGCTTCACCACGCTCAACACCGTCTCCACCATCGGCTCCTTCCTGCTGGGCCTGTCGGTCCTGCCGTTCCTCTACAACGTCTGGAAGACCGCCAAATACGGCGAGAGGGTCACGGTGGACGACCCGTGGGGCTACGGCCGCTCGCTGGAGTGGGCCACCGCCTGTCCGCCACCCCGGCACAACTTCGTCACCCTGCCGCGCATCCGCTCCGAATCCCCGGCGTTCGACCTGCACCACCCCGACATCCCCGATGACGACCAGCTGGTGGGCGGCACCGCGGGCGTCCGCGCGGGGGCGGGGGGCATCGAACCGGGTCCGGGGCGGTGAGCCGCCGCCGGGACGCCGGTGACCCGGGGCGGGAGTGCGCCGCCGGGCTGCGGCAGCTGGACGGCTATCTGCTCTGGCACGGCGAGACCGCTCGGGCCCGCGAGCAGGCCGAGGCGTTCGCGGACCGGCTGCCCTGGCTGCTCGGCCCGCAGCGCGAGGAGGTCGTCCGGGTGTACACCGCCGAGCGGCTGGAGACCTCCCGGGCCACCATCGTCCGCATCGCCGACCGCACCCGGCAGCTCCAGCGCCAGTACGCGGCCCGCTACCGCGCGCTGCGGCTGCGGCTGCTGGCCCTCTCGTTGGCGGCCTGGGCCTGCCTGGGCACCCTGCTGGGGCTGCTGCTCCCGCCGGGCTGACCCCCGGCCCCGCCACCTTCGGCCACGGGTGGCGGGGCCTTCGTCGTCCGGTGGCTCAGCGGCCGGCCCCCACCGGCTCCTCCAGGGAACGGGCCAGGCGCAGCCAGCCGCTGAACAGCTCGGCGTCCAGGTCGGCCGGGGTGCGGAGCTTGACGGAGGCCATCTCCCGCGCGTTGGCCGTGAGGCGGCCGGACGGGTCGGTGAACTCCTGGCCCCGCCAGAATCCGAAGGTCACATGGCCGGCGTACGCCTTGAGATAGCAGACCGGGGACTTGCCCGGGGCGGCGCCCAGGCTCCACACCGGGTGCCCGTGCCAGACCGCGCCCGCGCCGGGCAGCGCCGCCTCGATGAGCGGCAGCAGCCGGTCGGTGAGCTCGCGCTGGGCGGCGGGGAGCGCGGCGCAGTAGTCCTGCACGGTGGCGAACTCGGGCATGTCGATCGTCCTCTGCTCTGGGATTCGGCTGTTCGGTCCTCGTATCGACGTCGGCCGGGTGCTGTGACAGGGAGCGCCGCCATTCCCTGTCGCATCGCCCCGTTCGACGGGTGGGTGAAGCAACGGATGAGAAGGAGCGACACCCATGCGGTTCCTGATGACGAACAAGGCCGGCGGCGCCGAACCCGACGAGAACTTCTACGACGAGATGGGCCGGTTCATCGAGGAGCTGACCGCGAGCGGGGCGCTGCTGGCCACCGGTGGCCTGGAGCCGGGCGGTATCCGGCTGATCTCCGCCGGCGGGGAGCTCACGGTGACGGACAGGCCGTTCGCGGAGGCCAAGGAGGCCGTGGCCGGCTTCGCGCTGATCGAGGTCCGCTCCCGGGAGGAGGCCGTCGAACTGGCCCGCCGCTTCCGCCGGATCGTCGGGGACGGCGAGAGCGTGGTCCAGCAGGTCTTCGGCCCCTGACCCCGGCTCCCGGCAGCCGCCCCGGCTTGCGCGCGGGCCGGGGCGGCTGCTGTCATCGTCCCCGTGCTGGACGCTGCTCCCCGAGCTGCTGGGCGGCCGGACCCGGGGCCCGCTGTTCCTCGCCGACCGGCGGCCCGGCCCGGCCCGTACGCCGGGGCGGCCGATCTCTGCCCGGACACCGGCCGCAGCCGGCTTTCGTACGAGCGGGCGGAGTACCTGTTCAAGCAGGCCACCAAGGTGCTGGACCCGGCGGGCAGCGGCTACACCCTGCGGCAGCTGGCGGCCCGCGACTGAGCCCGGCCGCTCGCCGCAGCGCCGCCGGTCGGTGTGAGGTCGCGGGTCGGTGTGAGGAGGCTGGGCGGGGGTAGAAGGCCCGCTACACCGGCCGGTAAAAGTACCGGTCAGGCGATGGAGCACCGGATACCGGCATTCTGCGGTCGGCGCAGCGCCCCGCAGGGCTAGCGT
Source organism: Streptomyces sp. NPDC092296 (assembly GCF_044755465.1). Classification (NCBI taxonomy): domain Bacteria; kingdom Bacillati; phylum Actinomycetota; class Actinomycetes; order Kitasatosporales; family Streptomycetaceae; genus Streptomyces; species Streptomyces sp. NPDC092296. Next base: position 36,957 of record NZ_JBIVRB010000018.1, on the reverse strand, counting down.
CCCGAGCCGGAGGGACCGCCATCGCCGCCTCCTGCCAGTGACCCCTACCTGTGCGTACGCCCCCCGGGCGGGCCACAGGTGCTCGCCGACACCACGGTGGTGATGAGGGTGACCAGAAACCGACTCAGCAGTCCGCGCCGCGCCGCGCTGTCCAGCGGACTCGCGACGCTGCTCATGGCGGCAGTGTGCGCCGGGACGACCGGCCTCCAGGCGGGTTCCGCCGCCGCCGCTCCCGGAAACGGCGGTGCCGCGGGCGTCGCGGCGCCGGACGCGCTCCAGCCCGCCCGCGACACCGAGCCCGCCGCCACGGGCCATGTCACGACCATCGACCAGAGCACGCACCAGCTGCGCGCCACCGTCGACGGCAAGACGGTGGCGGTCTTCCCGGCCGGCTTCGGCATGGCCAGGTTCCCCACCCGGTCCGGTACGTACCACGTGCTGGGCAAGGACCCGATGGTCGAGATGACCTCGTGCAGCGCGCGGATCACCTGCGACTCCGGCAGCCCCGACTACTACGACCTCCAGGTCCCCGACGCGGTGCGGCTCACCTCGGGCGGGCTGTTCGTGCACGCCGCGCCCTGGGACCACAGCGTCGGCTCGGTCGACACCTCGCACGGCTGCATCCACCTGAACCCGGCGGACGCCAAGTGGTTCTACGACTTCAGCCAGGTCGGTGACACCGTGATCGTGGAGGGCACCGGGCGGGGCGGCGGTCCGGTCGGTCCCTGACGCGTCGTCGGTGGGACCACTCGGCCCGGACGGGACCCGTCCGGGCCGAACCGCCGGGCCCGCACCCGTCTCCTGACGCCCCCTCACCGCAGGAGAGACCCCGATGAGCAGCACCGGAACGCCCCTGGTGGACGTCCACACGCACTTTGTGACTGAGGAGTACATCGCCGCCGCCAAGGCCGCCGGACACCTGCGGCCCGACGGCATGCCCGGCTGGCCCGGCTGGCGGGCGGAGGAGCAGGTGGCGCTGATGGACGGCTGGGGCGTGGGCACCGCCGTGCTCTCGGTCTCCTCACCGGGCACCCACTTCGGCGACGACCGGGCCGCCCGCAGCCTGACCCGGCAGGTCAACGAGTACGGGCGGGGCATCGCGCGGGCCCACCCCGGCCGCTTCGGCCACTTCGCCTCGCTGCCGCTGCCGGACGTCGAGGGCGCCCGGCGCGAACTGGCCCACGCCCTGGACGAGTCGGGCAGCGACGGCGTCACGGTCGAGACCAACGCGGGCGGGGTCTACCTCGGTGACCGGCGCTATGACCCGCTGTACGCGGAACTCGACGCCCGCGCCGCCGTGGTGTTCGTCCACCCCACCTCGCCGCCCTGCTTCGAACAGCTGTCGCTGGGCCGCCCCCGGCCCATGCTGGAGTTCAGCTTCGACTCCGCCCGTACCGTGAGCGACCTGGTCTTCTCCGGGGTCCTCACCCGCTACCCCGGCATCCAGTGGATCATCACCCACGGCGGCGGCGCCCTCCCGCTGCTGGCCGACCGGATGGAGCTGTTCCGCAGCGTCTTCTTCGGCGGCGGCCCAGGCGGGCCAGGTGGGCCGAGCGTGCCGCAGCAGCTCGCCGGCCTCTGGTTCGACATGGCCGGTACGCCCTTCCCCCACCAGGTGCCCGCCCTGGTCAGGGCGTTCGGCAGCGACCGGCTGCTCTACGGCAGCGACTCCTGCTGGACGCCCGCGCCCGGCGTCACCGCGCAGGTCGCCACCGTGGACGGCGCCGAACAGCCCGCCGGGGACAGCTGGCGCGCCCTGACCACCCGCAACGCCGAACGCCTGCTGCCCCGGCTGCTGCGGGACCGGGACTGACCCGCCGTACCGCTCAGCAGGCCAGCAGCCGGTCCAGGACCACGGCGACGCCGTCCTCGTCGTGGTCCGGCGCTATCTCGTCGGCCACGGCCTTGAGCTCGGGGTGGGCGTTGCCCATCGCCACCGCGTACCCGGCCCAGGTGAGCATCGGGATGTCGTTGGGCATGTCCCCGAAGGCGATGACCTCGTGGCTGCCCACGCCGAGGGAGTCCGCGACCCGGGCCAGGCCGGTCGCCTTGTCGAAGCCGGTGGGCAGCAGATCCACCATCCGGGGACCGGCGTGGACGACCGTCAGCCCCGGGCCGCAGCACCGGGCGGCGGCGGCCACCAGGTCGCCGTCCGACAGGTCGCGGTGCCGGATCAGCACCTTGTCGACGGGCTGCTCCCACAACTGCGCGACCGAGGCCGGCCGGAAGGGGGCCAGCGCGCGTTCGTCGCCCCGGCCGAATCCCTCGGTGACCAGGAACTCGCCGTGCAGCCCCGAGGTGACGACGGCCAGCTCCACCGGCCCGACCAGCGCGGCGAGGCGCGCCAGCGCGTCCCGGGCCGCGTCCCGGTCCAGCTCGGCGCCGGTCAGCAGCCGGCCGCGTCCGGCGTCGTAGACCTGCGCGCCCTGCCCGCACACGGCCAGCCCCCGGTAGCCGAGGGCGTCGAAGAAGGGCGCGCAGCCGGAGGCCGGTCGGCCGGTGGCGATGACATGCTCGATGCCTCGCTCCGCGAGGCGGCGCAGCGTCGCCCGGGTGCGGGGCGAGACGGTGGAGTCGGCGCCCAGCAGTGTGCCGTCCAGGTCGGTGGCCACCAGGCGGATCGGGGACGCCGGGTGGGTGGGCACCGGGTGGGCGGTGCGGTGCATGGCTGAGCCTCTCGTCGCGCGGGAACGTCCCCCGCCGGGACCGGGGGCGGGTGACGACCAGCAGCGTACGTGCCGACGCGCCAGCCGGAACGGGACGGGTGCCCGCGGTCACCCCCGCCTCGCCGCCCCTGCAAGGCCTCTCGGAAAGTTTCGGAAATCCGTTGCGGCGCTGGGTGGCGCGTGGCAGCATCGGCGTCCAGCGGAGCCGCGGCGGGCGGCCGAGGGGGGACCTGGCCGAGGGGGGACATGTACGACATCCTGGTGGTCGGCGGCGCCGGCGTGGACACCATCGTGCGGGTGGAGCAGCTGGAGATCCCCGAGGGCGACTCGGTGGGCGTGCCGCCGGTGGTCGACCATGTGGCGCACACCGGGAACGGCGTGGCGCTGGGCAGCCTGGCGCTGGGGCTGCGTACCAAGTTCATCGACTTCCTCGGCGCGGACCCGCAGGGCGCCCTGATCCTGGACGCGTACCGCCGCCACGGCCTGGACTTCAGCCATCTCGTCTCCCCGGCCGGCACCCCGCGCGCGGTCAACCTGGTGGACGCGGCCGGGCGGCGCTTCTCCTTCTACGACGGCCGCCACCCGGCCGATCTGCGGCTGCCCCGCGCCTTCGCCCTGCCCTTCCTGGAGCGGTCCGCCCACGTCCACCTGTCCATCAGCAACGTCAACCGCGACCTCTACCCGGACATCCACCGGCTGGGCGTCAGCTGCTCCACCGATCTGCACGCCTGGGACGGCAGGCAGGAGCACCACCGGCAGTACGCGTTCCAGTCCGACCTGGTCTTCATGTCGGTCGCCGGCTGCCGGGGCGGCCACGAGGCGGTGATGCGCTCGATCCTGGCGGGCGGCCGGGCCGTCCTGGTCGCCGCCACGGCGGGTGAGCACGGCAGCTATCTGCTCACCCGGGACGACGCCGCACCGCGCCACTTCCCGGCCGTCGACCCGGGGGCGCCGATCGTGGACAGCAACGGCGCGGGCGACGCGTTCGTCACCGGCTTCCTCAGCCGCTGGTCGGCCCGGCGGCCGGTCGAGGAGTGCATGCTGGCCGGCGCGGTCTCCGGCGCCCATGCCTGCACCACCGCCGGCACCCACACCTCCTTCATCGACGCCGCCCGCCTCCAGGCCGAGCTTGCCGCCCACCAGGCCGGCCAGGGCGGCGTTGACGGTCCCTCAGCAGCGCCGCAGACTGGAGAAGGCTGAGCCGGGGAGGGCGCCATGGGGGTGGCAGGACGGTCGGACGGCCCGCCGACCGCCGAGGTGCGGCGGGCCGAGGCGGCGCTGCGGGCGGCCCAGGCGCCGGGGGCCGGTGCCGGTGACCTCCAGGCGCTGCGGGACGCGCTGCCGGTGCTCGGACGGGCCGCACGCCAGGACCCCCGGGGGCTCCTGCTCTGCGCCGAAGCGCGTCTTGTGCTGGGCGCCCACGCGGGGGAGCAGCGGCGGTACGCCGAGGCGGTCAGCCTCAGCCGGTCCGCCGTGGACCTGCTCAAACGGCTGACCCCGCGCGATCCGGCCCGCAACCCGCCGGCCGCCGTCCGGCTCGCCCGGGGCTACGGCGACCTGGGGCTGTGGGAGGCCCGCGCCGGGCGCGGCGGCGTCCGCCCGGTGGTCAAGGCCGTCCGCATCTGGCGCCGGCTGCACACCGCCGACCCCGGCAACCCCGACCACCTGGTCGGCCTGGGGCAGTCCCATCTGCTGCTGGCCTCCCGGCTGCTCGACCAGGGCAACGGCCCCAAGGCGTACGCGGCGGCCCAGGACGCGTCCGACTGGTACGGACGCGTCCCCGCCGAGCAGCTGCCCGACCACGCCCGCCGGGAGATCGCCGACGTCGAGCGGCTGCTCTCCCAACGCGACCGGCTGCTCGGCAACGCACCCCCGCCCTGAGCGGGCGTCAGCAGCCGGGCCCAAGTGACCGTAGGCACGGCCACAGCCTCGACGCGCTCGGGGGCGTCGGCACGCCGGAGGCCGACTGGACCGCAGGCCGTCGGCTCCGCGAAGCGCTCGATCCCCCGCCACGTCTACCGGGACGCCGCGGCGGAGCACCGGTGGGGCGGTCCCGGTCATCGACACCTGCCGGCTCTCGAAGCCCGCCTCCAGCCAGGCCAAGGCCGCCCGGAAGAGTGAGGGCCGGAGAGGTTCAGTCCTTGAGCATCGCGTCGCGCACGGGGATCCAGTCCAGGGCGGACCGGATGGCCTCCTCCAGGGACAGCTTCGGCGTCCATCCCAGCAGCTTCGCGGCCCGGTCGCTCATGGTGTACCCGCCGGCGACGTCACCGGGGCGCGGATCGGTGTCGGCCGTGGCCAGGGGCGGGCTTACGACGTTGTTGAACGCGGTGCACAGCTCGCGGACGGTGGTGCCGGAGCCGGTGCCCAGGTTGATCGCGATCGACGGCTGGGCGTGGGTGAGGATGGAGTCGAACCGGTCGATCGCCGCGATGTGGGCCGCGGCGAGGTCCCAGACATGCACGTAGTCACGGATGCCCGTTCCGTCGCGGGTCGGGTAGGTCACGCCGGTGACCGGGAACGGCGTGCCCTCCTGGTGGGCCTCGATCAGCTTCCCCAGCGCGTGGCTGGGCCGCTTGAGCTGGAGCCCGGTCCGCAGCAGGGGGTCCGAGCCGACCGGGTTGAAGTACCGCAGGGACAGCACCCGGATCTTCCCGGCCGCGGCGATGTCGGCGAACATGTGCTCGCACACCGCCTTGGTCCGCGCGTAGGGGCTCTGCGGTGCCAGCGGCGAGTCCTCGGTGACGGGGGAGCCGTCCTCGGCCTGGTAGATGGAGGCCGAGCTGCTGAAGATGAGGCGGTCGCAGTCGTTGCGGTGCAGGTGGCGGACGAAGTCCAGGCTCTTGGTGACGTTCGCCTCGTAGTAGCCGATCGGGTCCGCCACGGACTCCGGCACCACGATCAGCGCCGCGCAGTGCACCACCGCGGAGATGTCCGGGTGCTCCGAGAAGATCCGGTCGATCAGGGCCCCGTCCGAGATGTCGCCCTCGTAGAAGATCCGCCCGGCGGTGAATTCGGCGCGGCCCCGGACGAGGTTGTCGACGATCACCGGAGTGACGCCCGCGTCCAGGCAGGCCGAGGCGACGGTGCTTCCGATGTAACCGGCTCCACCGGCGATGAGGACGGACACGAGGACTCTCTTCTCTCGGCAGACCCAGGAGGCGACCGGGCCAGGCTAGCGGAGAAACCGCCCCGGGCCGTGGCCGCTCCTGACCGACAAGCGCGGCTCATCAGGGGCCTCGACCCACGGCGAACCCACCCCGACGCAGAAGCGTGACGTGGTGACAGGTTACGAGATGGTAATGATTCCCATCATCGTTAGCTCTCTGGTCAAAGTGATAGTCATTTTCAATTATGGTGGGATCTCCCCTGCTCTTGAAGGAGATCCCTCATGCGTACCGCCCTCACCGGCCGCCGCCCGCTCCGCCTCGCCGCCCTCGGCGGCGTGGCGGCCGCCCTGGTCGCCACCAGCGCCTGCTCCACCGGGTCCACCAGCGCCGCCCCGAAGGCCGCCCCGGACTCCGCCACGGCCGGGCAGCCGAGCCGGACCATCCAGGTGGTGGCCGCCGAGAACTTCTGGGGCAGCATCGCGGAACAGCTGGGCGGCAGCCATGTCAAGGTCACCAGCATCATCGACAACCCGGACGCCGACCCGCACGACTACGAGCCCACCGCGGCCGACTCGCGCACGGTCGCCACCGCCCAGTACGCCATCGTCAACGGCATCGGCTACGACGCCTGGGCGCCCAAGCTGCTGGCCGCCAACCCCGACCCCGGCCGCACCGAGCTGACCGTGGGCGACCTGGTCGGGGTGAAGGACGGCGGCAACCCGCACCGCTGGTACTCGCCCGCCGACGTGCACACCGTGATCGACCGGATCACGGCGGACTACCAGAAGCTCGACCCGGCCGACGCCGCCGACTTCGCCGCCCGCAAGACCGCCTTCGAGAACCAGACCCTCGGTGAGTACGACCGGCTGATCAGCGACATCAAGGCGACCTACGCCGGCACCCCGATCGGCGCCTCGGAGTCGATCGTGACCCCGCTGGCCGAGGGCCTGGGCCTGAAGATGCTGACCCCGGAGTCGTTCCTCGACGCGATCAGCGAGGGCGCCGACCCCACCGCCAAGGACAAGGCCGCGATCGACGCCCAGATAGCCCACAAGCAGATCAAGATCTACGTCTACAACAGCCAGAACGCCACCCCCGATGTGCAGGCCCAGGTCAAGGCGGCCAAGGCCGAGGGCATCCCGGTCGCCACCGTCACCGAGACCCTCACCCCGGCCGGCGCCTCCTTCCAGCAGTGGCAGGTCGCCCAGCTCAAGGGCATCGAGCAGGCCCTCGCCCAGGCGAGCGGCAAGTAACGTGCACCCGATATCCCGGGTCCGGCACACCCTGCCGCTCCAGCGTCGGCGCGCCACCGAACCGCCGCCGCAGCCCGCACCCGGACCGACCCCGGTGGCCGCACTGCGCGGTGCGGCCGCCCGGGTGGGTGGCCGCACCCTGTGGACCGGAGTCGACCTCGACATCGCGGCGGGCGAGTTCGTCGCCGTGCTGGGGCCCAATGGCGTCGGCAAGTCGACCCTGGTCAAAGTACTGCTGGGCCTGCTGCCGCCCGCCGCCGGCCAGGTCCGGGTGCTGGGGGCCGCGCCCGGCGCGGCCGCCCGGCGGGTGGGCTACCTGCCGCAGCGGCGCAGCTTCGACCCGGGGCTGCGCATCCGGGGCACCGACATCGTCCGGCTTGGCTGGGACGGCGACCGCTGGGGCCTGCCGCTGCCCGGCGCCGGGCGGTTCGGCACCCGGGCGCGCGAGGCCCGCGCCCGGGTCGCCGAGGTGATCGACCTGGTCGGCGCGGGAGCGTACGCGGACCGGCCGGTCGGCCAGTGCTCCGGCGGTGAGCAGCAGCGACTGCTGATCGCCCAGGCCCTGGTCCGGCGGCCCGCCCTGCTGCTGCTGGATGAGCCGCTGGACAGCCTGGACCTGCCCAACCAAGCGGCGATGGCTGCGCTGACCAGCAGGATCTGCCGTGAGGAGGGAGTGAGCGTGCTGATGGTGGCCCATGACGTCAACCCGATCCTGGCCCATCTGGACCGGGTGGTGTACCTGGCCGGCGGCGGCGCGGTCTGCGGCCCGCCCCGTGAGGTGATCACCTCCGAGACGCTGTCCCGGCTGTACGGCACGCCCGTGGAGGTGCTGCGCGCGGCCGACGGCCGGCTGGTCGTCGTCGGGCAGCCGGAGGCGCCGTCGCTGCACTCCGACCGGCATGCGGCACCGGGGAGGGGCGGCGGCGATGCTGCTCGCTGACCTGGCACCGGCCTTCTCCTGGAATCCGCTGACGGACCTTCAGGAGATGTGGGCCTTCCCCTTCATGGTGAACGCCTTCCGGGCCGGCACGGTGGTCGCGGTGCTGGCCGGCGCGATCGGCTGGTTCATGGTGCTGCGCGGCGAGAGCTTCGCCGGGCACACCCTCGCCTCGGTGGCCTTCCCCGGCGCCGCCGGGGCCACCCTGCTCGGCATCGGCGCGCTGTACGGCTACTTCGCCTTCTGCGTCGCCGCCGCCCTGGTCATCGCCGCCTCCTCCCGCACCGGGCGCGGCGGCACCGGGGAGGCGGCGGCGCTCACCGGGACGGTGCAGGCGCTGCTGCTCGCCGCCGGGTTCCTGTTCGTCGCGCTGTACCGGGGGTTCCTCGGCGGGGTGAACGCACTACTGTTCGGCAGCTTCATGGGGATCACCTCGGACCAGGTCCTGGTGCTGGCGGTGGTCGCGGTCGCCGTGCTCGCGGTGCTCGGCTGCATCGGGCGGCCGCTGCTGTTCGCCTCGGTCGATCCGGACGTGGCCGCCGCACGCGGTGTGCCGGTACGGGCCCTGTCGACCGGGTTCCTGGTGCTGCTCGGGGCGGCGACCGCCGGAACCAGCCAGATCACCGGCACCCTGCTGGTCTTCGCGCTGCTGGTGATGCCCCCGGCCGCCGCCCGTGCGATCACCGCCCGGCCCGGCGCGGGCATCGCGCTCTCGGTGCTGATCGCGCTCGGTGTGACCTGGGCGGGCCTGGTCGCCGCCTACTACTCGCCCTATCCGCTGGGCTTCTACGTGACCGGCTTCGCCTTCGCGCTCTGCCTGCTCTGCCGGGGGTACCGGCTGCTCGCGGACCGGGCCGGCGGTCCCCGACAGAGGAGTACGAGATGACCGTGGCGGCGGGTCCGCTGGATCACCCGTTCTTCGTCCACGCGCTGCTGGCCGGGACCGCCGTGGCGGCGGCCGCCGGGCTGGTCGGCTACTTCCTGGTGCTGCGCGCCCAGGTGTTCACCGGCGACGCGCTCAGCCATGTCGCGTTCACCGGTGCCTTCGCCGCGCTGCTGCTCGGCGTCGACATGCGGGTCGGGCTGTTCGCCGCCACCATCGCCGTCGCGCTGCTGCTCGGCCTGCTGGGCAACCGCGCCCGGACGGAGGACGTCGCCATCGGCAGTGTCTTCTCCTGGGTGCTGGGCCTCGGGGTCTTCTTCCTGACCCTGTACACCGGCGCGCACGGCGGGGCGAACGGCGGCGCCGGGACCAGGGTGCTCTTCGGCTCGATCTTCGGCATCTCCGCAGGCCAGGCCCGCACTGCGGTGCTGGTCGCGGGCGGGGTCTGCGTCGTGCTGCTGGCCATCGCCCGGCCGCTGCTGTTCGCCTCGGTGGACGAGGCCGTGGCCGCCGCGCGCGGAGTGCCGGTCCGGCTGCTCGGCTTCGTCTTCCTGGCGCTGGTCGGCGCGGCGGCCGGCGAGGCGACCCAGGCGGTCGGATCGCTGCTGCTGCTCGGCCTGCTCGCGGCCCCGGCGGGCGCCGCCCAGCGCCTCACCGACCACCCCTACCGGGGCCTCGCGCTGTCGGCCGGGCTGGCCGTCGCGGCGATGTGGGGCGGGCTGGCGCTGAGCTACGCGGTGCCGGTGCTGCCGCCGAGCTTCGCCATCGTGGCGGTGGCCGCCGCCCTGCACGGGGCGGCCGTCGCGGTGGGTCCGCTGCGGCGGATACGCCGGGGTGCCGCGCCCGTCGCGGTCTGAAGGATTGCGTCATCGACTCTGTCATCTCTGTCATCGACAACGGGGAGCACGTGTGTCGCAGGACCGGACGGCTGCCGGGGTGCCGCAGCCGGAGGTGGAGCTGATCGGGCGCCGGACCGCGCAGCGGGAGCAGGTGCTGCGGGCGCTGGCCGGGTACGGGGGCTTCGTCAGCGCGCAGGCGCTGCACGCGCGCCTCCTCGCCCAGGGCCTCCGGGTGGGCCTCAGCACGGTGTACCGCACGCTGGCCGCGCTGATCGAGGCGGGGCGGGTGGACCTGGTCCGGGAGGGGAGCGGCGAACGGCTGTTCCGCTACCGGGCGCGGGAGGAGCACCAGCACTATCTGCTCTGCCGGGACTGCGGGACCAGCCAGCCGGTGGACGCGGCCCTGGTGGAGGCCTGGGCCGAGCGGATCTCGCTGACCACCGGGTTCTCCCGGGTCGAGCACACCGTGGAGCTGGTCGGGACCTGCGCCGACTGCGGCCGCTCCGCGTAGCGCAGCACACAACCGGGCCGGGCCGATCCGATGATCGGCCCGGCCCGGCTGCTGCCGTGCGGTCTGCGGTCTGCGGTCTGCGGTCTGCGGTCTGGGCTCTGGGCTCTGGGCTCTGGGGTCGGCCGTCAGTCGGTCGCGGTCGGCGCTGCGGGCCGCCGGGCCCGCCGCCGCTGTACGGCGACGACGCCCGCGCCGAGGACGATGGCCACGCCACCGGCCACGCCCAGCGGGAGCACCGGCGAGGAACCGGTGGCGGCGAGGCTGCCGGAGCCGCCCGGGGCGCCGCTGCCGCCGCCGATGGTGACGGCGCCCGGGGCGTCATCGGTCAGTGCGGGGTCGGGGGTGCCGGGGGCCGGGGTGGCCGGCGGGGGAGTGGCCGCTGTCGAGGTGGTGGGGGCCGAGGTGCTGGGGGCCGAGGTGCTGGGCGCCGCGCTGCTCCGGCTCGGCGTGGGCGAGGGGCGGTCGCCGCCGGGGGTGCCGGGGAGCGCGGTGGGGCTGCTGCTCGGCGCGGCGGTGGTGCCGGACGGGCTCGGGTCGGGCCCTGAGGGAGTGGGCTCTGCGGGGTCGGGTTCTGCGGGGTCGGGCGTCGAAGGAGCGGACGTGCTGGGATCGGGGTCCGGCTGGTCGGCGGGCGGCAGGGTGACGGTGGCGGTGTCCACGTCCCCGACCGCGAAGGTGTAGACGGAGCTGTCGCTGACCCGGCCGCCGTCGACCAGGTCGGCGGACCAGGTGAACGTCAGCCGGTAGACGCCGGGTCGGGTGAAGGCCCAGTTGGCGTGCTGGTGGGTGTTGGCCGGGACGGGGTACGAGGCGGGGAGCCCGGCCCGGCCGTCGATGACCGGCTCCGGCGCGCCGAAGGGCGACCACTCCCAGAGCACCACCTGACCCGGCCCGTCGACCCGGTCGAGCGTGAGCGTCAGATCGCCCCTGACGTCCTCGGGGCCGAAGGACTGGGTGCTCCACCCGGCCCAGATCAGCCCGGGGTCCTGGGTCTGCGGGATGACATAGAGGACATCGCCCGGCTGCCCCAGGAAGGCGAAGCCGTCGGGGTCGTCGGCGACATCCAGGGCGGCGGCCGGCCGTACGTGCAGGATCACCGACTCCGGCGTACGCCAGACCGGCGCCAGCGGGTCGCGGTCGTCCAGCAGCAGGCTGCGGAAGTCGGTCCCGACCAGGCGCGGCGATATCGCGTCGACATGGCCGACGTCGATGACGGTCCGTTCGCTCAGCACCGGGTCGCCCACGTCGTGCAGGTACGGGACGGCCTGGCTCATGGCGGGGGCGACCGGGCCGGCCGTGGCGGTGGCGGCGCCGCCGAGCGCGCCGGTGACGACCAGGAGGCCGATCGAACCGGTCGCCGCCAGGCGCCTTGTGACAACCCTCATCGGGGCGTTCCTTCCGGAGGTGTGGCAGGGGGAGGAGGCCAACCTAGCCATGATGAAAATGATTATCAAGTTTATGGGGTCTGACCTGCGCCTGGAGGGCTGTGGATCTGATGCATCTTCAGTAGGACCTTGCGACAGTCAGATGAAAATGGTTATCGTCTCGCCATCGAGGCCCGCTCGGGGCCTCGGAAGGGAGCCATCCATGCGCCGTCCCCTGCGCCTGCTCACCGTGGCAGGCGTCATGACCGCCACCCTGATAGCCGCCGGACCAGCCCAGGCGTCCTGCGTGACCGTGCTCGACCACGGCCATGTCGACGTGGTCGGACTGGCCTACGAAGACGGTGAGTTGGAGATCGCCGTCCATGACGAGAGCGGCGCCGAGGAGGTCGAGTACGCACCGGAGGACGTCCGGCTGACGGCCCTGCCCGCCGCCAGGACCACCGTCCCCGCCGGCGCCCGCTACGCCTTCCTCGGGACCGCGGGCAGCCCGCTGTGGGTGCTGCCCGAGGTGCAGAACCCCGACCTGCTGTGGGCGGGCTTCGGCGCCGAGGAGCTGGACTCCGGGGTCTTCCAGGACGACGCCGTCACGGTGTCCTTCCTCTCCGTCCAGGGCCCCGGCACGGTGGCCGTCTACACCGACGACGTCTTCGGCGAGCCGGAGACCGTCCTGGTGAACAGCGCTGACGGCCTGCCGGACCGGGTCGCCCTGCACGCCGGCGACCACACCCACGCCAACTGGGCCTTCTCCAAGGCCGGTACGTACAAGCTGCGCGTCCGGGCCGCCGCCAAGCTGGCCGCCGACGGCCACACCGTGAACTCGCGGACCGTCACTTACACCGTCCGGGTCAAGAAGTGAAGGGGGCCGCCATGCGCAGCCGTACCAGGTTCATCGCACCGCTCGCCCTCGCCGCCGCGCTGGTCGCGGGCGTCTCCGCCCCGGCCCAGGCCGCCCCGGTGACCCTCTCCAGCGGCCATGTGGACGTCCTCGACGTCGACTACGCGGGCGGGGCGCTCACCCTCGACCTGCTCGACGCCACCGGCGGGACCAGCGTCGACCGCGACCCGGCGGACGTGGTGCTCAGCGTCCCGGTCGCCGCCAAGCACACCGATGTGCCCACCAGCAGCGCCTGGTCCTTCCTCGGCACGGGGGGGACGGCCTGGATCCTGCCGCAGAGCCAGACCGCCGGACTGCTCTGGGCGGGCTGGAACGCCACCGACGTGCCCACCGGGGTCTTCCGGGACAACACGCTCACCTTCACCCTGACCGACGTCAGCGGGCCCGCCGGCTTCAGCGTCTACACCGCCGCCGGCAGCACCCCGACCAAGCTGTTCGACAGCGGGGACGGGCTGCCCGACAGCATCTCCGTCGCCGCCGGCGCGCACACCCACGCCAACTGGGGCTTCGACGCCGCCGGCACCTACCGGGTGACCTTCCAGGTCAGCGGGGTGCTCAGCGCCACCGGGCAGACCGTCGGCACCGGCCCGCAGCAGTACACCTTCACCGTGCTCGACAGCTGACCACCGCACCGGGCGCGGCGCCTCCCGGGGGCGCCGCGCCCGGCTCCGGCCGCCCCCGCACCCGTACGACATCGCCTGTATGAGGAGAACCGACCACCGTGAACAGTTCAACGGCCGCCCGCCTGGCCGCCACCGGGTCCGTGGCGGTGCTGATCTGGACGGCGGCGGCCGGTCCGAGCACCGCCGCCGACTCGCAGCCCGATCCGCAGCCCGGCGCGACGACCGGCGTGCCGACCGGCGCGGACGTGGCGCTGGCCCTGCACGACGGCACGCTCGACCTGACCCTCGGCGGCCCGGAGCTGCTGCTGGACGAGCGCAACCGCACCACCGTCCCGGACGACGCCGCCCATGCGTTCCTCGGACGGCCCGGTGACACCGTCTGGCAGTGGGGCGACGGGGTGGGGGAGAGCGATCCGCGCTGGGACACCGCCGCCGTCGGCGCCGACGCCCTGGGGCCGGACGGCCTCCAGTGGTCGCTGGACGCGGTCCAGGGGCCGGGCGCGCTGGTGGTGTACGAGCCCGCCGACGCCGATGCCGATGCCGATGCCGATGCCGCCGACGCCGGGGACGCCCTGGCGGCGCCCGTCCCGCAGCCCGTCTTCGACAGCCGGGACGGGCTGCCCGACCGCAGCGCCCTGCCGCCGACCGCCGCCGGACGGCTCGTCTGGGCCTTCACCCGGCCCGGCGACTACGCCATCACCGCGACCGCCACCGCCGTACTGGCCTCCGGCGAGCGGACCGCCACCACCGTGCACTGGACCGCCCGCGTCGCCGACCCGCAGCCCGCCCCCACGCCGTCGGCCACCTCGGCCGGCGCACGGCCGGCCCTCGCCCCCCGGCTGCTCAAGGCGGCCGACGACGCCCCCGCGACCAGCCCGGTGACCATCGACGACGGCCATGTGGACGCCCTGGCGGGGCGTCTGGTCGACGGCAGGCTCAGGCTGCTGTTCAAGGACAGCCGCCGCCCGGACGCCGTCGTCTGGCGCGAGCCGTCCTCGGTCGTCGTCCACGTCAACGACAAGGCCCGGCAGCGGGTGCCGTCCAACAGCACCTATGCCTTCCTCGGCCCGGCGGGCAGTACCTTCTGGCTGATCCCGCAGGTGCAGCAGGCAGGCGTGGTCTGGGCCGGCTGGAACACCGAGGCGCTGCGCGACAGCGACCTCAAGGGGCCGGTGGACGTCAAGCTCACCGGCGTCGCCGGGCCCGGTTCGGTGGCGGTCTGGGAGACCGCGGGACTGGGCGGCGCCCAGATCGTCTACAACAGCCGGGACGGGCTGCCGGACAGCCAGCGGGTCAACCTCGGGGTGCACGCGCACGCCAACTGGGGCTTCAGCGCCCCGGGCACCTACCGGCTCACCTTCCGGCTGTCCGGCACCCTGGCGTCCGGTCAGGACGCCTCGGACACCCGGACCTACACCTTCACGGTGGGTGACGGGGACACCGGCGGCCCGACCCGGCCCACCGCCGCGCCGTCGGGCACCCCCGGCGCCGTACCCCCCGCCCCCGGCACGTCGACCACCGGCACGCCGACCACCGCCGCACCGACCACCGCCGCACCGATCCCGGGCAGCGGGCCGACCGGCAGCACACCCCCGGCCGCCGCCACCACCGGCGCCACCGGCACCGATGGCGGCTCCGCGACCCCGCCCGGCGGCACCCTGGCGCAGACCGGCAGCGGCGTCCTCCCGCTGGGCGCGGCCGCCGCGGCGCTGGTCGCGGGCGGTACGGCGGTAGCGGCCCTCGCCCGGCGCGGCCGCCGCGCCACCGGCTGACGCCGCCCACCCCGAGCCCCCATGAAGCCGCACCCGCTGGAGACCCCCATGCGCCCGCCCCGCCCGGTGATCCGGGCCGCCGCCGCCCTGACCGCTGCCGCCGCCCTCACCCTGTCCGGCTGCTCGGCCGCCACCGCACCCGGCGGCCGTACCGACGGCACCGCCCTCAAGGTGGTCACCACCACCGAGATCCTGGCCGACCTGGTCAGCCAGGTGGGCGGGGACCGGGTCTCGGTGGCCTCGATCGTCCCGCCGGGCGGCGACCCGCACTCCTACGAGCCGACGCCCCGGGACGCGGCCAAGGTGGCGGAGGCCGACGTGACCTTCACCAACCACCTGCTCCTGGAGGAGCACGCCCTGATCAAGACCATCGACGCCAACGCCCGACCGGGCACCCCCAATGTCTCGCTCGCCGAGGCGTCCGAGACCTACGGCGCCCATGTCATCCCGCTGGTGGAGAACATCGGCCTGGACGTGCCCTGGCTGGGACTGCGGGTACGCGGTGAGGGCGCGGCCCGGGGCGCCACCCGCTCCTCGGACGTGCTGCTCTCCGCCACCGACGTCCGGGGACCCGGCGACCTGATCGCCTACCTCACCGAATCCCTCGGGCAGCCCGTCGTCTACTTCGACTCCGCCGACGGCCTGGACGCCAAGGACACCACCACCCTGCCCCCGGCCGCCCACACCCACCTCAACTGGGCGTTCACCAAGCCCGGCGTGTACCGGCTCACCCTGGAGGCCAGGCTGCGCAACCCGGGCAGCGCCGACCTCAAGCCCCTCGGCAAGGGCACCTTCACCTTCACCGTCGGCGTCGACCCGCACACCGTGGCCGGCCAGGGCGTCACCGTCGTCGACAACGGCCACACCGACCTGACGGTGAACCTCGACACCGGCGCCCTCTCCGCCTTCACCGATCTGCGCACCAAGGGCGCCCGCCAGGAGGAGATCCCCCCCGGCCAGGTCGTGGTGGACGTCCCCAACCGAGCGCTGGAGAAGGTCCCCGGCGACCGGGCGTACCGCTTCCTCGGCGCCCCGGGCGCCACCATCCACCAACTGCCGCAGGCCGTCCTCGGCAAGCACGTCCACGGCGAGATCGACCCCCACCTGTGGCAGGACGCCGAGAACGCCAAGTCCTACGTCCAGCTGATCCGGGACACCCTGAAGAAGCAGGACCCGGCGGGCGCCGCCGACTACGACCGCAACGCCCGGCGCTACGAAGCGACCCTGGACGACCTGGACGGCTACCTCACCCGCCAGATCGGCCGCATCCCCGCCGACCGCAGGCAGCTGATCACCACCCATGACGCCTTCGGCTACCTGGCGGACGCCTACGGCATGACCGTGGCCGGCTTCGTCGTCCCCAACCCCGCCCAGGAGCCCAGCGCCGACGACGTGCAGAAGCTCACCGAGACCATCCGCAACCTCAAGGTCCCCGCCGTCTTCATGGAACCCAACCTCGCCCAGCGGGCCACCGTCCTCACCCAGGTCGCCCACGACCAGCACGTCAGGGTCTGCACCCTGTACGGGGACGCCTTCGACTCCCGGGTCCGCCACTACGTCGACATGATGCGGCACAACGCCGACGAACTGCTCTCCTGCCTCGGCGGGGTGAAGCCGTGACCCTCCGCCGCGCCCGTGCGCTCACCGCCGTCCTGCTGCTGACCGGCTGCGTCCTGACCGTCGGCCCCACCGCCGCGTCGGCCGCCGAGCCGACCCCGCCGCCGGCCACCGGCCGCACCGTGCTCGCCGAAGGCCACCTCGACCTCGGACCGAGGCTGGACCACGGCCACTGGACCATCGGCATCCGGGACGACAGCGGGGCGGCGCCGGTGTGGCGCGACCCGGCCGACGTCGTCCTGCAAGCGGTGCAGGCGGCCGCCGTCACCGTGCCCGCCGACCAGCGCTTCTCCTTCCTGGGCCGCCCCGGCGCCCGGGTCTGGCTGCTGCCCCAGGTGCAGCAGGACGGCGTGCTGTGGCCCGGCTGGAACAGCCAGGACCCCAGCATCCTGCACCTGGTCGACCGGGAGGTCACCTGGCAGCTGGAGAGCGTGCGCGGGCCCGGCCGGTTCGTGCTCTTCCTCAACGGGAGCTTCGGCACTCCGCAGATCCTCTTCGACAGCGCCGAGCCGCTGCCGCAGGAGACCGGCATCGAGGTCGACAGCCACGTCCACGGCAACTGGGCCTTCACCCGGCCCGGCAGCTACCAGCTCGGCATCCGGATGACCGCCCGCTCCACCGCCGGCGCCCACTACGACGGCCGCGCCGTGCTGCGCCTCTCCGTCGGCTCCCAGGACCCGCAGCGGGCCTTCGCCCCCGCCGCCACACCCGCAGCGCAGGCACCACCGGCCCCGGCCGCCCCCGAAAGCCAAGCCGCCGGGAGCCAAGCCCCCGAAAGCCAAGCCGCCGGGAGCCAAGCCCCCGAAAGCCAAGCCCCCGAAAGCCAAGCCGCCGGGAGCCACACCGCCGGGGGCCACGGCGGCCCCGGCCCGGTACTGGTCGCGGGCGCCGCAGCGGCCGCCGCCGCCCTGGCCGCGGCGGCCTGGACGATCCTGGCCCGCACCCGGCGGACCACCCCCGAAGCAGCGGAGCAGCACAGTGAGTGACGACCCCGGCGAGCCCATCCTGTCCGTACGCTCCCTGGCGGTCCGGCTCGGCGGCCGCCCCGTGCTGCACGACGTGGACCTGACGGTGCGCACCGGCGAACTCGTCGGCCTGATCGGCCCCAACGGCGCCGGCAAGACCACCGTGCTCCGGTCGGTACTGGCCCTGGTCCCGCCGCACAGCGGCGACGTCACCCTGGAGGGTGGCCGCCCCGCGCAGCGGCGCGGCACGGTCGGCTACGTCCCGCAGCGGCACGAGTTCGCCTGGGACTTCCCGACCTCGGTGGAGCAGGCGGTCATGACCGGGCGGGTGCACCGCATCGGCTGGCTGCGCCCGCCCGGCCGCACCGACCGGGAGGCCGTCCACCAGGCGCTGGAGCGGGTCGGCATGGCCGACCTGCGCCGCCGCCCGGTCGGCGAACTCTCCGGCGGCCAGCGGCAGCGGGTCCTGGTCGCCCGTGCGCTGGCCCTGCGGCCCCGGCTGCTGCTGCTGGACGAGCCGTTCACCGGCCTCGACGTACCGACCCAGGAACTGCTCACCGCCCTCTTCGGACAGCTGCGCGAGGAGGGCAACGCCCTGCTGATGACCACCCACGACCTGCCCGCCGCCGCCGCGCTCTGCACCCGGCTCTGCCTGCTCAACCGCACGGTGGTCGCGGACGGCCCGCCGGGGGAGCTGCGCGACCCGGCCGTCTGGCTGCGCGCCTTCGGCGTCACCCGTTCCGACCAGCTGCTCCACTCCCTGGGAGTCACCCGATGAGCGCCTTCCTGGACTTCCTGACCGACCCCTGGCAGCACGTCTTCATGCAGCGGGCCTTCCTGGTCGCCGCCATGTCCGGTGTCGTCTCCGGGGTGATCGGCACCCATGTGGTGCTGCGCGGCATGGCCTTCATCGGCGACGCGGTCTCGCACGCCGTCTTCCCCGGCGTCGCCATCGCCTTCGTCCTGCACACCAGCCTGGTGCTGGGCGGCGCGGTGGCCGGACTGGCCACCGCCCTGGCCGCAGCCGTCTTCTCGCAGAACCGCAGGCTCAAGGAGGACAGCGTCATCGGCGTCTTCTTCGCCGCCGCCTTCGGACTGGGCATCGTGGTGCTCAGCACCGCCCCCGGCTACAGCGGATCGCTGGAGTCCTTCCTCTTCGGGCAGATCCTGGGCATCAGCGACCGGGACGTGGCCACGGTGGCCGTCACCGGGGCCGTCCTGGTGCTGGTCGCGCTCGCCCTGCACAAGGAACTGGTCACCGTCAGCCTGGACCGCGAGACGGCCCGCGCGGTCGGCCTGCCCGTCTTCGCGCTCGACATCGCGCTGTATGCCCTGGTCACCGTCACCGTGGTCATCTCGCTCCAGGCGGTCGGCAACATCCTGGTGCTGGCCCTGCTGATCACCCCCGCCTCCTGCGCCCGGCTGCTCACCGACCGGATCGGGACGATGATGGTGCTGGCCCCGGTGATCGGCGGGGTGTCCTCCCTGGCCGGGCTCTACCTCTCGTACCGCTGGAACCTGGCCGCCGGAGGGCTGATCGTCCTGGTGGTGACGGCCGTCTTCCTGGTCTGCTGGCTGTGCGCACCCCGGCACGGCCTGCTCGCCGGGCTGCGGCGCGGGCGCGGCGGCGGTGCGGCCGAGGACGGCGCCGCCGCTCCCCGGCGGGGTTGGGTGTCGGCGGGGGGCGGTCACGAGATACCTTGATATCAAGACGTTGTAGACGTGAAGCGGAGTACCGGTGACTGACTCGACCATCATCTATACGCACACCGACGAGGCCCCGGCCCTGGCGACGTATTCGTTCCTGCCCGTGGTCCAGGCGTACGCCTCGACGGCGGGCGTCAGGGTGGAGACGCGCGACATCTCGCTGGCCGGGCGGATCATCGCCAGCTTCCCGGAGCGTCTGGAGGAGAGCCGGCGGATCGACGACGCCCTGGCCGAGCTCGGCAAGCTCGCCAAGACGCCCGAGGCCAACATCATCAAGCTGCCGAACGTCTCGGCCTCCATTCCGCAGCTCAAGGCGGCGATCGCGGAGCTCCAGCAGCAGGGCTACGCGCTGCCGGACTACCCCGACGACCCCAAGACCGACGAGGAGCGGGACGTCCGGGCGCGCTACGACAAGGTCAAGGGCAGCGCCGTCAACCCGGTGCTGCGCGAGGGCAACTCCGACCGGCGCGCCCCCGCCTCGGTGAAGAACTACGCCAGGACGCACCCGCACCGGATGGGCGCCTGGACGGCGGACTCCAAGACCAATGTCGCCCACATGGACGCCGACGACTTCCGCTCCACCGAGCGGTCCGCCGTCATCGCGGCGGACGGCTCGCTGCGTATCGAGCTGGCGGGCGCCGACGGCAGCACCACGGTCCTGCGCGAGTCGGTCCCGGTGCTCGCCGGTGAGGTCGTGGACGCGTCCGTCATGCATGTGGCGGCGCTGCGCGAGTTCTTCGCGGCCCAGGTCGTCCGGGCCAAGGCCGAGGGTGTGCTGTTCTCGGTGCACCTCAAGGCCACCATGATGAAGGTCTCCGACCCGATCATCTTCGGCCATGTGGTGCGGGCCTTCTTCCCGAAGACCTTCGCCGCGTACGGCGCGGTGCTCGCCGCGGCCGGCCTGAGCCCCAACGACGGACTCGGCGCCATCCTGGGGGGCCTGGAGTCGCTGCCCGAGGGCGCCGAGATCAAGGCGTCCTTCGACGCCGAGCTGGCCGAAGGACCGGCCCTGGCGATGGTCGACTCCGACCGGGGCATCACCAATCTGCACGTCCCCAGCGACGTCATCGTGGACGCCTCCATGCCGGCCATGATCCGCACCTCCGGCCACATGTGGGGCCCGGACGGCAAGGAGGCCGACACCCTCGCCGTCATCCCGGACAGCAGCTACGCCGGTGTCTACCAGGTCGTCATCGACGACTGCCGCGCGCACGGCGCCTTCGACCCGGCGACCATGGGCTCGGTGTCCAACGTCGGCCTGATGGCGCAGGCGGCCGAGGAGTACGGCAGCCACGACAAGACCTTCGAGCTGCCCGCCGACGGCACGGTCAAGGTCGTCGACAACGCCGGCAACGTCGTCCTGGAGCAGCCGGTGAGCGCCGGCGACGTGTTCCGCATGTGCCAGACCAAGGACCTGCCGATCCGCGACTGGGTCAAGCTCGCGGTCAACCGCGCGCGGGCGACCGGCGTCCCGGCGGTGTTCTGGCTGGACGAGGGCCGCGCCCACGACGCCAACCTGATCGCCAAGGTCAAGGCGTACCTGCCCGAGCACGACACCGAGGGGCTCCAGATCGAGATCCTGTCGCCGGAGCAGGCGACCGCGTTCTCCCTGGAGCGCATCCGCCGTGGCGAGGACACCATCTCGGTCACCGGCAATGTGCTGCGCGACTACCTGACCGACCTGTTCCCGATCCTGGAGCTCGGTACGAGTGCCAAGATGCTCTCCGTCGTCCCGCTGATCAGCGGCGGCGGTCTGTTCGAGACCGGCGCCGGCGGCTCGGCGCCCAAGCACGTCCAGCAGCTGCTCAAGGAGAACTACCTGCGCTGGGACAGCCTGGGCGAGTTCCTGGCGCTCGCGGTGAGCTTCGAGCACCTGGCGCAGAGCACGGGCAACGCGCGGGCCCAGGTCCTGGCCGACACCCTCGACCGGGCGACCGGCAGCTTCCTCAACGAGGACAAGTCGCCGAGCCGCCGGCTGGGCGGGATCGACAACCGGGGCAGCCACTTCTACCTGGCGCTGTACTGGGCGCAGGAGCTGGCCAACCAGACCGCCGACGCGCAGCTGGCCGAGGCGTTCGCGGGTCTGGCCAAGACGCTGGCCGACCAGGAGCAGACCATCGTCGAGGAGCTGATCGCGGTCCAGGGCTCGCCGGCCGACATCGGCGGCTACTACCAGCCCGACGCCGCCAAGGCATCGGCCGTGATGCGTCCGTCGAAGACCTTCAACGACGCCATCGCCTCCCTCGGCTGACCGCCCCACCCGCAGTTCCCCGCGCCCCGGCTCCACCGGCGCGGGGAACTGCGCGTTCTCCCGGCGCGGCGCCGCCTGAGGAACCGCGAACGCCAGTGGGCGCCGCCTCCCCGGTTCAGGTCGGGGAGGCGGCGCCCACGGCTCACCGGCGCCGCCCCGCTCGAAGGCGGCGCCGGTGACTGCTTGGAGGCCGTTCACGGCCGCGCCCTGGTCGGCGGCGCGGCGGTTCGGGGCTATTCGGGGCTATTCGGGGCTATTCGTCGCCGAGCGCCCGCATGGCGGCGACGAACTGCTTGGGCGTGATCTTCCCGGCGAACAGCTTGCCGACCTGGTTCAGCATCGGCGTGGCCTGCTCGGAGGGCAGCGCCTGGTCCCAGGAGAGCGTGAAGTTGGGCGCCGTCTGCACCTTCACGTACTGGAAGGTGGAGAAGTCGCGGTTCGGCGCCGAGGTGAGCATCAGACCGGCGTTGGTGGTGGTGGGCACGTCGCCGTTGTCGGCCAGGGACTGGGCGTACTCCTCGGACGCCATGGTCTTGACGAAGGCGATGGCGGCGTCCTTGTGCTTGGTCTTGGCGCTGATCGACCAGAAGTTGCTGGGGTTGCCGACCATGTCCGCCACATTGCCGGTGCCGCCGGCCACGGTCGGGAAGGTGGTCCAGCCCAGGTCCTTCTTGGCGAAGTTGGGGTGCTTGCCGAGCTGGGTGGAGTACTCCCAGGAGCCCATCAGGTGCATCGCGGCCTTGCCCTCGGCGAAGAGCGCGGGCGCGTCGCCGTTGGTGTAGGAGAGCGTGGTGAACTTGGTGCCGAAGTCACCCTCGTTGGCCAGCTGCTGGACGGTCTGCGCGGCCTTGAGGACGGCCGGGTCCTCCCAGCCGGAGGAGTCGCCGTTCTGGATCTTCTGGAAGACCTTGGCGCCGCCGACCCGGTCCACCAGGTACTCCAGCCACATCAGCTCGGGCCAGACGTCCTTGCCGCCGAGCGCGAACGGGGCGATGCCCTTCCCCCGCAGGGCGGTCATCACCGTCTGGAGGTCCGACCAGCTCTTGGGCGGCTGCAGGCCGTTCGCGGCGAAGACGGCCTTGTTGTAGAAGAGGACCACCGGCTGCATACCGCGCATCGGAATGCCGTAGATCTTGCCGTTCACGCCGCCGGCGGCCAGCACCGACGGCAGGAAGGCGTTGCGCAGGTCGAAGTCGCCGGCGATCACATCGGTGAGGTCGACCAGCTGCTTCTTGTCGACGTACGGCCTGATGGAGCCGCCGCCCCAGTTGAAGAAGACGTCCGGGGCGTTGGCGGACTTCATGACGGTGGGCAGCTTGTTGCTGTAGTCCGCGGCGGGTATGGAGACCAGCTCGGCCTTGACCGTCGAGGTCTCGTTGAACCGGTCGACCGCCGCCTGCTGGATCTTCACGGAGTCGTCGTTGTACATCCAGATGACGATGGTGCCGCTCTCGGCGGCGCTGCTGCCTCCCGATCCGCAGCCGGCCAGGGCCGCTGTCATCGCGAGTGCGGCGGCCGCCGCGATGGCTCTGCCACCGCGCGTTCTGCCACCGCGCGAACTGCTGCCGCCGACAATGCCCGACCCCATGGTTGCGCCTTTCGAAAGTTTCGCCAGCTCGGCGAATGTTGCCGGGTACCGTAGGGCGCGGCCATGAAGAGGTCAAGTCCTGAGGCGACCGTCATGGAATCGCAACCATCCGGCTCCGACGTGGAGCTGACGTCGCATGGACAGGTTACGCAGCTGGTCTCGTTCGGCAAACTGCGGAGGTCAGCGGTGTCATGCTCGAAACATTCGAAAGGCGAACGGGGGCGATCCGATTGCCTTTCGCCATTGTTTCGGAATGGCCTGTTGGTGGGGAGCTGTCCCGACCCGTACCCTTCGACAATCGATCTCGGCCGTGGCCCTCAGTTCATTTCCTGCACGATGTGACGGGTGCGCAGAGCCCCGCCCCGTAAAAAGGTCGACCCACCGCGTCCGGCCGGAGGGCAGCGCGCAACGCGGACGGCCCCGGCGACACCGGGTCGCCGGGGCCGTCCGCCGGATCTGGCTCAAGGTCAGCGCGCGGGCGCGGCCTGGGCGTCCTCGACGGTGCGGTGCAGGTCCTGGCCGGCGTCGAGGGCCGCGCCCGCCGAGGCCAGCAGACAGGCGGCGAGCAGCGCGGCGGCGGCCGTGCGATACCGGGCCGGGGG
Source organism: Streptomyces sp. NPDC092296 (assembly GCF_044755465.1). NCBI lineage: Bacteria > Bacillati > Actinomycetota > Actinomycetes > Kitasatosporales > Streptomycetaceae > Streptomyces > Streptomyces sp. NPDC092296. Next base: position 13,353 of record NZ_JBIVRB010000018.1, on the reverse strand, counting down.
CTGCGGCGCGGGTGGGGCGAGCAGCGCGGAGACCCGGCGGGGGACCGGCCCGGCACCGGCGGCGGGCGCCAGGCCGGGGCGGGGTGCCGCCGGGTGGGCGGCGGCCGCCAGGGCGGCCCGGCCGATGGCCCGAGCGGTCACGGCCCGGCTGCCGACCACGGCGGCTGCGGACTCGTCGGCCCACCGTTCGAGGTGGTAGGCCAGCGGGGCGCGGAGCAGCCACAGCGCCGGGTGCAGCACGGCGGCGTACTCGGCGGCCGCCAGATGGCGGTGGTGACGGCCGGTCAGATGGGCCCGCTCATGGGCCAGCAGCGCAGAGCGCTCCTGCGCGGTCAGCGTGCGCAGCATCCCGGTGGTGACCACGATCCGCCCGGGGCGGCCGGGCAGCGCGTACGCGGTGGCCCGCTCATCGGGCAGTACGGACAGCTCCGGCGCCGCCGCGTCCCGGGACCCGGCGGCGCCGACCAGGGCGCGGGCCGTGGCGAGGTCCCGGCGGTGCCGCAGGGCGGCCCGCAGCAGCAGCCCGCCGGAGAGCAGCAGGGCCGCCGCCGCGACCACGGCCATCGGGACGGCGGCGGGGGAGACCCGGTCCAGCCAGGGCAGCGACAGACGGCCGAGCGCGGCCACCGGCGGGAGGCGCAGCAGTCCGGCCAGCGCGAGCAGGGCCGGCGCGGCGGTGCTGGTGCAGCCCAGCAGGGCGGCGGTGCCGGTGAGCGTCCAGGCGGCGGCGCGCGGCGGCAGCCGGTCCGCGAGGCGGCGGGCGGCCGGCGCGGCGAGCAGCGGCAGCAGCAGCGGGAGCCAGATCGCGAACCTCACGCCCCGTCACCCCGTCCCGCCCCGGCCGGGCGGTCGGGGTCGGCGGCCGCCGACTGCGGACCGGCTGCGCCGAGCAGGTCGCGCAGCAGCTGCTCGTCCTGCGCGGAGAGGTCGGAGACGAAGCGGGCCAGCACGGTGGAGCGGTCCGGCCCGCGCTCCAGCTCGGAACGCATCCGCCGCGCGGTGAGCGCTGCGGTGTCCTGGACCGCCGGGATGTATGCGTAGGAGCGGCCCGCCCGGCTACGCAGCACCGTGCGCTTGTCGTACAGGCGGGCGAGGATCGTGGCGACCGTGGTGCGGGCCAGGGTGCCGCCGAGCGCCTGCTGTACGTCCTGCGGGGTCAGCGGCGTGCCGGCGGCCCACAGCGCGGCCAGCACCTCGGCCTCCAGCTCGCCGTGCGGACGGCGCTGGGCGGGCAGCTCGGGCGGCTCGGGCATCTCGGCGTTCCCTCCCGGCGGTGGTCGTCCGCCTTGACCGTCTACATTATTGTAGACGCAGGCGGCGTGGAGTGCCGCCCCCGACCAGTATCGGAGACCCGCCCACCGTGCCCGCACCCCCGGCTGCCCCGGCAGTCGACCTCCTCGACGCCTCCTCGGTGCCGGACGGCGACCGCTACCCGCTGCCGCCGGTCGTCGCGGTCCCGCTCTCCCCGCTCGCCCTCGAACTGATCCGCTCCCGCCGCCGTACCGCCCGAGGTGAAGCTTCATGACCGGCACCCCGCTCGCCTTCGACGGCAGCCGCATCGACGGCGGCCTCTACAGCGACGCCACCGACGCCGCCGCCCGCGCCCCGCACTGGCTCGACCGGGCGGTGCTCGACTGGTCCGCGTACGGCATCGCGGTCTTCGCCGTCCTCGCCGTCGCCGCCTGGTGGACGGCCCGCCGCAGCGGCGCCGTCCCGACGGCCCGGGTGCTGGCGCTGCCCGCCGTGGTGGTCGTCGCGTACGCGGTGAACCTGGTGCTCAAGTCGCTGGTCTCCGAGGTCCGGCCCTGCCGCTCGGTGCTGCACGCGCTGCCGCTGGAGGCCTGCCCGGCGGCCGACGACTGGTCCTTCCCCAGCAACCACACCGTCGTGGCCTTCGCCGCCGCCGGCGCCCTGCTGCTGGTGGACCGCCGGATCGGTGCGGTCGCCGCCGTCGCAGCCCTCGCCATGGGCGCCTCCCGGGTCTGGGTCGGCGCCCACTACCCACACGATGTGCTGGCGGGCGCGGTGGTCGGCGCGCTGGTGGGAGTCCTGCTCACCCTGGCCGCCGGGCGGGCCGCCCCGCTGGTCGAGCGTGGCCGGCGGGGCGCGCTGGCCCCGCTGCTCGGCACCCGTTGAGCGCTCGGCACCCGTGGAGTGCTCGGGGGACGGCACCGGTGGTCGGCGCACGGGCGGCGGGAGCCGGCCGGACGTCGGCGGCGGGTGGGCTGCGGTGAGCCCGGCGCTGCGCCCCGCGGTGGCCGGCGCGCTCTGCGCGGCGGCGTTCACCGCGCTGGCCGTACTGGTCGCGGTCCACCGGGGTGCCCCGCTGCCCGGCGACGCCCTCGCCCACGCCTGGTGCGCCACCCACCGGCCCGCCCCCGGCGTCGCGGTGGCCAGGGTGTGGACGGCGACCGGGAACGGCGCCGTCCCCTACCTGGTGGTGTCGGCCGCCGGCGCGTACGCCTTCGACGGTGTGAGGCGGCGGACGGCCGGGGCGCTGGGGGCGGCGGGCCTGCTGCTCCTCGGGCAGCTGGTACGTACGGCGGTGATGGCGGCCATGGCCCGGCCGCGCCCACCGCTCGCGGACTGGGCGGTGCCCGCCACCGGCTCCTCCTTCCCCTCCGGTCACACCACCACCAGCGCGCTGGCCGCCGGCCTCGCGACCCTGGCCCTGCACATCGGCACCGGCGGCCGCCGGGCCACTCGCGCCACCGGCTCCCTGCTGGCGCTCTGGGCCGCCGGAGTCGCCCTCAGCCGGATCTACCTGGGCGTGCACTGGCCCTCGGACGTCCTCGGCGGCTGGCTGCTGGCCGCAACCCTCCTCTCCCTCCTCGCCTGCGCCGCCACCGTCCGCACCGGGCTGACGGCCCGTCAGGAAGGCCCGCCGGGCCCGCGCTCCCCGGGCTGACCAGGCCCGGCCCATGGCGATCCGGTTGCACGGGACCTCCGGCGCGGGCATGGGGACCACCGCGCGGGAACTCGTCCACTTCGCGCCGCACGCCGAGCGCGACACCCTCACCCGGCGGATCGAGTCGGACACCGTCGGGACCGGCGCCCGGCGGTGGCGCCCGGACCACCTCGACGCCTCCCGGCACGCCTGCCACGGGCCGCACCGGGCGGCCGAGGGCCGGCGGACCGGGCCCTCAGGAGAAGGCCGCCCAGCGGGTGACGGCGAAACGGGAGCCCTCGCGGGCGACCTCCAGGGCGCCGTGGCCGCCGAAGTGGGCCGGGATGAGCAGTTCCCGGTTGTCGGCGGCGTGTTCGAGGACGCGGCGGCGGGTGGCTCGGGCCTGGGCGGGGTCCTCGCAGAAGCAGCTGTTGCAGTCCGGGTCGGGGATCTGCACGGGGCTGTGCAGGATGTCGCCGACGAACACGGCCCTGTCCCCGGCGGAGTGCAGGCGCAGCAGCGAGGAGCCGGGCGTGTGGCCGGGCGCCGCCTCCAGGGTGAGGTTGGCGTCCAGGCGGTGGCTGCCCTCCCAGAGCACGGCCTGCCCCGCCTCGTGCAGCGGGAGGACGCTCTCGGTGAAGACCTGCTGCCGGGCCTGGTCGCCGGTGTGCCGGTCGCGGTGCGGGCCGCTCGGGTCGACGGCGGCGTTGTCCGGGGCCGGGATGAGATAGCGGGCATGGGGGAACGTCGGCACCAGGGCGCCGTCACGCTCGGAGGTGTTCCACCCGACGTGGTCGGAGTGCAGATGGGTGTTGACCACGATGTCCACCTCGCCCGGCTCGACGCCGACGGCCGCCAGGCGGTCGACCAGCGGGCTGCGCAGCCGGCCGAAGGGCGTCCCCGCCGGGCGGTACCGGCCGATGCCGGTGTCGACCAGGATGGTCCTGCCCTCGCTGCGCAGTACCCAGGTCTGGAGCGCGGCGACGAACATCTCCTCGGCCGGGTCCCAGAAGTCGGGGGTCAGCCAGGACTCCTGGTCCCGCCAGGTCTCCGGCGCGATGTCCGGGAAGACCCGGCCGGCCGGGGCGAAGGGCGACTGCCCCTCCAGCACCCTGATGACCTCGACGTCTCCGAACCTGATGTGCTGCATGGCGGTCTCTCCCTTGCTGCCGGGGCTTTGACAGCAGCCTAGGAAGCAGCCGGTGAGCGTCTCCATGCCTGATCCGCTCTGGATGATGCGCGTGTGTCTCACTACGCTGGCGCAATGGATGTGGTGAGTGACGCGATCACGGCGCTGCGGGTGGGGCGGCCCCTGGCGTCCCGGGTCCGGGTGCACGGCGCGTGGTCCCGGCGGTTCGCCGCCTACGGCGGGGCCGGATTCCATGTCGTACTCGAAGGCGGCTGCTGGTTGCTGCCCGACAGCGGCCCCCCGATCACCATGGTCGCGGGGGATGTGGTGCTGCTGCCGCGCGGCAGCGCCCATGTGCTGGCCGACGCCCCGCTGGACCGCCGCGCGGCCCAGCGGGCGGTGCTGTTCGAGCCCCGGCGGGACGGCGGGGGCGGCCCGGCGGGCCCGGTCGGCGCCGCCGCGCCGGCGGCGGGTGCGCCGGAGGTGGCGGAGCTGCTCTGCGGCAAGTACCGGCTCGACCGGACCCGTACGCACCCGCTGCTGGCCGACCTGCCCGATGTCGTGCACTTCCCGGCCCGGGTCGGCCGCCACCCGGAGATCCGGGCGGCGATCGACCTGCTCGGCCGCGAGACCGACCCCGCCCGGCTCGGCGCCGGCATCGCGCTGCCGGGCCTGCTGGACCTGCTGCTGGTCTACCTGGTGCGGGCCTGGCTGGAGGAGGACCGCACCGGCCGGACGGCCGGCTGGTCGGTCGCGCTCTCCGATCCGGTGGTGGCCGTGGCCCTGCGCGCCCTGCACGACGACCCGTCCCGGCCGTGGACCACCAGCTCGCTCAGCGCCGCGGCGGGCGTCTCGCGCGCCACCCTGGCCCGCCGGTTCACCGCGCTGCTCGGCCGCCCGCCGATGGCGTATCTGACGTGGTGGCGGATGACCCGGGCGGCCGTGCTGCTGCGCGACCCCGGCAGCTCGCTGGACCGGGTGGCCCGCGAGGTCGGCTACAGCTCCGCGTTCGCCTTCTCGCACGCCTTCAAGCGCACCTTCGGCCGCACCCCCGGCCGCTACCGCACCGAGACCGCGACCCACCCCGCCCCGCCGGACCAGGGCCCGGCGCCCGAGCCGGCCGCCCCGGCCGGGCGCCCCGGCCTGCGGGCTAGCGACGCAGCAGCAGCGAGGTGACGCGCAGTCGGCCGCTGTGGATCCACACGTCGGAGTACTCCACCGGCCGGCCGTCGGCAAGATAGGTGACCTGCTGGAGGTACTGCACGGGGCTGCCCGTCGGCAGGGCCAGGGCCTCCGCGACCTCCGGGGAGGCGGCCTCCGCGCTGAAGGTACGGCGCGCCGTGGCGATCTTCAGGCCGTAGGAGCCCTCCAGCATCCCGAACAGGCTGGAACTGCTGAAGTCCGCCCGCTCGATGCCGGGCGCGAGATCCGCCCGCACGAAGTTGAACAGCAGGGCGACCGGCCCGTCCTGGGTGCTGCGCACCCGCACCAGGCGCAGTACCCGGGTGGCCCCGGGGTCCAGGTCGAGCAGGGCGGCCACCGGTCGGGGCGGGGTGATCAGGGCGCATTCCCGCACCGTGGTGGAGGTGACGACGCCCTGGCTGGCGAAGTCCTCGGACAGGGTGCTCAGCTTCTGGGCGATGGCCGGCTCGATCACCGTCGAGGTGACGAACGTACCGCGCCCCCGCACCTGGCGCAGCAGCCCCTCCTCGATGAGGGTCGCCAGGGCCCGCCGTACGGTGCCGCGGCTGACGCCGAACTCGTGGGCGAGTTCGGGTTCGCTCTTGAGCCGGTAGTGCGCCGGCCACTCACCGCCCGCGATGCGCAGCCGGATGTGCTCCGAGATCTGGACGTGGATCGCCGTGGGGACGTCACGCCTGATGTCCGGGAGGCCTCCTTCGCCGGCCGTCACGGTCACGCGTCTCCTCTCCCGCAGTGGATGTGCCGTGCCCCGGGCGGGGTCGCCCGGGGCACGGCGCGGTCCGGTGGTCAGTAGCTGACGGTGGAAGCGTCACCGGTGTCGGTGACGATCGCTATCCCGGCGCTGGTACCGAGCAGTGCGGCACCGGCGGCCAGGAGCTCCAGGGACTGCCGGTAGCTCTTGATGGACCCGGACGCCTTGACCTGGACGCCGTCCCGGGCCCGGTCAACAAGGTAGCGAACACTCGTCGGGTTCGCCGTCTCAATCTGCCCACTGCTGGCGTTCTTCAGATAAGCGGCACCGGCCTCCATCGCCAGTTCGACGGCCGCCTCCTTCTCCGCCTCGGTGAGCAGCGGCAGCTCCAGCATGACCTTGACGGGCAGGCCCGAGGCGCGGACCACGCCCGCGATGTCCTCCCGGAAGTCGTCGTACCGGCCGCTCTTGAGCCAGCCGACCTGCACCCCGATGTCGAGCTGGGTCGCGCCGAGCCGGGCGATCTCGGCGGCCTCGGCCGCCTTGCCGGCGCTGGTCATGACGCCGACGGTGGGGAAGTCCAGCGCCGACGCCACGCCGATGCCGGTCCCGCTGAGCTCGGAGACCACGACGGGCAGCCAGGAGGCGGGGACCATGGCGGCGTTGAAGCCGTAGCTGATCGCCTCCCGGGCGTGGGCGACCATGTCGTCGAGGGTCGCGTCCGGGTCGATCCTGGTGTGCTGGATGTACGGGGCCAGTTCGGCCGGGCTGAGCGTGGGTCCGCCGGTGGTGGCAATGGTGTCCGACACGGGGGTCTCTCCTGTACGGGAAGCGGTGGGTTGGCGCGGCGGGGGCCCGCCGCCGGTAGGGGTCAGAGCTTGGACGCGTACGACTCGGGGACGATGACGCCCTCCCCGCCGAACCACCGGGGGGCGTCCACTCCGCAGAACAGCCCGATGTTGCCCCAGGGCTCGAAGGCGCCGGTGCGGACGACGACCTTGGCCTGGCGGGCCAGCTCACCGAGCACCTCGCTGTGCGGGCGGGTGGTGAACTCGGCGTCGGGGAAGCGGCCGTGCAGCCAGGCGTCCAGCCGGGGGTGGTGGGACGGGACCTCCTCGGCCCGGACCACTCCCTCGACCACCAGTTCGTCGGCGATCAGGCCGAGCACGGTGCGCAGGTCGGGGAGGTTCTCGGCGAGGGCCAGGTCGATGCGGTGCGCGTCACGGGGGACGGGGAAGCCGGCGTCCACGACCAGCAGCAGGTCGGTGTGGCCGAGCGTGGCCAGGGCTCCGCTCAGTTCGGCGTTGAGGATGCCGGTTCGCTTCATGGTGGGTCCTTTCGGAGAGGTGGGGCGGGGGCGGGTGCGGCCGGGTCAGGCGGCCGGTGCCGCCCCGGTGGCCAGGGTCATGATGGATTCCTCGGTCGCCCCCGCGGTCTCGACGACGCTGACCAGGCGGCCTTCGCTCATCACCGCGATCCGGTCGGTCAGGGTGAGGAGTTCGGGCAGGTCGGAGGAGGAGCAGAGGATCGCCAGGCCCTTCTCCGCCAGCGCGAACAGCTGCTCGTAGATCTCCGCCTTCGCGCCGACGTCCACGCCCCGGGTGGGCTCGTCGAGGATCAGCACCTCGGGGTTGATCGCCAGCCAGCGGCCCAGTACGGCCTTCTGCTGGTTGCCGCCGGACAGGCTGGTGATGGGCTGGCTCATGGTGGCGGTCTTGACCCGCATCCGCTGCGCCTGCTCGGCGGCCTGCCGGTCGAAGGCGCCCCGGCGGACCAGGCCGAACCGGCTGAGCGCCTTGGTGGTCAGCACGCCGACGTTCTCACCGACGCTCATGGTCGTCAGCAGCCCCTGGGCGCGGCGCTCGCCGGGGACGAAGGCGAGGCGGCGCTCGACGCTGGCGATGGGGTCGCGCCGCTCGTACGGCTCGCCCGCCAGCTCCACCGTGCCGCCGGTGCCCCGGTCGCCGCCGAAGATGTTGTGCAGCATCTCGACGCGCCCGGAGTCCGGCAGCCCGGCCACCCCGAGGATCTCCCCGGGCCGCACCTCGAAGGAGACGTCGCGGTGCCGCCGCCCGCTCAGCTCGCTGACCCGTAGGGCCGGCCGGGCCGCCGGGTCGGCGTGGCGCTCCGCGCGGCGGCTGAACTGCCCCAGCTCGCGGCCGACCATGGCGGCGACCGCCTGGTCGGGGGTCGTCTCGGTGTTCCGCCAGGAGGCGACATGGGCGCCGTCGCGCAGGATCTCCAGCCGGTCGGCCAGCCGGAAGACCTCCGGCATGCGGTGCGAGACGTAGAGCATGGTCGTCCCGGCGGCCTTGAGGCCGTCCATCAGGGTGAACAGGCGCTCGGCCTCGGCCGGGGTGAGCATCGCCGTCGGCTCGTCCAGGATCAGCACCCGGCAGCCCCGGGCGACGGACCTGGCCACCACGACGAGCTGCTGGGTGGCGAGGTCCAGCGACCGTACGGGGGCCGCCGGGTCGAGCCGGAGGTCCAGCCGGGCGAGGAGTTCGCCGGTCCGCTCCAGCATCAGCCGCCGGGAGGGGAACCAGCGGTGCCCGGGTTCCACGCCGCTGAGGACGTTCTCCGCCACGCTGCGGTCCGGCAGCAGCGACAGCTCCTGCGGGACGATCGCCACGCCGTGCCGGTCGAGCATGGTGCTGGGGTCGAAGGAGGTGACCTGCTCGCCGAAGACGCTGACGCTGCCCGCGCTGGGTGGCTGGAGGCCGGCCAGGATCTTCAGCAGGGTCGACTTGCCGGCGCCGTTCTCGCCGAGCAGCGCGGTGACCTCTCCGGCGGTGACGTCGAAGGAGACATCGGTCAGGGCGCGCACCGGGCCGAAGTTGCGGGACAGGCCACGGACGCTGATGGCGGGTGCGGCGGTGTCGGGGGAGGCCGCGCTGTCGCGGGGTGCGGTGGCTGTCACTTCTCCACCGTTGCTTCGTCGAGGTTGTCGCGGGTGACGAACTGGGCGCCGGTGTTCACGCCGGTGATCTCGGTGCCCTTGGTGAGGAAGTCGTACAGCACCTTGACCGCCTGGTAGCCCTGCTGGGAGGGGTTCTGGCTGATCGTGAAGTCGATGACTCCGCTGCGGAGGTAGTCGGCGGTCTGCGGCAGCAGGTCGAAGCCGCCCACGGCGATGGCCTTCTTGTCACCGGACCGCGACACCCACTTGGCGGCGGCGGTCGTGGAGCAGCAGTCGAGCCCGGCGACGGCCACGACACCGGACTGCCCGGACATCGTGGACTCGACCGTGTTGTAGGCGGCGCTGGGCTCGTTGCCGACGTTCACCGGGCCGACGATCTGCAGGCCGCTGCCGGCCAGGCCCTCCTTGAAGCCGCTGAACCGGTCGTGGGACCAGCCGGCGCCGGTGTCCACCGAGAAGACGACGACCTTGCCCTGCTTGGCACCGTCCAGCCCCTTCAGCAGCTCCTTGGCCTGCGCCTCACCCGAGCTCTTGAGGTCCTGGCCGACGAAGCCCATCTGCTTGGAGTCGGGGTTGTCGGTGTTGAAGGAGATGATGGGGATGCCCGCGTCGTAGGCCTGGGCGATGACCGGCTTCAGCGCGTCGCTGGACGCGGAGGAGACGGCGAGGCCGTCCACGGCCTTCTGCTGGATGAGCGTCTGGATCTCCGAGACCTGCTTGGCGGCGTCACCGCCGGTCGGCCCGATCAGGGCGGTCTCGGCCCCGAGTTCCTTCCCGGCCTGCTTCATGCCCGCGCTGATCGGCGTGGCGAAGGCCAGGGACGGGTCGTGGTAGCTGAGCTTGATGCGCATCGGCTTGCCGTCGTCGATCCGCTGCTGGATGTACGAGGCGAGCTTGAAGGAGTCGTCGGAGGAGCCGCCGCCGTTCGCGGGGGTGATGGCGCCGCACGCGCTCAGTCCGAGGACGGCGACGGCGCTGGTGGCGGCGATGAGGCTTCTGAGGATGGTGCGGGGGGACATCGTGACTCCCTTGTCGTGGAGGTCGCCCGGAAGGGGGCGGGCAGCGAGGGTGCGTCGGGGCCCGGTGCGGTGGTGTCCGGTGCGGTGGCCGTCCGGTGCGGTGGTGTCCGGTGCGGGGGGCCGTCCGGGGCCCGGCTGCGGCCGGGAGGGCCGGCCGGCGGTGTCAGGCCCGGGTCTTGCGTCGGCGCTGCCAGGTGTCGGCCGCGACGGCGGCGACGATCACCAGGCCGGTGACGACGGTCTGCCAGAAGGACGAGATCCCCTTGATGTTGAGGATGTTCTGCAGCAGGCCGATGAAGGCGACACCGATCACGGTGCCCCACATGGTCCCGGAGCCGCCGAACAGGGCCGCGCCGCCGATGATCACGGCGGAGATCACCGTGAGCTCCATGCCCTGCCCGGTGACGCCCTGGACGTAGGAGAGGAAGGAGAGACCGAGGACGCCCGCGAGGGCCGCGGTGAAGCCGGAGAGCACGAACGCGGCCAGCTTGACCCGCTTGACGTTGACGCCGACCAGGCGGGCGGCCTCCTGGTTGCCGCCGACGGCGTAGGTGTTGAAGCCGAAGCGGGAGCGGGACAGCAGCACCACGCCGATCACGGCGACGACGGCGAAGATGACGAACTGCATCGGGATCAGCCCGAACAGCCTGCCCTGGCCCAGCAGGTTGAAGTCCGCCACGCCGGCCTGGGAGGAGCTGAGGGAGATGGGGGCGCCGTCGGAGATGAGCAGCGCGATACCTCGGAAGACGCTGAGCGTACCCAGGGTGACGATGAACGACGGCACTCCGAGGACGACGACGGCCAACCCGTTGAGCAGCCCGGCCACCGCTCCCACGGCGAGGCCGATCAGCATCGCCAGCGGCCAGCTCCAGCCGTGCGAGATCAGCATCCCGGTCGAGATCGCGGACAGCGCGTAGGTGGAGCCCACCGACAGGTCGATCTCACCGTTGAGGATCACGAACGTCACGCCGACGGCCATGATGCCGATCTGGGCGACCTGCTGGCCGACCGAGAGCAGGTTGTCGGACTGGGCGAAGCTCGGCGAGAGGAAGACACCCAGCAGGAAGAGCAGCACGAGGGCGGCGAAGACACCGGACTCGCGGGCGTGGAGCAGCCTGCGGAACGGGAGGGAGAACTCCTTCGCCGGTGCGGTGGTCGAGGTCATGGGGCGGTTCCAATCCAGGCGTTCAGCTGGTCTCTGGTGGGCAGGGCGGGGACGACCCCGGCGATGGTCACGGTGTGGGCGCCCGCTGCGGCGGCGAACCGCACCGCCTGGTCCAGGTCGCGCCCTTCGGCGAGGGCGACGGCGAGCGCGGCGGTGAACGAGTCGCCGGCGCCGGTGGTGTCGACGACGGTCCCGGCCGGGTACGGCGGTACCGTCGTCACCCCGGTCGCCTGGGCGACCAGCGCTCCCTCGCCGCCCCGGGTGAGGACGGCGGCGCCCCCGGTGCGCTCCCGCAGCGCCTGGACCAGCTCCTCGTCCCCGAGCCCGTGTCCGCTGCCGAGGCCGAGCAGGACGGGGGCCTCGGTCTGGTTCGGCGTGATCACATCGATGAGTGGCCAGAGGTCGGCGGGGAGCGGGCGGGCGGGCGCGGGGTTGAGCAGGGTCCTGGTCCCGGCCTGGCGGCCCGCGCGCAGTGCGGCGGCCACGGCCTCCTCCGGGATCTCCATCGAGACCACCAGGACGTCGGCCGAGGCGATCTCCGCGTGGAACAGCTCGACGGCGGCGGCGTCCAGCTCGTCCAGGGCACCCGGGGCGATGGCGATGCGGTTCTCGCCGGACGGCTCGACCAGGATGAAGCCGACCATGGTGGGGCTCCGGGTCGTCAGCACATGTTCGGCGCCCACCCCCTCCTCCCGCCACAGCGCGCGGGCGGAGCGGCCGAAGTCATCGTCGCCCACGGCGGTCAGCAGCGAGACTTCCGCGCCCAGCCTGGCCGCGCCGATGGCCTGGTTGCTTCCCTTGCCGCCGGGGCCGGGGTCGAACACGCCGCCCGAGACGGTCTCTCCTGCCGCAGGTGACTTGGGCACTCGCATGGTGAGGCCAGCCCCGTAACTTCCGACAACAGCGATCTTCACCGATGCACCGCACTTTGTATGGGGACAACTATGAACAACTGGGAGCGTATGTACAGCGATGTCCATAGTCAATAGGTAAAGCTGGAGTGAAACTTCGTTACCCGGACGAGACCTCTGCGGCGGCCTTCGACACGGCGCGCCCCCGGTGCCGGTACCGCCCGGCGCACGGCAGGCCCCGGCCCGCCTGCTCACGAAGATTGCTACGCTCGGTCACCGATCCGCCGCCCCCAGCAGACCCGGCGCGGCGTCCCCCGCTCACTCCGGGCGCAGCGCGAAGAACACGAACTCCCGACCGGGCCGATCGGGCGCGCCACGGACCTCGCGCACGGCGAAGCCCTGCGCGGCCAGCGCCGCCTCGACCTCGTCCCGCTCCCGGAAACGCAGCGTCGAATCCGACGTCAGCACCTTCCCGTCCGAGGCGAAGACATACGTCCAACGGAACGTCACCAGCGGCCCGGCGACATCGGTCACCGACACCCAGCTCTCGACCGCGCCGACACCCGGAACCCGCGTGACCTGGTACGACGCGGCGCGGTTCCACTCCTGCCAGGCACGCTGCGCCGGATCGCGGGTCTCGAAGACCAGATGCCCGCCCGGCCGCAGCGCGTCATGGACCCCGCGCAGCGTGGCCGCCCAATCCGCCGGGCGGAGGATCGCCTGAGCGACATTGGCGGTCATCGTGGCGAGGTCGACCTGCATCGGGGGCAGCGCTGTCGCAGCACCGCGGATCCACCGCACCCGCTCGGCGCCGGGCTTGGCCCGTGCGACCTCAAGCGAGCCGCCGGCCGGATCGACACCGGTGACCTCGACGCCGCGATCGGCCAGCAGCAGCGCGAACGTGCCTGTCCCACAGCCGACATCCAGCACCCGACGCGCACCGAGCTCCCCGGCAATGGCGGCGTAGACGGCGAGGTCGCCCCGGTCGGGGTCGAGCGCGTCGTAGAGCGCGGCCAGCCGCGGGTGCTCGAACAGCTCGTCAGCCATGCGCACCACCGTACGCAGCGCCGTCACGCAGCGTAGGGAAAATAAGTCCTCGTCGGCGTCGCCCCGCTCCTGATCGCCGTCGTCCTCGGTGCCCAGGCCGGTGCTCTGTCGGCAGCGGCCTCGTCCGGTCGGCCGCGCACCGCCCGGTGTGCGGCGACGGGTGTGCGGCGACGGGTGTGCGGCGACGGGTGTGCGGCGACGGGTGTGGGGTGACGGGAGCCCTCGGTTCGATGCCCGGCACCGACGGCGAATCGCCCACGCCGCCCCCGCACTGCGCTGCCCACTCCCTACAAGTGCGGGGAGTGGGCAGCAGGATGGCCGGTCAGTCCATGTGGGGGTAGCGGTGGTCGGTGTGGGGGGTGAAGGTTTCCTTGATGGCGCGGGTGGAGGTCCAGCGCAGGAGGTTCTGGGCGGAGCCGGCCTTGTCGTTGGTGCCGGAGG
>NZ_JBIVRB010000017.1:0-132106 GCF_044755465.1 Streptomyces sp. NPDC092296 | reverse complement strand
CCCTCGACCCCACCGGCCGCGGTCGCCAGCGCTGGAACAACCGCTGGAAATCCGCCCTCAACGAGTTCGACGTCCTCTTCGACGGCCGCCTTACCACCGGACGAGTGTGAGCCGAACAGCCCACCGAACAACCTGTAGGCCAAACAGACGAACCACACTTAATTCCTGATAGACCCCCCCAGCCGTGCGCGGGGGCGCTCTGAGCATTCGGTTGTCGGAGGCCATAGGCAGACTGCGTTCGTGAGCACTGTCTGTCGGGTCCGGGCACGGGAAGGCGGGCGCAGAAGGCGGAGCTCAAGTACTCGCGCGTCGCTTGGACTTGCTGCCGCCCGGCCGTCGGGCGCCGGTTTCAGCGGGGCTGGGTGCGGCCGAGGGTGGGGAGGACGAAGTCCTGGACCAGGGCGGTGGCCTCGCGGACCATCGGGCGGAAGATCCGGTAGCGGGAGAGGGTGATCACCTTGGCGACCAGGGGGGCGCAGCGCCGGACGAAGGCGCGGGTGCGCTCGGTGTCGTCGGTGCGGTCGAAGACCCAGTAGAGGACGACGACCATCAGGTGCAGCCAGAGCAGGTCCGGCAGCAGCTCGTTCAGTTCGGCGTCGAGCTTGGGGCCGAGCTGGGAGCCGTCCAGCACCTCGCGGAAGATCTGGACGGCGGTGGTGCGCGCCGGGTGGGACTCGCTGGAGAAGGGGCTGAGCGCGCTGTCCGGGTCGGCGGCGGTGCGGAAGAACTGGGCGGCGAACTCGTGGTACGGGGCCGCGCAGTCCAGCCAGGTGGTGACGGCGATGTCCAGCCGGTCGGCGAAGTCGGTGTGGCCGGCCAGGGCGGCGTGGGCGGTGGCGGCGTGCTCATGCGTCATCCGGTCGTAGAACCCCTGGATCAGGTGTTCCTTGGACTCGAAGTAGTAGTACGCGTTGCCGACCGAGACCCCGGCCTCGGCGGCGATGGCCCGCATGGTGGTCCTGTCGTAGCCGCGCTCCTGGAAGAGCCGCATCGCGGTCTCCAGGATCAGTGCCCGGGTCTGCTCGCTCTTGCCGGTCTTCGGGCGCGAGCGACCGCCGCGGACCTGCTTGGCGAGGTCTGCGGCGGTCGGTTCGTTCGGTCCTGCGTGGTCCACGGTGGTCGAACCTAGCCCGGTACGGAGCACATACCGCCCGCGCAGCCGGGGCCGGGCGGCCCGTTCCGCCACCGGCCGTTCCGGTCTCGGGTGTCCCGGTCCCAGGCGCTGCGGTCCCAGGCGTTGCGGTACCAGTCGGGCCAGTCCCGGCCGCGCGGGAGGCCGGGTGCCGTACCGGGTGCCCCCTCCGCACCCGGTACGGCACCCCCGCGCGTCGCCGCCCGGTACTTGCCGGCGGCGAACGCGGCGGCGCGGGCGAGCGGCAGCCCGGCCGGGGTACTGAGCCGGTGGGCCAGCGGGCGGTGGTCCGCCAGGGCCCACAGGCAGACGACGAAGGCGTGCGGTCCGGTCCACACCTCGCCGGTGTCCGCGACGACGGTGACCTCGCCGAGGGTGGCGTCGTGGTCCACCCCCGGGAACCGCTGCCTGGCCTCGGCGGACGCCGCGGCGACGAATGCGAGCGGGACCAGTTGCCGCTGGTCGCGCAGCCAGCCGCTGAGTCGGCGGCAGAGCGGGCAGGTCGGGTCGTGCAGCACGGTGAGCCGCCGCACCGGGGGAGCCGGGGCGGCCGGGGCGGCCGGGGCGCCGCTCATGCCTGCGGTGTGGCGGGGAGGGCCCAGCCCTGCGGCGGCACCGGGGGCCGCTGCTCGCGGTCCAGCAGGCCGCGCCGCCGGATGCGGCTGAGCACGTACACATTGACCAGGTGCAGCCCGCCCAGCACCAGCAGCACGGTGCCGATCATGACCGAGAGGGCGTCGAAGACCGCCGTGGCGCTGCCGATGCGGTCGCCGGTCTTCGTCCAGAGCGCGACGAAGCCCAGGTTGACCAGGTAGAAGCCGACGACCAGCAGGTGGTTGACGGCGTCGGCGAGCTTCTCGTCACCCCGGAAGACGTCGGCCAGGAAGGTGTGGCCGTTGCGGCTCAGGGTGCGGGCCACCCAGCTGGTCAGGGCGGTGCTGATCGGCAGGTAGACGACATAGCTGACGGCTGTGAGGTCCACGGGGACCCCTCCGTTTCGAACGTGTTCGAAACTTCGATGTGCAGGACTCCGGCCAGCTTTTTGAACGCGTTCAAGGTGATGCCCGCAGCCGATCGCGGGGAAGCTGATGACCATGGACCAGCTCACCCTGCTCTTCGTCGTGCTGCTGGCCAGCATCCTGTCCGTACCGGTCGGCAGCCGGCTGAAGCTGCCGCCGCCGGTGCTGATGACCCTGCTGGGGGTGGCGCTGGCCGTGCTCCCCGGCGTGCCCGAGGTCCGGATCGAACCCGAACTGATCCTGCCGCTGGTGCTGCCGCCGCTGCTGTACGCCGCCGCGCAGCGCACCTCCTGGCGCCAGTTCCGCGCCAACGCCCGCCCGATCCTGCTGCTCGCCGTCGCCCTGGTGCTGGTCACCACGGCAGCGGTGGCCGCCGCCTTCAGCCGACTGGTCCCCGGCGTACCACTGGCCGCCGCCGTGGCGCTGGGCGCGCTGATCTCACCGCCCGACCCGGTCGCCGCCACCGCCGTCGCGGGCAGCGTCGGACTGCCCCGCCGGCTGGTCTCGGTACTGGAGGGGGAGGGCCTGTTCAACGACGTCACCGCGCTGGTCATCTACGGCGTGGCCATCGACGCCGCCGTGTCCCACAGCTTCTCCACCCCGGTGGCGCTCGGGAAGCTGGTGCTCTCCGCCGTGATCGCGCTCGCCATCGGCTGGGGCCTCGGCTGGGTGAGCACCCGGCTGATGGGCCTGCTGGGCGACGCCACGCTCCAGGTGGGCCTGAGCCTGCTGGTGCCGTTCGCCGCGTACGCGGTCGCGGACGCGCTCGGCGGCTCCGGCGTGCTCGCCGTCCTGGTCTGCGCCCTCTACCTCAGCGAGAACGCCGGGGACGCCGACGACGTCACCTACCGGCTCACCGGCAACGCCTTCTGGGAGGTGGTCGAACTGCTGGTGACCGGTACGGCCTTCGGGCTGATCGGCCTGGAGCTGCGCACCGTACTGGCGTCGGTGGGGGACCACTGGACCGGGATGATCGGTGACGCGGCGGTGGTGGTCGCGGTCGTGGTGCTGGTGCGACTGTGCTGGCTGCTCCCGGCGACGTACTTCTCGCACCGGATGGACCGGGGCCGCCACCGCACCTCGGAGGCCGAACCCGTCACCTGGCAGGAGAGCGTGGTGATGTGGTGGTCCGGGATGCGCGGGGTCGCCTCGGTCGCGCTGGTCCTGGCCATCCCCCGGGAGATCCACAACGGGCAGCCCTTCCCGGAGCGCGACCGCATCCTCTTCATCGCCTTCTGCGTCGTCCTCTTCACGCTGGTGGTGCAGGGGCTCACCCTGCCGCTGCTGGTACGCCGCCTCGGCGTCCAGGCCGACACCGACGCCGAGGAGCGCGCCGAACGCGAACTGTGGCACCGGGCCACCACCGCCGGGCTGAACCGGCTCAAGGAGCTCGACGCCGACGAGGAACTGCCCGAGGAACTGGTGGAGCGGCTGCGCCGCAGGCAGCGCGACCGGCTGGTCCGCGCGCTGCCCGAGACGTACGACGAGAGCCAGCGGGCCGCCGCCCGCGAGCGGATCGCCTTCACCCGGCGGTTCCGGGAGGTGGAGCAGGAGATGCTCTCCGCCTCCCGGCACGAGATGCAGGCCGCCCGCGCCGAGCCCGGCGCCGACCCGGAGCTGGTCGACCGGGTGCTGCGGGCCCTGGACCTGCGCAGCGCCGGCCGCTGAGCTCGGGGCGGGCCACCCGGCGGGTCAGGCTGTAGACAGTGTCTACGAGAGCTGGTAGACACTGTCTACATGACCGAGGGAGCAACCGGACCGGAGCAGCCGGCCCAGCCGGGAGAAGCGGCGGAGCCGGATGGCGGCCTGCGGGCGCGGCTGCTGGCCTGCGCCCTGGAGATGGTCGCCGAGGAGGGCGTACCGGCCCTGACCCTGCGCGCCATCGCCCGGCGCGCCGGGGTCTCGCACGGCGCACCGCTGCGGCACTTCCCCAGCCGGGCGGCGCTGCTCTCCGCCGTCGCCGCCGAGGGCCACCACCAACTGGCCCGGGGCATCCGGCAGGCCCTGGCGCACTGCGGGCCGCAGGCCGGCGGCGCCGCCCGGCTGCGCGCCACGACTCGGGTGTACCTGGAGTTCGCCACCGAGCGGCAGGGCCTGTTCGAGCTGATGGCCCGGCCCGACCTGCTGGTCCCCAGCGACCCGGTGCTGCGCCGGGCGAGCCGCCCGGTCTTCGAGACCGTGGTCGGCCTGGTCGAGGAGCGTCAGGCCGAGGGGTGGCGGGCGGGGGTGAGCAGCCGGCTGCTGGCCGGTTCGCTGTGGGCCGCCGTGCACGGCTTCACCCAGCTGTGGCTGATGGGCGCCCTCACCCGCGCCGCCGGTCCCGGCACCGCCGACGAGGCACTTGCCGTCACCCTCGAACTCCTCGACCTCGGCCCCGAGACCTGACCCGACCTGACCCCGAGACCTGACCCCGAGACCTGGCCCCGAAACCTGACCCCGAGACCTGGCCCCGAAACCTGGCCCCGAGACCTGACCCCGAGACCTGACCGGCCGTCACCCGGCGCGAGGAAGGCCCCGCACATGCAGATCGCCGTACTGCTCTTCGACCGGCTGACCGCTCTCGACGCCGTCGGCCCGTACGAGGTGCTCAGCCGGCTGCCCGGCGCGCAGACCGTCCTGGTGGCCGAGGAGCCCGGCCCGGTGCGCAACGAGGTGGGCAGCCTCGCCCTGGTGGCCGACGCCGCGCTCGGCGAGGTGCGGCGGCCGGACGTGCTCGTGGTGCCGGGCGGCCCCGGGCAGGCGGCGCTGATGGCGGACGGGCCGCTCCACGCCTGGCTCCGGGAGGTCGACGCGCACACCACCTGGACGGCCTCGGTCTGCACCGGCTCGCTGCTGCTCGGCGCGGCCGGTCTGCTCACCGGGCGGCGGGCCACCACCCACTGGCTGGCCGCCGACCGGCTGGCGCCGCTGGGCGCCGTCCCGGCCGCCGAGCGGGTGGTCTTCGACGGCAAGTACGTCACCGCCGCCGGGGTCTCGGCCGGGATCGACATGGCGCTCGCCCTGGCCGGGCGCATCGCGGGGGAGGCCACCGCGCAGGCGATCCAGCTGGGCCACGAGTACGACCCGCAGCCGCCCTACCGGGCGGGCTCCCCGGCGACGGCCCCGGCGCCGGTGGTGGCGGCGCTGCGCTCACGCCGGGACGCGATCCTCAGCTGAGCCCCTGCCCGCTGCTTCCGTTCGCCGTCCCCAGTCCGACCCCCCGATTCCGCCCGAGGAGGCCCCGCATGCTGCACGCGACCGTACGACTGGTGCTCGCCCCGCTCGCCCGGCTGGTGTACCGGCCCGTCATCGAGGGACGGCAGAACGTCCCCCGGCACGGCGCCGTCATCCTGGCGGCCAACCACCTCTCCTTCATCGACAGCGTGGTCATCCCGCTGGTGGCGCCCCGCCCGGTCGCCTTCCTGGCCAAGGCCGAGTACTTCACCGGCCGGGGGGTGAAGGGCTGGCTGACCAGGCAACTCTTCACCGCCATCGACGCCGTCCCGGTGGAGCGGGGCACCCACCGCGCCGCCCAGGCGTCCCTGGAGGGAGCGCTTGAGGTGCTGGCCGGGGGCGGCGCGTTCGGCATCTACCCGGAGGGCACCCGGTCCCGGGACGGGCGGCTCTACCGGGGCCGTACCGGCGTCGCCTGGCTCGCCCTGACCTCCGGCGCCCCGGTCGTGCCGGTCGCGGTGATCGGCACCGAGCACATCCAGCCGGTCGGCACCCGGCTGCCGCGAATCCGCCGGGTCACCGTCCGCTTCGGCACCCCGCTGCACTTCCCGCAGCCGACCGGGAGCGTACGCGCCGCGCAGGCCCGCCGCGCCGCCACCGACGAGATCATGGACGCCATCCACGCCCTCTCCGGCCAGGAGCGGACCCCCGACTACAACGACCTGCCCGCAGCGGCCTGACCGGATCGCTCCGGACCGGGGCACGATGGTGCTCTGCCGCGCCCGCCGGTCCGCAGGCATGGCGCCCCCGACCACGCACCACCCAGGGGCGCGGGGTGCTGCGCGCTCAGCCCGCTACCGCCGTGGGGGGCTGCTCACACGGCCGGTGCCGGGTCGCTCGCCGGACCGGAGCGGCGGTGACCACGACGAACAGCGCGAACAACGTGATGGGCAGCAGCCCGACCGGCCGCAGCAGCCAGGCCGGGTTCTCCCGCAGCAGCGGCCAGTCCACGTACCAGTTCGCAATTCCGTCCAGCACCATCACGCCGCACGCCAACCGGGCCGCAGCCGGTCGCCCCAGCAGTACCAGCGCCACGACCAGCGGATCGAGCACTACCAGGCCGACGAAGAACACCTGCGCCGGCAGCGGCGCGTACGACGCGTACACCCGCACCCCGCCCCGGAGCAGGTCGAGCAGATGGGCGCAGGTCCCCTCGGTGAAGCCGACCGCGTAGCCCGCCAGCACCCACCGCGCCCACCCCGGCAGCCCGCCCCACCCCGGCAGCCCGCTCCACCCCGCCGGGCCACGCCCGACGCGGGCACCGGTCACGCCGGGGCGCCCTCGGCCAGCAGCGGGCCGAGGGCCGTCCGCAGGTCGGCGGGGGTGCGGTAGTGCAGGCCGGTCATGCCCAGCGCGGTGGCGGCCCGGACGTTCTCCGGCCGGTCGTCCACGAAGAGGCAGCGCTCGGCCGCCGCGCCCGCCCGCTCGGCGGCGAGGTCGTAGATCCGGCGGTCCGGCTTGGCCACCCCGACCCGGGCGCTGCTGACGATGTGGTCCGCGAGGTCGGCCAGGCCCAGCCGGGCGAGGTCGCCGTCCAGGGCCGAGGTCGCGTTGGTCACCAGGACGAGCGGCACCCGCCCCCGTACCCGCCGCAGCATCGCCACCACCTCCTCGTCCGCCCGGAACGGCGCCGCCTCGAAGGCCGCCGCCAGCTCGCGGGCCCGGGTCGGCGGCAGCGGGTGGCCGACGAGCCGGAGAGCGATGTTCTCGACCCACTGCGCGGTGCTGATCTGCCCGAGCAGCGCCGGGCGGTCCACGTCGGACGAGAAGGCGATCCGGGCCGTGGTGCCCTCCGCCACGCCCACCGCCCGTTCCAGCCGGTGCAGCGGCGCGGAGTCATAGTGGCGGATCACGCCGTCCAGGTCGCACAGGACCGCGTCGAAGGGCAGCCGGGAAGTCGTCACCCGATCTGCCTACCACAACGCCCAGCACGGCAGAAGCCCGCCCCGGCCGACGGCCCGTCAGCCGCCCGCCCCCCGACGGCGGACGGCAGAGCGGCCCCATGACCGCGCACGGGCCGGACCAGGTACCCAGCCGCCCCCGGCTCAGGTCGGGGACCGGCCCGGTTGGGCGTCCTCCGGTCCGGGGGCGGTCGGCAGGCCGGGGGAGGCCGCCACCGGGTCGGGTGGGCGGAGGGCGCCCAGCGTCCGTACGGCGGGGATCGCCAGGACGGCGGCCGCCGCCACCAGCTGCCACCCGGCGCCGAAGGCCAGCACGGCGGAGGCGCCGGTGTGCTCCGCGACCGGTCCGGCGGCGGCCAGGCCCACCGGGCCGAGCACGAAAGCGCCCAGGGCGCCGAAGGCGCTGATCCGGGCCAGTACGTCGGGCGGCACCCGCTGCTGGGTCACGCTGTTGTAGAGGGTGCCGACCACGGCCGAGCCGACCCCCGCGAGCAGCGCGGCGACCGCCGTCCAGGCGAGCGGCGCGCGGACGGCGAGCGCGGCGGAGGGCAGCGCCCAGCCGAGGCTGGCGACCGTCGCCACCGCCAGCGGGCGGCCCGGCCGGCGGCCGAGCATGGCCAGGCCGCCCGCGACGGCACCGATCCCGTACCCGGCCATCACCAGGCCCCAGGCCCACGCCCCGCCGAGCCGCCGCTGCGCGGTGAGCGGGCCCAGCACCAGGAACGGCGCCCACACCAGCAGGTTGAACAGCCCCATGTGGGCGGTGGTGGTCCACAGCCAGGCCCGGGAGCGGAACTCCGTCCAGCCCTCCCGCAGGTCGGCCAGGAGCGACGCGGGTTCCTCGGCGGCCGGGCGGCGGGGGAGCGAGAGCCGGACCAGGGCCAGCGCGCCGATCGCATAGCTGGCGCCGTCCGCGAGCAGCACGGCTGCGGGCCCCCAGACGGCGGTGACGATGCCCGCCGTGCCCGGCCCGGCGACGGTGGCGACCGATCGGGCCAGCCCGAGCAGGGCGTTGGCGTCCGACAGCCGGTGCCGATCCCGTACCAGCTCCGGGGTGAGCGCCCCCAGGGCGGGCAGGAAGAAGCCCTCCCCGACGCCCCAGACGGCGACCGTGGCGGCCATGGTCCACAGCGACGGACGCCCGGTCAGCAGCAGTACGGCCAGCGTCGTCTGGGTGGCGCAGCGGAGCAGATCCGCCGTCAGCATCACGCGCTTGCTGTCCAGCCGGTCCGCGATGACACCGCCCGCGAGCAGCACCAGCACGATCGGCAGAATCCGGGCCGCCATCACCCAGCCGAGCCCGGTGCCGTTCCCGCCGTTGTCCAGGACGGCGAAGGCGACCGCCACCGGCGCCATGGCCGACCCGAAGAGGGAGGTCGCGTACCCGATGAAGAACCGCCGGAAGTCGGGCTCGGCCGGCACTGCCGGCCGACCGTTCGCACTGCTTGCCATGGACGGAGTCTGCCGCCGCCAGCCCCGGTTCCCGCCGGGTCTACCGGATCGCGCTGGCCACCTGGTCCTGGCCGCTGGTGGACCGGCCCACGCCCACCGGCGGCGACCGCCGCCGCGCCGCGCCGCCGGTGCTGCCGCTGGCCCTGCTGGACAGCCCCGCCTCCGCCGCCAGGCTGCGGGACGCCCTCGCGCTGCGGTCGGCCGCCCGCGACCCACGGACCGTCAGCCGGGAACTCTCCATCCTGCGCGCCGCCGTCAGCTGGTGGCGCGCCCAGGGCTGGATCAGCGGCGACCCGGTGGCCGGGCTGCGGCCCCCGGCGCTGCCCGAGGCCGCCGCCGCGCCGCTGTCGCCGGACGAGCTGCGCGCCCTGTTCGCGCTGCGGGTGCCGCTGCGGGAGAAGGCCGGCTGGCACCTGCTGTACGAGAGCGGCGCCGCCATCGAGCAGCTGCTCGCCCTGGACGTGGACGACCTGGACCTGCCCGGCCGCCGCACCCGCGCCGGCGCGGCCGGTCGGCCGCTGCGCTGGCGGGCCGGGGCGGCCCGGCTGCTGCCCCTGCTGGTCGCGGGCCGCACCGCGGGCCCGTTGCTGCTGACCGACCGCCGCGCCCCGCAGGGCACCCCGGCGGCGGACCGGTGCCCGTTCAGCGGTCGCGGCCGGCTGTCCTACCGCCGCGCCGCCGAACTGTTCACCGCCGCCACCCGCCCGCTGGACCCGGCGGGCCGGGGCTGGACGCTGCGGCGGCTCCGTGCGGCGGGACAGGGCTGAGCCGGATGCAACCTTTCGGCCGGTTCGTCGGTCCTCTGGTCATGGTCACGCTGAGACGCCTCACCACGCTGACGGCTGCGGTCTCCGTCACCGTGGTCACCGCACTGGCCGCCGTACCGGCGGCATCGGCCACCACGGCCCCCACACTCCAGCTCAAGGCACCGAAGACGTACTACGCGGACGTTCCGGCGACGGGCAAGGCCCCCGCGCGGTTCGAGCTGGAGCTGAACCTCGCCCAGGTGCCCGACGAGAAGCCCATCGCCAAGGACGTGGTGGTCACCGTCGACGCCGGCGCGCTGGCGGGCAAGGTCCAGCTGAAGGCCGGCGGCGGCTGCACGGCCGCCGGGCTGGTCTTCACCTGCGACGTCGGCTCGGTGGACGGGCTGATACCGCTAATCCCCTTCACCATCCGGCAGGCGGCGGGCGCGACCATCGGGGAGGGCGGGACGCTCAGCTACACGGCCTCCTCCGCCAACGCCGGTACGGTCACCGGCTCCACCCGGGTCGTCATCGGCGGCCCGCAGCTCATCCCCCGGGTGCACCCGGCCGTCAAGGACCTGGCCCCCGGCGCCCGCTTCCCGCTCACCCCGGCCGTCGAGAACACCGGCAACCTCCCGGCGACCGGCGTCGGCGTGCTGCTGTACGGCACCGACGGGCTGCGGCTGGCCCGTAAGTACGACAACTGCCGCTACATCGGCGCCGACACCCCGCAGAACAACGCGCACGCGGTGTGTACCTTCCCGGACGTGACGGTGGCGCCCGGCACGGCGTACGAGTTCGCCGACGCGCTGTCGTACGGCGCGGACCCCCAGCTGATGTACGGCAGCATCGACTACCTCGCCTGGGCACTCGACGGGCCCGCCCCGGCGGGCTACGACTCCGGCTCGTACAGCGTCACCGGCACCGGACCGGCGCTGACCCTCAAGCCCACGGCTGCCGAGGGCTTCGCGAGCACCGGCGGCTCCGTGGACGTGACCACCGGTCAGCACGCGGACTACCAGGCGCTCGGCGGCGTGATCAGGGGCAGGGTCGGCCAGCAGGTGCAGCTCAGGCTGGGGGTGCGCAACAACGGCCCCGGTTCGATGCAGCTGGGCGACCGCGCCGGCTCGGGCAGCGGCACCATGGTGGTCGAGGTGCCCGCCGGAGTGACCGTGCTCAGCATCCCGTTCCCGGGCGAGGACGACCCGTGGGCCTGCACACCGCGCGCCAAGGCCGCGCGGACGTACAGCTGCGAGATCGATGACACCTTCTACGCCGGTGACGACTTCGACCTGACCTTCGTCGTACGGATCGACAAGGCCGTCAAGGGTGCCCGGGGCAGCGTGACGGCCAAGGGACGCGCCGACTACCCCAACCGCGACGATGTGCCGGGCAATGACACGGCGGCCCTCACCGTGCAGGTCCCCGGCGCCTCCACGCCCCCCGCCACTCCCAGTGCTCCGGCCACCCCCGGTGCCACCACGGGCGGCTCGGCCACCGGCTCCGGCGGCGCGACCGGGGCGGCCGCGTCCGGGGGCTCCTCGGGCGGCTCGTCCTCGGGCGGCTCGTCCTCGGGCGGCGCGACCGGGGCGACCAGCAGCGGCGCTTCGGCCGGCGCGACCGGCGGGACCTCCGGCGGGACCTCCGGCGGCGGTGCGCTGGCGGCCACCGGTACGGACGACCGTACCGGCCTGATCACCGGCTCCGCCGTGCTCGCCCTCGGCCTGGGCGTGGGCGCCCTCGCCATCGTCCGCCGCCGCCGCTCGGCGCGCTGACCCCCCTCGGGCCGGTCGGCCTCATCCGCCGACCGGCCCGACCGGCCCGACCGGCCCCGGCTCGGCGGCCGCCTCCCGGCCGGGCTCGGCGCCGCGCTGCTCCGCAGGCGCCGGTTCGGCAGGCGCCGGTTCGGCGGGCGCGGCCCGGCCGGCCTGGGCGTGCGGCAGGCTGCGGACGGCGGCGGAGGCCAGCGGCGCCAGGGCCGCCACGGCGTAGATGACACCGGCGGTCGTGGTCACCCGGAAGCCGCCGAGGTGCTGCGCCAGCGGGCCGACGCTGAGCTGGCCGATCGGGATGGCGACGAAGGACAGCAGGTCGTCGTACGACGAGACCCGCGACAGCACCTGCGGGGGCACATGCTCCTGCAACGAGGTGTCCCAGCTGATCCCCGTGACGGCCGAGCCCAGCCCGTCCACGAAGGCGGCGCCGATCAGCCAGGGGGCGGGCAGCCCCGCGCCGAGGACCAGCAGCGGCAGCGCGCCGGTCACGGCCACCAGCTGCCCCAGCCGCAGCAGACGGGTGACCCTCAGCCGGTACATCAGCACACTCATCACCAGCAGCCCCCCGCCCCGGGCGCTGAGCACGAACCCCCAGGTCGCCTCGCCGCTGAGCTGCTTGGTGAGCGCCGGGCCCAGGATCTGCCAGGTGCCGGTCTGCACCAGGTTGATCACGCAGAAGCAGGCGGCCACCACCCACACCCAGCGGATGCGGCGGAACTCGGTCCACCCCTCGCGGATGTCGGTCAGCATCGAGGTGGCTGATGTCGAGGTGGCCCGGGGCGCGGGAGCGCTGCCGGTGAGGGACAGCCGGGCGAGGCAGCCCGCCGCGAGGAGGAAGGTCAGCGCGTCGAAGGCGATGGCCGGTCCGCTGCCGACGGACACCACCAGCAGGCCGGAGAGGCTCGGCCCAAAGATCTTCGTGGCGTTGCGGGTCGACCCGAGCAGCGAGTTCGCCTGCCGCAGCTGGGACTTGTCGACCAGCTCGGGTACGACACCCCGCAGCGCCGGGGTGGTGAACGCGTCCAGCACCCCGTTGAGCAGCGACAGCGCCGCCACCAGGGGCAGTGAGTAGTGCCCGGTCAGCAGCAGCGCCGCCACACCGCCCTGGGTGAGCCCCGAGCCCAGGTTGGCGGCCACCAGTACCGTCCGGCGCGGAAACCGGTCCGCCGTGGCCCCGCCGACCAGCAGGAACGCCAGCAGCGGCACCATATGGGCGACCAGGATGACGCCCAGGTCGCTGGTGCTGCCGGAGGCGTCCAGCACCGCGAACGCCAACGCGACCGGTGCCATCGAACTGCCGAGCAGCGACACCAGGCGGCCGGCGAAGAACCAGCGGAAGTCCGGCCGTTCCAGCAGGGGTGAACGCATTCCGCAGAGTCTGCGGGCGGGCCCGGGGCAGGCACTATCGTTTCGGCGGAGGGCGAAAGAATGACACTGCTGCGGTTGACCTCACTGGCCCTGTCGCGCTCGCGGTTCGCGCTCTCGCCGCTCGCCGAGACCCTGGCCTCGATGCGCCTGCTGGACCAGCCGTGCACCGACCCCTGGCTGGCCGGCTGGCACGCCCGCTACCAGCCGGTGTTCCGCGCCGCCCTCGCGGCGGACCCCTTCGCCCGGGGCCTGGTCGGGCTGCTGCACTCGACCCAGTGGCTGCCCGCCTTCCTGGTGATCCCGCCGGGCGGCGGCATGCGCACCACCTTCGCCGGCGAACTGGCGGCGCTGGCCCGCGCGTCCGACGCGGAGGTACGCGCCGAACTGGAGACCTCACGGGCGCACAGCCCGCTCCCGCACGACCTGGGCTGGCTCACCGGGCCCGGCCTGGCCGCCAGGGCCGCCGACCTGCTCGACCTGGTCTGGCACAGCTGCGTCGCCCCGGACTGGCCGCGCCGCCGGGCCCTGCTGGAACGGGACGTCACCTACCGGGCCGGGCTGCTGGCCGCGTACGGCTGGCCCCGCGCCCTCCAGCAGATGAGCCGCCGCAGCGCCTGGGTCGGGACGGACGCGATCCGCTTCAGCGACCGGCCCGGCCCGGACCACATCGTCGGGGACGAGGGCATGCTCTTCGTACCGGTCAGCCTGCGGAGCGGCAGCTGGCTGTGCGAGGCGCCCCCGGCGCAGTACGCCCTCGTCTACCCGGCGCGCGGCGTCGCCGCCACCGAGCAGCCGAGGGCCGACCGCGCCCTGGAGCGGCTGATCGGCCCCGGCCGCGCGGCGATCCTCCGCGAGCTGGAGCGCCCCGCCACCACCAGCGAACTCGCCGCCCACTTCGGCCTCTCCCTCGGCACCGTCGGCGGCCACCTGGCCGTCCTCCGCGCCGCCGACCTGGTCGCCGGCACCCGGGTCGGCCGCCGCGTCGTCTACCACCGCACCCCCACCGGCACCCTCCTCACCGGCCCCCCGGAAGCCTGACGCCCCCGGCACGCTCGCCCACTCGGAACGGGGACCCGCTGCGGCGCGCCGGGACACACTTGCAAGCACCGTGCTTGCAATAGTTAGCACTCGGGTGCACGATGTGGGCATGGCCTCACTGAACGTTGGCTCGCTGGGCGAGTACATCCGTGAGCAGCGGCGCAGCGCGCAGTACTCGCTGCGGCAGCTCGCCGAGGCGGCCGGGGTGTCCAACCCGTATCTCAGCCAGATCGAGCGCGGGCTGCGCAAGCCGAGTGCGGAGATCCTCCAGCAGATCGCCAGGGCGCTGCGGATCTCGGCGGAGACGCTGTATGTGCAGGCCGGGATTCTGGAGGAGCGCGAGGAGGAGGGGTTGGAGCTGCGGGCCTCGATCCTGGCCGACCCGCTGATCAGCGAGCGGCAGAAGCAGGTGCTGCTCGCGATATACGACTCCTTCCTCAAGGAGAACGCGGCGGCTGCGGCGGACGGGGGCGGGGCCGTCGGGGCGGTGGAGAAGGCGATAGCCACCGCCAGGGCGGTCGGCGCCAAGGCGGCGCAGGTACGGGTCCCCGGGAGGGGGTCCGGCCGGGAGAGACCGCCCGGACGGCAGTCCGTACAGCCTGAGCAGCCCGTACAGCCCGTACAGCCCGTACAGCCCGTACAGCCCGTACCGGACGAGCAGCAGGACGAGCAGGGCCGGCAGGACGAGCAGGGACGCGCCCCCGGTGGGGACGCGCAGACCACCGCGACTGAGCAGTCGCGCACAGACGATGCGAAGGGGAGGACCCCTCATGCCGATCACCGATGACCTGAAGAAGACCCTGACCGACCCGACCCCGCTCTACGCGCTGGCCGGCGTCGGTGAACTGGCCTACGCGAAGCTGCGCGAGGTCCCCGGCAAGGTCGAGGAGATCAGCGCGGACCGCAAGGGCGCCCAGGAGCGGGCGGCGGCGCGGCTCCAGGAGGCGCAGGCGCGGCTGGTCGAGGCGCAGGCGAAGGTCACCGAGACGGTGAGCACGCTGCCGACCGACTTCAAGGTGCTCCAGGAGCGGGCCCAGGGCTTCGCCCTCCAGCAGGTCGGGCGGGCCGCCGAGTTCGCGGTCAAGGCCAAGGAGGTCTACGACGACCTGGCCGAGCGCGGCAAGGTGGCCGTGGAGCGGAGCCGCCGGGAGACGGCCCGGCAGATCGAGGAGAAGGGCGCGACCTTCGAGGCGAAGGCGTCGGCGGTGGCCGACGGGGCCGTGGTGCGGTTCGCGGACGCGGCCGACGAGGTGGCGGAGACCCTTGCCCCCAAGGAGGAGTCGGCCGAGGGCCGGGGTGCGGCCGCCAAGCCGAGCGGCACCGGGCGCAAGCCCGCCGCCGCCAACGGCGCCGGGGCCAACGGGTCGGGAACCAACGGGTCGGGAACCAACGGTTCCGGCCCCTCGGCCGGCTGACCGGCCGGGCACTTGTCACGGATGCGGTCCGTTCACCCCGCAACGGGCCCTACCGTGCCACGATGAAGACTCGCGCGGAGACTGGAGAAGGAGGCCACAGTGGGAGCCCAAGCTGTTCTGTCCCTTGAGTGGCTCAACCCGATGTGGTGGCTGGTCACCGCGGTCGTCCTCTTCAAGGTGGCGGCGCTGGTCGATGCGGTGACCCGCCGGGAGGACGCCTACCGGGCGGCTGACAAGAAGACCAAGCCGTTCTGGCTGCTGGTGCTGGGGCTGGCGGTGGTGCTGGACCTGCTCTTCACCACCAGTGTCTTCGGCATCTTCGTACTCGTCGGGCTGGTCGCCGCCATCGTCTACATGGTGGATGTCCGGCCTGCGGTGCGGGCGGTCTCCGGCGGTGGGCGCGGTGGCGGCAATCGCAACATGGGTCCGTATGGGCCCTGGTGAGCTGAAGCAGTCGTACGGCGGCGGCCCCGGCACTCCCTCGGCAGAGGGCGCCGGGGCCGCCGCCGTCCGTCGTCCGCTGTCCGTACGCCGTGCTCAGCGGCCGTCGGCCGCCCGGCGCTCCAGCAGCAGCACCGCGACATCGTCGGTGAGCGCCCCGCCGTTGAGCTCCTCGACCTCGGCGATGGCGGTGTCGATCAGCTGCTGGTGCATCACTCCGGCGGCCCGGTGGTCGGTGACCAGGCTCAGCAGCCCGTCCTGCCCCAGGCGGAGCGAACCGGCGCCGACCCGGCCCTCGATCAGGCCGTCGGTGTAGAGCAGCAGGCCCCATTCGCCGCCCAGCTCGATCCGCACCGGCGGCCAGTGGTCCAGGCCGCTGCCACCCGGGACCAGGCCCAGCGCCGGGCCCGGGTCGTCGGCGGGCAGCAGCTCGGGCCGGGCACCCGGGCGCAGCAGCAGCGGGGCGGGGTGGCCGGCCAGATACAGCTCGGCGTGCTCGCAGTCGGGGGAGATGGCGAGCATGCAGAGGGTGGCGAAGATCTCGTCGCTGCGCCGCTCGTGTTCCAGCACCCGCTGCAGGGTGCCCAGCAGGGCCTGGCCGGTGAGGTCGGCGAAGACCAGGGTGCGCCACGCTATCCGCAGCGCCACCCCGAGGGCCGCTTCGTCCGGCCCATGGCCGCAGACGTCACCGATCACCACGTGCACGGTGCCGTCGGCGGTGCGGACGGCGTCGTAGAAGTCGCCGCCGAGCAGTGCGCGGCGGCGGCCGGGCCGGTAGCGCCGGTGGAAGGTGAGCGCGGAGCCTTCCAGCAGCGGGGTGGGCAGCAGATGGCGCTGGAGGCGGGCGTTCTCCTGGCCGCGCAACTGGGCCTCGACCAGGCGGCGCTGCGACTCGTCGGCCCGCTTGCGCTCGACCGCGTAGCGGATGGCGCGGGCCAGCAGCGGGCCGTCGGTCTCATGCTTGACCAGGAAGTCCTGGGCGCCGGCGGCGACGGCGGCGGCCCCGAGGTGGGCGTCGGCGGCCCCGGTGAGGACCAGCACCGCCGTGTGCGGGGCGCGTCTCAGCAAGGTGTGCAGCCCGGCCAGCCCGCGTGCGTCGGGCACGGCGAGGTCCAGCAGCACGCAGGCGATGCGGCCGCCGTGGGTGGCGAGCTGCCGCCCGGCCTGCTCCAGGCCCCGGGCCCAGCGCAGTTCGAAGGGCTGGCCGGTGGCGTCCAGCAGCTCCTGGAGGAGCCGTACGTCACCCGCGTCGTCCTCGACGACCAGCAGCTCGATCGGGGTGGGCCGGGCGCCGTCCGGGCCGGAGCCGTGCCGGGGGCGCGGTATGGGCGAGCCGCCGCGCACATCCGGCCGGACCGACCGGGGCCCGGTGCGGCGCCGCCGCTCGGTGGGGGAGGGGGCGGCCACCGGAAGGTCGGCCGGTGGCAGGTCGGCCAGTGCGTGGTCAGCCGGCGCGTGGTCGGCCAGTGCGTGCTCGGCCAGTGCCTGGTCAGCCGGTGGCAGGTCGGTCGGTGCGGTGGTGCAGGCCCCGGCCGGATACGGCGTGCCGAGGTCCCGCTCGTCTCCGGATGCGGGCATCAATCGGTCCTCTCTGTCCCCGACCGTGCAACGGCCGGGTCCGGTGTGTGGTGCCCGCTGGGCATCACACACCGTCGACGTTCCCGTGACCTTACGTGATCCTCGCCCGGTCCGGCCCGCTGCCCGCCGGCCGCCCCGCGCGGGTCCGCACGGCGGTGACCGGCGCGGATAGCCTCGGAAGGGTCGGTACGGAGTACTGCGGAGGGCGGACGGGTGACACGAATCACGCTGGTTCGGGGTGATATCACCGAGCAGCAAGTGGACGCGGTGGTGAACGCGGCCAACTCCTCGCTGCTGGGTGGTGGCGGGGTGGACGGCGCCATCCACCGGCGCGGCGGTCCCGAGATCCTTGCGGACTGCCGACGGCTCAGGGCGTCCCGGTACGGCAGGGGGCTGCCGACGGGTCGGGCGGTGGCGACCACGGCGGGCCGGCTCCCGGCGCGCTGGGTCATCCATACGGTGGGGCCGGTGTACCGGCCGGACGAGGACCTCTCGGAGCTGCTGGCCTCCTGCTACCGGGAGTCGCTGCGGGTGGCGGACGAACTGGGGGCGCGGACGGTCGCGTTCCCCGTGGTGTCGGCCGGGATCTACGGCTGGCCGATGGACGATGCGGCGCGGATCGCGCTGACGACCGTCGCCGGGGCGGCCGGGGCGGTGGCCGAAGCGCGGTTCGTACTCTTCGATGAGGAGGCGTTCGAGACGTTCCGTAGCGTGCTGGGGGCGCTGGCGCCGGAGGGCTGATGCCGGGTCAGGTGCGGCGGGGAATCCCGGGGGATCGTGCTCATGTTCCCATCGTCACCTGTCGTGCCGTCAATATGCCAGCACTATTCGATAACTCGTTCGAGTGATTCGCCGGGGTGGCCGACCCGCCGGGACACCCACCGGGACACCCACCAGGACACCCACCGGGACCCCCATCGGTTCCGGCCGCCGACCCGGCGCTCCCGCCCAGGTCAGGGCGCCACCGCCGCCCACCGCACCGTCACCTCGCCCAGCCGCCACCGGCCCCGCGGCCCGACCAGCGGCCAACTCCCGGCCAGCCCCGCGCACGCCGCCACCCAGCGCTGCCGCGCCCCGAACGCCGCGTACGGCGCAGCCGCCGCCCACGCCCGGTCGAAGTCCGCCAGGAACGCATGCACCGGCTCGCCCGGCACATTGCGGTGGATCAGCGCCTTGGGCAGCCGCTCGGCCAGCTCACCGGGCCGCCCCAGCCCGCCCAGCCGCGCCGCGAAGGTCACCGTACGCGGCCCCTCCGGACCCAGGGCCACCCACACATGCCGCCGCCCCACCTCGTCGCAGGTGCCCTCCACCAGCAGCCCGCCCGGCGCCAGCCGCCCGCAGAGCCGCTCCCACACCGCCGCCACCTCCCGCTCCTCGTACTGCCGCAGCACATTCGCCGCCCGTACCAGCAGCGGCCGCGCCCCGCCGTCCAGCGGCAGTTCGAAGCCGCCGCGCCGGAACGACAGCCCCGGCGGCCGGGCGTACGGCAGCGCCGCCGCCACCCGCTCCGGCTCGATCTCGACCCCCACCACCCGGACGTCCGCCCGGACCGCCGCCAGCCGCCCGTGCAGCTCGACCGCCGTCCACGGCGCCGCGCCGTACCCCAGGTCCACCACGGTCGGCGCCACGGCGGAGCGCCGCAGCGCGGGGCCGAGCGCGGCGGCGATCCAGCGGTCCATCCGCCGCAGCCGGTTGGTGTTGGTGGTGCCACGGGTCACCGTCCCGACCGGGCGCGCCGGCCGGCCGAGGGCAGCGGACGGCGCGCTGTCACGGAAGGAGGGAGCCATGCCAGGCAGCGTACGCGGGCCCCGGAACAGCCCCGGCCGGGCCGCCCGGCGGTCACGTTTCGGTCACGGGGAATCGGGCAGGGCGCCTCCTTGGTTGTCACACGGTTGGAGTCATCGCCACCCAGGGCGGCGCCGACGCCGGTTGCGGGCCCGCGCGGGCCGAGGACGGCAGCAATCGGGGGAGACAAACAGGAGGACCATTCCGGTGAGCCAGCACCCTGCGCGGCCGGTACGGCGCAGTCAGCAGCAGCGCGCCCGACTCAACCCCTTCCAGGGCCTGGCCGCCGGGCGGCGCGCCCGCCGCCCGCGCCGCGTCGCCATGCTGAGCGTGCACACCTCCCCGCTGCACCAGCCCGGGACGGGCGACGCGGGCGGCATGAACGTCTACATCGTCGAGCTGTCCAAGCGCCTGGCCGAACTGGGCGTCGAGGTGGAGGTCTTCACCCGCACCACCTCCTCCGAGCTGCCGCCGACCGTGGAGCTGGCCCCCGGCGTGCTGGTCCGCCATGTCACCGCCGGCCCGTACGAGGGGCTGCTCAAGGAGGACCTGCCCGCCCAGCTCTGCGCCTTCACCCACGGCGTGCTGCGCACCGAGGCCGGCCACCGGCCCGGCTACTACGACCTGGTGCACTCCCACTACTGGCTCTCCGGCCAGGTCGGCTGGCTGGCCGCCGACCGGTGGGGCGTCCCGCTGGTGCACACCATGCACACCATGGCCAAGGTGAAGAACGCCGCCCTCGCCGCCGGCGACACGCCCGAGCCCGCGGCCCGGGTGATCGGTGAGACCCAGGTCGTCGGCGCCGCCGACCGGCTGATCGCCAACACCGCCGACGAGGCCGCCGAGCTGGCCCTGCACTACGACGCCGCTCCCGAGCAGCTGGCCGTGGTCCACCCCGGGGTCAACCTGGAGGTCTTCCGCCCCGCCGGGCCGCGCGACCAGGGCCGGGGCGGCCCCGCCGCCGCCGTCCGCGCGGGCCGCGCCGCCGCCCGGACCCGGCTCGGACTGCCCGCCGAGGCCACCGTGCTGCTCTTCGCCGGCCGCATACAGCCGCTCAAGGCCCCCGACGTGCTGCTGCACGCCGTCGCCGTACTGCTCGACCGGGAACCGGCACTGCGCGACCGCCTGATCGTCCCGGTGGTCGGCGGCCCCAGCGGCACCGGCCTGGCCCGCCCCGAGAGCCTGCAGAAGCTCGCCGCCCGACTGGGCATCAGCGATGTCGTCCGCTTCCAGCCGCCGGTCGGCCAGCCCGACCTGGTCGACTGGTACCGGGCGGCCACCGCGCTGGTGATGCCCTCGTACAGCGAGTCCTTCGGCCTGGTCGCGCTGGAGGCCCAGGCGTGCGGCACCCCGGTGGTCGCCGCCGCCGTCGGCGGACTCCCGGTCGCGGTGCGCGACGGCGCCACCGGCTTCCTGGTCCAGGGCCACGACCCGCAGGACTGGGCCCGTACGCTGCGGCGCTTCCTGGACGACCCGGCGCTGGGCGACCGGCTCGGCACCGCCGCCGCCGAGCACGCGGCCCGCTTCGGCTGGAGCGCCTCGGCGCTGGCCACCGCCGAGGTGTACGCGGACGCGGTGGGCCGCCCCGACGCGGACGGCGGGCGCGGCGCCTCCCGGCTGCGCCGCGCGTCCGCGCGATAGCGTCCCCCCATGGCCACCGGCAGCGAAACCGCCCTGGAGATCCTCCGCAGCGCCCTGGACGAGGCCGGGGTGGCCTGGGAGCCGAGCCCCGGCGACCCCCGTACGCTGGTCGTCACGCTGCCCGGCACCCGCAAGCTGTCCACCACCTGCGCACTGCGGATCGGTGACCACACCCTGTCGGTGAACGCCTTTGTGCTGCGCCGCCCGGACGAGAACCACGAGGCGGTCTACCGCTGGCTGCTGGAGCGCAACACCCGGCTGTACGGGGTCGCCTACGCCGTCGACCGGCTGGGCGACATCTACCTCGCGGGCCGGCTGCCGCTGGCCGCCGTCACCGCCGACGAGGTCGACCGGCTGCTCGGCACGGTGCTGGAGAACGCCGACGAGCCGTTCAACACCCTGCTGGAGCTGGGCTTCGCCTCCGCCATCCGCCGCGAGTGGGAGTGGCGTACCAAGCGCGGCGAGTCCACCCGCAACCTCGCGGCCTTCGGCCACCTGGCGGGCCCGGCCGCCGACCGGCCCGACCGGCCCGACCAGCCCGACCGCCCCGACCAGCCCTGAGCCGTCAGGAGACCGCCCCAGACACCGGCTCCGCCACCGGCGGCGCGGGCTCGACCACGGGTACGGATACCGGACGGCTGCGGACCAGCAGCGCGTAACCCACCGCGGCCACCGTCCCCAGCAGCGCGCACGCCCCCCACACCGCGCCCCCGCCGGCCCGGTCCAGCAGCAGCCCGCCCCCCACCGGGGCCAGGAACGACGCCGCCGACCAGGAGAGCGAGTACACCCCCTGGTAGCGGCCGCGCGCCTGGGCCGGGGACAGCTCCGCCACCAGGGCCATGGTGGTCGGCGCCTGGATGATCTCCCCGATCGTCCACACCCCCACCGTCACCGCGTAGAAGGCCGCCGAGTGGGCGAAAGCGGTCAGCCCGAAGCCCCAACCGGTCAGCAACGCCGCCGCGAAGAGCAGCGACGCCCGGCTGCGCCCGGTCATCAGCCGGGTCACCGGGATCTGGAGCAGCACGATCAGCAGCCCGTTGAGGCCGATGACGAAGCCGTACTGGGTGGCCGTCAGCCCCGCCTCGCCCATGTCCACCGCCAGCGTGGTGCTGCCCTGCTGGGAGATCAGCGCGACCAGGAAGGTCAGCCCCACCAGCGCCATGAACGGTCCGTCGCGCAGCACCCGTCCCAGCCCGATCCCCGGCCGCGCGCCGCCGCCCGTCGGCGCGGCGGCCGCCTCGGGGCGGGTCTCCGGCACCTTGGCGAAGACCACCAGCGCACAGAGCAGGGTGGCCGCCGCGTCCGCGACGAAGAGCACCAGATAGCCGTGCGCGGCCACCAGCCCGGCGACCGCCGCCGAGACGCCGAAGCCGATGTTGATCGCCCAGTAGTTCAGGGAGAAGGCTCGGACGCGGTCCTGCGGCGGCACCAGGTCTGCCATGATCGCGGAGGTGGCCGGCCGGGAGGCGTTGCCGGCCAGCCCGAGCAGCAGCGCCGAGACGGCGATCGCGGTCTGCCCCTGGGCGAAGCCCAGCAGCAGGGTGCAGCCGGCGGTGCTCAGCTGCGCCACCAGCAGGGTCGGCCGCCGGCCGACCCGGTCCGCCAGCACCCCGCCGACCAGCGCCGCGACCGCCGAGCCCAGCCCGTAGAGCGAGGCGACCAGGCCCGCGTAGCCGGCCGAGTAGCCCCGGCCCGCCGTGAGGTAGAGCGCCAGGAAGGTGACGACGAAGCCGCCCAGCCGGTTGACCAGGGTGCTGGTCCACAGCCACCAGAAGCTGCCCGGCAGGCCGCCGGTCGTCTCGGCCACCGCCCGGCGCACGGCAGACAGGGCGGGTGGCGCGGACATGGGGCGGCTCCGGAGCGGCGGCGAGGCAGGGGGGTTCGCGGTGAGCGCGACAGGGTGCACCGCTCACCATGCAGGTAAGTAGTGAAACCGCTGAGCGCAGATTACCGACACCCGGCCCAGTAGGGCCACCCGATAACCCTCGATTAGGCTGTGACCATGGCTGACTCCCCGTACCGACTCGTGCTGCTCCGCCATGGCGAGAGCGAGTGGAACCAGAAGAACCTCTTCACCGGTTGGGTCGACGTCGACCTCAACGGGAAGGGCGAGACGGAGGCCGCACGCGGCGGCGAGCTGCTGGCGGCCGAGGGCCTGCTGCCCGACGTGCTGCACACCTCCCTGCTGCGCCGCGCCATCCGCACCGCGCAGATCGCCCTCGACAAGGCCGACCGCCACTGGGTCCCGGTCCGCCGCAGCTGGCGGCTGAACGAGCGTCACTACGGGGCGCTCCAGGGCAAGGACAAGGCGCAGACCCTCGCCGAGTTCGGCGAGGAGCAGTTCCAGCTCTGGCGCCGCTCGTACGACACCCCGCCGCCGGTGCTGGCGGACGGCTCGGAGTTCTCGCAGTCCGACGACCCGCGCTACGCCGAGATCCCCAGCGAGGAGCGCCCGCGCACCGAGTGCCTCAAGGACGTCGTGGTGCGCATGCTGCCGTACTGGTACGACGCCATCGTGCCGGACCTGGCGGCCGGCCGCACCGTGCTGGTCACCGCGCACGGCAACAGCCTGCGCGCCCTGGTCAAGCACCTCGACGGCATCTCCGACGAGGCCATCGCCGGCCTCAACATCCCCACCGGCATCCCGCTGCTCTACGAGCTCGACGCGGACTTCAAGCCGGTCACCCCCGGTGGCCGCTACCTCGACCCGCAGGCGGCGGCGGCCGCCATCGAGGCCGTGAAGAACCAGGGCAAGAAGTAACGCCCGCGACGCCCGCAGCATCGGTGGCCCGGCCCCCCACGGGGAGCCGGGCCACCGTCACGCGCGGGTCAGCCGCAGCCACCGCCGCAGCGGCAGTTGCCACCGGACTTGCAGCCGCAGCCGCACCCGGCGCCGCAGCCGCAGGCCGCGACGGTCGGCAGCGGGATGCCGGCGCAGGAGCTCGGCGGCTCGACCGGGCTGCTCGGAGTGGAAACGGGCGGGGTGGGGGCTTCCTTCATGGTGCGGACCCTCCTTGTAGGCCATGCCTCTCGTAGGCCATGCCTCATCACCGATTGAAGCCGCCTGCTTCACGGAGCGTCAACGGCGCGCGGAAGCGGTCGGCCGGCCCGGTACGCGCCCCTACGCCCGCGCCCGGCACCGGCCGCACCCCCGGCACCGGCCGCACCCCCGGCACCGGCCCCCGCTACTGGCCGGACCCCTCCGCCACGAAGTCGTCCGCGTGCTCCCCGGTCACCAGGAACACCACCCGCTTGGCCACCGACACCGCATGGTCGGCGAACCGCTCGTAGTAACGGCCGCAGAGCGTGACATCCACCGCCGTCTCGATGCCGTGCTGCCAGCGGTCGTCCAGCAGGTGCGAGAACAGGTCCCGGTGCAGCCGGTCCATCTCGTCGTCGTCCCGCTCCAGCTCCAGCGCGGCGTCCACGTCCTTGGTGGTGATCACCAGCCCCGCCTTGGCCACCAGCCGCTGCGCCAGCTGCCCCATCGCCAGCACGGTGCTGTGCAGATCGGCCGGGACCGCCGACTCCGGGTAGCGCAGCCGGGCCAGCTTGGCGACATGGCGGGCCAGGTCGCCCGACCGCTCCAGATCGGCGCTCATCCGCAGCGAGGTGACGACGATCCGCAGGTCGGTGGCGACCGGCTGCTGCCGGGCCAGCAGGTCGATCGCCCGGTTCTCCAGCTCGTGGTGGAGCGCGTCCACCTTCTCGTCGGCGGCGATCACACTCTCCGCGAGCGCCAGATCGGCGTCGAGCAGCGCCGTGGTGGCCCGCCCCATCGCGGACCCGACCAGCCGGGCCATCTCCACGAGCCCGTCGCCGATCGAGTCGAGCTCCTCGTGGTACGCGTCGCGCATTGTCGTCCTCCCGGCTGCCGCCCCGCACCTCGCGGGGCGGACGAAAGCAGTGGTGTCGCGGTGTCGGTGGCGGCCGGACCGGCCTCCCGCCGCGGCCTCGCCGGGCGGGTACGACCACAGTGCGCCGCTCGGGCGACCCCCCACCGGGCGCGGAGTGAACCAATGGCAGCGTGCAGGTGAATTCTCGGCAACCAGTCACCGATCCGGGCATCAGGGTCTTGGGGCTGGTCAGCGCGGTGCGCTTAGGCTGGCGGTATGGACGTGAACGCGGCTGCCGCCGCAGCCTGCGCCATGGCCGGGCTCGGCGTCGGCCTCACGGCCGCACTCGCCTTCCGGTGGAGCGAGCGCGAGCAGGCGCGCAGTCGGGCCGGAGCGCCCCCCGAGTCAACCCTCCCGCCGGGCGTGGACACCGTGCTCTCGGTGCTGCGCTCCTGCGCGATCGTGCTGGGCGACGGCGACGAGGTCGTCAAGGCCAGCTCCTCCGCGTACGCCATGGGCCTGGTCCGCGGCGGCGGGATGGCGGTGGACGAGATCCTGGCCCTGGCCAGGACCACCCGCCGGGACGGCGAGATACGGCAGGTCGAACTGGACCTGCCCAAACCCGGGCTCACCCGGGCGGGCGACCCGCTGGCGGTCGCGGTCCGGGTCGCTCCGCTCGGCTCCCGGCTGGTGCTGGTGCTGGTGGACGACCTCACCGAAGCCCGCCGGATCGAAGCCGTACGCCGCGACTTCGTCGCCAACGTCAGCCATGAGCTCAAGACCCCGGTCGGCGCCCTCTCCCTGCTCTCCGAGGCAGTGCAGGACGCCAGCGACGACCCGGAGGCGGTACGCCGCTTCGCGGGCCGGATGCAGATCGAGTCCACCCGGCTGACCAGCCTGGTCCAGGAGATCATCGACCTCTCCCGGGTCCAGGACGACCAGCAGCTCGCCGACCTGGAACCGGTCGCGGTGGACGAGCTGGTCGCCGAGGCCATGGACCGCTGCCGGCACCAGGCCGCCGCCAAGCAGATCACCATGGCCGCCGGCGGCACCACCGGCCTCCACCTGCGCGGCAACCGGGGCCAGCTCGCCGCCGCGCTCGGCAACCTGGTGGAGAACGCGGTCAACTACAGCACCCCCCGCACCCGGGTCGCGGTCGCCGCCCGTACGGTCGCCGGCGTGGACGACAAGGGCTACGCCGACGGCTCCGTCCTGGTGGAGATCTCGGTCAGCGACCAGGGCATCGGCATCTCGGAGAAGGACCGGGAGCGGATCTTCGAGCGGTTCTACCGGGTCGACCCGGCCCGCTCCCGCGCCACCGGCGGCACCGGGCTCGGCCTCTCCATCGTCAAGCACGTTGCCGCCTCGCACGGCGGCACCGTCTCGGTGTGGAGCGTGGAGGGCCAGGGCTCCACCTTCACCCTGCGGCTGCCCGCCGGGAAGGCCCCCGCCGGCACGCCGGAACCCCCGGCGCCCGCGCCGTCCGGCAGCACCGCGTACCAGCCCGGTCCCCACTCCCACCCCCACCCCCACGACTCCGCGCCCGTGCCGGAGCCCACCCCCGCCACCACTGCCCCGGAGGTCCTTCCGTGACCAGAGTGCTCGTCGTCGAGGACGAGGAATCGTTCAGCGACGCACTGTCCTACATGCTCCGCAAGGAAGGCTTCGAGGTGGCCGTCGCCGCCACCGGTCCGGACGCGCTGGAGCAGTTCGAACGCAACGGCGCCGACCTGGTCCTGCTGGACCTGATGCTGCCCGGACTGCCCGGCACCGAGGTCTGCCGCCAGCTGCGCACCCGCTCCAGCGTCCCCGTGATCATGGTGACGGCCAAGGACAGCGAGATAGACAAGGTGGTCGGCCTGGAGATAGGCGCCGACGACTACGTCACCAAGCCGTACTCCACCCGGGAGCTGGTCGCCCGCATCCGCGCGGTGCTCCGCCGCCGGGGCGAGGAGGGCGGCTCGGCGGCGGTCGGCGGCCCCGGCGCGCTGGAGGCCGGACCGGTCAGGATGGACGTGGACCGGCACGTGGTGACCGTGGACGGCGGCAAGGTCGACCTGCCGCTCAAGGAGTTCGACCTGCTGGAGATGCTGCTGCGCAACGCCGGCCGGGTGCTCACCCGGATGCAGCTGATCGACCGGGTCTGGGGCGCCGACTACGTGGGTGACACCAAGACGCTGGACGTGCACGTCAAGCGGCTGCGGGCCAAGATCGAGCCGGACCCGGGCGCCCCGCGCTACCTGGTCACCGTGCGCGGGCTCGGCTACAAGTTCGAGCCCTGACCGGGCCGGCGGCTGTCCCCGGCGGCCGCCCGGTGTACGCGCGCCCCCGGGAGCGCTTCGGCTGCTCCCGGGGGCGTCGCGCTGCGTACCGTGTGCTGCGTACCGTCTGGCGCGTACCGTCTGGCGCGCGGGTCAGCTCCCGGCGGCGGCCGGGGCGCTCGGCGCGAAGGACGAGTAGTCGCCGGTGCCGCTGACCACGGCCGCCTCCGTCTTGACCGAGCCCGCCGAGTCGAAGGAGAAGGTCACCGGAGCGAAGCCGCCCCGCTGCACCTTGGCGTCGGTGACCCGCACCGACGGCTGGCCGGGACCGCCGAGCAGCACCGAGCCGCCCGCCGGGACGGTGATCTCCCGCACCGTGCCCCCGTCCGGACCGGTGAACTCGGCCGTGCCCGCGTCGCCCACGGTGACCGACTTCAGCACCTGCGCGGTGGAGCCGGCGTTGCTGATGTTGACGCTGACGGCCGCCGGGCCGGACTCGCTCTGGTCGGCGCCCTCGGCCGCCTTGGTGACCAGCAGGATGTTGTTCAGCTTGAGGGTGGTGCCGATGGAGGCGGCCGCGTTGTCCGGCCTGACCTGGAGCGTCTCCGCGTCGTTGGAGGCGGCGCAGGCGGACAGCGGCGCAATCGCCAGGACGAGAGCGGCGATGGCGCCGCGTCGAAGGCTACGGCTCACGGCGGCGGCTTCTCCTTGGACGTGGGTGCGGACATCCGGCGGGCGGGCGTCCGGTTGGGACGGCCCTAGATTACCGACCGCCCTCTTCCGCTCCTCACGGGGTGGGTCCGTGTCGGGGGGTGGGTCCGTGTCGGGAGGTGGGTCCGGGTCGCGACCCGGGTCGCCCGGCGTGCCGGACGGCGCTGTGAGCCTCGGCACACGGCGCGCGACGTCCGATGGCGGCGCGTACGCCCGAAGTGCGCCCGTCCGTCCCCACCTGTGCGTATGCCGACCAGGAACAGCACCGCACCACACGGACGCCGCATCCGATCACGATCCGGACACGGGCGAAAAGAAGATCCAATGAGGGTTTCGGCGCGGTTTCACCGAGCGGCCGAACCGCTTCCCACCTGCGGTAAACGGGTCTCGAACAGGGGTCGCAGCACGCCACGGGGGCGCTTGTCAAGCCCTGAGACCCGCCCTGACCTGCGAAAACGCCCTTCGGATACAGCCGAACCCGTGTTATTCTGGAAAGCCACGGAAGGGGTACCTGTCACATGACGTTCAAGGTTGGCGACACCGTGGTCTACCCCCATCACGGGGCCGCGCTGATCGAGGCCATCGAAACCCGCCAGATCAAAGGTGTGGACAAGACCTACCTGGTGCTCAAGGTGCAGCAGGGCGACCTGACGCTGCGCGTGCCCGCGGAGAACGCAGAGTTCGTAGGCGTGCGCGACGTGGTCGGCCAGGAGGGCCTGGACCGCGTCTTCGAGGTGCTTCGCGCACCGTACACCGAGGAGCCCACCAACTGGTCCCGACGCTACAAGGCCAATCTCGAGAAGCTCGCCTCCGGCGACGTCATCAAGGTCGCAGAGGTTGTGCGCGACCTGTGGCGCCGTGAGCGGGAGCGCGGCCTCTCCGCCGGCGAGAAGCGGATGCTGGCGAAGGCCCGGCAGATCCTGGTGAGTGAGCTGGCGCTCGCCGAGAACACCAACGAGGACAAGGCCGAAACGCTGCTCGACGAGGTCCTCGCCTCCTGATCCAGAGGCGACCACCTCGCTCGGTGCGCCGCCGCGGTCCCCTGACCGCCGGTGTCGACCCGTCGTCGCCTCAGCGCCCGGTGCGATGCGCCCGCGTACCTCTCGTACGTCGGCGCGGCACTCCGGGCGCTGAGGCGTTCCCGGACGCCCGCGCCCCCCAAAGCCTCCGAGGGCGCACGTCCGCGCGGCACCACCCACGCGTACGCCCGGCGCGTCCGCCGGCCCCCACTGTTCCTTCACTCCCCGGTGCCGCCCCGGACCGTCACGGAAGGGATACTCGCCCTGAGGCGAGCGGGCCCGGTCCGGCACGCCTTGGCCATACCCACATCGCCGAAGGAACGAAACCTGAACGCCGCAGCAGTGGTCCCCGCCGCCGGTCGGGGCGAACGACTGGGCCCCGGTGCCCCCAAGGCCCTGCGCGAACTCGGCGGGGTCCCCATCCTGGTGCACGCCGTACGGGCCCTGACCCGCTCCCGCGCCGTCGCCCTGGTCGTGGTCGCCGCACCCCCCGGCGGCGTCGCCGAGGTGGCCGCCCTGCTGGCCGACCACGGCCTGCCCGGCAAGGACGTCCGGGTGGTCGCGGGCGGCGCCACCCGCCAGGAGTCGGTCCGGCTCGGCCTCGCGGCCGTCCCCGACGACGTGGACGTGGTCCTGGTGCACGACGCCGCCCGCCCGCTGGTCCCGGTGGAGGTGGTGGACGCGGTGGTGGACGCGGTACGCGGCGGCGCCGACGCCGTCGTCCCGGCGGTGCCGCTGGCCGACACCGTCAAGCGCGTCGATCCCCGCCCCGGCGGCGGCCCCGAGCCGGTGCTCGACACCCCCGACCGCTCGGTGCTGCGCGCCGTGCAGACCCCGCAGGGCTTCCGCCGCGAGGTGCTGCGGTCGGTGCACGAGCGGGCGCTGACCGAGGAGTCCGCCGGCTCGCTGCCGCCGATCACCGACGACGCCGGCCTGGTCGAGCGGTTCGGCGGCCGGGTCGTGGTCGTGCCGGGCCACGGCGAGGCGTTCAAGGTCACCCGTCCGCTGGACCTCGTCCTGGCCGAGGCCGTACTCGCCCGCAGGAGGGCCACCGATGGCTTCTGAGCCGCTGCTTCCCCGGGTCGGCATCGGCACCGATGTGCACGCCTTCGAGCCCGGCCGCCCGCTCTGGGTGGCCGGGCTGGAGTGGCCCGGTGCCGCGGCCGGGCTGGCCGGCCACTCGGACGCCGACGTGGCCGCGCACGCCGCCTGCGACGCGCTGTTCTCCGCCGCCGGCCTGGGCGACCTGGGCGCGCACTTCGGCACCGACCGGCCCGAGTGGTCCGGCGCCTCCGGGGTGACGCTGCTCGCGGAGGCCGCCCGGATCGTGCGCGCGGCCGGCTTCGGGATCGGCAATATCGCGATCCAGGTCATCGGGGTCCGGCCGAAGATCGGCAAGCGGCGCGCGGAGGCCCAGGCGGCGCTCTCCGCCGCCGTGGGCGCTCCGGTGTCGGTCTCCGGCACCACCACCGACGGGCTGGGGCTGACCGGACGGGCCGAGGGCCTGGCCGCCGTCGCCACCGCGCTGGTGTACCTGGCGCAGTGACCGCCCGGAAGGGCGCAGCCGGGCCGGAGGGCGCTGCCGGGTCGGAGGGCGCTGCCGGGGCCCCGGAAGGGCGTGGATCGGTCGCGCTCGCCACCCCCGGGTGTTTGGATGGCGGGGAACCACTTCCGTGCAGTACGCCGTGTCAGCAACCGACGAAGAGGGGTCGCGCGTGTCCGTGCCACTGTCCGACAAGGCCAAGGAACTGCTGGACGCCAAGAGCTTCGCCACCGTCGCCACCCTCCAGCC
Organism: Streptomyces sp. NPDC092296; assembly: GCF_044755465.1. Classification (NCBI taxonomy): domain Bacteria; kingdom Bacillati; phylum Actinomycetota; class Actinomycetes; order Kitasatosporales; family Streptomycetaceae; genus Streptomyces; species Streptomyces sp. NPDC092296. The sequence goes on along the minus strand of NZ_JBIVRB010000017.1, from coordinate 101,983 downwards.
CGACGGCAGCCCGCAGCTGTCGGTCATCTGGGTGAAGCGTGACGGCGACGACGTGCTGTTCTCCACGCTGCAGGGCCGCCGCAAGCACCTCAACATCGTCAAGGACCCCCGGGTCTCGCTGGTCATCAACCCGCCGGAGGCCCCGTACACCTATGTCGAGGTGCGCGGCGAGGCGACCCTCAGCACCGAGGGCGGCCGGGAGCTGATCGACGAGTTGTCCCACAAGTACACCGGCAAGGACTACGGTTTCGACGGCCCCGACGACGTCCGGGTGGTCGTCCGGATCAGGCCCGCCAGGGTCGTCAACCACCTGTAGCCGACGGCTCCGGCCGGAAGTCGTGACCGCCCCGTGGCGCACAGGTCGCGGGGCACCGCCGGTTTCCCACTACGCTTGACGCTGTGAGCATTCGCCTGTACGACACCAGCACCCGCCAGGTACGCGACTTCGCCCCGCTCGTGCCGGGTCGGGCCTCGATCTACCTGTGTGGAGCGACCGTGCAGGCCGCTCCGCACATCGGCCACATCAGGTCCGGTCTCAACTTCGACGTGCTGCGGCGCTGGCTCGGCCACCGGGGCTACCAGGTCACCTTCTGCCGCAATGTCACCGACATCGATGACAAGGTGATCGCCAAGGGGCATGAGTTCGGTCAGCCCTGGTGGCAGATCTCCTACGCCAACGAACGGGCCTTCAACGACGCCTACGCCGTCCTCGGCTGCCTGCCGCCCACCGTGGAGCCGCGCGCGACCGGCCATGTGCCGGAAATGGTCGAGATGATGCGCACCCTGATCGAGCGCGGCCATGCCTACGCCGCCGACGGGAACGTCTACTTCGACGTGCGCTCCTTCCCCGACTACCTCTCGCTCTCCAACCAGGAGCTGGACAACCTCCGCCAGCCCTCCGGCGAGGGCGAGACCGGCAAGCGCGACCCCCGGGACTTCGCCCTGTGGAAGGCCGTGAAGCCCGGCGAGCCCAGCTGGGAGACCCCCTGGGGCCGCGGCCGGCCCGGCTGGCACCTGGAGTGCTCCGCGATGGCCCACAAGTACCTGGGCAGCGCCTTCGACATCCACGGCGGCGGCATCGACCTGATCTTCCCGCACCACGAGAACGAGATCGCCCAGTCCCGGGCGTACGGCGACGACTTCGCCAACTTCTGGATGCACAACGCCTGGGTCACCATGAGCGGCGAGAAGATGTCCAAGTCGCTGGGCAACTCGGTGCTGGTCTCCGAGATGGTGCAGCGCTGGCGCCCGATCGTGCTCCGCTACTACCTGGCCGCCCCGCACTACCGCTCCACCATCGAGTACAGCGAGGAGGCCCTGCGCGAGGCCGAGTCGGCCTTCGGCCGGATCGAGGGCTTCGTACAGCGGGTCGTGGAGCGCTGCGGCGCCGTGGAGCCGGCCGCCGAGATCCCGCCCGCCTTCAGCGAGGCGATGGACGACGACCTGGGCGTCCCGCAGGCGCTCGCCGTGGTGCACACCGCCGTCCGGCAGGGCAACTCCGCCCTCACCGCGGACGACAAGGACAACGCGATGGCCCGGCTGGCCGAGGTCCGTGCGATGCTCGGAGTGCTGGGCCTCGACCCGCTGGACGCCATGTGGGCCGACACCGAGCGCGGTGACGACCTGCACGGCGTGGTCGACAGCCTGGTACGCCTGGTGCTGGAGCAGCGGCAGGCGGCGCGGGCCCGCAAGGACTTCACCACCGCTGACGCCATCCGCGACCAGCTCGGCCAGGCGGGCCTGGCCATCGAGGACACCCCGTCCGGCCCCCGCTGGACGATCAGCAACCCATAGACCACCGAGGCGGACTCGCAGTGAGGTGGGCCGCACCGCACCCGGTGCGGCCCACCTCACTGCGGGCCCACCCCACCTGACGAGTAGGACAGGACGTACACCCATGGCCGGCAACAGCCAGCGCAGGAACCGCCGCAACCCGGGGTCCAAGAAGGGCGCCAGTGTCGGTACCGGCGGCCACAGCCGGAAGGCACTCCAGGGCAAGGGCCCGACCCCGCCCGCCGAGGCCCGCAAGGGCCACCCCAAGCAGCGCGCCGCCAACGCCGCCCTCAAGCGCGAGCGTGACGCCAAGGCCCGTGGCGGCATGCGCCGGGCCGGCGGGGCGCCCCGTGGCGGGCGCGGCGGCGCCGGTGCCGCCGAGCTGGTCGTCGGCCGCAACTCCGTGGTCGAGGCGCTGCGCGGCGGCGTCCCGGCGACCGCGCTATACGTGATGCAGTTCATCGACACCGACGACCGGGTCCGCGAGGCGTTCCAGGCGGCCAACGACCGCGGCCTGCCGCTGATGGAGGCCCCGCGCCCGCAGCTGGACCAGATGACCGGCGGCCTCAACCACCAGGGCCTGGTCCTCCAGGTCCCGCCGTACGAGTACGCCCACCCCGAGGACCTGCTGGAGACCGCCGCCGACGCCGGCGAGGACCCGCTGATCGTCGCGCTGGACGGCGTCACCGACCCGCGCAACCTCGGCGCCGTGGTCCGCTCCGCCGCCGCCTTCGGCGGCCATGGCGTGGTGATCCCCGAGCGGCGCGCCGCCGGGATGACCGCCGGCGCCTGGAAGACCTCGGCCGGCGCCGCCGCCCGGGTCCAGGTGGCCCGCGCCACCAACCTCACCCGCGCGCTGGAGGGCTACCAGAAGGCCGGCCTGATGGTGGTCGGCCTGGCCGCCGACGGCGAGGCCGAGATCGGTGACCTGGACGCGCTGTCCGGCCCGGTCGTGATCGTGGTCGGCTCGGAGGGCAAGGGCCTGTCCCGGCTGGTCTCCGAGACCTGCGACCTGACCGTCCGCATCCCGATGCCGGGCGAGACCGAGTCGCTCAACGCCGGTGTCGCGGCCGGCATCGTGTTCTACGAGGCGGCCCGGCTGCGCGCCGCCCGCTGACGGCACCGCCCGCTGACGACACCGCCCGCTGAACGACGGCGCCGCTGCCCGGTCGGGCACGCCCCCGTACGGCGCGCACGCCCCCCGAACGCGCCCCCGCGCGTTCGGGGGCGCGCGCCTGCCCCTGACGCCCCCGCCAAGGCCGCCACGCCCGTCCGACCAGGCCCGCAGGCCCCGCGCCCCGCCCGGGACGGCCGGTGGCCGGGCGCCCGCGGTCTGCCCGATCGGGGCGGGTTGCGCTCCGGGGGGTGTCCTAATGGCGCGTCACTCGGTTAGTGGGGTGTGGACACCAGAACACCTCCCCGTTCCCAGGGGGGACGCTCCGCTGGGATAGGCGAACAGCCCGAGCTGAGCACCATCAAGGTGCCGAGCGACCCGGTGCGGCTCGGCGGCTCGCACGCCAGCTTCCGGGTCCGACTCGGGACGCCGGTCGCCCCGCTCATCGACGCGCCCGCGTACAGCTCCTCGTACGGCGGCCCCTACGCGCCCCCGGCCTTCGCCGCACCCCCGGCCATGGCCCTGGTGGGCGCCGGCGGCCCCGCCGCGCCGCGCCGCAAGGGCAGGGTCACCCCCGTCACCTGGAGCGGCCAGGCGTCCCCCGGCGACCTGGCGGCCACCCGGCTGCTGGACGCGGTCCGGCTGGTCCCCCAGCCCGCCGCCGCCCAGGACGGCGAGCAGAGCACCACCCGGCTGCTGCCCCGCCTCGCCGCCGCCGACAGCAGCCCGTACGGCCGCAGTGTGCCGCAGCAGGGCGGCCACGGCTCCCGGCCGCCGGCCGAGCGCGCGCTGCCCGAGCTGCCCCCGGTCGTCTGGACGCCGGGCGGCGAGGAGTACGAGCCGGAGTACGACGAGAGCTGGTCCCAGGCGCCCGGCGACCTCGCGCACCACGTCCGCTACCCCGGCCGCAAGGTCGACCTGGGCCTGGTCCTGCTGCCGCTGCGGGTCTTCCTCGGCTGCATCTCGGTGTACGCGGGCTTCAGCAAGCTGTGCGACCCCGTCTACTTCGACGGCGGCGACCGCGGCTCCATGATGCGCTGGCTCGGCTCGCTGCACCCCTGGAGCTTCGCCCAGCCGCTGCTGGACTTCGCCATGGCCCACCCGGTGGGCGCCGGGCTCGCGGTGGCGTTCACCCAGATCGTGGTGGGCGTGCTCTCGGTGCTCGGCCTCTGGCAGCGGGCCGCGGCCGCCGCCGCGACACTGCTCTCGGTGGCGCTGCTGCTGACCGTCAGCTGGCGGGCCGTGCCCGCGTACGACGCGCCCGACTTCATCTACCTGGCCGCCTGGAGCCCGCTGCTGATCGCGGGGGCGCCGTTCGGCTCGGTCGACGGCAGGCTGGCGCTGGAGGCGTGGCGGCGGCTCGGTCCGGCCGCCACGGTGGGCCGGATGCGGCGGCGGGTGCTGCGCCGGGGCGCGGTGCTGTCCTTCATGGTGGTCGGGCTGAGCCTGCTGCTGGGCTCGGTGCTGGGCACTGCGGTGCGCACCGGCGTGGTGTCCACCACGGTGGTGCCGCAGCACCCGGCGCCGCCCACGGACTACGGCAAGCCCACCTGGCCGGCCGACCGGCCCAGCGGCGGTGCCTCCACCGCCCCCACCGGCGGGGCGCACCCGTCCGCGCCGCCGTCGGTCCACCCGTCGGCCCGCCCGTCCGCGCGGACGTCCACCCCGCCGCCCGCCACGCCGCAGCACAGCGCCGTGCCCGGCGGGCAGCCCTCCCGCACCACGACCGGGGGAGCGGCGCCGGGCGGCGGCAGCCCGCAGCACGGCGGTGTGAGCCCGTCGCACACCCAGGCCCCGGCGGTCGGCGGCACCACGTCGCCCGGCCAGAACCCCGGCCCGTCGCAGTCGTCCAAGGGCGACGGCGGGGTGATCGGCGGTCTGCTGGGCAGCGACACCATCGGCGGGATGCCGGTGCTGGGAATGCCCGGCGGCGGGCACCCGGCGACTCCGGTCGGTCTCGCCTGACGGCCCGATCCGGTGACACTGCGGACGGCGGCGGCCGTGCCCTCCCGGTTCCCCCGGGGGGACGGCCGCCGCCGTCTTTCACGTACGGTCTGTGTGCGTACGGCCTGCGCGCGTCTGTGCGGGTACGGTCAGTCCTTGATGGCGCCTCGGACGGAGGCGAGTTCCCGGGCGGCCTCGGTGAGGTCCTTGGCGGTGTCGATGGCCCGCCAGTAGCAGCCCTGCGGCAGCTGGTAGCCGGCCAGCTTCCGCTCGCGGGCCAGCTGCGGGAAGGTGGTGCGCTCATGGTCGCCCACGTCGGGCAGCAGGGCGCTGAAGCCCGCTGAGAAGACGTACAGACCGGCGTTGATCAGGAACGGGGAGGGCGGCGCCTCCACGAAGTCCAGGATGTTGCCGAACCGGTCCGTCTCCACGGCGCCCCACGGGATGCGCGGCCGGGCCAGCGCCAGGGTGGCGACGGCGGCCCGCTCGTGGTGGAAGGCGGCCATGTCGCGCAGCGAGAACCGGGTCCAGATGTCGCCGTTGGTGGCGTACCAGGGCTCGTCGGGCCGGGGGAGCGCCTTGGCCGCGTACTTCAGGCCGCCACCCCGGCCGAGCGGCTCGGTCTCCACCACCGTGGTCACATTGACCGGCAGTTCGGCCTGGGTCAGCCAGTCCTGGAGCACCTGAGCGAGGTGTCCGCAGGAGACGGCGACATCGGTGACGCCCTCCTCGGCGAGCCAGGCGATCTGGTGCCCGATGATGGGCACCCCGGTGCCGGGGATCTCGACCAGCGGCTTGGGCCGGTCGTCGGTGTACGGGCGCAGCCGGGACCCCTGGCCGCCCGCCAGGATGACGGCCTGGGTGACGGTGGGGGCGGCCGGGTTCGCCGCAGGGGGCTGCGTGAGATCAGCGGTCATGGAGCCACCCTAAGGGGCGCCCGGCGGGCTCCGGTCCGGCCCGGGACGCCTGTTAGCGCGGCCCTGGGCGGGCAGGCGGGACCCCGCCGGCGACTGCGGGGAGGCCGTAGTCGCCGGCGGGGCGCAGCGGGCCCGGATGCCGGGGCGCCGGGGTGCTCAGTGGCCGGCGTCGACCGCGCCCGCCGCGAACGAGCCGTCACAGACCGGGCGGGCGAAGGAGCGGGCCCGTCGTACGTCGCCGTGGTACTTGCGCACGGCGGCGCGGCCGAGGTCCTGCGCCAAGCCGGTGCAGTACGGGGTGAGCGAGGGGTGCTCCCGCATGGAACGGTCCAGCATGGTCAGCGCGGTGCCCGGGTCGTGCCGCCGGAGGTCCTTCAGCAGGCGGTCGCGCAGCGCGTCCTCGGGGGACGCGTGCTTGGCCGGCCGGTCGGTCCGGTCCGGGGTGATGCCGATGGTGCCGTCGGCGGCGGCCGCGGCGAGCACCTGGTGGTCGGAGGAGGTCGGCGGCGCCCACGGAACGCGGGTGACGGCCAGGGTGCCGGTCGTCACCAGGACGACCGGCAGCGCGAATGCGATGGTCTTGCCGATGCGGCGTGCGAGCTGCTTCACGCCCTGGATCGTAGCGAGAGGTGACGAATCCGCGACATTCTGTAACACGGAAGAGTGATTGGCGTCCGTTTCGTCCCGACTTCCGGTTGACGCCGCCCAGTTGGGCGGGAACGCGGGAAGGCCCCGCCGGACGGTGTCCGGCGGGGCCTTCCTGGCGGACTGCGGGTCAGTCGGTGAGGCGCTTGCCGCTGCTGGTGGAGAAGACGTGCGTCTCGTTGGCCACCGGCACGACGTGGATGGTCTCGCCCTTCATCGGGATCTGGCGGCCGTGCACCCGGACGACCAGGTCCTTGGTCTCGCCGCCGACGTGCGCGGAGCCGTACACATAGCCGTCGGCGCCGAGCTCCTCGACCACGTTGACGGTCACGGCCAGGCCCTGGGAGCCCTTGCTCAGGCCCTCGGCGGAGACGACGTTCAGGTGCTCGGGGCGGATGCCCACGGTCACCGTACGGTCGCCGGCGTTGGCGGCCTCGGCGACGACGTCGCGGGAGACGTTGACCACCGCGTTGCCGAGCTTCACGCCGCCGTCGACGATCGGCACCTCGACCAGGTTCATCGCCGGGGAGCCGATGAAGCCCGCGACGAAGAGGTTGGCCGGCTTGTCGTACATGTTGCGCGGGCTGTCCACCTGCTGGAGCAGGCCGTCCTTGAGCACCGCGACCCGGTCGCCCATGGTCAGCGCCTCGACCTGGTCGTGGGTGACGTACACGGTGGTGATGCCCAGGCGGCGCTGGAGCGAGGCGATCTGGGTACGGGTGGACACCCGGAGCTTGGCGTCCAGGTTGGACAGCGGCTCGTCCATCAGGAAGACCTGCGGCTCCCGGACGATCGCACGGCCCATCGCGACACGCTGGCGCTGACCACCGGAGAGCGCCTTCGGCTTGCGGTCCAGGTAGTCGGTGAGGTCGAGGATCTTCGCGGCCTCCTCGACCTTCTTGCGGATCTCGGCCTTGTTGACGCCGGCGATCTTCAGGGCGAAGCCCATGTTGTCCGCGACGGTCATGTGCGGGTAGAGCGCGTAGTTCTGGAACACCATGGCGATGTCCCGGTCCTTCGGCGGCAGGTGGGTGACGTCGCGGTCACCGATGCGGATGGCGCCGCCGTTGACGTCCTCCAGGCCGGCCAGCATGCGCAGCGAGGTCGACTTGCCACAGCCGGACGGGCCGACCAGGACGAGGAACTCACCGTCCGCGATGTCCAGGTCCAGCTGGTCGACGGCCGGGCGCTCGCCGCCCGGGTACACACGGGTTGCCTTGTCGTACGTGACAGAAGCCATGGTGGGGCACTCCTCCACCGGCAGGAACGTGCCGGACGATCCGAGTAAAGGTCGATGTGACGGCCGACCGCAGTGGTCTAGTCCACTTGCAGGCCGACTCACCCGACGCTACCCGGCGTTCCTTTCCTTGTCAGCACCTCCCTGCCACCGATTTGGGCATCAATCCGGTGACATTCACGACACACCCCCCGCTACTGCCCCATCCCCCCACCCCAAAGATCCGTTCCCCGCCCCCACCACCCCACCACCCCGGTAGACTCCATGCCGGTGCCGCCGTGGTCCGCTGCGGACGGCCACCACGCCGCGTTAGCTCAGCTGGCCAGAGCGTCGCTCTTGTAAAGCGAGGGTCGTCGGTTCGAATCCGACACGCGGCTCATAGTCTGACCAGTAAGAACGCCCCCAGTCGATCATGGCTGGGGGCGTCTTTTGCCTCAGGTAGGAGACGAGACGGAGAACGCAAGCACGTCGGTTGTCCAAGGTGCGGGTGGTCAGTGGGGTTCGTCGATGACGGGGTTCTCCAGCGTTCCGATCTTCTCGATCTCGATGCGGACGGTGTCGCCCGCCTTGAGGTACCTGCCGGGCCGGTGCCAGGCGATGCCGCTCGGGGTGCCGGTGGACAGGACGTCGCCGACCTCCAGGGTGAACGCACTGGACAGGTAGGCGACCTGCTCGTAGAGGTTGAACAGCATGTCCGCCGTATGTCCGTCCTGGCGCAAGTCGCCACTGACGTATGTACGCAGCCGCAGGTCGAGCGGGTCACCGATCTCGTCCGGGGTGACGATCCACGGGCCGATCGCGCCGTGGGTGTCGAAGGACTTGCTGACCACCATGCCCGGCTCAAGCGCCTGCCAGTCGCGCACGCTCACGTCGTTGACGATGGTGAACCCCGCGATGACGTCCAGCACCGCGTGCTCGTCGTTCGGGACGTTCTTGCAGCGCTTGCCGATCACCACGGCGAGTTCGCCCTCGTAGTCGACCTCGTCCGGGGCGATCGCCGGGACCCAGATGGGATCGCCGGGCCCGATGATGCTGGTCTGCTGCTTGTTGAACCAGGCCTGGCGGCTGGGCCGCTCCATGTGGGTCTCTTCGAGATGCGCGGCGTAGTTGTAACCGATGGCGAGGAACTTGGGCGGCCGGGGCACCGGTGCGCACAGCTTCACCCCCGACAGCGGCAGCCTGGGGGCGGAGCCGGAGGTAGCCCGCACCTTCCTCGGATCGCGCTCCAGCAGTTCGATCACCGTCGCCAGCGACGGATCGGCCGCCGTCAGGTCCACCACTTCGTCACCGTCGACGCAACCGACATGCTGCCCGGCGCCGGTATCGAACGTCGCGAGTTTCATCGGTCACCTTTCGCGTAGCTGGGTCTCCTGGTAGCCCATGCCTGGTCGACAGGGGCTGGGAGCGGTCGAGGGGGATGTCGTAGCGTGCGGGTATGGGGACAGCCGGGCGGGGTGGGGGAGTGGACGTGGCGGGGACGGCGGGGTACGGGGAGGATGCCCAGGCGTTGGCCCGTCAGTATGAGGGAGTGGCCTTCGAGGCGGTGCACCGCGAAGTGCTGGCGTGGCTGCCGGCCGTTCCGAGCCGGGTGGCCGACATCGGGGCCGGCACCGGTCGGGACGCCGCCGCACTGGCCGCTCGCGGGCATCGGGTGGTGGCCGTCGAGCCCACGCCGGAGCTGCGGGAGATCGGGCGGCGCCTCCACCCCGACACCGCCGTCACCTGGGTCGATGACGCCCTGCCGGCGCTGCCCACGCTGTCCGGGGACTTCGACCTGGTGCTGCTGACCGCCGTGTGGATGCACCTGGACGCGCCGGAGCGCACCGCCGCCATGCGCCGGTTGCCCGAGTTGCTGAGACCGGCCGGCCAGGTGGTCATGTCGCTGCGGCACGGCCCGGTCCCGGTCGGACGGCGCATGTTCGACGTCTCCGCCGACGAGACCGCCGCCCTGGCGGCCCGGTGCGGCCTGCGGACGGTCCACCGCGCTGAGCGGTCGGACCTCCACGGCCGCGCGGAGGTGCACTGGAGCACGCTGGTGCTCCGCAAGGTGCCGTGAACCGATCACGTCGTCCCCCGCCCGCTGAGGCGGACCCCGCGGCTCCACGGCTCACGGCGCGGCGGGGCCGGCGGCGGACAGTGGCCGGCTTTCCTGCGTGCCGTGCAAGCCGCCTGCGACTGATCGCGGAGGCGGGTTCCGCGCCGGTCGGCCCCGGCCCCGGGCGGGGTCGGGGCCGGAAGGGGGGTCAGGAGGGGAAGGTGGCGTGGGCGTGGAGGGTGGCGGCGGTGTTGAGGTCGAGGGCGGCGTGGCCGCAGGCGGAGATGACGTCCAGCCAGCGGCGCTGCATGGGGTCGGTCTGGCGCTGGGCGTGGGCGCCGGAGGCGCGGAGCAGCTGCCCGGCGGCGGTGGCGCACAGGTCGGCCGCCACCGCGAGGTCGCGCAGGTTCTCCGCGACGGTGAGCGGCGTGGGTTCGGCGTGGTCCGCCCGCCGGCAGGCGTACTCCATCAGCAGCCCGGCGACGTGGATGTCGGCCGAGGAGCGGGCCAGCACCTGCTGGACGGTGGGCAGGTCGCGGGCGGGTCGGCCGTCCGGGCTGCGCCGGGCCGCCATGTCGGCGGTCCAGATGCGCAGCGCGGCCCGGGTCGCGCCGAGGATCGGGGCGGCGAACTGGAGCGAGGACACCAGCTTGAGGGGGACCGCGTGGCAGCGCGCCACCCCGGGCCGCACCTGGTCGAGCCCTGCCAGGGTGAAGGACCGGTACGCCGGGACGACGGCGCCCTTGACGGCGACGGTGTTGCTGCCGGTGCCCTTCAGGCCCATGTTGCGCCAGGTGTCCAGCACTTCGTAGTCGGTCCGGGGCAGGGCGAAGATCCTGCGCTCCCGCCCCCCGCCGTCGGTGTCGGTGTCGGCGGCCAGCAGCGCCCAGTGCGCGTGGTCGGCGCCGCTGGCCGGTGCCCACCGGCCGCTGAGCCGCCAGCCGCCGGGGACGCGGGTCGCGCCGCCGGGCGGCGGGACGATCGCGGCGGCGATCCGCACATCGGGCGAGGCCGCCCACAGGTCGCGCTGTCCGGCCTCGGGCAGGTAGGCGGCCAGCCGGCCGTGGGCCGCGTACAGGCTGGCGCACCACGCGGTGGAGGTGCAGCACTCGCCCAGCAGGGCGCTCGCGGCGGTGGCGGTGGCGAAGTCCCCGGCCGTGCCGCCCCAGCGGGCCGGGACGAAGTGCCGGGCGAAGCCGGCCGTGCTGAGTGCTTCGGCCAGCTCGGGGGTGAGCCGGTGCTGCTGCTCCAGCAGCGGCCCGGTCTCCTCGGCCAGGCGGGTGATGTCGGCGACGTTGTCCAGCAGGGTGCGGGCCGGAGGCGGCGGTAACGGTACCGGCACCGGGGTGGCTTGAGGGCGCGTCAACACGGGGTGACCTCCCGCTGCGGCGCGACGAGGCTGTCGTCGCGGTTCCTCCGGGCTCCGTGCAGCTGGGCGGTGGCGAGTTGCCGGCCCTGCTGTACGGCGGTCAGGTGGACGGTGCCGGAGGGTTCGGGCCGTACGGTGATGGCCACCGGGGGGTCGAGTTCACCGAACGTCTCGAAGGTGATCCTCCCGGTGGTGAACCGGTGGTGCGCGGCCGGGTTGGCCCCGCCGGTCAGCAGGCAGGCCTGCCGGAACGCTTCTGCGAGCACCATTCCCGGGATGTGGTCCGAGGAGTGCTCGAACAGCACCGGGTGGCTGCGGTCCAGGTCCAGCAGCCAGGTGCCGGCGGTGTCGGCGGTGCTGGCGGCCAGCAGTACGTCCCGCTGGTGCTCGTAGCCGAGGACGGCGGGCGGCAGCGGGAGCACCGGGGGGCGCTCCGCGGCGTCCCTGTCGGTGGGGGCCTGGGCGCGGCCTCGGCGGCGCAGTGCGTGGTAGCAGCGCGGGTCCATCGCCTCCCACCGTGTGCTGGCCCGGCCGCAGGGCCGGCCGGCGATGCGGATGTCGGCGTCCAGTGCCAGCTGGTGGCGGTGTGCGTGGGCGGTGGTCCGGGTGAGGGTCACCGTCAGCAGGATAGGCGGCGGGAGCGGGGAGCCGCCGCCGATCGCGGTCGCCGGGTCGAGATCGACCTCCAGGGAGAGCATGACGAATGGAAAAGTGTCAGGTACATGGTAAAATTCATGGGACAAGTGGATGGCGGACTGCCGCACCGTCTCCATCATCAGCAGCGGGTCGATGCCGGGATCGACGGCGCTCTGGTGCAGGAAGTGGTTGCGGGGCCAGTGCGCCGCCACCTCGAACCGGTCCTCGCCCAGTCTGCGGGAGCCGGTCAGCAGTACCTCGGTGTCGGTCGTCTTGTGCACGTCGGCGGGGGTGATCCGCCGTCCGACGGCTGGGGTCAGGCTTGCTCGCGGGGCGGAGAGGGTGCCGAGGGTGTGCAGCGGCGAGAGTATTTCGGGCATGACATCGGACATGGACGTGCTCCTCCCGGACATGGGTGTGAGGTTGTCGTCCTGGCGACGGTCGGGCAGCGGTGGCGATCCGCGCGGCGGGCGCCCGGCGAGGATGGCGTACGGGATGCGGTCGAGGTGCGGCTGCTCGCATGGGTGAGGTTGCGCGTCCTCGGGACCACGCCGACTACGCAGTGGTGCGGGCGGGTTGTACGCAGTGCGCGCGCCCCGCCCCGACGTGAGCCGGTCGATCCCCCCGTGCGCAGATGCCGGTCGAACGCCTCGCCCCCATGCGTACCGGTCCCCCAGTCGGGCATGATTGATCGAGGCCGTGCGTCGATGCTTGTCGTACCGGTCTCTTGCGCGGCCAAAATATACCTTCCGGAATGTATATAACAAGAGGTCTTGCAACCCGCTTTACCTGTTGCTCCCCGCAGCAGGCCCCCGGCCCCCAGGAGAGGCATTAGCGTGAAACCGTCATCCCCCGTACCGGGCTGGGAGATCCATCCCTCCCGTGCGGGCCAGAGCCCCGACCTTTCCCAGGACCGGGCGATGCGCACCCGGGCCAAGATCCTGCTGTGCGCGGCGGAGCTGTTCGCCGAGCACGGCTTCAAGGGCACCTCGGTCCAGGACGTCGCCACCCGCATCGGCATGACGAAGGGCGCCGTCTACTTCCACTTCCCCAGCAAGGACCTGCTCGCCGTCGCGGTGGTGGAGGGGCACTACGCCCGCTGGTCCGTCCTGCTCGAAGGGGTCCGGGCCCAGCGCCTGGGCGCGCTGGACACCGCCATGGCCGTGCTCGACGGGGCGGCGGACGCGTTCGCCCATGACATCGTCGTCCAGGCCGGCGCCCGGCTCCAGATCGAGAACAGCCTCATCGGCCTGCCGCTGCCCACCCCCTACGCGGGCTGGATCGAGCTGATGACCTTGCTGTTCAGCGAGGCCCAGGACGCCGGAGAGCTGCGGGCCGGAGTGGACCCGGCCGCGGTGGCCCGGGTCTTCGTCACCGGCTTCTTCGGCATGCAGCACGTCTCCGCCACCCTGCACCAGCGCAAGGACATGGACGAGCGGTGGGCGGAGCTGCGGGAGTTGGTGCTCTTCGCCGTCCGGGCCTGACCCGACCCCTACCCCCCATCGCTGCGCCAGGCCGCCGACGGACCGGCCTGGGCAGCGCCGGCGGCCGCGGTGGCGACCCGACCGCCCCGGGCCGCCCCGCCGTGCCCTGCCGTCCCCACCCGCGCACCTCCCCGTCCGCGCACCTCCCCCGTCCGCACAGCGTCCCCGCCCGCCCGCCCGGCCCGCCCGGCCCGCCCGGCCCGCCCGGCCCGCCCGCTCGTCCGTCCGTTCGCATGCCGTGCAACGGCCGGGCCGGCGGCCGGGATATCGCCGCAAGCCCGGTCCGTTCGCCATTCTCGCGCCCCGGAAAGAACAAGTCGCCGCTGATCAAGAGTCTGCGGCAAGGGCGGCAAAAAAATCGCGGCAATAGATTCGTATGCGCTTTCCCCGGCCGGATGAATGGCCGCGCGGAAGAATTCCTTCACGCCGTCGGCGCAGGTGGGGGCCCATCGCCCCGGCCCCCGAACGCGCCCGCGCCACCCGTGCGCGGCCCTCTCCCCAGGGCGCCCGGAGCCGTCCGCCGGCGCCCGGCGGACCGGTGGCACCCGGTGTGCACGGAGTTGCCAGATGCCGTGCGCGACAGCGCAACTGCGACCCGGAATCCTTGCCTAGTTTTGTCACCACAGCCCCACGAGGGCCGCAGCCTCTGGCCCCGGACAGCCGCAGGCCAGGAGACCACCGCACCGGGCCCCTTCGGCCGGCGGCCGAGGGCGGCCCCGTCCCCCGCGGTACCGGTAGTCGCACCGCTGCCCGCACGTTCGAATCCAGAGAGGAACCACCATGGCTCAGGCTGCTACCGACCCGGAACAGTCGGGCGTCGAGGCGCCCAACGACCTGTTGACCGGCGACACCTACCTGGAGAGCCTGTGCGACGGCCGCCAGGTGTACATCGACGGTGAGCTGGTCAAGGACGTCACCGAGCACCCGGCGTTCCGCAACGCCGCCCGCTCGACGGCTCACCTGTACGACGCGCTGCACCACCCGGACACCAAGGACATGATGACCACGGTGGACCGGTACACCGGTGCCCGGGTCCACCGCTTCTTCACCCCGGCCCACACCGCCGACGACCTGGTCAAGGCCCGCGACGCCATCGAGCACTGGGCGCGGCTCAGCTACGGCTTCATGAACCGGACGCCCGACTACAAGGCGTCCTTCATGGCCGGCCTGGCGGTCACCCACGACTTCTACGAGCCGTTCGGTGACAACGCCCGCGCCTGGTACGAGAAGTACGCCCGGCAGGGCCTGTCGATCAGCCACGCGATCGTCAACCCGCCGGTCGACCGGCACAAGGCCGCCCACGACATCCCCGATGTGTACCTGCGGGTGGTCGAGGAGCGCGACGACGGCATCATCGTCGAGGGCGCCAAGCTGATGGCGACCGCCTCCGCCCTCACCCACGTGGCCTTCGTCGGCCAGATCCACCTGGCCAACCTGGAGCAGGGCAAGGCCGAGGACATGGCCCTGGCCTTCCTGGCGCCGCTGAACACCCCCGGGATGAAGGTCATCTGCCGCTCCTCGTACGAGCAGAAGGCCGCCAGCCCGTTCGACAACCCGCTCTCCAGCCGGTTCGACGAGAACGACGCGGTGCTGGTCTTCGACAAGGCGTTCATCCCGTGGGAGAACGTGCTGATCTACCGGGACACCGAGAAGATCAACCAGTACTTCCCGCGCTCCGGCCTGCTGAGCCGCGGCTTCTTCCAGGGCGCGATCCGGATGGCCGTGAAGCTGGAGTTCATGGCCGGCATCCTGGACCGGGGCACCCGGCTCAACGGCACCGACAAGTTCCGCGGCGTCCAGGCCGGGCTCGGCGAGCTGCTCGCCTGGCGCCACCAGACCTGGGCCGTCACCACCGCCATGGCGATGGACCCCGAGCCCGGCGAGGGCGGCACCGTACTGCCCCGGATGGACTACTCGGCCGGCTACCGCGCCCTGGCCCCGATCAGCTGGGACCGCACCCACCGCTTCTTCGAGGAGCACCTGGCCGGCGCCCTGCTGATGACCCCGTCCAGCAACAAGGACCTGCAGAGCGCCGAGCTGCGCCCGCTGTTCGACCGCTACTACCGGGGCTCCGGCGGCAGCGCCGAGGAGCGCGCCAAGCTCTTCAAGCTCGCCTGGGACGCCATCGGCTCCGAGTTCGGCGGCCGCCACGAGCTGTACGAGCTCAACTACGCCGGCGGCCCGGACCAGGTCCGGCTGGACACCCTGAACTGGACCCGGGCGGCCGGGCTGCTCGACAACTACGGCGACTTCGTCCAGAAGGCGATGGACGACTACGACCTCGACGGCTGGCGCACCGGCCGCTGGGCCGACCTCGGCTGACGCCGAGTCACCCGAACACGGCGGCGGGCGTCCGCCCTGCGGTGGACGCCCGCCCTCCCACAGGAGGTGCTACATGAGCCAGGATCTTCGAAGTGTCATGCGCCATTTCGCGACCGGGGTCTGCGTCGTCAGCACGTACTCGGACAAGTCGGGCACCCGTCAGCATGACGCGGTCACCGTCAACTCGCTGAACTCGGTCTCCCTCCACCCTGCCCTCATCACGCTGTGCTTCCGGCACGACTCACGCTTCCTCGCGGACCTCAGAGCGGCCGGGGTCTGGGGGCTGTCGATCCTCGACGGGGACACCGAGGCGTACGCCCGAGTCTTCGCCCGGGACCCCGACACCCGCCAGGTCGCGCTGCGGGACGCCACGTACCAGATCGGTGACACCACCGGAACCCTGCTGCTGGACGGCGCCGCCTGGATGGAGTGCGCCTACCGGGACGAGCTGACCGTCGGCGATCACGTGATGGTGATCGGCGAGGTGGTGCAGCTCGGCGTCTGCGACTCCCGGCAGCCGCTCATCTTCCTGCAAGGCGGATTCCACACACTCGAACTCGAAGGAGTCTGAATCATGGCCCGCTCCCTCAACTCGCTCCGCAGACCCGTGCTCGCGGCCGCCGCGGTGGCCGCCATGGCCGGCGGCGCCGCGCTGGCGCTGCCCGGCCAGAGCACCGCCACCACCGGGTCCAACCCGACGCAGCCCACCACGATATGTCTGACCGGGTCGACCAGCACCGCGACCGAGGTGACGGTCACCCTCCCGCAGGTCGCCGCCGACCCGGTCCTCGCCTACACCCCCTCCTACGCCGGGCCGTGCGCCTCCTACGGCGCGCCCAGCAGCCTCGGCAACGGCACCCTGCGCACCTTCGCCCAGCTGGACAGCGCCCAGAAGCCGCTGGCGATCGGCATCGTCTTCCCCAAGCCGACGCTGCAGAACCTGCCGACCACCATGACCGACCAGCACCACTGCTACGACGTCGACGGCAACGGCCAGATCGACGAGCACACCGAGTGCATGGGCGGCCACGAGTTCCCGCTGCCGCTGCCCGGCGCGCTCACCAGCGCGCCCGGCGTGCCGTACAAGTGGGCGCTGGTCAACTTCAACCTGATGGGCCACGGCCCGGAGGGCATCTACGACGTCCAGCACTTCGACTTCCACTTCTACATCCAGCCGAAGGCCGAGCGCGACCAGATCCGCGCGGGCTCCTGCGGCCTGGTGATGAACTGCGACGACTTCGCCACCGCCACCAAGCCGGTGCCCGCGCAGTACATGCCGCCGGACTACATCAGCAACGGCACCGCCGAGGTCGCGATGGGCAACCACCTGGTGGACCAGACCTCGCCCGAGTGGCACAACGTGCTGTTCACCAAGACCTTCATCTACGGCGCCTACGACTCCAAGATCTCCTTCCTGGAGCCGATGATCACCAAGGCGTACTTCGACGGCCTGTCGAGCGGCAGCAACACCAACGGCTGCTTCCCGATCAAGCAGCCGCAGAGCTTCGAGGTGGCCGGCTGGTACCCGCAGGACTACTGCATCAGGTACCGCGCCAACCGCGACGACTACACCGTGTCCATGGAGAACTTCAAGCACAGCTGAGCCATCGATCATGCAGGGCCACCCTCGTCCTGCCAAGGGCCTGATGCGCTGAGGACTTCCCCGGCCCGGAGCGCCGGGCCCCCACTTCCACAGGCCATTCGCTAGCGGAGGAGACAGCTCATGTATGGCGCCGGACATCAGAGCGGGGCAGGGGACTGACCATGCCATCCGCGATCTCGATCGCAGTCATCGGAGGCGGCGCTTCGGCGGTCTGCCTGATCGATGCACTGGCCCAGCGGGAGACCGGCCCCGGCAGCCTCACGGTCTTCGAGCCCTCGCCGCACCTGTGGCGGGGCCGGGCGTACCAGTCGGACACCGCGACCCTCCGGGTGAACGCCACCCCCGACGACATGTCGGTCCGCCACGGGGACCCCCGGCACTTCGAACGCTGGCTGATCACCAGGGACCGGGTACTCGGGCTGCCGGAGGGGGTCGCCGGCCTGGACCACCAGGCCGGCGCCCGGTTCGCCCCGCGCACCGAGTACGGCGAGTACCTGGAGCAGACCGCGCACGCCGCGCTCGCCAAGCTGCGGCTGCGCGGCTGGCGGGTCGACCTGGTGAGCGAGGCCGTCACCGCCGCCAACCAGGCAGCCGGCCGGGTGATGCTGCGCACCGGAGCCGGCCGGGTGCGGGCCTTCGACTACGCGGTGCTGTGCGTCGGCGGCGACAGCCCCAAGGACGTGTACGGGCTGCGGGGCGCGCCGGGCTTCCTCGCCGATCCGTACCCGATCGTCCAGAAGCTCCAGGAGGTCGCCCCCGACCAGCACGTGGCGGTGATCGGCAGCGGCCTCACCTCGGTCGACATCATCATCTCGCTGGCCGCCCGCGGCCACCGGGGCCGGATCAGCCTGCTCTCCCGGCGCGGCATCCTGCCCGGCGTGCGGCAGCGGCCGGTCCACTTCGAGCTCAAGCACGTCACCCCGGTACGGATGCAGCAGCTGTCCCGGCGGCAGACCAGCATGCGGGTGCAGGACCTCACCGAGCTGATCGGCGCCGAGTTCGACGAGGCCGGCGCCGACCTCCGCGAGGTGGTCAGCGAGGTCACCGGGGCCTACCGCGAGGCGCCCGTGGAGCGGCTGCGCCGCCAGATGGCCGCCGTGGACTCGCCCGACCTCGGGCTGCGCATCCTCCAGCGGGCGGTGCCGGACACCGGCCCCGACATCTGGCCGCTGCTCTCCGAGCGGGACCGGGTCGAGCTGCTGCGCACCCACTACCGGACGATCATGAGTCTCTGCTGCCCGATGCCGCCGAGCAGCGCGGGCGAGCTGCTGCGGCTCGCCGACGACGGGCAGCTGGCCATCTACTCCGGGCTCCAGCAGGTCTCCCCCCGGTCGGACGGCGGATTCACCATCGAGACCGCCGAGGACGGCGACTTCCCGGTCGACGTCGTCATCAACGCGGTCAACGCCTCCGAGGGCAAGATCCCCACCAGCGCCGCACCGCTGGTCAACTCGCTGGTGGCCAACCGCCTGGCGGCCCGTCACCCGCACGGCGGACTCTACATAGCCCGGACCACCAGCCGGCTGACGGTGGACGGCCGACCCGAGCCCCGCTGCTACGCCCTGGGGAACATCGCCGCCGGGACGCTGTTCTTCACCTTCGGCATCCCCTCGCTGGTGGACCGCAGCCAGGACATCGTCCGGGCGATCCACGCCCACGCCGAACGGTTCCAGACCCTGCGGACGGAGCACGTCCTCCAGCACGCCTAGCGCGGGCACGCCCAGCGCGAGCACGCCCAGCGCAAGCACGCAGTACGCAGCACGCAGCACGTCGTACGAGCAAGCCGCACGGACCAAGCCGAAGGGACCACCGATGACGACCACCACACCCGTCTACCTCGCGGACACGGCCACCGGGCTGCCGCTTCCCGGCGACGCGGACTTCGCCAGCCCGGCGGCAGAGCGGGTGCACCGCAAGCAGAGACTGGCCGCCGCGCTCCGGCTGTTCGGCAAGTACGGCTTCGGAGAGGGCATTTCCGGCCACATATCGGTCCGCGACCCCGAGTACCCCGACCGGTTCTGGGTGAACCCGTTCGGCGTCTCGTTCAAGCGCGTCACCGTGGGCGACCTGATCCTGGTGGACTCCGAGGGCCGGGTGGTCGAGGGCCGGCACAAGGTCAACCCCAGCGCCTTCGTGATCCACTCGCAGATCCACGAGCTGCACCCGCACGCCGAGGCCGCCGCCCACGGCCACACCGCCCACTCCCGGGCGCTGGGCACCCTGGGCCGGCTGCTGGAGCCGATCGACCAGGAGTCGGCGGCCTTCTACGGCCGGCAGTACCTGTACGAGGACTACGAGGGCCCCTCGGTCGCCCTCGAACAGGGCCGGGACATCGCGGAGAAGCTCGGCGACAACCGGGCGATCCTCCTGCGCCACCACGGCCTGATCACCGTCGGCGGCTCGCTGGAAGAGGCCGTGCACTGGTTCTTCACCTACGACAGCTGCGCCCAGGTGCAGCTGCTCGCCGCCGCCGCCGGAACGCCCAAGAAGATGACCCACGAGCAGGCGACGGCCGCCGGTGACGGCTTCGGTGACGCGCAGCTCGGCCGCTTCAGCTTCGAACTCCTCTGGGACGAGATCGTCCACGAGCAGCCGGACCTCCTCGACGAGTAGCCCGGCGGCCCCCACAAGCCATCTGACCGCACCACACAGCAACTGAATGCATTGGGAGATCGACATGAAGGTTCTGCTCTTCGGGGCCACCGGGCACATCGGCAGCGCCATCGCCGCTGAACTGCTCAGCCGCGGCCACCAGGTGACCGGAGTCACCCGGTCCGGCTCCAACGGCGACGACGCCGGGTTCCCGCTGGTCGCCGGGGACGTCTCCAACGCGGCCCAGGTCGCCGAACTCGCCGCCGGGCACGACCTGGTGGCCTCCGCCGTCGGTCCCCGCCTCGGCGTGGACGACGACCGGGAGATCCTGATCGGCGCCACCAACGGCCTGATCGAGGGGCTGCGCAAGTCCGGCGTCAAGCGCCTGGTGGTGCTCGGCGGCGCGGGCAGCCTGGAGACCGCCCCCGGCGTCCGGGTGATCGACAGCCCGCACTTCCCCGAGATGTGGAAGGCCAACGCACACGCCCAGATCGAGGCGCTCGGCATCTACCGCGAGGTACAGGACCTGGACTGGACCTTCATCTCGCCGGCCCAGATGATCGAGCCCGGCGAGCGCACCGGCAGCTACCGGGTCGGCGGCGAGCAGCTGCTGGTCGACGCCGAGGGCAAGAGCCGGATCAGCATCGCGGACTACGCCATCGCGTTCGTCGACGAGATCGAGCGCGGCGCGTCCATCCGTACCCGGATCGCCGTCGCCTACTGACGGACCACCGGGTTTCCCAGGCCCGGCGCCCAGGGTTCCCCCAGCCCCGGACGCCGGGCCCCGGGCCCCTCCCCGCCGAGCCCCGCCGACACGGTCCCCCCGGCGGGGCTCGGCGGGGACGGCCCGGTCCTTCCGGCAACCCCAAGCCAAGCACCACCACCCCGCCCGGCCGCCCGACCTCGTAGGTCCGCCGGGCAGGGCCCGTACCCTGGAGGGAATCCATCGCCATGACATCGCCTGAGAACACCGCCAAGCCCAAGGGCGGCGGTGCACTCGTCGTCATCCTCGGCGCGCTCACCGCACTGGGACCGCTGTCCAACGACACCTATCTACCGGGCCTGCCCGACCTCACCCACGATCTGCACGCCACCGCCTCCGCCGGGCAGCTGAGCCTCACGGCCTGCCTGCTCGGCCTCGGCTTCGGTCAGCTGTTCGCCGGTCCGGTCAGCGACGCGCTCGGCCGCCGCCGTCCGCTGGTCTTCGGCCTGGGCGTCTACACCGCGGCGGCGCTGCTCTGCGCCATCGCGCCGAACATCTGGCTGCTGGTGGCGCTGCGCGCCATCCAGGGCCTGGGCGGCGCCGTCGGCATCGTCACCGCCGCCGCGATCGTCCGCGACCGGCACGAGGGCGCGGCAGCGGCCAAGTACTTCTCGCTGCTGATGCTGATCACCGGCCTGGCACCGGTGCTCGCCCCGGTGGCCGGCGGGCAGTTGCTGCGCTTCACCTCCTGGCACGGCATCTTCACCCTGCTGGGCATCATCGGCGCGCTGATGCTGGTCGTGGTCGCCGTCGGCCTGCCGGAGACACTGCCCGCCGAGCGGCGGCACTCCGGCGGCCTCAAGGCCACCGGGCCGGTGTTCCGCACCCTGCTCTCGGACCGCCTCTTCGTCGGCTACACCGTGGCCGGCGGTCTGGCGTTCGCGGCGATGTTCGCCTACATCGCCGGCTCCCCGTTCGTGCTCCAGGACATCCACGGCATGTCGCCGCAGGGCTTCAGCGCGGTCTTCGCGGTGAACGCCGGCGGCCTGGTGGTGGCGGCGCAGGTCTGCGGCCGGATCGTGCACCGCACCGGCCCGCGCCCGCTGCTGGCGCTGGGCCTGTCCGGCTCGGCGGTCGGCGGCGTCGGCCTGCTGGTCACCGTGCTGGCCGGCGGCGGCCTGGTGCCGCTGCTGGTGGCGCTGTTCATCGTGGTCTCCAGCGTCGGTCTGGTGATGCCCACCTCGACGGCGCTCGCCCTCCAGGACCACGGCAGCTCGGCCGGCTCCGCGGCCGCGCTGCTCGGCCTGTCCCAGCACGTCTTCGGTGCGGCCGTGGTGCCGCTGGTCGGCCTGGCCGGCGAGGGGACGGCGGTGCCGATGGGCATCGTGATCGCCGCGCTCGGCGTCTCGGCGCTGACCTTCTTCGCCACGCTCACCCGGTCCCGCGGCCTCCCCGCCGACGAGACCGCGGAAGCCCGCACCGAGCAGACCGCCACCGCCTGACCCCCCGGGCGCCCGGCCGATCCGACCGGGCGCCCGGCCCCCCTTGGCCGCGGCCCGCCGCCGAGGACACGCTGCCCGGCCTTTCCGCTAGCGCGACCCGCAGTTGCTCGGCACGACCGATGAACGCACCAGTTCCCGTGACCCGGAGATCGCCATGCCTGACCGCACCTCGCTCTACACCCTCTCTGCCGAAGAGTCCTGGCGAGCGCTGCCCGCAGCGCAGCAGCCGGACTGGCCGGACCAGGCGGCCCTCGGCCGCGTCCTCGACGAACTGCGCGCCTCGCCACCGCTGGTCTTCGCCGGCGAGTGCGACAACCTCACCGAACGGCTGGCGGCCGTCGCCCGGGGCGAGGCGTTCCTGCTCCAGGGCGGTGACTGCGCGGAGACCCTCGACGGCGTCTCGGCCGACCAGATCCGCGGCAAGCTCAAGACGATGCTCCAGATGGCGGCGGTCCTCACCTTCGGCGCCGAGGTGCCGGTGGTGAAGGTCGGCCGCATCGCCGGCCAGTACTCCAAGCCCCGCTCCCAGCCGACCGAGACCCGGGACGGCGTCACCCTGCCGACCTACCGGGGCGACTCGGTCAACGGCCTGGAGTTCACCGCCGAGGCCCGGGTGCCCGACCCGCAGCGGCTGCTGCGTACGTACCACGCCTCCACCGCCACCCTGAACCTGGTCCGCGCCTTCATCTCCGGCGGCTACGCCGACCTGCGCGAGGTGCACTCCTGGAACCAGGACTTCGTCCGGGAGTCGGGCTCCGGCCAGCGGTACGAGCGGCTGGCCGAGGAGATCGACTCGGTGCTGACCTTCATGCGCGCCTGCGGGGTCGACCCGTCCGAGGTGCGCGGCACCGAGCTGTACACCAGCCACGAGGCGCTGATCCTGGACTACGAGAGCGCCCTCACCCGGCGCGACAGCCGCACCGGCAAGCTGTACGACGTCTCCGGGCACATGCTCTGGATCGGTGAGCGCACCCGCCAGCTGGACGGCGCCCACATCGAGTTCGCCTCGAAGATCAGCAACCCGCTGGGCGTCAAGCTCGGCCCCACCACCACCGCCGACCAGATACTCAGCCTGATCGACCGGCTGGACCCGGAGCGCACCCCCGGCCGGCTCACCTTCATCACCCGGATGGGCGCGGAGAAGATCCGCGACCTGCTGCCGCCGCTGGTCGAGAAGACCACCGCCGAGGGCGCCCGGGTGGCCTGGATCTGCGACCCGATGCACGGCAACACCTTCGAGGCGTCCACCGGCCACAAGACCCGCAACTTCGATGACGTCCTGGCCGAGGTCAAGGGCTTCTTCGAGGTGCACCGCGCGCTCGGCACCCACGCCGGCGGCATCCACGTCGAGATCACCGGCGACGACGTCACCGAGTGCGTCGGCGGCAGCAGCGGCCTGGTGGCCGAGGACCTGCACCAGCGGTACGAGTCGGCCTGCGACCCCCGCCTCAACCGCTGCCAGTCGCTGGACCTGGCCTTCCTGGTGGCCGAGATGTACCGCAGCGGCCGCCTGGCCGAGGCCGCGCCGGCCCTGCGGGCGGTGAGCTGAATGCGAGCCATCCGCGGCGCCGTCCAGCTGCGCCGGGACGACCCGGCCGAGCTGCTGGAGGCCACCAGGCTGCTGCTCAGCGAGGTGCTGACGGCCAATCTGCTCGACCAGGACGACCTGGTGAGCATCTTCTTCACCGCCACGCCCGATCTGCGCAGCGACTTCCCGGCCAAGGCCGCGAGACAGCTGGGCATCACCGACGTCCCCCTGATGTGCGCCCAGGAGCTCGACATCGACGGCGGGCTGCCCCGGGTGGTCCGGGTGCTGGTCACCGCGGAGACGACGCTCAGCCGGGAGCAGATCCGGCACGTCTACCTCGGCGGCGCCGAGGTGCTGCGGCCCGACCTGGGGTCCGCCCGACTCAGCCCGGTCCGATGATCCGTACCGCAGCGGTGGTGGGGGTCGGCCTGATCGGCGCCTCCGTGGCCCTGGCGCTCAGCCGCCGCGGCGTGGCGGTGTACCTGCTCGACCTGGACCAGGACGCGGTACGCACCGTGGTGGCCCTCGGCGGCGGGATCGCCGGGCCGCCCGACCGGTCGGTGGACATCGCCGTGCTGGCGGTGCCGCCCAGTTCGGTCGGCCGGGTGCTGGCCGAGCAGCAGGCCAGGGGGCTGGCGGAGAGCTACACCGATGTCGCCAGCGTGAAGCGCGAGCCCGAGCAGGCCGTCGCCGACGGCTCGGCGGACCCGGCGAGCTATGTGGGCGGCCATCCGATGGCGGGGGGTGAGCGATCCGGCCCGCTGGCCGCCTGCGGCAATCTGTTCGAGGGGCGGACCTGGGTGCTCACCCCCTCCGAGGCGACCTCCCGGGAGACCCTCAACCGGGCGCTGGCCCTGGTGGCGCTCTGCGGCGCCGTCCCGGTCGTCATGGAGAGCGCCGCCCATGACCGGGCGGTCGCGCTGGTCTCCCATGCGCCGCACGTCCTCGCGGCGCTGATGGCCGCCCGGTTGCAGCACGCCCCCGAGGAGGCGTCCCGGCTGGCCGGGCAGGGGGTGCGCGACATGACCAGGATCGCCGGCGGCGACCCCGGCCTGTGGGGCGACATCCTGGAGGCCAACGCGGCGGCGGTCGCGGATGTGCTCGGGGAGTTCGCCCGCGACCTGGCCGGTACGGTGCGCGCGCTGCGCAGCCTGGCGGTGGCCGACGCCTCCCGCCGGGCGGAGGGCATGACCCGGGTGATCGACCTGCTCGGACGTGGGAACGCCGGCCGCTCCCGGCTGCCGGTCAAGCCGGGCTCGGCGTCCCGGGGTGCGGTGCTGCCGGTGGTCATCGGGGACCGGCCGGGCGAGCTGGCCCGGCTGTTCGCGGCGGTGGACGAGGCCGGGGTGAACATCGAGGACATCTCCATCGACCACGCGGCCGGCAAGCCCAGCGGCCTGGTGGAGATGGTGGTCGCCGCCGACCGGGCGGAGGCGCTCGCGGACCGCCTGATCGCGGCCAACTGGACCGTCCAGCAGCCGCACCCGGTCTACCCCGGGCGCTGGACGGACCCGGACCGGGGCGAGCTGCGGCCGTCGCTCTCCTCGGCGGCGTCCGGCTGAGCCCCCCGGCACGGGCCGATGGCGCCCGACCCGCTGGTGCTCCCGTCCCCTGTGGGTGTCCGTCCGCTGTGGGTGTCCGTCCACGGGCCGACCGGCTCGTGGACGGACTGCTGTCCGGCGGCGGCCGGGCGTACGGACGCCGCCGGGCGTACGACTGCGGCGCACGGCCGAGGCCGTGCGCCGCCGGTTGCCGTCAACTGACGGGGTTGAAGCGGGAGGGCGCGGCGAACTTCCAGCGCAGCGCGGTGAAGTTGTCCAGCTGGACGACCCGCTCGACCTCGAACTCCACCAGCCGCAGCGCCCCCGGGACGGCCTCGGTGCGCCCGGGGTCCCAGTCGATCCCGGCGCGGCCGGTCACATGCAGCGCATGGCCGTGGTCCCAGTCGAGGAAGGTCAGCCCGCAGACCGGGTCCAGTTGCAGATTGCCGAGCGTCATGTAGAAGGAGTTGCCGAAGTAGTCCGGCCAGACCAGCTTGCGGTCCCCGACCACCTGGACGAAGCCCGGTGCGCCGCCCCGGTGCGAGGCGTCCGCGCCGTGCTCGGGGGCCCGGCTGGCGATGAAGAAGGTGTCGGCCTCGGTGATCCAGCGCCGCTGGGCCTCGTCGAGCGCCGTGGAGTGCCGGGCGGTGGGCGGCGGGGTGCCGACGGCGTCCGGGAGCAGCACCCGCTGCTGGAGGTACTTGGGGCAGTTGCCCAGCGCCTGTTCGGTGCGGACCACCAGGAAGCCGCCCTGCCGCTTGGCCACCCCGTTGATCCTGACCCGCCGGCTGTGCTCCGGGTCGATGGCCAGCAGCCCGATGTCGCGGACCCGCTCGAAGACCCCGTCCAGCGGGTCGCCGGGGACGGGGAGCGCGTGCACGATGATGGTCCGCTCGTCGATGGTCTCGATGAAGCCGTACGGGCCGCTGAGCACGGTGGACCAGGCCGCGCCCGCGTCGTCCACCGCGCCGATCACCAGGATGCGCTGCCGCAGCAGGAACGGGACGAACCCGCGCGGGATCTCGGCGTCGAACATGGGGGAGCCCCAGCCCTCGTGCCCTTCGCCAGCGCGGCGCTGGACCGCCTGCTCGCCCTCGTGATGCGGTGTCTTGACCATTGGCCGGCCCTTCCTTCTGCTCGTCCGCCGACGGGGGGAAGCGGTCAGGCCCTGTCCATGACGGGCAGGGCCTGACCTCGGGGAGCGCTGATCAGCCGGCCGCACCGAGCAGCAGCACGGTGTCGACCACGCGGTTGGAGAAGCCCCACTCGTTGTCGTACCAGCCGACGACCTTGACCTGCCGGCCGTTGATCACCTTGGTGAGACCGGCGTCGAAGATGCAGGAGGACGGGTCGGTGACGATGTCGCTGGAGACGATCGGCTCCTCGGTGTAGGTGAGGATGCCGGCCAGCGGGCCCGCCGCGGCCTGCGCGAAGAGCGCGTTGACCTCCTCGACGGTGGTGTCCCGGCCGACGGTGACCGTCAGGTCGGTGATCGAGCCCACCGGGACGGGCACCCGCAGCGCGAAGCCGTCGAGCTTGCCGTTGAGCTCGGGGAGCACCTGGCCGATGGCCTTGGCGGCACCGGTGCTGGTGGGCACGGTGTTGTCGGCCGCCGAGCGGGCGCGCCGCAGGTCCTTGTGCGGCCCGTCCTGGAGGTTCTGGTCCTGGGTGTAGGCGTGCACCGTGGTCATCATGCCGGACTCGATGCCCAGCGCGTCGTTGACCACCTTGGCCAGCGGGGCCAGGCAGTTGGTGGTGCAGGAGGCGTTGGAGACGATGTCGTGCTTGGCCGCGTCGTACTCGTCGCTGTTGATGCCGTAGGCCACGGTCAGGTCCTGGTTGGTGGCCGGCGCGGAGATGATCACCTTGCGGGCGCCGGCGGCCAGGTGGGCCTTGGCCTTCTCGGCGTCGGTGAAGACGCCGGTGGACTCCACGACCACGTCGACGCCCAGCTCGCCCCACGGCAGGTCGGCCGGGTTGCGCTCGGAGGTGACCCGGATGGCGCGGCCGTCCACCACGATCTCGTTCTCACCCGCCGTCACCTCCACCCCGAGCTTGCCGAGGGTGCTGTCGTACCGGAGCAGGTGAGCCAGCGTCGCGGGGTCGGTCAGGTCGTTGATGCCCACGACCTCAAGGTCGGCGTTCTGCTCCAGCGCGGCGCGGAAGAAGCTTCGGCCGATCCGGCCGAATCCGTTGATGCCTACCTTGATCGCCATCGGTGGTCCCCTTCGTGGTGGTGCGCCGAGGCGCGCGCAGCGGCCCTGGTACGAGCGCTCGGCACTCATCAGTGCGTCCGACGCTAGCTCTCCGGCGGCGGCCCGGATTGCCGTTCCGTGCACGGTTTATGGCGTATGCGCGCAGACTTCGACGTCGCCCCCGGCGGCCGTCGGCGGCGGCAGACGGAGCGTCAACTTCCATCAGTCCTGCCGATTCCAATAGGAAACCTTCGGAAAGGTATGTTTCCATGATGGAGGGCCTGCCGCATCCGAGCAGACCGGTGAAGTGGAGCTGCCCCGACCCCCGGTGAGGGAGATGAATACTGTGCGAGCTGAGATCACACCGACCGTGGAATCGGTCGCGGGTGCCGTCCGTGAGGTCATCCTGGGCGCCGTCCGCATCAGGCTGGTGGAGGCGGAGCAGAGCGGTGCCGCACCGGATGTGGTCCGGCTCGACCGGCGCCAGGCGCCCACCGCGGAGGCCTACCTCCAGGTCCACTACCCGCTCTCCGGCGGCCCGGTGCTGCCCCGGCTGCTGCGTCAGCTGGCCGGGCAGGAGGCCGAGCCGGGCGGCCGCACCGCCGAGCTGCTGGTGGAGAACATCACCGGCCTCATCGAGCAGGCGTGCGCCGACTACGTGGACCGCAGCCGACCGAGGCCGGCCGCCGCCGACCACTCCCAGCTGGCCCGGGACGCGATGTTACTGCGCATCCAGGACTTCGCCCGCAGCCGGCTGGCCGACCCCGCGCTGAAGCCGGAGATGCTCGCCCGCCACCACCACATCTCCCTGCGCTACCTGCAGAAACTCTTCAGCGAGCACGGGCAGAGCCCGGCCAGCTGGATCCGTGACGAGCGGCTGAGCCGGTGCAGCGACGAACTGCGCGACCCCCGATTCGCCCACCTCACCGTCGCGGCCATCGCGGAGCGCTCCGGACTGTACGGCGCCTCGCACTTCAACCGGCTGTTCCGGGACCGGTACGGGCTCACCCCGGGCGAGTACCGGCGGCAACCCGCCAACCTGCGGATCGCGGCCTGAGCCAGGTGGACCGACCCGCAGCCACCCGTCGACCGAAAGGCTGTCCCTTGTCCAGCTTCGAGTTCCCAGGCGAGTACTACGAGGTCATACGCAAGGATTTCCGCGACCTCGCCGCCGAGACCGACTTCCTCGCCTCGTACCTGCCGCTCGGCGGCACGGTGCTCGACCTCGGCAGCGCCACCGGCACCAACCTGCGGGCACTGGCCGCCCTCGGCCACCCCGGAGTCGGCGTCGACCAGAGCGCCGCCTTCACCGCCCACGCCCGGAACGCGGCCCCGGCCCCCGGCGCGGCCCCGGTGGAGTATGTGCACGCCCGTACCGCCGACTACACCACCGAGCAGCGCTTCGACCTGGTCTACAGCCTGTTCGGCACCCTCAACCAGCTGCCCCGCGCCGAGCTCAAGCAGCTGTTCGCGGACGTCCGCGACTGGCTCGCCCCCGGCGGCCACCTGGTCGTCGACATCGGCCACCTGCTGAACTTCGTGGACGGCTTCCAGCCCAACATGATCGCCCACCACCAGGGCGACGACCTGCTGATCACCCGGCTGGCCCGGCAGTCCGTCAACCCGCACGCGGCGATCTGGCGCAATGAGGAGACCATCATCGCCCGGGGCGCGGACGGCACCGTCGCCATGTACGCCAACTTCTTCGACCAGGCCGTGCTCACCTCGCCGGAGATCCGCGACCTGCTGGCCGCCGCCGGTCTGGAGGTGGTCGCCGAGTACGGCGGCTTCCGCAAGGAGCCCGGTCCGCGGATCGGCCGCGGCCCGCTGCTGTTCGTGGCCCGCGTCGCCGGGGCGGTGACGGCATGACCACGACCGTCGACCCCATCGCCAGCGTCGAGCCCGCCGACAGCGGAGAGCCCGCTGACCGCAGAGCGCCCGCCGACGGCAGAGCGCCGGCCGTGCTGGACGGCGGACCGCTGCCCGAACTGCCCGTCGCCACCCTCGGCGCGGCACTGCTGCGGGCGGCCGCGCTGCCCGACGCCGGGCTGATCCACTTCGTCCGCCCGGACGGCGGCGATGTGAGCATGACCTACGCCGAGCTGCTGGACGACGCCCGGTCCATCCTCACCGGCCTGCGGGTCGGCGGCGCGCGCCCCGGCGACAAGGTGCTGCTCCAGATCCGCTCCGAGCGCGAGGCACTGGGCACCTTCTGGGCCGCCCTGCTCGGTGGGCTGATCCCGATCCCGGTCGCCCCCGGGACGGTCGAGGACCGCGCGGCGGCGGCCGAGCGGCTGGAGCTGGTCTGGGAGGGCTACGGCCGCCCCTGGGTGGTGGTCGGCAGCGACGGCCCGGCGGCGATCCCGGCGATGGACGCGGTCGGCTCCTGGCTGGGCCGGGTCGGCTGGCTGCGCGCCAACGCCCCGGCCGACGAGTTCCACCAGGCCCGGCCGGAGGACCTGGCCGTCCTGCTGCTCACCTCCGGCAGCTCCGGCACCCCCAAGGCGGTGGCGCTGACCCACCGCAACATCATCGCCCGCAGCACCGCCACCGCCGCCGTGCGCGGGCTGGACCGCACCACCCGGTCCTTCAACTGGATGCCGCTGGACCACATCGGCGGCCTGGTGATGTTCCACGCCCGGGACGTGCTGCTGGGCTGCACCCAGGTGCACGCCGGGTTCCAGTGGATTCTGGACGACCCGACCCGCTGGTTCGACCGGATCTCCCGGTACCGCGCCGACACCACCTGGGCGCCCAACTTCGCCTTCGGGCTGGTCAACGACCGCGCCGAGCAGCTGAGCGGGCGCGACTGGGACCTCAGCCGGCTGCGCTACATCATGAACGGCGGCGAGTCGGTCAAGGCCCGGGTGATCCGCCGCTTCCTGGACCTGCTGGCGCCCTACGGGCTGCCGCGCGACTCGATGCACCCCGGCTGGGGCATGTCGGAGACCTCGGCCGGCGTGGTCGACTGCGTCTTCGACCCGGACGCCCCCGAGGGGCGCTTCGTCGAGGTCGGCCGCCCCCACCCCGGCGTCACCCTGCGGGTCGTGGACGAGCACGACCGGCCGCTGCCCACCGGCACCGTCGGCCGGCTCCAGGTCCGGGGCGCGCCGATCACCTCCGGCTACTACGAGAACCCCGCGAAGAACGCCGAGGCGTTCACCGAGGACGGCTGGTTCCGCTCCGGCGACCTCGCGGTGATCGAGGACGGCACGCTGACCGTCACCGGCCGGGTGGACGACCTGATCCTGCTCAACGGCACCGAGTGCCACGGGCACGAGATCGAGGCCGCGGCCGAGGAGCTGGACTTCGTGGAGCCCTCGTACACGGTCGCCTCACCGGTCACCGTCGGCCCGGACGGCGGCGAGCAGCTGGCCGTCTTCTACCACCCGCGCGGCGACCTGCCGCCCGGCGAGGCCGCCCGGCGCATTCAGGAGCGGGTCGCGGCCCGCTGCGGCCTGGAGGTCGGCCAGGTGCTGACCATCGCCAAGGAGGACGTCCCCAAGACCGGAATCGGAAAACTCCGGCGCGCCCAGCTGCGCCAGCAATTCGAGGCGAGGACCGCACCAGGAGGCGTCGGCTAGCAGCCGTACGGAAACGTGCGAGCCGTCGGTTTCCGCCCTATCCCAGTGGTCCCCGTCCGGTAATGGTACCGGACGGGGACCACTGGGCCTTTGGCGCGGGCGCGGAAATATGCCGGGGTAATTCCCCCTGTATCCCGGCGCGGAAAATCATCTCACCGGGCACGGCAAGCCCGGAATGGAGGCAGTAGATGGCTAAGCAGGAAAGGGCCAAGCGCACCTATGAGGCGGTACTCGACGCGGCGGCACGTGAGTTCGCCGCGCACGGCTACGCGAATACCAACCTGGGTCTGGTCGCTGCCCGCAGCGGGCTGACCAAGGGAGCCGTCTACGGCCACTTCGCCTCGAAGGAGGACCTGGCCGCGGAGCTGACGGGCCATCTGGACCAGGCGTGGAAGCTGATCGAGAAGACCACCGGGGAGCCGGGGGACTCCCCGGTGCACACCCTGCGCGCGGTCACCTGCGAGCTGACCGCCATGCTCCAGGGGGACATCCGGGTCAACGCGGCGCTGCGGCTGGTCATCGAGGACGGCCAGGCGGTCGGCCGTACGCCCGTCTTCGTCTCGGACGTGGAGCGGGTGATGCACCGCATGGTGATGCAGGCGCAGCAGGCGGGTGAGCTGAGCGACGTCTACCCGGCGGAGGCGGTGGCCCGGCTGCTGGTCACGGTGATCTTCGGCTCGCACTACCTGGGATCGGCCAGGGCGGAGCTGGATCTGATCACACGGGTGAGGTCGAGCTGGGACGTGCTGCTGCCCGCGCTGGCAGCACCGCCTGGGGCGGCGGGCCACTGAGCGACCGGGCCTCCGGAAGGGGCCGCCTGCCCCGGGCTCGGGGGGCGGGCGGGCGGCTGCCGGCCCCCGCGACCTCCTGCCGGGCGAGGTCGGCCAGCGCCACGATCCGCTCGGCGACCGGCTGGAGGCGCCGACCGCCCTCGGTCAGCGAGATGGTCCGCCCCTGCCGGTCGAACAGCAGGGTGCCCAGCGACTCCTCCAACTGCTGGATCTGGGCGGTGACGCTCGACTGGGCGTAGTGCAGCTTCCGGGCCGCCCGGGTGAAGCTGAGCTCGCTCGACACTTCGAGGAACGATCGGAGGTGCTGTAATTCCATCATCTCTCCATCCGTGGCTCGCTCTCCCGGTACCGTCCGCGCCGGCGCCGGGAGAGGTCGTCAGGCGGGGCGCGAACCCGCGTGGACGGTGCTGCGGGCGGTGGTGGGGTGCAGGAAAAGGAGGCTGCCTCAGATCCGCCGGGCGGAGAGGGCGTACGGCACGGTGGCGGGCTGCTGCTCAGGCAGGGGCCGCGCCGGGGATGGGGCGGGGTCGACCTGCTGATCCGGTGCGCGGGTATCCACTGCGAAACTCCCCCCGAAGTTGTCTGGACGGCAGCAGGGGCGCCGTCCGGGGCTGTTCGGGGCCCCGGCTCTGCGCCACGGAAAAAAGATACCTTTAAGAAGGTATTTTGGGCAAGGCTCGCGGTCGGCCGACTCGTTGATCGATTACGGCGGCGGGCCCGGCGGAGAAATCAGGCCGCGACCGGGCGGGATTCACCGGCCGCGGAATGTTGATCAATTCCCGGGAGGGCCCCGCAGCGCGGTCCGCCCCGCCGCCGGCAGCACGCTGGCTGCCGGCGGCGGGGCGGGGGTCACTGCGGGGCGGCCCCTGGTGGGGCCAGGGGTCACGCGGACATCTCACTGGGGAGCAGCAGGTCCCGGGCGATCTGCGGCAGCAGGGAGTCGAACAGCGCCTGCGCCCGCACCTCGCCCTCCAGGGTGCAGGGGATGCCGTCCACCGGCACCACCAGGGCGGGCAGCGCCGGCACGATCCGGGCGCAGACGGCCCGGACCGCGCGCAGCGCGCTCGCCTCCCGCTCCGCGTCGACCGGCACATAGGCGACGATCAGGCTCTCCCCGTACTGCGGCACCTCGGCCAGCAGGACGGCGGTCGCCCGGGAGAGGGGGAGTTCGGTCAGCGCCGCCTCCAGGGCGGGCAGCTGCTCGGCGAGGTCGAATTCCAGGACACCGTCCTCGTGGGTGTCCGGGGGCAGCGCGGTGGTCATGCGGGGACCTCCTTCGCGTACTGCTGGTCGAGGTGGACGTTCAGGGAGATCAGCGGCAGCACCCGGGCGGTCAGCTCCCGGGTGCGGATCTTGCCGGTCGGGCTGTACGGGATCTCGTCCACCGCCACGGTGTGCGTGCGCAGCCAGGGCACCCGGCGGGCGCAGGCGGCCTCGATGGACCGGTGGCCGGCCGCCTCCCGGTCCGGCGCGACCGGGACGAACGCGACGGCCAGGGCGTCGCCGTACTCGGGCAGGTCCAGCCGGAGCACCGCGGCGTCCCGGATGCTGGGCTGGCTGAGCAGGTCGGCCTCCAGGCCGAAGACGGCCGCGTCCCGCTCGCCGTCGACCTGCACCTTGGGCACGCCGCCGGTGCGGCCGGTCACCTCCAGCCGGCCGTCGTAGTCGATCACGCCGTTGTCGCCGGTGAGCAGGAACCGCCGGGGGCCCTGCTGGTCGCCCAGGTCGACCAGGACGGCGGGCGCCGGGGTGCTGCCGTAGCTGTCCATCAGCTGGTAGCCCGCGACGGCCACCCGGCCCCGGACGCCGATCGGCACCGGCCGGTCCAGCGGGTCCAGGATCGCGATGGTGGTGCCGGGCAGCGCCCGGCCGGAGCGGCAGGAGGCGACGTGCAGCTCATCCGGCGTGATCATGGTGATCAGACCGGTCTCGGTGGTGCCGTAGTAGAGGTGCAGCACCGGGCCGAGCCGCTCCCACGCCTCGTTGACGATCCAGCGGTTGAGGTGCCGCCCGCCGGAGAAGACGTAGCGCAGCCGCGAGGCGACGCGCAGCTCCGCCGAGTCGGGGTGGGAGAGCAGCCGGGAGAGCGTCGGCGGGACGATCAGGGTGGCGGTCACCCCCTCGTCCACGATCAGCCGGGCCATCTCCGCCAGGTCGTGGTAGGGGCCGAGCACCACGGTGCCGCCGAGCGCGAAGAAGATCCGGGCCCAGCTGGGGCTGGACGCGTGGTACATCGGGACGGTCACCAGGTAGATGTCGTCCTCGTCCAGCGCGAACTCGTCCGCCAGGTCGGCCAGCCGGCGCCGCTCCACCGAGCCGGCGCGCACCACCAGCCGGGGCGGTCCGTCCACCTCGTAGGTGAGCGCCAGCGACTCGTACGGCTGGTCGCAGGGGGTGGTGACCGGGCTCTGGGTGGCGGCCAGCGTCGCGTAGCTGACCGGCTCGCCGGCGCTGGGCTCGAAGACGATCGGCTCGGGTGCGGCCAGCTCCTCGCCCACGCCGTGCAGGTGGACCTGGAGCACGCCCTCGCGGTCCGCCCAGCCGGCCGCGATCAGCAGCGGGCGGTGCAGCTTGGTGCTGAAGACCACGGTCGGCCGCAGCTGCTCCAGCGCGGCGGCGGTGGCCTCGGGGCCGGCCTCGAAGTCCAGGCCGGTGATCGGCAGGCCGATCGTCTCGCAGGCGGCCATCGCGACCACCAGTTCCCAGCCGTTGCAGGCCAGGAAGGCGGCTCTGGCGGGGCGGCCGGCTGGTATGATCTTCGACAGCCCGCCGGCCACCTTGGCTATCTCATCGGTCAGTTCGGACCAGGTGATGCGCCGCCCGCCGTCGATCAGTGCGATGTGGTCCGGGCGGTCTGCGGCGTGCCGCAGGGCATCCTGAAGCTTGATCATCTCTCACTCATTCCCCATGGGCTCGAGTTCCGCCCGGTCGGTTCCATCGGGTGTGACGCAGGCGTGCGTCGATCTCCCCGGTGCTGTGCCCACCTGTGGTGCTGGGCGCGCGGAGACGCTGATTCGATGAAAGCAAACCTTCCCGAAGGTATGCAACTGCCATCGGCAGCTTCGATCCGGTCGCGCGTACACCGGATCTCCCCGCCCGCACAACCACTCTGACAGCACGTCAGCACCGTGGTGACGGCCCGGCGGGGACGGGCGTGGATGCGCAAGGAGCCGTGCGCTGGCCCGCAACACCGGCCCGTCCGGGATGACTAGCTTCGGCCTGGAAGCGGCCGCAGCAGCCCCAGCCGGCCCACTCCGGAAGGAACCCGCCATGAACCGCAAGCTCGTCTCGCTCGCCGTCCTGCCCCTGCTCGCCACCGGGGGCATCGTCTACGCCGCCCAGGGCGCCGCCGCCGCACCCGCCCCGGCCGCCGTGACCGCCAACGCCGCCTCGGCGCACGTCCTCCCGCCGCTGTTCGCCGGCCACACCTACCTGGTCACGATGGACAACGGCAACGTCTACCGCAACACCTACTCGGCGGACGGCAGCACGCTGCACTCCGAGACGGTCCAGGGCGACGGCGTCGGCGACAGCTTCGACGCGCCGCTGCAGGTCGTCCAGACCGGCATCGCCCAGTACTTCGTCTCCTGGGTCGAGCCCAACGGCGTGACCATCAGCCATGTGATGAACCTGCTCACCTCCACCGTCCAGGCGTACGTCACCTTCGGCACCGCCGCCGGCGGCCGGGTGGGCCAGCTGCACTCCGCGACCCTCACCCTGGTCCGCCGGTAGACGCTGCCCCGATCCGCCGACAGGGCGAGTGACTGATGGCACGTCAGATACGACTCCCGATCGGCCGTCAGGCATCGTACGGAGCGGCGCCCGCCCCCCACGGCGGGCACCGCTCCGGCCGCGCTCCGGGCGTCCGCCGACCCGACCGGCCCACCCCCGCCGGTCCGGCCCGACCGGGGCGGCCCGGCGGGGGGCCGCCCGCTGCGCCGAGGAGGTGAAGCGGCCGACGGCCAGCCGATAGGGTCCGGTGGACACTGTTGGTTGCCTGCCCCCGCCTCCGTCGTGCCGCGCGTCTCGATCCGCGTCGTTCCCCGCGACGGACCTCAGCGGGTGGGCGTCCCGGAGAGGAACCCAGCCGTATGAGCCGCCGCTCCAGCGGGCTGATAGCCACCTTCGCCGAGATCCAGCGCCAGCAGCGGCGGCAGCAGGAGGCCCAGCACCGGGCCCGCGTCCAGCAGCAGCGCGAACAGGAGCGGCAGCAGCGGGCCGCCGAGCGGGCGGCCGCCCGCAGCCAGCGGGAGCAGCAGGCCGCCCACCGGCAGGGATGCGAGGCGGCCGCGGCCCGCCGCACCGAGGAACTGGCCGCCCGGCTCGCGGAGTTGCGCGGCCTGCTGGCGGCGGGGTGCCGCGCCCCGGCGTTCGGCACCGCCGCCCTGACCCGCCCCGAGCAGGTCGAACCGTTCGCGCCCGGACCGCTGGCCACCCCCGTCCCGATGCCCGACCCCGCCGCCTACCAGCCGCCGCCGCAGTCCGGCTGGGGGTTCGGCGCCCGGCGGCAGGCCGAGGAGCAGGCCCGCGCCCGCTATGAGCAGGACTGCCGGGCCGCGCAGGCCGCCGAGGCGGAGCGCCGCCGCCGGCTGGACGCCTACTGGCAGCAGTACCAGCGCTGGGCCGAGCAGCAGCTCGCGGCGGTCCGGGAGCAGAACGCGGGCGTCGAGGGCCTGGTCGCCGCGGTGCGCCGGGGCGACCCGGAGTCGGTGGTGGCGTACTTCTCGGCGGCGCTCTACGCGTCGCGGAGCTGGCCGGAGGGGTTCCCGCAGCAGCCGACGGCCGCGTACGACCCGGCCGCCCGGCAGCTGGTGCTCGACTGGGAGCTGCCCGGCGACGAGGTGGTGCCGGAGATCGCCTCGGTGCGCTACATGCCGACCGCCGACCGGGAGAAGGAGACCCGGCTGACCCGGACCGAGCGGCGGACGCTCTACCGGGAGGTGCTGGCGCAGTGCCTGCTGCTGGTGCTGCACGAGCTGTTCGCGGCCGACGGGTTCGGGGTGCTGGAGTCGGTGGCGCTCAACGGGTTCGTGCCGGGCGCCGACCCGGTCACCGGCCTGCCCAAGGAGGTCTTCCTGGCCACGGTGACGGTGGCGCGCGGCGACTTCGAGCGGCTGCACCTGGCCCAGGTGAGCCCGGTCGACTGCCTGGTCGAGGGGCTCCGGGGGCAGCTCTCCCAGGGCGCGGACCGGCGGGTCGAGGTGCGGCCCGGCCGCACGCCCGCCCAGGTCGGCCGTGCGGTGCCGTCGTACGCGGACGAGGTGGAGCCGGACCTGTACGAGATGGACCCGATCGAGTTCGAGGAGCTGATCGCGGAGCTGTTCCGGGCCCGGGGGATGCGGGCGGTGACCACCCAGCGGTCCGGTGACGGCGGGGTGGACGTGGACGCGCTGGACCCCGACCCGATCAGCGGCGGCCGGATCGTCGTCCAGGCCAAGCGCTACCGCAGGACGGTGCCGCCGACCGCCGTCCGCGACCTGTTCGGCACGGTGCAGGACAAGGGCGCGAACAAGGGGCTGCTGGTCACCACCTCCTCCTTCGGGCCCACCTCGTACGAGTTCGCGGCCGGCAAGCCGCTGACCCTGGTCACCGGCCCGGAGCTGGTGGACCTGCTGCACCGGCACGGTCTGGGCGGCCGGCTGGGCGACGGCCCGGCGGCGCCCGCCGCCCCGGCGGCAGCGGCGTCCGCACCGGCCGACGACGCCAATGTGCTGGGCATGTCGTGGTCCGGCAGCGTGGCGCTGGATGTGTGCGCCCTGGTCTGCACCGGCACCCGGGTCGTCGCGGAGGAGCACTTCGTCTTCTACAACAACCCGGCCACCCCGGACGGCAGCGTACGGATGCTGCCCCCCACCGGCCCGGACCGGGCCGCGCTCCGGGTGGCCTTCGACCGGCTGCCCGCCGCCGCCGACCGGCTGGTGCTGGTCGCCGCGATCGACCCCGAGGCCGACCCCGCCGCCGACCTGGCCGGCTTCACCGACGCCCGCATCCGGCTGGCCGACGCCGCCGGCACCGAGATCGAGCAGCTGGCCGTCTCCGACGGCCGCCCCGGCGAGACCGCCCTGGTGCTGGGCTCCTTCCGCCGCCGCGCGGGCGACGACTGGGCCTTCGTGCTCGGCGGCAAGGGCTACCCCGGCGGCCTGGCCGCCCTGGTCGAGGAGTACGGCATCGAGGTCGCCTAGGACCCGGGTCCCGTACGGAGCCGATCGCGCTGGTCAGGCCGTGCCGGCCTGCAGCCTGCCCTTGATCGTTGATGTTGGTCCCAGAGAGTGATCTCAGTAGCGTAGCGGCCGAAGTCGGTATGGACATCAGTACTATGCTCGAACGGAGCCAACTTCGTGCACGTCCCTAGCGCGTCTCTGATCACCGCCTTCGTGCTCCTCGGTCTGATGTGGGGGAGCGTGATGGTCTCAGAGTCCGTCAGCCCCCAGCGTGGCCAGGTGGTCGCGGACCACCGTGACGTCCGGCAGGTCTAGCCGCTCGTAGAGCACCAGCGCCTCTGACCAGAACGTCCGTGCGGCGGTGGCCCTGTGGAGGGCCACCGCTGTCTTGGCCAGTCCCTCCAGCGCCCGAGCGGTCTCGAAGGTCG
The DNA here is from genome assembly GCF_044755465.1 of Streptomyces sp. NPDC092296. Lineage (NCBI taxonomy): Bacteria > Bacillati > Actinomycetota > Actinomycetes > Kitasatosporales > Streptomycetaceae > Streptomyces > Streptomyces sp. NPDC092296. The sequence continues at coordinate 63,879 of NZ_JBIVRB010000017.1, read as the reverse complement.
CGTCCAGCCGTCGGGCGATTGCCAGTGCTTCCCGGTCCGCCGCCAGGGCAGCCTTGTACTGCCCCATCCCCCGCCGGGTCGCCGCGATGCCGAGCAGGGCCTGCTGCCGGGTGAGTCGGCTATCGATCCGCAGGGCGATGCGCTCGGCCATGGTGAGGTGGGTCAGGGCTTCCCGGTACCGCGCCAGCTTCAGGTATGTCAGGCCGATGTTGATCAGGGAATCGCTCTCCGACCTGGGGTCGCTGAGCCCCCGGAAGAGGTCGACTGCCTTGCGGGCGAAGGTGAGGGCGCGGAAGGGTTCCCCGGTGTCCCGGTAGAAGTTTCCGAGACTGTCGAATAAGTTTCCGAGTTCCTGGACGCCGCCGACGCTTCGGACCAGTGCCATCGCCTCGTCGTAGTGGGACCGGGCCAACTGGTGTCGGCCTAGGCGGCTGTAGCTGTCCCCCATGTTGTTCAATGCCCATATCTGGCCATGCTTGTCGCCGATCTCCAGGTTCAGCATCAGCATCGACCGGAACTGCTCCAGCGCCTGGTAGAACAGGCCCGCCCGCGATAGAGCGATCCCCTGGAGGTTGCGTACCTCCGCCTCGCCCCGGTGGTTGCCGGTCTGCTGGTGCAGCAGCAATGCCTCCTCCAGATCGGGAAGTACCTCCCGGGGGCGCCCGGAGACCAGGCGAACCCGGCTGATCTGGCAGAGTGCCTCGGCCTGGCCGCGCGGGTCACCGACCGCCCGGCTGAGCCGCAGAGCTTCGAGCCCGCAACGCAGTGCTTCTTCGTGCGAGCCCAGCGTCCAGAGCATGGAGGCACGTTCCATCAGGATCTGTGACCGGGCGACCTGGTCACCGCTCTCGCCCCACGCTGTGAGCGCGGCCTGATGGAGGCCGTCCGCGATCTGCCAGGCCCCCCATCCATAGAACGCCTTGGCCAGTACGTGGGGGAGCAGCCGGGCATGCATCGGTGAGTGGGCGGCGGCGACGCGGGAGACAGCCAGCAGATTGGAGCGTTCCACATCGAGCCAGGCCCCTGCCTCGTCCGCGTCCGCGAAGACGGGACGCACTGCCGGAGGGTGCTCCAATCGGTTGGCCAGCCTCCGGCGGCGTGGATGGGCCAGCCGGTCGGCGTGGTCCGCGACGGCCAAGTAGTAGTCCAGCAGGCGTCCGACAGCCGCGCGCCGGTCCTGCTCGGTGTCGTCGCGGCGACTCATCCGCAAGGCGAAGGCATGCATCAGATAGTGCAGTTGATGGCGGTCCCGGAGCAGCTCGCTCAGGAAATGGCAGTCCGCCAGCTCATCCAGGCTGCGGCGGACGTCCGGGACCTGGCGCCCGTCCAGTGCGACAGCGGTGTACAGCGTCAGGTCCGGCCCCGGGTGCAGCCCCAGCAGGCGGAAAAGTCGCTGCTCGGCTGGGCCCAGCTCGCTGTACGAGAGTTCGAAGGACCCCAGGATGCCCGGCAGTGCGTCCAGCTCCCCGGGTTGGTCGGGTGTCCGGCTCAGTCGATCCACCAAGTCGTCCACGTCCCAGGCGTGCTGATGGCGCAGCCGACTGGCCGTGAGTTGCAGGGCCAGGGGGTGGTGGCCACACAGGTTCACCACCCGGCGCACACTCTCCGGGTCGGAGATTCGGGACGCGCCCGCGATCCGGGTGAACAGCTCTACAGCCTCGGCCGTCGCGGGTACGTCCAGCGGCAGTGGTTCGGCGCCTTCCAGCTCGGCAAGCCGATGCCGACTGGTGACGAACACCCGGCAGTTGGGCGTACCGGGCAGCAGCAGGCGGATCTGTGCGGCGTCCCGAACGTCGTCCAGTACCAACAGGGTGCGGCTACCAGCCATCCGGTCACGCCACAACGAAGCCCGTCCGTCCAGGTCGGCGGGCAGCGTCTCCGGTGGAGTACCCGCCATCGTCAGCAGCAGGGCGAGCGCGTCGGCCGGCTCCCGGGGGGCCGGCCCGCTGTAGGCGTGCAGGTCGAGATGGAGCAGGCCATCCGGGTAGCGGTCGCGCAACAGATGGGCCGCGTGGATAACAAGGGTGGTTTTCCCCACCCCTGGCATCCCGGTGACCACTTTCAAGGACAGCGAGGTCGCGTTCGGGGGATTCTCCGCGAGGAGGACGGCCAGTTCCGCACGGCGGCCGGTGAAGTCGGGCAGGTCGCGCAGCAGGGTGTCCGGGGCCCGAGGGGGCCGGTGCTGCGGGTGGTTGGTCGGGGCCGGGGCGGCTGCCAGGGCCGGGTCGCGGTGCAGGATTCGCTGGTGGAGTCGGCTCAGCTCCGGCCGGGGGTCGAGGCCGAGTTCGTCCCGCAGGCGGGCCCGAGCGTCGCGGTACACGGCAAGGGCCTCGGGGTGTCGGCCGCTGCGGTACAGCGCCAGCATCAGGTCCATCACCACCGGCTCCGCCACCGGCCGCTCGGCCGCCAGCTCACCCAGCTCACCGATGAGTTCGGCGTGCCGTCCGAGGTCCAGCTCCAGCCGGACGCGCTGCTCCCGGGCCGCGCGCCGCTCCTCGCCGAGCCGGGCGCGCAGGCCGGCGGCCCAGGTGCCGTCGAAGCCGGACAGCGCCTCCCCGCGCCAGAGCGCCTCGGCCTCCCGCAGCAGCTCCACAGCCCGCCCTGGGTCGCCGCCCGCGGCGGTGGCGCGGCCCTGCCGGTGCAACTGCCGGAATCGGTGCAGGTCCACCGCTGTGGGGTCGATCTGGAGCCGGTAGGTGTGCGCGGCGAAGTCCACCCGGGCGCGCTCCCCGGCCGCCGGCCGCAGCCGGCCGCGGAGTCGGGAGACGTAGGACTGGAGGGTCTCGACCCCCGGCGGTTCCTTGCCGTCCCAGATCCGCTCCAGCAGGGTGTCCACCGTGACCGGTGATCCGGCCGCACAGACCAAAATGGCCAGCAAAGCCCGCTCTTTTGTCGATCCCAGCCGGATTTGCCGACCGTCGGCCCACACTTCAAGCGGTCCCAGCAAACGGAACTCCACCAGCGGTTCCCCTCTGCGCCGGTTGTTCCTGACATTTGGTGATCGATTTCGCTCGTGTGCATCGCGCGGTGGACCGATTTTGGCATGTTCCGTCATCTAAGGGCAGTGGGCCGCTGCAAGTCGGCTGCAGGTCTTCTGCAAGCGCCGCATCCAGCGGGCCGGGCATCCCTCCGTCATCGGCTGCGGGCATGGCAGCCGACAGGACAGCGCGTCGCGCGGGCCGCCGGTTCGGCCGGTCCGGCGCGGACGCGCCTGGGCAACGGGGGTTCAATTGAGTTCCGCATGGGATGTCAGCTGGCGGCAGGTGCCCGTACGGCTGGACGCCGAACGCTGGGCCACCAGGCCGGGATGCCGGATGGTCCTGGCCGTCGTCCACACCGTCACCACCGGTCAGCGGCTGCTCGACTCCATCCGCCTGCTGGAGGGCGACCTGCGGGTGCAGGTGGTCTTCACCATGGCGCCGGACGTCTTCAGCAACGGCGTGCCCGAGTTCCTGGCCGGCCTCCGGGCCGTGGTGGTGCCGTGGGAACAGGCGGTGGAGACACGGTTCGACCTGGCGCTGGCCGCCGGATACGGGGGGATACACCAACTGCACGCACCGGTGGTCGTGCTGGCGCACGGTGCCGGGTACAACAAGGTGGTGTTGGACGGTCACCGCCCGCACGCGGTACCGGACGACGGTGCCTACGGCCTCGGCCGGCAGTGGCTGGTCAGGGATGGCGCGGTGGTGCCGGCGGCGATCACCCTCGGCCACCGCGAGGAACTCCTCAGACTCGGCCGAGGCTGCCCGGAGGCGGTGCCTGTCGCCTCGGTGGTCGGCGACCCGAGCTACGACTGCATCCGGGCCAGCATGCCGCTGCGCGCGGTCTACCGCGCGGCGCTGGGCACGGGAGTCCACCAGCGGCTGGTGGTGGTCACCTCCACCTGGGGTCCGGACTCACTACTGGCCCGCGCATCGGAACTGCTGGAACGGCTGGTTGCCGAGCTTCCGCGGGAGGGATACCGGGTGGCGCTGCTGCTGCACCCCAACGCCTGGAACGCACACGGGGAATGGCAGATCCGGGCCTGGCTCTCCCGGCTCCGCCGGACGGGCCTGGCCCTGGTGAGCCAGCACGCCGACTGGTGCGGCGTGCTGGTGGCCGCCGACCACATCATCGGTGATCACGGTTCCGCGACCCTGTACGGCACGGTGACCGGCGCGCCCGTCCTGCTCGGTACCTTTCCCGAACGGGGGGTCGACCCTGTCTGCCCGATGGCCGAGCTGGGGGAGCTGGCACCCCGCATCGCGCCCGGGAAGCCGCTGGCCCGGCAACTGGTAGGTGACCCGCGGACCCAGCGGTGCGACGACTACGCCCGGATCGCCGCCCGGATCTCCTCCGAACCCCAGCGCTTCGCCCGCAACATGCGGGCCCTGATGTACCGCAAGCTCCGACTGCGCCTGCCCAAGCAGCACTTCCCCGATATCGAGCCGGCCGCTCCGCCGTTTCTGGCCCGGGGACCGCTCGAAGAGAGTGAGGCATCGTGATCCCGCGTACGAGAGCCGGGGCGGCTCCGGCCATGGACCACCCGGCGCACGAGCCGGGGCACTCCGCGGCGGTCCTGCTCCCGTTGGACGGCGGACCGGCCCGCGGCCGGGCCGTCCTGTGGTCAACCGGCCACCCCGCCGACCACGCCGTGCACATCAGTACCGCCGTCTGGCACCCGGAGCGCACCGGCCCGTTCCTCGACCGCCATCTGCGAGCCGCCGCCCACGGCCCGCACCCCTGGCCGCAACTGGCTGACGTCCTGGTCCGCGTGAGCGACCCCACCCGGATGGAGGAGGAGCCGGACCGCCACCCGGGCGCACTGGTGGTGGCCTCCGTCCACAGGGCGCGGCACTGCACACTGCGGCTGGCCACCGCCACCCCGCTGACGCTGGACGCCGCACCGGTGGCTTCGGCCGCCGCGTGGCTGCCCTGGGAGGTGCTGGCCTCGCTGGTCCACGGCTGGCTGGCGGCGGGGCTGCCCCCGCTGGCGCTGGCCCCGGCGGTGGTCCAGCCGCTCCGGCCCGGGGCGCCGGGCTGCCCGCCGGAGCGCATCCTGCTCCGGCGTACCTAGCGGCCGTACGGGAGGCCGCGCGACTGTCCGCTCCACTGAAGGCGGCCGCGCGGCTCCCTCACGTCCCGGGCCGGAGGGGACCGCCCAGTCGATCGAGCCGGGCCCTGGCGGCGGCTGCTCCCGGGGCCCCCAGCTCGCCGTAGAGCAGCGCCGCCTCCTCGTACCGGGTGCGGGCGAGTTCCGGCTGCCCGCGCCGCTCCGCCAGTTCCCCCAGCGTCTCCAGTGCCTTGGCCACCTCGCGCCCGGCGGTCATCCGCCGCAACTCGGCGTGGGCCTGATCGAGGTGAGCCTCGGCCGCGTCGTACCGGCCCAGGCAGAGCAGTGCCCGGCCGAGCAGCACACCGGCACGGGCGGCGTTGTACGGGTCCTGCTCCGCCGACAGGACCGCCTGGGCTGCGGCGGCCTGGGCCTCGGCGGCAGCGGCGTCGGCGCGCTGCGGGTGCTCGGGGGCGAGGGCGGTCTCCGCCAGGTTCAGCCGGGCCAGCGCGGCGCCCCGTACGTCGCCGTACTGGGCGCACTCTTCCGCCGCCCGCTCGAAGCAGCGGATGGCCTCCGCCGACCGGCCGAGCCTGCGGAAGGCCAGCCCCCGGTAGTTGAAGGTCCGGGCGAACCCGAGCCCGTCGCCGGTCTCCCGCAGGATCTCGGCGGCTCGCGAGAACATCTCCAGTGCGGCGACGTGGCCGCCGGCCCCCAACTCGCCGAGCCCGCCGGAGGTGAGCATCCGCGCCACCGCCGCAGGATCGCCGCACACCTCGGCCGCCGCCAGGCCGTCCAGATGGGCGGCCCGCCAGTCCGCGTAGTACTTCCGCCGGACGAACAGCGGCCACATGGCGTCGACCAACTGCCAGGCGGTGGCCGGGAAGCCGTCCCGTCGAGCGCAATGCACCGCAGCCATCAGATTGGACCGCTCGGCCTCCAGCCACGCCAGCGCTCCCGCGCTGTCGTCACCGAAGTCCGCGGTCACCGGATCGGGCCCCAGCTCGCGGGGGAGCGAGCGGTGGTGCGGATCGAGGATCTCCTCGGCGCGGGTGGCGGAGGCGAGGTAGTGGTCCAGGATGCGGCGCCGCACGGCCGCACGTACCTCTGGCGGATCTGCCGCCGCCTGCGCGGTGGCGTGCAGCCGGACCAGGTCGTGCAGGCGGTACCGGTCGCCGCCGTCGTCGGACAGCAGGCTGGCGTCGATCAGCAGGTCCAGCCAGTCGACCGGGTCGCCCTGACCGGGGTCGGCGGCCAGCACTGTGGCAGCCACCCCGGCGCCGAAGTGCGGCCCGGGGTGCAGCCCCAGCCCACGGTAGAGCCGGGCGGCGGGCTCGGGCAGCGCCCGGTAGGAGAGGTCCAGCGTGGCGCGGACGGCATGGTCGCCTCGGATGGCCAGGACGTCCAGCCGGTCCCGCTCCTCCGCCAGCGCCCGCACCATCGTGGTGATCGCCCGCTGTGGCCGGGCGGCCAGCCGGGCGCCCGCGACGCGGACCGCGAGCGGCAGCCCGGAGCACAGGTTGACCAGCGTCCGGGCTTCGGCCAGCTCCCGGTCCACCCGGTCGTCGTCCAGGGTGACCGCCAGAAGTTCGACGGCCTCGTCGACGCCCATCGGCTCCAGGTGCAGCGCGGAGAACCCGTCGACGGACAGCCCCGTCAGCCGCCAGCGGCTGGTCACCACCGCCACCGAACGTCCGCTGGGCAGCAGCGGCCTGACCTGGGCGGCGGTGAAGGCGTCGTCCAGCAGGACGGCCAACCGGCGGCCCGCGGTCAGGGACCGGTACAGCCCGGCCCGCTCCCCGGCTGTCCGGGGGATGCGTTCGGACGGTACGCCCAGGGCGCGCAGGAAGCTGCCCAGGATCTCGTCTGGAGCGACCGGGCCGGCTGTGCCGTTGCCCCCCAGGTCCGCGTACAGCTGGCCGTCGGGGAAACGGGAGCGGTTGCTGTGCAGCCAGGACAACACCAGGACGGTCTTGCCCACCCCGCCGAGCCCGCTGACCGCGATCAACGCCTGACCGCTCGACTGCTCGGCCTGGTCGCGCAACTGCTCCAGCGCGGCGGTCTCGGCGGCCCGTCCGGCGATCCGGATCGCGGGCGGGAGCTGCCACGGCTGCTGCGCGTCGCGCGGCTGCGCCGTGCCCAGGTGGATGCCCCCGTAGACCGTACCGGCTTGGAGACTGGGTCCCTGCACCGTCCCGCTCAGATCATTGCGGGCCTGCTGCCCACGCCCCGGCCCGTTACCGCCAGTCGCATCCGCTCCATGCATGCGTCCCCCCGTACTCAATAACCCAAGACCTGCCGCCGACCGGATTCGCTGCTTTTCTGGGCAGGAGTTGACCTGGTCCCTACAAGTTCTTTCCGAAGTCGGCGGCCCCCACACGGGTGGGCAGCGTGACATGGGCCGTCTGCCCAGGCCGGAGGGCGCGGCGGCGGAGTCCTCGTACACAGCAGCCCGGTCGCGGTTGTGACCGGTTCAGTGCGGGTGCCCGGTGCCGCCGGCGGGGGAGCCGCCCATCGTCCGGAGCATCGCCGGGCCGCCGGTGCGGGCGAAGCGGACCACCAGGGCGGCGGCGAGCAGCAGGAAGACGATGTTGAGCCAGGTCGTGTAGTCCCAGGAGACGCCCTGGTCGGGGAGGGTCGCGGCCGCCTGGTCGGGGACGAGCCCGAGGCCGCCGAAGGCGAACTCCACCGCGAAGCCCGCCACCACCATCGCCGCGTAGAAGGTCCCGGCCAGGAAGAGGGCGGTGCGCAGGCCGTAGTACTTCCGGTAGATGGACAGGATCGGCAGGATCAGCAGGTCCGCGAAGATGAAGGCCAGCACCCCGCCGAAGCTGATGCCGCCCTTCCACAGCACCACGGCCAGCGGCACATTGCCGATCGAGCAGACGAACGACACCACCGCCACCACCGGGCCGATCACCGGCCCCCACAGCCGGGCCGCCAGCGGATGCCCGTCGAAGAAGAACGCCCGCCAGAAGGAGTCCGGCACCCAGGCGGCGATGGCGCCCGCGATCAGCAGCCCCACCACCAGGTCGCGCAGGATGGCCGCCCACTCCATCACGAAGACGTGCGCCACCGCCGTGAAGCCGTCGCGGGAGAACAGCCGCCGGGCGAACGACCCGCCGCCCCGCACCGACATCTCCATCGCGGCGTGCCCCTCCATCGACCCGGCGACCCCGCGCTCCGCCTGCCGCCGCGCCTCGTCCAGCAGCCGCCGGCGCAGCAGCAGCCGGAACAGCACCGCCAGCACCACGATCATGATCGGCCCGCCGACGAACTCGGCCACCGTGAACTGCCAGCCCATCAGCAGCGCCAGGATCACCCCCAGCTCGACCACCAGGTTGGTCGAGGCGATCTCGAACGCCATCGCGGCGGTGAAGTCCGCGCCCTTGCGGAACAGCGAGCGGGCCAGCGCCACGGCGGCGTACGAGCAGGACGAGGACGCCATCCCGAGCCCGGCGGCCAGCGCCAGCGTGCGCGGCCGGTTGTCGCCCAGCGCCCGCACCACGGTCGACCGGCGCACCACCGCCTGTACGACGGCGGAGAGCGCGAAGCCCAGCACCAGCGCCCAGGCGATCTCCCAGGCCATCGAGCCGGTGAGGGACAGGGCGTGCAGGACCGCATCCATGGCGGGCGCCTCCGTGTGCTGCTGCGGGCGGTGCTGCCGCCCGAACCCGGGCGCCGGTCAGTAGCGCTGCGCCTTGGCCACCTTGGGCGTGGTCGGCGCGGTGCTGGTCTTGGCACCGAAGGCGAGCACGGTGGCGGACGCCCCGGCGGCCAGGTCGCGGGTGCCCACCACGGTGCTCTGCACGGCCTTCCCGGCGCTGTCGACGAAGTCGATCCGCACGGCGTACGACGCCTGCTTCCCGGAGTGGTTGGTGATGTGCACGGCGGTGGCCGGGCGGCCGGCCGGGGTGGTCGCGGGGATGCCGGTGAGCCGGACGTCGGCGACGGCGTTGCCCTGGCCGGTGACCGACTTGAGCGCCGCCGACGCGGAGGCCCTGGCCGACGAGGCCTGGGCTGCCACCGACGACTGGAAGGACGCCGCGCCGCCGCCGGGGGTGCTGGGGGCGCCGGTGGCGCTCGGGGTGGGGGCGCCGGGGGCGCCGGTGGCGGCGCTCGGGACCGGCGGCGTACCGGTGGAGGTGTTGGGGGAGCTGCTGCACGAGGAGGCCCCGGCGGTGATCCCGGCGGCGGCGAGCAGGATCGCCGCCGCGAGGGCGGCGCGGTGCGGGCGCAGCGGCTCGGTGCGGGCGGTGGTGCGCTGATCGGTGCGGCTCACGGGTCTCTCCTCGGGCGGGTCTCTCCTCGGGCCGGGCTCTCCTCGGGCGTCCTGCCTCGGCTGCCACCAGGCTGGCGGCCGTTCCAGCCTGCCGCGACCGGGGTTGATCCGTCCGGGGTGCGGGCTGGAATTCGCTCATTCGAGCTATTCAGTGAAAGTACGGGAATGAATGATGAGTAGTTTTATATGACTTAAAGATGCACCCATTCGAGTGATGGTTTACTCGCGCCCCACCAGTCACCATGGATCACGCAAGCCATGGCAAATCTGCTGGGAGGGCCCCGAATGTCGGTCGAGACAGGTGTGGATGCGGCGTCGCAGGACGGACGACCGCAGCTCAGCCTGGGTACGGCGGCGGCCAGGAATCTGGCGTCGACGACCAAGTCCGTGCCGCAGATGCAGGAGATCAGCTCCCGCTGGCTGCTCCGGATGCTGCCGTGGACACAGGTGACGGGCGGCACCTACCGGGTGAACCGGCGGCTCAGTTACACGGTGGGCGACGGTCGGGTGACCTTTGTCCAGACCGGTTCGCAGGTGAAGGTGGTGCCCGCCGAGCTGGGCGAGCTGCCGGTGCTGCGCGGCTTCACCGACGCCGGTGTGCTCCAGGAGCTGGCCGGCCGGTTCGAGCAGCACGAGATCCAGCCGGGGCAGGTCCTCGCGGAGGCCGGGCAGCCGGTCGACCGGGTGGTGCTGATCGCCCACGGCAAGATCACCAAGGAGGGCGCCGGAGCGTACGGCGAGCAGACCGCGCTCGGAGTCCTGGCGGACGGCGGCCACTTCGGCGGCCATGTCCTCGACGGCTCGGACGGCCGCTGGCCGTTCACCGCCCGCGCGGCCACCGCCTGCACCGTGCTGACCCTGCCGCGCGTCGAGCTGACGGCGGTCGCCGAGCGCTCCCCGCAGCTCCGCGCCCATCTGGCCGAGGCCGCGGCCGACGGCCCGGCGCGCAACAAGTACGGCGAGGCGGCCATCGAGCTGTCGGCCGGCCACCACGGCGAGGCGGTGCTCCCGGGCACCTTCGTGGACTACGAGCCCGAGCCCCGTGAGTACGAGCTGAGCGTCGCCCAGACCGTGCTGCGGGTGCACACCAGGGTGGCCGACCTCTACAACCACCCCCACGACCAGGTCGAGCAGCAGTTGCGGCTCACCATCGAGGCCCTGCGCGAGCGGCAGGAGCACGAGCTGGTCAACAACCGCGAGTTCGGACTGCTGCACAACGCCGACTACGGCCAGCGCATCCAGCCGCACTCCGGCCCGCCCACTCCGGACGACATGGACGAGCTGCTGTCCCGGCGGCGCGGCTCGCGCTTCTTCCTGGCCCACCCCCGCGCCATCGCCGCGTTCGGCCGCGAGTGCAGCAAGCGCGGGCTCTACCCGGGCAGCGTGGAGATCCACGGCAACATGGTCCCGGCCTGGCGGGGCGTGCCGATCCTGCCCTGCAACAAGATCCCGATCAGCGACGCCCGGACCAGCTCCATCCTGGTGCTGCGCACCGGCGAGGACGAGCAGGGCGTCATCGGGCTGAACCAGACCGGCATCCCGGACGAGTACCAGCCGAGCCTGTCGGTCCGCTTCATGGGGATCAACGAGCAGGCGATCATCTCCTACCTGGTCAGCGCCTACTACTCGGCGGCCATCCTGGTCCCCGACGCCCTCGGCGTCCTGGAGAACGTCCAGATCGCCCAGCGCGACTGACACCCGTCCCGGCGCTGCGGGGGCACCCGCTCCCGCAGCGCCGGCACCGAAGCCGCCGCCCCGCCGCCCGGGGTCGGCGGGTCCTGCTGCGGAGAGGGAAACGGCCATGGGAGGCCGCACACTGGAGCGCGAGAGCGACGAGGCATCGGACCTGCTGGCCCGCACCCGCCTGCTGGTGGACCCGGTGCTGCGCACCGCCGTCGACTCCCTGCCCACCGCCATGCGCCGGGTCGCCGCCTACCACTTCGGCTGGGCCGAGGCCGACGGCACCCCCGCCCACGGCGACCCGGGCAAGGCGATCCGCCCCGCCCTGGTGCTGGCCGCCGTCCAGGCCCTCGGCGGGCGTACCGACCAGGCCGTGCGGGCCGCTGCCGCAGTGGAGCTGGTGCACAACTTCACCCTGCTGCACGACGATGTCATCGACCGCGACCCGACCCGCCGCCACCGGCCCACCGCCTGGTCGGTGTTCGGCTCGTCGGACGCCATCCTGGCCGGCAACGCCCTGCACGCGCTGGCGCTGCGCCTGGTGGCCGAGGAGCGGCACCCGGCGGCGGCCGTGGCCACCGCCAGGCTCGCCGACTGCGTGATCGAGCTGTGCGAGGGCCAGCAGGCGGACTGCGCCTTCGAGACCCGGTCCGGGGTGACGCTGGCCGAGTGCCTGCGGATGGCCGAGGCCAAGACCGGGGCACTGCTCGGCTGCGCCTGCGCGCTGGGCGGGCTGTACGCGGGGGCCGGGTCGGTCGCGGTGGAGGCGCTGGACGGCTTCGGCCGGTTGACCGGGCTGGCCTTCCAGTACATCGACGACCTGATCGGGATCTGGGGCGACCCGGAGACCACCGGCAAGCCGGTCGGCTCCGACCTGGCCGCGCGCAAGAAGTCGCTGCCCGTGGTCTTCGCGCTCTGCTCCGACACCCCCGCCGCCACCGAGCTGGCCGACCTCTATGCCACCGGCCGACCGCTGGACGACGCCGAGTTGGCCCGCGCGGCGGACGCGGTGGACCGGGCGGGCGGCCGGGACTGGGCCCAGGCCCAGGCCTGCGACCGGATGGCCACCGCCATGGACTTCCTGGCCCGCGCCATCCCCGACCCGGCCGCCGCCGGCGACCTGCTCACCCTGGCCGAGCTGGTCACCCGCCGCAACCGCTGACCCGCCCTGTCGGCCACCACGGGCGGCCCGGCCTGTCCACGGCGGCGACCGTCTCCATGCCGACGACGCCCATGTCGGTGTTTATGGAGCGGCCGGTCTCGGCAGGAACCCATGCGAAAGCACGCGGGTCGAGACGGTGGCTCGCGCTTTCCGCCGGCGCCGACAGGACGGGGTGAGCATGGGCGGGAACGAGCGATCGCGACTGGTCCTCTGGGACATCGACCACACCCTCCTGGACGGCGGAGGCGTGAGTCGGGACGCCTACCGCAGCGCCTTCGAGCGGGTGACCGGACGCCCGCTGGAGCACATGGCGGACATGGCCGGCAGGACGGAGCTGCTGATCGCCGGGGACACGCTCAGGCTCCACGGCATCGCCCCCGCACCCGACCTGTTGACCCGGTTCATCAACGCGGTCGCGGCGGAACTCGACGCCCGAGCCGACCTGCTGGCCGCTCGCGGACGAGCGCTGCCGGGAGCGTCCGATGCCCTGGCGGCGCTGAGCCGGGTCCCGGGCGTGCGGCAGTCGGTCCTGACCGGGAACATGCGTGTCCTCGCGGAGCTGAAGCTCAGGGCCTTCGGGCTCACCGACCACCTCGACCTGGCGGCGGGCGCCTACGGGGACGACGCCGAGGAGCGTATCGCCCTGCTCCCCAAGGCCCTGGAGCGCGCCTACGCCCATTACGGCCACCGGTTCACCGGCGCGGACACAGTGATCGTCGGGGACACCGTCCTGGACGTGGCCACGGCGAAGGCGGGAGGCGCGACCATCCTGGCCGTGTCCACCGGGGTGACCTCGGCCGAGGCGCTGCGAGCAGCCGGGGCCGGCACGGTGCTGCCGAGCCTGTCCGACACCCGGGCCGTCGTCCGAGCGGTACTGGCCGCCGACCCGGACGGGGATGCCGCTGTGGCAGTCGCTCAGTGACCCGACAGCCGGCCTCGACCGGGCGGTGGCGGTCGCCGTGAGCCCTGCTGGACCAGCTCGCCGGGGACGACCGGATCAGCGACCACCACCGGCTGCACGCGGTCCGCGCCCATCTGCTGGAGCCGGCCGGCGACCACCCGGCGGCTCGGGAGCACTACCTCCCCGCCGCCCACCGCACCGGCAGCCTGACCGAGCGCCGCTACCTGGAAGCCCGCGCTGCCCGGCTGGCGTCACCTGCGGTCGCCGGGTGACCCGTTCCGCGCCGCCGGGCCGGGGTGGCCGGGCCGCCGCACTCAGGGTGGTCCGGCGGGGGAGTTGTCAGAGGGGGCTGGCAGAGTTGGGGCATGGCGGACGAAGAGAGCGACGACGCGGTGGAGCGCCTGGTCGTGGCGGACGCGGAGCTGATGGCCCAGGTCGGGCTGGTCGAGCGGGGGCTGCTGGGGCCGCTCGCCGACCCGGCCGAGGGCGCCGGCACGGCGCTGCCGGAGCCCGCCGCCGCGCTGGCCGCGCTGCGGCGGGTGCGGGAGGCCGTGTCCCGGGCCGTGGCCGCCGGGCCCCGGGTCTGGGCGCCGAACAGCCGCTGGGAGCACGCCGGCCTGCGGCTGGTCTCGCTGGAAGCGGCCGACACCGACCTGCTGTACGCCACCCTCCGCGCCCTGTCCGGTGCCCTGGTCGGCACGGCCCCCGCCGAGAGCGGCCTCGCCCGGCGGCTGGTCGCGCTGGCGGCGGCCACCGGGGACAGCCCGGCCGCGCTGGTCGGCGCTCTGGCCCGCTCACTCGCCGCCGTCGACCTGGTACCGGACGCCGACACCGACCGGCTGGCCGCCGCCCTGCGCGCGGCCGACGACGGGCAGGTGCGGCTCACCGCCGAGCAGGAGGCCGCCTGGCAGCGGCTGGCCCACCGGGTGACCATGCTGCTCACCGAGTCGGCTCCGCTGCACCGCTTCCTCGGCTGAGAGCCGTACCGGCCACCGCCACCGGGCCCGGCCGTTCGCGCAGCAGCAGTACGGCGGTCAGCGCCACCGCGACGCCGGTGGCGCCCGGCCCGGTGTCGGCTGCCTCCCCTGATGTCCCATCCGGCGGCCCCGACCCGACCCGGTGTCTGCGGCTACCTCGCCCGCCGGTGGCGCCCGGCCCTGCGTCCGCCGCCGCCCCTGAGGCCCCACCCGGTGGCCCTGGGCCCGGTCGTTCGCGCAGCAGCAGTACGGCGGTCAGACCACCGCGCCGCCGGTGGTGTCCGGCCCGGCGCCCGCTGCCTCCCCTGATGTCCCATCCGGCGGCCCCGACCCGCCCCGGCGTCCGCCGCTTCCTCGCCCGCCGCCAGCCCCCAGCCCGGCGCCCGCCGCCACCTCTGACGCCCCATCCGGCGGCCCCGACCCGACCCCGCCGGCCCCGGCTCACCGGCGGCGCCGCACCTGGCCCGGGGTGGTGTCCAGGCGGTCGCGGAGGAGGGTGGTGAGGGTGGTGGCGTTCGCGTAGCCCACGCTGCGGGCCACCGCCTCCGTCGGCAGGGCCGTGGTACGCAGCAGGTGCACCGCGTGTTCCAGCCGGATGCGCTGGGCGAAGCGCAGCGGCGAGACGCCCAACGCCCGGTCGAGCGCCCGCTGTAGCGTGCGCTCGCTCGTACCGAGCGCCCGCGCGGCGTCCGCGATGCCCAGCGGCCGGTCGAGGTGGTCGCGGACCCAGCGTTCGAACGCGGCGACCGTCGGATCGGTCCGGGCCAGCTGGCCGGGGATGGCGTAACCGGCCTGGGTCGGGCGGGAGTCGATGACGAGATAGCGCGCGGCCAGGTCGGCCAGCGTCGGGCTGCTGTCCCGTACCAGGCCGAGCGCCAGGTCCAGGTGGGCCATGGCGGCTCCGGCCGTGGTGACGCCGGGCGCCCGGACGACCATCAGGCTCTCGTCCAGCGCCACCCGGGGATAGCGGCGGCGGAACGCGGGCGCCAGCCACCAGCTGGTGGTGGCGGCCAGCCCGTCCAGCACGCCGCTCTCGGCCAGTACGAAGGTGCCGGTGCAGGCCGCCGCCAGCAGCACGCCGTCCGCGCGGGCCTGCCGGACCGCCGCGCGGACCGGCCGCTGCTCCGGCGCGGCGACCCACGCGGCGAGCGGCTCCGGCCGCCGGTGCCAGGCGCCGGGTACGACCAGGACGTCCGGCGTCCCGGCGGCCTCCGGCGGCACCGCGTCCACCAGGTTCCCGGCCGCCGTCCGCACCGGGCCGCGCGGGCTGACGCACCGCACCTGCCACGGCGGCGGCGGTTCGGGCAGCTCGCCGCGCAGCTCATTGGCGGTCCGCAGTACGTCGAGCACCGAGGAGAGGCCGGAGTCGAAGACCCCGTCCACGACCAGCACCGAGATCTTCATGGCGGAAACGGTAAGGGATCTGTCGTATCCGCCACTGGGAGGGCGGCCGGACCGGCCCCTACGTTGATCGGCAAGCCCGCCGCCGACACCCCCGCCGCCGACACCCCCGCCGCCGATACCCCCGCCGCCGACACCCCGGAGCGAACCCATGACCACCACCGTCCCCGCGACCACCCGCGTCGGCCTCCTCGTCCGCCTGGAGGCCAAGCCGGAGCACGCCCGGGAACTCCAGGAACTCCTCACCGAAGCCCTCCCCCTGGCCGAGGCCGAGACCGGCACCACCGCCTGGTTCCTGCTGCGCCTCGGCCCGACCTCCTTCGGCATCTTCGACGCCTTCCCGGACGACGACGCCCGCCAGGCCCACATCGAGGGCAGGATCGCGGACATCCTCCGCACCGAGGGCCCCCGCCTGCTGGCCGCCCGGGTCGACGTCCGCCCGGTCGACCTGCTGGCGGTGAAGCTCCCCGCCGCCTGACCGCCCGCAGCGCCGCACGACACCGGCGCCGCCGCCCCGCGACCACGCGGGACGGCGGCGCCGGGACACCGGTCGGCGGGACCGGCGGTTCTCGGTGCCCCGGGCGTCCGGCCGCTCCCCGGCGGTCGGAGCGGGCGCCCCGGGGGCTTCAGCCGCGCGGCCGGGCGATGCGCGCGGTGACCAGGTTGGGGTCCTGGCCGGTGAGGTACGCGGCGGACGGTACGTAGACCTTGCCGCCCCGCACGGCCACCGACGTGGGGTTCTGCAGGCCGTCCCGCGCGGTGAGCACGATGCGGTGGCGGCCGTCCGGCTCGACCAGCGCGACCTCGCTGGACTGGTCGAGGGCGGCCAGCAGCCGGTCACCGCGGCCCGGGAACGCGAAGTCGTCGATGCCGTCCAGGTTGCGCGCCCTGACCTCGGGCGCCCCCGCCCGGCCGTCCCGGGTCACCGGGAACCGTACGACCGTCCCCTTGTCCATGTTGGACACCCAGACGGCGCCGCCGTGCACCTTGAGCCCGTTGGCGCCGAGGAAGCCGGTCGACGCCAGCTCCGCCCCGTCCGCCCAGACCGTCGGCCGGCCGCCGCCGGTCGGCACCCGCCAGATGACGCCCCGGACCGAGTCGGTGAGGTAGAGCGTGCCGCTGCGCGTGTCCAGCGCCAGGCCGTTGGGCAGCCCGTCGGCGGGCAGCGCGGCGATGCGTCGCGGGGTGCCGCCGGGGGTGAGCCGCCAGACGCCGGTCAGGTCGGCGGTGCCGGTGGCGTACAGGAAGTACAGCGTGCCGTGCTCGGCCCTGACCAGGCCGGTGACCAGCGGGAATCCCAGGGCGGGCGTGTTCACGCCGTCGTCGGCCGGCTTGGGCAGCGTCGCCAGGACGCGGATCTTCCCGGCGGGGCTGACCCGGGCGATCTGCCGGGCACCGGCAAAGGTCAGGTCGACGCTGCCGTCCGGCTCCAGGGCGATGTTCTCCGGCATCTGGCCGGCCAGCAGGTCGAAGTGCTCGGCAACGCGCGCCTGGGAGACGGGCTGCTTCACAGGCTTGCCCGCAGCCGACGCCGCAGCCGCAGCCGACGCCGACGCCGGGCCGGACAGGCCGGCCGTGAGGGAGGCGACCGCGACGGCGGCCACCAGCATGGTCCTTGCGAACTTCCGGGACATGGTCTTCCTTCTGCTGCTGTATAGCTGAGGTGCTTGAGCACCACCCTGCTGCGCGGCGGAAGGAGCAACCAGCCCCGCTGCTGCCTATCCCCGGCAGGGTCAGGCTGCTCGCGGCACCCCGATGCATACTCGGGCCATGGACGGACACGGACGGCTCGGCAGCTTCCTCCAGGCACGCCGGGCGCAGCTGCGGCCCCAGGACGTCGGGCTGCCGACCTACGGCGACCGCCGCCGGGTGCCCGGACTGCGGCGCGAGGAACTGGCCCTCCTCGCCGGGGTCAGCGCCTCCTACTACACCCGCCTGGAACAGGGCGCCTCCTGCCACGCCTCGGTGGAGGTGCTGGACGCGATCGCCCGCGCCCTGCGGCTGGACGAGCCGGAGCGGCTGCACCTGCGCGACCTGGCCACCGGCTGCCGCCACCGCACCGCCGCCCGCCGCCCCCCGGCCGAGCGGGCCGGCCCGGCGGTGCGCGACCTGATCCGGGCGATGGGGGAGGTGCCGGTCCTGGTGACCGGGCGCCGCAGCGACGTACTGGCCTGGAACACCCTGGGGCACGCCCTGCTGGCCGGGCACGTCGACCCGACCGGGCCGGACCGCCCGGCCGACCGCCCCAACATGGCGCGCCTGGTCTTCCTGGACGCCCACCTCCGCGAGCTGTACGCCGACTGGCCCGCGAAGGCGCGGGCGGTGGTCGGCAACCTCCGCCTGGTCGCGGGCCGGCACCCGGAGGACGCGCAACTCACTTCACTGATCGGGGAGTTGACCACCCGCAGCCCCGAGTTCGCGGGCATGTGGGCCGACCACCGGGTGCGGCCCTGCGACCTCGCTGAGTACGAGCTGCGGCACCCCCTGGTCGGCACGCTCACCGTCACCCAGCAGACCCTCACCGCGGCCTTCGCCCCGGAGCAGTCCCTGACCGTCGTCACCACCGCCCCCGGTTCCCCCTCCGAAGCCGCCCTCAAACTGCTCACCCAGGCCACCACCCCGGCCCCTTCGCCCACCCGCGTGCGCTCTGCTGCCACCGCGTGAATTGCGGGCCGCCCGAGGTATCGGTAGTGGAGCGGCAGAAAAGGCCGGGGTTTCAGCCTTGTGCGCCCCACACCTGGAGATTTCCTTCGGTGCTCAGTCCGCTTCGGGTTTCGGTGCGGCCGCTTACCGCATCGTAGGTGGCGAGGGTGCCGTCCTGCGGGTTGGCGGTGATCAGGCGAGATCCGGACCAGGCGGAGGGCATGTCCTCCTCGATGTCACGCGGCGCCCCGGGGATCAGGGAAGCATATGTGCCGAGGGTGCGTACAGTACCGGATTTCAGGTCGCAGACCACCAGATTCAGGGAACCGTCCGGTGATACTGCGGCGGAGGCGAAGTAGCGGCCGCTGAGATCCATGATTCCGGCCCCGGCGAGGAAACCCCCATTGGGCAGCGGGCCGATTTTCGGCTGATTTCCGCTCGTCAGGCCGATGGCTTTGACGCAGTCCGACCGGTCGCATTTCTGCTGGAAGGCGAGGACGGTTTCACCAGCGGCATCGAGCAGCGTGGCATCGGCCTGCACCGTGCGCAGAGTGCGGAGATCCTTGCGGTCGATGAGCTGGACGTCCGCGAGGACGGTGCTTCCGTTGCCGGAGGGCTCCGCCTGGGGGTGGAGGGTCTCCACGAGCAGGCCGGCGGCTGTGTCGGCGGCGGGCCGCTGGCGGCAGGGAAGGTAGCGGGCCGCGTCCAGGACCGCTCCGTCACGCAGTCGGAAGTGCTCGACACGGTATCGGACCGTACCGGCGCTGGTGCCGGGGATGGCGGGGCAGACTCCGAGGTCGGGGGACTGGGTGACCGTCCAGGCGCCGGTGGAAGCCGCGTCGGGGAACCAGTCGCCGGCCGGGGCGATTGTGCGCGGGGTGCCCGGGTGGGCCGGGTCGAGTGCGATGAGCTTGCCGTCACGGAGCCCGGCCACGGTGTCGGAGGCGGGCTGCCGGACCTGGCTCAGGCTGAGCGGGTCCGCAGCGACTCCACCTAAAGGCTCCCCGGCAACAGGATGGGCCGGGCCGGTGGTGCCGTCGAGGACTTCGACCACACCGTCACGGTCGATGACGATGCCGCGCGGCGCGCCCGACAGCGCCGCCGGGGCGTCTGGCCGGCTGCAACTGACCGTCAGTGCCGTTGCGGCCAGGGCGAGGAGTGCGGCGGCTGCTGTCAGGCGCGTCGTCGGCATGGAGTGAATCCTTACGGCTTGGGAGTGCGGGCGCCAGCGGCGACGCACTCCGAGACACGTGATGGTGAACGGGCGGTCGGTCCGTGACTAGCGGAGTCGCCGTTCGAAGCAGAGGGAGCGGGGGGCGTCGGCGTATGCGCCGAAGTTGGCGATCCGTTCGTAGCCGGAGCGGGTGTAGAAGCGGACGGCGTCCGGTTGGGCGTCGCCGGTCTCCAGCCGGAGCCGCGTCCAGCCCTGGTCGCGGGCCCATTCCTCCAGGGCGGTCAGGATCTGGGCGGCGACGCCTGTGCCGCGCCGGGCCGGGTCGACGTACATCCGCTTGACCTCGCCCACTCCGGGTTCGAGTCGGCGGAGTCCGCCGCAGCCGACGGGGGTGCCGTCGTCGTCGCGGGCCACGAGGAACACCGCGATGTCGGCCTCGGACGGTGCCACCCCGGGTTCGCTGTCCGGGGTGCCGTAGCGTGCGGCGATCTCGGCCCGCTGCCGGGCGCGCAGTATGTCGGCGTCCGGGTCGGTCCACTCGACCTGTTCGATCTTCATGCCGCCGATTGTGCCAAGCCGCTGCTCAGGCCGGTCGCCCGCCTGGCCTGAGCAGCGGCTTGGCGGGTCACCGGGCTTCCGGCGCGTCGGCGTCCACGGCTCGCGTACGGGAGGTGACGGTGACGGCCGCTGCGACCGCCGCCAGTGCCGCGCTGACCCACGCGGCGTGTCGGTAGTCGTGCGCTGTGCCGGTCGCGGCGCCGGTGAGGAGTGGTCCCAGGAACGCGCCGACGTGCAGCGCGGCCCTGGCGCACGACCCGCTCAGGGAGGGGGCGCCGGACGCGACGACCATGACGCGATGGACGAGCGTCGATCCGATGCCGAACGACAGCCCGCCCTGCACGATCGTCACGGCGAACGGCGGGACCGGCCGGGTGCCCGCTGCGGCCGGGGCCGCCCAGCCGGTCGGCAGGGCGCACCGGGGGAGGACCGGGGCCCGCCGCAGCTGTCCGTCGGCGGTACGACCGGCTGCGGTGACCCCGATCAACACGCCGGTACCGAACGCGGTGAGCAGCCCGGGAACCGCACCGCCGGGCAGCCGGGCAGCCAGGCGGCGTCCGTGGTGATGACGGCGAGGTGGCAGAAGGTCGCGAAGGACGTCATGCCGGTGTGCGGAACGTCGCGGCACCGCGCGGCCGGCGACGGCCGGCGACGGATGGCGGCGCAGAGCACTCCCGGGAGTCAGTCCAGGATGGCGTCCAGCTCCAGTTCGACGAGCCATTCGGGATCGATGAAGCGTGAGACCTCAACGAAGGTGCAGGCCGGACGGACAGCGGCGAACCGTTCCCCGTGCGCTCGCGCTGCCTCTTTCCAACGAGTCACGTCGGTGAGCATGACGCGGGTCCGCACGACGTCCTCCAGCGACGCCCCCGCCGCCTTGAGCGCGGCGTCCGCGATGTCCAGGCACCGGACCGTCTGGGCGTAGACGTCGCCGCGCCCCACGGTCGTGCCGTCGTCCCCGATGGGCGCGGTCCCGGCGACCGCGACGTGCGCGCCCTTGCGTACTGCCCGGGAGAAGCCGATCTGCGGTTCGAGCGGCGATCCGGAACTGACCATCTGTCGGACGTGATCCATCGCCCCATGCTCCCAGACCACCGCCCTTCGGAGACAGCCCCGGCGGCCGTCGCGACACCGGACTGCCCGCCGCCGCTGAGCCTGGCCGGGCAGCCCGGCCATGGTGACGATCCCAGGGCCCGCCGACTGGCCTGCGGCGAACCGAAGGGTTGGTCGGCCCAGGCGGGGCCCGCCGCTGTGGGTCAGGCCGACTCGCCGGGGGAGGCGAGGGCGAACACGACCGCCTGGGCCCGGTCGCGCAGCGCCGGCTTGGCGAAGATCCGGGCCACCAGCCGTACGGCGGCGGCGAGGGCGGCATGGACGTCGTGGTCGAGGTCGAAGGCGGTCAGCGTGATCACCCGGCAGTCCGGGACCTGCGCGAGGACGCGGCGGGCGGCCTCCAGACCGTCCATGGCGGGCGTCCGGAACCGCCGTCCCGGCTAGCCGAGGGCGTGCCCCGGCGCGGCGCGCCCGGTGAGGGTGCGCACTGTGCCTGACTGTGCGTGTAACAACCATGCGTCAGGCGGTGGTCGGCGGCACGGTTCGCGGGGCCGGGCGGGTCCTGCTGATCAGAGACGCCCGCTCGTACCGACCCGTACCGAGAGCCCGGCACCGCCAATCGATACCGAGGAAGAAACGATGCGCGTTCACAAGCTCACCTTCGCGGCCCTGGCCGTTGCCGCAGGTCTCTCGCTCACGGCCTGCCAGAGCGACAATGACGGCCTGGGGCAGAGTGACCCATCGTCTGCGTCATCCGCGTCCACCTCGGGCGGCGGTTCGCGCTCGGGCAGTTCGGATCAGGGCGACGACAAGGTCTCCGACGGGACGAGCTCCAGCGGGAAGGGCACGGCTGCCGGGACCGGCTCCAACCAGAACGGCAAGGCTGGCAGGTGCCGAACCGACGAGCTGGCGATCACGGCCGCGAACAACACCATCGACGGCGACCCCGACGGGACCGTCACGGTGCAGCTGAAGAACCGCAGCGGCCGGGACTGCGCGATCTCCGGGTACGCGAGCGTCGACCTGAAGACCAGCGCAGGGTCGCTGTCCGCGAAGCGCACTGGTGAGAAGGCCAACCCGGTCACCCTCAAGAACGGGGAGTCGACGGCCTTCGGCATCAATTACCCGCTCAACAAGTCGGGCGGCTCCGGCGTCCGCATCACGGGGCTGCTGGTGACCCTGCCGGACGAGACGAAGTCGGTCACCCTCGACTGGCCGGGCGCCGCCACGCTGCCCGTCACGGACGGCTCCGGCTCCCCGGTGAAGGTCGGCCCGGTCGGTAACGCCGGTCAGGGCGGCTGACCCGTACGCCCTGGAGTCCGCCGTCGAAGTGATCTCGGGTTGTGGCTCATGGCGTGGTCATAGGTCGCCATGATCCAGGTGCGGCAGCCGCGCCCTCACGTCCGCGTGGGCGGCCGGCTGTCAGACCAGGCAGAACTCGTTTCCTTCCGGATCTCCCGACACACGGAACTAGCAGTTCTGGAGTGTCGTCGTGGTTGCATCGGTCCTGGTCAAGCCCGGTACGGAGTCGGACAGCGAGATCCCCCCCGCTCCCTACAGCGGGCATGACGACTGCCAGCACCCGGAACCCCCTCGCGGGGACGGTCTACACCGAGACCCTTCGGGGTGTGCGGTGTGTCCGTCTGTCCGTGCTCACCGACGAGACCACTTCGCCCGAGCGGCAGCGCGAAGCCGGAGACATAGCCGCAGCGGCACTCAACATCGACTTTGGGTCGGGCGACCAGCTTCGGGAAGCCGTAGACCTTGACGTGAGCGCGAGCGCGTTCGGTCGCTTCGAGCGTCCCGAGCTTGGCGGGTGGCTCAACCGGCCCAATGAGTACGACGCCTTGGTTTGGTGGCGTTTTGACCGTGCCATTCGGTCGATGGGCCATGCACGAGCTTGCGAAGTGGGCGAAGCAGCACCGGAAGATGCTCGTCTTCGCGGAGGGGATCGGGGGGAGGCTCGTCTTCGACTTCCGCAACCCGATGGACCCCACCAGCGAACTCATGATGATGACGCTTGCGTTCGCCGCTCAGGTGGAGTCGCAGAGCATCAAGGACCGGGTTACCGGCGCGATGGCGGCAATCCGCCGGATGGCGCTCCGGTGGCGTGGTGGCGGCAAGCCCCTTACGGCTATATGCCCGCCGAGATGCCCGCCGAGCACGGCGGCAAGGGCTGGACGCTCGTCCCGGACCCCGAAGCGGTTGCGGTCATTACCCGCATCGTCAAGGAACTGTTGGAGGGCGTCAGCGTCTCCCTGATCTCCGCCGGTCTCCACCGGGACGGAATCCCCACCCCGCGTGATCACTGGGCGTTGAAGCAGAAGCGGAAGACGGGCGGCAAGACCGGCGGGGCGAAGGGCGAGAAGGGGACCGTCCGCGAGCGGTTCGCGTGGAACCCGGCGGTCATTACCCGGATGCTCCGTAACCCGACGCTGCTCGGCTGGAAGATGCACAAGGGCAAGCCCATCCGCGACGACCAGGGCGACCCGATCACCTCACCCTCCCCGATCCTGCGCGGCAGGGAGGGAAAACTCGCGCCGCAGCTACCGCCCTTTGCGCGGGGTCGCCCCTCGGGAGTCGTGGCGCGTCATCCTGGCGGTCGGGCTTCCTGGCCGTGGCTCATGGGCAAGCCTCATCACGCGCATGAGCCGGCGACCGACGCCCACGCCCCGCACAGCCCCCGTACTGCCCGCCCCCACGAGGACGGGCAGTGCGGGGGCTTCTCGCGTGTCAGTAGCAACTACGCCTCTGGCAGGCGCACTTGACGGCCTCCCTCGACTGGGCAACGATCGAGCAATCATCTGCAATCAGATCGACACAGGCGGTAGTCATGCGCTTGCGTTTCCTTGGGATCATTCCGAACACCGGCAAGGACGATTCGCCCACCATTTGGCTGGACGAAGACTCCGGGGATCTACTGATCCAGTCGTACACCGCAACGGAAGAAGAGGTGAAGGCGTGCCAGGAAATCGGCTCGATTCCCGGGCACGGCACTGACGTGCCGAGCCATGAGAGCGTCATCCGCCTTCCCAAAGTCATGATTCAGTACATCCCACGCCCGGATGGAGACTAGTCGCGTGAAGCCCCCCGCTCGTGAGCCACTGGCAAAGGCCACAGCCTCCGCCATTCACCTTGAAGTTCGTGATCACTACGCAAGTAGCGACCCGGACTACTTGGAATGGCGCAACGGGAATAGGGAGTTCACGCGCGAAAACCGGGACACTTGGTGGGAGGGCTGGCACGAAGCCGTTCAGTCGGCCGTCAGTCGCGGAGTGAAAGTACGGAGGGCGCGCGTTGTCTCCGAGCCGTTGAGCGAATACGTACAGTGGGAGTACGCCTACACGCTAACCAACTGCCTGGCCGGGGAAGAAGTGCGGTGGCTGCCTCGGCGGGAGACCAAGAATCTTGCCGTGCCCGCCGTGGACTTCTGGGTATTTGACAGTAGTCTCGTCCTCTTTCACCATTTCAGCGGTGACGGTGTTCTGATGGAACGCGAGTACACCGAAGATCCCGAGTTGGCGAAGTGGTGCACAGCATCCTTTGAGGCTGTCTGGGAACGCGCAACCCCGCACGAAGGATACTCGCCGGTCTAATTCACCATGTCTCAATCGGAATCCTCTAGCGTTCAGCAAGCCCGCCAGGTTCTTGCGGGCAGGCTTCGCGAACTAGCGCAAGACGCTGGGCTGGAAGGGAAGGGGCTGGCCGCTTTGTGCGGCTGGCATCCTTCCAAAGTATCTCGGATCGCAACCGGGAAAACTCGACCGAGCGAAGATGACATCCGCCTTTGGTGTGCCGCTTGTGGAGCGGAGGACCAGATGCCGGACTTGCTTGCTTCTCTACGTGACGTAGAGGGCATGTGGCGTACCTGGCGCCGACTGGAGCGGGCCGGGCTTCGGCGCTCTCAAACTGAGCGACTTCCGCTGTATGAGCGAACCCAAAGGTTCCGTTCGTACAGCTCGTGGGTATTTCCTGGACTTCTGCAAACTTATCAATATACCGAAGATGTGCTGCGGATGATTCAGAAGCAACGGGTCACATTGGATGACGTTGCGGACGCGGTAGCCGCGAGAATGGAGCGCCAGCGGGTTATCCGCGAGGGGCGGCGGGCTTTCTCTTTTCTGGTCGAAGAGTCCGTTCTGCGAAACTCGTTGAGTTCCGTGGAGGCGCACGATGAACAGCTCGCACACATCATGACAGTAATCGGGTTGGCGAACGTGAGCATCGGAGTAATTCCGATGCGAGGGCAGCGTATGCAACTGCCCGTTGAGAATTTCTGGATTTACGATTCCACGCAAGTGAATGTTGAACTGGTCTCCGGATATCTAACCCTTACGCAACCCAGTGATATCGAAGCGTATTCGGAAACATTTTCGCGGATGGCTGATATGGCCGTTTATGGAGCCAAGGCGAAAGCGCTGATCAATAGGGCCCGAGAAGCCATCCAGTAAGTGGCGTGCAATCGCATAGAATCGGCTTGGCCGCCTGTCGTTGAGTTACCTAGCGTAGTACGGAATCGCGCTACGTAAGGGGGCTACCCGGTGAGCCAAGATCGTGCTGAACCGCCCGAGTTGGGCACGCTGCTGGTGGACGCGAACGGCAAGCTCGGCGTGTTCATGGGCAGGGGCGGCCCCCGCTACATGCTCCGCCCCGTGCGTGGCGGGTGTGAGTGGGAGGCCGAGCCCGCGACCGTGCGCGAGCCGACCCCGGCGGAACGGGAGACCGCCGAGCGGCAGCGCGCCGAACAAGAGACGGTGCGTGCCGCATGAGCACCCGCAGCCTGTTCCGCTTCGTCTCCTGGACCGTCAAGACCGACCGCGAGCCCGACGCCGCCCCCGTCACGCACCTGTACCGGTGCACCAGCGAGGACGAAGACGGAAACGTTTGCGGAGCCGAGTCCGAGCGCACCGAAGACGGGGCGTACGCCGAAGACTGGGCGCTCGTACGCGAGTTGGACGGGCCGCACAGCGGGGCCGTCTGGGGCGTCTGGACGGACCGCATCCCGCCGTACCGGGTCCGGCAGATCCCCGACTGTCGGGTGATCAGCCCGGAGGGGAGGGGCAGGCGTGCCCGCTGTACGAGGGGCACCCGGGCCGTTGCCCGTTCGAGAGCGCCAACCCGCCCGCGACCCCTGGCACCACCCATTGACTCCGGTCCGGGTAGCGGCTGCCCTGACGCGTCGCCACCCGGGCCGGCTACACCCCTGAAGGGAAGGGGAGTCCCTTGGAACCGTCCGACAGAGCCCGACTCAACACCTACTGGTCGCGCATCGCTGCCGACTTCGCCCCCGAGCCGACTGCCCGCCCGTCCTCGCTGCTCATCACGCACCTGTTGCCCGAGCGGCCCGCATTCGTCCGCGCCGTGGGGGCCGTCTCCAATCTGCGCGCCGTACTGCCCAAGCCGAAGTCGATCAACGACAACGCGCGGCGCGAAGTGGAACGGGCTTTCAACGTAGACGAGTTGACGCGCGAGCTGTTCACCGATCCGGACTTGGCGTTGGCCTATATGGAGAGCCGGGCGCCCGGCGAACGAATCGTGCTGCTCGACGTGGGCGGGTACTTCGCGCCCGTGCTGGACGACCTGTGCGCGCGGTACTCCGGCACGATCCTGGGCGTGGTCGAAGACACGGAGAACGGCCACAAGCGCTACGCCGAGCGGGACGAGCTGCCGTGCCCCGTGGTCTCGGTCGCTCGTTCTCCGCTCGAAGACCCGGAAGACTTCCTAGTCGGTCAGAGCGTGGTGTTCTCCGCCGAGGCGCTGTTGCGTGAGCGCGGGGACATCCTGCACGGCCGTTCCGCGCTCGTGATCGGCTTCGGCAAGCTCGGGTCCAGCATCGCCCGTCTGATGCACGCGAAGGGGGTCCACGTCACGGTGTACGACATCGACCCCGTACGGCGTGCACAGGCGCTCTCGCAGGGCTTCGGGGTCGCCCGGGACCGGGATGCGGCCATACACGCCGCCGGGCTCGTCCTGTGCGCCACGGGGGCTCTGTCCCTGCGGGGTGAGGACTTCCCCACGCTGCGAAACGGCGCGTACGTCGCCACGGTCACCAGCTCGGAAGATGAGTTGGAACTGTCCAGCCTCCCGGAGGGGTACCGGCGTTCCAACTTCGGCGACCACGTGACGCGGTACGAGACGAGCGGTCACTACTTCTACTTGCTCAACGGCGGGGAAGCGGTCAACTTCCTGCACGGGGCAAGCGTCGGACCGTTCATCTTCCTGGTACAGGGCGAGATCATCGCAGCGACGCGAGCGATAGCCCGGGGCGAACTGTCGCCCGGGATGCACGAAGTCCCCGCCGCCGACCGAAGCGCCATCGCGGCGCAGTGGCTCAACTACTGGAACAGGTAAGGCACATGGCCATTTCAGCCGAACACATCCGGACCGTTCTGACGGGCTACGCGGACGAGCACCCCGAGGACAAGGACAGCCTTGCCCCGGTGTTCGCCGCGCTGGACCGGGACGACGACCCGACCAGCCGCAGCACGTCCCCGCTGCACGTCACCGCCGGGGCGGTGCTCATCAACGACGCCGGGAACGTGCTGCTCATCCACCACAACGCAACCGGCAAGTGGCTCACCCCCGGCGGGCACCTGGAGCCCGAAGACGCCGAACTCATGCGCGCCGCGCTGCGGGAACTCGCCGAGGAAACCGGCGTGGACGGAGGGTTCCTCCCCATCCTGGAGATGCCCGTTCACGTGGACGTGCACGACATCCCCGAGAACCCCGCGAAGGGCGAGCCCGCCCACCAGCACGCGGACTTCCGGTTCGTCTTCCGCGCGGTCCGCGAGGTGAACCCCCGGATTCAGGAAGAGGAGGTCTCCGCCGCCGAGTGGCGACCGCTGGACGACCTTCCGAAGACGCTGCACAAGCGCGTTGCCGCGCTGGTGTAGCACCCCCAAGCCCCACCCATCCGGCGTGCTCTCTCTCCGCCGGGCGGGTGGTCGTCGGCCCCGCGTGACGTGGGGCTGACCGCACGGGTCACGGCGTCCGGGGTGCGGTCCCCGTCCGCACCTTCGTGACCCGCGAGAGCCCCGCTAGGCGATCCCTCCCCCGAGGCTGCCGTGCGGGGCTCTCATGCGTCCGGGGCGTCGTCCTGGCCGTCGTCGGTGCCCGTCGGCTCGGCGACATAGGTACCGCGTTGAGGCACCGTGAAGACCAGCCCCGCCGCAACCAGCTCGGCCACGGCTCGGCGCACCGTGGGGCGTGACAGCTCGTAGGCGTCACAGAGCGCGGACTCTGACGGGATGGGGCTCCGGGGCTCAGCCGACCAGCTTTAGGGAGCTGACCGACCGTGCGCGAGTTCATCGCCCTGCTTTCCTTCGTCCCCGCCGCAGCGACGCTGTGGTACCTGATCAACCCCCGTTCGAAGAAGACACCCCGCCGCCCCGGGCGGCACTCCGCCGAATCCTCGCTGCCGCTCGCCCCGAGCCTCACCGGTTCTGTGTCCATCACATGGACGTGACCGTCCCCGCGCACGTCCTCGCCCGCACCATCCGCCCCCGACCGGACGACTTGGACCCCATTCGGCCGTACTACCGAGCGTGGGAGAACGACCCGTCCCACACGGTCCGACTCCGGGTGATCCGCGAGCGGCAACGCGAGGTGCGATGGCCGCGCGTGGTCCAGGTGGAGGAGCGGCTGACCGCCGCAGGCGCGACCGTGGTCCGCGAGGAGGACTTGCACGGCAGACCCGACCACGTGGTGATGGCCGACCCCGACACGTCTGACTACCAGTTCTCGGTTCCGGCGCGTGCTCGGGGCAGCCGTACAGGGTCACCCCGGGGCCGCTCTGCCGTTCGATGTACCGGAGGGGTCGCGGGTCGTCGGTCCACTCCTCGCAGACCACGCAGGCTTCCGCGTCTCTGCGCGCCTTCCTAGCGCTCTCTCGTCTCCTCGGTGGGGCTCAGACGGCCCGGCGTCGCTCGGCGCTCATGCGGTCGCCCTCTTGGCCACGGCGGCGAACTGGTCACCCTCCCACGGTGTCTCACGGCCGCCGCCGACCTGGACGTCCACGTGCACCCGGTTCTTCACCGCCTTTGGCTCCGGCACCTTCAGGAACGACAGGTGGGGACCGGCCCCCTCGGGATCGCAGAGGTACGCGCCCTCGTCCCACTCGTCTGCCGGGACCCCGTGCTGAACGGGCGGCGCCCGGCCGTGCGAGGCGCGGCATTTCGAAATGTTTCGGCGCCGGCGCGGCGGTTTGCAGAGTCATGGGATGCAGCTGAATGTGTTCGCCTGACTGACCTGGGGTTACAAAGGGCCACTCTCGAAACTTTCGGAAAACTTATCGATACGAATGCATTGACGGCCCTGCTGTGAGGTTTCACAATCGCTCACGGCTTCCGGGGCTGCCCGGGTCTGCCATCGCCCGATCCCCCGAGGAGGAACACGGTGACCCAACCCCGACACCGTGGGCCGCATCTCCACCGCCGCCTCACCCTGCCGGCCGTCGTGGCGGCGGTCTGCGCCGCGCTGCTCACCCCGGTCGCACTGCCTGCGGCACCCGCCCGAGCCGACACCCTGCTGATCACCTCACAGGCCGAGGCCATGACCAACGGCGGGGGCTGTACCAGCCTCCAGGCCACCCAGGCCGTCTACTACTGCAACAACGACAGCACCCGCGCCACCTACAACTTCGCCCAGGCCGGCCGCTACCGCATCGACGTCACCGGTGCCTCCAGCGCCAACAACACCGCCGGGATCAGCGTGTACGTCGGCGGCAAGAAGGCCGCCGCCCTCTCCTTCACCGGTACGGCATGGACCGTGCAGCAGGCCGTCTTCGACATAGCGACGCCCGGCCCCACGGAGATCCGGTTCACCCTGGAGACCGACAACGGCAGCAACGACACCTTCATCGACCAGTACGCGGTCTTTTACCAGGGCCCCATCCCGCCGCCGCGCCCCGCGCCCGTACCCCCCACCACCGGCGCGTACGCCAGCGGCCAGTACCGCAACCTGTTCCGGGAGTGGGACCCCACGCTGACCGACGCCGCCGTGCAGGCCAAGCTCGACGGCTACTGGAACTCCCTCTTCGCCAGTACCGACGACACCAAGCGGCTGTACTACCCCGCCGGTTCCAACGCCCAGGGTCCGCTGGCCTACATCGAGGACACCGGCAACTCGGACGTACGCACCGAGGGCATGAGCTACGGCATGATGATCGCCGTCCAGATGAACAAGAAGCCGCAGTTCGACGCCTTGTGGAACTGGGCCAAGTCCCACATGCAGCACACGAGCGGCTCCCGCACCGGCTACTTCTGCTGGAAGGCGACCCTCAGCGGCTCCTGCTCGGACGACAACCCCGCCACCGACGGCGAGGAGTACTTCGCCACCGCGCTGTTCTTCGCCGGGCACCGCTGGGGCAACGGCACCGGCATCTACAACTACACGGACCAGGCCAATGCCATCCTGAACGTGATGCTGCACAAGGAGGACATGAACGGCGGCGTGGTCGACAGCGTCACCAACATGTTCAACCCGACCAGCAAGCTGCCGGTCTTCGTGCCCTACGCCAGCTCCGCCCAGTTCTCCGACCCGTCCTACGACCTGCCCGCGTTCTACGACCTGTGGGCGCGCTGGGCCGACGGCTACCAGGGCAAGCAGGCAGCGGACCGGAAGTTCTGGAGCGACGCGGCCCAGGCCGGCCGCGCCTACTTCGCCAAGGCCACCAACCCCACCACCGGCCTGGCCCCCGACTACGCCGAGTTCACCGGCAGCCCCAACAACACCGGCAACCACGGCGACTTCCGCTTCGACGCCTGGCGCACCGCCGTCAACTGGGCGGTCGACTACGCCTGGTGGGCGGGCAACACCAGCGCCAAGACGCTCACCGACCGCCTCCAGAACTTCTTCGAGTCCCAGGGCGTCAACGGCTACGTCAATCAGTACTCGCTCTCCGGCAGCCCGCTGTCCAGCGACCGTTCACCGGGGCTGATCGCCTCCAACGGCGCGGCGTCCCTCTCGGCGACGGACGCCCACGCCTGGGACTTCGTCCAGGGGCTGTGGAACCTCCAGCCCCCCACCGGCCAGTACCGCTACTACGACGGCCTGCTCAGCTTCATGGCCCTGCTGCACGCGAGCGGCAACTTCCGCATCTACCAGCCGAGCGGCACCCCCACCGCGCCGCCGACCACCGCGCCCCCGACCACGGCCCCGCCCACTACGGCCCCGCCCACTACGCCCCCGCCGACCACCGCGCCCCCGACCACCGCGCCGCCCGGCACCCGCGACCCGTACGCCACGATCGAGGCCGAGTCCTATGACTCCGCCTCCGGCACCGCCACCCAGAGCGGCGACGGCGGCACGGTCGTCAAGCTCAATGGCGCGGGCAGCTACCTGGTCTTCAAGGACGTGCAGTTCGGGTCCGCCGGCGCCGGCGGCGTCCAACTGCGCGTCTCCACCACCACACCCGGTGTCAACGTGAACATCCGCCTCGGCAGCGCCACCGCCGCCCCGGCCTGCACCGTCTACCCGGACAGCAACGGCACCTGGCACCTCAAGTCCAACTCCTGCTACCCCAAGCCCGCCGGTACCAGCACCGTCTACCTCACCGTCACCGGCCCCGCCACCCTCAACAGCTTCACCTTCACCCGCTGACCCACCGCTCCACCGCTCCACCACCACCCGCCCGGCGTACCGGCCACCCCGCCGGTACGCCGGGCACCCCGACCCGTTCACGCCCGCCGGTACCGCTCCTTGCGAGCCTTCCGCAGTCCCGTCAGCCGATCCGTCAGCCGACCCTCCACAAGGCGGCCTCACAGGCACCGCACCCCGGCCGCCACCGCACCTTCGCCCAGGCGCGGTGCCGGCCGAGTGGGCTTGGTGTCAGCGCGGAACCTCGGCCTGGGCCCGGAACTGCCGCAGGTCCTCGGCGGTCTTGGCGATCTGCATACCGGACTGCACCTCGCTCTCGCTGTACACGATCGCCGTGTTGACACCCACCACCGCACACCGAATGCCGCTGGAGTACTGCTGGCCGAGCACGTCCGGCTGGTCCATTTTGGTGATCGACTTCGCGCACTGCATCTCACCGCCCAGCGGGCCGGGGTCGACGTCCTGGATACCGGAGAAGACGGTGTGGGTGGCCGCATAGGCGGGCTCGGGCGCCCATGCCTCCTGGAGCGCCTGCTTGCGCTCCGCGTCGGTCAGCGGCTGGCCCTGGGAGGCGGCGAGCACCGTGGCGTGCCGCTCGCCGAACTGGCCCCCCGTGTACACGTCCATGGCGATGTCGGCGTTCGGCTGCTCGACCCGCATGGTCTCCAGCGCATCGCCGAATCCTTCAGTGATCTGCTCGTTGTGCTGCATGCCCAGAAACGAGTTCGGGAACTGGACGCGCCACAGCTTCCGGTCCGCCGGGACCCGCACCTTGCCGCCGGTCCCGCCGGTGCCTGTCCCGATCCCGGTTCCGGGGTTCGCCGCGTCGCCGTCCGGGTTCGCCGCGTTGCCGCCCTGGTCCCCGCCGCCGTTGCCGTCCGGGGCCGGCCCGTTGCCGGACGACCGGCCCGCAGCCAACGGCTTGCCGTTCCCTGCGGCCAGCGCGTAGCCCCCGCCTCCCGCCAGCAACACCCCGACCACTGCGAGCGCCACCCACAGGCCGGTGCGCGGGCGCCGCACCGTAGTGGGCGGCGGCCCGTACCCGGGCGGCGGCGGGTAGCCGGGCGCCGGGCCGGCCGACGGAGGCGGCGCGTAGTACCTGGGCGGCGCGGACGGCGGATAGGACGGGGGCAGGGGCGGAGGGGGCGGAACGTCCCCGGACGGGGTACCGGGCGGCGGTTCGTACATCGGTGGACTCCTGGAGTCGCAGTGGGCCTGTTGTGGCCCAACTGTGCTGCTCCGGTGAAGGATGGCGGACGGCCGAGGCCGTCCGATACTCCTCCCGGTCCACTGTGGCCGATCTGTAGCACCACAGGTACACGGTCCCTGGCGGGCAGTCAGCCCGTGCGAGAGGACGGCCGACAGATGCGAACTACGGTTCGACACCAACCAACCAACCACCTCGGCCCTGCGCCCCGACGAACCTGCTCCCCCCTGGCTTGTGGTCCCCGGACCCCCCGCATCCGGGGACGCCGGTAATCCGGCATGCCGAGCATCGCAGTGCACCGCAGGCCGCGTCTTTGACGCCCGGCAACCAGTGATTTGACGATCCGTGCCCGGGGTCCGCGCCGCAGCCGAGCCGACCGCGGCGGGGAGGTTAGCCGCCTGCCCCGACCGGCTCGGCGGACCTCCGGCGGTAGTCCTTGGGCGGGATGCCGTAGGCGGAGCGGAATGCCCGGGTGAAGGTGGCGTGGTCCTTGAAGCCCCAGCGCGACGCGATCAGGTGGACGGGCAGGGCCCGCCGGGCGGGGTCGGTGAGGTCCTGGCGGGCGCGTTCGAGGCGCTGGTGGCGAATCCAGGCGGCGACCGTCGTGTCCCGCGCCGAGAACAGCCGGTGCAGATGGCCGACCGAGATGTGGTGGGCGGCGGCCACGGTCGTCGGTGAGAGGTACGGGTCGGGCAGGTGGCGCAGGATGAACGCGTCGACGCGTAGCAGTAGTGTCCGGTGGCGGCAGTCCTCCGGCACTGCGGCGTCGGCGTCGAGGTGGTGGGCGGCCAGGGCGGTCATCAGGTCCTGGGCGACCGAGGCCAGGCGGGGCACGTCGGCCGGGCGATAGGGCGTGGGATCGGCGGTCACGGCGGTGAAGAACTGCCGCAGCAGGCCCCCGAACCCCGTCGCCCCGGGGAGGGCTCGGGCCACCAGGCGCTCGGCTCCGTCGGCGGAGAGCGCCAGCATCGCCCGGGGGATGTGCGCCCGCAGCATGGTGGTCGGCTCCCCTCCCGCGCCGATTCTCAGTCCGAACGGAAGCGAACTGTCGTAGAATGCGATGTCCTGCTCGCCCAGCACCGCCTCCCGCCCCGCCTGGCTCACGACGAGCTTGCCGGTGGACGCCACGACGACGCAGCACAGCTCGGGGTCCGCCTGCCGGACCATCTTCGGCGTACGCAGCACGTCCGAGGCCGCGACGGTCAGCTCGACCAGGTTCACCGCCGAGATGTCGGCGGCCCTCGCCGTCGCCGTGAAGTCCCCGGGCCCTCCGTTCGAGATCCCCATGGGGTGCTCGCTGGTGACGAACAGCTCGTTCAGCGCGGCCAGTCGGTCCCGTGGCGGGAGATCTCCACGGTCGAACATCGTCTTCAGCATCCGCCCTCCCCCTCGGACAAGGGTTCGTCGCCCCTGGAGCCCCCGCGCGATCGTACGCTCGCCCCGCCCGCAGGCGGTGCGGAACCGGCCAGGGCGGCTCCGGCCTCACCCGCCTCGGTGCGGCCGCAGCGAGCCTGCCGAAACGGAGCCCCCCAGCCGTCAGCGCGTGCGCCTTCCGCCCATGGCCGGCGGCGGGCGTCTTCAGGCCGCGTAGTCGAGGAAGGCGCGGACAGCCGGGATGTGCTGGTGGCCGGCGAACTGTCCGCGGAGTTCTTCGAGGGCGTCGGTGGCGCGGGCGGAGTCGATGCCGCCCATGGCGGTGATGACCTGGTGGCCGATGTCGAGGGCGGCGTCGATGTCACCGAGGGCCAGGTGGGCTTCGGCCTTGCGGGCCTGGTAGATGGCGGCGCCCCGGGTTTCGCGTTCGGTGTCGTACGGGTCGGCGTGGGTGAGGGCGGCGTCGAAGTTCTCCAGCGCCCGCCTGGGCTCGCCGAGGCTGAGGGCGGAGCTGGCGGCGACCTGGTGGAGTTCGCCGTGGTTGATCCAGTACATCGACGGCAGGTCCGCCTCCGGGCTGTCGGCCCGGCTGTAGGCGTCGAAAGCGGCGTCGACCTGGTGCCAGGCGGCAGTGGGCTCGCCCGCTTTGGACTGGGCGCGGGCAGCGCGGGCGTGGAGCATGGCCATCACGCGGGGCGAGGAGATCCTTCGGCGGTGGGCGAGGGCTCCTTCGATGAGGTGGAGGGCGCCCTGGGGGTCGTCCGCGTTGTAGCGGAGGTTGGCCCAGAAGGCGAGGGTGACCGCTCCCAGGGTGGGGTCCTCCGCGCAGGCGCAGGCGCGCAGAGAGGTGATGAAGTGCCGCTCGGCAGCGGCGGTGCGGCCGTGGTCGTACGCGCACCAGCCCGCCAGACGGGATGCCTCTGCGGCGGCCGCGAACAGACGCCGTCCGGTTGCTTCGCTGTACGAGGCGTGTTTCAGGAGGTCGGTGACCAGCCGCAGCTCCAGGGCGGCGGCGTCGTAGACCTGGCCGGCGCCGACGGTGTCATCGAGGTGGCGCAGTGCGTCGAGGCGTACCTCGAACAGGGCGGCGGCCTCGCCGCCGACCCGGCGCCCGCGGCCGGTGACCGCGAGGGCTGGTTCGGCGGTGATCCATTGCGCGACGGCCGCGGCCAACGTGCTGGTGGAAGCGATCAGAAAGCCGCGCCGGTCCACTGGACCTCCCACATCCGTCGGTGAGTTCACCGTACCCACCACCGTCCACGGCGACTCCAGTACGGTCCGGTGGTCGTCGAGGCCCGCAGCAGGAAGTCCGGCCGGCCGTACCGGTCGATGTCCGAGGGCTCGCCTGGCTGACCCTCGGTGCGGCTGAAGGGCGCCGGGCCCCCGATGCCCTGCCCGCTGAGCACCGCTTGGCTCACGACGAGCTTGCCGGCGTACGCAGCACATCCGAACCGGCGACGGTCAACTCGACCAGGTGCACAGCCGGGATGTCATCTGCATCCGAACAAGAGCGCGTCGCCCTTGGAGCACCCAGTCGGCCCGGGACCCGACGCCGGCTCCGCCGCGTCATGACCGATCCGCGTCCAGACGGCTTCGTCGATCGACAGCCGTACGTGGCCCTGGCGCTCCAGGGCCTGCGCGTACGTGGCCTTGCCCGAACCCGCGATGCCGCACAGCATCACGACGGCTGCGTGCTCACCCATGGTCCCCGGTGAAAGGCATGCGGACCGCCCGTGGCCAGCGGCGGCCCGCATGTCTCAGGCGCTGGGGAAGTCGCCGGTCTTGACCCCGGCGATGAACCCGGTCCAGGCGGCGGGGGTGAAGGTGAGGGCGGGGCCGTGGGGGTCCTTGCTGTCGCGGACGGGTACGGCGCCGGGGAGGCCGGGGGCCCACTCGACGCAGTCTCCGCCGTTGGTGTTGCTGTAGCTGGATTTGACCCAGGTCACGCTGGAGAAGTCGGTCATGCGGGCAGCTCTCCGAAGTCGCCGGTCTTGACTCCGGCGAGGAATCCGGTCCAGGCGGCGGGGGTGAAGGTGAGGGCGGGGCCGTGGGGGTCCTTGCTGTCGCGGACGGGTACGGCTCCGGGGAGGCCGGGGGCCCACTCGACGCACGAGCCGCCGTCGCCGTTGCTGTAGCTGGACTTGACCCATTCCACGCGGGAGAGGTCCGGGGTCGTGCTCATGTGGGCAGTCCCTTCATGACTTTACGGATGAACGCCGCCGTGTCCGTCGGCGACAGGGCATATGCCCTGAGAAGATCGTAGGCCCGAATCCGAGCCGTGACCCTCACCGTGTCCTCCAGGAGCTGCCCGGTTGCGATGCTCTCCTCGTACGCGACGGAAGTGCCGTCATCCAGGGTCAGCAAGTCCAGCTGTCCGCCCATCAACGCGTGGCTGCCGTGCGCGAACGGCAGCAACTGGATCACGCAGGAGGACGTGTGCACTTGCTGGGCCAGCAGCTCCAGTTGAGCGCACATGATGTCGTGGCCGCCCACCGGCCGCAGGATCGACGCCTCGTCCAGGATCACCGACAGATGCGGCGCGCGGTCGCCCCGCAGCAGGGCCTGCCGACCCAACCTGACCGCCACCATCTCGTCGATTTCTTCCTTCGTGGCCTCCGGGTTGCTGACCTCGAAGAGATCCCGGGCGTACTCCTCTGTTTGTAGGAGTCCCGGCACCACCTGGCCCGCGTAGCAGCCGATGCTCCGCGCCCGGGTCTCCATCTCCATCCGGCGGCGGTAGCGGTCCGGGTGGATCTCGTGCCGGGCGATCCCGTACAGCCGTCCGAACAGCCCGTCCGTACCGAACGCCGCGTCCAGCGCGCTCGGCAGGTCGGGCGGGATCATCGAATCAGCCACCTCGATGCGGGACAGGTGACTCCGGCTGTACTTCACGACTTCGGCCAGGCGGTCGAGGTTCATGTTGGCGAGTTCGCGGTAGCGGCGGATCTCGGCGCCGAAGAGGTGTCGGGCCGAACGGTCCGGTGTGAGCTGGCGAGGAGGCCGTGCCATGGGTGATCCCCCATTCTCTCTGCCGCCCTGTCGGGACGGGATGGTGCTTCAAATCCTAGACGCGGAGGGCGACTCTTGAGTCACGGATAGTAAGAAAGGACCCTCGTGACTCTCTTTCCGCGACCGACCAGTGACGACCCGTACTTGCTGGCGCTCCGGGCGGCCAACGAACTCCAGGCGTCGTGCCGCAGCATCGGCTACGACCTCCGAGTGCTGCCCCAACTGCCGCACCAGGGACGGCCGTACGTCTCCCTGCTGGCCCCGACCGACGAGGCCACCCGGGTCGTGGCCCGGCTGCGGCGGGGGAGCGGGGTGCCGGATGCGGGGGAGTTCCCGCCCGGTTCGATCGCCTTCCCGCCGTGCCGCTGCGGTCACCCCAAGTGCCCGGACTATGACGAGGTCGGCGCCCGGCTCCGGGCGGTCCACGGGAGGCACACGCAGTGAGCACCACCGAACACGCCCCGGTCCGGCACCGAGCGCCCTGGGGCGCGACCCTGCTGGCGGGGGGCGACCCGCTGCGGCCGTACCGGTGCGAGGCGGTCGCGTACCAGGCCGGCACCAACCGCGAATGGCTGCTCGGCCGCTACGCCGCGCCCAACACCGGCCGGGCCGTCGGCTGGCTGCGGCACCGGGCCGTCCGCTTCGCCGTCCAACTGGGCCCCGGTACGGCATGGATCGCCCGGGAATGGGCTCGCGACCGGTCCGAAGCCGCCTGGGCGGCCCGGCTGCTCGCGGAGGGCGAACCGTACAGCTTCACCCTCCCGGACGGGGACGTCCTCTACCGGCTCACCGCGCGGCCCGCCCCGGCCACCGCCCTGTCGAGGAGGGCTGCCCGGTGACGGCACGACCCACCGTCGTCCCGCACGTGACGACGTGGAGCGGCGAGAAACCGGTACGGCTGCGGGAGTTGACCGTACGACCGGACGGCAAGGGGCTCGGCTACCGGCACGAACAGCCGGGCGACCGGGACGCGCACGGTGTGCTCTGGGTCCGGCTCGGCGGCGAGCCGGGGACGGGCCGGCCGACGTACCGGGTGATGCACTCCGAACGCCAGCGCCGGACCATGCTCGACCTGCGCTGCCAGATCTGCGCCGGGCCCGCGTCCCGTACCGCGCAGGGGTGGCTCTTCCTGGTGGCCCACACCGAGCAGCAGATCGCGGAGGCGGGCGGCACGGAGGACATGCTGACCATGCAGCCGCCGCTCTGCCTGCCCTGCGCGGACACCGCCGTGCGGCAGTGCCCCCGGCTCACCGAGCAGTACACGGCCGTCCGCTCCCGCAAGCCCGTCCTGTACGGCGCCTGGGGCAGCCTCTACCGCCCCGACCCCCACGGCCGCCTGGCCGAACTGGGCGACGGCACCGTCCTCCCCTACAGCGACCCCGCCGTCCGCTGGCTCCTCGCCGCCCAACTCGTCCGCGAACTCCGCCGCACCACCGTCATCCCCCTCCCCACCGAACTCCCACCGACCCCACCCACCCCGGTCCTCAGGCAGCCCGCAGCCGCTCCAGGAATTCCGGTACCCCGTCGACCTGCCGGTAGGGCGTGAAGGCGCCTCAGCTGCCCCAACGCGCGCAGGTCCGCGGTGCACCTGCCACGGCTGACAACGGCCCGGAGCCAGGCACTGACCGAGTTGGAGCTGCCGAAGTGGGACCGCGAGGCATTGCCCCGACTGCAGTTGACCGCCCTGACCGCCCTGACCGCCCTGACCGACTTCGTGGCCGAACTCGACGAACTCATCGAGGGCATCCGACCGATCTCGGCCGTTCCTTGATGGAGGCGTTCGAGAGACTCATGCACGGGGTGCCGGAGATCACCGATGGGACGGTGACGGTCGTCAACATCTGTACCGAGGCGGGCATCTCGCGCGCGTCCTACTACCGCTCACCGGTGGCCGCTGCGGTGGCGGCCAACTTCGGCAGGAACTGGAGACAGGCAACGGCCAGGTTGTCGCGCTACCGCCATCCGCTTGATCGCTGGGCAGTAACTTCCCTTCTGATCCCTGTGCCCCCGCGCTTCACCGGGTGAAGCTCAGTCCGATCGTGCGTCGGACGGTGCCCGGGAGGACTACTGTGGCTCGGCGTGACGAGCTTTCTCTGGCACCGCGTCTGGCCCGCTCCCGAGGGCCTGCCGGCGCGTCAGGTATATGCCTGGATCGTCGACGAGGACGCCCGGGTGCTGCTGCTGGAGATGCCCGGCGGCTGGAACCTGCCCGGCGGCACCCCGGAGGACTTCGACGGTGACTGGCTGGCGACGCTTGAGCGCGAGGTGCTGGAGGAGGCCGACGTGACGGTGCGGGACGTGGTCCCGCTCGGGTATCAGGAAGTGCGACCGGAGGCCGGTAAGCCGTTCGCGCAGCTGCGGGTCGCGGCACGGGTGGACCAATGGCTCCCGGCGACGCCGGACCCGGACAACGGCCAGGTGTACCCGCGGGTGTGGGTGCCGCTGGGCGAGGCCGCCGAGCGGTTGGGGTGGGGCGATCCGGGCCATGCCCAGGCGGCTGCCGCCGCTCAGGTCGCGTTGACGCTCTACGGCTTCGCCGCCGCAGCCCCGATCGCCCAGGGCGACAGGGCAGCCAGCACCCCGGTGATGCAACTCGTGTAGTCGCGTCCGGCGACCAGGAGCTTCCCGGCCTGCCGCAGTCGTGTGACCTCGGCTGGGGGTGCGGCCAGTGCGCGGCCGATGGCACGGGCCAGGGAGCGCGGGTCGTCCGCAACGGCGCTGTAGCCGGTGGCGTTGTCGATGACGGTCTCGGCCAGTCCGCCAGCGGTGGTGGCCACCACCGGTCCGGCTCCGGCGGCGAAAGCTTCGAGCGGGATGCGGCCCAGCGGTTCGCTGCGCGAGGGGACGACGACCGCCCGCAGCGCCGGGTGGTGAAGCAGTCCGGGCAGTCCGGGGTCGAAGCGGGTCCACAGCGTCACCTCCAGCCCGAGCGCGATGGCGCGTCGGCGAAGGTGGTGCTGGTAGGCAGTGGTCGGGCCGTCGGTGACCGCGGCCAGCAGCAGGTGCGGCAGGCGTACGCCGATGCCGGCGAGGTGGCCGAGGGCGTCGAGGAGGTCGTCGAAGCCCTTGTAGGGC
Organism: Streptomyces sp. NPDC092296; assembly: GCF_044755465.1. Lineage (NCBI taxonomy): Bacteria > Bacillati > Actinomycetota > Actinomycetes > Kitasatosporales > Streptomycetaceae > Streptomyces > Streptomyces sp. NPDC092296. The sequence continues at coordinate 23,755 of NZ_JBIVRB010000017.1, read as the reverse complement.
TGGGCGCGGCCCATGCTGAGCAGGAATCCGCCCTCGGCCTGGTCGGGCAGGGGCGGGGCCGCAGTCAGCGGGACGTGGTCGGTGGCGGTCAGGCCGCCGGGGATCTCGATGATCTGCTCGTCCGGGACGCCCTTGCCGGTCAGCAGGGTGTGCATGTGGCTGCTGATCGCGCCGAACGCGGCTCCCAGAGCGGTCCAGCCGTCCAGTCCCTGCTGTTCCCAGGCGGCGCGCTTCGGGTCGGCGTGGTGGTCGGCGCTTGAGCGCGGCAGGTACAGCAGGGTCCATCCGGGCGGAGCGGCGAGCAGTGGGCCAAGTCCCGCGAAGGGCTGGTCGATGGCGATCAGCAGCCCTTGCGGGTGATGGCGCATCAGCGGGTTCAGCACCTCGGCGGCGTGGCGGTCCACGTGCTCGAAAGCGCTCAGGTCGCCGAAGCGCTGCTGTCCGGCGGTGCCGTTGTCCAGAGCGGTGACATGGTGGGGCACGTCGGCGAGGAGGTCGAGCACGGCCCGGTGGGCGGTGGGTGCGTACTCGGGACTGGTGGGGTGCAGGTCGACGGGCAGCAGGACCATGCGGACCCCGGGGGCCAGGGCGTGGGCGACGGTAGTGATCAGGGCCTGGTTGCTGCGGCCGGCTCCGGTCGCAGCGCTGAAGTAGCCGTCGTGCAGGGCGATGGCAACCACCGGGGCGTTCACCGCGCGCACACCGCATCGACCGCGCTGGCCAGCTGGCCGGTCGACGCAGTGGCGTCCACCCTCTGCCGAGGAACGGCGGCGACCAGTTCGGCCAGCCTCGGATGCGCCGTGGCCAGGTGGGTGGGCGGATCGAGGTAGAAGGCGCGCAGCCGTTCCAGGATCGTGGGATCGGACCATGGGTGCCCGGGGTGGAGGCGTTCGGATCGGCGCTGGAGGCTGAGGTGCGGCGGCAGGTCCAGGATGATCCATCGCCCGGGTGGCATCAGCCGTCCGGCGGCGAGGTGGCAATAGATCCAGTCGGCACGGCGGGCAAGGCCGCCAGTGCTCGCCGCCCAGGCCAGGGCGGTGAGCCAGTCCCGGTCCACCCACACCGGCCCGCTGTGCCCACACAGTTGGTCGGCCTTGCGCAGCCAGTTCGCCAGATGGCTGTCCTCGTCGTCGTGGTGCGGGTGCCGGTCCTGGTCCAGGAGGTCTCCGGCGGGGGTGGTGTACTCGGGCAGGACGGTGCGGCCAGCCCTGGCCAGGGCGGCGAGCACGGTGGTCTTGCCCGCCCCCGGCATCCCCTCGACCACGGTGACCGGTGCGGGCAGGTCAGAAGAGCGCATCCTGTTCCTCCTGGTGGCTGGGCTTTGCCAGGGCGGCTAGGGCGGCGGTCGGGGCGGTGCCGGGTTCGGCCCGGCCCAGGGCCCATCCGGCTAGCAGCCGGGTGTCCAGCAGTACCAGCCCCGGGGCTGTGTGCAGATACAGGTCGGTCCCGATCCGGCAGGAGATCCGCCCGCTGATCACCTCTCCGGGGGTGAGCGGCAGCATGACGGCGTCCGGCTGCAGTCCGCCGCCGGGCAGGTCGTAGGCCGTGGCGTGGTCCACCACCTGCGGCGCGCACCGGTTCTGGCCCTGCGGCCACTCCAGCTGGGCGGCGCGTTCGGCGGTGGTGAGCAGGTCGGCCGCGCGTTCGACGGCGGTCCCGGGGCGGATGCGGGCCTGCCACTTGCGTACCGCGCTCATTCGGTCGGGCAGGCCCAGGGCCGTGCTGAGCAGGCTCTCGGCCCGGCGGGCGGCGATGAGGGTCCCGGTGGAGATGATGGCGGAGGCCAGCGCTCCCTGTTCCAGCAGGCGGGCGTCGCCGCGTTCGACGGCGGTGATGCCGACCTTGACGGCGGTGCCGTGGTGGGCCAGGTAGACCGCGAAGGGCCGCGGATCGTGGAGGCGGGTGTCGGCGGCAATGGAGTCCGCGCGGTCCGCCGCCTGGCAGGCCGGGCACAGCACGTAGCGCACGGCCGGGTCGAGTGCGGCCGACACCGGGCAGGCGCGGCGGCGGTCCGAGCGCCACACCCCGACGCATTGTCGATCGGCCCCCACGGTGAAGGCCAGGTCAGTGCCGGTGTTCAGCGGGCTCGTCCTGGAGGTTCCGCCGCTGGGGGCCGACCATTCCAGCAGCGCGGTGCCCTGGTCCCAGATGAGCCCGGTAGCCCGCCATGCGGGCGGCGACCCCTCGCTGATCATTGCCCTCCCATCGCCGGTAGACCTCTTCGAGTACGTGCCAGCCCGCCAGTTGCGCGATGTCGGCCAGGGCCTCGGCCGGGTTGTCGGGCATGTGCAGGTGGTTGACCAGCATTCCGGCGCCCAGGTCGGCACGCACTATCCGTTTGAGGACCGTGCCGGCTTGGACCGCGTCCGGTCCGCCGGCCAGCACCACGATCTGCACGCTACCGCTGGTGAGGTAGTTGGTGCGCTCGGCGACGAAGGAGGGGCCATAGGCGTCCGGGTAGAGCCGGTCGCAGTCGGCGGCCGACAACTGCCGAGTCGTCACGTGGACCTCGCGCAGCACCGACCGCAGCCGAGAGCGGATCGCCCGCACCGGTGCCCCGGGCTTGAGCATCGCCAGCGTCAGCCGCTGCTCGGGCGCCGGGAGTTGGGTGTCGGCCAGGGGCGCGCGCATCGCCTGGGCCCAGACCCGGTGGCAGTCGCAGTCCCACTCGCCGTGGCCCGGGTGCTCCGGCACTGCGGCCGAAGCTGCGGCGGCGGCCCGCTGGGTGCACTGTGGGCATGCTCCGGTGGTGCCCGTGGCAGGCCGGGCCAGGCCGCTGGAGCGCACCGCCGTCCACCACGCGTCCCAGGGATGCTCCAGCAGGGTCGGTGCGGCGGACCGCCCCGCGCTGAGCACACCGTCCAGGGCCAGGCCAAGAACGGCGGCCAGGTGCCCCCGGCCCACGCCGGGAACGGGGGCGGTCACCGCAGCACCGCTTCGGCGGTGGCGGAGCACTCGGCCGATTCCGTCAGCGTCAGCTCCAGTCGCTCGACGGCGGGGCAGACCGCGCCCAGCCGACGGGCGAGCTCGGCGACGAGGTAGCAGGCCAGGGCCTCGGTGCTGGTGCCCGCGATCGGCAGCAGGGCCGTCCAGGAGCGCGGCAGGCTGAAGCAGGCCCCGCCGCCGGTCACCCGCAGCTGGTCACCGCCAGTCTCCTCGACCCGGACACCGGGGGTGTCCACCGCGATCAGGGTGCGTCGTTTCAGCGGCGCGATGACCTCGCGCAGTTGCTGCTTGAGGACCCGGAAGTCGGCGACCATCCCCGACTCATCCGGCAGTCCCCATGCGGCCAGCACGACCTGGTAGGTGTGCCCGTGCAACGGTTCGAACGCCCCTTCGTGCAGTCCGGTGTGGGCGGCGTTGAAGTCCCACCCGGCCCCGCCGACCCGCGCCTGCACCAGCGGGCGGGCACTGGCCTGGACCGCGGTCACGACGCTTTCACCGCCAGCGACATGAACTCCGCGCGAGCGGCCGGGTCGTCCAGCAGCGCCCCGCGCAGCGAGGAGGTCGTGGTGCGCGAGCCGGTCGCCCCGACACCGCGCAGCGTCATGCAGGTGTGCTCGGCGGTCATGAGCACCGCCACCCCGGCCGGCTCGAGGTGCTCGACCATCCAGTCCGCGATCTGCCCGGTCAGCCGTTCCTGGACCTGCAGGCGCCGCGCGCAGTGATGCACCACCCGGGCGACTTTGCTCAGCCCCAGGATGCGCTTGCGCGGCACGTAGCCGATGTGGGCGACGCCGGTGAACGGCAGGACGTGGTGCTCGCACACCGAGACGAAGCGGATGTCGCGCACCAGGACCAACTGGCCGGGCTCGGCGGTGGCCTCGAAGTCGGTGGCGGTGAAGTCGGGCGGGGTCGTCATCTCCTTCAGCGCCCGCACCATCCGGCCAGGCGTCGCGGCCAGCTCCGGGCGCGTGAGGTCGAAGCCCAGGGTGGCCAGCAGCCGGGCGGCGAGGTCCGCAGCCTCGTCCAGGGGGGCAGGGGCGGTGATGAGGGGGGTCATGGTCGACACGCTCACGTGGACTCCTGACGGGTACGGCCCCGCCAGCGGGGCCACCGGGATGCGCGGGCGGACTGGAGCCGCCCTTGCCGCGGGCCGCCCGGAGCGGGGGGAGCTGTCGCCCCGAGCGGCCTCGGGTTCCAGTGCACCGCCGACCGGGCCCGTGCGGGGCCGGCCCGACCGGACGTTTCACCGGACGTTTCCGGTGACGGGGCGGGTGGGCAGTGGCATGGTGGGCTGACTGCACGTCATCGACCGGGGAGCCGCGGTGGCACGGAGCAACCTGGCGCACTTACGCAGGGCCGCCGGGCACACCCAGGAGTCCTTCCTGGCCGACTTCACCCAGTGGGCGCACCGGATCGGGGCGAACGCCGCAGTCGGCGTGCGCCAACTGCGGCGCTGGGAGGGCGAGGACCCGCCGCCGCTGCCCCACCCCGGCCAGCAGGACGTCCTGGAGGCGATGTTCGGCGTCCCCCTGGCGGAGATGGGCTTCACCGTGCCCCAACACCGGCACCGCCCGGTCGCCCGGGTGCGCGAGACTGGACCGGTGCGCAGACGGGAGTTCATCGCGGACCTCAGCGGCCTGGCCGCCGCCGCAGCCCTGTCCGCCCCCGGGCCCAGGGTCGGCATGGACCAGGTGCGCGACCTGCGCGGCCGGATCGACGGGCTGTACCGGACCGACCACGCCAGCGGCGGCCAGAGCGCCCGTCAACAGGCACACGGACTGCTTGAGCACATCGGCGAGCGACTGACCGGGAGCCTGTGCACGGAGCGGGTCGCGGTGCAGCTGCACGCCATGCTCGGCGAGATCCACTGCCATCTCGGGTGGCTGTGCCACGACGCCGGCCGCGACTCGGAGGCCCGCTCCTCGGTGCTGGAGGCGATGGCGGCGGCACGGATGACCGGCGACGCCCAGCTGGAGATGCGGGCCCTGTCCACCCTGTCGCTGCTGGCCGTCGACAGGCACCAGCCCTGGGAGGCAGCTTCGGCCGTCGGAGCCGCCCAGGACCTGGCCAGCCGTCACGCCGGGCCTGGAGTCCGGCTGGTGCTGTCGCTGCGCGAGGCGCGCGCGACCCTGGCCGCAGGCGACCTGACCGGCTCGCGACGCGCGCTGAGCGGGTCGATCGCCCTGCACGACCGCGCCGCCGAAGAGCCCGACGCCCCGCGCTGGGTACGTTTCGCCGGTCCTGTCGAGATCGACTACGCCACCGGCACCCACTACCTCCAAGCCGGACAGCCGAAAGCCGCAGTGCCGTTCCTGCGCGCCGCCGTCGACGGACTGGCCGTCGGATACGCCCGCAACACCGCTCTGTACCGCGCCCGGCTCGCCTCCGTCCTGCTGCAGGCCGGAGAGGTAGAAGAGGCATGCGCCCAGATGGCCACCGTCGTCGCAGGTGCCGACGCGCTCACCTCGGCCCGCTTGACCTCCCGCATCACCGTCTTCCGCCAAGCAGTCTCCGGGATCGACACCGCCGCCGCTAGGGACACCGTCGAACTCCTGGACAACGAGACGCAGGAGGGGGCATGACTATCGAGCGGTTCAACGGCGAGGACGCCGCCTGGATCGAGGACGAGCTGCGGCAGGTCTACCGCGAGGCGTTCGCCGAACCTCCCTACAGCAAGACCGACCTGGACGCGGAAACGAACTTCCAGCGCTTCCGCGCCCAGGTGAAGAAGGACGGCTTCCGCGCTGTGCTGGCCCGCAGCGACGACGGCGAGCCCGTCGGCATGGCATACGGCTACCCCATCCCCGCGACCACCGGATGGTGGAGAACCCTGACCACGCCCGCACCGGCCCGGGTAAGTCACGAGGACGGCCAGCGGACCTTCGGCCTGTTCGAACTCGCCGTCCGCCCCGCCTGGCGCCGCCAGCACCTCGCCACCGCACTCCACCGCGCCCTCACGGAGGGCCTCACTCACGAGCGGGTCCTACTCAACACCCGACCCGAAGCCGAAGCAGCTCGCCGTGCATACCGGTCCTGGGGCTACGAGAAGGTCGGCGAGAACCATCCCTGGACAGATGCCGCACTACACGACGTGCTGATCCTGACCCTGGCCGGGCAGAATCCGGCAGCGCGATAGTTGCCAGGACCGGCTGCTTGAGACTGGGCCTGTCTGATCGGCAGCTGCCGTCCTGAGACATTCTGGGATGAGACAGCTTGACAGCTTCCATAACGGCCGGGCTCATCCACGCGCACCAGCCCGGGGCCGGGTCGGAGGCGGTGGCCGACAGGGCGGTCTCGGCGGCGGTCAGGTCGCGGTAGCAGTCGGAGCTCTCACCGAGCGCCGCATTCGGCTCCAGCCAGGTGCGCTACGGCGCGGGGGAGATGACCTCTCCGGTCCGGGTGCTCGTCAACGGCCGAGCGGCGCGAGCGTGCGGGGACACCGAGATCCCGGTCGACGAGCTGGCGGAGGAGACCGTCCGGGCGTTCTTCGCCGAGCGGCTCCCCGAGATTGTCGACCACCTCGACGTCCGCCTCCGCGTCACCAGCAACTCCAGCCCCGGCGCGGTCCTCACCGGCGACGGCACTCCGGAGCGGGGTCGGTGGTTCGCGCCGCGCTCCGTGGACGACCTCCGCGAGCGTCGGACGCTGCTGGCCAACGACACGTCGCTGGGCACCGGCTGGGCACCGCTGGGCCCGTTCGAGTCCTTCGTCCGCGAGCTGGCCGACGACTTCTCCGGAACCAGTACGTTCACCCAGACGCATCCGTGGTGCGGCAGCGACGTCAAGGTCATGGGCTACTTCGAGGGCGACCGCGCGGACGTCGTGCTCTGCGTCCCGCAGAAGAGCCCGTTCGTGCCGGACCGCACCGCCTACCTGGCGAACAAGCGTGCCGTACTGGCCGAGTGCCGCCGCCTCGCCGGTCTGCACCTGCCCGGAACACCCGTCGGCTTCCGCCTCAACGTGCGCGACGTGCCCGAGAGGGACGAGCTCTACCTCACCTACACCGGCAGCTCCATCGAGTCCGGCGACGAGGGCGTGGTCGGCCGAGGCAACCGGGTCAACGGACTGATCACGCCGCTGCGGCCGATGAACCTGGAGGGCGTGAACGGCAAGAACCCCGTCTACCACGTGGGCAAGCTCTACAACATCGCCGCCACCAGGCTGGCCCAGAGGCTGCGCCAGGAGACTGGTGGCCACGCTGAGGTCCACCTGGTCAGCGCGACCGGCGAGCCGCTCGACCAGCCCTGGCGCGTCCTGATCCGCCTGTCCGAACCCGACGCCCAGGTGGACCAGGTGCAGTCGCTCGTCCTGGAGGCGCTCGCGGGATTCCCCGCGCTGACGCAGGAGCTGGTCCGGGAGGGGGTGCTGTTGAGTTGACCGGCTCGGCCTTCCTCGCCCAGGTACCGTCCGGCTGCCGAGAGCGGCTGACCGCCCACTACGGATCAGCGGCTGCTCCGTGGCTCGACGAGGTTCCGCGTCTCCTTGAAGCCGCTGCCCGGCAGTGGGGCCTGACGCTCACCGAGTTCCACGACGCCGGCCATGCCTCTGTCCTGGCCATGGCAGCCGACCCGCGAGGAAAGGCCGTCGTGCTGAAGGCATGGTTTGATCCCGAGCGTCACCAACGGGAGCTTGCAGCCCTTCGCTTGTGGTACTCGGGCGTGCGCCGGGTCGTCCTCGCGTCCGACCCGGCGCACGCGGTGGCCGCGCTGCGTCTGGTCGGAACGGCGCCCGGCGGCAGCCCGCCTCCGGACGACGAGTTGGCGCAGGTGGCCAAGGCCATCACCGCCTTGCACTCAGCAGGCCGGCGGTCGCCGGGTCGATCGTTCCCGCTCCTCGACGGTTACCTGGCCGAGGAGGTGCTGCCGCGCATCCGGCGACGAACCGAACGTCGAACGGGCACTCGCTTCGCTGACCACGCGGCCGACGTGCTCCCGCTGCTCGGACGGCTCCCGGAAGGCCCGGCTCCCAGGACCGTCCTGCACGCGGACCTGTACCGCGAGAACATCGCGTTCGACGTCACAGGCAAGCCCGTCCTGCTCGACCCGCTGCCGATGCGCGGGGACACCCTCTTCGACTGGGCGTTCTGGTGCGTCTACTACCGGCTGGGACGGGGAGCAGCGGCACGCCTCCGCCTCGCGGGCCGGCACTCCGGCACGGCTCCGACGCTTCTGCTCCCGTGGTGCCTGATGCTCGCCCTCGATGGCCTCCTCTACTACGAGGAGTCCGGAGACCGTCGGTTGCACACGATGGCCCGCCTTTTCGACGCTCTTCTCGAACAGCTCCGGAGGGACCAGGCATGACCAGCGTCCTGCTGCGGGACGTCAGCGACGAGCCGGATCACGTAGGGCCGGCCGAGGGGGACGGGGGGAAACGGCTCGGGCGGCACCGCCGTTCCTTGCTACCGTCGATGCCCTACGGAAACCGCCCGAGAAAAGACTCCCTCATGCATGATGCACGCGCTCTGATCGACATGGGGGACGAGGCAGTCCGCCGCCTCGCCCGCCGCGGCTACACCCTGGACCTCTCCTCCATCGAGTCCCTCCAGTCCCGCCGCAACCAGAGCATCCGCATCGCCGACGAGTTGCGTTCCGAGTCCAAGCACGTCGCAACCGAGGTCCAGCGGGCCGCGAAGGCGGGCGAGGACACCTCCGAGCTCAAGGAGCAGGCCCGCAAGCTCAAGGAGCAGATCCGCGAGACCGAGGCCGAGCACGAGGCCATCCAGGAGGAGCTCACCCAACTCCTGCTCACGATCCCGAACCTGCCCGCCGACGAGGCCCCCGACGGCGACTCGGAGGAGCACGCCATCGAGCAGCGCCGCGTCGGCAACCCGCCGACGTTCGCGTTCGAGCCGAAGGACCACGTCGACCTGGGCGAGTCCATGGGCATCCTCGACTTCGGCCGCGCCACCAAGCTCTCCGGCCCGCGCTTCAGCGTCCTCAGGGGTGTCGGCGCAGCTCTGGAGCGGGCGCTCACCGCGCTCTTCCTCGACCTGCACACCCAGCGCCACGGCTATGTCGAGCACTCCGTGCCGTTCCTGGTCACCCGCAAGACCATGACCGGCACCGGACAGCTCCCCAAGTTCGAAGAGGACCTGTTCGCGACCGGCGTGGCAGACCGCGAGCTGTTCCTGATCCCCACAGCGGAAGTTCCGCTGACCAACCTCTACGCGGACGAGATCATCCCGCCGAACGAGCTGCCGATCGCGCTGACCGCGCAGACGCCCTGCTTCCGCTCGGAGGCCGGCTCCTACGGGCGTGACACCCGCGGCCTGATCCGCCAGCACCAGTTCGCCAAGGTCGAGATGGTCCGCATCTGCTCGCCGGAGGATGCTCGCGCCCAGATGGAGCTCATGGTCGGGCACGCCGAGGCGTGCCTCAAGGAGCTCGACCTGGCCTACCGTGTGGTCACCCTGGCCGCCGGGGACACCGGCTTCTCCGCCCGGCTCACGTACGACATCGAGGTCTGGCTGCCCAGCCAGAGCACCTACCGCGAGATCTCCTCGGTCTCCGACTTCGGCACTTTCCAGGGCCGCCGCGCCGGCATCCGTACCCGCGACGAACGCGGCAAGACCACCCCCGCCGCGACCGTCAACGGCTCCGGCCTGCCCGTCGGCCGCACCCTGGCCGCCGTACTCGAACAGCACCAGCAGCAGGACGGCTCCGTCCTGCTGCCGCAATCCCTCGTCCAGTACCTCGGCTTCCGCCGGATCACGGCGGACGGAGCGCCCTCGGAGGCATAGGTGTTGGTCGGCGTCTGCGACTTCCCAGGCCGGTACGCGTTCCCACCCGTCGGCTACGGCGGAATCGAGCGGTGGCTCTGGGCAACCGCAGTAGGGGCAAGAGCCGCAGGCGCCGACGTCCACCTCCTCGGGCCGGGGTGGCGTGAGGAGCTCGGCCTTGAGTGGACCCGGATACCCGTCCGACTGGAGGACGTCCCACCGGGCTCGCGCACCGCCCGCATGCTGGCTTCCAACGGCTACGACCTGCTCATCGCCGGCCACGAGTACCCCAGCCTGCCCGCTTGGCGGCGCATCCAGGAGACGCTGGGCTGCGACGTCGCCACCTTCCAGCACGACCGCGACTTCCAGCACACGCCCGACGCCTTCGACGGTGTCCGCGACCGCCTGTACTGCTACTCCCCCGAGATGCTCAGCCGCTACGCCACGCATCTCCCGATCCAGGACCTGGCCGTCCACCTGGGCTTGGCAGAGCAGGAACCACCTGCTGTCCACGGCCGGGACCTCGTCTGGCTCGGACGCATCGACGAACAGAAGGCTCCGCACATCGCCGTGCGCGCCGCCCGGCTACTGCGGCGCCGTATCCGCCTCGTCGGCCCCGTCTTCGACAACGACTACGTCCGCCGGCACGCCCGGCTCTTCGACGCCGACCACGTGGAATGGGTCGGTGAACTCGGCGGCCCGGACAAGACCGCAGCGATCCACAGTGCCACCACCTTCGTCTACACCTACGCCCGCGACTACGTCGAAGCCGGAGCTGCGGTCTTCGGCGAGGCCCTCCGCGCCGGCACGCCCGTTGCCGCCCTCACCTGGCGCGACGGCACCTGCGCCCAAGCCGCCCTCTGCCCGGACACCGGGGCCACCGCTGTCCTGCCGCCCGAAGCCGACGACGAGACCGCCGCGAGGACCCTTGCTGACGCGATTGCGCGCACGGATCACCTCGACGCCGTCGCGGTCCAGGAGATCGGACTGCGCCGATTCGACCCGCGACGCCACTTCCGGGTCCTCGCGGCGCGTCCGTGCTGACGGCCCCCGGCCCGGCCGGCATCCATCACCTGCTGCGCAGGACCCTCGGACCGGCCTGGGATTTCATCAGCGACGGTGACCACCTGGAGGTCCGTCACCGTGACCACGGCACGCCCTATCGGCCGCCCCGACGGCTGCTTCCGTGGGCGGAACTCCTCTCGGTGCTTGAGGACGCCTTCGCGGAGCAGGGCGTCCTACGAGTGCCCGTCCTTCCGCTGCGCTGGGGCCGAGAAACCGAACTCACCATCTCCGCCATCCAGGCCATGGACCCCGTCCTCAAGGACGGCCGCACGACCCCGTACCGCCAGGGCTTCATCCCCCAGCCCGTCGTCCGGCTCACCGCCGAGCGGCTGCCCACCGGGGCGCTCGCTGACGGCTTTCTGACCTCCTTCGTCAACACATCCCGTGTGGAGCTGATCCCAGACGTCAAGGCATACGCGACGGCCTTCGACGAGTTGCTCACCGTCCTGTCCCGCCTGGGTCTGCACGCCCGCCACGTCAGCTTCCACGGCCGACTCGCCGTCTGGCGCCGCCGCCAGGTCGAGGGCGTCAGCCTCCATTTCCACCACGCCGACATGCCCGTGGGGGACCTGGTTCTGCTGTGGAACATCGACCGCCCGGATCGCCTCATCCTTGACCTCGGCACGTCCCTCGAACGATTGGCGTGGGCCCGGAGCCGAACCTCCTGGTGCGAGCTGATCTTCGGCCGCCTTGCGACGGCCGCCCCGTTCGATGTCCTGGACACGCTCCGCACCGCCACACTGCTCATCGGCAACGGCATCGATCCGACAGCCCGGGGAGCGGGGAGCATCACACGGAGACTGCTCCGCCAGATGCCCACAGGCACGGTGATCCCAAGCATGTGCCGAGTCGTCCGCGAGAACCTCCTCTTCTGGAACCTCATGCAGCCGGCACAACGGTGCTGGCCGGACGTGGCGACGATCATGGAGCGCGAGCATGCCCGTGCCACCGGAGCGGCAGCGTCTCCGAGGTCGTCGGCTATGCCGGTGCCTTCGACTACTCCTCCGGCAGCGGCTCGGTGACCCGGCAGTTCACCTTCCGCGTCACCGTCGAGCAGCGCGAGCCGGTCGTCCTCACCGAGCACGACGCCTCGACCTGGGCGGCCCCGGCCGACCCGCCGGCCGTCAGTGACGAGACCTGGGCACTCCTCACCGGCTGAGCGGCCGTGCGTTCCCCGGTCGCGGTCGTACCGGGTGCGTCGGCGGTGTGGCTCAGGACTGCTCCTGGGGGCCGCCGGTGAAGAAGTCGATGAAGCCGTACGGTGCGCGGTCACCGAGGGAGAGGTCCAGGATCTCGTGCGCGTCCGCGTAGAAGCCCTCGCAGCGCGGGAACAGCGCCTCCTCGTAGGCGGTGAGCGCCGCTTCGGGGTCGCCGGGGTGGGCGGCGATGGCCTTGCCGAGTTCGGCGCCGTCGAACATCGCCAGGTTCGCGCCGTCGCCGGACGGGGGCATCAGGTGCGCGGCGTCACCGAGGAGCGTCACCCCGGGCACGCGGTCCCAGCGGTGTCCGTCCGGGAGGGTGTGGATCATGCGCGCGACCGGAGGGGTCTCGCCGTCGGTGATCAGCGCGGTGAGGTGCGGGGCCCAGCCGTCGAACTCGGCTGCGACCCGGGCGCTTGCGGCGGCGGCGTCGGTGAAGTCGATGCCGGCGATCCACTCGGCGGAGCGGTTCAGCTCGACGTAGGTGTGCAGGATGTCCCCCGCCTCGCGGTGCGCGACGATCCCCTTGCCCGGTGTGAGCGCGCACATGGCGCCGGCGCCGACCGCCGCAGCCGTCGCGGGGTGCCGCTTGTCGACGTCGTACAGGTAGGTTTCGATGAATGTCGTGCCGATGTATTCGGGCCTGGCAGCCGAGAGCAGCGGCCTGACCCTCGACCAGGCGCCGTCGGCGCCGACGAGGAGGCTGCTGGTCACGGTCGAGCCGTCGGCGAAGGCCAGTTCATGGCGGCCGTCGCCGAGGGGCCGGATGCCGGTGACCTTGCGTCCCCACTGGACCGTCCCGTCGGGCAGGGAGTCGAGCAGGACGCGGCGCAGGTCGCCGCGGAGCACCTCGGGACGCGCGGCCGTGCCGTCGTCGGGGATGTCGAGCAGCACCGTGCCGTGCTGGTCGAGTACGCGCGCCGCCTCGGCGCCCTCGTGGATGATCGCGCGGAACTCGTCGGTGAGGTCGGCGTCCGCGAGCGCGCGCTGCCCGTCGGCCGCGTGGATGTCGAGCCGGCCGCCCTGGGTGCGGGACTCGGCCGAGGGGTCGGCCTCGTAGACCGTGGCGGGGATGCCGTGGACGTGGAGGACGCGCGCGAGGGTGAGGCCGCCGAGGCCCGCGCCGACGATCGTGATCGGTGTCGTCATGGTGATTCCTTCCGGAACAGGATTGGAACGCTGTTCCATCCGCCATGTTGGAACAGCGTTCCAGGCATGTCAAACTGGTGGACATGGCGACCAGGGCACAGCGGGCCGAACGGCGCACGGACGCGCTCTCGAAGGAGCGCATCGTGGAGGCCGCGATCGAGATCCTCGACACCGGCGGCGAGAGCGCCCTGACCTTCCGCGCGCTCGCGGCCCGCCTGGCCACCGGGAGCGGGGCGATCTACTGGCACGTCGCCAACAAGGACGACCTGCTCGCGGCGGCCACCAACGACGTCATCGCCCGTGTCGTGACGGACGTGGCCGGTGACGCGGAGCCCCGGGAAGCGATCCGCGCCGTGGCCCTGGGGGTGTTCGACGCGATCGACGCACACGCCTGGGTGGGCACCCAGCTCGCCCGCGCGCCGTGGCCGACCGCGATGCCGCAGATCTTCGAAGGCATCGGCGGCCAGCTCCAAGCCCTCGGCGTGCCCGAACGGGCGCAGTTCGACGCCGCGTCCGCCCTCGTGAACTACACCCTCGGCGTCGCCGGGCAGAACGCTGCCAACGCCCGCCTGCACGCGCACGGGACCGACCGAGTGGCCTTCCTCAGCGCGGCCGCCGCACGGTGGGCGCAGCTCGATCCCGCGCGGTACCCGTTCGTACACCAGGTGGCGGCGCAGCTGCCCGAGCACGACGACCGCGAGCAGTTCCTCGCCGGGATCGACCTCATCCTGGCCGGCATCGAAGCCACCCGCTGACCGGTACCCGCCGTGCGGGGACGTACGGCGTGGCGGTCCTGGGCGTTGCCGGATTCAGGGCGGGCATGCGGTCAAGCGGTGTCTGTCCCGCCGTCAGCTCTGCCGGGCTCGCCGGTGTCTGGGAGGATCGGCGCATGAGCGGAGAGCTGGCGCGGGACCGGGGCGAGCACGTGCGGCGTACGCGGGAGGCGTACGACCGGCTGGCGCCGGTGTGGGCCGCGACGACCGACGACGGCGCGTACAACGGGCACCTGGAGCGGCCGGCGCTGCGCTCGCTGGTGCCGCCGGACCTGCGGGGTTCCGTGGTGCTGGACGCGGGGTGCGGTGCCGGCGCCCAGGCCGAATGGCTGCTGGACCAGGGCGGCGAGGTCGTCGGGGTCGACCTGAGCCCGGCCATGGTCGAACAGGCCCGGCTCCGCTGCGCCGGGCGCGGCCGGTTCCTGGTCGCGGACCTGGCGGAGCCGCTGCCCCTCGGACCCGCGTCGGTCGACGGCATCACCTGCTCGCTCACGCTGCACTACCTCAGGGACTGGACGGTCGCGCTGCGGTCCTTCGCCCGGGTGCTGCGGCCCGGCGGCTGGGTCGTGCTCTCCCTCGACCACCCCTTCGGCCCGCCGCTGCCCGGCCGGCAGGGCGGCTACTTCGAAACGGAGCTGGTGAGCGACACCTGGCGCAAGGCCGACGTCGAGGTCACCCAGCACTTCTGGCGCCGGCCGCTGGCCGCGACCGTCGACGCCTTCGCCGAAGCGGGCTTCGCCGTCGACCGGGTGGTCGAACCGCAGCCCTCGCCGGAGGCCCTGCGCCGCTTCCCCGTCGAACTCGGCGGCCTCGTCGGCGTCCCCGTCTTCATCGTCTACCGGCTGCGGCTGCGGCTGCCGACCGGCTGACCGCCGGTACCTCCGGCAACTGCTCGCTGCCCCGGCGGTTCGGCGGACCCGGGCGCGCCGCCGACCGCCGGCGACGCGCCCGGGGCACTCCTCACCCGCTGACCGGCCCGGGTCGGTGCGGGAGCGAGGGGCCGGATCTCACCCCAGGCTGATCACGGCGATCCGCCAGGCGGTCTTCGGATCGGCCGTGACCTTCCAGTCGAGGCTTGTGAAATTGGCTCGCGGAACTTCCCCGCCGAATACGTTGCTGTTGCCGGCGGCGTCGCAACTGCCACCGACATGGACCTTCCCGTCGCTCTCGAATGTCATCCGGCCAGGGCCGGCACAGCTCCAGGTGACTTTGAGCGCGGTGGCCGAACGCGGCATCCCCCGGAGGTCGAGGGCGGCCGATCCCGCTCCGGTCCCGTGGTAGAGGACCTTGGCGCCGAGCGGCACGGCGCTGTCCATGGGGTCGGGCAGCCGTGGTGCGGCCGGGGCGCTTGCCACCGCGCTCGGCGGGGAAGCGGGCGGCGCGGCGGCCGGCTTCCCCCCGGTGCATCCGGCGAGAGCGAGGACTGCTGACAGTGCTGCGCCCACAGTGACGGCTCTCGCGGTCGTGCGCATGGGGTGCTCCTCGCGGTTCAGGAATGGGCCACGTAAGGAGTCTGGGCCGGCAGCTTTGCCGTACCGGACCCCAGGGTGCTCTCGCCACTGCAATTGCCGTTGGTCCGTGTGGTCTTCCAGTTCATGGAGTACCCCTGCGAACCGATGGCGAGCCACCCGCTGGACTGGGAGCTCGGTACCTTCCACGAGCCCGACAGCGTCACCGTAGTCGTCTTCGAGTAGGCGATACTGGCGCTTATGGTCTGCTTCGCAGCCACGACGATGAGGCTCTCGTCGATCTCCCCGGACCCACTCACGGTGCCGGTCAGGACACTTCCCGCAGCGGCCGAAACCGTCAGCGTCGTACCCGAGTCCCCATAGACGATTTTGCCGGGGTCGGGCACGAAGACCGCCTTGCTGTTGGAGACGGTCGTGGAGAGGTCCGGCGGGCAGGCGTGGGGCTTTACGGTGCCGGCGAATGATGCCGGTGCCTGAGCGCTCAGCGCCAGCACGACGATTGATCCGACAGCTGCCACGCGAGCGGCGTTTATGCCCTTCATTTATTTCCCTTTGTTCCTGTCAGGGATCATCAATCATCTCGTGGGGGTCTCCCGCGTGTCCCTGACATGTCAAACCTTAGGGTCCGCAGAGGCCAAAGGAAGGGCTGGCAGTAGGGGATATTTGTGACCTGCATCACAGGGGATATTCACTTCGTACAGTATCTATGATTTCCGTCCGATGAAATGGGTAGTTGCCCGTATCGAATGCATATCTCCCGGATTCGTCGCGGCGGCCTTGTTTCCACCGCCACGACCGGCGGGGTGACTCCCGCGCCACGGCAGGCCCGGCAGCGGGTGCTCTCTGGAAGGATCGGCGCACGAGTGGAGAGTTGGCGCGGGACCGGGCGGGCACGTGCGGCGTACGCGGGAGGCGTACCACCGGCTGGCGCCGGTGTGGGCCGCTGCCGCGAGCCGATGACCGGACGCGGCTAATCGCCCGTGAGCCGCAGATAGCTGCCCGGTGCTGCCGCGCGGGCATCGGGCAGTTCGGTGAGGTTGTGGAGGGGAGCCGCCTGGGGGCCGTCGGTGTGGTGCCGTGACAGGGCGGCGACTTCACGGGAGGACGGCCTGTGCTTGCTGCTCGTTGAGCGGGGGGTGCCCCGGGCGCGGGTCGCTGATTCGCAGCACCGTCCGGCCGAGAAAAGTCGCCGCAGGTGTCACCCGGGTCGGTGGTGGACGGCGTTGTAAGGGGTGGAGAGGCGCCCTCCGCACCTACTGGATCTGCCGCAAGGAGTTCATCCATGATCCGGATGATCCGGACGAAGAAGTACCTGGTTGCCGCTTGCGCGGTGGCCGCCTTGGCCGGTGCCCCCACCGGGGCGTTCGCCCTCGGCACTCCCGATGTGGCGGCGCCGCTCTCCGCCGGGCACTCGGGGGCCGCCGCGCACTCGGGGGCCGCCGGGAACGAAGGGGCGGTCAAGGTGGTGGCCCCGGGGGAGAAGGTCCCGATCGGCGGTGGGGCGACGCTGTGGCTGACGGAGGACGGTCGGCAGTGCGTCCGGCAGCCGGGGTCGGCCGAGGCGCGGTGCAACACCGCGAGCAGGAGCAGGCCCTGGGTGGTGATGACCTTCGTCAGCTCGGGCAGTGACGGCCGCACCACGATCGCGGGCTCCTTCACCGCTGGGGACGCTCCGGCTCGGATCAGCGCGCGTACGCTCAACGGGGTTGCCGAAGGCACCGTGGTGACCTTGGCCGGGAACCCCGGCTGGGGTGCCTGGTACGCCGATGCCGGCATCGGTGGCGCCTCCCGGTCGCCTCTCAAGGGTTCCAGGATCTTCCTGCGCGGCCTCACCCTCTACGGTGTCGACGGCCGGGCCATGGTGTCGTTCGAGGAGGGCAAGCACATCGTTCCTCGGGGGAAGACCCCGGACGGAGAAGTGACGGTCGCGTCCCCCACCCCCTGATCCCTCCAGGGGCGGGGGCCGACCCGGGCCCCCGCCCCCCTTCTGGTGCCCTGAGGACGGCTGTCCGTGAAGCCCGTACTTGATGACGACGGCGATTTCGCCCAGTTCGCCACCACACGCTGGAACCGGCTGCTGCGCATC
Organism: Streptomyces sp. NPDC092296; assembly: GCF_044755465.1. Lineage (NCBI taxonomy): Bacteria > Bacillati > Actinomycetota > Actinomycetes > Kitasatosporales > Streptomycetaceae > Streptomyces > Streptomyces sp. NPDC092296. Next base: position 6,350 of record NZ_JBIVRB010000017.1, on the reverse strand, counting down.
GCCTACATGCTCACCGGTGACTTCCACGACGCCGAGGACCTGGTGCAGATCACGCTGGTCAAGGTGTGCGACCACTGGCGGCGCCTCCCCAAGGCGGAGATCGACCTCTACGTCCGCCGCGCGCTGATCAACAACCACCGAAGTCGCCTGCGCAAAAGACGCGTCACCCAGTTCCTGACCTCGCTGGTGCCCGAGCCCGCCCACCACGGACACACCGAGACCGCCGAGCACCGCGTCGCCCTGGTCCAGGCGCTGGACTCACTGACCGTCAGGCAACGCGCGGCGGTGATCCTTCGCTACTGGGACGACATGAGCGAACAGGAGACCGCCGAGATCCTCGGCTGCTCACCCAACACGGTCAAGGTCCACACCCGCCGTGCCCTGGCCGCCCTGCGCGCCCACCCCGCCCTGGCCGCCTACGCCCCCATCCTCACCGGAGAGATGCCATGACCTCCACCGCCGAGGCCGAGCAGTTGCGCCGGGCCCTGGACGACTTCGCCGGCACCACCCCCGCCGCCCCCCTCCGGATGGAACGCATCCTGTGGGCGGTCCGCAGGCGGCGGGCCCGCCGCCGCGCCGCAGGCATCGCCGCCGGCTGCGGCCTCCTCCTCACCCCGCTGGCCCTGCTCGCCGGCGCGGGCGGTCCTGCATCGACCACGGTCTCGCCGGCCGCTCCCCGGGGCGCCGCCGGTCCTCGCATCGTGGGACCCGGGGAGAAGATCACCGTCGGGAGGGGCATCACCATGCGGCTGACCGAGGACGGCAGGCAGTGCGTGCGGCAGCCCGGGGAAATCGAGCCGTTCTGCAACCGTGTCGCTGGCCCCGGGTCCGGCGGCGCGAACAAGTTCACCCTCAGCTGGGACCAGAACCGCCGGGCCATCCTGACCGGCAGCTTCGGCGGCACGATCACCCCCGCCCAGGTGGTGGTCCGCACCCGCAGCGGCAGCTACGAAGGCAGGCTGGTGACGCTGGCCGGTCGGCCCGACTGGGGGGCCTGGTACGCCGACGCCGGTGTCAGCGACGCCTCCCCGGCCGACCTCGAGAAGAGCCCGGCCTTCCTGCGAAGCGTGACCCTCTACGACGCCAACGGCGAGATCATCGCCGGATACGTCGGCACCGGCCCCGAGCCCAACGCCATCGGCGGAATGAGCCTCCAGCTCACCGGCGCACTCACCGGCACACCCGAGAGCCCCTGACACCGGATCGCCACGGAGCGCGACCGCTGCCGGCCCAGGGTGCGTATCGAGTCATGATCAGCGGGTCGTTCGGGTGAGGTCTTCGATCCAGATCAGCGAGGCGCACAGGTGGCGGCCGGCGAGGCGGCTCTCCGGGGTCTGGTCGTACCGGATGGCTCTGCCCCGCCGGGCTTTCAGCTTGTCGATCAGGCGCTCGACGGCCTTCCGCCCCTTGGAGGGGCGGCGTGGCCCGCTCCTGAAGCCCTGCTAGCAGGGCGGCGGTTCGGCGTTGGAGAGGTCGACGTCGTCGAAGAGTTCCAGCATCCGGCCCAGCACCCGGACGCAGGCGGCGACGTCCGTACCGGTGAGGTCGCCGGACGCCTGGCGCAGCAGGGCGTGCTCGCGGGCGGTGACGGCGGTGATCGCCGCGTGGCCGTCGTCGGTCAGCCGGATCAGCGAGGAGCGTTGATGCGCGGGGTTGGGGATGCTCTCGACCAGCTTCCGCGCGGCGGCGTCGTTGACCATCCGCTGGACGAACTGGCGGCTCAGCGACTGGGCGCGGCCCAGCTGCGGGACGGTCATCGGGCCGTGCGCGCGCAGCAGGTCCAGCACGGCGCGGACGCCGACGGAGAGGCCCTGGGCGGCGTCCTGCTCGATCTTGCGCTGGACGCGGCGGTAGAGCGGTCCGACGAGGGCGAAGACCTCCATCAGCCGTTCCGGGAGTTCGTCGGGGGAGAGGGGGCGGTCGGTCTCGGTCACCGCACCATCATGACACCTCGGTTGCCATGTGGGCGGAGGATATGACACCTTGGTTGTCATGACTGAGCCTGCCATCTCCGTCCCGGCCACCGCCGCCACGCCCGATCTCGCCACCTTCGCGTCCGACGACGGCCCGCTCGCCTACCGCGACGCCGGCCCCCGCGACGGCCGCCCGCTGGTGCTGCTGCACAGCGGCTTCGTGGACCACACCCAGTTCGACAACCTGGTCCCCGGCCTGGTCGCCCAGGGCCACCGGGTCATCGCCCCCGACGCCCGAGGCCACGGCTACTCCGCGAACGCGAGCAAGCCCTTCCGTCAGGCCGACGACCTCGCCGCCCTGCTGCGCCACCTCGACCTCGGCACTCCGGCGGTCCTGGTCGGCGTCTCGCTGGGCGGGCTCATCGCCATCGACACCGCGATCGAGCACCCCGGACTCGTCCGGGCCCTCGTCGTCAGCGGCCGCGGCCTCGGTGAGCCCGACCTCAGCGACCCGTGGTCCGCAGCGCTTCAGGAGGCCCAGGCCAGGGCGCTCGCCACTGGCGACATCCCCGGCTGGCTGGACTGCTTCGCCCAGTGGGCGGCGGGCCCCACCCGCACCCTCGACGACCTCGACCCCGACCTCGTGCGCCACATCAAGGAGATGGCGCTGCGCACCCTGCTGAAGCACACCCCGGACGAGCCGAACCACTGCGTCCCGGTCGCGGACGTGGCCCTCCGCGCCAAGGACATCGCCGTCCCGGTCCTGGCCGTCAACTGCGCCCTCGACACGCCCGGCTGCCTCGACACCGTCGCCGCCCTGCTGGACGCCGTACCCGACGGCCGCAGCACGCAGCTGGCCGGCGCCGCCCACTACACGACGATGGAGCAGCCGGCGGAGTTCACCCGCATCCTCATGGACTTCCTGCGCGAGGTCCATGCCGGGGAAGGCCGGTAGGGGACCGGTCCAGATGGCCCGAGCCGCCACCATCCCCGCCGAGCCCAGGCGGATACCGGGATTCCGGTGTGGCCGGGCCTGCGGTGTGCTGACATAGGGCCATGGCGAATCGGACGGGTGATCAGGCGGGTGATCGGACGGGTGATCCGACGGGTGATCCGACGGCCGTGATACGACCCGCCTGCGGCGCGGTTCCCCACCGTACGTCGCGGCGCGGGAGGCGATGGTGGAGGTCCTGAAGCGGTGGGCCGTGGCGGGGCGCGTGGACTCGTACAGCGCGCTGAGCGCGGACCTCGATGCCGTCGAACACCCGGTCTGCCACCACTCGAGCACGATGAGTCGGCTCCTGGAGGAGGTCTGCCGCCAGGAGCAGCGTGCCGGGTCGCCGGTGATGCTGTCGGCCATCGTGGTCAAGGCGCGTCGGGTGCCGTCCGAGCAGTTCTTCGTCCTCGCCAAGCAGAGCCCCTTCCACCGCCAGGACCAGGCCGACTGGACGTGGGAGAAGGAGCGAGACCGGGTCTTCGCCCACTACCGGCAGGCGGGATGACGGCCCCCGAGCCGGCACCGGCGCTGACGCGGCCGGTGCTGGAGCAGCAGGGTTTCACCGGGTTCGTCACCTTCGCGGAGCTGCCGGCCGCCCCGGTCCCCGACCAGGGCGGCGTCTATGTCGTCGTACGGACCGGTGACCAGGCCCCCGTCTTCCTGCCGCACAGCACCGCCGGGTGGCGCAAGCAGCGTGACCCGGCGGTCGGCGTCGAACGGCTCGCGGCGAAGTGGGTGCCCAGCGCGGAGGTGGTCTACATCGGCAAGGCGGCGGCGGGCGCGACCGGCCGCCACGGCCTGCGGGGGCGGCTCGGGCAGTACCGCGCCCACGGGCTCGGCGGGACCAGCCACCACGGCGGGCGCTATGTCTGGCAGTTGGCGGACTCGGCCGCACTGCTGGTCGCATGGCGTACGACGCCCGGTGAGGACCCGCGCGCGGCGGAGAAGGCGCTGCTCGCCCGGTTCCGGGTGGCGTACGGGGTGCTGCCCTTCGCCAACCTCAAGGGCTGACGCACTCGGCGTCACCCCTGGATGCCACCCAGGAGGTTGCGGACCAGGGCGTCGGCGAAGGCGGTGTCGAGCGCTTCGTCCGGCAGTAGCAGGCGGTGGTAGCAGGCGCCCCAGAGCTGGTCCACGACCACCTGGGGGTCGACCTCGGCGCGGATCTGGCCGAGGTGCTGGGCTCGGGTGAGCCGGTCGACCGCGAGTCGGCGGCGCGGGTGGGTGTAGTGCGTGGCGAGGGCGGCGGCCAGGGCGGGGTCGGTCTGCGCGGCGCCGACGAGCTGGGCGATCACGGGTCCGGTGGGCGGTTCGGTGAGCAGGCCGACGAAGGAGTGGAGCTGCGCGGTGAGGTCGCGGGCTATGTCGCCGCTGTCCGCGAACGCGAGGGTGTCCTCGACGGCCGCGAAGTAGGCCTCGAAGGCCAGGGCCCCCGGTGAGGGCCACCACTTGTACAGCGTCATCTTGCTGGCGCCGGCGCGGGCGGCCACCTTCTCGAAGGTGATCTCGGCCAGTCCCGATTCGAACAGCATCGCGCCGGCGGCCTCCAGCACCGCCTGGCGCACCTGCGCGGTCGGCCGGCGGCCGCGACCGCGCCTGGGGGGCGCCTTCGACTCCTCCACCTGTGTCCTCCTCTCAAGCTTGCCGTATATGGACGATCAGTCTACAGTCATTTTATGGACGAGTAGTCCATAAAATGACAGGAGGCCGAACCCCATGGACGACACCGCAGCACCCGCCCCGCGCGCCGCAATCGTCACCGGAGCCTCCGGAGGCATCGGCCGCGCCGTCGCCGTACGCCTGGCCGCCGACGGCCTCGCCGTCGTCGTGCACTACGGCCACGACCGGACCCGCGCCCAGGACGTCGTGGCCCACATCGAGGCGGCGGGCGGGGTCGCGACCGCGATCGGCGGCGACGTCGCCGCCGAACAGGAGATGACCGCGCTCTTCGAGGCCACCGAGCAGCTGTACGGCGGCGTCGACGTGGTCGTGAACACGGCCGGCATCATGCTGCTGGCACCGATCGCGGAACTCGACCTGGCCGACTTCGACCGCATGCACCGCACCAATGTGCGCGGGACGTTCGTCGTGTCCCAACTCGCCGCCCGCACGCTGCGCCCCGGCGGCGCACTGGTCAACTTCTCCACGTCCGTGACCCGGCTCCAGCAGCCCGGCTACGGCGCGTACGCCGCCACCAAGGGCGCCGTCGAGGCGATGACGCTGATCCTGGCCCGCGAACTGCACGGCCGCGACATCACGGTGAACGCCGTCGCGCCCGGCCCGACCGCCACACCGCTGTTCCTGGACGGCAAGCCGCAGGCCGTCATCGACCACATCGCATCCCAGACCCCGCTGGAACGCCTCGGCACCCCGGCCGACATCGCCGAAGCCGTCGCCTTCCTGGCCGGGCCGGGCCGCTGGGTCAACGGCCAGGTGCTCTACGCCAACGGCGGCATCGCTTGACCTCCGCAGGCATGGCGGGCAAGGCACACCGGCCGGTTCCGCTGCGGCGCACTACCGTCCCGGTATGAGCGCATCCCACGAACCCGACCCGGCTCGCTACGACCGGTCGCTGCCCCGCAAGCGCATGGCTGCGGGCGTCCTGCTCTTCGACACTGCGGGCCGGTTTCTGCTGGTCGATCCGGTCTACAAGGACGGGTGGGAGATGCCGGGCGGCACGGTGGAGCAGGACGAGTCCCCCCGGGACGCCGCCTGCCGCGAGGTGAAGGAGGAACTCGGGCTCGTCCGCACCCCGGGCCGGTTGCTCTGCGTGGACTGGGTGGCCGCCAGGAGCGGGCGCAGCGAGGGGCTGGTCACGGTCTTCGACGGCGGTGTGCTGCCCGAGGCGTCCGTGGCGGAGATCCGCCTCCAGCCGGAGGAGTTGCGGGCGCACGCCTTCATGGACCTGACCGCCGCCCACCGGTGCCTGCCCCCGCTGCTGGCCCGCCGAGTGGCGGCAAGCCTCCGCGCGCGCGACCTGGGCGGGACGTCCTACCTGGAGAACGGCCACCCGGTCTGCTGACGCCCCGGAGACCCCGGCTACGTGGGGTCGTCGCGGTGCGGACGCGACCGGTGGGCTGCGGGTGAGGGCAGGCCGACAGCAGCGTGGACTTCGGGCTGCGGGGCGGTGAGGGCCTGTCCGGCGGAGCGCAGCAGGGCGTCGTGGATTCCGTCGGCCAGTTGCAGGCCACCGAGGTCGGCGGCGGCTTTGGCGAGCGGGGAGGCAGCCTGGAAGGCGTGCGCACCGATCAGCGGGGCGGGCGGTGGGTAGCGGTGTGGCGGGGGGGGGGGGGGGGGGCCCGCCCCCCGGGGGGGGGGGGGGGGGGGGGGGGGGGGGGGGGGGGGGGGCGGTGGTCGGGTAGCCGGTGGGTGGGTAGACGGTGCGGGCGCGGTCGGTGCCCTCCACGACGGCGAAGCGGGTGCCGTCGCGCAGCAGGCCG
>NZ_JBIVRB010000016.1:0-139940 GCF_044755465.1 Streptomyces sp. NPDC092296 | reverse complement strand
CACCCCCCAGGTCATGCCTTCGACAGGGGGCAACAGTCATGCCGGGCCCGGAGGCCAGCGGCCCCGTTGCGGAGCCGCGGAAAACATAACGGGGCAGTGGGGCGCGTGACACCTTCAGTGCTCCTTGGGGGCCAGTACGAACGTCCGCTCCGCCGTCTGGAACGGCTCGTCCACACGGGTGCCGTCCGGAGCGGTCTCCCCCGCGTCGTGCGGGACGAAGTCCACCACCAGCGACCGCCTGACCCCGAAGACCGCGTCCCGTTCCACATAGGGGTCGTCGCTGCGGACCAGCATGGTGATCAGTGGTTCGAAGCCCTCGGCGTGGAACCAGAAGTGCAGGTGCTCCGGGCGCATCGGTGACCGGTTCGCGGCACGCAGGATCTCCCCGCACGGTCCGTCGGTCGGAACCGGGTAGTAGCGCGGGGCCACCGACCGGTACCAGAACCGCCCCTCGTCGTCGGTGGTCAGCAAGGCACGCATGGCCAGCCGGCCGTGCAGCTTGCCCGGCATCTGCACGTCGTAGAAGCCCTCCCCGTCGCTGTGCCAGGTGTCCACCCTGGCGCCGGCCACGGGGTTGCCGTCCGGGTCGAGCACCCGGCCGTCGAAGAACAGCGGAGTCCCCCCGACCCCGCCGGAGATGTCCGATCCGTTCTGCGCCGTCGGGCGGCCTTCGACGTAGAAGGGGCCCAGCAGCGTGGAATCCGTCACCGACCCGACACCCGGATGGTGGATCAGGTCCACCAGGACGCTCAGGCCCAGGAGGTCGGACAGCAGGACGAACTCCTGCCGGGTCGGAGTGCAGGTCTTGCCCACGCGTTCAAGGAAATCCATCGCCTTGAACCACTCCGCACCGGTCAGCCGCACCTCCCGCGTGAAGTCGTGCAGGTGCTGCACCAGGCGGATGAACAACTCCTTGACGCGCTCGTCCTCCGCACCGTCGAAGGTCTTCCGCACCGCTTCGGTGATCGACGTCTCCGTCAGGTCGATGGACATCGCCGCTCTCCTGTCGTCCAAGGGCCACCCCGCGCCGGACCATCCTGCGCTGCCGGCGGACCTTGGCCGATGACCCGACGAGCGAACTACCGCGATTCGCCCGACAGCGACCACGGACCTCCACCGACTGGCGTAACGCGTCCCACCGCCGACCACACGGGCGTGGACGAGGACACCCCCGCCGGCGGCCAGCGCGATCCGGCCTGGACCTGCCTCAGGTGTCCTCGACCACGCACCGACTCCCGCCGGCCCCCGGATCGGCGTGGCCGCCGCCGGGCTTCCCCGGGGCGGCCCGACCGGGCTGCTACGGGCCTGGGGTCACAGGCCGTGCCGGCGGTCGCCGAGCACCCGTGCGCAGACCTCCCGCTCCGCCTGCGGGGAGAAGGGGGAGCGGTGGGCGGCGACGGCTCGGCGGGTGTCCTCGGCCACCAGGTCGGCGTTGATCCCGCCGCCGGCGCGCACCCCGTCGGCGGCGGCGCTGATGACGGTGCCGGTCGGGTCGGCGGCGTTGCCGGCCACCCACACCCCCGGTACGCCGGTCGCCCCGCCCGGGTCGCAGGCGACCCGGCTGCCGATCGGCTGCCCGGCCACCTCCTGTGCGACGACCTCGACGCCGAGGCCGGTGAAGACCCCGGCGCGGGCGGTGAAGAGCGGCGCGACGACCAGGGCCAGGCAGGGGACCTCCCGGCCGTCGGCCAGGGTCACCCCGGTGAGCCGGTCGCCGGTCACCGCGAGGCCGGTCACCTCCCCGGCCACCACGGCGATGCCCCGGGCGGCCAGTTGCTCGTACGCGTCGTCGCCGGGCGTGGGCGCGGTGTGCGAGAACAGCGTCACATCCTGGCTCCACTGCCGCCAGAGCAGCGCCTGATGCACTGCCAGCGGTCCGGTGGCCAGCACGCCGATGGGCAGGTCGCGGACCTCCCAGCCGTGGCAGTACGGGCAGTGCAGCACATCGCGCCCCCAGCGCTCGGCCACCCCCGGCACCGGCGGCAGCTCGTCCACCAGGCCGGTGGCCACCAGCAGCCGGCGCGCCGTGACCGCGCTCCCGTCAGCGAGGAGCACCCGGAAGCCCCCGGCCGCCAGGCGCTCGACCGATGCGACCTCGCCCTGCCGGATCTCGCCGCCGTACCCCGTCACCTCCTCGCGGCCGGTGGCCAGCAGCCCCGAGGGCGCCATTCCCTCGCGTGCCAGGTAGTTGTGGATGTGCGACGCCGGGGCGTTGCGCGGCCGGCCGCCGTCGACCACCAGCACCGAGCGGCGCGCCCTGGCGAGGGTCAGCGCCCCGCTCAGCCCGGCGGCGCCGCCGCCCACGACCACCACGTCATAGTGCCGCTCCCCGCCGGCGGGGACGGCAGGCGTGTGCTGTTCCAACTGTCCAGTCATATCGACATACCTCCGTTCAGGGGGACAGTGCGCCTGCGGCTCATCGCTCGGCAAGCTTCCTTGCCGACCCGGCAAATCGGCCAGCCGGAGCCGCTCAGGGTGGCAGTTGGAAATGAAAACGATTTTCGCTAATGTACTGCCCACGGCACCACCACCGCACGACCCCGGAGGCCCCATGTCCGCCCACTGCCAGCTCACCGGCCGCAAACCCGGCTTCGGCAACGCCATCTCCCACTCGCACCGCCGCACCCCCCGCCGCTTCGACCCCAACATCCAGTCCAAGCGGTACTGGCTGCCCAGCGAGGGCCGCAACGTACGGCTGACCCTCAGCGCCAAGGGCATCAAGACCGTGGACCGGATCGGCATCGAGCAGGCGGTGGCCCTCATCCGGGCCCGTGGCGGAAAGGTCTGAACTCCCATGGCCAAGCAGAGCAAGATCGCCAAGAATGAGCAGCGCCGCCTGATCGTCGCCCGCTACGCGGAACGCCGGGCCGAACTCAAGCGCATCATCGCCCGCCCCTCGTCATCGGCCGAGGAGCGCGAAGCGGCCCAGCGCGAGCTGCGCCGCCAGCCCCGCGACGCCAGCGCCACCCGGCTGCGCAACCGCGACTCCGTCGACGGACGCCCCCGGGGCTACCTGCGGACCTTCGGCCTCTCCCGGGTCAACCTCCGCAAGCAGGCCCACGCCGGCTTCCTCCCCGGCGTACGCAAGTCCAGCTGGTAGCCCCACCGTACGCACCACCCGCGCGGCCACCGCCGCGCGAGACCCCGAAAGGAAGCCCCCGTGTCCCAGGACACACGACTGCCCGTCGTCGTCGTGGCCGGACTGCACGAGCCGGCCCGCCACCAGGCCGTCCAGGAACTGCTGTACACCGCAGGCGACGCCGTCGTACTCCACCACGACCTCACGGACGTCGACAGCGGCCGGGTCCGCCGCGACCTGCGCACCGCCGACGGACCGCCGAGCCGGACCCACACCGACTTCACCAACGACTGCCCCTGCTGCGCCCTGCGCGAGGACCTGCTGCCCGAGCTGCTGCGCATCGCCGACACGGGCAGCCACCGGCTGGCCATCGTGGAGCTGTGGGGCGGCAGCGACCCCCACCCCGCCGTCGAGATGATCGCCGGCGGCGAGGTCGGCGGGCGGGACGCGGCCGACTCGCTGGAGGTGGCCGGGGTGGTCACGGCCGTCGATCCGCTGCTGCTGCTCCCGCAGCTGTCCGTCCCCGACGAGCTGCGCGAGCACCGGCTGCACACCAGCACCGACGACGGCCGGACCCTGGCCGAGGCCCTGGCCCACCAGATCGAGTACGCCACCGTGCTGGCCGTCCCCCGGGCCGCCGACGCGGCCGGCGCCCCCGAGCTGCACGCCGGGCTGGCCATGCTGCGCCAGCTCCACCCGCTGGCCCGCGCCGTCCGGCTGGGGAGCGGCGCGCTGACCCGCGCGGCCCTCGCCGGGTTCGACGTCCCGGCGGCCCGGGACCGCGTCAACCCGGCGCTCGCCCTGCTGCCGCAGGACCACGACGAAGCGGGCGTCGCCACCCTGCTCTGGGAGCGCCGCCGCCCCCTGCACCCCGGCCGGTTGTACGACGCGCTGGAGCAGCTGGTCCCCGCCGCCCAGCGCAGCCGGGGCCGCTTCTGGCTCGCCAACCGGCCTGGACTGATGCTCGCCTGGGACGCGGCCGGCGCCAACCTCGCCGTCGAGGACTGCGGACCCTGGCTGACCGCGCTGACGGACCGCCAGTGGGAGTCCTACCCGCCGCAGCGCCGCGCGGCGGCGGCCCTCGACTGGCACCCGCTGTACGGCGACCGCGTCCAGCAGCTCAGCTTCACCGCCGAGGGCCTGGACACCGACGGCATCACCGGCCTGCTGGACTCCTGCCTGCTCACCGACGACGAGCTCGCCGCCGGACAGCAGGGCTGGTGCGCGCTGCCGGACGCCTTCGAGGACCTGCTCGCCCCGACGGCCTGAACCAGGCCGCGCACCACCACCCGACCAGAAGGACCGGAACCACCCGTGCCCAAGCGACCCGCGCACCCCAAGGACCGCCGCCTCCGCCCCAATCCGCTGGAGGCGGCGGGCATCACCTTCATCGACTACAAGGACACCGAGCTGCTGCGCAGGTTCGTCTCCGACCGGGGCAAGATCCGCAGCCGCCGGGTCACCCGGCTCACCGTCCAGCAGCAGCGCCGGATGGCCACCGCCATCAAGAACGCCCGCGAGATGGCCCTGCTGCCCTACGCCTCGGGCACCTCCCGATGACCGCACCGGCGACCGCACCGGCGACCGCACCGGCGACCGGCTCCGTACCGACCCGGCTGCCCGTCACCGTGCTCTCCGGCTTCCTGGGCGCGGGCAAGACGACCCTGCTCAACCATGTCCTGCACAACCGGGACGGCCTGCGGGTCGCCGTCATCGTCAACGACATGAGTGAGGTCAACATCGACGCCGCGCTGGTCCGCGACGGCGGGGCGGCCCTCTCCCGCACCGAGGAGCGGCTGGTGGAGCTGACCAACGGCTGCATCTGCTGCACCCTGCGGGACGACCTGCTGGAGGAGGTCGACCGGCTCGCCCGCGCCGACCGCTTCGACTACCTGCTGATCGAGTCCAGCGGCATCTCCGAGCCCATGCCGGTGGCCGCGACCTTCGCCTTCCCGCGCGACGACGGCGCCACCCTGGGCGACCTGGCCCGGCTGGACACCATGGTCACCGTGGTGGACGCCGCCAACTTCCTGCCCGAGCTGCGCGGCGGCGACGAACTGGCCGAGCGCGGCCTGGACCAGTACGAGGACGACGAGCGCACCGTCAGCGACCTGCTGATCGACCAGGTGGAGTTCGCCGACGTCATCGTCCTCAACAAGACCGACCTGGTGACCGCCGCCGACGCCGACCGGCTGCAGGCGGTGCTGGGCCGGCTCAACCCGGCCGCCCGCGTGGTCCGTACCGAGCACGGCCGACTGCCGCCGGCCGACATCCTGGGGACGCACCGCTTCGACCTGGCCCGCGCGCAGGAGGCACCCGGCTGGGTCGCGGAGCTCAACGGCGACCATGTGCCGGAGACAGAGGAGTACGGCATCTCCAGCCTGGTCTTCCGCGCCGACCGGGACTTCCACCCGGGCCGGCTCTGGGACCTGGTCGCCCACCGGCTGGACAGCGGTGAGTTCGGTGCCGTGCTGCGCTCCAAGGGCTTCTTCCACCTGGCCACCAGACCGGCGGTCACCGGTCTGTGGTCCCAGGCCGGCGCCGTCGCGCGCTTCGAGCCGTCCGGGGTGCGCCCGGCCGACGGCGACGAGGCGACGCGCCGTCAGGAGCTCGTCTTCATCGGGACCGGTCTGCGGGCGGCCGAGCTGGAGGCCGCGCTCCGGCACTGCCTGCTGGACGACGCCGAACGGCACCCGGCCCGCGATGAGGACCCCTTCCCCGCCTGGGACCCCCACGGCCTGGGCAGCGACCCCGACCACGACCACAGCCACGACCACAGCCACGACCACGCACAGCGGCCGGTCGGCGCCTGAACCCGCCGCCAGCCCGCTGACCCAGCCCGCTGACCCAGCCCAAGGAGCAGAGCCGCCATGGCAGTCCCCAAGCGCCGCACATCCCGCAGCAACACCCGGCACCGCCGGGCCCAGTGGAAGGCGACCACCCCCGACCTGGTGCCGATCGTCGTCAGCGGGACGCGGTATCTGGTGCCCCGCCGCCTCGTCCGCGCCTACCAGCGCGGTCTGATCGCTCCCGACTCCTGACGCCCTGCCGCACGCCGCCCCGCCCGGCCGACAGCCGGACGGGGCGCCGAGCGCGGCCTACTTGTACCAGTAGCGGACGCCCTTGTGGTGCGAACAGGTCCCCCGGAAGTGCGCGGAGTAGCTGTAGGTGCCGTCCTTGCACTTCGCCGTCGCACCCTTGGGGTGCTTGCTGTTGGCCTTGCAGGTGCCCGTCGTGTGGTGCGCGCAGTGCTTGACGGCGGCCTTGTGCGTGAGGTGGACGGGTGCGGCCTGGGCCTGCCCGACGGCGGGGACGAGCAGCGCGGCGGCGGCGCCGAGGGCGACGGCCGCGGCGCGTACGGTACGGAACAAGGTGGGTACCCCCTGGGATCGGTGAAGGCACCGATCATGGCGGTGGGGCGCTCGGCCAACCAGAAGGATTGTCGGATCGTCATCCGATGGTGATCTCTCCCCAAGCATGACAAAGCGTCGGACCGCCCAGCCGGAGCGGTGCAACCGCTGGCGTGGCGGCATGCCCACGCCGACCACCGCCCAGCGATCCGAGGCCACCATCGGTGAGCCGGCGCAGTGCAGCGGCGTCCCCGCGTCCGCACTGCGCTTCTACGAGCGCGAAGGACTGGTCCGCAGCCGCCGCACCACCGGGAACCAGCGCCGCTGCACCCGGGACCCGCCGCGCCGGGTGACCTTCGTCCGGATGTCCCCACGGGTGGGCATCCCGCTCTCCGCCATCCGCGACGTCCTCGGCCTGCTCCCGCAGGAGCGCACACCCACCCGGGAGGACACCCACCCGGGAGGACGGGGACCAGGTCTCCCGCCGCCGGCAGGACGACCTCAACGCCCGGATCGCCCGGCTGGAGCAGCTGCGCGACCAGCTGACCGACTGCATCGGCTGCGGCTGCCTGTCGATCGACCGCTGCGCGCTGGCCGACCCGGGCGACATGCTGGGCCGCGAGGGCCCCGGCCCCCGCCGCCCGGCGTGAACGTCAGCGGGAGGAGCGGATCTTGGCGCAGGCGTCGGCGATGAAGTCCAGGAGGCCGAGCGCGCCGCTGTAGGAGGAGGGGAACAGCAGGTCGGTGGTGTAGACGTGACCCGCGCGGGCGGCGGGCAGCTTCTTCCACAGGGGCTGCGCCAGCAGGGGCTCGCTGCCGACGGCGACGGAGAGGATGACGTCGGCGGCGCCGAGCTGCCGGGTGATCGTCTCGTAGGACAGCTCGTGGCCCCAGTAGTTGGGGCCCTTCGCGCCCGCGTTGCCCAGCTTCGCGCCCAGCGCGGTGAGGATGGCGGACGGGTCGCTGCTGGGCAGGTACCGGTAGAAGGTCCCGGGTGCGGCCGCCTGGACGACCTCCCAGCGGCAACCGGTCAGCTCGGCCGCGTACTGGGCCTTCACCGTGGCGAGCCGGGCCGCGTACGCGCGCTTCAGCGCGTTGAGGCGGTCGTTGCGGTCGACGGCGTCGGCGAAGGCGGTGCTGGCCTGCTCCCAGGGGATGACGCCGTCGGACGTCCGGACCGCGTAGGTCGGGGCGATGGCGCTGAGCTTCCGGTACAGGGCGGCGTCGAGGTAGGTGTCGAAGGCGATCACCAGGTCGGGCCGGAGTGCGGCGATCTTCTCGATGTCGAAGGCACCGTACGCGCCGACGGTCGGCAAACCCGCCACCGTGGTGCGGTACTTCGGCAGGACGACCTGCGTCTCGCCCTCGTCGGTGCCGACGGGCGTCAGCTCGACATCGAGAAGCGTGCTGAGCGCCGCCTTGCTCAGGGCGACGACCCGGCGCGGATTCCTCGGCAGCCGTACGGTGCCGTACGCGTCCGTCAGGTTCCGTGGCGCGGCCGAGGTGGCGGGGGCCGCGCCGCCCTGGACGTCGTTGCCGCAGGCCGACAGGCCGAGCAGTGCGCCGGCGCCCGCCACACCGCCGAGGAAGCCGCGCCGGGTCAGCGCGGCGACGATCTCGGTGAACTCCGCGTCCGTCTCCGCATCGGACTTCGGGGCGGTCTTCGGGGCGGTCTTCGGGGCGGTCTTCGCCGGGAGGGTGACCAGTTCCAGAATCATGGCTGACGTCCTGTTCCACGGTTTCGCTGCGCTCGCGGGCCGGGGTGCGGTGCGGACCGCCCGGCTCGTACTTAGGTCACCCTAACCTAACTTCTCGGTGCCAGGTATCCCTGCGGTGCGTACGGCGCCGGGCCGGGCGCGGTGCCTCGGTGCGGCCGGGTCCGCAGCGGAACCCCGGCTGCGGCAGGGCAGGAAGCGGCGCGGCAGGATGTCGCTGACGGACCGTGACCGGATCAGCTTGTGCTCCGACTGCCCGACTTCGCCAGGGGGCTGCCTTCTCCGCCACGGTCGCGCGCGGTCACCGCCTGCCGGGTGGCCAGCAGCGTGTAGCCCAGTCCCACGGCCCAGCCGATCACCGCCGCCCACATGACGCCGTCGACCCCCCAGGCGTGGCCCAGCGCGTACGACAACGGCAGCCGGACCACGCCCAGCGACGTCACCGTGCAGATCAACGGCACGACGGCGCGGGCGATGCCGTTGAACCAGCCGTGCAGCACGACCGTCAGCGTGTAGCACCAGAAGAACGGTGCCGTGATCAGGATGTACCGCTCGGTGATCAGCCGGGTCTCCGGGTTGCCGGAGAACAGCGCGGCGATCGGCCCGCGCTCCGCGAGCAGCAGCAGGGACACCACGGCGGTGAGCGCGATGCCCAGCCAGACGGTGTGCCGGATTCCCTCGCGGATACGCGCGGACTGGCCGGCGCCGGTGTTCTGCGCGGTGAACATCATCAGCGCGCCGGACAGATTGAGGAACAGCACGCTGGTCAGCAGCTCCAGCCGGGAGACGACGGTCAGCGCCGCGAGGGCCGACTCCCCGAACGGAGTGATGATCCACACCAGCACCAGTACGCCGACGCCGATCAGCAGGTACTGCACCGCCATCGGGGCGCCGATCCGCAGGCCGCGTCGTACCTCGGCGCGCACCGTGGCAGCCGTGACCTCGGCTGCCACCGCCGGACGCCGCCGCTGCTCGCGCACCAGGAGCGTCAGACCGGTCACCGCGCTCAGCGCGTTGGCGGCCAGCACGGCCAGCGCCGCGCCCGCGATCCCCAGCCGCCAGGGGCCCACGAACAGCCAGGCGAACACCGCGTTCAGCGCGCTCGCAGTGATCATCAGGCCGGTGGCGCGGCGGGCGTCACCCCGGCCGATCAGGACCGTGCACACCGCGCCGAGCGTGTAGATCGCGAGCATGCCCGAGCAGAGCGTCACCAGGAAGGTGCGGGCCTCGGCGGCAACCGCGCCGGTCACGCCCGCCAGCGTCAGCAGCGGCCCCGCGCCCAGTACCGCCGCCACGGCGCAGAGCACCGACCACACCGCGGTGCAGACCGCGAGCGCCAGCAGCGCGTTGCGGTCGTCGCGCCGCCCGGCGCCGGTGAGCTGCCCGAGCCGTACGGCGAACGCGCCGGAGACACCGGTGAACAGCGAGCTCAGGATGGAGTACAGCGGCTGTCCCGCGCCCATCGCGGCCAGCCCGGTGACGCCCACGTACCGCCCGACGACCGCGCTGTCGACCAGCAGGTAGCCCTGCTGGAGCAGATTGGCCAGGGCCAGCGGGGCCGCGATCCCGACGATGCCGGTCAGGATCGGGCCCCGCGTGAGGTTCGGCACGTCACTCCCCGGGCGTGGTCAGCAGGTCATCGAGCCACGCGTCGTCATCGCCCGACGCGTCCGTGTCGTCGTACTTGGTCTCGATGAGCCGGGCGACGGCGACTATGGTGCGCTCGCTCATCAGGTCAAGGGTGTCGAACGGGCGGCCGAGGCAGGCGGAGATGTTGTTGCCGATGGTCAGCGCCATGATCGAGTCACCGCCCAGATCCCGGAAGTCGGCGTGCACATCGATCGTCGGGTGGCCGAGGGCGTGCGCCAGGCAGCGGCCCACCATCCGCTCCCGCTCGGTGTACTCGCCGTCCGGCCGCCCGGTGAGCTGCACCTCGGTGGCGTCCAGAGCCTCGCGTACGCGTGCGTTGCTCTGCTTGGCCCGCTCCGTGAGCGCCGCCGTCGCCGTGCCGATCTTCTCCTCGATGTCCGGGGAGAGGGTCACGCTGTACGTCGGCAGTACGCTCATCAGCTCGCTGCTGTAGTTGATCTCACCGGCGAAGAACCCCGTCCGGTCCCCGCGCAGGGCCGCCTCGATCAGGTCGAGGCCGACCCGGGTGCGCAGCGAGCGGAACACCAGGTCCTCGTTGGTGCCGGCGGCGACCGCCATGCCGACCTCCCGCCAGGCCACCCACTGGACGCTGACCACTCGGTGCTCCGGTGTGTTCAGCGTGCGGGCCAGGTGGTCCAGGTAGAGGTTGGCCGCCGCGTAGTCGGCCTGCCCGAGCGCCGGGAACACCGCGGCCACCGAGGACATGTGCAGCACGAAGTCGGGCCGGTCGGCCCGGGTCAGATGGTGCAGCAGAAACGCGCCGCGCAGCTTCGGCCGCAGCACGGACGCGAACTCGTCGGCGTTCCGGTAGGCGATGAGGTTGTCACCGGGCACACCGGCGGCGTGCACGATGCCGTCCACCCGGCCGTGCTCGGCGCGGATCGTGGCCAGCGCGGCCGCCAGCGCGGCCTCGTCGGCGACATCGGCGGCCACCGGGTGCACGGTGGCGCCGAGCGAGGTGATCTCGCGGACCGCCGTGACCCGCGCCGAGGCGGGGTGCCGTGGATCGGCGGCGACCGCGTCCCACTCGGCCTCCGGCGGCAGGGCGGTGCGGCCGAGCAGATACAGGTGGATGCCGGGGGCGCCGGCCGCGAAGTGCCGGGCCGTCTCCAGCCCGATGCCGCCGAGACCGCCGGTGATCAGGTAGGCGCCGCCGGGGCGCAGGTACTCGTCGCGGACCGCCGGAATCTCCGTCAGCTCGGCGAAGGACTCGCGGTACTTGTCCGTGCCGCGCAGCGCGTACACGCCGGCCTGCGTGGCCAGGATCTCCTCGCGCAGCAGCGAGGCCGGCACCGCGTCGTCGACATCGAGCAGCCGCACGGTCAGATACGGGTACTCCCGGGCGATCGCCTTGGCCAGCCCGGCCAGGGCCGCGTGCTCCGTGACCGGACCGGACTCACCGGGGACCACCGCCAGCGCCCGCCGGGTCAGCACCACGAGCTCGATCCCCGCGCCCGCCTGCATCAGCGCCTTCGCCAGCCGGAAGAGGCCGATCAGGTGCTCGTCGAGGCGGCGGTCCAGCTCCGCGGGGTCGGCTGCCGGTTCGGCGTCGAAGGCGAGCGCGTACACCAGGTGGGTGTACCCCTCGTCGACGAGTTCGTCGGCGAGCCGCTCCAGTTCGGCGTCCGTGACATCCGGCGTACGCAGCACCGCGCCAGGCGGCAGGACGGCGGCCACGGCGTCGGCGGTGGCCGGGTCGACCAGGGCCATCACCCGGGCCGACGGGTCGCCGGGCTCCGCGAGCGGCGTCGGCGCGAACTCCACCTCATGGGTCACCGGGTGCTTGACCTGCGGCGCGGC
Organism: Streptomyces sp. NPDC092296; assembly: GCF_044755465.1. NCBI lineage: Bacteria > Bacillati > Actinomycetota > Actinomycetes > Kitasatosporales > Streptomycetaceae > Streptomyces > Streptomyces sp. NPDC092296. Next base: position 128,346 of record NZ_JBIVRB010000016.1, on the reverse strand, counting down.
CAGCGCGAACCGGTCACGCCACGTCTCGGGGAAGTCGATCCAGGCGCGGGTCTCGTCGAACTCGTACGGCGGCAGGTGCACGGTCCGCGGCCGCTGTCCGTCGTACGCTGCGCGCAGGTCGAGCTCGGCGCCGCCGGTCCAGCCGCGGGCGGCGTCGGTGCCGGCGGCGTCCGGCACTCCACCGGCCTCGGTGGCCGCCAGCGCCGCCCGCAGCGCGGCCAGGTCCGCGACCGTGTACGCGAGCCGGTGCTTGTACCCGGCGCGGGAGACGTTCGACGTCCAGCACACGTCCCGGATGCTGCCGCCGATCCGGCCGTCGTCGATCGCCTCGCGGTAGCGGGTGACCAGCCGGCCGAGCGACGCCGGGCTCTGCGCGCTGAGCGTGAACAGGTAGGGCGGCCGGCCCTCGCCCGACTCGGCCGGCGCCGCGATGAACTCCTCCAGCACGACATGCGCATTGGTCCCGCCGAGGCCGAAAGCGCTGACCCCGGCGCGGCGGGGGCCCTCCCCGTCCGGCCACTCGCGTGCTTCCAGCGGCACGTACACCGGACCGTCGTTGAGGTCGATCGCGCTGTTCGGCCGCGCGTAGTTCGCCAGCGGCGGGATCACCCGGTGCCGCAGCGCGAGCGCGGCCTTGATCACGCCCATCACGCCCGAGCCCTCGAAGAGGTGGCCGATGTTGGCCTTGACCGTGCCCACCGCGCAGAACCGCCGGTCGTCGGTCCGCGCGGCGAACGCCCGCCGCAGCCCCTCGAACTCGATCGGGTCACCGACCCGGGTGGCGGTGCCGTGCACCTCCAGGTAGCCGATCGAGCGGGGGTCCACCCCCGCGTCCCGCCAGGCGGCCTCCAGCAGGTCGGCCTGGGCCCCGGCGTCCGGCGCGGTCATCATCTCGGACCGGCCGTCGTGGTTGACCGCACTGCCCTTGATGACCGCGTACACCTGGTCGCCGTCCGCCAGCGCCCGGTCCAGCCGCTTGAGCACCACCGCCCCGGACCCCTCACCGAAGCCGGTGCCGTCCGCGCTCTCGTCGAACGTACGGGTCACGCCGTCGGACGACTCGATGCCGATCCGGGTGTGCGGGTGCCGCATCGGCGCCATCACGACCCGGGTGCCGGCCACCACGGCCATCTCGCAGTCGCCCAGCAGCAGCGCCGCCTTGGCCTGGTGCAGCGCCAGCAGCGACGCCGAACAGGCGCTGTCGATCACCATGCTGGGACCGCGCAGGTCGAACAGGTACGACAGCCGGTTGGCCAGCATCGTGACGATGTTGCCGGTGAGGCCGAGCTGCCCCAGCGCGGGGTCGACACGGCAGAAGTACTCCAGGTACGACCAGCCGGGGTTGCCGGCGTAGCCGACGTACACACCGGTGCGGCTGCCGGCCAGCCGGTCGCCGGTGTAGCCGGCGTCCTCCAGCGCGCGGTACATCGTCCGCAGGATCAGCCGCTGGTGCGGGTCGGTGACGGCGGCCTGCTTCGGGGTCATGCCGAAGAAGGCGTGGTCGAACAGGTCCACCCGGTCCAGGAAGCTGCCGTCGTGGAACGCGATGTCCTCGGTGTCCGGCACCAGCACCGATTCCCAGTGGTACTGGAGGTAGTCCTCGACCTCCCGGCGCCGCTGCGCCGGGAACGGCCGGGTGAGGCTGCGGCCGGTGCGGACGACGTCCCAGAACGCGTGCTGGTCCGGCGCGTCCGGCACCTCGACGGACAGTCCGACGACAGCGATGTCCGTGGTCATACGCGTTCCTCCGTTGGCTGTGCCGTGATCCGTGCGATGAAGGCGGTGAGGGTGGTGCCGTTGACCTCGTCGAAGTGGTCGACGCCGGCCGCGCGCAGCGCCAGGACGGTGCGCACCCACTCCACCGGGCGGTGGATCTGCTTGCTGAGCAGCCCGACCGCCTGATCCGGGTCGAACTCCGTGCCGGAGACGCTGGACATCACCGGTGTGTGCCCGGCGCGGAAGTCGTACTCGCGCAGGACCGCCGCGAACGCCCGGCCGGCCGAGGCCATGAGGGGTGTGTGGAACGGGCCGCTGACGGCCACCGGCAGGACCCGGACGCCCGGTCCGCGCAGCGCCTTGACCGCGAGCGCCAGCTGCGGCCGGTCCCCGGCCACCGTCACCTGCTGGTCGCTGTTGCGGTTGGCGACGTGCACCAGGTTGAGCCCGGCACTGCGCAGCGTCGACTCGACCCGCGCCGCGCTCAGCCCGACCACCGCGACCATCGCGCCCTGGGTGATGCCGGCCATCAGCTCGGCGCGGCGCCGGACCAGCGCCAGGCCGTCCATCAGGTCGATGACGCCGGCGGCCACCAGCGCGTTGAACTCGCCCAGGCTGTGCCCGGCGAAGTAGTCGTACCGCCGGCCGGCGCGCTCAAGGTCCAGCCAGGACAGGGCGTTGACGAGGAAGACGGCCGGTTGCGCGTAGCGGGTGTCAGCGAGCCGGTCCTCGGGGTCGTCGCGGCACAGGTCTGCCACGGGATAGCCGAGCAGCTCGGACGCGGCCGCGGTCTGCTGCGGGTACCGCTCGAACAGTCCTTCTCCCATGCCTCTGCGCTGTACGCCCTGGCCGGGGAAGACCAGACAGTGCATTCGTGGACGCTCCTTCTCAAGCGGTGGGCGTGGCTCAAGCGGTCGGTGTGGCTCAAGCGGTCGGTCTGGCTCAAGTGGTCGGTGTGGCTCAAGCGGTCGGTGTGGGGACCCTGCGGTAGCGCAGGCCGTCGTGGCTGCCGCTGAGGCTCTCCCGGGTGAACACCAGGGCTGACGCGCCCGGTCCGAAGTCGACCACCTGGTCGGGCCGGCAGTCCTCGATCGCGGCGCGGAGCGTGCTGGGCCAGTCCAGCGGGCGGCACACCGCATGGGCGAGGACGTCGGGCAGCAGGTCGCCCCGGTGCTGGAGGTTGACCGGCGCGTCGGCGACGTACACCGGCATGGCCAGCTGGTCGCCGGTGAGCGGGAACGTCATGAAGTGCCGGTCCTCCAGCGCCGCACGCACCGCCGGCGCCAGCAGCGGCGTGTGGAAGGGCGCGGTGCTGCGCAGGTAGGCCCAGCGCACCCCCGGCTCGGCCAGCCGCCGCGCGTGCCTCGCCCGAAGGTCGGCGAGGTCGGCCGGCTCCCCGGCCAGCACATGCGAGCGTTCGGAGTTGGCGAGAGCCAGGTGCACCGGGGAGCCGGACACCAGCTCGCGCATCTCCTCGGCCGGCACGCCCAGCACGGCCGCCATCGGCCTGGCCGCATCCGTCTGCGGCGGTGCCAGTTGATGGCAGCGGATCAGCGTCAGCGCGGTCATCGCGATCACGTCGTGGCAGAACGCCGTGTACTGCCGGCGGTTGGTCATCCTCAGCCCCGCGACCGTCGCGCCGATCAGGCCCATGCTGTGGCCGATGGCGGCCACCGGCGCGGGCCGGTCGCCGTTCGCGCCGCCGATGGCGGGTTGCAGCAGGCACAGATGGTAGATGTGGGCGAACAGACCGTCCACGATGGAGTGCTCCAGGGCACCCGCGTCCGGCGGGTCGCCGCGCAGCCAGGCGGTCAGCGGGATGCCGCCGGGCAGCTCCCGGCGGTAGGCGTCCGCGCCGACGTGGTCCAGGACGCGCGCCACCGCCTCGGCCGCGGTGGTGAAGTACCGCGCGTTCTCCGGCCGTGCGTAGAGCGCTCGCAGTGCGGCGAGCGGCGGGCCTTGCATCCCCGCCATGCCGCTGAACAGGTACAACTGTCGCACGCTTCTCCCGTGGTGTGCGGCTACCGGCCGCTGAGGGCGGTCGGCAGGATCTGCGGAAGGCCGGCCGCCTCGTCGCGGAGAAGCCGCGCCGCCTGCTGCTCGCGCAGCCGCAGGTGCGCGAGGCCGCGGCGGATCTGGTCCGCCGACAGCGCTTGCAGCCCGGTCTGGAAGGCGCTGACCCGGTCCGACAGCACGGCGGCCAGCTGCGCGATGCCGGCGTAGGCGGCGCGAACCTGCTCGCTGTGCCGGGTGTGCGCCAGGAACCGGCAGAACATGGCCCGTGAACCGGCCAGCAGCGCCAGGCTGTTGACGCCGGGCGCGCGGTACAGGGCGGTGACCGAGGCGCGCTCCATGACAAGGTTGTCGCCGATGACGTCATAGAGTTCGAAGCCGTCGCGGAAACCGGCGAGGAACGCGCGGTACGCGGCCTCGAACCCGTCCCGGTCGGGGTCGGACACCTGCCGGACGGTGGCGCAGCCGGTGAACCAGCGTTCGGGCTCCCGGGCGTAGCCGTCGCGCACCACGTCCCAACCCACGGTCAGCGGGAAGTACTCGTGGTCGTCGGCGACGTTGTCGACCAGCAGTACGTCGGTGGTGCTCGCCCCGCAGACCAGGAACGAGTGCAGCAGCTCGTACTCCTCGGGGACCGTGCCGACCTGGCGCATGAACTCCACCCAGTAGGGGAAGTGGTGCCGGGGCGCGTAGAAGAGCACCGGCTGCCCCAGGGCGAGGAACTCGGCCAGGCCGGATTCGAAGTGGGCCAGGTCCACGGTCTCGGCCGAGAGCACCTCGAACCCGAGCAGGCGCAGGTCGCCATCGGTCACATACGGGGTGTCGAACGCCCAGCGGTCTCCGCCGCGCAGGTGGCAGTGGCGGTAGATGGCCGAGGTGGAGCCGAGCGCCCCGTACATCAGCAGGTCGGACCAGGGGGTGCAGCCGCCGACGTACGCCAGGAGTTGGCTCTTGCGGCAGTGCAGGTGGTTGTTCGGATCCTGGGTGCGGATCCGGTCCACGCTCGGTAGCCTGGTCATCCGGTCGACGGAGGCGCGCGGCAGGGACGCGCGGACGGACCCCGCAGGACCCGGTCGGTGGATGTTCGGCAGCGACGCAGGCGACCGTTCATTTGTTCGCATGGTGTGGCACACGATGGCAGCGCTGTCTGTACCCGGTCAATGAAAACCATAGGGATTCGGCCATCCGCCGGGGTTCGACGCAACTCGGCGGGCTGGCGCTTGAATTCGGGCGCTGAGCTGGGCGAACGCAAGTGGGCACACCGATGGGCGGATCGCTGGGCGGTGGCGTCTGTGCTGGTCGGAGCGGTGCGGGGGTGGGGCGCGATTCGTCCTGAGTGACGGTGCTGCTGTGGGTGTTGGCCACCCGAGAGGCTCATGCGACTCGACCGCCTGCGCGCCGACCTCGTGCGGCGACAGGCGTACGCCACCGGCGCGCACCATCGCGGGGCGCGCCCGCCTACCCACCCGACTATTTGCGTATCGGCGCAATAAAGTGCCACACTGCTCGCGGCAACGCCCCCGGTGCGTACCGGGCCGGGGTGCCCGCCGGTCCGCACGGATACCGGGCCATATCGGGCACGGACATCGGGCCACGGATACCGAGAAGGGAGGCAGCCATGGGAGGCGACCCTCATAGTCCCGGCTGCCTCGCGGGCAGTCACCGCAGCCACAGCAGCAGCGCACCTGCCTGAGGTCTCGCCTCACACGCGGCCTCCGGTGCGACGCCCGGGTGTGCCCACGGCGGTCGGCTCCACTTGCGCCCACCACCCGATGGCCCCCTCTTCCCTGTCCTCCTCCCGGCGCTGACGGTCGCCACCGCGCGCCTGCCCCGGACCGGTGCCGCCGCGTGCCCGCGGCCCGGTCGGGCCCACGGTGTTAGGGGTGTCCCCATGATGTTGCCCACGCGGCCCGCGGTCTCCCGGGCCTCACTGCCGGCCCGGGTCACCGGTCGGCTCGCCCGCCTGTCCTGGGTGGACGTGGTGGTGGCCGCGGCCGTGCTGGTGGTCCTGTACCTGGGACTGCGGGTCGGCCGGGGCGCCACGGTCTCCTTCAACCCGGCGCAGGTGACCAAGGTGGACACCGACCCGGCGAAGCTGCCGTACTACGCGGCGCGCAGCCTGCTGCGGATGTTCGCCGCGCTGGCCCTGTCGATAGCCTTCACCCTGGTCTACGCCTACACCGCCGCGCGGAGCCGCCGCCTGGAGCGCGTGCTCATCCCGGTCCTGGACATCCTGCAGTCGGTGCCGGTCCTGGGCTTCCTCACGGTGGCGGTGAGCGGGTTCATCGCGCTCTTCCCCGGCTCGCTGCTGGGCCTGGAGTGCGCCTCCGTGTTCGCGATCTTCACCTCGCAGGCGTGGAACATGACCTTCGGCTTCTACCACTCCCTGATCACCCTGCCCCGGGAGCTGGACGAGGTCTCACGGAGCTTCCGCTTCACCCGCTGGATGCGGTTCTGGAAGATCGAACTCCCCTCCGGAGCGATCGGCCTGGTGTGGAACGGCATGATGAGCTTCGGCGGCGGCTGGTTCTTCCTGGTGGCCTCCGAGGCGATCAGCGTCTCCAACCACCGGTACGCCCTGCCCGGGGTCGGCTCGTACGCCGGGACCGCGATCGCCGACGGCAACCTGGGCCAGGTCGGCTGGGCCGTGGTCACCATGGCCGTCATGGTCGTCGGCGTGAACTTCGTCTTCTGGCGGCCGCTGACCGCCTGGGTGGAGCGGTTCAAGAACGAGCAGTCCGAGGCCACCGACGTCCAGCGCTCCCTGGTCCTGGACTTCCTGCGCCGCTCCCACGGGCCGCGGCTGCTCGGCCGTGCCGTCCGCCCGGTCAGCGAGGTGCTCGGCCGGGCCGGCCGCGTCTTCGGCACCGACGACCAGCCCCTCACCGTCCACCCGGCGCGCCGCCGCGCCGGCGACATCGTCTTCACCCTGGCCGCCGTCGGGGTCGTCGGCTGGGGGCTGGCCGACCTGCTGAGCTACCTCCACGACCGCACCGGCCTGGGCGTCTTCAGCGAACCACTGCTGCTGGGACTGGCCACGCTCGCCCGAGTGATCGTGCTCGTGGCCGTGTCGACCGTGGTGTGGGTGCCGATCGGGGTGAAGATCGGCTTCTCACCCCGGCTCGCCCGCATCGCCCAGCCCCTGGTGCAGATCCTGGCCAGCTTCCCGGCCAACTTCCTCTTCCCGCTGGCCACCTGGTTCTTCCTGCGGACCGGCCTGTCGATCAACATCGGCGGCGTACTGCTGATGGCGCTCGGCGCCCAGTGGTACATCCTCTTCAACACCATCGCCGGGGCCATGGCCATCCCCTCCGACCTGCGCGAAGCCATGGACGACCTCGGCGTCACCGGTTGGCAGCGCTGGAAGCGGCTGATCATCCCCGGCGTCTTCCCCGCCTATGTCACCGGCGGCATCACCGCCTCCGGCGGTGCCTGGAACGCCTCCATCGTCTCCGAGATCGTCACCTTCGGCGGCACCACCCTCACCGCCACCGGCCTGGGCGCCTACATCGCCCACGCCACCGAGGCCGGCGACTACCCGCACCTGCTCGCCGGGGTCGCCGTCATGAGCCTGTACGTGGTGGGCCTGAACAGGCTGCTGTGGCGCCGGCTGTACCGCCTCGCCGAGACCAGGTACTCCCTGTAGCGACCGGCCCCGCCGTAAAGACCCGCCCGCCGTAAAAGACCCGCCATGACCGCCCGCCAAGCGCTGGAAGGAGCCTCCCATGGCCCCGCGTACCGCCCCCGTCCAGAACGCCCCCGGCCCCGCCGACGGCGAGGTGCTGCTCGCCGCCCGCCGGCTCACCAAGTCCTACGCGGGCGCCGACGGGGAACTCCCGGTCCTCGCCGGCATTGACCTGGACGTCAGGGCCGGCGAGATCGTCGCCCTGCTCGGCAAGTCGGGCTCCGGCAAATCCACCCTGCTGCGCTGCCTCGCGGGACTCATCCCGGCCAGCTCCGGCACCGTCACCTACCGGGGCACCCCGCTGCGGGGCGCCAACCCGGGCACCGCCATGGTCTTCCAGACCTTCGCCCTGCTGCCCTGGCTCACCGTCCAGCAGAACGTCGAGCTGGGACTGGAGGCCCGCGGCGTCCCGCCCAGGGAGCGCGCCGACGCCGCACTCAAGGCCATCGACCTGATCGGCCTCGACGGCTTCGAGTCCGCCTACCCCAAGGAACTCTCCGGCGGCATGCGCCAGCGCGTCGGCTTCGCCCGCGCCCTGGTCGTCGAGCCCGACGTACTGATGATGGACGAGCCCTTCTCCGCCCTCGACGTGCTGACCGCCGAGAACCTGCGCGGCGAGCTCATGGAGCTGTGGGCCTCGGGCCAGTTCCCCACCCGCGCCATCGTGCTGGTCACCCACAACATCGAGGAGGCCGTCCTGATGGCCGACCGCATCGTGGTGCTCGGCTCCCGTCCCGGCACCCTCAAGGCCACCTTCGACGTCCCGCTGGAGCGGCCCCGCGACCGCAACGCCCCCGAGCTGGACGCCCTGGTCGACGCGGTCTACCAGGTCATGACCGGCCGGGAGAAGGACACCGCGCCCCGGCTGCCAGGCCGTCCGGCGGAGACCGCCAAGCGCACCCCGGCCTCCACCCCGCTGCCCCAGGCCAGCGTCGACGGACTCTCCGGCCTCGCCGAGATCGTCGCCCAGCACGGCAACCGCTGCGACCTGGCCGACCTCGCCGATGAGCTCGGCCTGGAGATCGACGACCTGCTGCCCCTGGTCGACGCCCTGGACCTGCTCGGCTTCGCCCTGGTCACCGAGGGCGAACTCCTGCTGACCCCCAGCGGCTCCGCCTTCGCGGGCGCCGACGTCCAGACCTCGAAGAAGATCTTCGCCCAGGCCGGAGTCGACGCGCCGCTGGTCCACCTCATCACCACCAGCCTCCAGCGCGCCGCCGACGGCACCCTGCGGGCGGGCTTCTTCCGCGACCTGCTGGCCCACCACTACACCAGCGAACAGGTCACCCAGCAGCTGGAGACCGCCACCGACTGGGGCCGCTACGCCGAGCTCTACTCCTACGACGCCGGCCCCGAGGAGTACCGGCTGGACGAGGGAGCCGCCCAGCGCGCCCCCGGTCCCCAGCAGCGCTCGGCCTGACCGGGCGCGCCGCCGCCAGGGCGGGGCACGCCTGGGACGCTCACGTCCCCGGCGCCGGCTGCGGCCGCAGCCGGGCCGCGGCGGCGCGCACCGTCGCGGCGGCGGCGGCCGCCGGTGCGGCGTCCCCGGACGGGCCGTCCCCGTCCCCGTCCGGTGCGGTCCGCGAGGCGAGCACCGCCCCCTCCAGCAGGCTCCGGACGTGCGCGGTCGCCGCCCGGTAGAAGATCCGCGTCCCCTCGCGGCGCGAGGCCACCAGCCCCACCGCGCGCAGCCGGGCGAGGTGCTGCGAGACCGCTGCCACATGGGCGCCGACCAGCTCCGCCAGCTGCCCCACCGAGTGCTCCTGCTGACATACCGCCCAGAGCACCTGGAACCGCGTCGGGTCCGCCACCGCCTTCAGCACGGCGACGGCCTGATCGACACCTGGGGCACCCGGAGGTGGAGCTTGCACGTCCATGCAAACACCCTAACGGGCGGGTGCGGCGCCGTTCATCCGCTGGTCGGCGCTGCGGCCGGTCGGCGGCTCGCACGCCCTTCCGGGCAACCGATCAGTTGGGCACGGCCCGGTGGAACGCCAGCAGCCCGGCCGTCAGCACCGCGAGCGCGGGCGGCACCCGCCCCCGCGTCCAGGCCGACCGGGCCCTCGCATCCCCGTCACATCGGTACCCGGAACCCGCCATCCGGGTCCCCGTACCCACCGCCGGGCGAGACGGCCGCCGGCCCCATGACCTGTACCCGTGCTGCCGTCATCGGCTGACCGCCCCCTCCGGGACGCATGCGCCGTCCTGCTGCCCGAGCCCCGGCGGCCGACCCGGGGCGCCGGGGCTGCTTCGGGTAGTCGCTCAGCGGAGGGCGATCGCCGTCCACGACACCGGCGGCAGCTCGACGGTGAGCACGCCGTCCGCGAGTGCCGCGCTGGTGTTCACGGACGGGGTCACCCGGTGCTGCTCGGTGAGCGTGTTCTTCGCGTACACCTGGGAGTCGGCGAGCGTGGCCGCCTCGACGACGCGCGACGACCCGAGACCGCGTACGTCGATCGTGACCTGCGCGGCCTCCGTGCGGTCGCGGTTGACGAGGAAGACCGCGGCCCGGTCCTCGTCGACGGTCGCGACGGCGTCGATGACGGACACCTCGCCGTGGCGCGCCGTTTCGTACGTCGGTGCCTCGATCACGGGCCGGATCACCTCGCCGGAAGCAAGCCGGCTCGTGATCGAGAACGGGTAGAAGGTCGTCTGCCGCCAGGCCGGGCCGCCGGGCTCGGTCATGATCGGCGCGATCACGTTGACCAGCTGCGCGAGCGATGCCGAGGTGACGCGGTCGCTGCGCTTGAGGAGCGTCATCAGCAGGTTGCCGACGACGACGGCATCCGCCACCGTGTAGACGTCCTCAAGCTGCCGAGGGGCGTAGCGCCACTCGCTGTTGACCTCCTCGGACTCCTGGTGCTCCTTGAGGTACCAGACGTTCCACTCGTCGAAGGAGATGTTGATCTTCTTGTTCGAGCGTTTCTTGTATCCCACGTGGTCGGCGGTCGCGACGACGGTGTCGATGAAGTAGTCCATGTCGACCGCCGAGGCGAGGAAGGAGCCGAGGTCGCCGTCGTGCTCCTGGTAGTACGCGTGGCAGGAGACGTAGTCGACATGGTCGTAGCTGTGCTCGAGTACCGTGCGCTCCCAGTCACCGAATGTCGGCATACCGGAGCCGGAGGAGCCGCAGACGACGAGTTCGAGGTCCTTGTCGGCCATCTTCATCGCGGCGGCGGTGCGGGCGGCGATCTTGCCGTAGTCGTCCGCCGTCATGAAGCCGGTCTGCCACGGTCCGTCCATTTCGTTGCCGAGGCACCACATGCGCACGTTGTGCGGGTCCGGCGTGCCATGGGCGATGCGCAGGTCCGACAGCGCCGTGCCGGACGGGTGGTTGGCGTACTCGAGCAGGTCCAGGGCGGGCAGGATGCCTCGCGTGGCGACGTTGACCGCCAGCATCAGCTCGGAGTCGGTGAGCTTGAGCCACCTGGCGAACTCGTCCAGGCCGACCTGGTTCGATTCGAGCGAGTGCCAGGCGAGGTCGCGGCGCACCGGGCGCTTCTCGCGCGGGCCGACCGAGTCCTCCCAGCGGAAGCCCGAGACGAAGTTGCCGCCCGGGTAGCGGATGGTCGTGCTGCCGAGCTCCCTGACGAGTTCGACGACGTCCATGCGGAACCCTTCGTCGTTCGCGCTCGGGTGTTCCGGCTCGTAGAGCCCGGTGTACACGCAGCGGCCGAGGTGCTCGACGAACGAGCCGAAGGTGCGGCGTCGGACAGGAGCGACGACGGCCTTCCTGTCGAGTTCGATGTGGGCGCGGGGCAATTCAGTGGTCCTTGTCGGTGCGATGGTGCGGGGCGGGCCGCGGGCAGAGCGACGCCGCCGAACAGCGGCCTGCCCCCGCCGCAGGCACGGCAGGGGCAGGCGTGGGACGGTCCGGTGCAGGTCCTGGAGCCGGTCTCAGCCCTTCACGGCACCGGTGAGACCGCCGACGATCTTCTTCTCGAAGACCGAGAAGAAGATCAGTGCGGGCAGCATGGCGAGTGAGGTGAACGCGAGGACCCTCGCGGTGTCCGTGGAGTACTGCGAGGAGAACGCCTGGACGCCGAGCGGCAGGGTGAAGTTCGCCTGCGAGTTGAGGACGTACAAGGGCAGGACGTAGTTGTTCCAGCTGCCGATGAACCCGAGGATGCCCACGGTCACCACACCGGGCAGCGACAGCGGGATCACCATGCGGAAGAAGAATCCGAGTCGGCTGGCGCCGTCGATCGAGGCGGCCTCCTCGAGCTCGTTCGGAATGGCTCTGAGGAACGGCACCAGGATGATGACGGTCGTCGGCAGGCCGAAGGCGATCTGCGGGATGATCACGCCGAACAGGTTGTCGACGAGACCGAGGTTCTTGACGACGATGTACAGCGGGGTGATCGCGATGACCAGCGGGAACATCAGGCCGGCCGCGAACAGGGAATACATCGCGCCCTTGAACTTGAAGTCATAGCGCGCGAGCACGAAGCTCACCATCAGTCCGAGGACGACGGTCCCGACGGTGCTCACGAGTGCGACGATGACGGAGTTCGCGAATTCGCCCCAGAACGTCGTCGACTTCAGGACGTCGATGTAGTTGCTGACGACCCAGGGGTTCGGCAGGGCGGCCGGATTCGTGGTGATCTGCGCATTGGTGCGGAATCCGCCCAGCACGATGTAGAGCACCGGTGCGACGCAGATCCCGATGAAGAGCAGCGCGACGAAGTAGGTGAAGGGGTTCCCCCACTTCTGCGGCTTGTCACGATTCCCACGACGGCCGACGGGCGCATTCGGCTTCCCGGCGGAGGACAACCAGGAGCTGGCGCTCGTCGCGCTCATCAGACGGTTCCTTCGGTGACGGCGCCCTTGAGATCACGGCGCAGGACGAAACGCTGGTAGATCAGCGCGACGATGAGCGAGATCAGGAACATCACGACCGCGATGGCGTTGCCGTAGCCGTAGTTGCCCGCGTTGCGGCCCTGGGCGAGCATGTAGATCGCCATGGTCGAGGTGCCCGCGGTGCCCGAGACGTACTGACCCCAGATGATGTAGACGAGATCGAACAGCTGCAGCGAGCCGATGATCGACAGGAACGCCCAGATGCGGATCGTGGGCCCCAGCAGCGGCAGCGTGATGCGGCGCTGGATCTGCCAGTAGGAGGCACCGTCGAGCTCAGCGGCCTCGAAGAGCTCCTCGGGGATCGACTGCAGGCCGGCGAGCATCAGGATCACCGCGAAGCCGAGGTACTTCCACGTGATGATGGCCATCAGCGTCCAGATGGCCAGCTTCGGGTCGGAGAGCCATTCGGCCTGTAGGAAGCCCAGGCCGATGTGGTGCAGCAGGTCGTTGACGGCGCCGGTGCTCGTGAGCATCAGGCTCCAGCCGGTGCCGACGATGACCTCGGAGATGATGTAGGGCACGAAGATCAGGACCCGGATGATCGAGCGGCCGCGGATCTTCTGGTTGAGCAGGAGGGCGAGGATGATCGCCAGCGGGCCTTGGATGACCAGGGAGAGCACCATGATCAGGCCGTTGTGCCACAGCACGTGCTGGAACGCGGGGTCGGTGAGGATCAGCTTGTAGTTGTTCAGACCGACCCAGTCGGTGGGCGCGCCGTAGCCGTGCCACCGGTAGAAGCCGTAGTACGCAGCGAGCGCGACCGGGAAGATCACGAATGCCAAGAACACAATGATCGCCGGTCCGGACAGGAGCGCGATCTCGAGTCGCATCTTGGCACGGCCGCGGCGGCGCGCAGCCGCTCGCGGCGAAGCCGGGGACGCGGACTTGGCCGCGCCCCCGACTCCGGGCGTGCCCTGCGACTGGCGGCCGGTGGCCGCGTCAGTACCCAGGGTGTCGCTCATTGTCTGCTTACTCAGCCCTTCGCGGCAGCGGCGTTGGTGTCCTTGGCGATGTCGGCTGCGGTGCCCTTGCCGGCCAGCAGGTTCACGACGGCGGCGTTCATGGCGTTGCCGACGTTCTGCCCGTACTCGGTGTCAAGGAACATCATGGAGTAGGCGGCCTTGTTGAAGGCATCCAGCGCCGAGACGTTGTAGGGCTCGGTGACGACCGCCTGGGCCTCCTTGTTCACCGGGATCGAGACGAAGGCCTTGGCGTAGGCCTCCTGCTGGTCCTTGGTCACCAGGAACTGGAGGAACTCAAGGGCCTCCTTCGGCGCGTTCTTGGACAGCGAGTATCCGTCAAGGCCGCCCATGATGGCGGTCGGGTCGCCCTGGCCACCGGCCACAGCGGGGAAGGGGAACCAGCCCAGGTCGGGCAGCGGCTTCTGATCGGGGGTCAGGCTGCCGATCACCCCGGGGTCCCAGTTGCCCATGAGCTCCATGCCCGCCTTGTGATTCGCGAGCATGCCCGCCGACGACCCGGCACCCTGCTGCGCCGAGGTCGTCAGGAAACCCTTCTGGAAGGGGTCGACCTTCAGGAACGCAGCCAGGTCGTCGCCCGCCTTGGTCCAACACGGGTCGGTGAACTTGAGCGACTTGGCAGCCTGCGTCATGGCGTCCTGGCTGCACTCGCGCAGGGCGAAGTTGTAGTACCAGTGCGCAGCCGGCCAGGCGTCCTTGGCACCGACCGCGATCGGCGCGACCTTGATCGCCTTCAGCTTCGCGACAGCGTCCTGGAGCTCGTCCATCGTCGTCGGCGTCGCGGTGATGCCGGCCTGCTTGAACAGGTCCTTGCTGTAGTAGATGCCCTCGGGCTGCGTGTCGAGCGGCATCGCGTAGACCTTGCCGTCGATCGAATAGCCGGCGAGACCTGCCGCGCCCGCATTCGCCTTGTCGGTGTCGGTGAGCTTCAGCTCCTGAAGCTCGCCGGCGTCGACCATGGCCCGCATCTTGCCGCCACCGCGCTGCAGGAAGATGTCCGGCGCGGAGTTCGAGTTGAGCGCGGTCTGGAGCTTGCCGTCCAGGTCTTCGTTCTGGATCACCTGGACCTTGATCGTGATGTTCGGGTGCAGCGTGTGGTACGTCGCCGCGACATCCGTCCAGTACTTCGCACCGGGGCCGGGCTGCGCGTTCTCCCAGAGGGTCAGCGTGACCTTGCCACCGGACGAACCGCTGCCGCCACCGCTGCTGCCGGCGCAACCGGTGGCAGCAAGTGCGATGCCCAAGCCGATCGCGACAGCCGTCGCGCCGCGGGTCTTTCTCGCCATCGTGGAAACTCCGTGATCTGTTGTCATTGACACAATTGCTGGGAATAGTTCGTGTGCGTCATGCCCTGACGGGCACCAAGGATCTCGTACATGCGCCGGCCTGGGCGTTCAAGCGGCAGGCCGGTCGCGGCAACGGCGAGGGCCGGGGACGTGCGCGAAGTCGTGACGATCACTGCAACCCTTGCTCTCCTGCTCCGGGCATGCGCGGGTGGACGTACCAGGTGGACGGGCGCGACCGTACGGGGTCGTCTCCGTTACCGGGAGGCTTCGATCGCTGGAGAGTATGCGCTCGTCAGAGGGGCAGTCAACGATTCATTTCCGAAAGTTGGTCGAAACTTATAACGGTTCGGCACGCCCGTGCATCGAAAGATTTCGAGGCGGCCGACCCATCGTGCTCGTTCACTGCCGGCGCCGACTGATCGCGTGCCCGCGATGTCGCTTTAATTGTGATTCGTCGCTGATCGTGACTGCCTGGCCGGCTGTCTATTGGCCCTGTTTGTTCCGAGTGGTCGCGGGCGGGGCATTTGCGTGCCGCGGAGACCACGCCGCTGCTCCAGCGGGCGAGCGCTGAAGCCGCCCGATGGGGCGACGACTCCTTCCTGTTCGGGCCGACGTACGCGCTGCTCGGCCGGTCGTGCGCCCCCTGTGGCGACGCGGGCGGAGCCGCCCGCGCTCTGCCCGAGGCCGGCCGCTGGGACGCCGCCCACGCGGCCCGTGAGCGCGCGCTCCGCTGCCATGCCGAGGCCCCCGGCCGGACCAGGTCGCGGCCATGCGGTGGCCGGGCTGTGGCAGTCCGCACGGCTGACCATGCAGGCCGAAGGCCCCGCCGGGCTGTCACGGCCCTGGAACGGCCGGCGGGGGCCGCGTCCGTGTGGGAGAAGGCGGAGGCCGACGGTGGCCCCAGCGCCTCCTGGTTCCACACCGGCGCCCTCCACGACGAGCGGGCCCGCGTCCTCGCCCCGGCCGGGTGCCTGGAGGGGGCGCCGCCCGCTGCGGAACTCGCCGTCACCGCGTACGAGGCGGGCGGCAACGCGGACGTGGAGCGGCCCAGGGGCGAGGCGGCCCGGTTCGCCGCAGTCATCGAGGGCGGCTCTCTCGGCAGGACCGACACCGCCCGCACCCGCCTGGCCGCCGCGATCCAGCGCCGCGAGCGGGCCCGGGGAGGCCGACGCGGCCGAGACCCTCTCGGCGCCCGGTGACCGTCTCCCGGAGCCGGGAGCCCGAGCGGGGGAGGGCCGTCGGGTGTCCGAGCCGTACCGGTGTCAGACCGGCTTCGCCACCATGGGATTCATCCGCGAACCCTCGGACGCGCCTGCCGGCATGCCGCAGGCGGCGCCGTCGTCGATGCGCACGGTGCGCGAAGGGCAGCGTCCCCGTCGGCCTCGGCACGGCGATCGGTGAGTACTCCGGTCCCCTGTGGTGAGCTGTGGAGCCGAGGGCGTGCTGAGCCGCCGTCCGCCGTGGCGGCGCTGTGCCGTGGCTTGGTGCACTCTGCGCCGGTTCGACCAGCCAGGAGTACGCCCGGAGCGAGGATTTGATGAGGCGGCGGCTTTCGGGGATGATCACGTCGACGGGTTCGCTGCCGTCGGGCTGCTCAGCTGCCTTGTGCGGGAGCGGTCGGCTCGGTGTCGGCGGCGATCGCGGACAGGAAGGCCAGAGCGAGCATGGCGACGGTATGAGTCCGGAACCGAACTGAGGCGGCATACGTCTCCAGCACCATGACTTCCGCAGAGCAGCAAGAGCACATGGAGCCCACCGGACTTGCCTCGCCGTCCGCCGGGACGGTGGATCCGCCGAAGGTCAACGACTACGACAGCTTCGCCGAGGCGTACTCGGCCGAGAACGAGACCAGCCTCGTCAACGCCTATTACGAGCGGCCCACGATGCTGGCCCTCGCCGGAGACGTGGCCGGGCGGCGGGTCCTCGATGCCGGCTGCGGCTCCGGGCCGTTGTCCGCGGCCCTGCGCGACCGTGGCGCCCTGGTGAGCGGCTTCGACGCGAGTTCCGGGATGCTGGAGCTGGCCCGGCGCCGGCTCGGGGGCGGTGCGGACCTGCGGGTGGCCGACCTGGGCAGTCCACTTCCCTACCCGGACGACACCTTCGACGATGTGGTCGCGTCGCTGGTGCTGCACTACCTGGAGGACTGGGGGCCGGCCCTGGCCGAGCTGCGGCGCGTGCTCAAGCCCGGCGGTCGGCTGATCGCATCCGTCGAGCATCCCTTCGCGATCCACCTCATGCACTGCCTGGCCGGCCGCGAGGCCGACCACAGCTACTTCGACACCACCAACTGGACCGAAGAGTGGCACATCGGCGGCCAGACCCCGCTGATGAGCATCTGGCACAGGCCGCTGCACGCGATGGTCGAGGCATTCACCGGGGCAGGCTTCCGGATCACGGTCATCAGCGAGCCGGACCCGGATCCGGCCGCCCGCGAGCTGTTCCCCGACGAGATCGCGGCCAAGCCGCGCTTCCTGTGCTTCCTTTTCTTTGTCCTGCAAGCCGACTGACTCCAGGTGCAGCGCATGCCGACCAGGACGGGCTTGCCGCCCCCGCGCGGCACCGGGCAGGGCCTCGGTGCCGGCGGGGGCGGCTGATCGCCTCGCCGGTGAAACGCTCAGTCAGCTCAGTCAGCTCAGGCGCCGCCCGCCCCGCCCGCGCCCACGAGCCGGGCGGGGTCGCCGAGCAGGGCGAGCAGGGTCGCGTCGTCCAGCAGACGCTGGACCCGGATCTCCTCGACCACGCTGGTTCCGTTGTGCAGGGCCGCCTGGGCGACCTCGGTCGCCCGGTGGTACCCCAGGTGCGGCACCAGCGCGGTCACCAGCCCGATCGACTGCTCGACGGTCGCCCGCAGCCGGTCCCGGTCGGCGGTGATGCCCTGCACGCATCGGGTGGCCAGCAGCCGGCAGGCGGCCGTCAGCTCCGCCAGCCCCTGGAACAGGCAGCGGGCGATGACCGGTTCGAAGGCGTTCAGCTGGAGCTGCCCCCCTTCGGCCGCCATCGACACCGTGACGTCGTTGCCGACCACGGAGAAGGCGACCTGGTTCACCATCTCCGCGATCACCGGGTTCACCTTGCCCGGCATGATGCTCGACCCCGCCTGCACCGGAGGCAGCGTGATCTCGGCCAGGCCGGCCCGTGGACCCGAGGACAGCAGCCGCAGATCACTGGCCACCTTGGACAGCTTCACCGCGATCCGCTTGAGCACGCCGGAGAGCTGCACCAGCCCGCCCACGTCCTGGGTGGCCTCCACCAGGTCCGCGGCGGACCGCAGCGGCCGGCCGGTGAGCGTCGCCAGGTGCCGGGTGGCCAGCCGGGCGTAGTCGGGATGGGCGTTCATCCCGGTGCCGATCGCGGTGCCGCCCAGGTTGACCTCCAGCAGCAGCGCCTGGGCCTCGCGCAGACGCTGCCGGTCCTCGGCCAGCATGACCGCGAAGGTGCCGAACTCCTGGCCCAGGGTCATCGGCACCGCGTCCTGCAACTGGGTCCGGCCCATCTTGAGGAACCCGGCGAACTCCGTCGCCTTGGCACGGAAGGCGCGCTCCAGCAGGGCCATCGCGGCGAGCAGGTCGTCCGCCGCCTCGCCGAGCCCCACCCGCAGCGCGGTGGGGTAGGCATCGTTGGTGCTCTGACCGAGGTTGACGTGGGCGTGCGGGTCGAGATGGCGGTAGTCGCCGCGCGGACGGCCCAGGATCTCCAGGGCCCGGTTGGCGATCACCTCGTTGGCGTTCATGTTGGTCGAGGTGCCGGCCCCGCCCTGGACCACATCGACCACGAACTCCTCGTGCAGGTCGCCCTTGCGGATCTCCTCGCAGGCTCCGGCGATGGCCTGCGCGCGGGCCTCGTCGAGCAGCCCGAGGTCCCGGTTGGCGAGCGCGGCCGCCTGCTTGACGGCGGCGAGCGCGCTCACCAGGTGCGGGAACCGGGAGATCGGCGTGCCCGACACCGGGAAGTTCTCCAGGGCTCGGGCGGTGTGGATGCCCCAGTACGCGCCGTGGGGCACATCGAAGGAGCCGATCAGGTCGCGTTCACTGCGAAACGCCGTCGTCATGCCGCCCTGCCTCTCCGTGCGCGGGCCGGCCGCCCGCGTCGATCGGTGTTCGCGGGTGCACGGCCGGCCCGCTCTCGGTCCTCGGACGATTCGTGAGGTCCCGCCGCCCGCGACGCGGTCGGGCCGGGGACGGCGTCCCGCGCGCCCGCCCCGTACGACCGACCGCGCACAGCACTGCCCGCACTGCCCGCACCGGCCGCGCAGCCCGCGCCCGGCATCACTTTGCCTCCCGGTCGGCGAGCAGGCGGGCGCGCAGGTCGTCGCGGGTGGCGAGGTCGAGGCAGGTCCACGCCATGGCGAGGGCGCCGTCCAGGACGGCCCGGTCGGCCGCCGGGCCGACGCAGTGCGCGGCGAACTCCTTCTGGTGGTTGACCGCCGGAAGCGAGTCGATGCCCAGGTAGGGATGGATGGCGGGCACCCGGTACGAGACGTTGCCCATGTCCGTCGAGGCGCGGTTCATCCGGGACGCCGCGCTGGGCTCGGGGAACTCGCGGCCCAGCGCGGTGGCGTTGCCGACATAGAGCGCGAGCAGGTCCTCGTCGGTGACGAAGTCGGCGTAGGGCGGGCTCTCCGGCTCGATCTCCAGTCGGCAGCCCGTCGCGAGCGCGCCGGCCTCGAAGCACTTGTTCACCCGGGTCTCCAGTCCCGCGAGGTCGTCCAGGTTCTGGGCCCGGACGTACCAGCGGCCCTCGGTCAGTTCGGGAATCGCATTGGGCGCCTCACCGCCCCGGGTGACGATGCCGTGCACCCGCGTTCCGGCGTCCAGGTGCTGGCGCAGCAGCCCGATCGCCGTCTGTGCGACGGTGAAGGCGTCCGCGGCGTTGCGCCCCCGCTCGGGATAGGCCGCCGCGTGGGAGGCCCGCCCGTGGTAGCGGATCTTGTTGTGTGCGACCGCGAACGGCTCCGCTCGGGCCACGTCCAGCGGGCCGGGGTGGATCATCATGGCGGCGTGCACACCGTCGAACCCGCCACGGTCCAGCAGCAGGATCTTCCCCCCGCCGCCCTCCTCGGCCGGGGTGCCGAGCACGGTGACCGTCAGCCCGGCGTCGTCCGCGAGCTCGGCCAGCACCCCGGCGGCGCCGACCGCCGCAGCGGCGATGATGTTGTGGCCGCACGCGTGTCCCAGTCCGGGCAGCGCGTCGTACTCGGCGCAGATCGCGACATTGAGCGGGCCGCTGCCGATCCGGGCCCGAAGGGCGGTCGGCAGCCCGCAGAACTCCGGCTCGACGGTGTAGCCGAGGCCGTTCAGCTCCTCGGCCGTCCACCGCGCCGCACGATGCTCCTCCCAGGCCACCTCGGGATGGGCGTGCAGGCGATGGGACAGCCGCAGCATCCGGGGGGACAGCTCGGGCAGCCGGGCTGCCGCCCGCTCCTTGAGCGTGCTCACAGGTCGCCCGGAACGCCGTAGCTGGGCGCTTCGGAGGGGCGCAGCGCCCGGGAGAGGTAGTCCTGCTTCTCCTCGGCCCACCGCTTCCACAGCTGTTCGAGCTCGCCCATCGGGTCCTCGTCCGCCCAGTCGACCCGCAGGTCGGTGACCGGCCAGCTCACCTCGTGCACGACGACCAGACCCGCCGAGTGCTCCGGCCCCTCCTCGCCGCCGGCGTCCCGGCCGGCGAGCAGGCCGGCCAGCAGCCGCTCCTCGAACGCGGCACCGGCGGCCTGCTCGTAGCCGGCCAGCATGGCGTCCACCACGCCGGGGTCCGACAGCAGGTTGCCCGCCGCCACCACGCCGTCGCCCTCGACGGTCCGGTGGGTGCCCAGCGTGCCGTCACCGGAGAACGCCGCGGTGCGGCCCTGCGCGTCCACCACCGTCAGCTGGCGGTAGCGGATGTGCTCCTCCGACGCGACGGCCGCCGCCATCGCCTGGGTCGCGTCGACCCCTTCCGCCAGCAGCCGCAGCAGTCGCGGACCGAGCGCGGGGTTGGTGACGTTCTGTGAGGCGGCGACACCGACGCCGCTACGGACGTGGGCGCAGCGGGCGGCGACCGCGGGGCTCGACGAGGTGACCGCGACGCCGAACGCGCCGGTGGCTCTGTCGCGGGCTACCAGGGAAAACGTCATGGGTGATCCTCACTGTGCTGGGGTGCGATGCGGTCAGCGCGACGCGTCGACCTTGTCGGACAGCTCGGCCGCCGCCTTGACCAGGTCCAGCGGGCCGCTGAAGTCGAAGGTGCGGTACACCGCGCCGAGCTGCGCGAACGGCGGGGACTGCGCGAACAGCTGGAACGTCAGCCGGTGGCCGGCGTAGTCGCTGTTGAGCAGGTCGCGGGCGAAGGCGAGCAGCCGGCGCCGGTCCTCGGCCACCCAGTTCTCGTTCACGGTGTAGTACTTCTCCAGCCACGGGGCGACCTCGGGGTCCTCGAAGGTCGCCGTGTCCGGGGTGATGCAGATCTGGCCGCCGCACAGCTCGCGGGCCGTGTGCATCATGACCGGGAGCTGGGACAGCGCGACCACGCGGCCGGTGTAGAGGAGCGACTGGTTGGGCATCAGCAGGCCGCCGGGGCTCGGCTCGGCCATCGCGATCGCGGCGGTGAGATGCGCGTTGACCGTCTCGCGGTAGCACGCCAGCTGGGCCAGCTTCTCCTGGACGGCCGGCTGCTTCTCCAGCCCGGTCTGCTTCACGTTCCACAGCGCGGCGCCGATCATCAGGTCCGCCAGGTGCAGCGTGCGCTGGACGAAGGGGAAGGCGCTGTACCGGTGCAGCGTCGCGCGGATGAAGGAGGCGGCGCGGGTGTGCCGGTAGAACAGCACGTCCTCCCAGGGGATCTCGACGTTGTCGAAGATCACCAGCGACTCGACCTCGTCCACCCGGTTCGCCAGCGGGTAGTCGCTCGCCGGGGCGCGGCCGGCGAAGCCGTTGCGGCTGACGAACTTCAGGCCCGGCGAGCCCATGTCCAGTACGAAGCCGACCGCGTAGTCGGACAGCTCCTCGTTGCCCCAGTTGGCGATGGTCGGTTTGGTGAAGGCCTGGTTGGCGTAGGCCGCCGCCGTCTCGTACTTGGCGCCGCGGACCACGATCCCGTTGTCGGTCTCCCGCACCACGTGCAGCAGCATGTCCGGGTCCTGGTCCTTGGGCGCCTTGGACCGGTCGCCCTTGGGGTCGGTGTTGGCCGAGACGTGGAACGGGTCCGCGGTGACGGCGGCCGCGATGTGCCGCCGGATGTTCTCGGAGAAGCGCGGGTCGACCTCGTTGAGGACGTCCTGGCCGTCGTAGAGGGACCACATCTCACCGATGGTCTCGTCGCCGACGCGGGTGACGACCCCGCCTGCGGCCCGCTGCACCAGTTCGACCGCGGCCCGCTTGTCGTGCCAGTCCTGCTGAGTGCGGGGGAGCCTGTTGGCGATCGCGTTGAGCTCGCCGGTCTCGTCGTCCCGGTAGGTCATCCGGGCCTGGGTCGCCTCTTCGTGCGCCAGATCGTGGATGCGGGCCCGGACGTCGACGATCGGCTTGAACATGGGGTGCCGGGTGACGTCCTCGACCTTCTCCCCGTCCACCCAGACCTGCCGGCCGTCCCTGATGGACTCGCGGTACTCGTCGCCGGTGCGGATCATCGTGCCATCCTCTGCTCATCTCGGTGGACCGGGCCGGACCCGGGAAAGGCGGGGAACGTCGACGGCGGGAACGTCTCGGGCTGCGCGTACCGCCGGTCGCTGTAGACGAGCGGCGTGCCACCGGCCACGGTGACGTCGCGGATCACGCCGACGTAGATGTGGTGGGTGCCGACGGTGAGCACGGTGTGCAGCACGCAGTCGAAGGACGCGACGGCGTCCGCGATCCGCGGCGCCCCCGACGCCGTCCGCGCCCACTCGCCGCAGGTGAAGTCCCACTTCTGCTTGCCCGGCCACGGGCGGCCCGCGAAGGTGTCCGCGACGTGGTCGTGCTGCTTGCCCAGCACGCTGACCGCGAATGACCCGTGCGTCTGGATCGCCTCGTTCATCGGGCTCCGCTGGTTCACGCACACCAGAAGGCTCGGGGGTTCCTCGGACACCGAACACATCGCGCTCACCGTCTGCGCGAACCGGCCCAGCGGGCCGTCGGTGGCGACCAGGGTGACGCCGGTGGCCGCGGCCCCCATGGCCGCTCGGAACCGGGCCTTGGGAACCGGTGCGACCGTGGCGCTCTGCGAGTCTGACTCGGGACCTGACACGACTCCGCCTCCTTCGGGGAAAGTGCCGTGCTGACTTGCCGAGAAGTATGTGAGCGGACCAAGCCATAGGACCAACAGAACTTTCTGTGGACAGCATTCGGTTTTGCTTATACCTTCGCCGGGTCGAGAGGACCGGGTGAGCATGCACGAGATCAGTTTTCGTCAGCTTGAGTACTTCGTGGCCGCCGCCGAGACGGGCAGCGTCACCGCCGCCGCCGCGAAGGTGCACCTGACGCAGTCGGCGGTCTCCACCTCACTGGCCGAGCTGGAGGAGAACCTCGGCGTGCAGCTGTTCCTCCGGCACGCCCGCGGACTGAAGCTGACCGCACCGGGGCGGCAGGCGCTGACGGACGCGCGGCGGCTGCTGTCCGGTGTGGACGGACTGCGCGACTCCGCGCGCGAGGTGCAGTCGTCGCTGTCCGGCACCCTGGTCGTGGGCTGCTACAGCACCCTGGCGGCGGTGCTGCTTCCCCGGGTCATCGCTGACTTCGTCGCGAAGTACCCGGAGGTGGACCTCGGCTTCATCGAGGGTTCCGACCAGTTCCTCGCGGGCCAACTGCGCAGCGTGAGCTGCGACATCGCGCTGATGTACGAGGGGGACGAGTTCAGGCTGGCGAAGGACCTGCGGATGACGGCGCTGTACGCCGCCGAGCCCTACGTCCTGCTGCCGGCGGACCACCCCCTGGCCGCCCAGGACGGCGTCAGTGTGGCGGACCTGGCCACCGAGCCGATGATCCTCTTCGACCTCCCGCCGGGCGCCACCTACTTCCTGTCGCTGTTCAGGCACGAGAACGTGACGCCGAACGTCCGCTACCGAGCGTCGAACTTCGAGATGGTCCGCTCGCTGGTCGCCCACGGCCTCGGCTATTCGGTGCTGACCCAGCACCCCGGAATCTCGATCAGCTACGACGGGATCGAACTCGTCACCCGGCCGTTGAGCCCGCGACGGCCCGGACTCACCATCGGCATCGTGCGCCTGGCCGACCTGGCACCCAGCCGGCGTGCCGTCGCGTTCGCCGAGCAGTGCGCGGAGACGCTCGGCGGAGCCATCGATTCCTTCGATGGGTGATTTCAAATAATTCTGTTTGTTCTAACTCCGCGCTTCCTGGCTGAATGACCTGCACTCCAGCTCACCCACCTCAGCCGGACGGAGACTCAAGTCCATGTCGAACCGGGATCTCGAACTTCTGATGCAGACGTTGGCCATCGATTCCACCTGGGGCCGGGAGCAGGAGCTCGCGGAGTTCATCGCCGACCAGCTCCGCCAGTGGGGCGCGGACGAGGTGGGCCTCGTGGAGTCGATGCCGGGCCGGCCCAGCGTCGGCGCGCGGATCAAGGGTACCGGGGGCGGCAGGTCGCTGATCCTCAACGGCCACCTGGACATCTACGAGGTCTCCGGGGACTGGGACACCGACCCCTTCGCCCCCTATGTCGCGGACGACAGGATCTACGGTGCCGGGATCGCCGACATGAAGGCCGCCACCACGGCCTCGCTCGCGGTGATGCGCCGGGTCCTGGAATCCGGCACCCGGCCGCGCGGCGACCTTGTCTTCCAGGGCGTGTCCTGCCACTTCGAAGGCGGGGTCGGCACGCGGTCCCTGATCGACGCCGGCTTCACCGCCGACGCGGCCATCTGCGGCGAACCGACGGACAACACCATCGGCGCGGTGCACCGCGGCGCGGCCTACCTGGAGATCACGACCTACGGCAAGCAGGCGCACACCGCGGGCAAGCACCTGGGACTCAACGCGATCGAGACGATGGAGCCGATCCTGGCCGCCCTGCGCGAGCTGGAGGGCTCCCTGCCCTATGAGCCCCACCCGGAGCTTCCCGGCGGACCGATCCTCAACATCGGCACCATCCGGGGCGGCACCAAGCACAACCAGGTCCCCGACCGCTGCACGATCTCGCTGGACCTGCGGCTCCTGCCGTCCCAGGACCCCTACGAGGTCCGGCAGCAGGTCATCGCCATGATCGGGAAGCTGAGCGCCGACGACCCCCGGATCAAGGCGACGGTCGAGTTCAGCCCGCACTGGCTGAGCGGGCCGCGTCTGCCGTACGAGATCGACACCGAGGCCCCCATCGCCCGCGCCGTGGCGGACGCGGTGCGCTCCGCCGGCGGGGACCCGGCGTTCCGCGGCATCCAGTTCTGGACCGACATGGTCCCCCTCAAGCAGGCCGGTATCGACGCGGTCAACATCGGTCCGGGCACGCCCCCTTACAGCTGGGCGAACGAATGGGTCGAGACGAGCAAGTACCTGGAGATCGTCGAGGTCTACGCGGCCGCCGCCCACGCCTGGTGCCGCTGAAACGTGCTGCCCGCGACGCCCGGTGCTCCTGATCGGAGCACCTGTGAAGACGGCTCCCACTTACTCCTCTCCCTCGTCGTACTCGAAGAAGAACGAGGTCCACCGTGGCAACGACCAGTGACAGACCGGCTTCGACCGTTCCACCCGAGGAAGCACCCGCCCCCGGCGGCGAACTCAAGAGGTCGCTGAAGAACCGGCACCTGACGATGATCGCGCTCGGCGGCATCATCGGGGCCGGGCTCTTCGTCGGCTCCGGTGCGGTGATCAACCAGACCGGCCCCGCCGCAGTGCTGAGCTACGCCGCCAGCGGCATCCTGATGATCTTTGTGATGCGGGCCATCGGTGAGATGGCCGTACTGCGGCCGTCCGCCGGCTCGGTGGCCAACTTCGCCCGGCACGGGCTCGGCAACTGGGCCGGATTCACCATCGGCTGGCTGTACTGGTACTTCTGGGTTGTCGTGGCGGCCATCGAGGCCGTCGCCGGCGCCGGGATACTCGGGGGCTACCTGCCCTCGGTGCCCACCTGGCTGCTCTGTCTGGGCCTGATGCTGGTGATGACCGCCATCAACCTGCTGTCGGTGAAGGCGTACGGCGAGTCGGAGTTCTGGCTCGCCTCCATCAAGATCGTCGCCATCATCTTCTTCGCCTGCGTCGCGGTGGTCTTCCTCTGCGGCGGCACCGGCAGGCGCAGCCCGGGTCTCAGCCACCTGTTCGGCTCCGGTGGCTTCTTCCCGATGGGCGTCACGGCCGCGGTGATCGGCAGTGTGACCGTGCTGTTCTCCATGGGCGGCGCGGAGATCGCCACCATCGCGGCCGCCGAGTCGGAGAAGCCCGCCGAGTACGCCGCCAAGGCGACGAAGCAGGTGATGTACCGGGTCTTCACCTTCTACGTGCTGTCGGTGCTGCTGATCGTGTGCATCGTGCCGTGGGACTTCTCGTTCTCCGGCAAGATCATCAAGAGTCCGTTCGCGGTCGCCCTGGACGCTGCGGGCGTCCCCTACACGTCCGTCATGATGCAGGTGGTCGTCCTGACCGCGGTGCTCAGCTCGCTCAACTCCTGCCTCTACATCACCTCGCGCATGCTGCTCACCCTGGCCGAGCAGGGCGAGGCCCCGAAGTTCCTCGCCACGGTCAACCACCGCGGCGTACCGGTCCGGGCGATCCTCGCCGGGACGTCGATGGGCTACCTCGCCGTGGTCGCCAACTACTTCTTCCCGGAACGGGTGTTCCTGTTCCTCATCAACTCCTCCGGCGCCATCCAGCTCATCTACTACATCGTCCTGGTGGCGGCGCAGATCCGGCAGCGCAAGCGGGTCGAGCGCGACGGCAGCGAGCCGATCAAGCTGAAGATGTGGCTCTTCCCGTACCTGTCGTACGTGACCATCGCCTGGATGGCCGGGGTGCTCGCCGTCATGATCATCATGCCGGAGACCCGCCCCCAGGTGGGGCTGAGCTTCCTCAGCCTGGCCGTGGTACTGGCCGCCTACGGCTACCGGGTCCGGGCCCGGCGGCGGGTGGCACAGCCGGCCTGAGCCCGCGGTCTCCGGCCGACGGCCCACGCCCCGGCCTGGGGGACTGCGGTACTCCGGTTCTCCGGAGCCGGCGGCCGGTCGGCAAGCCGACCCGCAGCTCCAGTGCTGAGACAACCACGCCCGCACCCGCTGCCTGCCGTCGACGGCAGGCAGCGGGTGCGGGCGGGCGCTGCGGGGGGTCAGACGGCCGCCGGCAGCCGGTCGCCGCTCCGGGGGCCGCCGCCGGCGGCGGCCAGCGCGGCCTCCCGGCGGGCGCGCAGCCGGGAGATGGAGTAGATGCCGGCCACCGAGACCGCCATCAGCATCGCCGCGACCGGCCAGTAGCTGCCGCCCGCCGCTGCGGAGAGCGACGCGGCGATGAGCGGGGAGAACCCGCCGAAGACCAGGTTGCACACCTGGTACGACAGTGAGATGCCGGTGTAGCGGACCCGGGCGTCGAACCCTTCGGCCAGGATGGCGGCCATCGGCCCGTACAGCGCCGACATGGTGAACCGCATGACGACCATCGCGCCCCAGATCAGCAGGGTGCTGCGGGTGTGCAGGGCCAGGAACTGCGGCACCGCGAGCACCACCACCCCCGCGAGGCCGGCGATCACCACCGTGTGGGCGCCGATCCGGTCGCCCAGCCAGGAGAGCCACGGGGTGACCAGCAGCTCCACGAAGGCGGCCAGGGTGAGGCCGTTGAGCAGCATCGACTGCGAGACCTGGACGTGGTCGTCGGCGTAGGCGAGCAGATAGCTGGTGACCAGGTAGTAGCCCCCGGTCGCGGTGGCCAGTCCGAAGACGCCCAGCAGCACGGTGCGCCAGTCCTTGTGGAGCACCTCCACGATCGGCAGCCGGTCCTCGGCGGTCCGCTGCTCCTGGATCTGCGCCATGGCCGGGGACTCCTCCAGCCGCAGCCGGATCACCAGTCCGGCGATCACCAGCGCCGCCGACAGCAGGAAGGGCACCCGCCAGCCCCAGCTGTGGAAGGCGCTGCTGCCGAAGAGGTTCATCAGGCTGAAGGCGCCGGTGGACAGCAGCGCGCCGACCGAGGAGCCGAGCTGGGCGAAGGAGCCGAAGAAGGTGGCCTTGCCCTGGGGGGCGTTCTCCACCGCGACCAGGACCGCGCCGCCCCATTCGCCGCCGATGGCGATGCCCTGGACCAGGCGCAGCAGGATCAGCAGCGCGGGCGACCAGGCGCCGATCTGCGCGTAGGTGGGGAGCAGGCCGATGCAGAAGGACGCGACGCCCATCATCAGCAGTGTGGTGACCAGGGTCTTCTTGCGGCCGATCCGGTCGCCGATGTGGCCGAAGACGATGCCGCCGAGCGGCCGCAGCAGGAAGCCGACCGCGAAGGTGCCGAACGAGGAGAGGGTGCGCAGCAGCGGGGGCATGTCCGCGGGGAAGAACACGTCGTTGAAGACGATCGCGGCGGCGGTGGCGAAGGCGTAGAAGTCGTACCACTCGATCGAGGTGCCGACGAGGGCGGCGAGCGCCGCTCTTCGCGGGTTGGCAGCGCTGGGGCTGGGGCCGGCCATGGGGGCCTCCGGGCGGGGTGGGGGCGGGCTGGGGGAGAGGGGGAAGCGGCCGGGTCAGCGGCCGGCGGCGGACCAGGCGCGGCGGCCGCCCACCCAGGTCTCGCGGACGGTGATGGAGCGCAGCTCCTCGGCGGGGGTGTGCGCCGGGTCGGCGTCCAGGACGGTGAAGTCGGCCCAGGTGCCGGGGGCCAGCCGGCCGACCGAGTGCTCCAGGTGCAGGGCGCGGGCGGCGTCGGCGGTGTGGGCGCGCAGCCCGGCGGCGACCGGCAGCCGCAGCGAGGCGTCCCCGAGTACGGTGCCGAGGACCGTACGGCGGGTGGCGGCGGCGTACACGGCCTCCAGCGGCGCGGGCGGGGCGACCGGGGCGTCCGAGCTGAAGACCACCGGGACGCCGGCGTCGGCGCAGCGGCCGGCCGGGTTGTAGCGGTGGCCCAGGTCGCCGACGGCGGCCAGGGTGCCGTCGCCGGTGCGCAGGTGGTGCTGGGGCTGCATCACCGGGATGACGCCGAGGGAGGCCATCCGGTGGACCTGCTCGTCGGTGGGCAGGCCGCAGTGCTCGATGCGGTGCCGGGCGTCGGGGCGGTCCTGGTCGGCCTGGGCCTTCTCGACGGCGTCCAGCACCATGCCGATGGCGTGCGGGGACTGGGCGTGGGTGGCGGTCTGCAGTCCGGCGCGGTGGGCGCGGGCGACCAGCTCGGCGTACTCCTCGGCGGTGTGGTAGAGCTGCCCGTGGTGGCAGCAGTCGGCGGCGTACCCCTCGGGGAAGTAGGCGGTCCAGCCGCCGAGGGTGCCGTCGGCGTAGAACTTCACGCCCTGGACGCGGAAGAGGTCGTCGCCCAGCGTCCGGATCAGGCCGAGGTCCAGCGCGGTGTCCAGCAGGGCGGAGGTGAGGTAGGCCGAGACCCGCATCCGCAGCTCGCCCGCGTCGCGCAGCCGCAGGTAGGCGGCCATCTCGCGGCGG
The DNA here is from genome assembly GCF_044755465.1 of Streptomyces sp. NPDC092296. Classification (NCBI taxonomy): domain Bacteria; kingdom Bacillati; phylum Actinomycetota; class Actinomycetes; order Kitasatosporales; family Streptomycetaceae; genus Streptomyces; species Streptomyces sp. NPDC092296. Next base: position 99,288 of record NZ_JBIVRB010000016.1, on the reverse strand, counting down.
GACGCCTGGGCGTCGCCGACGGTGGTGACACCGGCGGCGAGGAAGACGTCCTGGGCGTGCCGCAGCTGGGCGGCGAGCACCGCCTCCGGCTCGTCGAGGTGGAAGTTGGGGCCGTGGTTGCCGATCTTGATGCCGTCCGGGCCGGTGATCAGGTCGCAGGCGGCGTCCCAGAGCTCGCCGTTGGGCTCGCCGTCCGCGAAGCGGCCGATCCGGCCGCCCTCGGGCTCGGCGGTGCCGGCGGTGATGCCGTGCAGCCGCAGCGAGGCGGAGTTGACGACGCCGCCGTGGCCGGAGGCGTTCATCACATAGACCTCGCGGTCCTCGCAGACGCGGTCCAGGTCGTGGCGGGTGGGGTGGCGGCGCTCGGCCAGCCGGCGGTGCTCGTAGCCGAAGGCGCGCAGCGGGACGCCCGCCGGCAGTTCGCGGGCGGCCTCGGTGAGCACCCGGACCAGGGTGTCGAGGTCCGGGACGCGCTCGGGGCGGACGTCGACCCAGGCCAGCGCCTGGCCGTACATCACCGGGTGGCAGTGGGCGTCGACGAAGCCGGGGTGGACGACGCCGCCGTCCAGGGCCAGCTCCTCGTCGACCCGGCCGAGGGCGGCGGCCGCGTCCTCCCGGGTGCCGACGTGCAGGACGCGGCCGCCGCGTACGGCCAGTGCCTCGGCCCGGGAGCCGTCGGGGGCGGCCACGGCGGCGCCGGTCACCAGCAGGGTGCGGTCGTTGTCGTGCATGGGTGTGCCTGCTTCCGTTCCAAGGGATGGCGACGCGCCCGCAGCGGACGTGCAGCGCGCGGACGTTTCGTTGGCGCAGACACTAAGCCGCAATCGTTTCGATCGCTAGACCTGAAAGCAAAGAACTTTTCGACCATCACCCATCCATGTCGCAGACGAAACGTCAGTGGCGCCCCATGGCGGCCGTACGCTGCACCCGCCGACCCAGGTCGTACCGCTCCTTGACCAGCTCCAGATGCAGCCAGCTCTCCACCGACCGCACCCCCGGGCAGGCCCGCACCGCCTCCAACGTGCGGCGTACGGCCACCAGCGACTCGGCGGTCACCGTCCCCACCAGGTCGGCCGAACCCATGCAGGCCGACAGGTAGGAGATCCGAGGCCAGGACGCGATCCGCTCCGCCGCCCCCGCCGCCGCGCCGTCCAGCCGCACCGCGAAACCGCACAGGAACCCCAGCCCGAGCAGTTCCGGACGCACCAGCGCCACCACCCGGGCCACCCCGCTGTCCATCAGCCGCAGCGTCCGGGCCCGGGTCGCCCCCGGCGACAGCCCCACCCGCTCCGCGAGGTCCGCGAACGGCAGCCGGCCGTCCAGCTGGAGGATGTCCAGCAACTGCCGGTCCACCTCGTCCAGCGCCCCGCCGACCGGAGCGGCGGGCATCAGATACGGGTCCTTGACCACCCGGGTGTAGACCTGCGCCCGCATCCCCTCCACCCCCGGCAGCGCGCGGACCCGGTCCAGCACCTCGGTCAGCGCCGGAAAGTCGGCCGCCCGCAGCTCCGCCACCACCGGCCGCCGCCCCGCCGTCAGGGTGACGAACGGCGCCTGCGGCAGCGCCGCCACCGCACGGGCGACCGGCTCGGCCTCGCCCCGTACGTCGATCGACACATGCCCCGAGGCGGTGACCCCCTGGACCGCCGGATGCACGATGGCCACCACCCGCAACGCCCCCGACTCCAGCAGCCGCTGCACCCGGGCCCGCACGGCGGGCCGCGACAGGCCGACCCGCTGCGCCAGCGTCTCGTACTGGAGCCGGCCGTCCGCCTGCAGCTCCCGCACGACCTCCCGGTCGACGTCGTCCAGTTCCGTACTCCCCAGATCCACCCCGAGGCTCCCTCTCGCTCGCCCGTCGACCCGGCGTCCGCCGACCCGCCCCCGCGTCCGCCGCACGCGCCGGACCCGGCCATTCTGCGCCATCCGACGCCCGATGCACGCTGCCGTCCGGATCGATCCAGAGCCACCCATGGACAAAAGGAAAGTCGAAACGTAGGTTTCAACCGCCAAGAACATCCGAACCATCTGTGGAGCAGTCCATGTCCCCACCCGTAGCCGTCTTCACCGACCTGGACGACCTCGACCCGGCACCCGGCGTCGCCCTGCTCACCGAAGCCGGCTTCGAGGTCCGGATCGCCGAAGGACCCGACCCGCAGTCCATCGTGCGGGCCGCCGCCGACGCGGTCGCCCTGCTCGTCGGCTACGCCCCCGTGGACGCCGCGCTGCTCGACCGGCTCCCGGCCGTACGCATCCTCGCCACGCTCTCCGCCGGCTACGACCACATCGACACCGAGGCCGCCCGAGCCCGCGGCATCTGGGTCTGCAACCTCCCCGACGCCGCCACCGAGGACGTCGCCGTCCACGCCCTCGCCTCCGCACTGGCCCTGGTCCGCCGCCTGCCCCAGGCCGACGCGGTGGTGCGCGGCGGCGGCTGGAACCAGGACTTCACCGAAGTGCCCCGCCGCGCCGGCGAACTGACCCTCGGCCTGGTCGGGCTCGGCCGGATCGGCAGCCGCCTCGCCGAGATCGCCGCACCGGTCTTCGGCACCGTCGCCGCCTACGACCCCCGCAGCCGCGCCGACCGCCCGGCCCGGGTGCGGCTGCTGACACTCGACCAGCTGATCGAGACCAGCGACGTACTCTCCCTGCACCTCCCGCTCACCGACACCACCCGGGGCCTGATCGGCCGCGCCGAGATCGCCCGGATGCCGCACGGCTCCCTCCTGGTCAACGTCTCCCGGGGCGGCCTCGTCGACCACGCCGCCCTGCTGGAGGCACTCGACGAGGGGCGCCTCGCCGGAGCGGCACTGGACGTCCTGCCGCAGGAGCCCCCCGCCCCCGACGACCCGCTGCGCACCCACCCCAGGCTGCTGCTCTCCCCGCACAGCGCCTTCCTCAGCGACGCCAGCCTGCGCGCCTACGTCGAACGGCCTGCGGCCAACGTCATCTCCTGGCACCGCACCGGCCGCCCGCTCACCCCCGTGACCGAAGGAGTCCCCGCATGACCGAGCCGCTGACCGACGACCGCCCCGGCACCGAGACCGCCGACGCGGCGCACGAGCTGCGGCTGCGGCGCGAACTGGCCGCCGTCTACCGGCTGGTGGCCCACTTCAGGATGACGGACCTCATCTTCACCCACATCTCCGTCCGCCTCCCCGGCCCCGACCACCACTTCCTGATCAACCCCTACGGGCTGCTCTTCGAGGAGATCACCGCCTCCAACCTGGTCAAGATCGACCTGGCCGGCAACGCCGTCGAGGAGACCCCGTACCGGGTCAACCCGGCCGGCTTCGTCATCCACAGCGCCATCCACGCCGCCCGCCCCGACGCCCACTGCGTCCTGCACACCCACACCAAGGCGGGCTGCGCCGTGGCCGCCCAGCGCGACGGGCTGCTGCCGCTCAACCAGATGTCCATGGAGTTCCACAACCGGGTGGGCTACCACGACTACGAGGGGATCGCCCTCAACCTCGACGAGCAGCAGCGGCTGGTGGCCGACCTCGGCGCCCACCCCGCGCTGATCCTGCGCAACCACGGACTGCTCACCGTCGGCGAAACCCCGGCCCAGGCGTTCCTGCGGATGTACTACCTGGAGAAGGCCTGCGAGATCCAGGTGACCGCCCAGGCGGGCGGCGCCCCGCTGACGGTGCCCTCTCCCGAGGTCTGCGAGTACACCGCCCAACAGCTCAGCGGCACCGCCGACGCCGACTTCCAGGACGACGACGCCTACGACCTGGCCTGGGCGGCCCTGCTGCGCCTGGTCGACCGGATCGCCCCCGACCACCGCGACTGACCCCGACCACCGCGACCGACCCCGACCACCGCGACTGACCCCGACCACCGCGACCGACCCCCGGCGACTCCCGGGACGGGGGAGGACCAGGCCGCAGCCGCGCTCCGCGAACCGCACCCGGAGAACCCGGCGTCGACGTGAAGCACGTCGAACCGAGCGGGCAGCCCGCGGAGCGCGGCCGGGACCAGCCGGGTCCAGCCGAGACCACCCGGTCCCCACATGCGGCGCGTCCGTGGCGAACAACGCGCCGACCCACCGGTCCGTCCGGGCTGCGGGGCGGCCCGCCGCCAGCGTCCCGCGACGGCGGATGAGTCCGCTCAGAGGCCCAGGCCGCTGAGGCGCTCCTCGTACGCGATGGTGAGGTCCTCGGGTTCGTCGGCGGTGTTCGCCCAGAGCGCTTCGAGTTCGGACCGCATGGCGGAGGGCAGCGCGTCATACCGTTCGGTCCAGGCGCCGGAGTCCGGCACCCAGTAGCCGACGACCTTGAACCGCTCCGTGGCAAGCCCCAGGTCCTTGCGCAGATACCTGCGCACCGACCGCAGCGCGGTGGTCTGCCCGGCGACCCACACATATCCGCCGGACATCTCCGTACCGGGCGGGATCGCGGCGCCCACGAGGTCGGCCAGCCGGCTCGGACCGTGTCCGTTGCCACCGAAGGCCCAGGTCACCGTGGTGTTCGGCCGGTCCGGCAGCGGCTGGACGGATGAGCGGTCGGGTACCTCGATGATCGCCCGCGTGGTGATGTGGTCCGGTGTGTCCTCCAGCAGCCGCGCGATCGCGGGCAGACCGGTCAGGTCGGCGACGAGTACCTGGCGGCGCAGGTCGGCGGGCGGGCGGTATAGCCCGGTCGGCGCGTTCAGGCCGATCACATCGCCTGGGCGGGCGGACGCGGCCCAGCCCGCCGCGACACCGTGGGCGTGCAGGACGAAATCGATGTCGATCTCCCCGGGCTCCGGGCGCACCGCCCGGACGGTGTAGGTGCGCATGGGGGCGGCGGGGCGTCCCTGCGGAGTCTGCCAGCCGTTCTCGGTGGGCGTGGGCAGGCAGAGGTCACCGCGGTCGGGCCCGTGGGGGAAGAACACGCGTACGTACTCGTCGCCGACGCCCGTCGAGGTGAACGCCGCGAGGTCACCGCCGTGGAGGGTGACGCGGATCATGGTCGCGCTGAGCGGCCGGACGCGGGCCACGACGGCTCGGTGGATCTCCATGGGCGCTGCTCCTTCTGGTGCTGGTGTCCTGATGTACTGGTGTGCTGGCGGGTGGTTGCGGGACGTCAGCGCGTCACGGCGGCCCCGCGCGGGTGTAGGCACGCCACAGGGCGGCGTACTCGCCGGCAGCGGACAGCAGCTGCCGGTGCGTGCCCTCTTCGGCCACCCGGCCGTCCTTGAGGAGGACGATGCGGTCCGCGTCGCGGGCCTGTTCGAGGCGGTGGGCGACGATCACGCCGGTGCGGCCCCGGGTGACCCGGCTGAGCGCTGCGCCGAGGAGCGCCCGCGTCTGGGGCCCGGACTCGGCCGTCGCCTCGTCAAGGACGACGACGGGAGGATCGGCGAGCAGCACCCGGGCCAGCGCGAGGTGCTGGACCGACCCGTCGTCCAGCAGCAGGCCGCCGGGACCGAGGAGGGTGTCGAGCCCGGACGCGAGGTCCAGCGCCCAGTCGGCGCCGACCTCGCGCAGCGCACGGCCGAGTTCGCTCTCGGTCGCGTCGGGCCTGGCGATCCGGAGGTTGTCCGCGAGGGTGCCGCCGAACAGGTGGACCTCCTGGGTGACCAGGTAGCTCGCCGTGGCTCCGTGGGGCGTGGCACCCCCGAGGGCGATCCGGCCGGCGGACGGCTGGGCCGTGCCCGCGATGAGGCGGGCCAGGGTGCTCTTGCCGGAGCCGCTGGCGCCGACGAGCGCGAGGCTGGTCCCTCCGGGGACGTGCAGGGAGACGTCCCGGATCGCGGGCCGCGTCCCGTCGTACGAGTAGGAGACCCCCACGACGTCGATCGCCGGCCGCCGTGGCGCCTCGACGGGGACGGCGGGCTCACCGCCGGCGGTCGCGGCGCCGCTGCCGGGGCGGCGGCCGAGGTCGATGACCCCGACCAGTCGGGCCAGTCCCACGGTGGCGCGCTGGATGTCGTCCAGGCTGCCCAGGAGCGCCCCGACGGGCCCGAAGAGACGGTGGAAGTACAGCGCGGCGGCCGTGGCGACGCCCAGGCTGATGGCACCGCTGCCCAGCAGCGCGAAACCGGTGGCGAGTACGGAGGCGAGGCCGAGGTACTCCGCCGCGTTGAGCCACCCGGTGAACCGGTTGCGCAGCCTGACCCCGTCGCGCTGCCGCTCGATGGCGCGCTCGCTCCGCTCCGCCAGGTCACGCAGGTGCTGCTCCTGCGTCCGGTACGCGAGGATCGTCTCGGCCCCGTGCACCGCTTCGATGACGGCCTGCCCGCGAGCGGACTCCAGACGGCGGACATCGCCGTACACCAGATGCGACCGGGCGAGGAACTGCCTGGTGGCGCACACGTGGATGGGCAGGCAGACCAGGCCGGCGAGCGCGAGGCGCGGGTCGAGCACCGCAAGGCCCAGCAGGGTCAGGACGATCGTGAAGCCCGCGCTGGTGACGTCGGGGAGCACCTCGGAGGCCGCCTCGGAGATCGCCTCGACATCGCGGGTGACCCGGGAGACGACATCCGAGCTGTCGGAGGCTTCCAGCGTGCTGACGGGGAGGTGGATCGCCGTCTCGAAGACGTCTTCCCGGAGATCGGCCAGGACGTCCTGGACGAGGACGACCAGCAGGCGCCCACCGGCGTAGGCGAGGGCGGCACTGGCGACCGCGATGAGTACGAGAGCGGCGCCGAGCAGCGTGATGCGGTCCCGTCCGGCCTGTTCCAGGACAGCGTCCACCATCCGTCCGAGGACCGGTGGTGCGGCGAGGGCGGTCGCGGTGCCGCCGAGCAGTACCAGCAGTGCCGCGCCGAGCCGCCCCCGGCGGCGGCCGAGTCGGCGCAGCACCTCCCGTCGTGCGCGGCGGGTGTCGGCGATCGGCAGTGTGCCGTGCGCGGAGTGCTCGGGGGCGGCTGCGAGGAGGGTCACCGGGGTGTTCCGTTCGGTGCGTCGCGGGTGTCCGAGAGGTCGATGACCCGGTGGCAGGCGGACAGCAGGATCTGACTGGTGGTGATCAGCAGGGTGGTCGCCGGCAGTCCTCGAAGGCCGTCGGCGATGCGCTGCTCGGTCACCGGATCGACGGCGGTGGCGGGTTCGTCGAGGGCGACGAGGCCGGCTCGGGTGTGCAGCGCCCTGGCGAGCAGCAGCCGCTGGCGCTGTCCTCCGGAGAGCCTGCGTCCGTGCTCACCGATGTCGGCCTGCTCACCGCCGAGGTGCGCCAGGACGTCGTCGAGCATCGCCGCCCGGATCACGGCGGGGTCGGTCGGACGTCCCGGCGCGGTCAGGTTCGCGCGCAGGCTGCCCGAGAACAGCGCGCCGTGATGAGGCGGCGCGGCGATGTGCGCCCGTACGCCGTCGGGGCCGAGGTCGACGGCATCGACGCCGCCGACCCGAAGTTCGCCCCGGCTCAGCGGGACGCGGTACCCGAGCCGGTCGCTGAGGTCCCGCGCGTGCGCCGGGTGCCGGGGGATGACGCCGACCAGGTCCCCCGGGCGCAGTTCGACGGGCTCGCGGTGTCCGGGCGGGTGCCAGTGGAAGGTCCCGTCCCGGCCCGGGAGCGCGGAGTCGGCGGAGGACGGGACCGGGTCGATCAGGGGCGGTTCGTCGATCAGCTCCCCGAGCCGCCGGGCGGAGGCGCGCTTGTGGATCCAGTTCGCGGCGAAGGTGCCGACATGGGCGAGCGAGCCTTGCAGATACTGGGCGAGCCCGAGGACGGTGACGAGTTGACCGGTCGTGAGGCGCCCGTCGAGCGCGAGGTATCCGGAGGCGGTGGTCAGCGCGGCGAGGAACACCCCGGACACCAGCAGGCTGAGGCTGGCGTAGCCCAGCACGGCACGCGACGCGGTGATCGCCCCCTGCCGTGACGCACCGCTCGCGGCCCGGTACCGCCTGGCGGCCTCGCCCTGGGCGTTCATGCCGATGACCACCCGCAGTCCGGTGATCATGTCGGTGGCCACACCGCTGGCCCTGGCCGCCGAATGCTGCTCGGCCAGCCCCCTGGCTTCGAGCGGCAGGGAGATCCGGCGCATGAGGACGAGCACCAGCACGGTGCCGGCGATCACGCCCAGGCCGAGCGGTACCGAGATGACCAGCAGCGCGGTCGACGCCGTCAGGATCGCGGTGATCGTGGACGCCTGCTGGACGACGCTCCAGGACACCCCGGCGACGCGGTAGGTGTCGGACGAGACCAGGGAGAGCGCCTCTCCGGGGCTGGGACGTCGTCGCAGCGCGTGCGGGTCCAGCAGCCTGGTCATCGCCCGCTGCCGCAGTTCGTGCTCACCGAAGCCGTAGACGGTCACCATCGCCGTCGACGCCCACTGGTACGAGAGCGACAGGGCGACGAAGACTACGGCGAGCGCGGCGAGCCACCCGAGCAGCGCCGACGGGTCCGCGGGCGCCAGTGCCCGGTCGATGACGACACCGATGAGGATCGGTACCAGGGCTTCGCCCAGCTCATGGACCATGAACGCCACGGTGGTGAACGCGAGCCGCTGCCCGCGCCCGCCACCGAACAACGCGACGCCGAAGAGCGCCGAGGCGGAGGCCGCCGGCCGGGCGCCGGTTCCGGTGGCCACTCTCACCGGGTGTCCCGCGGCCGGCCCAGGGGGATGACCATGGGGGTTCCGGTGACCGGATCGGGCACGATCCGGCACTCCAGCGCGAACACCTTCCGTACGAGATCGGCGGTCACCACCTCCTGCGGTGTGCCCTCGGCGACGATCCGGCCCTCGTGCATGGCGATCAGATGGGTCGCGTACCGGGCGGCGTGGTTCAGGTCGTGCAGGACCGCGACGAGTGTCCGGCCGGCCCGGTGCAGATCGGTGAACAGCTCCAGCAGGTCGATCTGGTGGGCGATGTCGAGGAACGTGGTCGGCTCGTCCAGCAGCATGATGGGGGTCTGCTGGGCGAGGACCATCGCCACCCAGACCCGTTGGCGCTGTCCGCCGGAGAGTTCGTCGACGTGCCGGCCGGACAGGTCGGTGACGGCGGTGGCGGCCATCGCGTCCAGGACGGCCCGCTCGTCCTGCGCGGTCCACTGGCGCAGCAGCTTCTGGTGCGGGTGGCGGCCCCGGGCGACCAGCTCGGCGACGGTGATCCCGTCGGGCGCCGACGAGGTCTGCGGCAGCAGCCCGAGGCGCCGTGCGACCTCCTTGGCCCGGTAGCTCGCGATCGACCGTCCGTCGAGCACGACCTGTCCGGACGAGGGCGCCACCAGGCGGGACACGGCCCGCAGCAGCGTCGACTTGCCGCAGGCGTTGGGCCCGATGACGACGGTGAAGGACTGGTCCGGAATCCGCACGCTCAGCTGCTCCGAGACCGGTCGGCGGTTGTAGCCGATGGATGCGCCGCGCACCTCCAGGCGCGCTGCGTACGGGGTGAGGGTCTGTTCGGTTGCCGTGGTCACGGGTGCTCCTCGCGGCGTCGGGACGGGGTCATCGGCGGTCGGCGTACTGCCGGGCGAGCAGCCAGGCCAGATAAGCCCCGCCGACGCAGACCGTGACGACGCCCACGGGCAGGTCGGCACGCTGCGCGGCGAAGTCGGCCGCGGCCAGGACGGCGGCGCCGGTCAGCGCCGCGGGGACGAGGCGCAGCGTGGTGGAGCTCCTGGTCAGGCGCTGCGCGATCTGCGGAGCGGCCAGGGAGACGAAGGCGATCGGGCCGACGGCGGCGGTCACCAGCGCGGTGAGCGCGACCCCGACCAGGGTGCCGCCGAGCCGGGCGCGCTGCGCGCTCACGCCGAGGGCGACGGCGGTGTCGTCGCCCATCTCCAGATGGACCAGGGGCCGCACCACCGCCGCCGAGCAGACCAGCAGGACGGCGAAGACGGCGGCGGCGGGCCCCAACTGCTGGAACCCGAGCCCGCTGAGCGAGCCGGCCCCCCAGGTGGCCGCGAGCATCGCCTGCTGCGGGCTGACGGAGAGCAGCATCATCGAGGTGAGGGAGCTCAGGAAGGCACCGACGGCGATGCCGACGATGATCAGCCGGAACGGGTGCAGGCCGTGGCGGTAGGCCAGCAGGTAGACGATGAGCGCCGCGGCCGCGCCGCCGATCAGGGAGCCGGACGCGACGGCGAGGTAGTCGGCGCTGCCGAGCAGCAGCATGACGGTGCTCGCCCCGGCGTAGGAACCGGAGGCGAAGCCGATCACGTCGGGAGAGCCGAGCGGGTTCTTGGTGAGTGACTGGAAGATCGCGCCGCTGATCGCCAGCGCGGCGCCGCAGAGGAGCGCGAACAGCAGCCTCGGCAGCCGCCAGGTCACCACCACCAGCCGGGCCTGGGAGTCGGCGTCCGGGTCGAGCAGGGCGGCGAGGACTTCCGAGGGGGTCAGGTCGATCGACCCGGTGGCGAGCGTGAGGACCCCGAGGACGAGCACGGCGGCGGCGAGGAGGCAGCAGACGGTGATGGTGCGCCGGTCCCCGCGAAGGGCCAGCCCGTACCGGCGCCAGGTCCAGGTGGGCCGTCCGAAGTCGACGCGCTCGGCGGCGGGTTCGGCGGTCACAGTGTGCTCACCTTCCGGCGCCGGACGAGGGCGACGAGGACGGGTGCGCCGACGAGCGCGGTGACGAGTCCGACCCGCAGCTCCCCGGAGGGCAGCACGACGCGTCCGATGATGTCGGCGGCCAGCAGGAAGGCGGGGGCGGCGACGAGCGTGAGGGGCAGGATCCAGTGCTGGTCGGGGCCGACGAACCAGCGCGCGATGTGGGGCACCATCAGGCCGACGAAGGAGATCGGACCGGCGACGGCGACGGCGGTCCCGGCCAGCAGCGTGACGGAGAGGATGACGGTCACCCGGGTGAGCGCGAGGCGGGTCCCCAGGGACCGGGCGATCTCGTCGCCGAGCGCCAGGGCGTTGAGGGAGCCCGCGCTGAGCAGCCCCAGCAGGACACCGACGGCGATGAGCGGCACGGCGACCGGGAGGATGTCCAGGGAGCGCCCGCCGATGGACCCGACCCCCCAGAAGCGCATGATGTCGAAGGTGGTCGTGCTCTTGAGCGCCATGGCGGAGGTGAGACCGCCGCACACGGCGCTGAACGCCACGCCCGCCAGGGTGAGCTTCACCGGGGTGCTTCGGCCGGGGCCGAGCGAACCGAGGGTGTAGACGAGCAGGGTCAGCCCGAAGGCGCCGGCCAGCGCGAACCAGATGAACTGGGAGGCGGCGGTGAACCCGAGCACGGCGACGGCGAAGGTCACGGCGAGGCTCGCGCCCGCGTTGACGCCGAGGATGCCGGGGTCGGCCAGCGGGTTGCGGGTGAAGCCCTGGATCAGGGCTCCGCTCAGGCCCAGGGCGACGCCGACGACGAGGCCGACCACGGTGCGCGGCACCCGCAGTTCGCGTACCAGCACCTGCTCGTCGGAGTCGTCGAAGTGGAAGAGCGCGTCCCAGACCGTGCCGGGCGCGATGGCCCGTGCGCCGACGAGGAGGCTGAGGACGCCCAGGGCGAGCAGGAGTCCGACAGCGGCCAGCAGGACCAGGAGGCGGTACCGGTTGCGCCGGGCCAGGCCCGCACCGTGGTGCGGGCCTGGCAGATCACGCTCTGCGCCGGTGGCGATGCCACCCGGGGGCGATGCGATCGTCATGAGGTTCCTTGGAGAGCTGCGAGCGACGATCAGGAGTCCGCGCCGGTGGCGCCCTTGCCCGCGACGGCGTCGGCGAGCATCGGCACGTACCGTTCCAGGGCCCAGGGGATCGAGAGCACCGACGGCCCGCTGGTCGCCATCCCCAGGGCTTCGTCCTGGACGAAGGCGTAGTGCTTCCCGGCGATCGGCTTCCAGCGTGAGAACACGGGGTCCTTCAGGGAGTACTCGACCTCCTTGGGGCCGTTGGCCCAGGCGACGAAGACGTCCGCCTTGATCGTGTCGAGCTTCTCCAGACTCACTCCGCCGTACCAGTTGGTGCCCTTGGCGGTACCGGCGATCGCGCCCATCGACGGTGTGTTCGTGAATCCCAGCTCGGTCAGGAGCCGGACCCGGGCGTCGTAGTCGAGGTAGAGGCCGACCTCCGTCGCCCCGGGGGTGAGGGCCACCCCGTAGGTGAAGGTCTTGCCGGTGAACTCGGGGTGCTCCCGGACCACCCCGGCCAGTCGGGCCTGCACGTCGGAGACCAGGGCCTCGGCCTTCCTGCTCTCGCCCATCGCCGTGCCGATGGTGCGGGTCATCTCCTGCCAGGTCCCCCCGTCCCACGGCTTCTTCAGATACGGGATGGTGGGCGCGATCTCGGAGAGCCGCTTGTAGTCGACGTCGGAGATACCGGAGTACAGGCCGACGATCAGGTCGGGCCGCAGCGAGAGGATCTGCTCGAAGTCGATCTCGCCCGCGTTGCCGTAGTTCAGGGTCTCGGGGAGCGGCCCGCCGAGCTTCTCCACCGCGCTGCGGAACCACGGGTCGTAGCCGTCCTTGTCACCGCCCCACTGCTCGTCGACGCCGACCGGGACGGTACCCAGCGCGGCGACGACGTCCAGCGACATCCAGCTGACCGCCACGATGCGCTTGGGCTTCTGCTTGATCGTCGTGGTCCCGTGCGCGTGCTTGACGCTCACCGGGAAGTCGGCCTGGGCAGCGGCCGCGCCGGCGCCCGGTGTGGACGGGGTGGCGGACCCGCAGCCCGCCAGGACGAGGACGGCGGCGACCGCCGGCACCAGGACGCGGGCCCAGGCGCCAAGGCCGCGCCTGGCCGGGATGGATGGGGACATGCTTCTCCTCGGATCTGGCACCGTGGGACGGCGCGGCGGCGGATGCGCGGTGCATGCCGCCGCAGTGGTGCGGCACACGGGTGACCGGCCCCGCACAGCTGGCGGGTTAGGTAACCCTTGCCTAAGTTGACCTTAGGGAGGCGTGCCGCCGAGGAGGGTCGCCCACCGGCCAGGGTGCGTCGCGAATCGGCCAGGGGCGCGCCGCGCCCGCCGCCGCCCGGGGTGCGGCGGTCGGCCGCTCACCGCCGGTCAGCCGCTCACCGCCGGTCAGCCGCTCACCGCCGGTCAGCAGGGGGCCGGCGCCGACTGCTTGCGCAGATACTCGGTCGGGCTGGTGCCCGTCACCCGGCGGAAGGCGGCGGAGAACGCGCTCGTCGTGGAGTAGCCGCAGCGGTGCGCGACGAGGTTGACCGGATGCCCCTGCGTCAGCAGTGCCGTCGCCGCCGACATCCGCACCAGCGAGCGCCACCGGGTGAACGACATGCCGAGGTCGCAGCTGAACGCCCGGGTGACCGTGCGCACGCTGAGCGCATGGCGGGCCGCCCACTCCTCCAGCGACCGGTCGTCGTCCGGGTCGCGCATCACGTCATGGGCCAGAGCCTGGATCCGCCGGTCCTCCGGGACGGGGACTTCGATCACGGGGAGCGGGTCCTCCTGGAGCATCTCCAGGATGACGCGCTGGGTCCGCAGGCGGAGGTCGTCGGCCATCGATGTCGCGCCCAGGTGCAGGAGCATCTCCTGGAGGGCGCGCCCCACGCGCATCGGGCGCAAGGTCGACCAGGGCGGCGGGACCGCCGTCCTGGCCACATAGGTGTAGCAGCCGACGCTGCCCGGATCGGGGGAGGAGGCGTGGGGGGTGTCCGGCGGCACCCACATCCCCTGGCCCGGTATCAGGCGCCGCACGGCGGTCCTGGTGTGCAGCGTCATCGAGCCGAGGTGCGGCCAGACGAGGAGCGCGTCCGCGTGGGTGTGCACGCCGAAGTCCACCGAGCCCGTCCGCTCCGATCCGTCGAGGATCGAGGTGGTCAGCAGATAGGGCGAAACCACCGCGGCGCCGCCGACCACCGGCTCGGACCATCGAAGCGCAACCGCCGGAGGCGCCCCACCGCGCTCGCGGCCGGGAGTGATAATCGACATGAAGTTAGGCTAGCCTAACTTCTCTGCGGCCGGTCGTGCCGGCGGCCCGGCCCCCATCCATGCGGCGATGGCCGGCCCGACACCCTCGTCCGCCCGCGCCGCGCGGTGAGCTCCCGATGCCCAGCGCCGTCCTGCCTGCCGACCGGTGCCGACCGCACGGCAGCCGCCAGGGACAGCGCCCGCCGGTCGGCCCCGGTGGGCCTGCCCGCCCGCTTCGGGTCGCTGAGGGCCTGCCGCGTCGGCTCCGGTTGCGCCCTGGGGGTGCCCGCCGCAGGCTGCCCCTATGAACCGCACCCCGGAAGCCAGTGTGCTGCCCATTCTGGTGACGGGCGCGGCGGGCAGCGTCGGTGCCGTCGGACGATCCGTGGTCGAGGGCCTTCGGCGGCGGGGCCTGCCCGTCCGGGCCATGGTGCGTCGCGACGACGAGCGCGCGCGGGCGCTGCGCGCGACCGGCGCCGAGGTCGTCGTCGGGGACCTGACGCGCCCAGGCGATGTCGCCGACGCCCTGGCCGGCTGCGCACGCATGTACTTCGGCATGGGCGTGTCGGCGCAGTATCTGGAGGCTGCCGTGACGGCGGCGGCGGTCGCGCGTGCGTACGGGGGCCTGGAAGCGTTGGTGAACATGTCGCAGCTGACTGTCGCCGAGATGGACCTCACCAGCACCGCCGAGTCCGTGCAGCAGCGGCAGCAGTGGCTGGCGGAGCAGGTCCTCGACTGGTCGGGCCTGCCCGTCGTCCAGGTCAGGCCGACCGTGTTCATGGAGAACCCGCTGTTCCGGGTCGGCTTCTCCTCGATCGCGAAGTACGGGGCCATCAGACTGCCCTTCGGCCAGGCGAAGTCCTCCCCGGTGGCGGCCGGCGACGTCGCCGCGGTCGTGGAGGAGATCCTGGCCGACCCGGCCCCGCACCTCGGCAGGGTCTATGAGCTGACCGGCCCGCGCTCGGAGGACATCGCCGCCATGGCGGCGGAGGTCTCCGCAGCCCTGGGCCGACCGGTCAGGTACGCCGACATCCCGCTGCGGGAGTGGATCGACGGCGACCTCAGGCCGCTGGGGCTGCCCGACCATGTCTTCCAGCACATCTCCACCATGGCCCGCCTTCATGCGGAGAACCGATACGACCGCAAGGCGGAAGGAGTCGAGCAGGTCACCGGGCGGCCTCCGGTCGGGGTGGCCGAGTACGTCCGTGGCCACCCCGGCCTCTTCGCCCCCTGAAGCCCCTCTCGCGAGGAGGCCGGGGCCGTCCAGCCCGTCCACCTCCCGTCCAGTCTATTGAAGTCTGGGTTGAGAAAATCAACTTATGCTCATTGACTCCTTAAAAAACTCAAGGTACACATGAGAGTGGACGCGTTGCCGAGAGTACGGGAGCCAAGGGTGGACTGGGAGGAACTGACGGACCTGACGCGTGGACGGCCGTTTGTGGTCGAGCGGGTCCGTCTCGCGGGCAGCGATGTCGCGATCGAGGGGCGGTTCGAGCCGCCGCAGCTGGCTCAGCTCAGCATCGACGACCAGGTGTTCGTTGCCGCGTTCGTACGGTCGCACGGTTCGATCAAGGAGATGGAGCGGATCTTCGGGGTGAGCTATCCGACGGTCAAGTCCCGGCTGAAACGGATCGCCGAGCACCTCGACTTCGTCGACACCGACCCGGCACCCACCGGCGCCGACGTCGTCGAGCGCCTGCGGCGGGGGGAGATCAGCATCCAGGAGGCGCTGGCCGAGCTGGAGAGGTCCCAATGATCCCGCAGCTGGTGACGGTGCGCTATCGCCGTTCCGACGGCCGCAGACGGCGGCTGTACGTCCCTGTCCTGCCGGTCCTGCTGGTGCTGTCACCGCTGCTGCTGATCGCCGTGCCGGCCGGACTGGCCGTATGCCTCGCCACCGGGGTGAGCCCGCTGGGCGCGCTGCGCGGCACCGGGCAACTGCTGTGGGCGCTGCCCGGCACCCGGTTCGAGATCGAGCAGGGCCGTGCGGCCGTACTGGTAAGCGTCAGATAACTCAGTGGAGAAGGAGCAACGATGAACGAGCAGCGCCGCCAGGTCCTGGAGATGCTGGCGGAGGGCAAGATCACTGCGGACGAGGCCGAGCGGCTGATCGGCGCCCTCGAACGGCAGCAGCCCGACTCGGCGCCGCGAGCCGCGTCCCGCCCGAAGCCCCGGCCCAAGTACCTGCGCCTGGTGGTCAACGCGGTGGACGGCTCCGACGGCGACGGGCCAAGCCGGGTCAACGTCCAGATCCCGCTCCAGCTGCTGCGCGCCGGGGTCCGACTCGCCAGCCTGATCCCGCCGCAGGCGCTCACCAAGGTCAACGCGGAGCTGAACAGGTCAGGGGTACCGATCGACCTCACCGAACTCAAGCCGCAGCACATCGAGGAGCTCATCGAGCAGCTCGACGAGGTCATCATCGACGTCGACGACCACGACGCCAAGGTCAAGGTGTTCTGCGAGTGACACCGCCACGGCGCCCGCCAGGACCACAGGGCCAGTCGGGCGTCCGGCCGGGCGGCGCACGCGGGCGTTCAGCCACTGGCGCTACACGTTCGCCGCTCCGCCGCCACCAGCGACTATGTCGCTGTCCGCTGACCGGCCACCCCCGAATCCGCCTGTTGCCCCAAGCCATGGTGGGCGCGTCCTGCCCGGTGAAGGGCCTGCGAGGACGATCCCAACCACCACGCCCATCCCCAGACCCATCCCTGGGTGTGCCCAGGCAGTTCGGCCTGTTCTGGATCGCCACCTTCTGCTTCCTGCCCCCGCATCAGCAGCGGGTCCTCGGCCACGCCCCTGGCCGTCGGCGTCGCCCAACTGCCGTCGGCTGCCGTACCGGTGGTCGACCCGGTCGACGGCGGTACGGGGCCTCGGGTGGCCGCGACACGCGGCCGCCCGAGGCCGGTCCATGGTGAGGGCACCGCCGTCGCGCACGGGCAAGCCGCCGACGCGCGGGTCCGCTGGCGGCCCTACGGCCGACCGAGCAGGTAGCTGCCTGCGGCAGTATCGGTGCGGGCGGTGAAGAAGTCGGTGAAGGCACGGACGAACTCCTCCAAGGTGATCCGGCCGTCACCGTCGACGTCCAGTTGGCGGAAGCCGTGGTTGACCTCGGCGGGATGGACTCGGGAGCCGCCGAAGACGGCGCGGTACTCGTCGGCGCAGAGGTGGCCGTCACCGTCGGTGTCCGCGGCGTGGAAGAAGGCGCGCAGGGCGATGTGCAGACCCCTGTCGAGATAGTCGGGGTCGCGGTCGACACCGGCGAGCATGGCCTGCACGAATTCGGCACGGCTGACATGTCCGTCGTGGTCGGTGTCCATGGCGGCGCGGATGTGCTGCCACCAGGTGTCGAAGGCGGCGTACACCTCGGCCTCCCGCTCGGCGGGGAGCTCCAGCGGCCAGCAGATGTTGTGTGCCATGGCCTGGAGGTCCGAGGCGTCGATGTAACCGTCTCCGGTCTGGTCGAGGACCTGCCGGAAGAACGCGTCCAGCCGTGCCCGGCGGGCGTCGGGCCGGCCGGGGAGCCGGGGCCGGGGGATGCGCCTGGCGGCCGGAGTGGTGCTCTCGGCGGCGGGGGGCGTGACCGGTGCCGTGCCGGTGGGAGGGGTGCGGTAACGCAGGCGGTCCGGCAGCCGGGTCATCGTCTGGCGCATGCCGTGGTGGAGGGCCCAGGACAGCAGGGCGGCGCTACGGGTACGAGGGATGCCGAACCGTTCGCGGAAGGCGGGCGGCAGGTCGGCGACGGTCAGCGCCAGCATCGTGCGCGCGATCAGGGCACGCAAGAGCGGCCACAGGGGCCCCACACGCCGCAGCCTGCGGGGGCGGGGAGCCTGGCGCAGCATCTCGAACAGCAGGTAGCGCACTTCCGGCCCGTACTCCAGCCGCTCGCGGATGGTGCGTTCCACGTACCCCGGCACGTCCGCGGCGGTCGGCGGGAGGACGCCGTCGGGCAGGGAGAACTCGGCGCAGACCGCGCGGAACTCACCGTAGAGCCGGTCGAGTTCGCCGGGCGTGAAAGGGTCGCCGGACAGTTCACGCATCGCCGTGATCGACTCGTAGAGCGTCACCAGCACCCAGGCCCGCACCTCGGGGTCCTCCGCCGTGAACGGAGCGCCCTGCCGGTCGGTGCCGCGGATGCGGCGGTGGGTGCGTTCCAGCCGGGCGACCTCGCGGCGCAGGCCGTCGCGGTCGGAGAAGAACAGGCGCCTGCCGCTGTCCATGGTGTGCTCGACGCGTCGCCACGGGTGGGCGCGATAGGTGGAGTACCGGGCCATGCCTGCGGCGACGACGGGATGCGCCGTCTGTAGCACCAACAGCCGCCAGGCCACCAGGGCGATGCGCCATTCGCCGAGGTTGCGGCGCAGGAGCGAGTCGGGGCCGGCGGAACTGGAACTGGTCATGGAGCCCTCCTGGAAGTCACCGCAGCCCGCTGCCGGCCCCCGGTGTCCGCGAGCAGAGTTTCGAGCGGTGTCTCCAGTAGCGCTCACGGCCGCCGCCCACAGGCCCGATCAGCCGCCAAACCACTCTTTCAGGTGGGGTCGTGGGCATCGCGAGGGTCATGAGGATCTGGTCCGCCGGAGGGGGTCGCCGCGCACCCGACGGCATGTGGCACCGGCGACGGAACCGGTTCGCTGGGAGTGCGCGCAGGGCGAACTCGCACGTGCCCGGCCAGGCGTTGTCATACCTGCCTTGTAGCGTCCAGCTCGGAGTCAGGTTCATGCTCTGCCTGCGGCTGACGGAGGGGGGACGATGAGTACGACAGGCGAGCCCGTGGTGGTGGTGTCCCGGCGCATCGGGGCACCGGCGGCGGGCATCTTCCGGAACCTGGCCGACCCCGGACGGCACCCGGACCTCGACGGCTCGGGGATGCTGCGCGGTAGCGTCTTTGACGCCGTGGTCTCGGGTGTCGGGGACGTCTTCGTGATGCGGATGCACAACGAGCGCTACGGCGACTACGAGATGAACAACCACGTCATCGCGTACGAGCCGGACCGCCGCATCGGCTGGGAGCCGAGGCCCGGTCGTGGCCAACACAGCGGTCACGTGGACGCGGTGCGCGAACTGATCGACGGCACCACCTGGCTCGGCGGCAACCCCTACGTCGGCTAGTGCCGTGACCGGATCAGCTTCGCCAGATGTCCAGGCCGCACCTGTACGCAGGGAAGGGCCCCGAATGGCTGCGCGCGGTGGAGTATATGGCGCCGACCGGCGAGGCTTCTGGGAGGAGCGCGGCCACCACAACCTCGGTGACCCCTGGCAGGAGCCGCGCTACTCCTACCGGGAGCGCCCGGGGGAGGCCCCGAGCTGTAACCGCGAGGTGAGAGATGACCTTTACCGTTCACCACCGCAGCGCGACCGTCGACGGCCTGGAGGTCTTCTACCGGGAGGCCGGCCCGAGCGAGGCACCGGCCGTCGTGCTGCTGCACGGCTTCCCGGCCAGCTCCCACATGTTCCGCCACCTCATCCCGGCCCTGGCCGACCGCTACCACGTCATCGCCCCGGACCACATCGGCTTCGGCTGCTCCGCGATGCCGACCCTGGACGACTTCGCCTACACCTTCGAGGCACTCTCCGAGGTCACCGCAGGGCTCCTGGAGCGGCTCGGCGTCGGGAGATTCGCGATGTACGTCCAGGACTACGGTGCCCCCATCGGGTGGCGGCTGGCCGTCCGCTCGCCGGAGAAGGTCACCGCGATCGTCACTCAGAGCGGCAACGGCTACACGGAGGGGTTCGTCAGGTCCTTCTGGGACGGCCTCTTCGCCTATGCCGCAGCCCCCGGACCCGACACCGAACCAGCAGTCCGCGCCGCCCTCACCCTGGACGCCACCCGCTGGCAGTACTGCAACGGCGTCCCCGACCCCAGCCTGGTCAGCCCCGACACCTGGACCCACGACCAGGCCCTGCTCGACCGCTCGGGCAACGACGTGATCCAGCTGAAGCTCTTCCGCGACTACCCGGCCAACGTCGACTTCTACCCCAGGCTCCACGAGTACTTTCGCGCCAGCCAGGTCCCCCTGCTGGCGGTCTGGGGAGCGGGCGACGAGATTTTCGGCCCCGACGGCGCCCGTGCCTTCCAGCGCGACCTTCCCGAGGCCGAGGTCCACCTCCTCGACTCCGGCCACTTCGCGCTGGAGAGCCACCTTGACACCATCTCCGGCTATATGCGCGGCTTCCTCGGCCGGGTCCTCACCCGCTGATCCCGCGCTCGCCGGCCCGGTTCCGCCGGGCGACCCTCACCAACGAGGTCCAGGCCGCCCGCCCGCTGGACACACACCGCCTGGCGGACACCCCCGGGCGCACAGCGCCGCCTGCACGAGGCGCTGTCCTTGCCACTCCGGCCCCGGACACCGGTGAGCCCGCCGTCCCACGAGCGGGACGGCGGGCTCACCGACGGTTCAGACCCATCCAGCCACAGGTCCGGGCGGGCAGTGGTTCAGGCCTTGACGCTGCCCCGGTAACCGACCGGGCCCTCGTCGGGGAACTGGGCGGTCCCCTGGAAGGTGCCGCCGTCGAAGAAGGTGATGTTGGCGTTGCCCTCGGGGCTGTTCCAGCTGACCGAGGTGCCGGGCGCCGGAGTGCCGTCGGCGGGCACGACCGCGCTGCGGTTGGCGATGCTGAGGGAGAGGTCCTTGTCGGCGTGCCAGTCCCCCTCGGGGCCGCCCCACTGGATCTCGGTGTTGTACGTAGCCATGGTCTTCCCTTCCTCGGCCATGGCGCGCCCGCGCAGGGTGCGGGGCGGCCGTTGCGTAGCCATGGTCTGCCACGGCCGCCCGTCCGCTCTCCCGCCACTGCGGCAGCGGTGCGGAACCATCCTTTCGGCCGTACCCGCACCGGAGGCGTGCCGCGCACGGCCCTCCCGGCGCTGCCAGCCCGCCCCAGTCGCCACCGGCCCCGGCCCCGCCCGGTGGAGGCCGTCGCCCTTGAGGGTCGGTGGTGCCGGTCCGGTGGGTAGGGCTGGCGCTGTCGTGGGATGAATGGGTTGGGACAGCCTGACAGTGATGACCGTCGTGCCCGGTGGCCGCATGAGCAGAGGGGATGGTCATGGAAGTGCGTCCGAGTCGGCGTGGGGTTCTTACCGGGGCTGCCGCCACGGCCCTTGCCGTTGTTCTCCCGGCCGGGGGGAGGGCGTTCGCGCGGGGCGCGGCCGACGAGGGGATCACGGGGCAGCTGCGGGCTCTTGAGCAGGCGCATGCTGCGCGGCTGGGGGTTTTCGCATGCGACATGGTGACGGGCAGGACCGTGCTGCACCGCGCGGACGAGCTGTTCCCGATGTGCTCGACGTTCAAGACGATCGCCGTGGCCGCTGTCCTGAGGGACCTCGACCGGGACGGCGAGTTCCTCGTCAAGCGCATCCGGTACACCGAGGAGGACGTCACGGAGTCGGGCTACGCGCCGATCACGGGCCTGCCCGAGAACCTCGCGGGCGGCATGACCGTCGCGGGCCTGTGCGCCGCCGCCATCGACTACAGCGACAACGGGGCGGCGAAACTTCTGCTGCGCGAACTCGGCGGCCCGAGTGCGGTCACCCGCTTCTGTCGTTCCACCGGAGACGAGGTGACCCGGCTCGACCGGTGGGAGCCCGAGCTGAACTCGGCGGAGCCGGGACGCGTGACCGACACCTCGAGCCCCCGCGCGATCGGCCGGACCTACGCCCGGCTCGTGCTGGGAGACGTCCTCGAAGCGCGGGACCGCGAGCGGCTGACCGGTTGGCTGCTCGCCGACACGACCAGCGGCAACCGCTTCCGCGCGGGACTGCCCAAGGGCTGGACCGTCGCGGACAAGACCGGTACCGGCGGCTACGGCACCGCCAACGATGTGGGGATCACCTGGCCGCCTGGCCGGGGACCGATCGTGATGGCGGTTCTGTCCACCCGACACGATACCGACGCAGCTGCGGACGAACCGTTGGTCGCCGATGCCGCGGCGTTGCTGGCAGCAGCACTGGCCTGACCACTGGCAGCCCTGCACTGCAACGCTCGGTGCCGGGGTTGACGGGAGGCCGGGTCGCCCAGCCGCCGCCGGTACGGGAGGCGTCTCCGGGCGCCGGGTCCTGGGACCGGGCGGCCCGCTCAGGCGACGGTCTGCAACGACGACGCGCGGGCGGCCCGGTGCGGCTCATGGGTGTGCGGGTCGCCCACCGGGCCGTGAAGCCCCGCACGGTCCGCCAGGGCGGGAAGTCCCTCGGCAGAGCGCGCCACTCGCTGCCGGCGTCGACGACATACCGGATGGCGTCGGCAGTCTCGCGGCGCGGGTGCTTCTCGGGTCGGCCGCCGGTCGGACTCTCGCAGCCGGGGGTCGGCAGTAGCGGTTCGGTCAGCGCCCCTCGCGTTCGAGGTGCGCGAGGGGTAGCAGCTGCGGCGGCCGCCCCGGCACCGCCCGGCGGCCCCGGGGCGGCCGACAGCTCCGTCGGGGTGGACACCGCTCGGGTGGGGGCGGTGGCCGTCCGCAGCCTGGCCGAAGCCCTGCCGGGCCGTCATGCGAAAGGGCGGTCCGCCGGCAGGTGGCGGACCGCCCCCGGGCGTTTGGCGGCTACGGCCTCCGCATGCCCGATGTGTGTGGCCTTGCGGCCTGATCCCGGTCGGATGACCGGGCCGGTGTCACGAGAAGCGCGGCTTGCTCGCGTCCTGCCAGGAGGTGGCACCCGTGTCGAAGTTTGCCCTGACCACAACCGCTCCGACGTTCCAGCCGCTCAGGTCCTGATCGAACGAGGAGGCGTTGGAGAACGTGGTGTTCATGTCCGTCACGCGGGAGGTCTTCCACCCGCCGATGGGCTGGTTGAAGGCCAGGGCCCTGGAGAACGTCGCACTCAGGGTGGTCACGTGGGAGGTGTCCCAGTCACCGATGGGCTGGTTGAACGACGAGGCACTGTAGAACGTGCTGTCCAGGTTGGTCACCTGCGAGGTGTTCCACCCGCCGATCGGCTGGTCGAACGCGGTGGCCGTGGCGAAGGTGCCGCTCAGGCTGGTCACCTGGGAGGTGTTCCAGCCGCTGATCGGCTGGTTGAACGACGAGGCTCCGTAGAACAGGGAGGCCATGGTCGTCACGTGGGAGGTGTTCCACCCGCCGATGGGCTGGTTGAACGACGAGGCACTGTAGAACGTGCTGTCCAGGTTGGTCACCCGGGAGGTGTTCCACCCGCCGATCGGCTGGTTGAACGACGAGGCCCAGCGGAACGTGCCCTGGAGGGTGGTCACCTGGGAGGTGTCCCAGCCGCTGATGTCGCCGTTGAACGAGTCGGCGCCGCTGAAGGTGTAGGCGAGCGTGGTCACACCGGGCGGGGGCGTCGCCACCGAGGTGAGGTTGGAGGCGTCCTGGAAGGCCCCGCTGAGGTCGGTCGTGCCGGTCCCGGCGTCCCAGCGGTCCACCTGGGTCAGGCAGTCCGCGCCGGAGGCCAGCGCGTGCAGGGCCGGGATGGTGCCGGTCAGGGTCACCTCGTGGACGCCCTCGGTGGTGAAGGTGCGTGTCGGGGCGTCGGACAGGGCGACCGGGGCCTGGCCGTCACCCCAGGAGATGGTTCCGTCGGCGCCGGGCGTCGACAGCGTGACCGGGTCCTCGATGTCGCAGTACGCGGCGGAGGTGTCGAAGACGAGGCGCAGCGTCGGGGGCTCGGACGACGGCTCCGGGGTGGGGGTCTGCGACGACGGCTCCGGCGTCGGGGTGGACGTGGGCTTGGGGGTCGGAGTCGGGGTGGGCTTCGGGGTGGGAGTGGGCTTGGGGGTCGGGGTGGGCTTGGGGGTCGGGGTGGGCTTCGGAGTCGGCTTCGGGACGGTGACGGTGAAGGAGGACGACGCCTTCGCCAGGGCCCACGTCGCCTTCTGCGACAGGACCCGGTACGTCCCGGCGGCCTTCGGCGTGGTGTAGGAAACGGTCTGCGACCGGCCGGTCGTCTTTACGGCCACCGTGGCGACAGCCTTCCAGGAGGCGCCCGACTTGACCTGGAGGGCCACCTTCTGCCCGAAGACCGGCGAAACCGCCACCGAGACCTTCTTGGCGCTCACGGCGGGCTTGGACACCTTCACCGCCGACGCCACGACCTTGGTGGTCCTGGCCGCCGTGACGGTGGCGCCCTTACGCCGGAGCACCTGGTACTGCATCTTGTACTTGCCCGGCTTCGCCACGAGCTTGCCCGGCACGAGGGAGGCACAGGCGCTGCCGTTCTTCGGCTTCGCCGAAGTGGCCTTCCATGCCTTGCCCACCAGGACCCGCGCCCGGATCGTCACGGCGTCACGGATGTTCGTCGGACACACCTTGACGGCCTGAGTCCGGCTCAGGGAGCTCCCCGAAGGCGACACCCGCACGCCGGGTTTGGCTGACACGGCCTGCGCCGGTATCGCCGTGCCCACCAGACCGAGTACCACGGCGATCACCACCGCAGCGCCGCTTCCCACAGACTGTCTTCGCATAAACCGGTCTCCAACACAGAGGGACAGAGTGACCGGATTTGATCACCTGGTCGGAGAACCGTACTGGCCATCAGCCTCGCAAAACACCCCCTTCGGCATCCCATACACAGCAGCGACGCCGGATACATCCGGATTGCAACCGATCCGTACCGCGCTGCCGCCCGAAATCGCCCTGGCCCACGAAACCTTGCACCGCAACATCCGCTCACCGACTGGTCACATCAGGCCACCAGACCGGGCCGCGGCACCGGGGTCGTCTTCCGGCCAGGGCCGCCGCCACCAGGGCTGGCACCGGCCCGTCACCCGCACCATGGCCGCCCACGCCCACCTCGCGGTCTCGTCCTCGCCCCGGACAGCGGGCTGGGCTACGGCGGTGCGGTGTTCTCGCTGCTGCACCGAGCATCCCTACCGCCAGGCGCCTCACTGTCGGCCGGCGGCGTGCGGTGCTGCGCCGTGGAGCCGAGCCACCGATCAGACCACGCGCGGGCGCGGTGGAGCAGTACGCCCCCGACCCGGGCGCACCGGCCCTGCTGTACGTACCGAAGCACCTGGTACACGGCGCGGTGCAGATCGGCATCACCGGCCTGTGGACGCGCGAAGACCGCGTAGCCGGCTTCTGCGGTATGGGCTGGTCCGTCGCCGGAACCACGCCATTCCGGACCAGCGAAGCGACGTACCGAGCCGAGCAGCCGGTACTCAGCCCACTCCGTACCAGGGGTCCGGCCGTCTCCCGCTCGCTTCTGTGCCCCTACCCGTTACGACAAGACAGCGCACCGGGCTGTGCGGCCGACGCGCCGCCTCACATTCCGAAGGGCTGCGTTGTCGTACCGGTGAGGACGGCGACAAGACGGACAGGGGACTCCGATGAACGACTTCCAGGCCATCGCGGACCGCGTCGAGATCGAGGCACTGCGCGGCGAGTTCACCGACGCGGCGATGATGCGCGACCGACCCCGCCTGGCATCGCTGTTCACACCGGACGGTGCCCTGCGCATGCCCGACATCCCCGCCGAGCAGGTCGGCCGGGAGGAGATCCGTGCCGGGGGCGAGCGGCTGCAGAGCCAGTGGGACTTCTTCGTACAGACCACACACCCTGGCACCATCCTGCTCGACGGCGACACCGCGACCGGCCGCGCCTACATCCAGGAAATCGCACGCACCCGCGACGGGCGTCAGGGCCTGAACTACGCCGTCTACCACGACCGCTACCAGCGCACCGCGGAGGGCTGGAAGTTCGCCGAGCGGGTGTACGAGGTCAGGTACCTCGACACCTCCCCGTTGGCGGGCACGGCGCCCCACCCGGCCCAGGGCTCCGCGATCCACCCGGCCGACGCCACGGCCACCCCGGCGTCGGCCGCATCCTTCGCCGACCCGGCATCGGCCGAACGGCTGGAGCGGACAGCCGCCGCGCTGCGTGCCAACGGCTTCGCCGCCGAGATCCTCGACGACGCCGCAGCCGCGCGCGCCCGGGTCAGGGACCTGGTCCCCGAGGGCGCCGGCGTGCTCACCGGGGCCAGCGAGACCCTCCGGCTGTCCGGCATCGACGAGGACATCAATGTCGGCGGCCGGTACGACGCCGTCAGGCCGCGCGTCCTGGCTATCGACCGTGCCACCGGCGCCGACGAGATCCGAAGGCTGGTCACCGGCCCCGATTTCGTCGTCAACAGCGTCGCCGCGGTCACCGAGACCGGCTCGCTCGTTCTTGCCTCGGGCAGCGGCAGCCAACTCCCCGCCAACGCGGGCGGCGCCGCCCACGCAGTATGGATCGTCGGCGCGCAGAAGGTGGTGCCTGACCTGAGCACAGCACTGCGCCGCGTCGAGGAGCACGCCCTCCCGCTGGAGAACGCCCGCGCCCAAGCGGTGTACGGGATGCCCAGCGCCGTCAACCGCCTGCTCATCCTCAACGCGGAGCCCCACCCAGGGCGCGGCACCGTGCTGCTGCTCCGAGAGGCCATCGGATACTGACCTGACCCGAGGACCGTCCGACGGGGCCATCGGATATCTTGCCGTCATATCCCTTACTCCCGATGATGAGATCCGCAGCCGTGAGGAAATGGTCGTCTTCGTTCACAAGTTGCACCAGGACTTCCTGCGGCAAGGCGATGCGTGGGAGAACAACACACTCGGCAGCTTCCTCGAAGCCCTCGCCGCGTGGGTGGACGATTCCCCGGGCTGGTATCAGAACTTCGGCAAAGAGCTTCCAACAGGCGGTGACTGGACCTTCATCGCCCGTGCACTCCAAGCGGCCAAGATCTACGAGTAGTCCATGGCCAGACTCCCGTCGGCCTAGCTCGCGCCAACTACAGGCCTCATGTCCCTCACGTTCCCATGACGCTTGCGGCGTACCTGCTGCTCCGCGAAGCCATCGGCATCGACCTCGATGAGGCGAACACTCAGCAGTACGCGCAGTGGAGCCGCAACCACGTCCAGCCCTACCTGCCCGACCTCACCTTCACCACCCTCGCCTCGCCCGACGGCGTCCGCAGCTTCCGGGGCATCGACATCCCCGCCAGCGCTATGGCCGCCACCACGTCTATGGAGCCGCCGCCAAGGACAAGGACCAGCAGGCCGCCGCCGTTCCGTACCGCCGAACCGGCGCCAATGACCCTGGTCATCACCGAGCACGGCGGCTTCAGGACCATCCCCGACCAGGGCCGCCGGCCGTGCCGTATCCAGCCCGTGACCGCCCTGGCGAGCCCCGCCGATGAGGATGACCTGCTGCGCGAGACCGCCCAGGCAGCCTTCACCGACCTCGTGCACCAGTTCGGCATCACCGCCTACCTCCAGCCCGGCCGGCCATCCTGTCAGGACTCCGGTACTCCAGGTTGCACCTCGCCCGGGGCCGGAACGGTCGCGGGCGACGTCCCCACCGACGCGTTCGGCTGGCTCGGCAGCAAGCAGCGCTCCAGTGAGACCCCCAGCGGCCTCAGCCTCATGGGGGCCGCCTCTACGACCCCGCCACCGGACGCTTCCTCACCACCGGCCCCGGCCCCGGCGGCAACGCCCACGAGTACTGCAAGGCCGGTCCCGTCAACTGCTACGACCTGGACGGTAGGTTCGGCTGCGCGGTCTGCGCGGGGGCGTCGGCCGCCATCAGTCTGGGGATCGCCGCTCACGACTGGAAGCAGGGAAACCGCCGCGAAGCCGTCATCGGCGGTCTGACAGCGGTCACCTGGGCGGCGGGCGCCTCGCTTCGCTCCGGCACGTCCGCTGTGAGGGCTATCCCGAAGAGGTTCCCCAAGGGGGTCCGGAATCTGGGGCTCAAGAACAAGAGGCTGAGGAGCAAGGCGGCGAAGCAGGCGCGCAGATACGGTACGACTGCGCAACGGGTCAACCGAGTGGATTTCTCTTACGGAGGATACGTGGCCGCGCGCAGTATCCATGGTGAGTACAGTTCCTGGCGTAATCGCCGCTTCCAGCGGACGGCCGCCCGTCCCGAGCCCCGGCTCGGGACGGGCGGACGGCCGCCTCGACCGCGCCAGAGCCCGCGAGACGTCCCTTCACAGAGAGCAGCAGAGTGATGCAGAACAGTGCCAAACCCGGCCTTGTCGACCGCTGGTTCGGTGGGCTCGAAGCGGCGCCGATCCGCCTTGGCCAAATACTTTACCGACTTGTTCTTCGACGCTCCAAAAAAGGCAGGGGGTCGGCGGACTACCAAGCTGATATTGCCGAATGGATGCGCCGAGGCCAGCAGGGAGAGTGCTCTCCTGCCGAGGCCGAGGGAATCTTCGGCCTCGCTGCGGCCCACTGGGCGTTCCTGGCCGGGATGGGAGTTGTTGCGGGAATGGCCCTGGACTACTTCCTGGGTGTGCCGTTCGATCTGGTACTGGCCGTTTCCCTGTCCGTCTTCCCGGCTTTTGCTCTGGCATCGGGTGCTGATGCGCTGAGATCTCATCAACTGGCGGCTAGAACAACTGCGCCGAGGAGGGGGCGATCAGATGATGGGGTCACGTACACGCCCATCAGGAACAGGTGGGCTGTCTTCGCTGCCGCGTCAATCCTCCTGGCCTCCGTGTGGGTCGCGGTCTTCTCCGCAAGCGTGGCGATCGTCTCGAATGAATAGTTCTCCGGCTGGACGAAGACGTTCACCGGCCCTCGTCTCTGCGCTGCCATCGTCGACTGCACCTTCAGCGGAGACATCATCGAGACCGGGACCGGCTCCTACCGCCTCGCCGCCACCCGAGCCCGCGCCGAACAGCAAGCCGTCGGCTGATCCACTGCCCGCACCACTTGGCGCTACCCGGTGTCGGCGTTCCCGATTTCGACTGCCATCGCGGCCATCTCCCGCAAGCGCTCGTAGTAATCGATCGCGCCGCCCTCATCATCGATCGACGGCAGGACCTTCTCAACGGCCGGGAGGCACACGAGCAGGATTTTGTGGCGCCTCTCATCAAGGGGCCCCGACAGCGACGAGGAGACACAGCCGGCGATGCCCGCGTCCAGCAACGCCATGTCTTCACCCTCGATCTCTCGACCGCGAAGGTGTGATGGGAACGGCGCGCGTATGTGCTCTTCCCACAGTCGTGAGAGCAGGCCCAGTTCGGGTTCGGTCATGTTCGCGATCATGCCCTGCCGATCAGGCTTTGCGGATGAGAGCTCCCGCAGAGCCATCGGATGACCGCTCGATCGACTTCCTCGGCCACGGCTACGTCCAGGAAGCCTGCCGACGCGCTGGTCTGCCAGATCTCGATTTCCCGGTGCCAGGCCATCGTCCGCTCTCAAAACCCGCCGACAAGTGCTCTCGCTTGAAAGCCACGCAGCCACCCCCCCCGCGAGCACGCCCTCGCGACGGCCACCAGGAAGCGGGGCTACACCACCGGCGCCGGGGTCCTCTCCCGGCCGCCAGGGGTCGACAGCTGGGACCGGAAGGTCTAGGGGTTCGACGCCGCCACCGGCTGACCGAGCCGGTACCGGGCGGCGTGGGGCGCCGTCGCGGTCGGGCGAGCGGTCCAGCCCCTGCCGACCGGCGGCACGGCACCCGCGCGCGCCGCCGCGGCTACGGGTCAGGGCTGGCTGGCGTACGTGACGGTGACGTAGGCGGGCAGCGCCGTGGGGCTGCTCGGGTTCGGGACGAACGCCACGGTGCCGGTGCCGTAGCAGGGCAGTGTCAGCGAGGTCGGGATGGCCGCCCTCACGGCGTAGGTGCGCAGCGTGAGCGGAAGGGACGACGCGGAGACTCCGAAGACGACGTCGACTGCGTTGGCGCTGCCGGTGTAGCCCACGTCCTTGCTGCTGCTGCTCGCGCTGGCGGGAAGCACCGTCACGGTCTGGCCGGCCAGCGGATGGCCGGTCTGGCCGACCACGAGCGGGCCGAAGCAGGCCATCTGGATCACGGCGCCGGAGCCGCTTCCGTTGACGAGGCCGGTGAAGTACTGGCCCGGTCCGATCGGTGCCGGGTCGACCACGCCGCCCGCCCAGGCGCACGGTGCGCCGGTCACGACGGCGGTGGCGAGGACTCCGGCGGACAGCGCGAGACGGGGACGGCTGGGCATCCGTGTCATGGTGGCTTCTCCCAGGTGGACGAGTGGTCACGACGGCGCGCGAGGGACGGTCGTGGCGGTGCGGGTGCTCTGGAATGGCTTGCCCGGTGACGGGGTGCGGCTGGGGCCGGCCGTCGGCCGAATCGAGCATAGGGACTTGGCAGGTCCAGCACAATCCGCAGGATGTAGCTCCTCACGACCCGGTGATGCTTCCGGCGCGAGCTCGCACGGGATGCGGGCCGTGTCGGCGATCCGGTGTGAACGGCAGCCGGTCGGACGAGGTCGGCGCAGGGGACGCGGTACTCCTGCGCCAGCCCCCGTCTCCGGTCAGCTTGCTGTCCTGCTGGTTGGGCGCTGGGGTGGGTGTGTGGTGGGCCTGGAGCTGGGGTGGGGTGGGGTGGGGTGGGTTTCGGGGGCTGGTTGTCGCGGTCGGTGGGGGGCTGGTCATGGTGGTGGCGTTTGCGTTGGTGCGGTCCGTTTTGATGGTGTGGGGGGAGGGGTCGGGTTCGTGTGGCGCGGGTCCTGGGTTGTGGAAGCCGCGGGGTGTCTCTGCTTCTCCGTATGGGTTCATGACCAGCAGAGAGCACCGTTCCAGCGGTGTGGGGCGGTGGAGCGGTGTTGCTCCTGGGTCGCTGTTGTGGGTGGGGGCTGCCGGTGGGTGTGTGGGGCGGGGCGGTGTCATGGTCGGCTTCAAACGCGGCGATGCGTGGTTTTGCCGGCTTCGGGCCGGGGCAGGGCTCAGGCCTGTGTACGACTGGCGGCACTACTCGTGGGTAAAGTCAGGGTGGGATAGGTGTGGCTGGTAGTCGGGAGCGGCCTGGTGCTTGGTGTGGATCTTCTTTTGTGTATCGCGCGTGAGCCGGGGTCTGTCGGGAATTAGGTGTGATTCGTCTGGTTGGCCTGTGGGTTCTTCGGTGGGCTGATCGGCCTGTACTCGTCCGGCGGTGAGGCGGCCGTCGAAGAGCAGGTCGAAGTCGTTCGGGGCGGACTTCCAGCGGTTGTTCCAGCGCTGGCGGCCGCGGCCGGTGGGGTCGAGGGCGTGGGTGGCCGGGTGGAGGCGTTTGAGGGCGGGGGTCTCGTTCGGGAAGGGTCGGCGGGCTTGGGCCGGCCGCCGGTAGCGGGTGTTCGGGCTCTCGGTGGCGTTGGTGGTGTGGACGGCCTGGCGGATGGCGTCCGGCAGTCCGGGGAAGGGCGTGAACTCGTTCCAGGCCCGCTCCCGGGTGCCGGTGGTCGAGGGGTGGCGTGGGTTCCGCTTCTCGCCGAGCTCGGTCGGGTGCTGGCGTGCCTGGTCCTCGTTGACGGGGGTGTGGACGGGTTTGGGGTCGCGGGCGACCTCGGCCCAGTCCCGGCGGGAGGTGTGACGCAGGCTGTTCCTGATCAAGTGGACGATGCGGGTCTGGACCACTGTCTGGGGCCGGATGGCGTTGACCGCCCCGGGCAGGGCTGTCAGACCGTCGCAGCCCAGTATCAGGATGTCCTTCACACCCCGGTTGCGGATCTCGGTCGGCACGGTCCGCCGGTGCTTGGCGCCCTCTCCGCCGGCTCCGGCCCGCAGGCCGAGGATCTCGCGGTGGCCGTCGGCGGTGACCGCGACGGCCACGTGGATGGGCCGGTTGGCCTCGTGCCCGTCGCGGGTGCGGACGTGCGCGGCGTCGATGAAGATTACCGGGCAGACCGGGTCCGGGGGGTGGGTGCGCCGTTCCGCCATCGGCTCCAGGGCCTTGTCGGTGGTCGTGGGGACGGTCTTCTTCGTGGTCGTCATCCTGTAGACCTCGGCCGGGTGCGCGACGATCGCGCCCGAGGTGAGGCCCTTCGCGGTGAGGGACAGCACCAGCTCGTCCGGTGCACCGGTGCGGCGGGCGTAGCGGTGCGGCGGCCGCGGGCTGAAAGTGCCCGGCCGATCGCGGGGGGCCTGGACCGTCACCGGGCCGGCCTGGGTCGTCGCCTTCTTGCTGCGGTAGCCGTTGCGCATGTTGCCGCCCGAGTGTGACCCGTGCCCGTCCACCGGGCCTGCCCCGGTGGCCGGGTGCCGGTCCATCTCGGCTTCCAGCGCGGCCTGCATCAGGTGCGGGGCCGGCTCGGGCAGGGTCCCACCCTCGCCCGTCAGCCGCGGTCCTCCGCAGGCGACCTTCTCGGCCGCCAACGCGGACAACTCCTCAAGCAGCTCGCGGGACAGGCCGTCCGGCGACAGCGGCATCGACTTCGCGTCGGCACCTTCGACGCCCTCGCCGACCCGGGCAGGCGGCACGCCGCCCACCGCCTCGATCAGGTGATCCGTCGTCGTACTCATCAGGTGACTCCTTCAGGGGAGGAACACACCTCGTTCATGACACTCCCATCCAGGCCGTCCCCGGCCGGGAGTAGGGGGTCGAGACTGCTGTGGTCGCCTCATCAGCTCTCGCCGGTTCTCCGTGGAGTCCGGCCGGCTGGTGGCCGACTGCGGTCGCCGGCGGCGTAGCGGCAGGTCCCACCGGTCTCGTCGCGGAGCCGGGTGGTGTCCTTCTTGGCAGTCGAGAGCGTCCGCGAGGGCGGGCGCGGGATTCGGCGCGGGATTCGGCGCGGGGCCGCGGAGCAGCTGCGAACGGGGGGTGTTGGCTTCCTTCCCGTGGTGGAGTACCAGGATGAGACCAGGGCGGCCTACGACGGGATCGTCGAGCTGTACGCGTCGATGTTCGCTGGTCGGCTGGAGACGCGGCCGTTCGCGCGGGCGATGGTCGGCACCTTCGCCGAGCTGGTGCGCGGGACGGGGAACCCGCGGGCGGCCGGCGTCGGCTGCGGGCCCGGACATCTGACGGCCATGCTGCACGACCTGGGGCTGGACGCCTTCGGGCTCGACCTCTCCCCGGCCATGGTCGGCCATGCCCGGCGGGCCCATCCGGGGCTGCGGTTCGACGAGGCGCGGATGGAGGCCCTGCCCGTCGAGGACGGCGCGCTCGGCGGCGTGCCGGCCCACTACTCGGTGATCCACACCCCGCCCGGGGAACTACCCGCGCTGCTCGCCGAGCAGGCGCGCGTCCTGGCACCAGGGGGCCTGCTCCTGGCTTCGTTCTTCGCGGCCGACGGGCCGGAGCCGGTCCGCTTCGACCACAAGGTGGCGCCCGCCTACAGCTGGCCGGCGGACCGGTTCGCCGGGCTGCTGGCCGGGGCCGGGCTCGTCACGTTCGCCCGGCTGCTCCACGACCCGGCCTCCGAGCGGGGCTTCCTCGACGCCCACCTGCTGGCCCGCCTCCGATAGGCAGGGCCTTCGGTGATGTGGGCAGCCCGGTTGGAGGCGGCCGGCAGCGGGGTGGCGACATGGCCCTCGGTGTGCCGGGCCGGCTGGAGCGCGCCCAGCGCCTGCGGTCTGGGCGCTTCGGACCGCTCCGCGCTCGGTGGTGGCTGGCCAGGTACGGCGGTCTGGGCGCTTCGGACCGCTCCGCGCTCGGTGGTGGCTGGTCAGGTACGGCGGTCTGGGCGCTTCGGACCGCTCCGCGCTTGGTGGTGGCTGGCCAGGTACGGCGGCTCGTCCTGGTGGACGAGTGCATGTGCCGTGGCCCGCGTGAGCGGACGGCCGCAGGGGCGTCCTCGATCGCGGTGCGCAGCTGCTCGGTGAGTTCCCGGGCGTGTGCCGCGTGGACCGGGCCGGCCTGCTCCTGGCCCTCGTCCATGCCCGGCTCGTTCCTGCGGTTGGGCGGGGGAACCGCCGCCTGCCGGGCTACAGGAGCGGACGGGCGAGGATGCGCGGCTGCGACAACGCCCCACCCGTCGCCTGGCGCGGCGGTCGTCGTGCCGGAACTGAGGTCTGGTCGCGTCCCGGTCGGTGGTGTTCTTGCCCGGCCCGAGTCGCTTGCCTGCGCGGTGGGGGTGCCGCTGGACGGGGTGTGTGACGTGGCCGCAGACACCCTGGAGCATGGGCGAGCTGGTTCTGGGTGTGGCGCCTGCGATCCTGGTCGGGGGTGGGGTCAGGCGCGTCGGCGGTTGCTGTCATGGCGGAGCTGGTCGGTGTGTCGGGCGAGGTCGTCGAGGCGGGTGGCCAGGTCCGGGTGGTCGGCGGCGGGGTGGGGGCGCATCTGCGCCAGGGGCGTGATGAGAGCGGCGGCGTCAGCGGTTCCGAGGGCGGTGTGTACGGCGTTCCGGACCGGTTGGGCTTCGGGTGCCAGGTCGGTGAGGGCGCTGACTTGGGCGGTGAGGGCGCTGACTTGGGCGGTGAGGGCGCTGACTTGGGCGGCGAGGTGGCGCGGGTCGGCGGCGTTGGTGCGGGCCCAGGCGGTGACGGTGCGCTCCGCGGTGCGGCGGTCGCGCACGGCCTTGACCCGCTCGGCACCGGTTGGGGCCGCCTCCTTCTCGGGCGTGCTGGGGGCTGGGCGCGGGCGCGGGTAGCGGTTCTCGGCGGCCTGGCGGCCGGCGACGCCCGTGGGCTGGGCGAGGTCGGCCCAGGTGGCGCCGGTGGCGCGGGCGCACTCCACGAGGCCGGCTTCCCAGCCGGCGAGTTCGGTGCGCAGTTTGCGCAGCAGTGCCGGGGCGGCGAGGGCGGGTTCGGGTCCGGGTGCCGTCTCGGGGGCCGCCGGACGGGTG
The DNA here is from genome assembly GCF_044755465.1 of Streptomyces sp. NPDC092296. NCBI lineage: Bacteria > Bacillati > Actinomycetota > Actinomycetes > Kitasatosporales > Streptomycetaceae > Streptomyces > Streptomyces sp. NPDC092296. The sequence continues at coordinate 65,107 of NZ_JBIVRB010000016.1, read as the reverse complement.
GGTGCCGGGGTCCGGGCGGTGCGGACGGCGTCGTCCATGGCGGCCGGTGCCGCGGCGGCGGCGAGGAAGGAGGCCGGGTCGGTGGGCGCGGGTGTGCTGTTCGGGGGCGGGGCGGGTGTCTCGCGCATCAAGGTCACTCTCCGGGCGGCGGGGCCGGTTGTCATCGGGTGGATGACATGTGAGAACGGTTTCAGACGAAGCGCGCTGGCACCCGTCAAGTACTGGAGGTGTTTCGCGGTGCTGATGCGCACTGACCCGTTCCGCGAGCTGGACCGTCTGACCCAGCAGTTCCTCGGCGGCACCGGTACCCGGTCGCGTCCGGCCCCGATGCCGCTGGACGCCTGCCGGACCGGCGACGGGTACGTGATCTGCTTCGACCTGCCCGGGGTGGACCCGGGTGCGCTCGGCATCGACGTCGAGCGGAACGTGCTGACCGCCAGGGCCGGGCGCCGTCCCCGCCACGAGGGCGAGGGCGTGAAGTGGGAGCTGTCCGGGCGCCCGCTCGGGGTCTTCTCCCGCCGGGTCGTGCTCTCCGGCACCTTCGACCCCGAGGGATCAGCGCCGGCTACGACGCCGGCGTGCTCACGCTGAAGATCCCGGTCGCGGAGAAGGCCAAGCCCCGCAAGACCGCGATCCGCCACAGCGGCGACCGCAAGCAGATCCGCGCCTGAGCGCCCCCAGCCGTTCCGCGCCGCCTCGTCCCCCCCGGGGGCGGCGCGGAGCGCCCTCACGCCGGCCCCGTGCACCGGGCCGGGCGCGGAGCGGGCCGACAGGCAGCGGGAGGCGCCATGCGTCGCCGGAGCCCTCCAGCCGCCGTGGTGCCGGCGGGCGGCGGCACCGGCCCCGCCACCGCGCCGCGGCGCGCCCTGGTCGACGCGCTCAGGGGCGCCGCGAGGCCGTGCTCGACCTGCCGGAGGTGACGTTCACGGTCCGTGCGGGCCTGCGCGCCCTGGTCGCGGCCCGCAACCAGGCCGGCCGGCGGTGCCGGTGGCTCGTTCTGCGCGGCGCCGGCCGCCGCGTGGTCCGGCTGCTGGGGCTCGCCGGCCCGTACCGGAGCCTGGCCGGCGAGTCCTGGCCGGCGTGGCGAGGGCGGCGGGCAGCCCCGGACGCGGAGGGGGTGAGCTGCGATGACGCTTCGGTGGGAGGCGTTCTTGGACGCGGTCCGAGAACGCGGGGAGTACGGCGCCCGTCAAGAGGCCGAGCGGGCCGCCCGCGTGGTCCTGGCCCTGCTCGGCGCCCACCTGGCCGGCGATGTGCGCGCCGAGCTCGCGGCCCGGCTGCCCGAGACGCTCGCCCTGGTCCTGCTCAGCCCGCTTCGGGCCGCCGAGCGCTGAGCCGCGAACGGTTCGTGCGCGCCGCCGCCGTGTGGATCGAGGGCGCCACCGTGGCCACCGCCCTGGGGGACATCGGTGCCGTCCTGTCCACCGCTGCCGACGCCGCCGGCGGCGACCTCACCGGGCGCGTCCTGCTCCGGCTTCCTCCCGGCTGCGACCTCCTCTGCGGCCGTCCCGAGCCCGGCCGGCGGCCCTGAACCCACCCCAGCGCCGGCCGCCCCAGCGCGGCCGGCGCCCCGGAAAGGCCACCGTCATGACACGCCGCCTCCTGCGGCAGGTCCGCCATCTGGGCCGCCACACCAGTGATGAGGAAGCCGAAGGCGTCCTGGACACGGTCCTGGCCGTCCTCGGCTCCCAGCTCACCGGCGGGGAGCGCCGCGCGCTGGCCGCCGTCCTGCCCGACCGGGCCCGGACCACCTTCGCCTCCCGGCTCCCCCTGCCCGAACCCGTCGCCGCCCCCGCCTTCGTGGAGACCGTCGCGCACGCCCTCGACGCCGCCCTGGCCGTCGCCCGCTGGGACACCTCCTGCGTGCCGGCCGCCCTCGCGGACCTCGCCGGCGAGCGGCTCACCGACCGCATCCTGGCCTACCTGCCCCGCGGCTGCGCGCTCCTGTTCGGCCGGGCCGAGCTCGCCGCGGCCTGACCACGCCCGGCCCCCGCTCCCGGACGGTCCTGCGGTCCCGCCCGTGACGCCCGCCGGCCTCCAGCAGCCGCTCGTCGCGGACCTGCCCGCGGTCGAGGGAGCCGGGTCACTGGCGCGGTGGAGTGGGTGCGGTGCGGCGGTTCGGCATCACCGGGCGGACCGGCATGCGCTACTTCGGCGCGGCCCACCCGAAACGCACCGCCAGGCCGCCCGGGTAGCCCGCCTGGTTCAGCGCTGGATCGTGGCGAGCCAGTCGGTCAGCAGGCTGTTGACCTCGTCGGGGCGTTCCTGCTGGATCCAGTGGCCGCAGCCTTCCAGGAGGTGGGAGGCCGACAGGCGGGGGAGGGTGGCGGGGTAGGCGTCGATGGCGTCGGACATCCAGGTGGTGGAGGCGTCCAGGGCGCCGCCGATGAACAGGGACGGCTGCTTGATCGGGGCTCCGCGGTGCGGGGCGAGGTCTTCCCAGTCGCGGTCCATGTTGCGGTAGCGGTTGAGGGCGCCGGTCAGGCCGGTGCGCTCGAACTCCCCGGCGTAGACGTCGAGGTCCTTCTCGCTCAACCAGGCCGGGCGCGGGCCGTCGGGGAATCGGTCGCGCAGCCGGCAGCCCGGGGAGACGAAGTGCGGGTCGGGTTCGCCCTCGGCGGGCATGGTGTCGGCGGACAGGGCCGCGTAGAAGCCTGCGAGCCAGCTCCGGACGTCGGGCTCGATCTCCGCCTCGGCGCGGCCGGGCTCCTGGAAGTAGGAGACGTAGAACTCCTGCTCGGGGCCGCCGATCCGGCCGAAGACGTCGGTGGGGCGGGGGCCGCCGGGCGGCGCGTAGGGGACGCTCAGCAGGCCGACCGCGCGGAAGACTTCGGGGTGGAGCAGGGCGGAGGCGGCGGCGATGCTGGAGCCCCAGTCGTGGCCGACGACCACCGCGCTCTCCTCGCCGAGGGCGCGCACGACGGCGGCGTTGTCCTCCGCCAGGTCGAGCATTCGGTAGGCGTCGGTCGCGGCGGGCCTGGAGGAGCGGCCGTAGCCGCGTACGTCGATCGCCGCTGCCCGGTACCCGGCCGCGGCGAGGGCCGGGAGTTGGCGGCGCCAGGAGTACCAGGACTCGGGGAAGCCGTGCACGAGCAGGACCAGCGGGCCGGTGCCCTGCTCTACCAGGTGCAGGCGCCCGGCAGGGGCCTCGACGGTGCGGTGGCGGAGTGCGGCGGTCGGCTCGGATCGCATGGGGGGATTCTCCTCGGTACGCGGGCGGCCAGCGGGAACCCGTCGATCATGCGGCGCGGTGGCCACTGGGCGCGACCAGCGTTGCCGTTCTGGCAAGGTTGCGGGACAGGGCGGTGAAGCGGCAGGGCGGGAAGGAACGGGGGCGGTGGCAGGTGACGACGTGGCCCAGACGCTGGCGGCGGTAGGGCCGCGGCTGCGGGTCGTGCGCGAGCGCCGTGGCGTTGTGAGTGGGCGTGTTAGTGGCAGGGGTTGTGCGTCAGCGGTGTTCGGTTGTTGATTGCCTGGTCATGCGCTGTGGACGTGCGCTGGTCTGCTGCCATGAGGTGACCAGATGGCTGCCGTTGAACAGCTGGGGTGGGGCAGGTTCGCTGTCGTGGGGGTGGCTGTTCCTGTCGGGGGTTTGTCGTAGGCCGATGTTGTCGGCATACCGCGACGGAGATCTTTCCAGGCGCTCGTGGACGAAGCCGAGGGCCGCAGAAGGCGCACGAGCCTGTCCTACGGATCCGGCTGCTCACCGACGCCGCAGTGCGTCGAGATGTGACGTAGGCCCATGATCGGCGGCGTTGGTGTCGCCGGAGGGGCTTCTGGCGAGGGCTGTTCCTATCGCTTCCGCTTGTGCCGTGTTGCGTTCTTCGTGCCGCTCTGCGACCGCTTGGGGTTCGGGTGGATCGAGCGATGGAGCTCTGAGGGCGGCCGCAAGGACGACAAGCTGGCCGTCAGTGCAGCATCAAGAGGCCCGGTGTGCCCGTCGTAGCAGATGTCGAGGAGCTTGCGGGTTGGTTGGTCGTAGAGGAAGGCGACGCCTCGCGGCAGACCGAGCTGGTGCTTCTTGGCCCGGAGGTAGTCGCGGAGTCTCCTGTCCGTCTCGTCGGGGTCGGCACCAGCCGGATGGGTGGCCCACACGAACAGCCAGCCCTCTGCCGGGTCGACGCTGGCCGTGAGCGGCACGGTCAGGCTACGGCCCTTGGGCCTCGGACTGTCGAGGAGTTCGCTGCCGTGGCGGGCGAATTTGTGCTGCACGTCGGTTGCCCCAGACAGCAGCGTGGCGCCGATGCTCAGCCATCCAGTGACATTGCGGGACTGCAACTCGTCGACCAGTGGCGCGAGCGGTGATGGCACCATCGCCGGCTTGGGCGCCAGTGCTGAGCGCGCGCCGTCGCGGTCTTGGGTGTGGAACCACTGGTCCAGCGCATCGGTTCGGCTGGTCAGGAACGCAGGACTTGTTGTTCGGTAGCGGCGCAGTTCGGCTGTGGCCGGCTCGGGCAGGAAGGGGAACGCCGCACGCACCTGCACCGGGTCGGGTTCCACCCAAAGGCCTGCCTCGAAGAAGTACAGGAACAGATCCATTTCGTCGGGCGCGTGGAACATCACGGTGACGTCGGGGTTGCGGCGGCGACGCAGGTACAGCAGGAACTCGGCCGGACGTGCCACCAGTTCGGTGATCAGCTCGAGATCGTGCAGAGATACCGTCCATGGAATGTTGCCCTCGGCCAGCAGGCCGGCCCGCACCAGCTCGGCGGTGGCAGTCAGGACCGTTGATAGGTCATCGAGACTGACGGCGATGGTGTGGATCTCACGGATTTGGCTGAGGTCGATCCATCCCTCGTTCTTGGTGCGGAGGCCGCCGTCCCGCTCGATGGCGTCGCGCATGCGCCCGGCCTGGTCGGCTGCTTTGGTGATGATGCCGGTCAGGTCGGTACGGATCCGTGCCGCCTTGCCCCCGCGGGATAGGGCGCTCAAAGCGACGGCCTTGTCCTCCACGATGATGGCGACATCGTCGAGGACGATGAGGTGGTCGCCCTCGGCCCGTTTGGTGTACTTCGAGGGGTCGGCGGCCTCAGCTTCATCATCGCTCGCGGGTAGGTAGTACTCCAATCCGTCCCGGAAACGAGCGCCGGGAAGGACACGCTCCAGCGCGGCGTGTGTGCGGGATTCGAGAAGGTCTCCGCGATGCTTGGCGTACTGGCTCCACACCGGAGCTGTCTTCTTCAGGTGTTCCTCGAGGTTCTCCCGCACAGCGAACACGTTCAACGCCGCGTGCGGCAGCATCAGACGCCCGTCTGCGCCCACGATGAGTGGCCGTGTTCGCAGCGGGTTCCTTCCGCTGGTGAACGCCTCGACGACATCTATCGGACTGTCCGTCCCCAGGTCCAGGCGGAACCGCTCGACAACGGCCCGGACACATTCTTCCGGCAGGCTCGTATGCGCAACGATGTCGTCGATCGTGACAGTGGCCTGCTCGGCAGATGGCTCGAACATCGACGTGACGCTGAGCATGGCCTGCTCCGTCAGTTGCCTGTCCGCCCGGCCTTCGTCCTCCGCCGCCATCGCGTCCAGGACCGCATTGCCCATCGCCTCAATGCGGTCGTTCAGTCTGTCCTGCTGCAGGTCGTGGCAGACGTTGAGGACGGCAATTGCATCCGCGGCGTCGAAGCCCAGTTGCGCCTGCAGGGCTGCGCGGACGCTCTCAACGCCGTCAAGGAGCGCCAGATTGGTTTCCTCTACCATTTCCGGATATGACGGATTGCGCATCCATACTTCGGCGCCCCGAATGAACAAAGACACCATGGCGAACTTGTCGTTCGGGTCAGCACGCGCGAATGAACGCAGCTGAGCAAGGTGGAGGACCTTGCTCAGCTCTTCCTTCGCGCTGGAGACGAAGTGGCTCATCTCCTGAAATCCGGCTTCGGGCCCGACCGTCGTCCCTGCCTCCTGCCGGGCGGTCAGAGCAATCAGCGCCAGCAGTTCGACGTAGACCGTGCCCGCTTCCGCAGTGACAGGTATCTCGCCCTCGCGGGCCATCGGCAAGAATCGCTGACGAGCCACCTCGATAAGCCGCATCGCGTCGAAACGCCGCACCTCCACGACGAACTCCTCGATCGCCGTGGCGAAGGCCGCGTCAGCCTCAGATGCAGGGTCGTCGCCAGTGAAGGAGGCCATGAGCGTGGTCATGGTGGTCAAGGAATCCGCTATGACCTGCGCGTGCGGATCGAGCACCAGCGTCTCCGGCACGGAACGGCGATGTCTCTTGTTGCGCGCTTCGCGTCGCTTCGTGCGGGAGCCCATGGGGCACTTCACCACACAATACGGGCGGCCAGCAAAGGATTTGGCGTTGCACAGCAGCCACCTTCGACAGCTGTCTGCGGTTAGCCGGGTGGTCGGCGGTCGCGGGTGGGAGACCGCTGCTGTCATGGGGTGACCGGGTGGCTGACACGGTGCGGCTAGCAGATCGCGGCCCGGCTGTGTTGGGTTTGCCGGTCTTCGTGTGGAGGGGGTGGCCGGGGCGGTGGGGTTGGCCTTGTGATGGGTTCGGGAACCCCGGTGGGGGAGACGGCGCCGGGTCCGCCTGGTTCGGCGGAGGCCGGGCGGGTGGCGCGGGCTGTGGTGGTGCGGCGGCTGCTCGTGGTGGACCGGGGTGAGGGCGGTCTGTCGTCGTTGCACGTGCGGATCGCGGCCGGTTTGGCGGGCGTGACGGAGCGGACGGTATGGCGGTGGCTGGCCGAGGGACGCGAGGGGCGGCTGGAGGCGCGGCCACGGCAGGGCGGGTTCGTGGTGGGGGACGCCTTGTGGGAGGTGCTGACCCAGGCGGGCGGGAACGTCGCCGAACTGCGCCGAAGGATGCTCCGGGCGCAGGACGAGGGCGTCCTGGAGCACTGGGGGGCGGAGTTTGTGCCGTCCTTGGCGACCCTGCACCGTGCGATCAAGGACGAATTGCGGGCGGGCCGGGTGCTTCAGGTCGCCCGGGCGGCGTCGGGCCGGGTGGAGCCGAGCCGGTACGACCGGGCGCTGGCCGAACTCGGCTTCGCAGAGGGTGCGAACGGTCCGCCGGTCGTGGACGGCCCGGATGCCATGCCGTCCGGCACGGGCGGTGAACAGCGGCCCGGCGCGGTGAAGACCGCTTCGCGTACCCGGGTGTCGGGTGGAGTGCGCCTGTACGCGCCGGGAGCGCGGCTGGTGTCCACGCGGCAGGTGGCCGGGGTGGTGGAGGCGGTGGGGCATACGGTCGCGGTCGAGCAGGCTCTGCATCTGCTGCCTGCCCGGGTGCCGGTGTGGCGGGCGGTGGTGGGAGTCAGGCCCGGGCTGCCGCAGGTGCGGGCCGCGTTGTGCGAGGCGCTGGGACTGCCGTCGGGGTCCTTGACCCACCGGGCCGGACCGGCCGACCAAGCGCTGGCTGAGGCGCTGGCTGAGCCGGGTGTGCTGTTCCTCGACGACGCGCAGCGTCTGTCGCCGCCGGTGCTGGACTACCTGCGGCAGCTGTGGGACTCGCCGGGCTGTGCGGCTGCCCTGGTGCTGTGCGGGGCGGGCAGCGAGCGGGCGCTGGCCCGAGCCGCGGCGATGCGTTCCCGGGTTCTGACCTGGCACCAGGTCAGCCGCCTCGACACGCAGGACGTACCGCGGACGCTGGGTCTGTTCCACCCGGTGTGGGAGGACGCTGACCCGGCCGACCTGGGGCGGGCGGATGAGCAGACCGCCCGCGGCAACTTCCGTACCTGGGCGAAGATCACCTCACATGTCTGTGCAGCCCGGGGCCGCGACCCCGGTGCGGGTGTGGATCGGGACGCGATCGACCAGGCCTGCGCCCGGCTCGGTCCGTACTCATGACCGCCACTCTCACGCGCCCGGGACGCATCGGTTCCGGCGGCAGAGAACCTCACCCCGTTCGGCAAGGAGGGAAACGGCATGATGACGGACAGCGGATCGAGGGACACCAACGGCGGCCACGGCGTTGACGCGGGAGGACAGCGGCCGCCACCGTCGGGGGATCCGGCCGGCGTGCTCGGAAAGCAGTCGCTGGTTGCGCTGCGGGCGCCTGCGGTGCGCCGCCTGCTGGCGCTGCGGGCCCGGGGCGGTCTATCGCGGCAGCACGTGCGGCTGGCGGGGGAGTGCCTGGGGGCATCGGAGCGCACGGTGTGGCGGTGGCTGGCTGAGGCGTCCCAGAGCCCGGAGGCGGCTGCGCACCCCGGAGCCCGCCACACGAGCAGGTTCGAGATCACCGCGGAAATCCGGGTGCTGCTGGCGTACTGGCACGGCAACGCCTCCGCAGTCCACCGCCAGCTCGTGGAGCGCGCCGCAGCCGAGGCCGGGGGCGTACCAGCACATACGTCCGGCGCTGCTGGGCCCGTCCCGCCCGGCCTGGTGGCTGTGCCGGGCGGGGCAGCCCTGTCGCAGGTGCCGCTGCTGGATCCGGTCCCGTCCCTGTCGACGTTCCTGCGCGCGCTGCGCCGCGATCTGACGGAGGGGGAGCGCGCCGGTCTCGCCAGCGGACCGGAGGCAGCACGCGCCCATGACGTGTTCGGCAAGCGGCCGGCGTCATGGCGCAACTACGCCTGGGAGACTGACCACGTTCAGGCCCCGCTGCTGGTCGACGCTGACGGCGACCTGGTGCGCCCGTGGATCACCTGGTTCATCGACACCGCCACTAAGGTCATCACCGGTACCGCTGTCACCCCGGGCCATCCCTCCCGCGCGTCGGTACTGGCTGCTTTGCGCGCCGCAGTGGTGCGGGACGATCCCTACGGCCCGGCCGGGGGAGTGCCGGAGCTGGTGAGGATGGACCGGGGCAAGGACTTCCTGTCGGCCGCCGTAACCACCGCGCTCGGTGCGATGGGTGTGACGGTCAAGGACTTGCCCGCCTACAGCCCGCATCTGAAAGGCACGGTGGAAAGCCTCAACCGGGCTGCGGACCGGATGCTGTTCGCCGCCCTGCCCGGCTACACCGCCGGGCCCACCAGGCCCCGCTCGGAGCGGCGCGGACGTCCCGCGGGGGCGCTGTCCGCCCTGTCGTTCCAGGACTTCACCGCAGAGGTCCTGGAGTGGACGAACTGGTGGAACACCGCGCACCGCCCGAAAGCCCTGTCGGGCCGTACGCCGCTGGAGGCGTGGCAGGCCGATCCGACCCCTGTCACCGACATCCCCGCCGCCGACCTGTGGGCCTTCACCCTCGAGGACGACGGCCGGCCCCGGAAGCTGACCAGCCACGGCGTGAGCTGGCGCGGCCGCACCTACACCGCCGCGTGGATGACCGGCCAGACCGGCCGCCAGGTCCGCGTGCGCTACATGCCCCACCACGACCACGAGATCGAGGTCTGCGACGCCCGCGGCCGCCACCTCGGCCCGGCGCACCTCGCGGACGCGGCCACTCCCGAGCAACTGCAGGCGCTGCGCGAGGCACGCGCGGAGCGCGCCCGGCGCCTGCGGGCCGACACGAAGGCCGCCGAACGCCTGCGCCGCCAGCGATTCGCCCCCACCACCAGCGCGGAGCCCGCCCAGCGGCTGGGAGCCGTCACGGCCGCCCAGGCCGATCGTGAACTCGCCGCCGCCGACTACACCGACGTCGCACGGCTGGCACTCCCCGACTTGATCCCGCCCGCGCCGCCTCCGGCGTACTGGCGCACCCCGCCCGCCCTCGCGGCCAGCACAGCGCCAGCCCCGCCCGCCTCCGCTCCAGCCGACCCGTCAGCGGACGTTGCGCCGGAGCCCGACTCCCGACCCGCAGGAGACGCCACGTGACCGCTGCCACCTACCAGTACGTCGACCTGCCCGATGCCTCCGTGGTCACCACCCGGGCCCTGCTCACCGCACGGGAGAACATCGCCGACACCGTTGCCGCGCGGGCCATGATGTGCATCCACGGCGGCGCCGGCTTCGGCAAGACGCTCGCGGTCAACACCTGCCTGCGCGAGCTCGAACCGAGCGAGGATGTACGACGGGTCACCTTCCGCGCCCGCCCCACCGCCCGAGCGGTGCGCTACGAGCTGTTCACCGCGCTCGACCTGGCCGGCGAGCCGCCCCGCCACCCCAGCGAATTCGACCGTCTGCTCAAGACCGCCCTGGCCGAGCGCCCCCGCACCTTTCTGGTCGACGAGGCCCAGTGGCTCAACGGGGAGGCGTTCGAGTACTTCCGCTACCTCTGGGACGAGCCCGCCACCCGCTTCGCGGTCGTCTTCGTCGGCGGCGAGGGCTGCCACACCGTGCTGCGCCGCGAACCGATGCTCTCCTCCCGCATCTTCATCTGGCAGCACTTCACCCGCCTCACCCCCAGCGAGGTCCTCGACGTCATCCCCCTGTTCCACCCGATCTGGGCCCACGCCGACCTCGACGACATCGCCTTCGCCGACCAGCATGCCGCGCACGGCAACTTCCGCGCCTGGGCCCAGCTGACCGCCCACGCCCGCACCGCCCTGGCACGCACCGGCCGCCCCCGCGTCGACCAAGAGCTGCTGCGCTGGGCCTTCAGCCGCCTCGCCTGACACCCCACCGCCCGTGCCTCTCGCCCCGCCGCTGCCGCCCGTCACCGTGGTTCTCGACCGCCACGACGACGCGCTGTACACGCATACGGCCCTGGCCGCCCACCACCTGCCGGCTGGCCGGATCACCCTGCACCCCGGCCCGGGCACCACCAGCGAGACCGGCCTCGCCCACGATCTTCTCGCCGCCCTGGGCAAACCGCCCCTGCTCCCGGGCCGCTTTCCCGGCGGCCGTCAGCCCGCCTGGGAAGCCGCCACGGCCTGGATGACCGCCCTGCCCGTGACCCGGCTGACCGTCCTGCGAGCCCACCGCCTCACCGCCCGCCGCGCGATGCGCCTCCTGCGGCTGCATGCCCTCACTGGTATCCACCTGACCCTGGTCTGCCACCGCCCTCACCTTCCCGCCGCCCTGCACCAGGCCCTGCGGACGGCCGACTACTCCGTCACCACCGACTTCGAGGCAGCCCGCCGCCACTACTACGGCACGCCTATCACCGAACCCCCGCCCGCAGACAAACCCGCCGGGCCGGCAGACCGGTGGCTCACCCTGCCCGCACTGGACCGCCTCGTCTCCTACGACAGCCCTCGCCCCTGCATCGATCCGTGCATGCCGCCGCCGATCGCCTTCCGGCACCGCCCACCACCCGTGGTTCTCACCGCGCACACCACCCAGAAAGTCGCCCACCGGCTGCACGCGGCGACCGCACACCCTCGCCTGGCTGCGGCCGTTGCCGCCGCGCTGTTCACCGGTGCCTCCCTCCAGCAACTCGCCACCGCCCGCCCCCGCGACTACGACACCGCCGCGGCCACGCTCGCCCTGCACGACCGCGCCCGCTACACCGACGGCTGCGCCGCCTACCCCGTACCACCCTGGGCGGGCGTCTTCCTGCGAGCGGCGGCCTGCTTCACCCGGCTCGTCTCCGGCGAGGACCAGGAACTGCTCGCCGCGCCAGGTGACCGTGCGCACCTGCTGCGCGTGGCGGAGACGGCCAAGCTGCGCCCGCCCCAGCCGCCCGCAGCCCGCCGCCAAGGCCCGGTCGGCCGTGTTGAGTGGGACTGGCGTGAGCGGCAGGAAGCCGAGAGGTACGAAGCGGTGCCGATCAGTCGCATCAGAGCCTCACGACACTGAACACCCTGACGCGTTCGCTCGAAGAGGCAGGCTCAGTCGATCGAGAAGTCGGCGAACTCGACGTCGCTGAAGACGATGTGCAGACCGTGAGCCCGGCGGCCCCATTCGCGGAAGTAGCTGTGTCCCAGCGCGCGGGCGAGGATCACCGTCTGCTGCTGCTCGCCCGCGCCGGCGTCCCGGGCGGCGAATAGCTTCCGGGCTACCTCTCCCGGCAGGTCCTGGGTGATCCACCGCACCCGCGGATCGTCCGAGGAACCTGCTGGCGCGGCGAAGCCAAATCGCGCCCGGGTATGGAAGACGAACCCCTCTGCCTCTGCCTGGGCACGCCGACGGGCTCGTATCCGGGGCTGCCACCGAGCCAGGACCGCTTCCTCGATAGCCCGGACCTGCAGCGGACCCGGCGTGCGCCGCGCCCCGGGCCTCTTCGTCACCCACCGCTGCACGGTTCGCTGTGAAACGCCCAGAAGACGTGTCACCTTCCTCGTGGAGCCTTTCTCGGATTTCATGAGGAAACGCAATGCCGAGGTGCCTGTAGGTACCGGGCGCGTCAGCAGTGCTCGTTCGATTCCATTGCTGATCTTTCCCATGACTCTCCCCGGCTCTTGACCCCTATGGCTATCGGAGCTGCCAGCTCTCTCACAGAGGTGGCCACTCGTGACCGAGATCCGCCGTATAGGGCGAACGACCGGCGAACCTGGGCTATAGGCGCAGAACGGGGGACGGAGATGGTGACGGACAGAGGTCAGAGTGCCCCGGTCAGCGGGGCCTGCTCAAGGATCACCGCCGAACGTGGTGAGAGTCTGTGTCCCGGCCGCCATACACGCGAGGTGGTCCGGGCTGGCTGTCTACGCTGGCGCCGCGAGCGGACCCGCGCCCATGCTAGGGGTGACGGCCCGTCTCCTGCGGCGTCTGGAGGTCGTGCACGAGGGAGCGCAGATTGACGTGAACCAAGGCGCGCGGGGTGTTGAGCCCGCGCGACGCCTGCTGGAGGAAGACGCCGGTCTTCTTCTCCGCGACGACGTGGTCGGCATAGCCTGCGGCGCAGGCAAGGTAGAACAGATCATTTAGGTCGTTGCGTACCCACTTGTCCGATGCGTTGCGCAAGCGGGCCTGGGTGATCTCCAGTACTCCGCCGTTGAAGGGCAAGCGAGCAAAGAAGTCGACCACCGTTTCTTCGTTCAGGAGAGCAGAGGCGTTCTCGCTGCTGATACCAGCGATCAGGAGTGCCTGGGCGATGTCTCTGCCCTGATCACCCAGCATGTGTGCGGCCGTCACCAGACGTATGCCGCGATCTCCTGGATGGTCCCGCATGTACTGGGCGAGCGTCGAGAGGGTAGCGGCCCATCGCTCGATGACCGCATTGCTGGCGGCCAGTTCCTCCGGAGAAAGCGTGTCCTCCAGCAGGGCGCTTGCCCAGGCCACCTGCCAGGAAAGGCCGGCCGGGCGATGGGCGGCGGTCGGCGCGGCAGCGCTGATCGAGGGCGTGTAGTTGAAGAAGGGGGAGTTCGCGGCGGTGGTGAAGACGTCCGTTGCCGTCAGCTTCGTCCCGCTGAACGCGCCCACCAACTCGTACCGTCGGACGACCAGCGGATTGAGCATGTGCCACCCGCCGTAGCCGTCCAACATGGCTCGTGCGAGCCGACGACGGCTGGACTTCAAGCCGCGGTGAGCGGTCTCTACGAGGTGGGCCATCGACAGCGGCAACCGGACCTGCCCGGTCGCGGCCAACTCCCACAATGCAGTGGCGGCTTCGCGCTCCTCAGCCTTTTGGATCTTCTCGGGCGCAAAGCGTGCCCGCGCCATCGTGATCCAATGATTTTGATCCAGGTAGATGACCTTAGACACTGCGCCTCACTCCGTGTGCCTGGGATGCCCGTGCCGGGTTGCACAAGACAGACCAGTAGGGCGGCAGCCGGGTTGTACGGTTTCTCCCCCCGCTCTGCATCGTGTCTCCGGCATGCTGACCGCCCACCGTGCAGCACGCAAACACCCCCGGCAAGCACGCACTGGGGCATGGCGCAGCACAAACGCCGCGAGTTCCAGCTGCCACGTCGCGTTGCGGAACTGACGGAACCCCTCGCTGAGCGGCGTAGCCGCAGGCAGTTGCGGCTGACCTCCGGCTCTACGCCCACCTCACGTCCAGCTTCCGTAGTGCGTCCAGTTGTTCTGCGGTGAGCTTGTCGCGGCGTTGCTTCTGGTTGGAGTACCAAATCCCCAGCGCCAGGTCGTGCTCCTGGCCGTCGATGACGACCTTCTCCCGGTGAGTCCGCTTCACCGAGGACTCTCCTTCGCGGGCGATGTACTGGGCGAGGGCTGCCAGGCCGCGCTGGAATGCCTGCTGTGCCTTGCTCGGACCCTTCGTCGCGGACGTCGTCGCCGGGGCGATGGCCACGGGGAGGGTCGCGCCCCGCACGCCCAGCGCCTCCAGGCGCTCGCGCTGCTCGGGCATCAGCTGCGCCCACGTGCCCGGCTCTTGCTGCCGCCACCGCCACGTGCCGATGTCGTCGCCCTCGAACGTGACGCCGGGCGCGATGTAGGGCAGGACGCCGTCGGCGTCGACCAGGTCGGCGAGCACCCGGAAGTGGCGCTGCCAGCTAAGCGGCCACGGGCAGTTCCAGTCCGGGTCGACCGCCGTCAGCTGCTCCGCGCGCTCCGCCGCCCGCTTCGGGTCCTTCCCGAGGCCGCCCTTGCGGCGCAGGTTGGCCATGTGCTGTCCGATGGGCACCATCGCCTCGCCCTCACCCCAGATCGCGTCCTGCCGCGGCGCGAGGTGCCCGGAGGCCCGCCGGTAGGAGCGCAAGGCGGCCAGCTTGGCCTCCCACGCCTCCTCGCCCGGTTCCCAGAGCATCCCGGCCTCCGGCGCGTCCAGCAGCGTCTTGCGCCGCTTCTCGAGTTCGCCGGCGCGCAGGGCCTTGCGCTGCTGGTGCACCCACCGCCCGAGCGGGAAGTCCTTCGTGACGCCGACTTCGACCTCGACGTCGTAGGGGACGGCGTGGACGCCGGTGATGCCGTTCTCCGCCCGCCAGCGGATGAGGGCCTGGTAGCCCGAGAGCCACACCAGCGACTCGGGCCGGTAGACCCGGGTGCGCAGGAAGGCCGCGATGGTCGCGGTGTCGCGCGGGCTGGAGAAGTGCAGCAGCGCGGACTCGGCAGCGGCGTTGGTGTCGTCGTCGTGCTCCTGGTCCTCGCCGTCGCTCTCGCCGCCGGTCCCGACGATCCGCCCGTCCTCATCGCGCTGGAGGTGGACCTTGCGCTTGCCGCTGGTGAGCGCGCGGGAGGCGAGTTGCTCGACCAGGCGCTCGTCGTGGCTGCGCAGGCCCTGGAGGACCGCTACGAGCGGCTTGAAGCTGGCGCTGGCGACCATGTCGGTGGGGTCCTCGTTCGGCTCCAGGAACACCGGCACGATGATCCTGGCGACCTTGGTGGAGCCGTCCTTGTTGAGCCTCAGCGCCCGGCCGATGTTCTGGACGATCTCCACCTGTGAGCCGCGGGTGTCGGCGAAGCAGATCGCCTCTACGCCCCGCTCGCCGGTGATGTCGACGCCTTCCCCGAGGACGCGGACGCTGGCGAGGAAGGCGCGGTGGACCCGGTGCCCGGCGGCGTTGATGCCGTTGGCGAACTGGTGGATCTTCTCGCGCCGTTCGGCAACGGTGTGGTCGCCGCACAGCCACGCCGACCACACCCGGTCCGGCGGGACGTGGCGGCCGGCCTCCAGCTCGTAGAACTCCGCGTCGATCGAGGACTTCGGGAGCTTGTCGGCGGCGGCCAGATCGGCGTCGGAGGCGTCGTTCAGGTACAGCTCGGCAGCCGTCTCGGGCAGCTTGTCCGCGAACGCTCGGGCCTCTTCGACCTTCTGGTGGAACGTCATGACCGTACGGAGGTTGTACGCGGCGGCGTGCTCCAGGAGCGCGGTCTGCAACAGGGCCAGGCGCCGGCCCCGCTGCGCCTCCTCCGACTCCCCGAGGACAGGCGAGGGATCGCGGATCTCCAGGACGTCGATCTCGAATCCGGCAAGGATTTCGCGCTCGATGGCCTCGCTCAGACCGAGCTCTGCGAGCCACGCGCCGTAGGTGCCCTCCGGGTCGTCCGACATCGTCGCGAGCTCCACATCCTGGCCGTCCGCGCCCTTCTGCGGGCGGGCCGCGGCGAGGATGCGCGGGGTCGCGGTGAGGTAGAGCCGGAAGTCCGCCGGGATCCGCTGGTTGTCGTGGATCGCCGCCCACGGCCGCCCGAGATCACCAGCGGTTCCGTGGGCCTCATCCACGATGGCGAGGTCGAACCGGTCCATGCGCTGTCCGTACAGGCGCTCTCCGCCCGCCAGGGCGGCCTCCAGCGGCCCGCGAACCTTCCGCTGGCCCTCGGGTATGTGGTCTCAGTGGATCTGAAATGCAGTGGGGTATCTGATGGCCTCTTACCTGCCCTGTTTCATGAACTGAGAGAGCAGGTGGGTGTACTGCAACAGGGTCTTGACCTGACTCTTTGGTGGACGGCACGTCAGATAGTGCTCTATGTAGGGCATTTGAACTGGGATGTTTCAGGAGCTGCAACTGTGCTCCAATGCCCATGAGAACGTCGTAAGGGGCTCTGGCTCTTGGGGCTGCCAGTCAGCCTACCGGCGAGGGGCGGGCGCCAGAGAGGTACCGGCCCGGCGGTCCCGTCCGGGTTTCTGTTGGCGCTGGTGCTGCCAAGGATTCGGGACCACAGGGGTCGGGGCCCTGGTGGTTGCATGTGCCCAGGGCTTGTTGCTCGACCAGGGCCGCCTTGCACTGGCGGGTGGGGCGCGGCTTCGGGGCCGCGCTGGCGACAGCGCAGGGAGGAAAGACACTCCCGGGCGCTCATGCGGAACGTATGGAGAAGGCCCCCCGGGGATGACTGTTTCCGCCCCCGGCAGCCTGCCCGTGTTCACGGGCAGGACAGACCCTCCGGGCCGGCGTGTGGGCGGCCAGCATGCGAGCGGGCTGCAATATCCGCTTCTACGACCCGCAGTGAATGCTGCCGCTGCTTCCTTCCGTTGAAGCTCTGGGGGTGAGTGGACTGTGCGCTGCGGACACGGTCCGCTGTCCGACGGCGCTTCGGCGACCGGACAGCGGGCGGGTGGGTGGGGCCAGGCGGGGAGCTACCCGGCCGGGTCGTTGCGGCCGGCGCGGATCGTGTCGAGGAGTTCCTTGGTGATGGCCTCGCACGTCGGGTCGTCCATGGCGGCCTGGGCCGCCTGGCAGATGAGGAAGGTGAGGGTCTCCATGTAGCCGCCGGTGCGCTTGTGGAGGTAGAGAGCCATCTCCTTGGTGGTGAGCGTGCCCGGTGTGTGCCGGTACAGGCGCAGGTCCCCCTCGATGCGCTGCAGGACGTTGATCCAGTCGCTTCCCTCGCTCTTGCCGAGGGAGACCGGGCCCACCCAGAGCACGGGGATGTCGCTGTCGAAGGAGGCACGTTGGTGCGGCATCCGGCTGCGGTACTTCTGGTAGGCCGAGCGGACGGTCTCCTGGGCGCCGACGCCGCAGAAGACGAAGGTGGCCGGAACGTGTTCTTGCAGGGTGAAGAAGTACTGGAAGGCGATGTGGCGCTCGGCTTCGGTGAGCCGGTGGATGCTGTCGATGAGGATCAGCTCGGTCTGGGCCGCTTCCATGACGCGGGTGATCGGCCCGGTCATGTCGAAGCTGCGGTCTTCGCGAGCACCGCCCTGAGTACTGGTGCGGGCGGGCTGGACCAGGTGGTTGAGACCGAGGAAGTCGGCGAATGGCAGTGACCAGTGCAGGTTGCTGTCGCGTTCGAGGGGGACGTCGATGTAGACGACCGGGATGCGCTCGGGGTCGACGCCGTGGGCTTCCTCGACTTGCCCTTGGTGGGCCCGGCCGATGAGGCGCAGCAGTGTGGTTTTGCCGGTGCCGCGGTCTCCGTCGATGGCGATGTTCACCCGGCGGCCTCTGCGTGAGCGGTTGGCCCGTAGGATCCGGCGGGCGTCGATCAGGCCCCGCCACAGGTCGTCGGTGTCAACGAGCAGCATCTCGCCGTGGTGGAGCATCCGCGGGTCGTTGTCGCGGACGGGTGTGCCCAGCGGTGCGCAGTCCTGCAGGTCGGGCGCGGCCAGGATGTGGTGGGCGAACTCGTTCCAGCCTTCCTTGGTGGTGAGCCGGGCGGGCCGGTAGGCGCCGGTGACCGCGATGCCGTGGGGGAGCGGAGTGGACCGGATCAGGTCCAGGCGGTTCATGCGGGCTCCTTCGACGGGTCATCAGGGACAGGGGTGCCAGTGGGCGGCCGGCTGTCGGCCCGGGGCGGAGCGGTGAGGTTTCGGAACAGGCCTGCGGCGCTGGCGGCCAGTCGAGGCCGGGAAGCTCTGGCCCGTTTGTCGGGGGAGCCGAGTCCAGGGGTTTCGTCGTCCGGGGTGTCCGCGGCTGCGGCGGGTGCGGGCGTCTGCCCGGAGGCGGGTGCGGCGGCTGTGGAGACCGTCGGTGGCGTCGCGGGCGACCACCGGCCGGGGAACAGGTTCTTCACCGACGCGTCCAGCACGCGTGCGGCTGCCACGGTCTCCGGGGTGGGGAGTGTGATGCCCTCGTAGGGGTCGACCTCGGGCACTCGCACCGGCAGGTCGGGACCGGTGAACGGGGCAGCTGACAGTCTGCGGGGAAGTGTCAGCTGGGCATCGTCATCTGAATGTCAGTGGTGCAGCCTCGGTGACCTGGTAGTTGGCACTGATGGATGATGCTCACCTGTTGCTGACATGGGTGACGAAAGGCTAGGTCATTCTCACGCCGGCTGCTATAGCGGGTGCGGGGTTTGTGCTGGTCAGAGGTATTGGCCTTTACGGTGTCCGCGTTGGCCGGTCCGGTCGCCTGGCTGCCAGTCCTCGTGGCCACGGCATGATGAAGGAGACCTTGAGGGTCTTCCCATGCGTTTCGCCGTCCAGGCCGGTCAGCAGCCGTAGGACGATGGGACAATCTGTTCGGCCGGGGTGATGCATCGCGCCGTCGTTGCAGACGCTGCACGACCTCTTACCTCAGCTTGCTGCTCCTTCGCTTGCGACAGCCCAGAGTTGACCTTTGGCGGGCGGTGGCGGTGCCCCGGCAGATCCCGCCCTTTTGCAGATGTCCCGGGTACGCGCCGCCAGGCGCGGGTAGTGTCTGTGTCAGCCGAGTCCGGGTCTTCGTTCGTAGCGAGGACACCAACTGGCACCCCCACTGCCACCCCAACTTGCCTCTTTCACCGTCCGGGGACGCGGCCGTACCGTGTCCACCAGCGGGTTCCTGTCTGTGCGCGTGCGCCGCTCGCCCGGTGCGCACCGCGCTCTTCCCTTTTGGAGTCCCGCGATGACGTCATCGCTGTCCGTGGCCCGGGCCATCGACTTCCTGTGCGAACACACCTCCAGCAAGAGCCGCGTGCTGGCCCTCCTGGCACACGATCACGGCCCTAGTTCCCTGGCTGCCGTTTTGACCTGCAAAGACCCCGAGCACGCCGTCGAGGCGACCGGAATCCTGCGCCGGGTCCTGGCGCTGCGCGACGCTGCGGCCGTCGACGACGAACTGGCCGCTCTCACGGCCCAGATGCCGGATGCGCCAGCCGGCTCCCTGCGCCAGGCCGTCGCGCGAGCCGCGAACGGGACCTGGCCTGCCGAATCCGGCGCTCTGTTCATGGCGTCGGATCCGGACCCGGAGCTGTGCGACGACGAGCCGGCCTCTGCGGCGTCCGCCGCTGTGGCGGGCAACCCCCGGCTCAAGGACCTGCCGGGGAAGGTCGTGCGGATCACCCACTTGCGCGAGTTCCACATCACCGACGAAGACGCGCTCCTTCATGCCGCTGTCCGTCGCGGCTGGGAGCCGCTGCCGGTGTCCGAACTCGGTGAGGACGACCCGCGCGACCTGGCCGGCGCGGTGATCACCCTCACCGAGGACAGCGACGTCACAGGGAGCCAGACGCTGGAAGACCAGAGTTTTGCGGAACTCCTGCGGGCCGAGGACGGCGACGAACTGGCCGACTGGAGCGCGGCGCCGCTCGTCACCCGGTTCGTGCACGGCTGGCGCCTGCGCCAGCAGCGCAAAAGGCCCGCAGTTGGTGAGCAGACACCGAACTTCGCCGTCCTCTTCGCTGTCCGGGACTGCCCCTGCAAGGGCGAGGACCCAGACTGCGAGGAGTGCGGCTGGCAGCTCACCCCCCGCACCGCCGACCTGCTCCACACGGCCCTGGTTCTCCTCGCGGACCAGGCCTACGACGACGCACACCGCCTGGGGGACCAGTTCCTGCCGGACGCCGGCTCCACCAGCTGGGAAGTCTTCGACCGGTTGCCCCCCCTTACCTGGACAGCCGACCACCGATGGCGGCGGCGCATGGCGCGCGCCTTCGACGACCTGGCCGCAGACCTGGCCCGGGGCAAGTGGCCCGAACCCACTTGCACCGCGGAGGAGATGGCCCTGCATCTGGCCATCGAGGACGCCCCGACCTACCTGGAAGACCGCCCTCAGACCGACGCCCACCACACCCTCCCCGAACACGGCGACGACTACAGCTGGGACGGCTGCTCCGATCTGCTGTTCCAGGACCATGACGTCCTGATGCTCTTCGACCCGAAACTCGGCGGCATCGAAGACCCGCAGGATCCTACGAACCAGTCCATGGGCATGGGCGACCTCAGGGCGGCCGCCTGGTTCGCGCCCTTCGGCAGCCACAGTGTCCGCGATCCCAGGCGAGGCTTCCGCCGGTAGGCCAGCGCCTCACGCCGGGCGACCATGATGCGTTCAAGCCGTGGCGGACAGCTGCGGCTTGGGCGCGGAACTCGTCAGTCGTCCGCCAAATTTGTGCTGTTCCGCAGTGCCGTGAGCTGGCGCGCCAGGTTGTGCGGTGGCATCTCACCCTGCAAGCGTTGATGGCTGGGACGCGGGGACGGCGTGCCGCGTGTCAGGCCGGCGGCCCGGAGGCCGGACGGTGTCCTGGTCGGTTGAGGGTGACGGTGAGCCAGGGATCCACGTGGACGAGGAAGTTGGTGTGCCCGTTGTCCACCGAGCCCGAAGGACAAGTTATGTGGTTTCCGGGCTCTTTGGGCTCGGTAGAGGTCATGCTGGTGCAGGGCTACAGAGATATAGGGGTGAAGGGCCACTTGCCGGATCAGCCTGACTTGTTCTCCGTTCAGCGGGAGGACAGCGCAGACGGTCTTGAACACATATCGCCGTTCGTGGCACCGGTTGCTGCTTCAGCGAACGCAGTGACGGATGATCCGGTGGCCCTGCGCATCGCCGAGACGATCCGGGACGTGTTCGGTGACTTCGGCTCCGAACATGGCCTGAGCCGCGCGGAGATCGCCCAGGCGTGCGCCGCGGTGACCTCCGCCGACGCATTCGATGCGAGGTTCCGGGTCTTCACCAAGCTTCGTCTGCTGGAGTCACTGCGCGGCAAGGCCCACGACCAGCGGTATGTGTTCAACCCGACCAGCGGCGCTGCGCTGTTGGTCTACGAGCGTCTGGGGGAGGCCGGCGGCGTCCAGGAAATCACCATGCTGCTGGACCGGGCCCGCGAAGGCCTGCTGAACGGATCCCTGACCGAGGAACAACTGGCCGCCAAGATCGCCCAGGCCCGGCGGAGCCTGGCGAACTACACCAACCACCTGCTGCGGCTCGTGCGGACCAGACCCATCGAAGAACTGCTGGGCCAGCGCCACCACCACGCCCACTCCACCTCGCTCGAGGAGGCGAAACACCTGGTCCACGCCGTCGCCGAGCAGTACCCCGCCCTGCGCCCCGCCGGAACCCGCCTGATCCAGGAAGCCCTGCGCTACACGGCCGCCGTCCATGAGTTTCACGACCGGCTCATGCAACAAGCCACCACCCGCCGCGACTTCAGCATGCTCCTTCCCGAGCAGTACGTGACCGCGGCCCGACGCTCCTCCGTCGACGCGCTGGCGCAGGTGTTCGCCGCGACCGTCTTCGATCCGCCGCACGTCCAGATCACCACGGGCCAGATCCTCACCGCCGCCGCCGACCACCAGCCCCCGCCACCCCGGCAGCGCCTGCCGCGCCCTCCCACCCAGCCGTCCGGCCCGGATCCGGTCGAGACCGCACGGGCCAAGGCCGCCCTCGCACGGCAGCGACGGGAGGCCACCGTGACCCTACTCATGGCCGGCAAGGACGTGGCCGACGTCACCGCCCGCCTGCGCGCCCTGCCCTGGCAGGCAGCGGTCAAGCACCTGGTCGACATGCTGCGCGCCGCAGCCGACCCCGCCATCCCGCTCATGCTCGACATCTCCCGCGAGGTCATCGTGGACGCCGCAGGCGCGGTCACCTACGCCTCGCCGGTAACCATGTCCCGCATCCCCGACAGCCCCCAGGACATGAACGGCGACGCCGAAGCCGCACCGCAGAGCCCCCATGAGTGACCCCTACCTGCTGGCACGCGCCCGAGCCCTGCGCACCGTTGCCGTCCCGGCGGACCGCACCGAACTCACCCGGCTGCGCCGCGCCGTCGACGATGTGGAGCGCCGTCTGGTGGATATCGTCGCCGCCTCCGACGGCATCCAGGAACTCATGGTCGGCTGGGCCGCCGACGTTGAACCGGCCAGCGGCGCCCTGGGCGACAGCGGCGTCCACCGCACCGCCTCGGCCGTCCGCCTGGTCACCCTGGCCTGCTGCATCCGCCACTGCTGGCCCGACCCCAGCCAGCCGCTGTACCCGGGACAGCCCGCCCCGCAGGAGGACGTCATCGCCGCCCTGACTCCTCTCCAGGATACCCTCGCCCCCCGGGACAGCGCGGCAGTGCTGGGCCAGACCGGGCACTTCCTGATGGCCCTGCGGTTCCTGCGCGCCTGCGGCCACCTCGCGGCAAACGTCGGCGACGGCATGATCCGCCTCGGGCCCATGGTCGCACTGTGGTCCGAGCGTGACGTGGCCGAACTGCGCAGCGGCTACAACGTCCTGCCCGCTTCGAGGAAGGGGTGAGCCGGTGGACGTATCGGCACTGCACGCCCTGTCCCACAACCGGCGAGCCGATGTCAGAGCGGCGGTCTGCGCCGTGGAGACCGCCATGCTGCCCGTGCCGTCCACCCACTACCGCGCCCTCGCGGAAACCCCGCTGCGCATGGTGGTGGAACAGGTCCTGGCCGCATCCGGACGCACCCTGCTTGCGGTCGGCGGCGGCTACCTCAGCGGCTACAGCGACGAGATCAGACACCGTCTCGCGCACGAAGGAATCGGGGTCCTGCCGCGCGAGGACCGCGCCGTCCTCACCCTGATCCTGCTGTTCAGCGTCGCCGTTCCCCGAGCGTCCGGCACCACCCTGCCCGAGCAGCTGTGGACCCAGGGCGAGCCCATGCCTCGGGAACAGCTCAAGGGCTGCCAGGTGTCCGACGTCGTCCTCACCGGCGCGCTGCAGCGCCTCACCGATGCCGACCTGGTCCGCCGCACCAGAACGGGCTACGCACTGGGCCACCAGTTCCTGCGGCTGACGCCGGCATTGGGCGCCGAACTGTTCGAGCAGCTGATCCTGCTCGCCGATCCCGACAGCGCTCTCGCCGAATCCATCCGCCGGCGCCGCGCCCGCCCCACCGTGCCGACGGCCCCTGCTCCCGACCACGAGGTGCACGACACACCATGACCAGCCCGCCCACCTCCGACCCGTCCCGGGGCATCGTCGGCGACCGCCAGCTCATCGCCGTCCAAGCCTTCGACATCGCACGGCTCACGGCACACGCCGTCCCGATCGTCCCGGAGACCTTCATCGCCGTCTCCGGCCTCGGCCCCAAAGACGACTCCAACGGCTCCGGCAAGACCAGCTTCCTCATCGCCGTCTCCTTGCTGCTCGCCGACCCGCAATGGCGCCTGGAGACCAACGGCGGCCGGCACGCCAGCGGCATCCTGTTCCGCCCCGACGCAGCCGGCGTCGACCAGGCCCACCAGGCATCCCCGGTCACCCACGGCTACATCGTCGGCGTCTTCGCCGACCCAGACGATCCCGTCACCAGCCCCG
This sequence comes from Streptomyces sp. NPDC092296, assembly GCF_044755465.1. NCBI lineage: Bacteria > Bacillati > Actinomycetota > Actinomycetes > Kitasatosporales > Streptomycetaceae > Streptomyces > Streptomyces sp. NPDC092296. Next base: position 41,596 of record NZ_JBIVRB010000016.1, on the reverse strand, counting down.
TGACCGTCTGGGTCCGCATCGCGACCACCACCCCATACCTGCAGGCCAATTGGACCGAAGGCCTCCACGTCGCCGACGCCCCCACCGACCACGAGCGCAGCATCCAGGCCGACGCCCTGTGGCGCGAGCTGGGCACACGCCAGCTCCTCTCCGCCCGCGCCATGGCCGAGAAGCTCTACGGCACCGCCCCCCGCTGCCTCACCTACCTCGACACCGCCCTGCGCCCACCCGTTCCCTCCCTGCTCAGCCAGCAACTGACCGAGATGGAGCCCCACGACATCGGCCGGTCCCTGATCGCCCTGTCGGGCATGACCCCCCTGCTGGAGGAAGAAGACGACCTGCGCGGCCAGGCCCTGCAGCACCAGATCAGCCTCGAGAAGGCCCAGGCCGACCACGCACAGGCGCTCCTCGCCGAGGAACAGGTGATGAGCGGCGTGCGCGCGCGCGAGGCCGCCCGCCTCTCCCTCCAGCGCGGCCACGAAGCCTGGTGCCGCTACCTCGCCGCCTCCTACCGCGACGCCCACCACAGCGACCAGCGGGTCGCCGCACGCATGGACGAAGAAAGGCAGGCTGCCGAGACAGCCGAAGCCCTGGTGCGGGCAGCCGAAGACCACGTGAACTCGCTCGGGTCCGCCGAAGAACTCGCCGCCCAGAAAGGCAAAGCCCACCAAGCCTGGTCCGACGCCCAACAGCTTGTCGGTGAACTGTCCAAGAAGGCCACGGAGTTGATCACGCGGCAGGCGATGCTGCGGGCTCGGCGGATCACCCTGCTGCCCCAGGCGCAGTGTTGGGACGGCAGCGACTGCACCACCGCGGCCGCTCGCCTGGAGCAACGCCAACGCGAGCACACCAAAGCAGAGCTGCAACGTGGCGAGGCCGAAGACACCGTCACCCGCGCCCGCGCCCACCTGCGCAACGTCGAACAGGGCCGCAGCGGTCAAGCCGGCCGCGCCATCGACCTGCTGAGCGAACACCGCATCCGCGCGCACGGCCTGCTCGACCAGCTCAACGTGGACGAAGCCGCCCGCCCGGTGTGGGAGCCGCGTCTGGCCCCCTGGCAGGACGCGATCGTCGTCGAACCCGAGCACGTAGACACAGCCCGCCGTCTGCTGCATGCCGCCCTGCCCGGCGCACAGATCATCGCGTCCGACGTGCGGCAGCAGCCCCTGCCGGAGGGCATTCACAGCACCCTGAACGTGGCACACTTCCTCGCCACCCTTCAACAGCGCCTGACTCCTTCGTCCGACGGCTTGGCCGTCCGTGACCAGGAGATGGCGTTGACCGTCGCGGGCGGCTTTCCCACCGCGCTGGCCGGACGCGAAGCCCGGCTCCAACAAGCGCGCGCCGACCTCACAGCCGCCGAGGAAGCCTTCACCAAGGCCACCGAAGCCGTGACCGTCGCCACCGCTGCCCTCACCCTGGCCCAGACCCAGCACGCAGCCGCCCAGGCGGCCGAAGAACTCGCCCGCCTGGACACCCAGGAGAACGACCTCCAGACCAAGATCGACGATCTCGCCGGCCGTGCCACCAAAGCCGCGCGCGACGAACAAGAACTCCAGCAGACCTGGCAGGAGGCCGTGGCCGGGCACGCCGCCCACGAACAACTCCTCACCAACGCAAAACTCACCCTGGAAGCGGCCAGCAAGGCGCTCAAGGAACGCCAGCGCAACCTGGCCGGCCTCGAACGCCAGCGCGAGCAGGTCGCCGCCGCCCAGTGGCAGCAGCAGTGGGGCGCAACCCTCGAAGACGCCACCCGCCTCCTGGACCAGACATCGGACCAGACCCGTTCCTCCCGGCCGGCAGCCCTGCGCCGACAATCGGAAGACCAACTGCGCCGGGCCTACGAGCACTACGGCGTTGACGGCACCTCAGGCGCGGACGTCAGCCAAGACCTCCGCACGGGCCAGGAAATGATGCAGTCCTTCGCCGACACCGATCCCGCCGGCCTCCCCTCCCTCACCTTCGCCGACGTAGCAGCCCCGCTGGACAACCGCCTCGCCGGCCATCGGGACCAAGACGAGGTCGCCGCAGCGCGCATCACCCACGACCAGCACGCCCGGCAGCAGGCCATCGCAGAACTCACCGACGGCGTCACCACCAGCGCCCGCAACCTGGAAACCCTCCAGGACATGATCGAAAAGCACCTCGACGGCCTCTTCGCTCAGATCAGCGCCGCATTCCACGACCTCGACCTGCGCAGCGACGGCCACGGAGCCAAACTCGAGCACATCAGCATCCGTCCCCAGGGCGCCGGGGACTGGCAGTGGCAGGTCATCCCACGATGGAAACGCTCCCGCAGCGGCGGATACGTCTCCTACCGAGAAAACGCCAACAGCGCCCAGGTCAAGGTGCACGCCATCCTGCTCGTCCTCGCGGCGCTCCTGGCCGACTCTCACACCCAGGGCAGAGTCCTGATCCTGGACGAACTCGGCAACAGCCTCGGGGAAGTCAACCGCAAGGACATGCTCGCTGCCCTGCGCGACGTCGCACGCGACCAGCACCTGACCATCCTCGGCACCTGCCAGGACAGCGTCCTCGCCGACGCCGCCGACGTCTGTGGGGAACTGCTGTGGTTCGTCCACGCATCAGCAGCCGACATCATCAACCAGCCCACCAGCGCATGGGCCTTCGACAGCAACGGCGCCCGCACCCAACTCACCGAAGACTGGATCACCGCAGGACGCTCCCATGCCTGACCTCACTCCCCGACCTCCTCTCCTCATCGGCGAGGCACACGGCCGCGAGACCGTTCCCCTGCGCAACCTGCCGCCAGGCATCACCGCCGTCACCCTGCCGCGGATCACCAAGGACAGCGACGACACCATCCACGTGCGCGTCCCCCGAGACCGCCGACGACGCGTCAGCCCCCGGCAGGTCGACCTTGTCGCCGACCACCCCGTCAGCCCCTACGACCCGCCACCCACCCTGACTACCCGACAACTGATCAAAGTCCTGCAGACCAAGACCGCCAAACGCTGGCCCACCATCCAGGCCGACCTCGGCGACAACGCCTGGCAGATCGTGGCCGACCTCATCCGCTGTGGCGCCGTCATCCTGCGCTGCGACGTCGTCAACGCCACCGGCTACAGTCCGCGCTCATGGACCCTGACCCGGTCATGGGCCGAACTCGCCGAGGACAAACTCGCCGAACTCCAGGGCCGCCAGCATCCTGAGGACCTGCACCGCGAGCTCCTCGACATCATGTCCGGCATCCCTGAGCTCGCCCATGAGCACGCTCTGCTGGCCACGACGCCGCCCGGCCGGGTCCTGAAGATCCCCGAAGGCACCGCCACCAGGGCCGAGGACTGGCGCGTATACGAGATCGCCATCCGGGCCGCCGGCGTCTGGTGGCCCGCTCAAGGCGCACCACGCAAGATCACCGCGAAGGAGCTCGCCGGACGCAGCCTGCGCGACACCAAGAGCGCCTGGACCCCCGCCCGGCAGCAGGCCTTCTCCAACCTGATCGGCATCCCCTTCGATCAGGCCGTCGACAAGGCCGACACCGAACTACGCATCCGCGGCCCCCTGCAGTGGCGCGTCGGTACCGTTATCGCCGACGCGGCAGCCTGCCGCCCCTGGCTCGCGCTTCCCGCCCGCGGTGTCCGCGCCCTCGGCATGATCTCCTGCGACGCCCGAGGCGTCTTCCTGGTCGAGAACGAGGACACCTTCGAACAGGTCTGCAAGATCCCGGAGATCGCCGACTCCTGGCTGTGCATCTGGGGCAAGGGCTATGCGACCGACGGCCTGGCCGAATTCCTCCGCGGCCTCGACGGCCTGCCCCTCGCGGCATGGGGCGACCTCGACGCCCACGGCATCCGCATCATCGGCAACCTCGCCGACCGCATCGGGCGGCCCGTCACACCCGTCGCGATGACCGTCGACCTCTACCGGGGCGGCACCAAGTACCGCCAGGAGCCCACGAAACTGAAGGAGAACCGCAAGCTCGCCGCCCAGCTGGCGTGCGACGGCATCGAGGCCCTGCGCGACCTGGCCGAAGAGATCGCCCGGACCGACGGGCACGGCTGCGAACAGGAGACGCTCTACGACGAAGTCCTCCCCGCACTCCCCGGTCTGCTAAAAGCCGTGCACGTGTCCGGCAGCTCCTGACCTCCCAGATGCGGGCAGCGGCCAGCAGGTCGGTTCGGGCCGGGCGTGCCCGGCTCCAGCCGGTGGCCTGCTGCGAACACGGCATCAACACCCTGCCGCGTCTTTGGCGCAGGGCGAGTGCCTCGCTGCGCACGGCTCAAGGGACGAGGATGCCAGCGAGCAGGGACAAGTCGAGCTGAGGCAGACGTCCGGCGTGCGCGCGCAGATGCCGGGCTTCGGCCAGCATGACAGGGGAGAACACGCTCTCCCTGGGCGAGCAGGCCATCAGACGGTGGTGGGCGCGGGCCCCGGCCAGCAGCGGGCGTGCCCAGGCAGGCACGGCATGCAAAGGGCAGTGCCGATGGCCGACCCCGTGGAGCTTGATGACGCAGACGTCGCCGGAGATGTCGAGGTCGCGGGTGAAGCGCAGGCTGCCCAGACCGGCCCGTGTGAAGGCCAGTACGCTTAGAGCTCCGGCGATGAGCGGGTGCGCGAGAGCGGCCAGAGCGGTGGTCTCCTCGGACGCGATCTCGAGGGCAGGGGCGGCCTGGTCCAGCTGCGCCGTGGCCAACGCACCGGCGCAAGGGTGAGCCCGCCGCCCCGGCCTCGTCGACGCGGCCCTGGTCCCGCGCGGCTGCGGGGTGGGTGACTGCCCCGTAGCCGTCGCCGCCGCTCCCATGATCGCCGGGGGAGCGGGAGGGAAGGAGGGGCGCGCGGGTATCGGTCCCGGCTCGGCGAGGAGCGCCTTGAACTGGGTCCGGCCGCTGATGCGGCGCTCCACGCGGGCCAGCGCCGGCGGCAGTCCGCGCGGGGCCTTCTGCCACAGCAGCGTCAGCTGAGCCCCCGTCGACTCGCGCCAGGCGAGCAGTTGGTCGATGCGCCGAATGGTCAGCAGATGGGCCCGGGGGACCACAACGTGCCGCACCCCCATTGCGACGCCCCAGGCAGCCGCGGCGAGCCAGGCCGCGTTCACCGAGTCCAGCCACACATCGGGGGAGTCGGGCCCGGGGGCCAGCCGCTTGCCCAGCGCATACAGCATGTCGTGCGCCAGCGCGGCCGGACTTGCGCTGGCCGGCGTCGGCTGCACGGTGATGCGGCCTTCCCCGGGACGGTGGGCCTGCAGCGCCGCCCGCGTGTAGAACAGGTCGTCCCGCTCGTCCACCACGATCGTCACGTCGCTGTACGCCACTGCCACAACCCTCTCCCGGCCGCGCGTTGCCACACCGCCCCGGACCGGCCAGGCGCCAGGCCGGTCCGTACGGCGCACGGTTGCCGGCGGCGGCCCGGGCTTGCCGGGCCGCCGCGCCTGCGTGGGCGTTGCTACATGCCGCCGAGCTTGCTGTACACCCAGTTGACGAGGTCCTGCTTGACCTCGGTCAGCCCCTTCTTTTTCATGCCGTTGAGCATGTGCTTGGTGATGGTGGCCCAGTTGCGGAAATTGCCGTGGGCCGCGGCCCGGTCGATGTTGCGGATCATCTGCGGGTCCACCCCGGTCCACAGGGGGTGGAACGCCGGCAGTGTGCCGACGACTTCGGCCTCGGGCATGCGCGTGAACTTCTGCCAGATGAAGATCCGTGACGCCAGCATCGGTTCACGCTTGAGGACCTTGTAGCAGCCATCGCCGCCGGCGAAGATCACCGCGATGTCGGTGTTGCGGTCGTCCCACAGGTGGCGCCAGTACTCGAACGAACTGCGGCCCATCCACTGGGCCTCGTCGCACACCAGCACCCGGAACGTCTGCGACAGCGTCTCCTTCAGGAGCGTGTCGAATTCGATCGGCCGGGTCGGCGGTTCCCCGGGCAGCCCCAGGGCGTGAAACAGTCCGTGGCGGATGTCGCGGGGGGTCGGCCCCGAGCGCAGCTCCAGGCGGTAGGTGTTGTCGGGGGCGATCTTGCGCAGCGCCGAGTTCACCGACATCGTCTTGCCGTATCCGGCCGCTCCGTAGGCGACCATCATGGCCTTGGCATCGATCGTCGCCTGGACGTCGTCCAGGGTCGTCATGAGCGCGTTGGTGGCCACCAGGTGCGCATCGAGGCGGTGGAAGTGGTCCTCGTCCTCTGCGGGCAGCCTGCCGTAGTCCATGTCACCGCTCACGCGTTCTCCTCAGGGGTGTCGTCCTCCGGCTCGTCCGCGGCCGGTGGGATCGGGCGGGCCCAGCCGTCCGGGACGGGCTGGTGCGGGATGTAGCCGGGATCGGCCCGCCGCAGGTCCGTGGCAGCCGAGTCGGCAAGTTCTGCCTCGGCCTCCGCCTCGGTCAGCGCACCCAGACGCTCGGGCGGGGCGGCGGTGGTGACGGCCTCGAAGCGCTCGCGGCGCAGCCGTGCCGCGGCCTTCATGTCCGCGCGAAGCCGCCGCGCCTTCGCGGTGCGGGCGCTGCGGACCTTACGGACCTGCTCCTCGCTGGCCGCCTCGGCCAGAACGGCGCTGCCCAGGTGTACGCCGTCCAGGCCGAAGACCTCGATGGTCAGGTCGTGGTGGGGCAGGTGGCGCACCGCGACACGGACACCGGCCTGGCCGACCATCCAGGGGGCGATGTAGTGGCGGTTGCGCCACCGCACGCCCTGCGTGGTGATGGTGCGGGTGCGGCCGTCGTCCTCGAGCCCGAAATGGGCCAGCTGTTCGGCGGGAACGTCGTGCAGGGGAGTGGGATCGCACGACCACGCCTGCATCGGGGTACGGCCGCCCAGCGCCCTGGGCTGGTGCTCGGTGTTCCACCAGTGCACCCACTTCAGCAGCAGTTCCACGAACGCCTCGAAGGAGAGCGCGGGCTCGTCCGGATCCGCGGTACGCCCGCCGGTGAGCGTCTGCCGGTGCACGTAGCGCGGCATGGAGACGAACAGCATGTCCTCGACCGCGCCGTTGAGCGCTTCGATGGTGCCCTTCAGGTGCGGGCTGTAGGCGGGAAGATCGACGACGGGCACGGCGAAGGCGCCCAGGGCCGAGGCTACGGTGGCACACAGGAACTCTTTGCCGCGGTCCACCCGGATCAGGCCTGGCAGGCCGCCGGCCGGGCCGAAGGGCTCGGTACGGTCCAGGGCCATCCGCAGGGCCGCCAGCACCGCATCCGCGCTGGGTGCATGGGGCGTCACAGCCACCCCCGTGATGACTTTGGTGTGGCAGTCGATGAACCAGGTCACCCAGGGCTGCACGAGCTGGTCCTCGAGCAGCACCCGCACGGGCACACACTTGTGGTCGCCCTCCCAGGCGGCGTTGCGGTGCGCGGGAGGACGCTGTGCGAACACGTCGAAGGCCCGCCGGGCGGCCTCCCCCTTGGCGAGCCCGGCCCGCTCCCCGGGCGTCAGGTCCCGGCGCAGCGCCCGGTGGATCGTCGACAGTGACGGGGCCGCAGGCATGCGGGGATCGTTCAGGGCCCGCTGCTTGAGCTCGCGGTGGACGGCGGAGGCGTTGCCTCCCCACAGCACCAGCAGCCGCCGGATCTCGGGGGTGACGCTGAACCGTGTCCGGGATGCCGCGTCGACGTGGCCGGTGGCGCGCGCGGTGGCGACCCACCGCCACACCGCCCGCTCCGAGCGGCCCACGGCCGTGGCGACCAGCTTCACGTGTGCGCTGGTCAGCTCGCCGCTCTGGTCCAGCGACAGCAACCGCGGCAGCGCGGCCAGCCGCCCCGAGCGGGCGGTGAACACCGCTTTGCCGGCACCCTGCGTGCCGGCAGAAGAGTCATTCATGCGGTCTGCTCCTTAAATGGATACGAAGCGCGGAAGGCCACAAGTGCCGCGCTTCCGCAGGGCGTTGGCGGTGTCCGGGCAGGACGGTGCGGGCGGCCCCTGGGCCGTCGCCAGGGCTGTGAGGCGGCGTCATGCCAGGGGAGGCGGGCACGGCCCAGCCGTCAGCCAGCGCCGGGTGCGAGCATCAGCACCTTCGCCAGGAAGGGGTGCGTGTTCCTCACAGCCCGGCTGCCCGAGGAGCACTCGTGCGCCGGGATACCGGGGAGGACCCGGCCCGGCCGCCCTGCTGCGGCGCCGTCGGGTGGACGGCTGCGGTCGGCGCTGAGCCAGTTCTTGTCAGCGCCGGCCGCAGGCATGCAGGGGCGCCCTGTGATGCGCCGGGAAGGAAGTACCGGGCCTGCCGGTCACCGCAACGCGGAGCCACCGGCGCCCGAAGAGGCTGTTCGGGGACTGGGAGATGGGCTCCTCGGCGACTGTGGTGGCCGGTTTGGTACTGCTCAGGTGTTTTCCAGCAGGCGCTGGATCCCGTCGTGGATGGCTGCGGTGCGTTGTTGCGGTGTGAGCCAGGCGGCCGTGGAGCCCTGGCCGGTTTTGTTGATGAGTAGGACGTGGTCGACGACCTCGGCCACCGGGAACAGGTGGCTGATGAGGATGACCCTCTTGTCCTGGGCCACGCTGTCGCTCAGGACGGCGAGGGTGTCGCCCAGGCGGATGTTGTCCAGAGAGCCGAAACCTTCGTCCAGGAACAGGCTTTCCAGCTTGTTGTGGCTGGTGTTGTGGAGTTCGACGAGCGCCAGCGCCAGCGCGAGGGAGCTCTGGAAGGTCTCTCCGCCGGAGAGGGTCTCCGGGTCGCGCGCGTGATTGGTGGCGCGTTCAAGGATCTGGAAGTCATCGGTGAATGCGTAGTCACCCATGGAGATCTGCCGGAGGATCCTGCTGCCGTGCCTGAGCAGCGCATGGGTGCGCTGATCGGTGAGATAGGTGAGGAACTTCCCGTCGGTGAGCTGGTCGCTCACGCTCTTCCACACCGCGGCCTGCCGGCTGGCGGCTTCGAGGGCGGTGCCCAGCGCGTCGGCGTAGGGGATTTGGGACTGTGCGGTGCGCAGATCGGCCTTGGCCGTCTCGTGCGCGCCTTCGGCTTGGATGGTCTTGCGGCTGAGCGGGTCGAGGACGGCGGGGGCGAGCAGGTCGCTCTTCTCGGGCACCGGGAAGCCGGGGTCCGGGTCCGTCTCGTCGGCGGTGGCGCCGGCTTGGCGGGTCAGCTCCTTCTCGAATGCGCGGACCTCGTCGTCGGCGTGCTGAGCGGCCTGCCCGAGAGTGCCGGTCAGACGCTGATGCAGCGAGGCGAGGGCCATGCAGTAGGTGTCGACGGCGGCCAGGTCGCCTGCGTCCGGAACGGGAGGCAGGTCGGGGGACGCCTCGGCCTCGAGAAGACCTGTGGCATCGGTGGCCGTGTCCGCCCAGCGCTCCAGCTGTTTGATGAGCTTGCGTGTGGGGGTCTCGACGGTGCGCCGGCGGCGTGCGTCCAGGGCCTGCAGGTTTTCGCTGTGCAGCGTGAGGGCCTTCTGGGCGTCGTCACGCTCCAGTGTCCTTTGCTCGAGCCGTTCAAGGCGCTGGCCGGCCGCCTCCTTAGCGGAGGCGATGTCCTGCAGGGAGGGCAGTTGTGATGGGGAGGGCTGGGCGGGGCGGATGGAGGGCGGCAGTTCGCTGACCTCCGTCAGCACACTCGCCAGCTCGGTCTCGTACTGCAGCCGGGTCTTGTCCAGCCGTTTGCGTTCACGCTGCAGGCGGCCGCGCTGACGCTTGAGCTCGGCCCGGGCCGCCTCGTTCTCGGCCTGCGCCGCCCCCAACTGCGCCTGGGCGCTTGTGTGGGCCGCGAGGGCCTCACCCTCTGCGTCGCGCAGCGGCTGGGTAAGTGCTTTGACCGCACGGGTGATCTGCGCCCGGCCTACTGGTTCGCCCTCGGCGAGGGCATGCGCCTGAGCCGTCGTCTGCCGGCCCAGCGCGTCCAGGGCGGTGGCCGTGGCGGGAGCACCGGCCGGGTGTACCGCATCCACCAGCTCCTGCACCTGGAGCAGCGCCGCGTCCATGCGCTCGCGGGCGGCCAGGTGTCCGCGGCGGTGCTTTTCGACCTTCCGCTCGGTTCCCTTCAGCTGGGCGGCCGCTTCAGCCTTGGCCTCCACCGCCGCTTCGACGGCGTTCGAGCGTGTGGTGACCTTGCGTTTGGCCTGAGTAAGTGCCTTGCCGTCCAACAGCGGCGGGGGAGCGAAGTCGCTGGGGACGGGCTGGGTGCACACCGTGCAGGCGTCCCCGGGCGCCAGACCGGCACCCGCCGCGTGGGCCGCCTCCCTGCGCTGCAGCGCTGCGAGGTCGTCCTGGGCCGCTTCCAGAGCGCCGCGCAGCTTCTTCAGCTCGCTCTCCAGGCCGGCGCTGTGGCCGCGCTGTTCCTCCACCGTCTCGAGCGTCGTGCGCTGTGTCTGCAGATGCCCGGCCGCGGCGTTGGCCTCCTGCAGCGCTGCCCGGACGGCCTCCTGGACCTGGTCGGTGTGCGTGCGCGCCTCGCTCACCATGCGCTCGGCCCGGCCGGCGGCCTCGACGAGGGCCGCGTTGCGCTGCTCGTGCTCTTCCAGTTCCTGTCGTGCCTGCGTGTGCTCCTGTTCGTGCTCGTCGTGCTGAAGCTGCTCCTGCTTCAGCCGCTGTTCGACGGCGTCCAGGCTGGCTGCACGCTCCGGCAGGCGGGACAGGACAGCGAACGCGCTGGACAGGGAGCGGAGCGTGTCACCGGCCTGTGCGGCCGTATCCAGCGCGCCCTGCGCCGCCTCCAGCTTCGCGGCCAAGTCGCGTCCGGTGGTCTCCTGCTCTGCTGCCTCGGCATCGAGTTCCCTCTTCTTCCGCGCCAGCGCGGCCATTGTGATGCTCGAATCCGCAACAGCGCGCTCACGCAGCAGCCGCGCCGCTTTGTCCAAGCCCGTCTTGCGGTGCTTGTGCTCGACGGCCCGGCTCTGGGCCGCGCGCAGCGCATCCAGTCGCTCGCGCCGGCGGGCCGCGATACCCCGGGTGCGTTCCAGATCCAGCAGCGCCTGGGAAGCGGCAGCATGAGGATCCGGCAGGAGAAGCGCGCGGGCCCTGGTTCCCTCGGTGATCTGCGTATTCAGGCGCTCCAGTCGCACGCCGGCCCGTTTGCGTACACGCTCGAGCTCGTTGATGCCGAAGATGTGCCGCAGGATGTCGGCACGCATGGCCCTGGGGGCCTTGAGGAGGGCGTCGAACTTCCCCTGGCGCAGCAGGACCGTGCTGACAAAGCCGTCCCAGTCCAGCCCGATGATCCGGGTCACCGCCTGCGTCACCGCGGACTTGCCGTCGACCCGCAAGTCGGCGCTGTCGTCGGCCAGGGGCTCGAGCACGGCCTGCGGCCCCTTCTTGCCTTCCGCATGCAGGGTGCGGCGCACACTCCACTCGCGGCCGTTCGCCGAGAACTCGAACGCCACGTCCATGCTGGGGCATCCCTTGCCGATCAGCTCGTAGGCGGCCTTGGGGTCCTTGGACCACGAACACGTCCCGTACAGGGCGAAGATGATCGCCTCGAGGATGGTGGACTTGCCCACGCCGGTGTTGCCCAGGATGGCGAGCAGGCGCTTGCCGGTGAAGTCGATGCTGCAGGTGCCGGCGTAGCTGCGCACGCCCGTGAGGGTGAGCCGCAAGGGCTTCACGACGCCTCCTTCCAGGGATTTTCCAGCGCGGCGCGCAGCTGTTCCTCGGCCGGGACCGGGGTCAGCGTCTCGTCGTCGAGTTCGTTGAGCAGGTGGAGGAAGGCGGTGACGGTCGACTCCGCGGCATCTGCGTCCACTCCCTCACGGGCCAGGTAGGCCCGGAACGCGTCGGGGAGTTCCGGCTCATCACCCAGGTCACCGTCCAGGACGGCGCCGGCGGCATCTTCCCGGGCCGGGGCCGGGTTGATGAGGATCGCGTTCGGGACGATCTCTTCGATCTTCTGGCTGAGGAGCCCGTCGGGCTCCTCGCCGGTGATCACCGGTTTGAGGAAGGTCCCGTCGTACTGGTCGGCCGCGGCCTTCAGTTCCTCGAGGGTTCCGGTGAAGTGGGTCAGCCGCCGGCCGCTGGAGAGCCGGCGCGGCAGCACCCGCACCGGCCGCCCCGGGTCGGCGTCGACGATCACGACGCTCTTGGTCTCGTCGGCTTCACCGAAGTCCATGGCCAGCGGGCTGCCCGCGTAGCGGGCGGCGAACTTCAGGCCCTCGATGGCCTGCGGGCGGTGGATGTGTCCGAGAGCGGCGTACGACACCACCGGAAGATCTTCGGGAGGGGTCTCGAAGGCCTCGTCCACGGCCCGTTCGCTCGGGGAGGTCCTGGCGCCTTTGACGAACACGTGGGCCGTGAACAGCAGAATGTCCCGGTCGGGGTCGTACCCCTCGTGCAAGGCCTCCGTCAGTTCCCCCTGCAGGCCGCGCATCGCCTCGGCGTAGTCGGCATACGACGTGCCGGAGGTGGAATCGCGCCGCCAGAACCGGTTCGGGTGCACGAAGGGCAGGACAGCCAGCCGGATGCGCTGCTCACCGCCGCAGGCCTCGAAGGTCATCACGCCCCCGTCGTGTGCCGGGCGGAGCCGGTCGATGAAGAACAGGCCCCGGCCGCAGGAGGGACCGGTCACGAAGTGGAGGAACTCCAGGTAGCGGGGGGAGTCGTGGTTGCCGGCCACGACCACGGTGGGGGCGATGGCGGCGAGTTCGCGCAGGGCGCGCATGGCGCGGAACATGTCCCGGACGGTGGGACGGGAGGAGTGGAACAGATCGCCGCTGTGGACGATCAGGTCCGGCTGGCTCTCCCGGGCGATGGCCACGACCTCGGCAAGGACGGCGTCGAAGTCCTCGTCGCGTGGATGCCCGTGCAGGATGTGGCCCAGATGCCAGTCGGAGGTGTGGAGCAGTCTGCTCATGCCTTCATGCGCCCTTCTGGAAGCGAGGCGTAGGAGGGCACCGGTGGTGCCTTATGAGCCCGGGACTGTACACCAAAATACCTGGAGTAAAACTGGGCGTCCCGAGTGACTGCTAGCATGCGGGCATGGACGAGCATCTGATCGCTCTCGAGGAGCGCATGCAGCAACTGCAGGAGGCGGTCCGGCAGGCGCTCACGCAACACGATACTTGCCAAGTACGCCTTTTGGGTGCGGAATTGACACGCGCTCAACATGCCTGGGATGTTCTGTGCGGGCTCAGTGGCGCCCCGGACGCGGTCCGGCCGGAGTCCGCGCCGACGGTCATCGAACCCCACCGGGACGCACCCCTGCGCGACCGGGCCCCTCACATGCTGCTCTTCGCAAATACCTGGAGTAAAACTGGAAGCCCCGAGTGACTGCTAGCATGCGGGCATGGACGAGCATCTGGTCGCACTCGAGAAGCGCATGCAACAGCTGCAAGAGGCGCTCCGGCAGGCGCTCACACAACAGGACAACGCCCAAGTGAACGTCCTGGGTGAGGAGCTGACACGCACCCGGCACGCCTGGGATGTTCTGTGCGGGCTCAGCGATGTCCCGGAGGTGGCCCAGCCGGAGGTCCAGCCAGAGACCCGGCCCGAGCCCGCGCTGGCAGTCGTCGAGCCGAACCAGGGCGTGCCCGTACGCGACCAGGTCCACCAGGCGCTGGCCCTCCTCACCGTCCCCGCCTCGCCCAAACTGCTCAGCCAGGTCCACCAGGCGTTCTTCTCCAGCCCGCTGAACACGGCACGCATGACCACCCTGCGCCGCGACGAGGAACGCTCCTTCCGCTCCGCCCCCTACGGCCGCGCCTACTACATCTGCCCCGCGCTGACCTCCGACCTGCTCTCACCGGCCCGCGCGCTGCTCGCCCTGAGTACCTGGCCACTGGAGCAGCGCCTGGTGGGACCGCTCACCCAGCGCGTCCACTTCCTCACATCGGCCCTGCGGCTCGCGGACGCCGCCGAACACCTCGCCGGCGAGGCCGGGATGCCGCAGCCCGTCCAACAGCTCCTGCTGCACTACAGCCGCAACATCCACGGCGACTCCCCCCGGGGCCCGCTCGACCTGGACGCGCTGCGCCGGGCCGCCGCAGCGGAACTGGCGATCCACGCCGACGACGACGCCGACACCCGCGCCGAAGCGGCCCAGCGGGCACGCCAGCAACTCGGCGACGCGGAGCAGATCTTCGGCAATATCCTGCGCAACACCGCCCGCCTGCGCCGTACTTCGTAAACCCACCCCTGCAACCAGCACGGCTGTGCCCCGTCCCGCCAAGGAAAACAGTGAGCTCGCTCGACGCACGACTGGGCGCATTGCGCGGAACCGCCCCGCCCATCCCGCACAACGCACGCACCCTGGCGGCGCTGACCGCCAACCCGACCTGCGACCGCCGCTCCCTGCTGGACGCGGCCGGCATCGACAAAGACGCCCTCGCCGCCCATCTGGACCTCCCGCGGCCGCTGAGAAAATCCCAGCTCGCGCTCGACTACGGCATCGCCTTCGAACGCAAGGTCACCGCCCAGGCCGGAGCCCCCCTGGTGCCGCTGCTCCGCAAAGCCCTGGGCCTGACCCTGCCCGAGGTGTCCTACGAGGACGTCAACAGCGTCGGCAGCGATGACGACAAGTCTTCCCCGCAACTACGCCACGCCCGCACCCGCTCCCTCATCCTCAGCGCAGCACACCGCAGGTCGAAGCCCCGCACCCTGCTCGACCACCCCGTACTGCGTCTGACCGTCGCCGGCCACCAGGTCTACCTCGAGCCCGACGTCATCGCCTTCCAGCTCGACGGAGTCCTCCACGTCGTCGAGATCAAATCCTTCCCCGTCATCCACGGACAGCCCGACCCCGTCAAGGCCACCGCAGCACTGACCCAGGCCGCCGCCTACGTCCTGGCTCTGCGGGAACTCCTCGCCGGCGACGGCCTCCCGCCAGACCGCGTCTCCGACACCGTGATCCTGGTCAACCCGCGCAACTTCACCCACCACCCCACCGCCACGCCCTTCAGCGCGCACAAGCAGATCAAGAACCTGAGCCGCCACCTCGGCAGGCTGAGGCGCCTGCCCGAACTGCTGGACAACCTTCCCCCGGGAACCACCTTCGACCTGGCGCCCGGCCCCGACCAGAGACCGACCCGGCCCCGCGGTGAACTCGTTGCCGCACTCGCCACCATGCGGCCGCACTACACCCCTGGCTGCCGCCACCACTGCGACCTGGCCTTTCACTGCCGCACCGAGGCCCTCAACCAGGGCAGGACCGCTGCCCTGGGCACCGCAGTCCGCGACGACCTCGCGGGAATCGACACCATCGCCACAGCTCTGGACCTCACTGACGGACGCATGCACCCCTCACGGGACCAGCAAGACATCACCCAGGCCCTGCGCCACGCACAGCGCATCCACGCAGACCTCCACACGGACACCGCATGATCCAGCTCACCTCCCTCCTGCGGATGCACGCCGCCCACACCGGCAACGCCCAACGCGCCAGCCAACTGCGCCACCTCCACCTCAGCGACCAGCCGCTGATGCTGCTGGCGCTGAAGCAAACCGGCCCCGCCGCACGACCGCTGGCCGTCATGCTGGGCACCGACCCGCACCGCCCCCAGCTCCTGGTCGCGCCGCCCTCGGGCAGCACCGCCCCCATGCTCGCCGCCCTGGCAGACACGGTCACCGCCTACATCAACGCCTGCCAGCGGCACCGCGAACACCTGCCCGCCACCAACAACAAGCCGGCACGCTGGCGCTACACCGACGCCCCCCAGATCCTCGTCCCCAACCCCCAGACCGTGCAGCACCTGAAAGACCTCGGAGACGACCTGAGGTTCCGCAGCGTCGACGACCAGGCTCCCGGCTCCCGGGCCGTCCAGTGCCTGGGACACTGGCTCACCTATCTCACCGACCGCGCCGACCTCCCCGGCTCAGCCGCCCTCATCCCCATGACCAGTTTCCTCGGCATGCACTGGATCAGCGGCCAAAGCCCCCTCGAGGACGAGGACCTGGCCACCCTGCTGGCCTGGATCGACCCGCCCCGCCACGCAGCCTCGGGACGCGACGCCGCACTGGAGGCAGAAGACCCGGCCACCCACCGCCCGGCGGGACCAGCCACCGACGCCCCCTTCGACAACGACCACCTGGCGCCCCTGTTCGACGCCTATGCCCGCGCCCGGCGCCGGGCCCTGGACCACGAGCAGACCCGCACCCTGCAAGAACTCGACCGTCTGCTGGCCACCTACCTGCAGCCCACCTGGGATTTGATGTGGCAGGCATACACGCTCCTGCAGGCCCTCCCCGAAGCCAAGAGCACTGCACGCCGCTGGGACCACGAACGCACCGTATTCACCGACGAATGCACCTACCTGACCCAGGACGGACGCCCCCGTCCGGCCCGCGACAATGCCATTGCCGCCGCCGTCCGCCTGGCCCGCATGGAACACGCAGCCGTCGCCTTCGCCGCCGAACGCACCGCCGACGACCCCTTCGTACGGGCAGAACTGCGCACCACCGGCAAAGCCTTCGGCGGCACCGTCACCACCATCGACGCGGAACACACCCTGCGCGGCCCCAGTGGACGTACCCAATGGCGGCCCCGGCTCACCGTGTCCACCCCGGACCCCGTGCCGATGGAACCCGGTCAGCTCCTGGCCTGCCGCACCTACCGCAGCGCCCGCTACAAGATCTGCGAGGTCACCCCGGCCGACGGCGACACTCTCGTCGAACTTGAGATCACCGCCGGCATGGGCACCATGGACCGCCCCAACCACGCCGTCCTTCCCGACGCCGGCGCCTTCCTCGTCTTCACCATCGCACCCGCCCCCTACCGGATGCCCGAATTCCCCGCACGAGAGCAGACACCCTGGACCCACGGCGGGCCTCCCGCCGACCAGCCGGACCACAGCAACGAGGGCGAGGGCGAGGGCGAGGAAGAACAGTGACACCGCCTCACCGGCCGTCGCCGCAGCAGCAGATGGACCAGGCCGCCCGCGCCGTCCTGGAGCAACTGCCCACGCTCACCCACCGCGGACTCGTCGTGGACTCCCCGCCCGGCGCCGGCAAATCCACCCTGGTCGCCCGAGCCGCCGACACCCTCGCGCAATCCAGCACCCCCTGCCCCGTCATCGCCCAGACCAACAGCCAGGTCGACCACCTCGTGCGGCGATTCGCCCGGCACCACCCGCACCTGAGAACCGCCCGGCTCACCGCAACGGATTACACAGTCCCGCACGACCTGCAGGCACATCCCCGCATCCGCATCGGCACCCGCATCGAAGCCCTCGAAAAGACGGCCGACGTCATCGTGGGAACCGCCATGAAATGGGCCACGGTCACCGACCGCCGATGGCCATGGGCGATCATCGACGAGGCCTACCAGATGCGCTCCGACACGCTTTTGTGGACCGCCGGCATCTTCGAACGGGCCCTCTTCGTCGGAGACCCCGGCCAACTCGACCCCTTTTCCGAGGTCACAACCGACCGCTTCCACGGCCTGTCCCACGACCCCATGAACAGCGCGGTCGCCGTCCTGCTCGTCAACAACCGCGACCTGCCCGTCCACTCCCTGCCCGTGTCCTGGCGCCTGCCGCCCTCAGCCGTCCCCCCGATCAGCAACGCCTTCTACCCCTCCACGACCTTCCACGCCGGAAGCAGTGAAGCTGACCGCACCCTCACGTTCTCCCCTCTCGACATCCGCACCCCCACCGACGAGGTCATCGAACATGCCGCCCGAACCGGATGGGCACTGTTCGAACTACCGGCCCGCATCACCGGCCAGCACGACGCCGAAGCCTTCCACACCACCCTCGGCATCGCCGACCGACTGCTGACCCGACGCGCCATCACCACCTGCGAGGCAAACCCCGAAGGCCACGCCCTGCAGCCCGGTGACATCGCCATCGGCACCGCCCACCGCAGCCAGGCCCACGACATCCGCGCGCTCCTGGCCCGCCACTACCCCCAACTGCACGGCGTCACCGTCGACACCGCCAACCGGCTCCAAGGCTGCGAATTCCGCGTCACCATCGTCCTGCACCCCCTCTCCGGCCGCGGCGACGCCTCCGCCTTCCACCTGGAAGCCGGCCGCCTGTGCGTCCTCACCTCACGACACCGCCACGCCTGCATCGTCGTGGCCCGCGCCGGCATCGCCGAACTCCTCGACGCCCACCCCTCCAACGACCCCGCACACCCCGGAGCCGCCTCCAAGGTCGCCGACGGCTGGGAGGCTAATCACGCAGTCCTCGCCCACCTGACCCAGCACACCATCTACGCTCAGGCACAGCCCCGTCGCCGGCGCGGATGAGTAGGTCGCCGCGCACGCCTGCCACATGAAGGCGGGTTGATGGGAGCGTCGTCGCTGGGGCGCCCTCAGTCCTCGTCGTCGAGGGTGTCGTCGGCTGACTCGTGGTGGACGTTGACGCCGGCTCGGCAGCGCGCGGCGCCGATCGTGTCGTGCAGCCGGGCGAACAGGTCGGGCCGGATGAGTAGATCAGCTCCCGCGACCGCGGGCAGGAGTGGTTCGTAGTTTCCGTCGTGGACGAGGTGGCCGTGCCACTGGCGGCAGATCAGTGCCTCACCGGTGGCGTCGCTGAGGCTGAACCCGCAGATTCCCTCTGTGGGTTCAAGGCCGAGTGCGGCCACGACGCTGGCTGCGGGTGCGAGTACGTAGACGGGCAGGCCGAGGCCGCTCAGGGTGCGAGGGCGAGGCGTATCGATCAGGCCAGCGGTTCCAGCGTCAGTGAGGGCCGTCAAGGCCTGGTCTGCGGCACTGATGTGCTCGGCTGCTGACTCGGTTGTAAGGCCGAGTCCCAGGCGCCGCCACGGGCTGGTCCACAGCTGCCAGGGGGCC
Organism: Streptomyces sp. NPDC092296; assembly: GCF_044755465.1. Classification (NCBI taxonomy): domain Bacteria; kingdom Bacillati; phylum Actinomycetota; class Actinomycetes; order Kitasatosporales; family Streptomycetaceae; genus Streptomyces; species Streptomyces sp. NPDC092296. The sequence goes on along the minus strand of NZ_JBIVRB010000016.1, from coordinate 22,996 downwards.
CGGCAGGCGGGTAGTGTGCCGGGCGGCGGGTCGTCGTCGAGGGCCTCCAGGCCGACGGCGATCTGCAGTTGGCGGGCGGGCTGATCCGGGTATCGGCGTGCAGGAGTGCGCTGCCGCTCGAGCAAGCCGATCTGCACCCAGCCCTCGTGCGGACCTTCATCCACGCGAGCAAAGGCCATGGCGTTTCCCGGCAGGGACCGCAGGCCCGCGACCGAAGCGAAGCCGGAAGGCGGCCAGGGCTTGTCCGCTTGATGGCTCTCACTGAACCACGGTGCTGGATCAAGCGACCACGCCAGGGCCTCGGGACGAGTCAGAGGGCGGGGAATGCGGGCGAATTCGGCACGCAGGGCCGCGCGGGGGTCATCGCGCAGTCGCGCGGCCGCGCCGCGTTCGAAATTCTGGGCGTTGCCGAGATGTCCCGCTTGGGCAAGCGCGGCACGCAGGCCGGCGGCAGCGCGTTGCAGGGCGTCTTCGGCGGCGGCCTGGTCGGCGAGATAGGCGTCGGGAAGCTGGCTGCGGCGTCCATTGGTCAGAAGGTCCAGCTGCATGCGCATGAGCGTCTCGACGTCCGGAAGAGCATCGATCACGAGATCGATGACGGTCTCGCGGAGCCCGGCCGGACTGCCGGCGGCGTTTAGGCGGTCGCCCAGGAAGTGGTCGACGAGGTGGGTCGCGAACTCCCGAGGGTTGTTCATGCGCTGCCCTCGGAGGGGGAGAGGGCGGCGGCGATGGCGCGTGCGAGTGTTGGATGTGCTGCCGTTGCCGCGGGTGCGGGCGCCTGATGACCGGCGCGAGCCAGGATGGCGGAGGCATCCGCACGGACGGACAGCTTGTCACTGCCGCACAGCGTGACGAGCTGTTCGAGAAGGGCGGCATCCAGAGGTCCGTCGGGCAGGTGTCCTTGTAGGACGGTCAGGAGCCAGGTCAGGGGGCCAGCTCCGAGGTCGAAGGAGAGGATGCGCGCGAGGGCTGCCTGCGCCTGGCCGGAACGGCTGGCCAGCAGAATCGTCGCTGCGATCAGGGCGCGGCGCTTGTCGCCGCGTTCGGGCAGGGCAATCGTGGCCAACGCAAGTTCGCACAGTGCGGTGTCGATGTCGTGCTGGTTCGCCTGCTCCGGCACCGGGTGGTAGGCCCCCTGACCGAGACGGGCACGGCCCGGCAGACGGTGGGCGATTACGCCATACGCCGCATCCCAGCAGGCGAATGCGCTGACAGCCGGGGGTGAAGCGAGCGGGGGCTGAACAGCGAACGCCGAGACCAGGGCCAGGCTGACACCGATAGTGCGGCTGTAGGACGCCTCGGCGACGGCGTGGGCCGCCTGGTCTGCGAGGTTGCGGGCTGCGGTGGCCGGGTCCGCGGAGTGCGCCTGCTGCCACAGATCCAGCCGGTCATTGCCGCCGAAGGATCGCCATCCGCCGCCGCCTCGCATCTTGGTGTAGGCGAGCATGCCCGCCGTGGCGGCGAGAGGGCCGAAGACACCAGGATCGCTGTCCTGGCGCAAGCGGAGCCCCGAGGCGAGGTCGGACAGCAGCTCAAGAGGGTTGGAGGCGTTCATCTCGTCGGCGATCCGGTGCAGGAACTGGGCGGCTGCGTCTGCTCCCTGACCGTCGATGACCTCCAAGAGCCGCCACCCGACCGCATTGGCCAGGGCATCCCTCGACCACCGTGGGCCCGAGGGGGCATCGTATGCCTTGCTGGTGCGGTCACGGACCGCAGCAAGCGCGCCAGCAGCACCTTCTGGCAGCGTCGGGCGCTGCTGGGCGTGCAGATACGCGTCTGTGGTGGGGTGCTTCTCGGGGCCGAACCAGTCACGTGAGGTGTTGTTGGGCACGGGGCGGGGCGCCCAGGGCGAGCCGCCCTCACCGCCACAACGCTGTGCTGCTGTGCGCAGCGCAGAAGTGGGCTTGTCCCCGGCAGCCTGCGATGCGGCGATCAGTGTCTGGTCGTCGTAGGTGGAGGTGATCGCATTGGCCAGCACCGGCAGGAGACGCGATGCGCGGGCCGCGTCGTCGCCGGGCAGGTCAGCAAGTCTTGTGAGTAGAGCAACGTCCTGCCGGATACTGCGGCCATCGGGTCCAGCGGCGATGCGGAGCGCGGCCAGGACGACGGGGTCGGCCGTGTCAGCCTGCGTGGCCAGCAGCTGCCGGTGGGCCGCGCTCACCCGGCCATCGGGCAGCCCGGACTCGGCCAGCAGCACCTGGGCGCCCAACTGCGCGGCACCCCGCGGATCCAGGCGCGCAAGGAAACGCCACCACTCCTGCGGCGTTCCCGCCGTGCCCCGCCCGTCGGTGCAGTCCGCGACGAGATAGACAAGAGGCTGCGCACGCGCCAGACGCACCTGCGCCTGAACGGGATCAGCCTGCATGAGCTGAGGCAGCGGATCAAGCAGCTCCTCGATGGTGATGTCCTTGTGACCGCCATAGGCCCCCATGTAGCAGGCGGCACGCTCCCAGCACCGCTGCGCCTCGTGCGGGTCGTCGCAGGCGAGACTCACGCGGGCCATCTCAAGCTCGAAGTCGGCGTCCTCCGCATACAGAGCACGGCGCTCGGTTTGCGCTCCGCGCAACGTGCGCATGAGCTCGTGCACGACGTCGGCCCCTGCCTGACCGACGCTCCCGGCGAGCAGGGACACCAGCTCCGTGGTGATCAGCGGGCCGGTCCCGGCCATGCCCATGAGAGAGGTGGTGGTGCCCTCGCTGACGGCTTGCAGGAAGGCGATGCCCACAGCGACATCATCGCCGCGCAGCAGGGCGACGGCGTCGTGCAACACCTGCCGCACCTGCCGGTGGATGTCCGCAAGATCGCAAGCCCGGGGGCTGCCCGTGAACGCGTGTGCATGCTTGGCAAGTTGTTCGAGCGCGACACGCACGGTCGCGGACGCGGTTTCGGCTGTGAGGACGCCCGCCTCGACATCGCGGTGCAGGCCGACGGTGGCAAGGGCGAAGCGCAGCCAGGCACGGTAGAAGCCAACGCCGTCCAGGAGGGGGAGCAGCCGGGCGGGCGCCTGCGGATCAGCTGCATGGGCCACGGCCAGCAGTGTCAGCCACCTGTTCACCGGGCCGGACAGGCCACTGGCACGATCGGTCAGTACATCCTGTGTTGCTTCCGCGAGAACCGCGGCGATGTCCCCGGAAAAGAGCTCCTCGGCAAGGTCCGACACTGCCACACCATGGCGGAGCAGGCGCCGCGGGTCGCACGGCCCGCTGGCCCAGGCCGCGGTGGCCAGCGCGCGGGCAGACGGCAGCGCGCCACCCGCCGTGCCATGGGCGTCCGCAAGGTGCAGCAAAACGGCCGCGCGCCGGTCGGGCTGCTCGATGAGCTCCGCGCTCTCGAGCAACGGCTCTGGACCCAGACAGTCCGACAGCACACCCAGCACATCCTCAGGCGACGTCAGAGCCTCCTGGTCGAGGAACCGGGCCACCCGCTGCGCGAGCGTACGCGGGACCTGCTCGAGCTCGACATCGTCAGCAGCCCGGGCTGGCAACCGGATCCGTCCGCGCAACTCCGCCAGGAACACCGACTCATCGCTCTCGGATCCGTAGTGGACACGCTCATCCTTGCGTGCCTTGTCCCAGGCCGTCAGGTATGCCTCCCACGGGGCGGCACAGCCGGCCCGGTCGACCGCCGCACACAGCTGCAGGCCCCACCGCGCCGCCATCGTGGTCACACCCTCGTACATCAGGCTTGCCGCCACGCGGTCGGCTCCCACCAGCGCCACCAGCACATCCGCACACGGCACCAGGGAACCCGGCAGGCCTTCGTCCTCATACGTCGCCCGCGCCCGGCTCAGTTCGACGCAGCGCACCAGTGTGGGCCAGTCGTTGCGGACCGCCGCACGCCGCGCGGCAACAGTCAGAGTGTGGACGATGGCCTGAGGAGGCTGCAGCCCGGCAATCGCGCGGGAGAGGAAATCGGGTTCGATTAGCAGAGCGAGTTCGTCATCGCGCCCCAGAGCGGCCAGCAGTTCGGGCATGTGCCGGAACGCGCGGGGATCGGTGAAGAAGCCCCGCTGGGACAACCAATCGGCCGCCCGGGACCGGACCTGATCGACCCACCTGTCGTCGCCGTCGACCCGGCGGATGAAACGGCTGAAGCTCTCATGATGGATCTTCAGTCCGCCGATGCCCGGCTGCTGCGCGACGATCGGTGCCACACTGGTCAGCGCGGCACCAAGCTGCAGTCCGGGCAGCGGGAAAATCTCCTCGAGCTCCGACGCACTCACAGCGAAGTCGCAGACCGCGAGCATGCTGACAGCAGAACGCTGCCCGGGGGTCAGACCGGCCAGCAGATAAGCGTAGTAGTCGTCGAGGTCATGCGCCGACGACGGCACCGCCCGCAACCTCTCCAGAGGATCGCCGGCACCATCCGGCGCCAGCGCCGCTCCCAGGCCCGGGGCAGGACCAACGGCCTGCCGGCACAAATACGTGGCGTACAGGGCGTTGCCTCGAGAGCGCTCCTCGATCAGTGCGACCGCGGCCTCCGCCCGCGCAGCGGGATCGAGCCCCTCACCGGCAGAGGAGGACGCCAAGGCCGTCAACACGCCCAGGCGGTCCGCCAGAGCATGCAGTTCGGCGCGGTTGAGCGGGGCAACGGTGAGACGGGAGGCACCGTGGTCGACGGCCTCGAGGTGAGGGCCGGGCTGACTGGCCAGGACGAGCACGACACCGGGCGGCAGTTCCAGGGCGCAGAGGTCCGCGACCAGAGAGGCCGCCGGGTCCACCCGCGGACGAAAGGCGCTGCCGGTGGTGGATCCAAGAACCCGGCTGACATGGTCGATACCGTCCACGATCAGCGCGATCGGCCGGTCCGGTGCCAGGCCGCGCGCGGCAGTAACCGCGGCCGTGAGCGTCTCCGGCGTGGCCGCGTAGCGTGGCCTGACCTGCGCCAGCGCCTCCGGAACGGCCGTCCCCAGCTGCTTCAGCAGGCTGCCGATCACGACCTCGGTCAGCACACGCTGCTCACGGTCGATGTCCGCAGCGCCGAGCCAGCAGTGATGCCGCACCGCCAGCCAGGTCTCCCGCAGCGCATCCCCGAGCTGCTCACACAACCACGACTTGCCGATGCCGGGAGCACCGGTGACCACCACGACACCCCCCTGCTGCGCAGCATCCTTCACAGCCGCGACCACGCCCGTGAGCACCGTAGGACGTCTCACCTCGGTGGCACGGTCCACGGGGTGCCCCTCACGGACCGCTCCGAAGTCGACTTCCAGACTCAGACGAGGAAGCAGGTCCTCGACCATCACGGTCCCCGCCCGGCTGCGCGCCGCTTTGGCCGCCTCGATCAGGGCCAGCGCCACCTCCTCGGGCGTGCGGTGCCGGTTCGGCGGCCGTCCGGCACCGAGTTCTTCGGTGATGCGGTGCAGCAAGGCCGCCTCGGCTGGCCCGGGCTCGCGGATGTTGAGCGAACACGCCGGAAGATCCGTGTCGACGACCAGGGAGGCGCAAGCGCGGTTGAGCAGGTCATCACTGGCCTGGGCGAGCATCTCCTTCCACGGAGCGTGTGCACGCAACGCAGCGGCGTCGAAACGGAACCGTTTGCTGCTCAAGCCGTGCAGTGCAGGCCCGGGATCGGTGCTCGCGTGGACCGGGCGCAGCACCCGGGTCAGCTCGGGATCCTCCGGCTCCATGTCGCGCACCACGAGGCGATGCGAGGCACCCGGATCCGAGGTGAAGTCGTGGTCCATGGAGGAGAAGAGCAGATCCAGGCGTAGGCCTCGCTTGTCCTTCGTGAAACTCTCCAGCGACAACGCGCGGTCATGATCCGTGTGCTTGATCTGCAGCCGCTCGCGGCTGCCAGTGCCCCACTCGCACGTGATGTCATCAAATCGGTCCCCGGTGAACATCTTCGTGTCGACCAGCAGGGAATTCGCACGTCCCACCGCCAGGTCCACCAGCCGCAGCGCGGTGAGCAGGTCCTGGTAAGCGTAGCCAAGGTGTGTCGGGCGCAGCCCCATGCTCACCTCCAGCGTGCCTTGCTCACTTAGCACCCCCCATGGTGCGCGTCGCAGTCACCCTAACCTCCCTGACGTACCGGGACGGAACGGAAACCCAAGGGGAGAACGTGTGCGCAAGATCCAGCCGGCCCGGGAACACTTGGAAGGGTGGGCACCTTACCTGGTCGCCGACGGCTTCGCGTTACCAGACAGGGGGCGTCAGGCTTCGACGTCGATGCCGTAGTCGGTGGCCAGGCCCGCCAGCCCGGTGTCGTAGCCCTGCCCGACGGCACGGGCCTTCCATCCGGTCGTGTGGCGATAGAGCTCCACCGCGATGGTGACGGTCTCACCCGAGGAGAAGGGGTCAGGTGTGAAGGCCAGTTGGGTGCGGGAGGGCTGGGTAATGTCTGCTTGCCACTGGGTGTGCTGGTCGAAGACTGCGGCGGGTTGGGCCTCGAGGTCGATGCTGACGATGACGGCGATGGTTGCGATGTCGTCAGGGATGAGGCCCAGGTCGGCGGTGACGGTGTCCCCGCCGACGCTGACCCCGTCGTGACTGGGGTGGTTGTAGAAGACGAGGTCGTGGTCGCTGCGTACCTTGCCGTTGCGGGTGAGGAGTACAGCGGACACGTCAACGGGTGCGCCGGTGCAGGTGATGCGGACCGTCGTCGGCTCGGTGCGGATGGCTGCGTTGGCTCCCCTCGTCCGCAGTTGCAGGGTGCCGCTCTCCTCGCCGGGTAGCGGGCTGGTGGGGGAGCGGGTAGTGGCCGGGGCCAGGCTGGCACGGGTCAGCGTGGCAAGGACGCGCTCGAGGATGGGCCAGCCTTCGGTTTCCTCGCCTGGCCAGGGCCAGGTCAGACGCTGGGCGCCGAACTCCTTGGCGGTCGGCGGCCGCCCGAGTGCTTCCTGCAGCTGGAGGTGGCGCAGGCTCTCGGTGGCCAGGCGGCTGAGCTGCCACTGCCGTTGGGTTTCTTCCGGGTTGTTCACCCAGGTGTCGTGGTCGACCGGCTTGCCGCCCAGCTCCTGGTACACCCGGCGGGCGAAGTCGTAGCCGTCCTCAGTCAGTAGGCGGGTAGGCCGCTCCTGTTGGGATGGCGTCGGCTCGCCGATGGCCGTGTACAGCGCCACCAGGTCGCCGCCCGTCCAGTGGTTGGCTGCCGTGGTCGCGAACCGCGCGAACTGAGGCAGCGTGGGGGGACGCCCCTTGGCGGCGACGAAGCGGTGATGCTGGTAGGCGACCTCCTCCAACTCGGAGCGCCAGCGGCCCTCCACGAAGGCACCGAGATACTGCTCGGCCCAGGCCCGCCGGTGCCGTGTGATGAGGTCCCGTACCCGCTCGAAGCCGTCCCGGCGGGCGCCGTGACTCATGCTGGAGGTGAACGTCACCTGCCCGTACGGGGTCTCGACCGTACTGTCCTCGCTGTCCGTGATCTCCTCCTCCGGCCCCAGGAGTTGTTCGGCGGCTTGCAGTTCGCGAAAGAAGGCGGTGCCGACCGGGCATCCGGCCGCGCGCAGGGCGGCCAGCGGCTTGCTGTAATAGCGGTCGACACGGTCCAAGGTGGTGCGAGAGTAGGGGCCTTCGCACACGAACCAGGCGGTCAGGCCCACGCCGTGCCAGAACTCGGCCGCGGGGCCGAGGGCTTCGGCCATGGTCTGGTGCGGGCGCGGGTTGCTGACGATGCTGCCGGGATATCGCGCAAGCGTCACCGTCTCCCACAGCCGCCCCACCCGTTCCAGGACATCGGCGGGCAGACGCTGCCGGTACAACTGAGGGGTGTACCCCTGCTCGGTCCGGTTCAGACTCATCAGATCCTGATCGACCAGCCCCCACAACGACGGCATTCCCCGTGACTGGCCGGCATGCGCCTGGTCGAAGCCCGCCCACCAGCCGCGCAGGGCCGCAACCCGCTCCTCCACCGGAGACAGAGAACTGCCGCCGCCGAGGAAGGCCGCGAGCATCGCATGGACCTCGTCCTCCGCGATGCCCGCCTCGGCAGCCATGCCGGCCGTCTGCGTGGCCATGCCGACGTACAGACGAGGCTCGGGCAGAGCGGTGATGATCTCCTCATCCGGGTGAGGGGGAGCCTGAAGGTAATCCAGCACAGCCAGCCAGTCACCCCCGAAGTACGCGGAGACGACCGGCTGCAGCTCTTTGGTGAGCACCCGGCGCGCCAGGGCTGTTCCCGTCCTGGCCTTCTTGGCGAAACCAGCCATCAGCCCTTGCAACCGCTGGATCCGGTGACGTGCGGCAAGCTGCACGAGGTCGGCGGCGGCAAGGGTGTCCAGCAAACGAAGGCGGGCCTGCTGCTGCCCCGCACGGTCCAGCTGGTGCCAGCCGCCGCCGAAGCGGAAGGCTTCCAGCGCGCTCTCGTCGATGCCCAGCAGCCGGTAACGCTCCTCGATGGCTGTCCAGAACCGCTGCTGTTCCGTGCGCGGGAAGATCTCTCCTGCCGCCCGCAGCCGGATGGGTTGAAGCAGTGTCTCGAACAGCGGCACCAGCAGCGCCCACAGCAACACCGCGTCCCAGTCCTCCACCGCGGTGAGACGGGCGGTGTCATCGGCGGCCAGCGTCAGAGCGTGGCCAGGGCGTTCCCGCAGCAGATACGGCAGATTGACTGCTCCTGCCTTGACCGAGAGTTTCTGGGGCAGGTACCACGCCCCGAGCCGCTGCTGCTCTTGGACCCCGAAGGCGTTGGCGCAGAGCACTTCGTCTTCCCGGGTGAGGGCCGTCACCTTGGCGGCGTCCGGCGTGTGGCGTCCTCGGCCGGGGACGACGGTGGCCACCGGCCGTCCGGCGAGCCCTGCGGCCAGCAGTCTGGCCGCCAGGGCGTCGATGTCGGCGAACCGTTGCTGCTGCCCGGCCGCCCGCTCCAGGGCGAGCGCCTGCTCGGGACTGCATTCCAGAGCAGGCTGCCACCAGCGTGTCGGGTCACTGGCCACCGGTCAGCCTCCGCATGGTTTCGACGAACTGCTCAAACGGCACCGGGGCAGCGGTGTTCTGCGCATAGACGGCGTAGCGCTGGGCCATCAGATGCATCTCCCGCTCCCTTCTTCGGGCCTCCACACGGTCCAGCTCGTGCACCACGCGCTGCTCGACGCGTCCCCGCTCGTACAGCACGAACGCGTCCACCCCGCCGAGACCCCCGCCGGCCCCCTCCGCGGCGCCGCCGGGGCCGGGGAGATCCCCTTCCATGGTGGTGGCGTCGATCAGCGGGACATCCAGGAGCACAGCGGGATCCATGTCGTTGTCCGCGCACATGGCCTCCAGATGCTCCTCCAGGCCGAGTTCGGCATGGCAGACCACGTCCAGGTACTGCTGGTCGGCAGCCACCGCGGTCTGGCGCAGGACGCGGACACCGCGGCCGACGAACTGGTAGAACTCGCCGAAGCTGCCATAGGGGCGCAGCGGCACGACCACGGTGATGGGCGGGAAGTCGTAGCCCTGGCCGAGCATCCGCAGCTGCACGATGCCCTGCAGATCCCCGGCGTCGGACTCGAAGCGCCGCCGGATGGAGGCGATCGCGGAGGCGGGCATGCTGTGGTGCAGCGTGGCACTGGGGATCCCGTATTCCTCGGCGATCCGCGCGATCTGTTCAGCATGCGCCTGGCCCATCGCCGCGAACAGCACCCTCGGCTTGACGGGCGCCAGCAGCTTGGCCTGCGCATCCAGACACGCCCGCGTCACGGCCATCACCTGGCGGATCGGTGCTTCGGACTGTGCGGTGATGCGTGCCATCTTCCGCTCGTCGCCCAGCGTGGCCAGCAAAGCATCACGGCCCACGATCTGCTCGCGCCGCCCGTCCGGCCACACCGCCTCATACACCGTCGACGCCACCTCGGGAGCGAACCGGTGCACCCGCAGGTTCTTCGCCGACCCGTCCGCGACGGAGTCGACCAGCCGGTAGCGGTAGACGACATCGGCGTCGATCGGCTTGCCGTCCAAACGCTGGAAGCACGCCGACATCAGCAGTGTGCGCGCACCCTGGAAGTGGGCGAACAGCCGCTGGTAGGAGGCGCTGGCTGCGATGTGCGCCTCGTCGACGACGATGAAGTCGATGTCCTCCGTCTCCAGCTTGGCCAGCAGGTCCCCGTCACTGTCGCCCGTGCCCAGCGCATGGAAGTTGGTGACCAGGATGTCCGCGTCCAGAAGCCGCTCACGGCTGACCTGGCTGATCTGCCCGTCGTCCGCGTCCAGGACGAGCGTGGCCGGCGGACGGGCACCGGGCAGCATCGGCCCGCCCGCCAGCCCATACAGGACGTTGCCCGGTATCCCCGGATCGAGGGCCTTGGCGAAGGTGCCGCGGATGACCGAGCCCGGGGTCACCACCAGCGCCCGCCGTCGACTGAACGACAACGCGGCCGCCACTCCCAGGGCCGTCTTGCCCGACCCCACCGCCATCACCGCAGCCGCATGCCGGCCACCGGAGGCGTAGTAGTTCGCCAACGCGGCCAACGCCTCGTCCTGGCACTCCCGGAGCGGCGCCCGGTCCACCCTGGCCCGCACACCGGCGAAGTACGCCCCGCCTGAAGGTAGTTCGGCACCGCCAGGCGGATCGGCCGCCCGCATCGGATCGCCGGCCATGTCCGGGATCCCGATGCGAGGCACGGCAGTCACCAGCGGCGCCAGGAGCGGATCCTGCCTCAGCATCGCCTGCAACTGGGCCACACAGCGCGCCGTGTCCGTACGCACCGCATCATAGGAGAACCGCAGAACGGTCAGGCCGGTCGCGGCCAGATCGTTCTGTCGCAGCCGGTCGTAGGTGAACGCGGCCCGGTCACTGTGGAAGGCGAACCCGTCGAGCTCGACGGCCAACTGCAGCGCCTCACCCGCGATCAGGTAGTCCAGCCGGTAAGCGCGCTCGTTGACGGTGACCGGGTGCTGACTGCGGACCCGCGCAACGATCGACGCGTCCACGGCCGGCGTGAGCACCCACCGCAAGAACGCCTCCTCCAAGTAGGAGGCAGCCGGGATCAGTCGCTCCAGACCCGCACTCATGACGATCCGCCCTGTGCCGCAGCCTCGGCAACCAGCGCCTGGGCTTTCTCCGACAGCCGGGCCGCCACATCCTCGCCCTGCCCGAAACGGGCCAACCGCCTCGCCAGCTCAAGTGCTTCCGCGAAGGCGCCCTCGCGCTCCAGCAGGCCGATCAACCGTGGCACCGAGGACACCCGCACAAACGCCGCCGGAGCATCAGTGGTGTCGAAGGACACCGCGTGCGGGGTTGCTTCCATCAACTCCAAATCCAGCAGGGCGAACACCTCAAGCGCGGCGAGGGCCCCAGGCTCCGCACGACGTGTACTCCACAGTCGATCGACCGCGCTCTGCAGAACAAAGTGGTAGTCCCTGGCCGAGCCCGGAAGCTCCAGCGCCTCCCAGACACGGGCGATCAGCTCAGCGCCGCGCGCGTCGAACGGCACATGCCGGCTGGCCGGTGTCGCAGACGTACTCCCCTCGGCGGTCGGCCACATCGGCGAGCCGTACGACTCGTCCGGACGAACCCCTGCGCCCGGCAGCGCCTCCCGCATGACACCCGGGCTCCCGGCAAAGGCAAGGCCAGGGACAGCCGCCATGCGCTCAAACCACGCCCCCACGTTCCCCCTTCACACAAAAAAGAGGCCTGCACCCTCACCTACAGCGAAGTCGCCCCATCCGCCCCCTGTGGTACTTCATTGTCGCAGCCACACTCTCTCTGCACCCCGAAAGCGGATATGTACTCCGCTCCCCGTCACCCACCCCGGCCGACTGCCGCCGGCCGAAGAACGAGAACCAGACGCCCTTGTCGCCCACTCGACCTCGTGTCCGGAGTCGGGAATTTCGCTTCACACACCTCTCGGCCAGCTGTACCAGGGACGGTGCAAGCCCTGGACGGTTTCGGGTCAACCCGATTTTCCAGGAGGCCTGACCAGGGACGAACGACGTACCTGCGTTTAACGACGGTGAACACGTCAGCCTGAACGGGCGCCGATCAGGCTGGCCTTGAGAGCGTCGGCGAGGGAACCTTGAGGCATCGACGGCGGGATACGCCTCGCACCAATCCCTTCCCGAATCGCCCGGGTTGGGGACCTCACCCCTACCTTCCTGGAGCTGCTCATGTCCGCCCTTCCCCTGCCCGTCGCCAGCCCCGAGCCGCCGGCGTTCTGCGCCAGCCACCTCCCTGCCCGCACCCAGCCGAGTCGGCTGGGCATCCCCGAGGTCGTGGTCATCGTCGTGGTCGTCCTGGCATCGGCCGGATTGGCCGTCGGCAACCGGCCCGTCCCGGCCGCGCTGGTCGTGGTGGCCGCCGCAGTGGCCGACCTGATCACCGGCCGCCGCTCCAGCGATGTCGCCAAGCCCTCCCGCCGCCGCAGCCGGTGACATGGGCCGCCCCACCAAACCTGTCGCCGCCGGCATCAGCCCCCGGCTGCGGGCCCTGGCCGTCTACCTGCGCCAGCTCAAGGACGACACCCGTACCACCTACGCCACCTTGTCCGAGCGCACCGGCCCACCGGGCGCGCCCGGGTACCGCGGAGCCTCCACCCTCAGCCAGGCCGCCCGCGGCACCCACCTGCCCCCGCTCGAGACCGTCCTCGCCTACGCCCGCGCTGCCGGCGACCCCGGCAGCCACTCCACGCAGAGGCGAGAAGCGACAGCCCTGAGCCTGTGGAAGGCAGCTGCAATCGAGAAGGCCCGCCCCCACCTGGCCGGTCGCGGCCGACGGACCCGGCAGGTCCGCACCCCCGCCTCCCTGGGCCAGGAACTGACGCGGCTGCGCCTGAGGGCCGGCCGGCCCTCTTACCGCGCCATCGAGAAGGCAACCAAGGCCGACGGGCACCGTGTACCGCGTTCGACAGCCCACCTGATCCTCATCGGGAAGGTCCTGCCCGGCCGCGAGCAGTTGGCCGCGCTCCTGAAAGCCTTCGACGTGAGCGTGGCGGACGCCGCACAGTGGCACGCGGTCCTCGACCGCATCGAGGACCGCCGGCGACCGCCCGAGCCGCCCCGGCGAGGCAGAGGGTACGCGTGCGCCGACGCCGACCCGGCCGTGCAGGAGTACCTCGAACGCCGTGAGCGCGACGAGGAGATCAAGCGCCGTACCGGGCAGATCCATCCGGACGAGACGTACGAGGACTACGAGGAACGGATGCGCGAGAGGGCGTTCCTCGTAGTCCTCGGACATCTGGCTGTATGAGGACTACGGCGAACCCGAGGGCGACGACGAGCCGGAGGACGAGGCCCAGAGGCAAGTATGGGCCGGTGAGCAGGCCGCCTTCCGTGCCCAGCTGAAGGCATTGGTAGAGCCCGCCACCCCCACGGGGCACGGTGCCGATCACGCCTGACGCCTCCCGAACCACCTGCCTGCCATCCTCCCGGGCAGGTCCGGCCTGATCACCCACGACACCAACCCCAGCGTTACATAATTCCGGGACGAATATTATGTAACGTCGGCTAGGCTGGGGGGCAACGTTACATTCTTAGCGGCGCGGTCGTTTCGCAGAGGCGGCCGCTGCCGAGCCGACTGCCCGACCTTCCCCTTGCGATCCGCTTGCCACTTGCTCTTGGAGTCCCCGGGTGTCCTCCTCACGTTCATCCCGCACCGCCGGTGAGGCGTCTTCCGGCGCTGCCGTGCCGGGCAACCCCGCCCACACCGCTCCGCCTGCAGCCTCAGAGGAGCCGTCCGACCAGGCTCCGCGCTGGGCGGGCAACTGGCCATTGAGTTTTCCCACGCCTCCCACACCATCCTCAGCGGCCAAGACAGCCTCCGAAGACGCCAGCCGCCGACACGGCGATGACAGTCAACCCGAGTCAGCTGAGGGCCCGTTGTACGAGCGGGGAACAACCTCCGCCGCCCCTGACGCGGAAACACCACACGCCCTGACGCGCACCGGCCCGGCGACGCTGCACGAGGCCCGCAGCACACTCAAGCAACTGATCAACGCTGCCATCCAAGGGCACCCCACACCCCTGACGCGTGGCCCGCACCATGCACTGCTCACCACGCCCGCCCACGCAACCGAACTGGGCTGGGACCTCACCCAAGCCCCCACCCACAGTTTCGTGGACGCCCGCAAAAAGCTGGGAGATTTGATCCAATACGGTGCCGAGGGCCACCCTCAGGTGCTGTGCCGCCACAAGACCCCCGTCGCCGTCCTGCTTGCCGCAGCCGCGGACGGCACCCCCACCCCGCCCGCACTTCAAGCCGAGCCAGCACCCGACACAGCGGCTCCGGCTGCAGCAGTAGCCCCGGACTCCGCCACAACACCCCCGCAAGCAGTCCAGACCCCCCTCCCGACCACAACAGCCGAAGCCGAAGTCGAGGCCGCGAAAGACCTCGCGCCCGCACTGACCACTCCTCCTGCCGAAGCGGCCGCTGCACCCACCACGCCCTCGGAACCACAGCCGGAACCGACGCCAGCAGCCCAGGACACGCCTGCACCTGCCAGTACCCCCGCCTCACGCGGCACCACCCCAGCCACACCGGCCCCGTCGGCCCCCCCCACCGGCTCCCCGGCCGCTCCAACCCCCCCGACACTCCAGCACCCGCTCACACCACCGGCCGCCCTCCCCGCACCCCCCTCGGCCCCGCCCGAGCCGGGCCCGCCGGCCCCCACTCCCGCGACGCCCGGGACCAGCCACGAGACCGTCATCCCGGCCAGTGGCCCACCAACTATCACTGCGCCACGCACCCCGCGACGCCTGGCCGCACTCGCGCAAGCCCTCGACACCGTCCTTCCCACCACCGCCCCCACCGGTGAAACCACCACACTCACACCCGTGATGGGCCTGCCGACCGGCATCCGCACCCTGGACGACGCCCTCGGCGGCCTCCAGCCCGGCCGCTTCTATCTCGTCGCCGCCGCCCCAGGAGCCGGATCCAGCCTGATCGCCACCGCCGCCGCACGCACGAGCGCCCTCGACCAGCACCAACCCGTCCTGTACGCCGCCTCCGGACTCACCCGCGCCGACATCGCCGCACGCATCGTCGCTGCACACCTGCCCGTCGACTACCGCCGCCTGCGAGCCGGCCGCCTCACCCCCACCGAGCAGGACGACACCGCGGCCCTCCACCACCACCTGGCCCAAGCCCCGCTGTACATCGACGACGGCACCGACCTGACCACCGACGCGATCGCCGAGAGCGTTCCGGACCTGCCCGGCCTAGCCCTCGTCGTGGTCGACCGCCTGCAGACCACCGAAGACCCCCGGCTGCCGCTGTCCGGCCTGACTCAGATCACCGACGCCGCCCAGGCCCTCGCCCACTTGGCCCGCACCCACGAGCTCCCCGTCCTCGCCGCCGTCGATACCGACGACCCCCGCCTGATCGCCGCGCTCAGCCTCGACATCACCATCACCCTGACCCGCGACGCCGACCAGATCCACGCCACCGTCGCCGAACGCGACCTCGGCCCGCAGGCCACCCTCACCCTCCACGCCGACCTCGCCCACGCCCGCATCACCGACCCGGCCACCCCCTACGCCAGCCCCACCACCCCAGCGCCGCCACCGACCGCGAGCCTGCACACCCCCGCACAGCCCCCGCAGGCGCCTCTCCAAGCCCCCACCAGCCCGCCCCAGGAGCCCACGCCCACCGAGCCCGTCCCGACAGGCCACACCGCCGCCCCACCTCCGCCAGAGGGCGGCTACGCAAACCGGGGCTACAGCTACTTCACCGGCATGATCACCCGCGCCGTCGACGAAGCCCTCCACGACCACGACGGTGACATCGCCGCCGCAACCGAAGCCCTGGTGAAAAAGGCCGTACCGAACGCAATGGCTCTGTTCGAGGCAACCCGCGTCGGCGGAAATTACGAGCACACCGTCTATCCGGAAACCCTCGAATTCCTCCGAAAGAAAACCAAGGACGGCGCCGACGAAATCTGGGAGGGCCGCCACAACTGGACCAACACCCACCTCATGGACGCCCTCCAAAACGGCACCCACCCCCCGATCACCGTCAACGCCCTCGACACCAACGCCAGCTTCCTGTCCGCCTTCAAGACCCACCTGCCCATCGGCGCCCTGATCCACGACCCCCACGGCGGCTTCGACCCCAAACGCTCCGGCATCTACCGCCTCCCTACCCGCCCCACCTGGCACCACCCCCACCTGCCCGACCCGATCGGCAACCGCCGCGAAGACGGCCCCGTCCTCCTCGACGACGCCACCATCCGCCTCCTCATTCGCTGCGCCCGCCTCGGCCTGTGCGAGGCCCCCCACATCACCGAGCGCTGGACCTCCGGCGCCAGCGAAGGCCTCCTGGAAAAATTCCGCCGCGTCCTGACCGAAGCCCGCAAAAAAGCCATCGAAGCCGACGACACGATGACCGTCGAATACATCAAAGCCATGTACTCGAAATTCACCTCCACCATCGGAGAATCAAGCGTCAACCGCGACATCCGCCGACCCGACTGGATGCACATCATCCGCTCCCAGGCATTCGCTAACCTCTGGTATAAATCCCACCGAGCCCACAGCAACGGCCTGACCGTCGTCCGCGTCCGTGGCACCGACGAACTCCACGTCGCCGGCGACTGGCGCACCGTATTCACCGAAGGACGCCTCACCACCCAGATGAAACAAAAAGACCAGTACCCCCTGCCGAGGAAGAGCGCTCGTTAGATGTCGACCGACGGATGGAAGAACTTCGGCAACTACGGGGCAGACCGCGACCCGGGAAACGTCCACGGAAAAATCGCCCTCGCCCGCGCCCTCGAAGACGCCCTCGAGCGCATGATCATCGACGGCGGAATCAAATCCCCGGTCGGCACCCGCCGCGGCCTGAAGGCCCGCATGCGTTACCTCACCACCACCAAAGGCGGCCCCCAAGCCTTGGCCGACGCCGGCATCCACGCCACCCCCGCCACGATCCGCGCCTGGACCCGCGGCACCCAGCGCCCGCGCCCGGCCAACCTCGAAGCGATCGACACTGCCTACTGGAACCTGCGAGCCCACAACGTGCTCGCCAACCCCGGCGCCCTCAAGCAGCACCTCAACCGAGGCGGCCGCGGCACCCGCATCGAGATCCACCCCGTCAACCAGACCACTGTCGACGAGCCCCGCCGCCGCGACAACCTGAGGATTCAACACCGGCAGGTCCGCTATATCTGGGACGACGCCGTCGACGCCCTCGTCGCCAGCGACCTGGACACCATGGAAGACCTCTGGGACGACATCATCGCCGAACTCGACTCCGACTGGGGCGCCTACACCTACGTCTCCTACATCGGCATCGGCGCCTGACACGACCGCCTGCGGCTGGCCTGACCGGCCCTGATGGTCTGCGGGGGAGTGTCGGTTGGACCTCGTCCTCTGAGTGTCAGTGGCGCAGGCGCGGTGGCCTGGTCGTTGACGCTGACGGGTGGTGCTCACTCGTTGCTTGCATGAGTAACGAAGGGCCATGTCATTCTCATGCCGACCACCACCGACAGCCCGCGCGCGAACGACAGAACCGCTCCGCACCGCCGCAAACCCCTGGGCCCCGGCACCGGCTGCGCCGACCCCCGCAGCCCGCGCTCCCGTCCAGGTCCCAGTTTGTGCGCAGAGCATCCTGTTCGGTCCCGAGGCGGGGCACAGGAACGCTACCGTTCGGGCATGTCAGGAAGACCCGTGCCACGCCCTCCGCAGCGCCCGCGTAAGCCGCAGCCGAACGACAACAGCGTCGACTACAACATTCTGCGGTGGCGCGACGACGGCCAACTCGGCCAACTCGGCGGGAAGAAGTTCGTGCGCAGGGCCACCGAGGTGAGCAGCGGGCGTGAGGGCGTCCTCAAGCACATGTCCGACCCGCCCGTGCCGGGCGAGGGCTATGTGGACAAGGGACGGCGGGCCCGTCGCCGGCGCTTCTACGACGAGGCGCTCTTCATGCAGCAGGTGAACGGAAGTCCGGGCATCCTGCCGATCTGGGACATCGACGACGCCCATGGCACCGCACCCCGCTGGTACGCCATGCCCCAGGCCCGGCCGCTGGCCGACATCCTCGACGACACCTCGACCGTCCTCGACGTGGTCACGCACACCACCGTCCTGGCCCGCACCCTCGCGGCGCTCGCCGATCAGGGGATCTACCACCGGGACATCAAGCCGGACAACCTGTTCTGGTACGACGGGATGCCGGTCCTGGCCGACTTCGGGATCGCGGCCTTCGCCCACCTGCCCGCCGGCGTGACCCGTGTCGGGGAGAAGGTCGGGCCCGCCAACTTTATGGCCCCCGAGATGCGCAGCACCGACGGCAAGGACCGCGGTGAGCGGGCCGATGTCTACTCTCTCGCCAAGACCCTTTTCGTCCTGGCCCATCCCCGTCGCGGCCCGTATCCGCCCGAGGGAACACACCGGGTGGGCGCGGAGGAGTTCAACCTGGCCACCCACGGCGGCGGGAACGCCATGACCGCCCTGGAACACGTCCTGGAGGCCGCGACCCAGCACCGCGTGCAGGACCGGCTGACCATGACCGACTTCCATGCCGAACTGGCGGCCTGGCTAGGCCGCCACGCCCAGACAACCCGCTTCCGACCCTTCGGCCGCCCCTTCATGGGTGGCTGGGGACCGCACGGAGACCGCAGCCGCCGCGATGTTGAGGCGACACGGGCGATGATGCTGCCCTGCATCCGACGCATCGCCGAAGCCCTGACCGGTGATCCGGACGCCTGGAGCGAGGGCATCAACCACGACAACGGCGATCGCACCCTCGGCGAGTACGGCTGGATCGACAACTGTGAGGAAGGCTTCGTACCCGACGGCGGCTTCATCTGGATGGCCACCGACCTCCACGACGGACGGCGCATCGTCCTGGACGCACTCCTCGACGACGGTGTGTGTTTTATCGCCGAAGCGCAGCGAAGCGGACCGCCGTGGGTCCTGGAACAGCAGTGGGGACACACTCCGTGGCACCGTGCGCGGATGCCGCGGACAGCCGATCAGGTCCAGCAGCTGACAGACGCGGTCGTGGCCTGGATTTCCCACTCCTCACCGGACGCTCCCGTCGCTGAGGATCCCGAACGGACCGCCGCCACGGCCTGACCCCGCAGCCAGCCGATTCTGTACGAGTTCTGGAAGCCAGACGAGGACGAACTCGGCTGTCCCCATGGGGCTGGACGCCGATGCCGGCCGCACTCGATGCGACGGCCGCTGACGACCCGCGCTGGCGCAGGGCGTGGCACGATCCGTGCTCGGCAGCCACGCGGCCAGCAGGGCGTGCTCGGCGCGTTCGGCACAAGGTCGTCACGGCTCGGGGACCGCAGTGACGGCCGAGCCGGGGCCGCCGCCCTCGCCGACGCTGTCGAGGCCGCGGTCGCGGAGTTCGTGGAGACGGTCGATCCAGGTCTGCATGAATGCCCCGGCCCCGCCCTCCTCGGCCCCGGGCAGCGACAGCAGCCCCTGTCCGGCGCCGGCCTGTTCGTCGATCAGCTCCTCCAACAAGGCGGCGACCACGGCGATCTCGGGCGACAGGCACATCGCCAGCGCGTGGGGGACACCGGACGGGCTGGCCATCTGAGGGACGAGCTGGGAGACAACCAGGGCGAACCCGGACTCGTCGATCCTCGCCCGCAGGCGGGCGAGGAAGGGGTTGTCGGGCATCAGCAGCCCGTGCATCACGTACAGAAAGCCGACCAGGTTGAGGATTCGCGCCACACTGCGCGCCGCAGTCATCTCCTCCTCGCCGGCGGCCCGGAGGCGGGCGAGCGGGTCAACGAGTGTCCCCGCCTCAAGCCAGCTCTCCAGAGAGCCCTCGCGCTCGGCCTGCTGCGCGGACTCGGCGACCGGCGCCCAGTCCACGCCGGGCATCAGTGCGGCGAGCGCCTCCACGAGGACCTCACCGCCCACCTCCGCGGCCCCCATCCCAGCGGCCGCGGCCAGATGCATCACCGCGCGCCGCTGCCCGCGCTCCGGGCCCCGGTCCCACGCGCCCCCAGGGTCGTCGACCACCAGCCGCCGCACCTCGTCCGGGTGCGGCAGCCCGGCCGGACCTCGCCCCGCCACCCGCCCGGCCTCGGCGTAGAAGGCGTCCTGCGCCTCCTCGCCCCCGCCGCCCGCCGTACGGGCCCGCACCACCAGGTGCTGGGCGCGCGAGCGGGAGACCGCCCACAACAGCGACTCCCGCACGGCCGGCCACGGCGGCTCGGGCACCGCCAACCCCCCTGGCCCGGCGAGAAGTCCGGCCTCGGCGTACCAGGCGATCACCGTCCACCGCAGATCCCGCCCCGGCCGCGCATGCCGCCCCAGCGCTGCCGCGACGGCCACCGTCTCCTCGGCAAGCACCGACATCGAACCGCGCCCGCGCCCCAGCCACCGCCGTGCGTGCCCGGGCAGCAGTCCCGCCGCCCGCCACCGCTCCAGCTGCGCTGCCGACACCCGCAGGCCGAGCGCCGCGAGGCGCTCGATCAGATCCTGGTCCGCCGAACTCGGCTCTCCTCTGGGCACCGTCGCAGTTTAGAACCCCGCGAGGTACTTAAAAACAGTCTGCCACGCACGCGCTGAACTGGGCAGACAACCGAGCCCCGCAGAGGCCCCGGGTATCGCCGTACGCCGCGAAGGAGCCGTTCCCTCATGCTCGCCCGTCCCCACCCCACCCGCCAGCGTCCCGCTCGACGCCGCCGACCTGCCCGTAAGGCCACCGCAGCGAGCACGGTGCTCCTCCTCGCCCCGGCCGGCCGCACCGTCCTCGCCTACACAGGCGCCGCGCTCCTGCTGCTCCTGGCCCTCACTGCCGTCCTCGCCCTCGGCGCCGCCTACGCTCCCCGCTCCGCCCACCGCACCGCCGCCTGCCGCACCCTCCACCTCCTCCTGCGCCTCGCCCCCTGGTACCCCGACGCCAGCAGAGAGCCGGGGAGGAGCGGGGGTGAAGCCGGGGGAAGCCGTCACTGAGGTACGCGGCTTCTCACCTTGCGAGGGCGAGACGGCCGATGCGGCTGTCGCCCGGACTGCACGCACGCGGGCGCCCGCAACGTCGTCGTCACCGATGTATCAGCCAGGAGGGCCAACGGCGGTCCCACTCGGCCAGCCATGCGCGTGACCAGCACTCGCTGGCTGGCCCCATGGCACGGAATTCGGCGAGCGTCACAGACCGTCGGGCGGGAGCACTCGCACAGCGATCAGCACTCTTCATGCGGCAGGTGAACGGGAGTCCGGGCATCCTGCTCAACGAGGTCCCACTCCGGGGGACCGGGGTGGGAGAGCAGGCTGCTGCTGCCTGTCGCGTAGGGGCCTCTGGCCGGAAGCTGGGGGTTTGGCGGACGCACGGTCCGCCACGTCACGTATCAGGCGGTCGGCCCCAGCGCCGATCTCGGCGGCACGGTGGGCGTAGGGGTGAGCGGCCGGGGACTGCCGGGCGGCGGTGTCGCGCAGGAATCCGGTCTCGTCGTAGCGGGCCCGGTACGCGGCGGTGGCGTGCTGGCGGTCGACGGGGGCGATCGCAGCGTGGACGGGGGGTGTGAACTGTACTGTGCGGATGGTCGCAGGCACATCGACGGAGCGCCAGGAGACCCCGGTCACTTCGAGGGGGAGGTCGGCGCAGCCGGTGAAGTCCAGTCAGGTGGTCTGCCCGTTGTACGGGGGCAGTTGGCCGGCGGGCAGTGGGCGCACGGTGAAGACCACGTGCGTGGCGGCCGGTTGGTCCGCTGGGTAACCCCCTTCGTCGTGGAGGACATCCTCGTCCTGGGTGTCGTCTTCGTCCTGGAAGAGCTGCTCGTGGTAGGCGTCTTCGAAGGCGGCATGCCGGGTGGTGTTTCACTCGCGGGGCAGGTTGCCGTGCCCGAGGTGCTCCAGCAGTGCCTGGGCCCGCCGCTCGGAGTCTTCTGCGGGGGTGTGGACGTAGGCGTGGAGGCTGGGGTCCAGACGGAGCCGCACTGCCTCGTGCAGCGGCTGCGCGGAAGGATCGGCAAGGGCGGCCCGGACCGGACGGTAGGCGCCGGCGTACTTCAGGGCCTCGTCCTCGGTGCGCTCGCCGTAGCGGTAGACCGCATCCCGGTGCCCGTGCAGCCCCAGGGTGCTGTCGAGGTGCGCGTTCTGCGCCTTGTCGGCTGCCACGTCCACGGCGTTGAAGTATGCCGCCCATGCGGCGGGAGGCCGGTTGTGGATGTTCCGCCCGGGTGCGGGATCCTGGTAGGTGTTCCACCACTTGGCACCTTCGGCGGTGCGATGAACACCCCCTCGGGCACCAGCATCTCCTGCACCCTTCCCACCGCCCTGTTCCTCGACCCCGCTTGTCCGTGTGCCTTATTCATCGCGTGAACCCCCCAGGACGGGTACCAGCACATCCAAGATCTTTTGCCCGGGTAGCGCAGCCGCTCTTCCGACCCAGGTCAGCCCACGACCTCGGCGAGGAGAGTTACAAAGAGCGTGTCCCGCCTCAGGGCCAGGACGGCTTGGGCCAGCGCGTCGCGTGAGGGCTCTGCGGCACTGGCAACGAGTCCGGAACGAGAGCGGGTCAGACGCGGGTGTGATGACGGGGATGAGAGTTCCGTCCCATGCCATCAGCTCCCACACACACCTCCCGAGAACAAACCTAAGCAGAAGAAAAACGAGCCCGGAATGCGGCTCTAAATTTCTACTTTTGCGGTGCACAACGATTCACGTCTTCAGGGAACGCCATCCGGAGAGAATCGTCACAGAACCCCCACACCCATGTAGCGCGAGTGAATGCGTAAAATGTACGCCACTCAAGATGAATCCCTTCGGAGACCTCTATCACTCTTTTTAGGTACCGAGTATTCCACAAGAGGTCCAGACCAATACTTGAATACGAAGAGTAGCCGTTACATAATCGTGGACCAAGCCAAGGAGCGTTACATAATGGGTACGCATCGACAGGGACGGTGTCCGGCGCTCAGCGACAAGTCAGTCCGATCTGGCTCTCACCAGGCAGACCGTTGAGAGCAAGAGAGATATAGCCGCAGGTCAAAGGGTTATAGGGACTGGGCTGCGATGCACTTACTTCTACAATTATGTAACGGCCAACAGGGGCCGGCTCCTCCAGGCAGCCAGCTTTTGTAACGCCGCGGAGCGGCGTTACTGCGTCGTCGCGGAGCGACGACGCAACGTTCCGTCACGTAGTGACGGCGCGTCATGTCTCCGGAGGAGACGGCGCG
>NZ_JBIVRB010000015.1:0-145465 GCF_044755465.1 Streptomyces sp. NPDC092296 | reverse complement strand
GGCCCGCTCGGGGCTGCCGGGGGCGTAGCTGTGGACCGGCTCGTTCACCGGTGCGGGGACCTGGGTCACAGCGTCCATGCGCACACGCACTCCTTCGAATCGCCTGTCGCCGCGGATCTCGCGTCACGGCCAACGGTAGGAGCTGCTATCCGTCCCCCCGTTGTCGGCACGGCTAACATCGGGGGTCAGGACTTGTCCGCGCGTACGAAAGCGGGGTGCGCGATGGCCCAGCAGCCCCAGCTGCCCGAGCAGCCCCATCCGGCGCCGCCGGTGCCGACGCCGGAGCCGGTGCAGCAGCCGGAGGAGGGCGTCAGCCTGCGGCAGCTGCTGATGTCGCTCGGGGAGCCGCTGGTGGAACTCCAGGCCGCCCCCGCCGGTCTGGACGTCGAGGTGCGGGACGTGGCGATCCTCGACCCGGAGGACCCGGCGCAGGCACTGCCCGGCGAACTGGTGCTGGCGATCGGCGCCCGCGGCCGGGCCGCGCTGCCCGCCCTGCGGGCCGCCGGGGCGGCCGGGGCGGCGGCGGTCGCGGTGAAGCTGGACGCCCCCGGGCAGGCGGCGATGCTCAGCGAGGCCGCCGCCGAGGCGGGGGTGGCGCTGCTGTCAGTGCGCCGGGAGGCCCGCTGGGAGCATCTGGACGCGCTGGCGCGGGCGGTGCTGGGCAGCGGCCGACCGGAGCCGGGCGGCGGCGGGTCCGGCGGCGACCTGTTCTCGCTGGCGCAGACCACGGCGGTGCTGACCGGCGGGATCGTCTCCATCGAGGACACCTCCAGCCGGGTGCTGGCCTACTCCCGCTCCGCCGACGAGGTGGACGACCTGCGACGGCTGTCCATCCTGGGCTGGCAGGGCCCGGAGCCGTACCTGTCCAAGCTCCGCGACTGGGGTGTCTTCCAGCACTTGCGCACCTCGGGGGCGGTGATCGCCATCGAGGACCACCCGGAGCTGGGCATCCGCCGCCGGCTGGCGGTCGGCATCCGGGCCGGCACCCAGTCGCTGGGCACCATCTGGGTGCAGGAGGGCGGTCGGCCGCTGGAGCCGCGCGCCGAGCAGGTGCTGCTGGGGGCGGCCCGGGTGGCGGCGCTGCACCTGGTACGGCGGCGGCGCGAGGTCTCCGCCGACCTGCGGCTGACCCAGTCGCTGCTGGCCGGGCTGCTGGACGGCTCCACCGGGCCGCAGTCGCTCGCCACCCATCTGGGGCTGGACGCCCGCCGCCCGGCGCTGGTGGTCGGCTTCGCGCTGCGCACCGGCGCGCCCGCCGCCTCCTCGGTGGAGCTGACCCGGTCCGAGCTGACCAGCCTGATATCGGTGCACGCGGCGGCCCGGCACCACAGCGCCCTGGTCTCCCCCGCCGAGTCCCGGGTGCATGTGCTGCTGCCGGAGCTGCCGGGCGGGATGTCGCCCACGACGGTGCGCGGCTGGGTGCTGGAGATCACGGAGGCAGCCCGCGCCCATCTGGGTGTCCCGCTGCGGGCGGCGGTCGGCCCGGTCGTACCGCAGCTCGCCGGGGCGCCGACCTCGCGGCAGCAGGCCGACCGGGTGCTGGCGGCGATGGACCGGGGGGTGATCGACGCCGAGGTGGCCTCGCTGGACGAGGTGCAGGCGGAGGTGCTGGTGGGCGAGGTGCTGGCGCTGCTGGCGGAGCGCCCGGCGATCCGCGATCCCCGGCTGGCCGCGCTCACCGAGCGGGACGCCCGGCACGGCACCCGGCTGGCCGAGTCGGTGCTCGCCTATCTGGACGCCTTCGGTGACGTCCGCGCGGCGGCGGAGCGGCTGCACATCCACCCCAACACGCTCCGCTACCGCGTCCGCCGGGCCGAGGAGCTGACCGGTCTCGACCTCGCCCACCCCCAGCAGCGGCTGCTGGCCACCCTCCAGCTGCGGTTGGGCACCTGACGGCCGCCCGGCTACCGCCGGGGCCGCATGTCTCCGCCGTGGACCGTCCGGTAGTCCGGCACCACCACGCGGGTCGACGGGCTCTCCCGCTGCACCTGGGCCAGGAAGCCGGCCAGGTCCGCCCCGGGGTCACGGTGCGGCGGCCGGCTCAGCGGCCGTTCGAAGTCGTCCCAGTGCACCGGTACGACGATGCCGGGCCCGCCGAGCGCGGTCAGCAGCCGGGGGACATGGCGGTGGGTCGCCGCGCTGGACCGCACCGCGACCATGGCGATGTCGGGCCGGATGCCGTCCGCCGCCCGAAGTCGCCGGCGCCCATCAGGAAGGCCGAGGGTCCGCCGGGGACCGTCAGCTGGAAGGCCAGGGTGTCGCCCTCCACCAGGGTTTGCGATGGTCGCCGGGGCACCGCCCGCCCGGCGTTCGGTGCTGCCGCCTGCGGTACCGGTCCGCACACCGGTGTCCCACAGGTCGGGCCGGCGAGGGGTGCGGCGGGTGGGAGCGGTCGCTGTCCCCGGCCGCTCCCGACCCCGCCGCTACTGCCGGGCGGCGAATCCGGCCCTGGTGCGGGCGACCTCGGAGAGGACGGCCCAGTCCTGCTCGCCCCAGCCGTGGGCGAGTGCCTGGAGCAGGGCGTCGTGCACCAGGCCCGCCATCGGCAGCGGGACGTTGTTCGCCGCCGCCGCGGCCTGGGCGAGCCGGACGTCCTTGAGCCCGAGGCGGGCGGTGAAGCCGGCCGGCTGATAGGTCCGGCTCGCGACCAGCCCGCCGTAGGTGGTGTAGACGGGGCCCGGCAGCACCGTCTCCGTCATCACCTCGGTGAAGAGGGCCCGCTCCACCCCGAACGACTCGACGAGCGCGCACGCCTCGCTGATCGACTCGATGGCGTTGGCCACCATGAAGTTGACGGCCGTCTTGACGGCGTTCGCCCGTTCGGGCTCCGGCCCCAGCCGCCAGACCCGCCGGCCCAGCGTCAGCAGCAGCGGTTCCAGCCGCCCGATCCACTGCGGATCGCCCGCCGCCAGGATGTGCAGCGCACCGGCGGCGGCCACCTCCGCCCGGCCGAGCACCGGAGCGGCGAGGTAGCCGATGCCGTGCTCGCGGTGGTGGGCGGCGAGCTCCAGGGCGCAGCCGGTGGACACCGTCGCCATGTTGACGTGGACGGAGCACTCGGCGTCCACGAGTACCCCGGTGTCCAGCACCTGCCGGCGGATGCTGTCGTCGTCCGCCAGCATGGAGAGGACCACCGGCCGGGCGAAGGCGTCCTGGAGAGACGCGGCGGGGACGGCGCCCAGCGCGGCCAGCTCCGCGACCGGCGCGGCCGAGCGGTTCCAGACGGTGACGCGGTGCCCGGCGTCGAGCAGGCGGCGCGCCATGGGCCGCCCCATGGTGCCCAGCCCGACGAAGCCGATGTCGGCCACCGGGGTCGGGTCGGCGGGCGTCATCCGCTGCTCCCCCGGTCGGCCGGGTCCGTACCGCCGACCGGGTCCGTACCGCCGGTCGCGTAGTCGATCGCGAACCGGTCGGCGCAGACCTCGTCCAGGCGCGCCATGAACCGCTGGTGCGCCGGGTGCTCCCAGTAGGCGTCGAAGGCTCGGGCGTCCTGGAAGCGTCCCAGGCAGCCGTGGGTGTAGCCCCGGGCCAGCCCGGACGGGTTGGTGTTCTCGCCCCAGGTCAGCTCCAGCAGCCCGGGGACGGCGCCCGCGACGGCGGCCGCCAGCTCCCGGACGGCGTCGGCGAGCCGGTCCTCCCGGCCGGGGTGGGGCCGGAACACGACATAGTGTTCGAGCATCGGCTACACCGTGGCCTTCGGGCCGCTGCCCGGGGCCGCGACGCGGTCACCCCGGTCCACCGAGAAGGAGAAGCCGTTCCAGTAGCGCGTCCCCGCCACCAGCAGCTCATCGGCCGGGAAGCGGGTGATGACCTTCGCCCCGTCCGCCGTGACCACGACCTCCTCCTCGATCCGGGCCGCCGACGAGCCGTCCTTGGTCGGCCAGTAGGTCTCCAGCGCGAAGACCATGCCCTCCTCGACCGGCACCGGGTGCTCCAGCGAGTGGTAGCGGCTGATCAGCGGCTGCTCCCAGACCGAGAGCCCGACGCCGTGGCAGTACTGTAGGCCGAACGCCTCCTCCTCGCTGGAGTAGCCGAGGTCCGCGGCGCTGGGCAGCGCCCGCGCCACGTCGGCGCTGGTGGCGCCGGGCCGTACCGCCGCGATGGCCTGGTCGATGGCGTCGCGGGCCCGCTGGTAGGCGTCGCGCTGCTGGGCGTTGGAGCTGCCGACGTTGAGGGTGCGGTAGTAGCAGGTCCGGTAGCCGTTGAACGAGTGGATGATGTCGAAGTACGCGGTGTCCCCGGGCCGGGTCATCCGGTCGCTGAACACGTGCGGGTGCGGGCTGCACCGGTCGCCGGAGATGGCGTTGACGGCCTCGACCTCCTCCGAGCCCAGCTCGTACAGCACCCGGTTGACCAGCGCGACGCAGTCGTTCTCGCGCATGCCGACGTGCAGCGTCCGGTAGAGCTCGTCGTAGGCCGCGTCCACCATGCCCGCCGAGTGGTCCAGCAGCGCGATCTCGTCGACGGTCTTGATCCGGCGGGCCCGCTGCATCAGCTCCTGGCCGTTGACGATGTGCAGGCCCTCCCGCTCCAGGGCGCGCAGCACCGGGATCTCGACCACGTCGATGCCGACCGGCTCGTTGTGCAGGCCGTGCTCGCGCAGCAGGTCGGCGATCCGCTTGGCGTTGCCCGCCTCGATGCCCACCTCCTCGGGGATGGAGCCCCGCCAGCTGGAGAGGCCCGCCCGCCAGTTCTCCTCCGGGAGCCAGCTCGCGTGCATCCGGTGCTGCCGGGCCGCCGAGCCGATGTCCCACAGGATCGGGGCGTGGCCGCGCATCAGCAGGGCGCAGCGGAAGAGCTTGTCGCGGGCCCAGTTGCCGATGTGGGTGGCGGTCGTGTAGCGGATGTTGTTCATGTCGAACAGGAGCAGGGCCCCCAGTTCGGAGGTCTCCAGCGCCTGGACGGCCCGAGCCAGGCGCTCCCGCCGGAGCCGGTCGAAGTCGACGCGTTCCTCCCAGTCGACGCCGAGGGTGGCTCCGGGTGAGGCGATGCTGTTGGACGCCATAGTTGCGGTCTCCTCTCCGGACCCGGCGGGGTCCGGGCTGTTCTTCGCGGTACGGGGTGCGGGCGGTCAGCAGGGCGGGCGGTCAGACGGGGGCGTACTCGCCCTGTTCCGCCTGGTGGGCCGGGGCGCGGGGGGCCTCGGTGTTCCGGCCGAGCAGCGACCAGGCGGTGTCCACGACGTGCTGGGTGGACAGGCCGTACTTCTCGAAGAGGTAGCGGCCGGACTTCGAGCCCTCGGCGAAGGTGTCCTGGAGGCCCACCCGCCGCAGCGGCACGCCGGCCCCGGCCTCGGCCAGGATCTCGGCGACGGCCGAGCCGAGGCCGCCGATGACGCTGTGGTTCTCGACGGTGACCACGGCGTCGGCGGGGCCGACGGCCCGCAGGATGCCCGCCCGGTCGATCGGCTTGACCACGGGGACGTTCACCACGCCGGCCGACACCCCGGCTCCGGCCAGCACCTGCGCCGCCTGGAGGGCCGCCGAGAGCATCATGCCGCTCGCGATCAGGACGACGTCCTCGCCGTGGACGAGGTGCTGTGCGGAGGTGAGCGAGAACCGGTGGTCCTCCTCGAAGATCACCGGGATCTCGCCGCGCTTCAGCCGCAGGTAGACCGGCCCCGGGTGGTCCACGATCGCCGGGACCACCTGGGCGATCTCGACCGCGTCCGCGACGTCCACCACCGTCATGTTGGGGAGCGCCCGCATGAGTGCAACGTCCTCGATCGCCTGGTGGCTGGGGCCGCCGGGGGTGGACACCCCGGGCATGAACCCGATGATGCGGACGGGCAGGTTCGGGTAGGCGATGGCGTTGACCACCTGGTCGTACGGCCGGCGGGTCGCGAACACCCCGAAGGTGTGCACGAAGGGGATCAGTCCCTCCCTGGCCAGCGCCCCGGCCATGGACATCATGTTGGCCTCGGCCATCCCCGCGTGGACGAACCGGTCCGGGAACTCCTCCTGGAACAGGTCGATCTCGCACTGGCGGGTCAGGTCGCCGGAGAGGCAGACCACCTCGGGGCGGTGCCGGGCCAGTTCGACCAGGGCGCGGCCGTAGGGCTTCAGAACGGTCGGGTAGGGGGCCTCATGCACGGTCGTCCTCCAACTCGCGGAGCGCCAGCGCGGCCAGCTCGGCCGGCAGCTTGATGAAGTGGCCGTCCGCGTCCGGCGGCAGGCAGGACAGGCCGTGGGTGGTCGAGGTCCTGGCGATCACCACGCTCGGGCGGGGGTCGGTCACCGCCCGGCCCAGGGCGTCGAGCAGCTGCGCCGGGTCGTGCCCGTCGACGTCCTCGGCGTGCCAGCCGAAGGCGCGCCACTTCTCCGCCAGCGGTTCGATCGTGGTGATGGAGCTGACCGGCCCGTCCACCTGGGAGTCGTTGGCGTCCAGCAGGACGACCAGGTCGCCGAGCCGGTGGTGTCCGGCGTACAGCGCCGCCTCCCAGGTCTGGCCCTCCTCGACCTCGCCGTCGCTGACCAGGACGAAGGTGCGGCGGGTCCCTTCCACTCCCTTGAGCCGGTCCGCCAGGGCGAAGCCCGCCCCGCCGGACAGCCCCTGGGCGAGGGAGCCGCAGGTCAGGTCGGTGCCCGGGGTGCGTTCGGTGCCGATGGCCTCCAGGTCCGAGCCGTCCTGTCCGTACCGCGACAGCTCCTGCTCGGACAGCTCGCCCGCCTCGGCGGCGGCGGCGTACGCCGTGATGACGTAGTGGCCGGGCGAGCAGACGAAGCGGTCGGTCCCCGGTCGGAGGAAGCGGGTACGCAGCGTGGCGACGGCCTCGGCCGAGGAGAGGGCCTGCCCGAGGTATCCGAAGCCGTGCGGGGCGACCATCTGCACGGCGCGCAGCCTGATCCGCCGCGCCAGGCGTTCGATCTCCCCGATGGCCCGGGTGGGTTCCTCCGTACGGGGGGCGGTGGTGCCCGGGGCGGTGGTGCCCGGGGCGGTGGTGCTCGGGGCGGTGGTGCTCGGGGCGGTGGTGGGGGTCATGCCTCTTCCTCGCTGCTCCGGCCGAGCATCGCGACGAACAGCTCGTACGCGGTGTCGAGATCGGCCTCGTAGCCGGCCGACGGGCTCATGGACTTCAGGGCGCGCCGCCCGGTAGCGGCGAGGGCGCCGGAGCCGGCCGCGAGCTGCGCGTACTCGGCGGCGCGGCGCTCAACGTCCGCTGCGGGCACCAGGTCGGCGATGGCACCGAGGTCCAGGAGCCGACGGGCGTCGAACGGGACTCCGGTCACCACATTGAGCGTCGCGACCTTGGGCGGCAGCAGGTGCCGCACCGGGACCTGGGCGATCATCGGCCAGCTTCCGCCGGCCACCTCGACGGTCCCCATCCGGCTGCCCTCGGCGGCGACCGTGACATCGGCGAGCAGCGCCAGGGAGAACCCGGAGGCGAGGGCGTCCCCCCGTACGGCGGCGATCACCGGCTTCCGCAGTGCGGGGACCAGCTTGAGCAGCCGGATCACCTCGGCCGCGAACCCGGCGGAGGTGCCGGTCCGGCGCAGCTTGGGCAGGTCGGCGCCGCCGCAGAACGCGGTGGGCGACCCGGCGAGTACGACGACCGCGCAGTCGGGGTCCGCCTCGGCGTCCAGCAGGGCCTGGTTGAGCG
The DNA here is from genome assembly GCF_044755465.1 of Streptomyces sp. NPDC092296. Taxonomy (NCBI): domain Bacteria; kingdom Bacillati; phylum Actinomycetota; class Actinomycetes; order Kitasatosporales; family Streptomycetaceae; genus Streptomyces; species Streptomyces sp. NPDC092296. The sequence goes on along the minus strand of NZ_JBIVRB010000015.1, from coordinate 137,865 downwards.
CGGCGGTGAGGTCGAGGTCGAGCAGGTTGGCGGCGCCGTTGTCCCACGCGATCCAGGTCGCCGGGGTCCGCCGGACCACCGAGACCCGGGGGTCGGACGCCGGTCCGGCGGCGGGGCGCCCGGGTGATGCGGTCATGGTCGTCTCCTGTGGTTCCACCGGTTCACCGGCCGGCCGACGAGGGCGGGAGCGGTGCGAACTCGCCGTAGCCGCCCCGCAGGAACAGCAGCGGCCGGCCGGGCTGCTCCACGTCAAGGTGGTCGACCCGCCCCATGACCAGGTGGTGGTCCCCGGCGTCACCGACGTGGTCCACCGTGCAGTCGATCCAGGCGACGGCGCCCTCCAGGATCGGGGCGCCCGAGGGGGCGGGCCGCCAGCGGAGGTTCCGGAAGCGGTCCCGGACCGGCCCGGCGAACACCCGGCAGACCTCTTCCTGGTGCGCCCCGATGACGTTGACGCAGAAGCTGCCGTGCTCGCGGATGACGGGGAAGGTGCTCGACGTCCTGGTCGGGAAGAAGGCGACCAGGGCCGGTTCCAGCGAGACCGAGGTGAAGCTGCCGATGGTCATCCCGACCGGTTGCCGCTGGGCGTCCAGCGCCGTCACCACGGTGACCCCGGTGGGGTAGTGGCCGAGCACGTGCCGGAACTTGCGGGCGGCCTCCGAGGTGCCGGCCCCGGCTGCGGTGAGTGTGGTGGTCATGCTCTCTCCTCTCCCATGGCCCGGCGGTCAGACCTCGACCGTGAGGCCGCCGTCGGCGCCCAGCAGCAGCCGTCCGTAGACCTCGGTGGCGATCGCCGGAGTGGCGTGGACGTGGCTGCCGGCCATCCCGGTGTCCTGGAAGATCCGGCTGAGCGGGCTGGTCTCCATGAAGCTGCCGGAGCCCGCCGCCTTGAGGAGCTGGTCCACCGCCTGCTGGACCAGCGTCACGATGAACCCGGTGTCATTGCGGACCCGGGCGCGGGCCACCTCGTCCGGGTACCGGCCGCTGATCGCCGACTCGTCGATGTCGCGGCAGGCGCGGTGGGCCACCAGTTCGGCGGCGTCGATCCTCGCGCTGGCTTCGGCCACGGCGATCTGGTGCACCGGCGAGTTGCGGGCCCGGGTGTAGACGCTTCCGACCACTCCCTTGGTACGCAGCCGCTCCATCGCCAGGTCGAGTGCGGCCCGGCCCAGGCCCAGCTGGATCGCGCCGAAGATGATCGTCCCGGTCGGCAGGAACGGCGCCCGGACCCGTACCTCGCGGTTGCGCAGTTCGGTGGCGTAGTCGCCGGCCACCAGGTCGTCGAAGTACTGGAAGCGGTGGTCGGGGACGAAGACCTCCTCGATCACGACCGTGTCGCTGCCGGTGCCCCGCATGCCGATCGGGAACCAGGACCGCTCGATGGTCCACTCGCCGGGGTGGAAGAGGCCCAGGGCGTGCCGCAGCGAGCCGTCCTCCTGGGGGGCCAGGAAGCCCGTGACGGCGTGCGTCGCCGCGTAGGAGCCCGATGCGTACGGCCAGCGCCCCGAGACCAGGTAGCCGCCCTCGACCTTGGTGGCGGTCGCCGCCGGGGCGAGGATCGCGCAGCAGCGGGCGTCGGGGTTGCCGCCCCAGACCTCGTCCTGGGCCCGGACCGGCCAGGTGGTGGCGAACCAGTTGCCGATGTTGAGCAGCATCGCCGTCCAGGCGGTCGAACCGTCGCCGCGCGCCAGCTCGGCGAGGACGTCCACCGTGGTCCGGGAGTTGCTCTCGTGGCCGCCGTAGCGCCGGGGCACGGTCAGCTTCAGCAGCCCCTGCGCCTCCAGCGCCCCGATCACCTCGGGGACCGCCCGGCCGGCCCGGGACCCCTCCTCGGCGCGCTCGCTGATCAGGGACCGCAGCGACGCGGCCCGCGCGACGAGCTCCCGGTCCGGCTCGGTGGACGCGCCCGCCGCCGAGGCGGACACCGGCTCGCTGCTCAGGGTTGAGGTTGTCATCTGGAACTCCAATGCGGGACAGGAGCTGCGGCCCCCGATTTCTCCTGCCTGGAGTCTGTGACGCGGCCGGTGGGGTGGCCATGGGCCCGGCTCCCAAGGCCGCCGCGGCATTTGTGCACCGCGCCGCCCGGCCGGCGCCGCCCGCCGGGCCGACTGGTCACGCCGCACAACCGCGCCGCCGGTTCGGTGCATCCTGCACAGAGACGCGGCCCCGGTAGTGACCTCGCCCGGTGGGCTGGGTCACAGTGTCCGGAGGGAATCCTGCGGCCCGGCACCGCAGTGGCGCGGAAGCAGGTGGCGAAGGCATGGACCACGCATGGGTGAAGCGGCTCGCGGCCGAGGGCCCCGAGGAGGGTGTCACCTCCCTGGGGACGCGGCGCCGGGCCTCCGCCGTGATCGGTGAGACCGCGACCGCGTGGGCGGTCGGCGCGGGGCGGCGGATGGCCGCCTACATCCTGGAGACCCTGGTGGACTGGCCGGGCGACCACTCGGAGGAAGAGGTCGAGGTGCTGCGCCGGGCCACCGAGGCCAGCACGCTCGACACCCTCACCGCCCTGGTGGCGCACGACCGGAACACGCTGGCGCAGTCGGCCGAGCCCTTGCAGAACGTCGCCTACTACGTGCGCCGCGGCATCCCGCTGGACGAGGTGGTCCGCAATGTGCACGCCGGTCAGGAGTTCCTCACCCAGGAGCTGCTGGGCTGCGTCGAGGCCCTCGTTCCCGAGGAGTCCCGGATGCGGGTGGTGAAGGACATGACCAGGGTGGTCATCGAGTCCTGGTCGCTGTTCGCCCGGAACGTCTCCATGCAGTACGCGGAGGAGTACGAGCGCTGGTCCAAGAGCCGCGACGGCATGACCGCGCAGCTGGTCCGGCGCATCCTCGACGGGGTCAGGGTCGATCCCGGGGAGGCGGCGCGCGAGCTCGGGCACGGGATGGAGCAGAGCCACGTCGGCCTGGTCCTCTGGCTGGCCGGGGTGGACGCCGACAGCGCCCGCGCCTTCGACTTCGACGCCGTGGCGCGCGAGATCGCCGCCGTCTCGCTCAGCGGCGGGCGCCCCCTCGTCGTCCGGCACGGGTTCTCCCAGGCGGACGTCTGGCTGGGCTCCCCGGCCGCAGGAGTGGCGGACCGGCTGGCGGACCACGGGGCGTGGCCGGCCGCGCTGCGGGTCGCGGTCGGCCTGCCGGGCAAGGGGCTGTCCGGCTTCCGGACGACCCACCGGGACGCCAAGGCGGCCGAGCACGTGGCCCGGCTCTCGCAGACCGCGAACGCCGTCACCGCGTACCAGGACGTCCGGCTCGTGTCACTGCTGGCCGCCGACGCCGAACGCGCCGGAGCCTTCGCCCGGTCGGTCCTCGGGCCGCTGAGCGCCCGGGACGCGCGGACGGCCGAGCTGCGGAAGACCCTGGCGGCCCACATCGACACCAATGGCAGCGTCGCGCTGACGTCCCGGGTGCTGCACACGCACCGCAACACGGTGACCTACCGCCTGCACCAGATCGACCACCTGCTCGGCGAGAACCGCAACAACACCGAGCTGCGCTGCGCGCTCGAACTGGTGACGTACCTGCCCCAGGTGCTGTTCGCCCCGCACCGGCCCGACTGAACCCGGCCGCCCTCCCGGAGCACCCTCGGGAGGGCGGCCGGGGCCCTCGGTGACGGGGGGTCAGCCGGCGTCGGCGAGCAGCCGCTGCTCCTTCTCCGGTTCGATGCCGAGCACGGTCGTGCCCTGCCGGTACGGCTCCGCCGTCGGCCCGCGCTCGCACAGCCAGGCCCAGGTGTCGCGGACGGTCTCGGCGATCGGGCGGCAGCGCAGCCCGGCGGCCTGGGCACGGGAGGTGTCGGCCTGCCAGATGGCGGTCCATTCGGGCGTCTCGGGCGCCCAGAGCGGCAGCTCCGTCCACATCCCCACTCCGGCGGCGAGCAGCAGCCGCTCATCCGTCCAGACCAGTTCGGCGTTGCTGCCGGTGGCTGCCACGCAGGCGGCCAGCAGCCCGCCCAGCGTGGTCGAGCCGGGCGGGGCGGTGGTGACGTACCGGCCGGCCGTGCCCCACTCCAGCAGATCCGCCCCGAAGGCGGCGAAGTCCCGCGCGTCGATCAGCTGGAGGGCGCGGTCCGGGTCGCCGGGCGCGAGCACGCTGCCGCCCCGGGTGATCCGCTCCAGCCACCAGGGGAGGCGGCCGACGTTCTCGTACGGGCCGACGAGCAGACCGCAGTTGAGGATCAGCGACCGGTCGGGGCCGAACCGCTCCAGCAGGGCGCGTTCGCAGCCGGCCTTGAGCTGGTTGCCGGGGGGCTGGTCGGGCGGGGTGTCGGCCGGGCAGGGGTGGGTGGGCGAGTCCTCGTCCACCGGGAGCGCGCCCCAGTCGGCGAAGGCGTGGATGGAGGAGACGAAGGTGTAGTGGTCGGCGTGCGGGCGCAGCAGCCGGGCGGCGAGCGCGACGGCGTACGGCTGCTGGCCGGAGCTGTCCACCACCGCGTCCCAGTGGCGGTCGGCACGCAGCCGCTCCAGGTCGGCCGGGGAGTTCCGGTCGCCCCGGACGGCTTGGACGCCGGGTTGGTCGGGGCCGCTGCGGCCTCGGTTGAAGGTGGTGACGTCATGGCCCCGGCGCAGCAGCTCCGAGACATAGGCGCGCCCGAGGAAGGAGGTGCCGCCGAGTACGAGGATCTTCATGCCCGCCAGCGTGTCCACTTCCTCCGGGGACGAACAGCACCGTTCGCTCTGGGCTCAGCCGGTTCACCCATGGCGGACAACTGGTGGCCGGACGACTGGCGGGCCGACAACTGGTGGGCCCGGTCCCCGGGTTCAGGCGGAGAGCGGTTGGCCGGCGCAGTCGGCGGGGTCCGGCGCGCAGGCGACGGCCAGCTCGTCCAGCGACAGTCCCAGCGCGGCGGCCAGCGCGGCCACGGTGAAGAAGGCCGGGGTGGGTGCCCGGCCGGTCTCGATCTTGCGCAGCGTCTCGGCCGACACTCCGGCCGCCGCTGCGATCTCCACCATGCTGCGGTCGCCGCGTGCCTGGCGGAGCAGCGCGCCGAACCGTTCGCCGCGTTGCCGTTCCCCTGGGGTCAAAGGCGTTCTCACCATGCCCGTGATACTAATACCGGTATAAGAATTGGTTCGCAGTGCGGTGGAGTGAGGAGCCCAGGACATGGTGGAGATCAAGACCGATCCGGCGCTGGACGCGATGCGGCAGGCCGGGCGGGTCGTGGCGCATGCGCTGGCCGCCGTCCAGCAGGCGGCGGCGGTGGGGGTCCGGCTGCTGGAGCTGGACGAGGTGGCCCGAGCGGTGCTGGCCGAGGCCGGGGCCCGCTCCCCGTTCCTGGGCTACCGGCCGTCCTTCGCGCCGACGCCCTTCCCGGCGGTGATCTGCACCTCGGTCAATGACGCCGTGGTGCACGGCATCCCCGACGGCTACCGGCTGCGCGACGGTGACCTGCTGAGCGTCGACTGCGGCGCGGAACTCGACGGCTGGACCGGCGACGCCGCCGTCAGCTTCACCCTCGGCACCCCCCGCCCGGCCGACCTGGCCCTGATCGCCGCCACCCGCGCGGCCCTCGACGCGGGGATCGCCGCCGCGCTGGTCGGCAACCGGGTCGGTGACATCTCCCACGCCGTCGGCAAGGTCGCCCACGCCGCCCGCTGCGGCATGCCGACCGACTTCGGCGGCCATGGGATCGGCCGCCGGATGCACGAGGACCCCGGCGTCCCCAACCGCGGCCGACCGGGCCACGGCTACCGGCTGCGCCACGGCCTGGTGCTGGCCATCGAACCGATGCTGCTGGCCGGCGGCCGCGACGACTACCACACCGCCGCCGACGGCTGGACCCTCCGCACCACCGACGGCAGCCGGGCCGCCCACATCGAGCACACCGTCGCCATCACCGACGAGGGCCCCCGCATCCTCACCCTGCCGTGACACCGCAGCGGAGCCCGTCGGGTCGAGTCGTCGGCGGCCGATGGCCGATCCGTTCAAGACCGGAGGTGCGGGTACGGCCTAGCGTCGAGGGATGCAGTGGATCGACGACAAGATGATCAGCCGCGCCGGGGACTTCCTCTGGGCCGGCGGCCGGGTGCTGGAGCAGCGGCGGTTCGAGCTGCTCTTCGGTGGCGGCGACGGGCCCACGGGGGTGCTCGCCGCGCTGGCGGCCCACCGCAGCGCGGACGGGGGCTACGCCTTCGGCCTGGAACCGGACGTACGGGGGCCGACCGGCCAGCCGATCGCGGTGCCCGCCGCACTGCGGGTGCTGGCGGAGGCCGGGGCGCCGGTGGTGCGGGCGAGGATCAGGGCGCGCTGGAAGCGCAGGACGGCGTGCAGCTGCTTGGGGCCGTACCCGACGGCGTCGGTGACCCGGCGCCGCAACTGGCGCCCGGAGAGGGTCAGCGCGGCGGCGAGCTGCGGCAGCCGGGACGGGGCCGGGCGGCCGAGTGCGGCGACGGCCCGCTCGACCACCGGGTCGGGGCGGTGGCCGCGCAGCAGCTCGGCCGTGAAGCGGTCGAGCTCACGGGCGGCGGCCTGCGGCCCGTCGGCCCCGGCCAGCCGCTCCGCGAGCCGCCGCGCCCGGTCGCCGTGGAACTCCTCCAGCGGCAGCTGCGCATCGCGGACCTCCGACGCCGGGACCGGCCCGAGCAGCAACCCGGCCGCCCCCGGTCGCAGCCGTACGCCGACGACGCCGGCGCCGCCGGGCACCTCGACGGTCCGGGGGCCGAGGTCCGGCCCGACCAGTTCCAGGGCGCCGCCCCGCCAGATCAGGTCGACGCAGCCGTCCGGGACGATCAGCTGGCCGTGCGGGCGGAGGCCGACCGTCTCCCGGGACCAGAGGCACACCGCGTACCGGGCCGGCAGCGCCGCCGGCCGCCACTGCGCGTACCGCGAGAAGGTCACCCCGCCAGCCTGCCAGAGACCACCGACACGGCGTGCCGAGGGCTCCGGTCAGCCCCGATGCCGGGAGCGGCGCCAGGACTCCCAGGCGGCCAGCCAGTGGGCGAGGGACCGCTCATAGCGCTCGACTTCGGAGGGGCCGCGCGGGCGGGCGGCCCACAGGGCCTGCCATGCCTGCTGGGCGCGGAGGCTGGGCACCTCGCTGCCGAAGACGGTGTGGCGGACGGTCTCCTCCACCGCCTGCCGCCCGTCCTCGGTACCCAGCGCCCAGTCGGTCCGCTCCGCCAGCCGGACCAGCTGGTTGACCATGGACGCCACCGCCTGGTCGGCCTGCTGGCGCTCCTCGGAGGCGAGCCGCATCTGCTGGCGCACCGCGTCCTCCCACCGGCCGCCGCGATCCTCCGCCCGGAGCCGGCGCGGCGTCCTCGGGGTGCGGCCGGCGCTCAGCTGCTGGGCCAGCACCGTGGCCCGCTCCATCGCGCCGACCGCCAGCCGCCGGTGGGCCTCCAGCCCGACCGGCACCGCCCGCTCGGCCTCGGCCAGGGCGGCGCTGCGGGCGGCGGTCTCGGCGGACAGCCGCGCCCGGCCGGCCAGGTACGGGGCCACGTCGGAGACCGTCACCAGGGTCACGCCCGGCACCGGCACCCCGCGCCCGGTGACCGTCAGCTCCAGCGGGCCGCCGCGCCGGTCCAGGGTCAGCTGCGCCGCCCACAGCTCGGGCCCGCCGCCCTCGCGGGGCTGCTCGACCCGTACCCGGGCGGGGGCCGGCACGCCGTCCACCGGCAGGTACAGCTCCGCGATGCGGGCGGCGCGCGGTCCGTCGCCCTCGTCCAGGCCGGTCCACTCGAAGAGGCGGTCCCGCTCGTCCTCGATCACCTCGTCCAGGCCGCTGAGCACCTCGCCCTGGAGGTCGTCCCCGGTCAGCGCGGTGCGTACGGTGAGGAACGGCCCCGCCGGGTCGAACGGCCGGCCCGCGCAGAGGATGAAGGCGACCAGCTCGCCGTTGACGCTGTGCCAGCCGGAGAGTATCCGCTGCCCCGGCAGCTCGGCCCCCGGCGCGTACGGCAGCCGGCCGACCCGCCGCCAGGGCGCCAGCGCCTCCTCGACCGCCTCGGCGAGCGGCTGCCTCCCGGCCGCCCCCGATCCGTCCCTCCTCACATGCATGGCTCCGCCCCCTTCACCCGCGGCTGACCGTGCCCTAGGGATCACGGTACGTCGGTACGCGCAGGACAGCGCCACGTTTTCAGCCGCGTTCACCTGACAGAGTGTCAGGGAAGCCGGTTCCGGGCGGTGCGGCGGGTGGCGGGGCGGGGCCGGGCGTCAGGACGGGCGGCGGGAGCGGGCCTTGTAGGCGGCCTTGCGGGCCTCCTTGGCGACGTTCTTGTCGCCGTGGTACTCCCCGATCGCGTCCAGCACATCGGCCGTGCAGACGTGGTCGACCCGCCACAGCTCGCCCAGGAAGGCGGCCGGTTCCGGGCTGAGCGGCAGGCCGCCGACCAGCTCGGTCATCAGCTCGGTGTCCACCTCGGCGTCCATCAGCTGGGCGGCCAGGGTGTCGACCGTGGTCCACAGCGCCATGGTGCGACCCGGCTCGGGGACGTCGGCGGCGCCGTGCTGGACCAGCCAGGCGCGGCCGAAGCCGCCCAGCTCCGGGTCGTCCAGCACCTCGCGCACGGCGGGTTCGGCGGCGGTGCCCAGCTCGGTCAGCGCCAGCTGGCAGAGCATCCGGCGGACCGGACCCAGGGTGTCGCCGCCCCGGGCGGCGGCCAGCAGCTCGCGGGCGGCGGGCAGCGGGTCGCGGCCGCGCACCCACTCGCGGATCTCCTCGTCGGGCAGCACGTTCAGCGCCTCGGAGACCCCGGTCAGCAGGGCCGCCGCGTCACCGGTGGCGTGCTCACCGACCAGCGGCGCGTCGAAGCCCTCCTCCAGCAGCCACTGCCGCACGCCGTACTGGCCGAGCGGGGTGAGCCGGACCAGACCGAAGCGGGCCGCCTCCTCGTCGTCCACCGGGGCGTCCGGCTGGGCCGGCAGCTCGCCCTCCTCCGGCTCCTCGAAGAGGTCCGGGTCGATGGGGCGGTACTCCAGCAGGCCGATCTCGGCCAGGTCGGCCAGCATCGGGTCCAGCGAGACCATCACCGAGGTGATGTCACCGAGCATCTCCTCGGTGGGCTCCTCGCCGTCCGGCACCACCAGCAGCGCGGCCAGCACACCGAGCGGCACCGTCTCGGCGCCCGGCTCCGCGAAGGCGGTGCTCTCGTACAGCACCTGGAGCGCCTGGTCGAGGAGTTCCTGTGCCTCCTCGCGGGCGGCCTCGGACTCCTCCACCGAGGCGGCCGGCTCATCGGCCGGCTGCGCGGCGTCGGCGCCCAGCTCGTCGTCCGGGAAGGGCAGGTCGGCCTCGACGGCGGTGTCCAGCACCACGTCCGCGGCGCTCAGCCACGCCTCCAGCACCGCGCCCGGCTCGCCGGACTCCACCCCGGCCAGCTCGGGGCCGGGGCGGGCGACCTCGCCGTCCCCCTCCCCCGGGCCGGCCCGGCCGACCACGATCAGCTCCAGGTCCACCGCCAGTGCCCAGGCCCGCAGCACATCGGCGGTCACGCCGTTGCCCTCGTCCTCGGCGGCGGCCTCGGCGGGCAGCCCCAGCGCGGCGGCGGCCTCGGCCACCGCCGCGGCGGCCGGCTCGCCGAACTCGTCGACCGCCCGATACGGCGCGGTCCAGCGGGCGAGCCGGACCGCCCGGTCCAGCAGCGGCACCCGCAGCGCGGCGGCGGCCAGCTCGGGCTCCGGCAGCAGCCGGACCGGGGGGACGAACACCGGCTCGTCGTCCGGGTCGGCCTCGTCCGTGAAGCCGCCCGAGGTGAGGGCGCCGTACAGTTCCTCGACCGCCAGGTCGGAGGGGAGGACCCCGCCCTGCTCCGCGCCCGAGCCGGTCACCGACGGGCGGTCAGGGTTGTTGCGGCGACGTCCGGCCATGGTGGCACGCTCTCCTCGGGCTGGCACGGGTGCGGTATCGGGACGGCCGGTCAGCGGTGCGTCGGGCACGACTGCCGGTTCCGGTTGCAGCCTAGCGGCCCGCCGACGGCCGGTCGGCCACCACCGGGCGGCGCCGGGTGCGCGCCGCGCGGGGTCAGACCGCCCCCGGCCGGCGGTGGCGGCGGCCGTGCTCCTGGTGCGGCGGGCGCTGGTCGCCGCCGGGGAAGGCGGGCCTGGGCAGGGTGTCCAGCGAGGTCTCCGCCGCGATCAGGTCGCCCTCGGTGTCCGGCAGCCGGGGCGGCCGGCGCGTCCCGTCCGCGAACTGGAAGGCCGAGGTGAGGTCGCCGAAGGCGGACCGGCGCCAGGCGGTGAGGTTCTTCTCCCGCACCCCGGTGAACCGCTCCAGGAAGCGCAGCACCGAGGTGTGGTCGAACGGTTCACCGGCCACCCACCCGCCGACCGTCCAGGGCGAGACCACGATGCACGGCACCCGGAATCCGGCCCCGATGGGCAGCCCCCGGACGACCTCCCCGGGCGTCCCGGGGCGGGGCACCGGCGGGCGGACATGGTCGAACAGGCCGTCGTTCTCGTCGTACGCCAGGATGAAGACCGTCTTGGCCCACACCTCCGGGTTGGCGGCGATCGCCTCGATCTTGGACGCGATGTAGTCGGCCCCCGCCGCCGGCAGGTAGTCGGGGTGCTCGGACTGGTAGCTGGTCGGGATCAGCCAGGAGACGGCCGGCAGCCGGTCGTGGTAGGCGTCCTCCTCGAACGTACCGGCCGGACGGGCGGTCAGCCCCCGCTCGTACAGCGCGCTGCCGACCCGGGCCCGCCGGAAGGACTCGAAGGACACCAGCATGTTGCAGCCGTAGTTGTCCTCCTCCTGGTAGACCTGCCAGCTGACGCCCGCCGCCTGCAACCGCTCCGGGTAGGTGGTCCACCGGAACGGCTCGGGCGCCCGGTTGGTGATCACCGGGCCGCCGTGCTTGCCGCCCGGGTCGATGCTGCCGGTCATCCAGTAGAGGCGGTTGGGCCAGGTCGGGCCCATCACCGAGCTGAAGTAGTTGTCGCAGATGGTGAAGGACTCGGCCAGCGCGTAGTGGAACGGGATGTCGTCCCGGTTGTAGTAGCCCATGGTGTACGGCCCGTCGGCGCCGTCGGCGGCCCGGTGGGCGCGCACCCAGCGGTCCATCCGGCCGTAGTTCCAGGACTCGTGCTGCACCTCCCAGGCGTGGCTGGTGGAGGGGATCGCCTGGGCGCTGGTGCGGCGGGTGTCGAGGTGGAACGGGAGCAGGTAGCCCTTGGGGTTCTCCGGGTCGGGCTGGTGGAAGACGTCCCGGCCGCCGGGCAGCTTCATGGCGTGCGGGTCGTCGAAGCCGCGCACCCCGGCCAGGGTGCCGAAATAGTGATCGAAGGATCGATTCTCCTGAAGCAGCAGCACCACGTGCTCCACGTCGCGCAGCGAGCCGGTGCGGGTGCCCTCGGCCACCGCCTGCCGCACGCTCGGTGGGAGCAGCGAGGCCGCCGCGGTTCCGGCCGCGGCCGCAGCCGCCGAGCCGAGCAGTCTCCGTCGGGTGATCCAGGGCATGGGTGTCCGCCTTTCCACCGCGTCGCCGGCAGCGCTTGAGGGGTACGGCTCGTGGGCCGTACCCGACTCTCGCCGAGCGGCGGCGCAAGCGCCGGGAGCGGCGGGGCGACGCACGGGCGATGTCAGGGGCACGGGGGACGTTCCTGCTCCGGACGGGGGAAGGCATGCCGGGCGGCGGACCCCGTTTTCCACCCACGGCCACCGAGGCCGTATTCTTCGGATCGGTCCTGTACGCACGACGTCAGGCATCCGGGACTGTGCCCTGCGCACGACTGCCCCGCCCGCCTGGGCCGGGGGCGGTCTGCGACGGCTGGAGCCCCACCGCAACCCGCAACCCGGCTCCACCCGGATGCCCGTACGACGGCCCACACCCTCGGCGCCGTCGCACGGGCACCTCGGCACACCCCCGCCGACCCGGCTCTGGGGCCTGTCCCACAGGAGACCCACGACCGTGGTGGACCTCGGGTCGGCCGGAACCCGGCTGACTGATTCCCTGCTCCCACGCGAGCTCGCCCCCCGCGAAGTACTGCGCCTGTCCGCCGTCAGCCGCTGGAACGCGGTGCGCGGCATCCGCGTCGGCCTGTCGGCCGCGACACTGCTGGCCCTGCTCACCGGCGCCAATCTGGCCACGCCGCTCTACCCGCTGCTCCAACAGCGGCTCTCGCTGACCGCGCTGGACACCACGATCCTGTTCACGGTCTACGTCTTCGCGCTGGTCCCGGTGCTCGCCGCCGTCGGCCACTGGTCCGACCACCTCGGCCGGCGGGCGCTGCTGCTGCCCGCCGTCGCGCTCGCCGCCGCCGGGGACGCGGTCTTCGCCACCTCCGACGGCTTCGCCCAGTTGGCCGTCGGCCGGGCCGTCCAGGGCGTGGCGGTGGGCATGGCCACCGGCGCCGCCGGGGCCGCGCTCGGCGACCTGCTGCCCGACCGGCCGGGGCTGGCCGCCAAGCTCACCCTGGCCGCGTCCGCCGGGGGTGTGGCGACCGGGCCGGTGATCGGCGCGGCGCTGTCCGGCGGCGAGCATCCGGTGCTCACGCCGTTCCTGGTGCACGCGGTGGCGCTGCTGGCGCTCTGCGTACCGCTGGCGCTGCTGCACCCCCGGATGCCCGGCCGGCAGCCGGCCGCCCGGGAGCGGCGGCCGCACCGGCAGGCGCTGCGGCCGCGTGCGCTGGCCCTGCCGTCCCGGGGGCGCCGGGTGTTCCTGCTGGCGGCGGGTGCCGGCTTTGTGAGCTACGCCGTCTTCGGCGTCTGCCTGAGCCTGGCCCCGGCCTACAGCGCCGACCTGCTGCACACCGATTCCCGGATGGTCGGCGCGGTGGTGGCCGCGCTGCTGCTCGGCTCCTCGGCGGCGGCCCAGCTGCTCGTCCCGCCGACCGCCGGGCGGCTGGTCCCCGGACTGGGCATGGCCGGTCTCGCGGCCGGTCTCGCGCTGGTGGTGGCGGCGGGCTGGCTGCACGCACCGGAGCTGCTGATCGCGGGCAGTGTGCTGGGCGGGTGCTGCCAGGGGCTGGCGTTCCGTACGCTCTTCACGGCCGCCTGTGCCGCGATGGACCCGGAGGGGCGGGGCAGCCAGCTCAGCGCGTTCTGGGTGATCGTCTATCTGGGCAGCTCACTGCCGATCGTGGCGGTGGGCGCCATCGCCCAGCGGGTCGGCCTGCTCCCCGCCGTCAGCGGCTTCGCCGCCCTGGCCGGCGCGGCCTGCCTGGCCCTCTCCCTGGCCGCCCTCCGCCCCGGCCGCCCGGCTGCATAGGGCGCCACGCACCACCCCAGGGGCGCGAGGAACCGCGCGACCAACCCACCACCCACGTGGACACCGCACCGGAGCAGCCGACTGCCTCCCCCGCAGTGTCCAAGCGGCCCCCGCCAGGGAACGCCGCTGCCGTGCGGCCCGGAGCGGGCGGCACGGCAGCGGCGGTGATGCGGGTCAGACGTTGAAGCCCAGGGCGCGAAGCTGCTCGCGACCCTCGTCGGTGATCTTGTCGGGGCCCCACGGCGGCATCCACACCCAGTTGATCCGCAGATCCTGGACCAGGCCGTCGGTGGCGCTGCGCGCCTGGTCCTCGATCACGTCGGTGAGCGGGCAGGCCGCCGATGTGAGGGTCATGTCGATCGTGGCGACATCGGACTCGTCGATGTGGATGCCGTAGATCAGACCCAGGTTGACCACGTCGATGCCCAGCTCCGGGTCGACCACGTCCTCCAGGGCGACGGCCAGGTCCTCCACCGAGACGGTGCCGGCGGTGGTGCCGACGATGCCGGACGTGGTGGTCTGCTCGATGCCGGCCGGGGAGGCCGCCACCGAGGTGCTGCTCTCGGTCTCGCTCATGCTGCGTCCTCCTACGGACTCACTCGGGGTGCTGGGCCAGGGCCTGGGCGGTGGCGTCCTTCCAGGCCATCCAGCTGAGCAGGGCGCACTTGACGCGGGCGGGGTACTTGGAGACACCGGCGAACGCGACCGCGTCCTCCAGCACCTCCTCGTCGCCCTCCGCCTGGCCCTTGCTCTGCATCAGCTCCAGGAACGCCTCCTGGACCTTCTGCGCGTCACCGACGCTCTTGCCCACCAGCAGGTCGCTGAGGACGGAGGCGCTGGCCTGGCTGATGGAGCAGCCCTGCGACTCGTACGACACATCGGTGACCACCGGGCCGTCGAGCTTCACCCGCAGGGTGATCTCGTCGCCGCACGTCGGGTTGACGTGGTGCACCTCGGCGTCGCCCTCCCGCAGCCCCTTGCCGTGGGGGTGGCGGTAGTGGTCCAGGATGATCTCCTGGTACATGGAATCGAGCTTCACGGTTGCGGGTCCTCCTACCCGTTCAGGCGTACGCCTCAGGCGCCCACGCCGAAGAACGCGCGCACCTGGTGCAGCCCGTCGATCAGCGCGTCCACCTCGGCCGGCGTCGAGTACAGATAGAACGACGCCCGCGTGGTCGCCGGAATTCCGTACCGCAGGCAGACCGGCCGCGCGCAGTGGTGGCCGACCCGGACCGCGATGCCCTGCTCGTCCAGCACCTGCCCCACGTCGTGGGGGTGGATGTCGCCGAGGGTGAAGGAGATCGCGGAGCCACGGGACTCGGCCGTACGCGGGCCGATGATCCGCAGGTCGGGAACGTCCGCCAGCCGCTCCAGCGCATAGGCGGTGAGGGCGTGCTCATGGGCGGCGACGGCCGCCATGCCGATGCCCTGGAGGTAGTCGATGGCCGCGCCGAGCCCGACCGCCTGGGCGATCGGCGGGGTGCCGGCCTCGAACTTGTGCGGCGCCGGGGCGTAGGTGGAGGAGCTCATCGAGACGGTCTCGATCATCTCGCCGCCGCCGAGGAACGGCGGCAGGTCCTCCAGCAGCTCATGGCGGCCCCAGAGCACCCCGATGCCGGTCGGGCCGAGCATCTTGTGGCCGGTGAAGGCGACGAAGTCGGCGCCGAGCGCCTGCACGTCCAGCGGCAGGTGCGGGGCGGCCTGCGAGGCGTCGAGCACCACCAGCGCGCCGACGTCCTGGGCGCGGCGGACGATCGCCTCGACCGGGTTCTCGGTGCCCAGGATGTTGGAGACCAGGGTGAAGGAGACCACCTTGGTCCGCTCGGTGATGAGTTGGTCGATGTTCGACAGGTCCAGCCGGCCTTCGTCGGTGAGGCCGAACCACTTCAGCGTCGCACCGGTGCGCTGCGCCAGCAGCTGCCACGGGACGATGTTGGAGTGGTGCTCCATCTCCGTGATGACGATCTCGGCGTCGCTGTCCACCCGGTAGGGCTCGTCGGCCCAGCCGAGCATGTTGGCGACCAGGTTGAGCGACTCGGAGGCGTTCTTGGTGAAGATGACCTCGTCGCGGCTGGGCGCGTTGATGAACGCCGCGACCTTGTCGCGGGCGCCCTCGTACAGCGCCGTCGCCTCCTCCGCCAGCACATGGATGCCGCGGTGCACATTGGCGTTGTGCTGCTCGTAGTAGGTGTTCAGCGCTTCGAGCACCTGGCGCGGCTTCTGGGAGGTCGCCGCGTTGTCCAGGTAGACCAGCGGCACGCCGTCGTGCAGCAGCCGCTGCAGGACCGGGAAGTCCTTGCGGATCGCGTCGGTGTCGAGCAGCCCGGTCAGCGCCGGACGCGTCGCCCCGGTGCGGCTGTCCGCCGCGGGAGTACGGGTCACTCGGAAGCGCCGCCCTTCACATAGGCCTCGTAGCCCTCGTTCTCCAGCTTGTCCGCGAGCTCGGCGCCGCCGGACTCGACGATCCGGCCGGCCGCGAAGACGTGGACGTAGTCGGGCTTGATGTAGCGCAGGATGCGCGTGTAGTGGGTGACCAGCAGGGTGCCGACCTCGCCGGACTCGCGGACCCGGTTGATGCCCTCGGAGACGATGCGCAGGGCGTCGACGTCGAGGCCGGAGTCGGTCTCGTCCAGGATGGCGACGCGCGGGCGGAGCAGCTCCAGCTGGAGGATCTCGTGCCGCTTCTTCTCGCCGCCGGAGAAGCCCTCGTTGACATTGCGCTCGGCGAAGGCGGGGTCCATGTGGAGCGCCTCCATCGCGGACTTGACCTCCTTCACCCAGGTGCGCAGCTTGGGGGCCTCGCCGCGCACGGCGGTGGCGGCGGTGCGCAGGAAGTTGGAGACGGAGACGCCGGGGACCTCGACGGGGTACTGCATGGCGAGGAAGACACCGGCCCGAGCCCGCTCGTCCACCGACATGGCGAGGACGTCCTCGCCGTCCAGGGTGACCGAGCCGCCGGTGACGGTGTACTTGGGGTGCCCGGCCAGGGAGTACGCCAGGGTGGACTTGCCGGAGCCGTTGGGGCCCATGATGGCGTGGGTCTCGCCCTGCTTCACGGTGAGGTCGACGCCGCGCAGGATCTCACGGGGGCCGTTCTCGGCCTCGACGGTGACGTGCAGGTCGCGGATTTCAAGGGTGGCCATGAGGACTCAGGACTCCTGGGTGACGGAGACGAGTACCTCGTCCCCTTCGATCTTTACGGGGTACACGGGAACAGGCTTGGTGGCGGGCGGCCCGGAGGGCTTGCCGGTGCGCAGGTCGAAGCTGGAGCCGTGCAGCCAGCACTCGATCTGGCAGTCCTCGACCTCGCCCTCGGAGAGCGAGACGTTCGCGTGCGAGCAGATGTCGTTGATCGCGAACACCTCCCCCTCGGTGCGGACGATCGAGACCGGGACGCCGTCCAGCTCGACCCGCTTGGGGGTGCCTTCTTCGAGGTCGCCCAGCGCGCAGGCGCGCTGGAAGCCTGCGGTGGGAGCGGTCATGCGAGCGTGGCCTCCAGCTCCGCGTCGATCCGCTCCATCAGCTTCTCCTGCACGTCGGGCAGGCCGATCTGCTGGACCAGCTCCGCGAAGAAGCCGCGCACCACCAGGCGGCGGGCCTCGTCGGCGGGGATGCCGCGTGCCTGGAGGTAGAACAGCTGCTCGTCGTCGAAGCGGCCGGTGGCGGAGGCGTGTCCGGCGCCCACGATCTCGCCGGTCTCGATCTCCAGGTTGGGTACGGAGTCGACCCGGGCGCCGTCGGTGAGCACCAGGTTGCGGTTGA
The DNA here is from genome assembly GCF_044755465.1 of Streptomyces sp. NPDC092296. Classification (NCBI taxonomy): domain Bacteria; kingdom Bacillati; phylum Actinomycetota; class Actinomycetes; order Kitasatosporales; family Streptomycetaceae; genus Streptomyces; species Streptomyces sp. NPDC092296. The sequence goes on along the minus strand of NZ_JBIVRB010000015.1, from coordinate 120,959 downwards.
GCTCGTAGGTGTCGGTGCCCTCGGCCTCGGCGCGGATCAGTACGTCGCCGATCCAGACGGCGTGCGACTCCGCGCCCTGCAGCGCGCCCTTGTAGGCGACGTTGCTGCGGCAGTGCGGGGTGTCGTGGTCGATGAACAGCCGGTGCTCCAGGTGCTGGCCGGCGTCGGCGAAGTACAGGCCGTACAGCTCGGCCTCGCCGCCGGGGGCGCCGTAGACGACCCGGGGGTGCAGCCGGACCAGGTCGCCGCCGAAGGTGACGACCACCGACTTGAAGGACGCGTCGCGGCCCACCAGCGCGGTGTGCTGGCCGGCGTGCACGGCGGTGTTGTCCCAGTCCTGGACGGAGACCACGGTGAGCTTGGCGCCGTCACCGATCAGGTACTCGACATTGGCGGCGAGCACCGCGTCACCGGTGTGCTCGATCACCACGACGGCCTCGGCGAAGGCGCCCAGCTCGACCACCTGGTGGCCGTACGCGGTGCCGCCCTCGCCGTGCACCGAGATCCGGATCGGCTCGGTGAGCACCGTCTCCTTGGGCACCGAGACCACGGACGCCTTCTCGAAGGAGGTGAACGCCTGGGCCGAGACCCGGTCCACCGGCTTGCCGGCCCGGCCGACCCGGGGGTCGTCCCGGTCGACGGTCTCCTGGGTGGCGCCGTCCGGCAGGACGGTCTCGACCCGCAGGCCGCCGTCGGCCTCGGCGGTGCCGTCGTGCAGGCCACGGAGGCGGTGCAGCGGGGTGAACCGCCAGTTCTCCTCGCGGCCGGTGGGCACCGGGAAGTCGGCCACGTCATACGAGGCGACCGTCTCCGTACGGGCGTCAACCGGCTGGCTGACGGCGGCTGCGCGGCCGGTGCCGGGGCCGGCCAGCTGGGCGCCCGCGCCCGCCGTGCCGACCTCGATGGAGCCGGCCGTGGTGGAGCCGGTCGTGTTCTGAACGTCAGCCATGCTGCCTTCCTTGTGTTCGCTCGCCCGGGGGTCCCGGTCCGGTGCCGTCACTCCTCGCTCCCGGCACCGGCGCGCCCCGCGGCTCGCTCACTTCACGTCCCTGGCCTGCGGCCGGGACCAGGGGTTTCACTTCACGTACCTGGCCAAGACCCCGCGCCGCCCCGGGGGCATCCCGCTCCCGGGCCGACGCGGGCACAGCCGCGCGGCGTCAGCCGACGGCGCCTTCCATCTGGAGCTCGATCAGCCGGTTGAGCTCCAGCGCGTACTCCATCGGCAGCTCGCGGGCGATCGGCTCCACGAAGCCACGGACGATCATCGCCATGGCCTCGTTCTCCGTCATGCCACGGCTCATCAGGTAGAAGAGCTGGTCCTCGCTGACCTTGGAGACCGTCGCCTCGTGGCCCATGGACACGTCGTCCTCGCGGACGTCCACGTACGGGTAGGTGTCCGAGCGGGAGATGGTGTCCACCAGCAGCGCGTCGCAGAGCACATTGGACTTGGAGCCCTCGGCGCCCTCGCCGATCTCGATCAGACCCCGGTAGGAGGTGCGGCCACCGCCACGGGCCACCGACTTGGAGACGATGGAGGAGGAGGTGCGCGGGGCCATGTGGACCATCTTGGCGCCCGCGTCCTGGTGCTGGCCCTCGCCGGCGAAGGCGATGGAGAGCGTCTCGCCCTTGGCGTGCTCGCCCATCAGGTAGACGGCGGGGTACTTCATGGTCACCTTGGAGCCGATGTTGCCGTCGACCCACTCCATGGTGGCGCCCTCGTAGGCGACGGCGCGCTTGGTGACCAGGTTGTAGACGTTGTTCGACCAGTTCTGGATGGTCGTGTAGCGGCAGCGGGCGCCCTTCTTGACGATGATCTCGACGACCGCGGAGTGCAGCGAGTCCGACTTGTAGATCGGCGCGGTGCAGCCCTCGACGTAGTGGACGTAGGCGTCCTCGTCGACGATGATCAGCGTCCGCTCGAACTGGCCCATGTTCTCGGTGTTGATCCGGAAGTAGGCCTGGAGCGGGATCTCCACGTGCACGCCCTTCGGCACGTAGATGAAGGAGCCGCCGGACCAGACGGCCGTGTTCAGCGCGGCGAACTTGTTGTCGCCGGCCGGGATCACGGTGCCGAAGTACTCCTGGAAGAGCTCCGGGTGCTCCTTGAGCGCGGTGTCGGTGTCCAGGAAGATGACGCCCTGCTCCTCCAGGTCCTCGCGGATCTGGTGGTAGACCACCTCGGACTCGTACTGGGCGGCGACACCGGCGACCAGGCGCTGCTTCTCCGCCTCCGGGATGCCGAGCTTGTCGTAGGTGTTCTTGATGTCGGCGGGCAGCTCGTCCCAGGTCGCGGCCTGCTTCTCGGTGGAGCGCACAAAGTACTTGATGTTGTCGAAGTCGATCCCGGAGAGGTCGGAGCCCCAGGTCGGCATCGGCTTCTTGTCGAACAGCCGCAGGCCCTTGAGCCGCAGCTTGAGCATCCACTCCGGCTCCGACTTCTTCCCGGAGATGTCGCGGACGACCTCTTCGCTCAGGCCGCGCTTGGCGGCGGCACCGGCGGCGTCGGGGTCGGCCCAGCCGTACTCGTAGTTGCCCAGACCCTCAAGCTCCGGGTGAGCGGTCGTGGTCATACGGGGTTCCTCCCGGAGACAGTTGCTGTCGTGGTGGTTCGGCTTGCGGTGGTGCGGCCCGCGGTGGTGCGGCCGGTGGTGGTGCGGCCTGCGGAACGCGTGCCGGCGGTCGGCACCGCACCGGATCGCCGCTCGCGTCGGGCGGCGGGTGGTGCGGCACCGGCGGCCGGCACATGGGTCGTGCAGACGCCGTCGCCATGGGCGATGGTGGCCAGTCGCTGCACGTGCGTGCCCAGCAGGCGGGAGAAGACCTCGGTCTCCGCCTCGCAGAGCTGGGGGAACTGCTCAGCGAGATGTGCCACCGGGCAGTGGTGCTGGCAGAGCTGCTCGCCGGCGGCGGCCTCCGCGGCGGACGGCATGCGCCGCACCGTCGCAGCGTACCCGTCGGCGCTCAGGGCGCGCGCGAGCGCTTCGGTACGCTCCTCGGGGCTCGCGCCGTCCAGGGCGGCGCCGTAGCGCTCCGCGTCCCGGCCCAACCGGGCCCGAGCGAAGGCGGCGACCGCCTCGGCGCCGGCCTCGCCGCCGCCTGCGGACTCCGCGATCCAGCGCAGGGCGTCGGCGGCGAACTGGTCGTACGCCTGGTAGAAGACGTCGCGGCCGCAGTCGGTGAGCGCGAAGAGCTTGGCCGGACGGCCGCGCCCCCGGTGCCCGTAGACCCGCTGCTCGCGGGATTCCACCAGGCCGGCGGCGGAAAGCCCGTCCAGATGGCGGCGGACGGCGGCGGCGGTCAGGCCCAGCCGGTCGGCCAGGTCGGCGGCGGTGGACGGACCATGGTCCAGAATGGACCGGGCGACCCGGCCGCGAGTAGCCTGCTGACCGCTCCGACCGGCGGCCTCGCCGCCCCGCGCGGACACGGGTGCAGCGGTGGCCGGCTCGGCCGCCTGCTGCTCCGGGTGCTCGCGCATGTATTTCACAACGCCATTGTTGCGTAATTCATTCCGATGCGACAACCCGGGCCGACTGCGGGCCGCGTGGTCTCGATCACCCAGGTAAGGCTTACCTGACCTGCATGAATCCGGATCTCCCCCTCCACCGTACGGCGGCGGCCACGCGGCCCCGGGGACGGGCGCGGCGGCGCGGTCCATAGACTCGACGCCATGGAAGCAGAACCCGCCGTCCGGGTGTCCGGACTGGTGAAGCGGTACGGCCCGAAGACCGCGGTGGACGGGCTGGACCTCACCGTGGCGAGCGGCACCGTCACCGCGGTGCTCGGGCCCAACGGGGCCGGCAAGACCACCACCGTCGAGACCTGCGAGGGCTACCGCCGCCCGGACGCCGGCACGGTACGCGTCCTCGGGCTGGACCCGGTCGCCGACGCCGCCCAGCTGCGGCCCAGGGTCGGCGTGATGCTCCAGTCCGGCGGCGTCTACCCCGGCGCCCGCGCCGTGGAGATCCTGCGGCACACCGCGAAGCTGCACGCCCACCCGCTGGACGTGGACGCGCTGGTGGCCCGGCTCGGCCTGGAGTCCTGCGGCCGCACGGCCTACCGGCGGCTCTCCGGCGGCCAGCGGCAGCGGCTGGCCCTGGCGATGGCCGTGGTGGGCCGCCCCGAGCTGGTCTTCCTGGACGAGCCGACCGCCGGCCTGGACCCGCAGGCCCGCCGGGCCACCTGGGACCTGGTCCGCGACCTGCGCGCCGACGGCGTCACCGTGGTGCTCACCACCCACGCCATGGACGAGGCCGAGGAGCTGGCCGACGACGTGGCGATCGTGGACGGCGGCCGGGTGATCGCCCAGGGCGGCACCGAGCAGCTGTGCCGCGCCGGCGCCGAGGACAGCCTGCGGTTCAGCGGCCCTCCCGGCCTGGACCTGGGCGCGCTGCTCAAGACGCTGCCGGACGGCACCGCCGCCGCCGAGCTCTCGCCCGGCAGCTACCAGGTGCGGGCCGCCCCGCTGGACCCGCAGCTGCTGGCCGCCGTCGCCGCCTGGTGCGCCGGGGTCGGCGTGCTGCCCGACCGGCTCGCGGTGGAGCGGCGCACCCTCGAAGACGTCTTCCTCGAACTGACCGGACGGGACCTGCGCTCATGACCACCACCACCGCGCCGGGCAGCCACACCCCCGCCCCCGGGGCCGCCCCGGTCGGCCGGATGCTGCTCGCGCAGACCGCCCTGGAGACGCGGATGCTGCTGCGCAACGGCGAGCAGCTGCTGCTGACGGTGGTCATCCCGACGGTGCTGCTGGTGCTGTTCAGCGCGGTGGACGTGGTGGACACCGCCGGGCCGGGCAAGCGGGTCGACTTCCTGGCGCCCGGACTGCTGGCCCTGGCCGTGCTGTCCACCGCCTTCACCGGGCAGGCCATCGCCACCGGCTTCGAGCGGCGCTACGGCGTACTGAAGCGGCTGGGGGCCAGCCCGCTGCCGCGCTGGGCGCTGCTGACCGCCAAGACCGGCTGCGTACTGGTCACCGAGATCCTCCAGGTGGCGCTGCTGTCGGTGATCGCGCTGACGCTGGGCTGGTCGCCGCACGGCGATCCGTTCTCGGTGGCCGCGCTGCTGCTGCTGGGGACGGCCGCCTTCTCCGGGCTGGGGCTGCTGATGGCCGGGACGCTGCGGGCGGAGGCGACCCTGGCCGCCGCCAACCTGGTCTTCGTCCTGCTGCTGCTGACGGGCGGGGTGGTGGTGCCGCTGGAGAAGTTCCCGTCCGCCGTCAGCGGGGTGCTGGAGCTGCTGCCGATCAGCGCGCTGTCGGACGGGCTGCGCCAGGTGCTCCAGCAGGGCGCCGGGCTGCCCTGGGCGGATCTGGGCATCCTCGCCGGCTGGGCGGTGCTGGGGCTGGGCGCGGCGGCCCGCTTCTTCCGCTGGGAGTGAGCGCGGGGGTGAGCGTGGCGGACGCGGTACGGCGGCGGGCCCGGAACCAGGCGGTTCCGGGCCCGCCGCCGTTCACGGGCGGGGCCTGGTCAGCCCCGGCTGCCCCGGCGGCGCCGGGCCAGGACGAGCAGGACGCCGCCGACGACCACCACGGCCGCCGCGACCCCGGCGATGATCGGGGTGCTGCTGGAAGAGCCGGTCTCGGCCAGGTTGGGGCCGGACGGCGACGGCGCGGGCACCACGGCCGGGGCGCTGCTGCTCGGCGCCTCGGCGGGGGTGGTCGGCGCGGGCGTCGTCGGGACGGGCGTCGTCGGGACGGCCGTGGTCGGGGCGGCCGTGGTGGGGGCGGCCGTGGTCGGCGGCGGAGTGGTCTCGGCCGCTGTGGTGGCCGGGGTGGTGGCGGGGGTGGTGGGCGGCGGGGTGGTCGGCGTCTCATGGCCGGGGCAGACCGGGGCGGTCTTGTGCTCGTCCCGGGAGTACTGGTCGCCGTCGCCGGCCTTCACCACCAGCTCGACGCTGAGTTCCTCGCTGTGCTCGGGGAGCGTGGCCTGCCGGCTGAGGCTCTCCCGGAACGTCACGGGACCGAGCACCGTCTCACCGCCGGCGGTGACGGTGAGGGTGTTGTCGACCTTCCCGTTGTAGCCGGTGAGGTCGACGGAGACCGTCGAGCAGTCCACCGACCAGTCGGAGACATGGGCGGAGGCGGAGCCCGCCAGCACCCCCGTCCCGAGAAGTGCGGTCGCCGCAGCCACGGCCGCGATCCCGCTGCGTACCCGCCCCTGACGCGTCATTGGTTGATCCCTCCGAGCGTTCGCTCCCCCTGCGGTCGATGTCACGCAGGGCTGTTCACCGGACTCTACAGGTACGCGTCAACGCACTTGGGCGTACCCCGGGTTGCCGACGCGGCTGCGGGCCGACGGGGCGCGGGGACGCCGCCCGCCCCGCCCCCCGGGGTCGGGACGGGGGGCGGGGCGACCTACGATGTGGGGGTGCGTACCCCCTTGTCCTACCTCGCCGAGCGGCTGGAGCCCTCGGCGAAGGCCGTGCGCTGGGCCTGCCTCGCGGCCCTGGTGATGGCGGTGGTCATCGTGGTGACCGGCGCCGCCGTGCGGCTGACCTCCTCCGGTCTCGGCTGCCCGACCTGGCCGAAGTGCACCTCGGAGACCCTGGCGCCGACCCCGGCGATGGGTATCCGCGGGGTCATCGAGTTCACCAACCGGATGCTGACGTATGTGCTGTGCGCGGCGGTCGGCGCGGCGATCATCGCGGCCCGCTGCCGGACGCCGTGGCGGCGCAGCCTCACCCGGCTGGGGTGGGCGCAGTTCTGGGTCGTGATGAGCAACGCCGTGATCGGCGGCATCACCGTGCTCACCGGCCTCAACCCGTACACCGTCGCCGTCCACCTGCTGTCCTCGATGGCGCTGGTCTGGGTGGCGCTGGTGATGTGGGAGCGGTCCAAGGAGGGCGACGGGCCGGCCGAGCCGGTCGTCTCGCGGCCGCTGGTGCGGCTCTCCCAGGTGCTGGTGGCGGTGGTCGGCTGCCTGGTGGTGGCGGGCACCGTGGTCACCGGGACGGGCAAGCACTCCGGTGACTCCAGCGATGTGCCGCGCATCCCGCTGGACTACGACCGGGTGTCCCAGTTCCACGCCGACTTCGCCTTCATCAGCGTGGGGCTGTCGCTGGCGCTGATCTTCGCGCTGTACGCGGTCAAGGCGCCCGCCCCGGTCCGGGCGCGGGCCCGGGACCTGCTGGTCGTGCTGCTGGCCCAGGGGGTCATCGGCTTCGTCCAGTTCTTCACCGGTTCGCCGGAGGTGCTGGTCGGCGCCCATCTGCTGGGCTCCGCTCTGGTCTGGATCGCGGCTCTGCGCATCCCGCTGGCCCTCCGCGTCCGCCCGGCCCTCCCGGCCACCGCCCCCGCCGCCGAGCCCGCCCCGGCCCTCACCGGCGCCTGAGGGCGGCCGCCTGGCGGCGCGGGCGCAGAGCAGCACTTCAGGAGCGCGCGGAACAGTCCGCTCAGCGCTCTACGAATACGCACGGTTGCTCGCGCGGTTCCGCGCGCCCCCGCGGGGTCGCCCAGGCACGCGAAGCACCGCGGGGTCGCTCACGCGGTTCCGGGCGCCCCCTCCGGGCTGCCGGTCAGGCCGGGTGGCCGCCGCCGAGCTGGATGCCGGCCATCCGGGACCACTCATACGAGGAGGTCCGGAGCTTGAGTGCCAGCTCGCCGTCGAAGGAGTCGTGCAGGGTGAGCCCCGCCAGTTCGGCGGCCCGCCGCGCGATGTCGTAGCGGGGGGCCACCTGGTCCCCCCAGGCGCCGTCCGCGCCGACCAGCACGATCCGGGTGGAGCCGCGCCCCACGTACTGCACCACCCCGTCGGCGCTGCCGCCGTGCTTGGCCGCGAAGGAGCTGATGCTCCTGGCGATCCGCTTGGCCCGGCGCTGGTCCCGGCCGCTGTCCCCGGCCGGGCTGGTCTCTGTTTCGCTGCTCATGGCCGCATGCTACCCACCGGTAGCCGCTGTGGCGACGGCCCGGCCGCGACTGTGCGGTGCCCCACAGACGCCGGCGGCCCCGCCGTCCGTACGAACACGTCGTACGGACGGCGGGGCCGCCGGTGAAGTTCCTAGCGCAGGAAGGGGTCGATCGCCACCGCGATGAAGAGCAGCGTCAGATAGGTGATGGACCAGTGGAAGAGCCGCATCTCCTTGAGCTTGGCCCCCACCAGGCCCGCCTTGGCCCTGCCGTACAGCCCGTGCGCCTCGCGCAGCCAGAACGCGCCGAGCAGCAGCGCCACCGCCGGGTAGAGCCAGCCGGTGTGGCCGAGCGGCCAGAGCGCCATCGAGACGGCGACCATCACCCAGGAGTAGATGACGATCTGCCGGGCGACCACGGTGTTGGAGGCGACCACCGGGAGCATCGGGACGCCCACGTTGGCGTAGTCCTCCTTCACCTTCATGGAGAGCGGCCAGTAGTGCGGCGGCGTCCAGAAGAAGATGACCAGGAAGAGCACCACGGCCGCCCAGGAGAGCGAGCCGGTCACCGCCGCCCAGCCGATGAAGACCGGCATGCAGCCGGCGATGCCGCCCCAGACGATGTTCTGCGGGGTGCGGCGCTTCAGGCCGAGGGTGTAGCCGAAGACGTAGAAGAGGAGCGCGGCGAGGGCCAGCCCGGCGGAGAGCCAGTTGACGAAGTAGCCGAGCCAGAGCGTGGAGACGGCCGCCAGCGCGATGCCGAAGACCAGTGCCTCGCGCGGCGAGACCATCCCGGTGACCAGCGGGCGCCGCTCGGTGCGACTCATCCGGGCGTCGATGTCCCGGTCGAAGTACATGTTGAGGGTGTTCGCGCCGCCTGCGGAGAGGAAGCCGCCGACGACGACGTGGAGCACCTTCCACGGATCGGGGACGCCGCCCTGAGCGAGGAACATCACCGGAACCGTGGAGATCAGCAGCAGTTCGATGATGCGTGGTTTGGTCAGCGCGACAAAGGCCCCGACACGGGCCCGGAACGGCCGGTGCCCGGGGGTCGCCCCGACGACCCCGGCGGGGCGGGATTCGACGGCGGTCACGGACACCCCTGGTCTATGAAGATTCGCGGGCGCCGAAGAACCGGCCGCCCTGCGCGTACCACGCCACTTTAGACGTTGCCGGGTCACCGCCCGCGCCGGGGGTCCCCGTGTTGCCGGGCGTACGGCCGGCGAAGTCGCGGCGGGAATTCGGGAAACCTTGTGATCAGTTGTTTCGAGCGCAGGAGGCGGGCAGGAGCCCGAACGGTAGGCTCGCACGTAGAAGCGGGATGAGCCCTCCGTGACTACAGACAGCCGCGACGTCAGGCCCGCAGCGCAGCGACTGGCCGGCGTGGTCCTCAGCACGGGGTCGACTGAATACGGAAGGAGCCCTGAACCAGGGTGAGCACCAAGCCGACTAACGCATTCGAGTGGACCGATCTGGACAGGCGTTCGGTGGACACGGTGCGTGTCCTCGCGATGGACGCGGTGCAGAAGGTCGGCAACGGGCACCCGGGCACGGCGATGAGCCTTGCCCCGGCTGCCTACCTGATCTTCCAGCGCTTCCTGCGGCACGACCCGACCGACCCGGCATGGACCGGACGCGACCGTTTCGTCCTGTCGCCCGGTCACACCAGCCTGACGCTGTACGCGCAGCTGTTCCTGTCGGGCTACGGCCTGACGCTGGAGGACCTGAAGTCCTTCCGCAAGTGGGGCAGCAAGACGCCGGGCCACCCGGAGCACGGCCACACCGCGGGTGTGGAGACCACCACCGGCCCGCTCGGCCAGGGCATCGGCAACGCGGTGGGCATGGCGATGGCGGCCCGCTACGAGCGCGGCCTGTTCGACCCGGAGGCGCCGGCCGGCGCCTCCCCGTTCGACCACACCATCTGGGCGATCGTCTCGGACGGCGACCTGGAGGAGGGCATCTCGGCCGAGGCGTCCTCGCTGGCGGGCCATCAGAAGCTGGGCAACCTGGTCGCGCTGTACGACGACAACCACATCTCCATCGAGGGTGACACCGAGACCGCCTTCTCCGAGGACGTCCTCGGCCGGTACGAGGCGTACGGCTGGCACGTACAGCGCATCACCCCGCAGGAGGACGGCGACATCGACGTCGCCGCCCTGCACGCCGCGCTGAAGGCCGCCAAGGACGAGACCGAGCGCCCGTCGATCATCGCGATGCGCACCATCATCGCCTGGCCGGCGCCGCACGCGCAGAACACCGGCAAGGCGCACGGCTCGGCACTGGGCGAGCAGGAGGTCGCGGCCACCAAGAAGGTGCTGGGCTTCGACCCGGAGCAGCACTTCGAGGTCGCCGACGACGTGCTGGCCCACGCGCGCGGCGTGGTGGAGCGCGGCCGCAAGCTGCACGCCGAGTGGGAGGAGCAGTTCACCGCCTGGCGCGAGGCCAACCCGGAGCGGGCCGCCGAGTTCGACCGCATCGTGGCCGGCCGGCTGCCGGTGGGCTGGGACAAGGCCCTGCCGTCCTTCCCGGCGAGCGACAAGGGCGTCGCGACCCGCAAGGCGTCCGGCTCGGTGCTGGAGGCGCTGGGCCCGGTGGTCCCGGAGCTGTGGGGCGGCTCGGCCGACCTCGCGGAGTCCAACCTGACCACCATCGAGGAGGGTTCGTCCTTCCTGCCCGAGGGCAACCCGCTGCCGGGCGCCTCGCCGTACGGCCGCCAGGTGCACTGGGGCATCCGTGAGCACGCCATGGGTTCGACGATGAACGGCATCGCGCTGCACGGCAACACCCGGGTCTTCGGCGGCACCTTCCTGGTGTTCTCCGACTACATGCGCCCGGCGGTCCGGCTGGCCGCGCTGATGAAGCTGCCGGTCACCTACGTCTGGACGCACGACTCCATCGGCCTGGGCGAGGACGGCCCCACCCACCAGCCGATCGAGCACCTGGCCGCGCTGCGGGCCATCCCCGGCCTGGCCGTGGTCCGCCCCGGCGACGCCAACGAGACCGTCGTGGCCTGGCGGACGGTGCTGGAGCGGCACGCCGCCAAGCCCGGCCCGACCGGCCTGGCGCTGACCCGGCAGAATGTGCCGACCTACGACCGGGAGAGCGGCGAGTTCGCCTCGGCCGAGGGCACCGCCAAGGGCGGGTACGTCCTCCAGGACGCCTCGGCCGGCCGCCCGCAGGTCATCCTGATCGGCACCGGCTCCGAGCTCCAGCTGGCCGTCAAGGCCCGCAAGGACCTGGAGGCCGCCGGCATCCCGACCCGGGTGGTCTCCATGCCGTCCGTCGAGTGGTTCAACGAGCAGGACGAGTCGTACCGCGACGCGGTGCTGCCCCCGGACATCAAGGCGCGGGTCTCGGTGGAGGCCGGCATCGCCCAGGGCTGGCGGGAGATCGTCGGCGACAGCGGGCGCATCGTCTCGCTGGAGCACTTCGGTGCCTCCGCCGACTACGAGATCCTGTTCGAGCAGTTCGGCATCACCCCCGAGGCCGTGGTGGCCGCCGCCCACGACTCGATCACCGCAGCTACCCGCTGACACCCGGCGGTACGGGCCGCGTTCCGCCCGCGCGCGGTACGCGGCCCGTCCCCCGGCACGGCGGAGTGACGACCAAGAGGAAGAGAAGAGAAGGATCATGACCGACGCACTCAAGCGCCTCAGCGACGAAGGCGTTGCCATCTGGCTGGACGACCTCAGCCGCAAGCGGCTGAACACCGGCAACCTGGCCGAGCTGGTGCGCGACAAGCACGTGGTCGGTGTCACCACCAACCCCACCATCTTCCAGAAGGCCATCGGCGGCAAGGACGACTCCTACGACGAGCAGCTCCGCGACCTCGCGGTGCGCGGCGTCACCACGGAGGAGGCCGTCCGCATGATCACCACGGCGGACGTCCGCGAGGCCGCCGACGTGCTGCGTCCCGTCTACGACGCCAGCAACGGCCGCGACGGCCGGGTCTCCATCGAGGTGGACCCCCGGCTGGCCCACCGCACCGAGGCCACGGTGGCCGAGGCGCGGCAGCTGTGGTGGCTGGTGGACCGTCCCAACGTCTTCATCAAGATCCCCGCCACCAAGGCCGGGCTGCCCGCCATCGCGGCCACCCTGGGCGAGGGCATCAGCGTCAACGTCACGCTGATCTTCTCCCTGGAGCGCTACCGCGCGGTGATGGACGCCTACCTCACCGGTCTGGAGAAGGCCAAGGCCAACGGCCACGACCTGTCCACCATCGAGTCGGTGGCGTCGTTCTTCGTCTCCCGGGTGGACACCGAGATCGACAAGCGGCTGGACAAGATCGGCGGCGACGCCAAGAAGCTGCGCAGCAAGGCCGCGCTGGCCAACGCCCGGCTGGCCTACCAGGCGTACGAGGAGGTGTTCGGCTCCGAGCGCTGGAAGGCGCTGGAGGCCGCCGGCGCCAAGCCGCAGCGCCCGCTGTGGGCCTCCACCGGTGTCAAGGACCCGGCCCTGCCGGACACCCTGTACGTCACCGAGCTGGTCGCCCCGGGCACGGTCAACACCATGCCGGAGGCCACCCTGCTGGCGACCGGCGACCACGGCGAGATCACCGGTGACACCATCACCGGCGGCTACGCCCAGGCCAAGGCCGACATGGACGCCATCGCGGCGGCCGGGGTCGACTACGACGACGTCGTCCAGGTGCTGGAGGACGAGGGCGTGGAGAAGTTCGAGGCGTCCTGGGTGGAGCTGCTGGACACCGTCACGGCGTCCCTGCAGTCCTTCGCGCAGAACCCGGGCAAGTGATCAAGCCTCCCACCGCTGTCTGACGAAACGGGGCCACCACCAGTGAGCAAGTCAGATACTGCCGGGCTCCCGCAGGGCAACCCCCTGCGGGACCCCGCAGACCGGCGACTCCCCCGCATCGCGGGCCCGTCCGGTCTGGTCATCTTCGGTGTCACCGGAGATCTGTCCCGCAAGAAGCTCATGCCCGCCGTGTACGACCTGGCGAACCGGGGGCTGCTGCCGCCGGGCTTCTCGCTGATCGGCTTCGCCCGGCGCGACTGGGCGGACGAGGACTTCGCGCAGGAGGTCCACGACGCCGTCAAGGAGCACGCCAGGACCCCGTTCCGTGAGGAGGTCTGGCAGCAGCTCGCCAAGGGCATGCGGTTCGTGCCCGGCGAGTTCGACGACGACAACGCCTTCGAGACGCTGCGCGCCACCATCGAGGACCTGGACCGGGTGCAGGGCACCGGGGGCAACTTCGCCTTCTACCTGTCCGTGCCGCCGAAGTTCTTCCCCAAGGTCGTCGAGCAGCTGAAGAAGCACGGCCTGGCCAGCCCGCCCAAGGGCTCCTGGCGCCGTGCGGTGATCGAGAAGCCGTTCGGCCACGACCTGGCGAGCGCCCAGGAGCTGAACCGGATCGTGCACGGGGTCTTCCCGTCCAACGAGGTCTTCCGGATCGACCACTACCTGGGCAAGGAGACGGTCCAGAACATCCTGGCGCTGCGCTTCGCCAACACCCTGTTCGAGCCGATCTGGAACCGGTCGTACGTCGACCATGTGCAGATCACCATGGCGGAGGACATCGGGATCGGCGGCCGGGCCGGCTACTACGACGGCATCGGCTCGGCCCGCGACGTCATCCAGAACCACCTGCTCCAGCTGCTGGCGCTGACCGCCATGGAGGAGCCCGGCTCCTTCGAGGCCGATGCGCTGGTGGCGGAGAAGATCAAGGTGCTGGGTGCCGTCCGGCTCCCCGACGACCTGGGCAAGCACACCGTGCGCGGCCAGTACGCGCACGGCTGGCAGGGCGGCGAGGAGGTGATCGGCTACCTGGAGGAGGACGGCATCGACCCGGCCTCCAAGACCGACACCTTCGCGGCGGTCAAGCTGGAGGTCAACACCCGGCGCTGGGCCGGGGTGCCGTTCTACCTGCGCACCGGCAAGCGGCTGGGCCGCCGGGTCACCGAGATCGCGGTGGTCTTCCAGCGGGCGCCGTATCTGCCGTTCGACTCGTACGCCACCGAGGAGCTCGGGGAGAACGCCCTGGTCATCCGGGTCCAGCCGGACGAGGGCGTCACGGTGCGGTTCGGCTCCAAGGTGCCCGGCACCGCGATGGAGGTCCGGGACGTCACCATGGACTTCGCCTACGGCGAGTCCTTCACCGAGTCCAGCCCGGAGGCGTACGAGCGGCTGCTGCTGGATGTGCTGCTGGGCGACGCCAACCTCTTCCCGCGCACCCAGGAGGTCGAGCTGTCCTGGAAGATCCTCGACCCGATCGAGGAGCACTGGGAGAAGCACGGCAAGCCCGCCCAGTACGCCGCCGGCACCTGGGGCCCCACCGAAGCGGACGAGATGCTCGCACGAGACGGACGGAGCTGGCGCAGGCCATGAACACCGACCTGACGGACACCACGTCCAGCAAGATCAACAACGCGTTGACGGAGGCGCGCCGGTCCATCGGCGCCGCCGCCATCGGCATGGTGCTGACCCTGGTCATCGTCACCGACGAGGGCAGCGCGTACGACGCCCTCAAGGCCGCCGCCGAGGCGTCCCGGGAGCACCCGTCCCGCATCCTGGCCGTCATCAAGCGCCCCGGCCGCTCCCCCAGGGCGCGGGCCGAGGCACGGCTGGACGCCGAGATCCGGGTCGGCTCGGACGCCGGCACCGGGGAGATCGTGGTCCTGCGGCTGCACGGCGAACTGGCCAGCCAGGCCCAGTCCGTGGTGCTGCCGCTGCTGCTGCCGGACGCCCCGGTGGTGGTCTGGTGGCCGGAGAACGCCCCGGACCACCCGGCGGCCGACCCGCTGGGTGCCCTGGCGCAGCGCCGGATCACCGACACCATGACCGCCGAGTCCCCGGTGGACGCGCTGGGCGCCCGCGCCGAGGCGTACACGCCGGGCGACACCGACCTGGCCTGGACCCGGATCACCCCGTGGCGCAGCATGCTGGCCGCCGCCATGGACCAGCGCCGGGCCTGGGTCACCTCCGCCGTGGTGGAGGGCGAGTCGTACAACCCCAGCGTGGAGCTGCTCGGCATGTGGCTCGCCGACCGGCTGAAGGTGCCGGTGGAGCGGGTGGTCAGCAACGGTCCGGGGCTGACCGCCGTCCGGCTGCGCACCGACGGCGGGGATGTGGTCCTGGACCGCGCCGACGGGCTGATGGCCACGCTGTCGATGCCCGACCAGCCGGACCGGCAGGTCGCGCTGAAGCGGCGGGAGACCACCGAGCTGATCGCGGAGGAGCTGCGCCGGCTGGACCCGGACGACATCTACGCCGCCGCGGTCCGGGTCGGGGTCGACCGGCTGACCAGCTCCGACGGGTCGAAGGCGGGCGGTGACCAGGCCAAGGGCGACTCGGCGTCCGAGGCGTCCGAGGCGTCCGGCGCGTCCGAGGCGTCCTCCGGTGCCGCCTCGGCCGGCCGGGTGACGGCCGCGTCGTCGGCCCCGGCGCCGAAGACGGCGTCGGCCAAGCGGACCACCCGGCGGAGCGGGTCATGACGCCGGCACCGCAGATCGTGGTCCACCGGGACAAGGAGCTGATGGCCCAGGCCGCGGCGGCCCGGCTGATCACCCGGGTGGTGGACGTCCAGGCCGCCCGGGGCAGTGCCTCGGTGGTGCTGACCGGCGGCCGCAACGGCAATGCGCTGCTCGCGGCCATCGCCGCCTCCCCCGCGCGGGACGCGGTGGACTGGGCGCGGCTGGATCTGTGGTGGGGCGACGAGCGGTTCCTGCCGGAGGGCGACGGCGAGCGCAATGTCGTCCAGGCCCGGGAGGCGCTGCTGGACCAGGTGCCGCTGGACCCGGCGCGGGTGCACGCGATGCCCGCCTCGGACGGCCCGGCGGGCGGTGACGCCGAGGCCGCCGCCGAGCAGTACGCGGCGGAGCTGGCCGAGGCGGCCCGGCCGGAGGACCACGCGGCGGTGCCGTCGTTCGACGTGCTGCTGCTGGGCCTGGGCCCGGACACCCATGTGGCGTCGCTCTTCCCGGAGCACCCCGGGGTGCGGGAGACCGAGCGCACCGTGATCGGGGTGCACGGCTCCCCCAAGCCGCCGCCGACCCGGATCTCGCTCACCCTGCCGGCCATCCGGGCGGCGCGCGAGGTCTGGTTGCTGGCGGCGGGCGAGGACAAGGCCGATGCGGCGGCGCTGGCGCTGTCCGGGCCGGGCGAGTTCCAGGCTCCGGCGTCCGGCGCGTACGGGCGGAGCCGCACCCTGTGGCTGCTGGACCGGGCGGCGGCCTCGGCGCTGCCGCCGGAGCTCTACCCGGCGGCCTCCGCCTAGCCGGCAGGTGGCGCCGTACGGCCCTGCCGCCCTCTCGGGGGTGGCGGGGCCGTACGGCGTACGGGGACGGTCAGCGGCCGCGCAGCGCGCGGTAGCGGCCGACCAGGGCGGTGGTGGAGGCGTCCAGACCGGGCACGTCGGTGCCCTCGGTGAGCGCGGGCTCGATGCGCTTGGCGAGCACCTTGCCCAGCTCCACGCCCCACTGGTCGAAGGAGTCGATGCCCCAGACGGCCCCCTGTACGAACACCTTGTGCTCGTACAGCGCGACCAGCTGGCCCAGCACCGACGGGGTCAGCGCGGCGGCCAGCACGGTGGTGGAGGGGTGGTTGCCCCGGAAGGTGCGGTGCGGCACCTGCTCGGCGGGCACCCCCTCGGCGGCGACCTCCTCGGAGGTCTTGCCGAAGGCCAGCGCCTGGCCCTGGGCGAACAGGTTGGCCATCAGCAGGTCGTGCTGGCCGGCCAGCGGGCCGAGCTCCTCGACCGGGCGGGCGAAGCCGATGAAGTCCACCGGGATGGTCTTGGTGCCCTGGTGCAGCAGCTGGTAGTAGGCGTGCTGCCCGTTGGTGCCGGGGGTGCCCCAGACCACCGGGCCGGTCTGCCAGTCCACCGGGCGGCCCTGGCGGTCCACCGACTTGCCGTTGGACTCCATGTCCAGCTGCTGGAGGTAGGCGGTGAAGCGGGAGAGGTAGTGGCTGTACGGGAGCACGGCGTGCGCCTGAGCGTCGAAGAACTGCCCGTACCAGACGCCCAGCAGACCGAGCAGCAGCGGTGCGTTCCGCTCGGGCGGCGCGGTGCGGAAGTGCTCGTCCACCAGGTGGAAGCCGTCCAGCATCTCGCGGAAGCGCTCCGGGCCGATGGCGATCATCAGCGAGAGGCCGATCGCGGAGTCGTACGAGTAGCGGCCGCCGACCCAGTCCCAGAACTCGAACATGTTGGTGGTGTCGATGCCGAACTCGGCCACCTCGCCGGCGTTGGTGGAGACCGCCACGAAGTGCTTGGCGACCGCCGTCTCGTCGCCGCCCAGGCCGTCCAGCAGCCAACCGCGCGCGGCGGTGGCGTTGGTGATGGTCTCGATGGTGGTGAAGGTCTTGGAGGAGACGATGAACAGGGTCTCCGCCGGGTCGAGGTCGCGGACCGCCTCGTGCAGGTCGGCGCCGTCCACATTGGAGACGAAGTGGAAGGTCAGCGACCGGTCGGTGTACGGGCGCAGCACCTCGTAGGCCATGGCCGGGCCGAGGTCGGAGCCGCCGATGCCGATGTTGACGACGTTCCTGATCCGGCGGCCGGTGTGGCCGACCCACTTGCCGTCGCGGACGCTGTCGGCGAAGACGGCCATCCGGTCGAGCACCGCGTGCACGGCGGGGACGACGTTCTCCCCGTCCACCTCGATGACGGCGTCGCGGGGGGCGCGCAGCGCGGTGTGCAGCACGGCGCGGCCCTCGGTGTTGTTGATCTTCTCGCCCCGGAACATGGCGTCCCGCAGCTCGGCGACCCCCCGGCCCCGGGCCAGCTCGCGCAGCAGATGCAGCGTCTCGTCGGTCACCAGGTGCTTGGAGTAGTCCAGGTGCAGGTCACCGACCTGGACCGTGTACCGCTCGGCGCGGCCGGGGTCGTCCGCGAAGAGCCCGCGCAGGTGCGCGTCGCCCAGCTGCTCGCGGTGCTTGGCCAGCGCGGCCCATTCGGGTGTCTGGTCGAGCCGGGTACCGCCGTGCGTGTTCTTGTCGGACATCCGTCCACTTCTCCTCGTCATCGGCTCCACCGCGCAGGGGCGGGCCGGAGCGGGGGCGCGGGCCCGGGGGCTCGCGACGCCTTCGTCCCTGATCGCCCGGTCGGCCCGCTGATCTACAGGAACAAACTAATCGATCTCGCTCCGTCAGGAGCCGCCTGCCCGACGCCGCGCGGCCGAACCGGGGGCCCAGCGAGTCTTCCGGGCTCACCGAGTCCCGGGACCCCACCGAGTCCCGGGGCCCCATCGAGTGCTGGGGCAGGGGTCAGCCGTCGGTGGGTTCGCCGTCCGCGCGCGGCGCCGGGTCGGGGGTGCCGATGCTCCGCTGGAAGGCGCCGAAGATCTCCCCCAGCTGTTCGGTGGTCAGCCGCTGCTCGGACGGCCGGGGCGGCAGCGGGGGCGCCTGGCGCAGCTCCGGCGCCAGGTTGGCCTGCCGGACCCGCTTGGGCAGCGCCGGCTCCACCCCCGAGCCGGCTGCGTTGCCTGGGCCGGCTGCGTTGCCTGGGCCGGTGGGCTGCGGCGCCTCGGCCGACGCCACCGGGGCGGCGGCCCGGTCGGCGGCGGCCCCATGCCCGCCCGGCTGCTGTTCCTCGGTGGGCTGGTGCTCCGCCGCCGGGGCGTCGGCCTGCTGCGGCTGCCGGGTCAGCAGCGGCGCGGGCAGCAGCACCCGGGCGGTGGTGCCGCCGTACGGGGACGCGGCGAGGGTGACCCGGACGCCGTACCGGGCGGCGAGGCGGCCGACCACCAGCAGCCCGAGCCGCTGCGCCCGCTCCGGGAGGCCGTCGGCGCCGCCGCCCAGGGCGCGGTTGGCCGCCGCCAGCTCCTCCGGGCCCAGGCCCAGCCCCCGGTCCTCGATCTCCACCGCGCAGCCGTCCGACCCCGTAAAGCCGTCCGACCCCGCGAAGCCGTCCGACCCCGTAAAGCTGTCCGCCCGCACCGTCACCTCGGTCTGCGGCGGCGAGAAGGCGGTGGCGTTCTCCACCAACTCGGCGAGCAGGTGGACCAGGTCGGCCACCGCCTCCCCGACCACGGCGGGACCGGCGGCCGACGCGGGCGCCACGGTCACCCGGGTGTGGTCCGCCACCTCGCTGACGGCCGCCGCCAGGACGTCCGCCAGCGGCACCGGCCGCCGCCGGGGCCGGGCGGGCGTCTCGCCGGAGAGCACCGCCAGGCTCTCCGCGTGCCGCCGCAGCCGGGTGGTGAGCCGGCCGACCCGGAACAGGTCCTCCAGCTCGTCCGGGTCGGCCGAGCGCCGCTCCATGGCGTCCAGCAGGCTGGCCTGACGGTGCACCAGGGCCTGGCTGCGGCGCGCGGCGGTGGCCAGCAGCGCACTGCCGCCCCGGCGCGCCCCGGCCTGGGCGGCGGCGGCCTCGACGGCGGTGCGGCGGGCCTCGTTGACCGCCCGGCCGAGCTGTCCCAGCTCATCCGCTCCGATGTCCAGTGGCGGCGCCTCCAGCGCCGGGTCGACCTGCTCCCCGGCGGCGATCCGGCGCACCACCTGCGGCAGCCGGTCGCGGGTCAGCCGGTCGGCGGCGTCGCGCAGCGCGGCCAGCCGCCCGGCGATCCGGCGGCCGGTGCGCAGCGAGAACCAGCCGCAGAGGCCGATGGCGAGCAGCCCCAGCCCACCGGCCGCCCCGGCGCGGACCAGCTCGCCCCGGGCCACGTCGCGGATGTGCTGCTCGGCGTCCCCGGCGGCGGTGGCGCACACGGCGGAGTACAGCGGCAGCACCTGGTCCAGGGTGGTGCGCCAGTCGCTGCGGCTGACGGCGGCCGCGACGCCTCGCGGCCCGGCGTCCAGCAGCGCGTCCTCGGCCCGGACCAGGGCGGCGTGGGCGGGGCCGCCCGCCAGGGTCAGCGCCTCGGTGCGAGTGTCGGCGGGCAGGGTGGGCAGGTAGACGCCCTGGAAGACCCGCCGGTCCTCCACGGCGGCGGTGAAGGCGCGGTACTGGCCGGTGGTGAAGGAGCCGGCTGCCTCGGCCGCGCTGCCCATGGCGTCGATCCGGGAGGCGTACTCCCGGACCCGCAGCAGCTCCACGACGGCCTGCGCGTCCCCGGCGAGCCCGCCCGGCAGCGGCCCGGCCAGCGCGGTCCGCAGGGCGAACGACGGCTCGATGAGCGCGGCATAGCGCTCCACCGCGCGCCCCCAAGGAATCCGACGCTGCGTCACCTCGGTGCGCAGCGCGGTGATCCCGTCGGCGGCGGCGGTCAGCGCGGCGAAGCGGTCGCGCTGCTCACCGGTCAACCCGGTGCGTCCGGCGGCGCGCAGTGCCCGGAGTGCGCCGTCCGTGCCGTTCTGCTGCACCGTCAGCTGGGCCAGCAGCGCCGAACTGCCGGGCGCGGCCAGGTACTCGGCGGCGATCCGGCGTTCGTTCTGGAGCTCGCGGACGGCGCCGTCCAGCGGGGTGCCCAGCGAGGCGCCGGTGTCGGCCGCGCGGGTCAGCGTCCACGCCCCGCCGGTCATGGCGGCCATGGCGAGGGTCCAGAGCACCAGCAGCACGGTGATCGGGGCCACGGTCAGGGCGGTGATCCTGGTACGGACCGTCGGACTGCCGAACGGCGTGCGCATGCTCTCCCCCGGTTCCGCTCCGGGCTGCGGCGACCACGCCGGGCCCTTTGGGGGAGAACCGTACCGGTCGACGGCCCGGAAGTGACCGCTCGGTAGCCGGATTCGCGGCCACTACTTCGCGCTGTGACCGGTCGGCTGCGCAGCGCCCGGTCCACGCGGTGGCCGGGACGGCGCGGCGGAGACAGCGCGGCGCCGCGAGGGACGCTCCGGGTACACGGTGAGGGGGTGTGTCCGGGGCGCCCCCGCGGCGCCTGCGGGTGGTTCGGGTGGTGCTCAGATCTCGCCGCGGAGCTTGGCGAGCGCCTCGGCGAGGATCGCCTCGCCATCGGCGTCGCTGCGCCGCTCGCGGACATAGGCGAGGTGGGTCTTGTACGGCTCGGTGCGCGGCGGGGCCGGGGGGTTCTCCTGGTCCTGGCCGGCCGGGAAGCCGCACCGGGGACAGTCCCAGGTCTCCGGGACGGCCGCGTCGGACGCGAAGCTGGGGCGCGTCTCGTGCTGGTTGGCGCACCAGAAGGAGATGCGGACCCGAGGTGCGGACTCGCCGCGCTCCGCCTCACCCATCGGCCCGGCCCCGACTCTGCTGCCACGGATGGCGTTGCCACTTGCCACGGTCTGACTCCCTGCGTGCTGGTGCGATGCGATCTCGTGCCGGCTCCCCGCACGACGGGCCCGAGCACGGGAGGGGCGGCCGCGAGTCCACCGGGACTGCCCGCGCCCCGAGGCCCGGTACCCATGTGTGCCGCCGACCGCCCGTTCCGGTGCCGTGGACGGCGGCGAAGTCGTCCCAGTGTACGGAGATCTGGGCGGAACGTCCGCACTGCCTCCGGGGACGCCGACACCTCCGGGCGGGAGCAGGCGCCACACCAGGATAAGCGGGCGCGCGAGGGCCCGTCAGTTTTCGGTCGGAGACGGCAGCGGCTGCTACTTGAACTTCATCAGCAGCGACAGCACCACGAGGCAGGCGAACCAGGCGATGCCCAGCACGATGGTGATGCGGTCCAGGTTCCGCTCGGCGACCGAGGAGCCACCGATCGAGGAGGACATACCGCCGCCGAACATGTCGGACAGACCGCCGCCCTTGCCCTTGTGCAGCAGCACCAGCAGGACCATCAGCAGGCTGAAGACGATCAGCGCGATCGAGAACCCGAGGATCACGACGGGACCAACTCTCTCATCCGATGAGAAGGGGCCGGACCGTCGGTGCGGTCCGGCCCCGTCACAGTGTCACGGTCAGGGTATGCCAGCCAGGGGCCGTCAGCCTACCGCCTGCTCGCGATAACGCACGATCTTGACGAACTCGTCGGCGTCCAGGGCCGCTCCGCCGATCAGTGCGCCGTCCACGTCGGGCTTGGCCATGATGCCCGCCGCGTTGGAGGACTTCACCGAACCGCCGTACAGGATGCGGACCTTGCCGGCCAGCTCGGCATCGTACAGCTCGGCCAGCCGGGCACGGATCGCCCCGCACACCTCCTGGGCGTCCTCGGGGGTGGCGACCTCGCCGGTGCCGATGGCCCACACCGGCTCGTACGCGATCACGATGCGCTCGGCGTCGGAGGCGGGGATGCCCTCCAGCGCGCCGTCGACCTGGGCCAGGGTGTGCGGCACCTGCTGCCCCGCCTTGCGGACGTCCAGGCCCTCGCCCACGCAGAGGATCGGCAGCACGCCGTTGCGGAAGGCGGCCTTGACCTTGCTGTTGACGACCGCCTCGTCCTCGCCGTGGTACTGGCGGCGCTCGGAGTGGCCGATCGCGGCGTAGGTGCACTTGAGCTTGGCCAGCATCACGCCGGAGACCTCGCCGGTGTACGCACCGGAGTCATGGGCGGAGATGTCCTGCGAGCCGTAGCGGATCTTCAGCTTGTCGCCGTCGACCAGCGTCTGCACCGAGCGCAGGTCGGTGAACGGCGGCAGCACCGCGACCTCGACCGCGTCGTAGTCCTTGTCGGTCAGCGCGAAGGCGAGCTTCTGGACGTGCGCGATGGCCTCGAGGTGGTTGAGGTTCATCTTCCAGTTGCCCGCCATCAGCGGGGTACGGGTGCTGCTTGCAGCGGTGGGGGCGCTCATTGTCGTTCAGTCCTCCAGTGCGGCCAGGCCGGGGAGCGTCTTGCCCTCGAGGTATTCGAGGCTGGCGCCGCCGCCCGTCGAGATGTGCCCGAACTTCGTCTCGTCGAAGCCCAGGGTGCGGACGGCGGCGGCGGAGTCGCCACCGCCGACCACGGTGAACGCGGGGCTGTCGAGCAGGCCCTGGGCGACCGCCTTGGTGCCCTCGGCGAAGGCCGGGTGCTCGAAGACGCCCATCGGCCCGTTCCAGAAGACGGTGGCGGCGTCCGCGAGCTTGGCGGCGAACAGCCGGCCGCTCTCCGGGCCGATGTCCAGCCCCAGCTTGCCGGCCGGCATCGCGTCGGCGGGCACGACCTCGAAGTCCTCGACCGGGGCGCCGGTCTTCACGTCCGGGAAGGAGGCGGAGACCGCGACGTCGACCGGGAGCACGAACTCCACACCGGCCTTCTCGGCCCGCTCCAGGTAGTCCTGGACCACCGGGATCTGGTCCTCCTGGAGCAGGCTGCTGCCCACCTCGTAGCCCTTGGCCTTGAGGAAGGTGAAGACCATGCCGCCGCCGATCAGGATGCGGTCGGCCTTGCCCAGCAGGTTCTCGATCACGCCGAGCTTGTCGGAGACCTTGGAGCCGCCGAGCACGACCGCGTACGGGCGGGCGACGTCCTCGGTCAGCCGCTTCAGCACGCCGACCTCGGTGGCGATCAGCTGGCCGGCCGCGTGCGGCAGCCGGGCCGGCAGGTCGTACACCGAGGCGTGCTTGCGGTGCACCGCGCCGAAGCCGTCACCGACGTACAGGTCGGCCAGCGCGGCCAGGGCGTCGGCGAAGGCGCCGCGCTCGGCGTCGTCCTTGCTGGTCTCGCCCGGGTTGAAGCGCAGGTTCTCCAGCACCACCAGCCGGCCGTCCTCCAGCGCGGCGACAGCGGCGCGGGCGCTGTCGCCCACCGTGTCGGTGGCGAAGGCGACCTCGCGGCCGAGCAGCTCACCGAGGCGGCGGGCGACCGGGGCGAGCGAGAACTTCGGGTCCGGGGCGCCCTTGGGGCGGCCCAGGTGGGAGGCGACGATCACCTTGGCGCCGGACTGGAGCAGCTTGGCGAGGGTCGGCGCGACGGCGCGGATCCGCCCGTCATCGGTGATCTTCTCACCGGAGAGCGGGACGTTGAGGTCGGCGCGGACGAACACCCGCTGGCCGGCGACGTCCAGGTCGTCGATGGTCTTCACGGTGGGGTCTCCTCACAGTGATGGAGCAGGTCGGCGGCGCTGCGGCGGGCCGCCGGGAGGCGCTGAGGGTGTGCCCGCACCAGGCGGGCAGGACAGGGGACAGGGCCCGGACGGGCGCGGTGTGCGCCGTCCGGGCCCTGTCCCTCACATCACGTCAGCCCGTGAGCGTCAGAGCCGCTCGCCGATGTAGGCGGCGAGGTCGACGAGGCGGTTGGAGTAGCCCCACTCGTTGTCGTACCAGCCGACGATCTTGACCTGGTTGCCCTGGGCCATGGTGAGCGGCGAGTCGAAGGTGCAGGAGACGGGCTCACCGACGATGTCCGAGGACACGATCGGGTCGACGCTGTAGGCCAGCAGGCCCTTGAGCGCACCCTCGGCGGCCTTCTGGAAGGCCGCGTTGACCTCGTCCTTGGTGACCTCGCGCTCCAGGGTGACCACCAGGTCGGTGACCGAGCCGGTGGGGACCGGGACGCGCATGGCGATGCCGTCCAGCTTGCCCTTGAGCTCGGGGATCACCAGCGCGGTGGCCTTGGCGGCACCGGTGGTGGTCGGGATGATGTTCTGCGCGGCGGCACGGGCGCGGCGCAGGTCCTTGTGCGGGAAGTCCAGGATGACCTGGTCGTTGGTGTACGCGTGGACCGTGGTCATCAGGCCCTTGACGATGCCGAAGTTCTCCAGCAGCACCTTGGCCATCGGCGCCACGCAGTTGGTGGTGCACGAGGCGTTGGAGATGACGGTGTGCTTCGAGGCGTCGTACTTGTCCTCGTTGACGCCCATGACGATGGTGATGTCCTCGTCGGTGGCGGGCGCCGAGATGATGACCTTCTTCGCACCGGCGGCAACGTGCTTCTTCGCAGCCTCCGCCTTGGTGAAGATACCGGTGGACTCGATGACGATGTCCGCGCCGAGCTCGCCCCACGGAAGGGCGGCCGGGTCGCGCTCGGCGATGGCCTTGAAGGTCTTGCCACCGACGGTGATGCTGTCGCCGGAGTGGGTGACCTCGGCGTTGAGGCGGCCCAGAATGGTGTCGTACTTGAGCAGGTGCGCCAGGGTCGCGTTATCGGTCAGGTCGTTGACACCGACGATCTCGATGTCCGCGCCCTGGGCCAGTGCCGCACGGAAGAAGTTGCGGCCGATGCGGCCGAACCCGTTGATGCCTACCCGGATCGTCACGAACCGATCTCCTCTGAGGTACGCCGGACGCTAAGCCGACGGGGTGGATTGGGATGTCCCCGACCGAGTACGACCCTACCTCGCCCGGGTGTCGGAGAGCACACGAGGGCGGCCCGGTGGGCCCGTGTGGCGGGAGTGCGGGGCCTGGCTGGGCGCCGGACCGGGGGTCGGCGTGCTCATCATCCGATGATAGTTCGATTACATACGGTGCCGTACTCCGGGTCCTCGCGGCCGTTTCCGGACCCGCCGAATGCATTGACATGTCCTGGCAGCGCCGCCATCATCAACGACGCCGCAGCCTTTGGGAGCGCTCCCACCTGACCGCTCGCGGCCCCGGACAGTGGCATCCGCTGCCCACCCGTGCACCTCCACCCGCCCCGGCGCCGCCCGCCGGACTCCGCGCGCCGTACGGGAAGGACACCCATGCCGCGCCTCCGCAACCTGCTACCCCGCTTCACCGCATCCGGCCGAACCACCACAGCCGGCCGAACCACCGCAGCCGCCCCCCGGCGCACGCGCCCCCGCCGCGCCGCCGGCCTCGCGCTGGCCGGCGCACTCGCCGCCGGCGCCCTGCTGCCGATGCATCTGAGCACGCCCGCCTCCGCCGCCGCGACCAGCTACAACTACGGCGAGGCGCTACAGAAGTCGCTCTTCTTCTACGAGGCTCAGCAGTCCGGCAAGCTCCCCGCCACCAACCGCGTCTCCTGGCGCGGCGACTCCGCGCTCGACGACGGCAAGGACGTCGGCCTGGACCTGACCGGCGGCTGGTACGACGCCGGCGACCATGTGAAGTTCGGCCTGCCGATGGCCGCCTCCGCCACCATGCTGGCCTGGGGCGGCATCGCGGAGAAGCAGGCGTACACCGCCTCCGGCCAGATGCAGTACCTGAAGAACAGCCTGCGGTTCGTCAACGACTACTTCATCAAGGCGCACCCGTCCGCCAATGTGCTGTACGGGCAGGTTGGCAACGGCAACACGGACCACGCCTGGTGGGGTCCGGCCGAGGTGATGTCGATGGCGCGCCCGGCGTACAAGATCGACGCGTCCTGCCCAGGCTCCGACCTGGCGGGCGAGACGGCCGCCGCGATGGCCTCCTCCTCGATGGTCTTCGCCGACAGCGACCCGGCCTACGCGAACACGCTGCTCACCCACGCCAAGCAGCTGTACTCCTTCGCGGACAACTACCGGGGCAAGTACAGCGACTGCATCAAGGCGGCCCAGGGCTTCTACGACTCCTGGAGCGGCTACAACGACGAGCTGGTCTGGGGCGCGATCTGGCTGTACAAGGCCACCGGCGACGCCTCCTACCTGGCCAAGGCCGAGTCGTACTACAGCAACCTCTCCACCGAGCCGCAGACCACCACCCGCTCCTACAAGTGGACGCTGGCCTGGGACGACAAGTCGTACGGCTGCTATGTGCTGCTGGCCCAGCTCACCGGCAAGCAGCAGTACATCGACGACGCCAACCGCTGGCTCGACTGGTGGACGGTGGGGGTCAACGGCAGCAAGGTCAACTACTCCCCCGGCGGCGAGGCGGTGCTCGACTCCTGGGGATCGCTGCGGTACGCCGCCAACACCTCCTTCGCCGCGCTGGTCTACTCGGACTGGCTGACCGGTGACGCCACCCGCAAGGCGCGCTACCACGACTTCGCGGTGCGGCAGATCGACTACGCGCTGGGCGACAACCCGCGCAAGTCCAGCTATCTGATCGGGTACGGCAACAACGCGCCGAAGAACCCGCACCACCGCACCGCCCACGGCTCCTGGACCGACCAGCTCACCAACCCGGTGAACAGCCGCCACACGCTCTACGGCGCCCTGGTCGGCGGCCCCAGCTCGGCCGACGACAACTACACCGACGACCGCAGCAACTACACCAACAACGAGGTCGCGGACGACTACAACGCGGGCTTCACCGGGGCGCTGGCCCGGCTGTACAGCGAGTACGGCGGCAGCCCGCTGGCCGCCTTCCCGCCCAAGGAGACGCCGGACGGGCCGGAGATGTCGGTGCAGGCCTCGGTGAACGCCACCGGTGCCAACTTCACCGAGATCAAGGCGTACCTGATCAACAAGTCGGCCTGGCCGGCCCGCGCGCTCACCCACGCCTCGCTGCGCTACTACTTCACGCTGGAGCCGGGGGTCAGCCCGAGCCAGCTCACGCTGACCACCAACTACAACCAGTGCGGCAAGGTCACCGGGCCGACCCAGTTCAAGGACAGCGTCTACTACGTGACGGTGGACTGCTCGAACACCACCATCGCGCCGGCGGGCCAGTCCGCGTACCGCAAGGAGGTCCAGTTCCGGATCGCCTCCTCGGGGGCCTGGGACCCGACCAACGACTGGTCGTACCAGGGCGTCGCCACCACGCCGGGGGCGACTCCGGTCGACGCCGCCAACATCGTCCTGCTGGAGGGCTCGGCCCCGCAGTGGGGTTCGACCCCGGACGGCAGCGCACCGACCACGCCGCCCACCTCCCCGCCCACCACGCCGCCGACGACCCCGCCGACGACGCCCCCCACCACTCCGCCCACCACCCCGCCGACCACACCTCCCACGACGCCGCCCACCACTCCGCCGACCACGCCGCCGACCACGCCGCCGCCCGCGTCGGGGGCCTGCGCGGTGACCTACACGGTGGGCAGTTCCTGGGCTGACGGCTTCACCGCCGATGTGACGGTGAAGAACACCGGTACCACCGCCATCAACGGGTGGACGCTGCGCTTCACCTTCAAGGGGTCGGAGAAGATCACCAACGCCTGGAACGCGACTGTGACCCAGAGTGGAAGCACCGTCACCGCCAAGGACGCGGGCTACAACGGCACTCTCGCTCCCGGCGCCTCGGCAGGCTTCGGCTTCCAGGGCTCCGGCGCCACCGCCGGCACCCCGTCCGGCGTCACCCTCAACGGCGCCACCTGCAGCTGACGCCGCATCACCACCCGGGCCCGGCCTGCAACCCCACCGCAGGCCGGGCCCACCCACGCCCCCACCTCCGCACCACCCCAGGGGCGCGAGGAACCGCGCGAGAACCCACCCCCACCCCAACAGGCCGCACCCACACAACCCCAGACCCCCGCCGCCCCCTCAGCGACCCCCCTCCCGCACCAAGCCGCTGACCAGCACATACACCAGCCCGACCCCCAACACGCACCCCGCAGCGATCGCCAACGCCGGCACCACCCCGTGCCGCAGCACCAGCCACCCACCCGCCGCCGCACCCGCCGCCATCGCCACCACCGAGCCGACCCGCCGCCCCAGCCGGGGATTGGCGCCCCCGGCCAGCGAGGACTCAGCGATCAGACCGGTGAGGGTCATGGTCAGCACGGTGGTCTTCATGTCCGGCACCGCCAGCCTCCGCACGGTGGCATTGCGAACCCCCATGGCCATCGCCAGCACGCCGATCGCCGCGTACCGCCCGCCCATCCCGGCCGCCGTACCCGCCACCACCGCCGCCGCCGCGATCAGCAGGGCCTCGGTGCTGAGCGCCGCGCAGACCCACCACCGCCTGGTCCGCGCCACCGCCACCGCCAGCCGCCCACCCGCCAGCGTGCCGACCGCGAAACCGGCCAGCGCCAGCAGCGAGCGGGCGACCGAGAAGCCGGTGGCACCCGCCGCCGAGAAGCCGAGAAAGAGCACATTGCCGGTCATATTGGCGGTGAAGACCCGGCCGAGGCCGAGGTAGCTGACCGCGTCGAGGAACCCGCTGACCGTCGTCAGCACCACCAGCGCCACCAGCAGCGGGCCGCCGCTACGCTCCGGCACCGGCGCCTCCTGCCCGTTCTATCCGATTCGTGCCGAGCCACCATCGCACGCCCGCTCCCCCAGCCCGCCCCCGACGCGCACCCCGAACGCCCACGGCCCAGCGCCCGACACCAGCCCCGACTCCAGTCCCGGCACCAGTCCGAACTCAGCCCCGACCCGACTCGGCGCCGACCCGGCGCCCCCGGACACACCGGTGCCCCGGCCCGACCGGACCGGGGCACCGCCGTTCAGCAGCGATCGCGGTCAGCCCGCGACCATCTCCTCGGTGAGGTTGGCCTCGGTGCTGGGCAGCCCCAATTCGGCGGCCCGCTTGTCGGCCATCGCCAGCAGTCGGCGGATGCGCCCCGCCACGGCGTCCTTGGTGAGCGGCGGGTCCGCGAGCGAGCCCAGCTCCTCCAGCGACGCCTGCTTGTGCTCCATCCGGAGCCGCCCCGCCGCCGCCAGGTGCTCGGGCACCTCCTCGCCCAGGATCTCCAGCGCCCGCTGCACCCGGGCGCCCGCCGCCACCGCGGCGCGGGCCGAGCGGCGCAGGTTGGCGTCGTCGAAGTTGGCCAGCCGGTTGGCGGTGGCCCGCACCTCGCGGCGCATCCGGCGCTCCTCCCAGGCGAGCACCGACTCATGGGCCCCGAGCCTGGTCAGCAGTGCGCCGATGGCGTCACCGTCCCGGACCACCACCCGGTCCACCCCGCGCACCTCGCGCGCCTTGGCCCCGATGCCCAGCCGACGGGCGGCGCCGACCAACGCGAGCGCGGCCTCCGAACCCGGGCAGGTGATCTCCAGCGAGGACGACCTACCGGGCTCGGTGAGCGAGCCATGGGCCAGGAAGGCGCCCCGCCAGGCCGCCTCGGCGTCGCAGGTCGCGCCGGAGACGACCGCTGGCGGCAGCCCCCGGATGGGTCGGCCTCGGCCGTCCACCAGTCCGGTCTGCCGGGCCAGCAGCTCACCGTCCTTGATCACCCGTACCACGTACCGGCTGCTGCGCCGCAGGCCGCTGGGGGCCATCACCACCAGCTCGGAGGAGTGGCCGAAAATCTCCAGCAGGTCCTTGCGCAGCCGCCGTGCCGCGAAGGTGGTGTCCAGCTCCGCCTCGATCACGATGCGTCCGCTCACGATGTGCAGACCGCCCGCGAATCGCAGGACCGCGGAGACCTCCGCCTTGCGGCAGCAGGTCCGGGTAACAGGAAGCCGGCTGATCTCGTCCTTCACAGCTGGAGTCATCGCCATGCGCCGATCCTTCCATGTGTCCGGAAAATCCGGTCGTACGCGGCGGCCAAGAGCTCTGGGTCGTGTCGCGGCGTGCCGTCCGCCGCCGCCACCCGGTCGAGCACCAGTTCGCCGCCCATCCGCCCGGCGGCCTTCTCCAGGCCGGGCAGGTCGGCGTCGCCGAAGGCGCCGCCGGTCACCGCGCCCTCGTCCACCAGGATGGCGTCCACCTCCAGCTGGGGGGCGTGGTGGGCGAGCACCTCCAGGTGGCGCTGCGGGGTGAAGCCCTCGGTCTCGCCGGGCTGGGGGGCCAGATTCAGGGTGAGCAGCCGCCGCGCCTTGGTGGCGAACAGCGCCTCGGCCAGCTCCGGAACCATCAGATGCGGCAGCACGCTGGTGAACCAGGAGCCGGGGCCGAGCACCACCCAGTCGGCGTCCAGCACCGCCGCGACCGCTTCCGGCGCGGCCGGCGGGTCCTCCGGCAGCAGCCGGATGGACTGCACGGTGCCGGGGGTGACCGCGACATGCGCCTGCCCGCGTACGGTGTCGACCTCCGCCGGTCGGGCCGGGTCATGCCCCCGTACGGTGGCCTCGATGTCCAGCGGCACCACCGACATCGGCAGCACCCGGCCGTGGGCGCCGAGCAGCCGGCCGACCCACTCCAGGGCGGCGACGTGGTCGCCGAGCTTCTCCCACAGCGCCACGATCAGCAGATTGCCCACGGCGTGGCCGTGCAGCTCGCCGTCGCTGGTGAAGCGGTGCTGGATCACCTCGGACCAGGTACGCCCCCACTCGTCGTCGCCGCAGAGCGCCGCCAGCGCCTTGCGCAGGTCGCCGGGGGGCAGCACCCCCAGCTCCTTGCGCAGCCGGCCGCTGGAGCCGCCGTCGTCGGCCACGGTGACCACGGCCGTCAGGTCGCCGGTGAGCCGGCGCAGTGCCGACAGCGAGGCGGAGAGTCCCTGCCCGCCCCCGAGCGCCACGATCTTGGGGGCGGCCGCCCGGTGGGCACCCCCCTGGGCCCGGTCAGCAGACCTGCGGTGGAGCTGCCGCCCCGGAGAGTGTCCCGTCACACGTGCCCCACGTTCCTCTGCCGACCGCTGGTCCGCCCGCCCCGGGCCGGTCGGCTCCGGGGCGGGCGGACCGGCGGTCACTCCCGTCCCATGTCGCGGTGCACCAGGACCGTCTCGACGCCGTCCGCGATCAGGCGCTTGGCCAGCCGCTCCGACATGGCGACGCTCCGGTGCTTCCCCCCGGTGCAGCCTACGGCAAGCGTCATATAGCGCTTGCCCTCGCGCCGGAAGCCGGTGGTGACGATGCGGAGCAGCTCCGCGTAGCGGTCCAGGAACTCCTTGGCACCGGGCTGGTCGAAGACGTAGCGGGCGACCTCGTCATCGGTGCCGGTGCGGGGGCGCAGCTCCGGCACCCAGTGCGGGTTGGGCAGGAAGCGGCAGTCGACCACCAGGTCGGCGTCGACCGGCAGGCCGTACTTGAAGCCGAAGGACATCACGGTGGCGCGCAGCTCGGGCTCGCCCTCGGCGGAGAACTGGGCGTCCAGCTTGGCCCGCAGCTCGTGGACGTTGAGGCTGGAGGTGTCGATCACCAGGTCGGCCTCGCCGCGCAGCTCGCGCAGCAGGTCGCGCTCACGCCCTATCCCGTCGACGATCCGGCCGTCGCCCTGCAAGGGGTGCGGGCGGCGGACGCTCTCGAAGCGGCGGACCAGCGCGTCGTCGGACGCCTCCAGGAAGACCACCCGCAGCCGCACTCCGCGCCGCTCCAGCTCCTCCAGCGAGGTGAGCAGGTCGTCGAAGAAGCGGCGGCCGCGGACGTCGACCACCACGCCTATCCGCGCCACCGCGCCCTGGGAGCGGGCGCCGAGGTCGACCATGGTCGGTATCAAGGACGGCGGCAGGTTGTCGACGACGAACCAGCCCAGGTCCTCCAGGCACTTCGCCGCCGTGCTGCGGCCCGCGCCGGACATGCCCGAGATGATCACCAGCTCGGGAACATTGTCTCCCGTACCGGACACAGTCACTGTTCTTCCCCGCTTTCGGTGGTTCTGCTACGAAGAACGCGCCGGACGGCCCAGGGCTTCCCTTTGTCACCCGGGAGAGTGAATCCGGGCCGTACAGGGTGGCTCCCGGTCGAATGGGGTGCGGCGGCCGTCATTGCGTCTCCCGGTCATCCATGATCTCTCCTGTGGAGGTGTTCACCGCAGGAGCGGCCGGTGTACGGGAGGCCAATGCCGCGACAACGGCTTCCGCGGTGCGCTGCCCGACGCCCGGCACCGCGCAGATCTCCTCCACGGTGGCGGACCGGAGCCGCTTCAGCGAACCGAAGTGCTTGAGCAGCGCCTGGCGGCGGCTCTCGCCCAACCCGGGGACGGTGTCCAGGCCGCCGGTGGTGAGCCGCTTGGAGCGTTTGCCGCGCTGGTAGGAGATGGCGAACCGGTGGGCCTCGTCGCGGACCCGCTGAAGCAGGTACAGGCCCTCGCTGGAGCGGGGCAGCACCACCGGGTCGTCCTCGCCGGGCAGCCACACCTCCTCCAGTCGCTTGGCGAGGCCGCAGAGCGCCACGTCCTCGATGCCCAGCTCGTCCAGCGCCCGCCGGGCGGCGGCGACCTGCGGCTGGCCGCCGTCGACCACCACCAGCTGCGGGGGGTAGGCGAAGCGACGCGGGCGGCCGGTCTCGGGGTCGATCGGGCCGGAGACGGCCTCCTCACCGGGCGCGGGAGCCTCGCCGGTCAGAGCCTCCTCACCGGGCAGAGCCTCCTCACCGGGCAGGGCCTGCTCACCGGGTGCGGGCACCTCGCCGGGTGGGGGCACCTCGCCGGACTCGGGGACCGCCCACTCGCCGGTGGCCTGCCGCTCCTGGAGGTAGCGCCGGAACCGGCGGGTCACCACCTCGTGCATGGACCGTACGTCGTCCTGCCCCTGGAAGCTCTTGATCGCGAAGCGCCGGTACTCGCTCTTGCGGGCCAGCCCGTCCTCGAAGACCACCATGGAGGCGACGACGTCCTCGCCCTGGAGGTGCGAGATGTCGAAGCACTCGATGCGCAGCGGCACCGAATCCAGGGCGAGGGCGTCCGCGATCTCCTGGAGGGCGACGCTGCGGGTGGTGAGGTCGGCGGCGCGCTTGGTCTTGTGCAGGGCCAGCGTCTGCTGCGCGTTGCGCTGCACCGTGGCCATCAGGTCCTTCTTGTCGCCGCGCTGCGGGATGCGCAGGTCGACGCGGCCGCCGCGCAGGGTGCAGAGCCAGTCCGCGACCGGCTCGACCGGGTCGGGCAGCGCGGGGACCAGCACCTCCTTGGGCACCGGGTCCTCGCCGCCGCCGTACAGCTGCTGGAGGGCGTGCTCGACCAGGGCGGGGGTGTCCACGTCCTCGACCTTGTCGGTGACCCAGCCGCGCTGACCGCGCACCCGGCCGCCGCGCACATGGAAGATCTGGACGGCGGCCTCCAGCTCGTCCTGCGCTATGGCGAGCAGGTCGGCGTCGGTGCCGTCGGCGAGCACCACGGCCTGCTTCTCCATCGCCCGCTTCAGCGCGCCGATGTCGTCCCGCAGCCGGGCGGCGCGCTCGTACTCCAGCGCGGCGGCGGCCTCCTTCATCTGCTCCTCCAGCCGGCGCACATAGGTACCGGTGCGGCCGGCCATGAAGTCGCAGAAGTCCTCCGCGAGCGCCCGGTGCTCCTCGCCGGAGACCCGGCCGACGCAGGGAGCGGAGCACTTGCCGATGTAGCCCAGCAGGCAGGGGCGCCCGACCTGGCCGGCGCGCTTGAACACCCCGGCCGAGCACGTCCGCACCGGGAAGACCCGCAGCAGCAGGTCGACCGTCTCCCGGATGGCCCAGGCATGGCCGTACGGACCGAAGTAGCGCACGCCCTTGCGGTGCGGACCGCGCATCACCTGGACCCGGGGGAACTCCTCGTTCATCGTCACGGCGAGCGAGGGGTAGCTCTTGTCGTCGCGGTACTTGACGTTGAAC
Source organism: Streptomyces sp. NPDC092296 (assembly GCF_044755465.1). Classification (NCBI taxonomy): domain Bacteria; kingdom Bacillati; phylum Actinomycetota; class Actinomycetes; order Kitasatosporales; family Streptomycetaceae; genus Streptomyces; species Streptomyces sp. NPDC092296. Next base: position 87,206 of record NZ_JBIVRB010000015.1, on the reverse strand, counting down.
CGGGGGTCGAACTCCTTGATCCAGGTGTACTCCAGCTGGAGCGCCTCGACCTCGGTGCCGACCACCGTCCACTCGACGGCGGCGGCGGTGGTCACCATGGTCGCGGTACGCGGATGCAGACCGGCCAGGTCCTGGAAGTAGGACGACAGCCGGGACCGCAGGCTCTTGGCCTTGCCGACGTAGATCACCCGCCCGTGGGCGTCACGGAACTTGTAGACGCCCGGCGAGTCCGGGATCTGCCCCGGCGCGGGTCGGTACGTCGACGGGTCGGCCATCAGTGCTCTGCTCCCCTGCGAAACGGATCTCCCGGGACACTCACGACACTAGCGCCCCGCACTGACAGAGCAGCGAGCGCCGGTGGCCCGGACCCGGTCAGCCCTTGCGGCCCAGCCCGCCGAAGACCAGCAGGGTGCTCGCGGTCGGCGGTTCGGGCACCGGCTCCTCGGGGTGCCAGCGCACCACGGGCACCACGCCGGGGTCCTGGAGCTCCAGCCCGTCGAAGAACCCCTCGATCTCCTCGCGGCCGCGCATCCGGCCGGTGCCCAGGGTCTGCTGGATCGCCTTCTCCAGCTCCCGGGCCTCCGGGGTGGCGTTGCAGAAGTGGCTGAGCAGCAGGAAGCTCCCGGCCGGCAGCCGGTCCAGATACGTACGCACCAGCCCGGCCGGGTCCTCGCTGTCGTTCAGGTGGTGGACCAGCCCGACCATCAGCAGCCCGATCGGCTGCCGCCAGTCCAGGAACCCCTCGACCTCCGGCACCTCGAGCAGCTTCTCCGGCTCGCGGACATCGCCCCCGACCACCTTGGTGTACGGGTTGTCGGCCAGCAGCGCGCGGGCGTGGGTCAGCACGATCGGGTCGTAGTCGACGTACACCACCCGTGCCTCGGGGAGCAGCGACTGCGCCACCTGATGGGTGTTCTGCGCGGTGGGCAGGCCGGAGCCGATGTCCAGGAACTGGGTGACGCCGCACTCGGCGAGGTGGCGCACGCCACGGGCCAGGAAGGCCCGGGACAGCCGGGCGCCCTGGCCGCCGTCGGGGATCAGCTCCAGCCGCTTGGCGGCGACGGCGCGGTCCACCGCGAAGTTGTCCTTGCCGCCGAGGATCGCGTCGTACACCCGCGCGATGCTGGGCTTCGTCGGGTCGACACCCATCCGCTTCCACACCGACGGATCATCCACGTTCCCGTCCATGACGGCCTCCCCCTTGGCTCCCGCTCGTTTTTGCCGCGGGCCAGCCTAACGGGCCGCCCTGCGGGGCGTGGCCGGGATCGCCGGGTCGGCCGCCGCCGTCAGCCGCCCACCACCAGCGTGCCGCCCCGCACCCGGACCGGGAGGGCGGGCAGTGCGCCGGGCGCCGGGCCGTCGGCCACCGAGCCGTCCGCGATCCGGAAGCGGCTGCCGTGGCAGGGGCACTGGATCAGGCCGTCGGCCACCGTGTCGACCACGCAGCCGGCGTGCGTGCAGACCGCGCTGAACGCCTTGAAGCTGCCCTTGGCCGGCTGGGTGACCACGATCTTGTCGTCGCGGTGCACCACCCCGCCGCCGACCGGTACCTCGGCGGCAGGCAGCTCGACCGGGCCGCTGGGGCCCTTGGCCGACCCGCCGCCGGGGCCGCAGGCGGCCAGGCCCAGCGTGGCGGCACCGGCCACGCCCGCCGCGGCGGCGCCGCGCAGCACGGTGCGCCGCGACGGTCCGCCGGTCGGGCAGCCGCCGCAGGCGTCGGTCGGCTCGGGCTGCGCGCTGCGGGGGTGCTGCATGGTCGGTGCTCCGTCGGTGCCGCCGGCCGCCGCCGGCCGACCTGGTGCGGGCGGCGGCCGGACCGGCCGCCGCAGGGTCGATCGCACTCTACCGCCGACCCCCACAACCCGGGGCAAACCCCTCCCGCACCGCATCCAGCGCCACCGGCACCCCCAGCACCACCGGCACCCAGAGCAGCGCCCACAGCCGGTCGTGCTGGTCCGCCACCGGATGCGCCGCCGCCGTCGCCACCCCCACCAGCGCGGCCGCCCCCGCCAGTACCCCGAGCACCCGGCACCGCCGCAGCAGCCCCCACCCCCCGGCCGCCAGCAGCACCGGCAGCACCGGCTGCGCGGCCTGGTCGCGGAGCCACTGCGCCCAGTAGCGCAGGTCCAGCCCGAGCAGCCGCCGCCAGGGGTCCGCGACCGGGGCGCGGTGGAAGCTGCGGGTGAAGGTGTCTTGCAGCGTCTCGGTGGCGTCCGGCAGCCGCAGGAGCAGCACACAGCCGGCGACCAGCACCGCCGCACCGGTGGCCAGCCCCGCCAGCAGCAGCGCCCCGGTCCGTCCCGCCCGGACGAGTGGCAGGCACCCCACCGCCGCGACGGCCAGCGCGCAGGCCAGCGGCAGGGCGGCCGAGTACTTGACCAGGGCGGTGCCGCCGAGCGCGGCCAGCAGCAGCGCCGCACCGGCCGCGCCCCTGCCGTGCAGCAGCCACCAGGCGCCCAGCAGCGCCGCCAGGACACCCGCCGTGACCGCGCCCTCGGCCAGCGGCTGGATGCTCCACCAGCCCAGTCGGCAGCAGAGGAAGAGCAGCTGCCCGGCCAGCGCCGCCGGGGCGGAGCAGCCCGCCTGCCGGAGCAGCGCCACCACCAGCAGCGAGGTGCCGGCGGCGAGGGCGATCCCGGTCAGCCACATGCCCCGGGCGACGCCGAACAGCGCGATCCCGGGGGCGATCAGCAGCGGATAGCCGGGCCGGGTGTCGAAGATCCGCTCATAGCGGGGGTCCGTCGGGGCGAGCCCGGCCGCGTTGGCGCGCAGGCAGCTGCGCAGGTCGGCGGCGCGGCGGCCGGCGGACCGGCCGCCGACCGGGTTGAGGCCGCGCAGCCGCTCGCGCCGCGCCGCGTCCGTGGCGCAGTACGCCTGGACCGCCTGCCGCCGGGCCTCGGCCGGTGGTGTGCCGAGGATCTCCAGGCTGTGCCGGGCGTAGCGGTAGGAGTCGTTGGCGAGCGTCCAGCCGGGGTGGGCGACGAGCTGGAGGGCGGCGCAGACCAGGGCGGCCAGCAGCGGCAGCGCGGCCCACCGCCGGGCCCCGCCGTCCGGGCGGCCGCCGGGCTCCGCCGGTGCCGGGCCGGGTGGGCCGGGCGGCCCGAGCTGCTCCAGCGGTTCGGGGGCCTCGGCGGCTGCGGCGCTCGGTGCGGACATGGCGCCATGGTGGGCGCCGCGCCCCCGCCGCCCGGCGCCCGGCGCTCCGCCGGGTGCCCGGAACCACACGGTCGGCGGCTGCGGGCACCCGGCGGCGGAGCGCGTTACGCGGAGCGCTTGGCGCGCTTGCGCTTGGGGGCGGGGGCGGGTGTGGCGTCGCTCACCCGATCACCGAGGATGTCGCGCAGGAACTTGCCGGTGTGGCTCTCGCCCACCGCCGCGATCTCCTCCGGGGTGCCCTCCGCCACCACGCCGCCACCGCCGTTGCCGCCCTCGGGGCCCATGTCCACGACCCAGTCGGCGGTCTTGATCACGTCGAGGTTGTGCTCGATGACGATGACGGTGTTGCCCTTGTCGACCAGGCCGGACAGCACCTTGATCAGCTTGCTGATGTCCTCGAAGTGCAGGCCGGTGGTGGGCTCGTCCAGCACGTACACCGTGCGGCCGGTGGAACGCTTCTGGAGCTCGGAGGAGAGCTTGACGCGCTGCGCCTCGCCGCCGGAGAGCGTCGGCGCGGACTGGCCGAGCCGGACGTAGCCGAGGCCCACCTCGTTGAGCGTACGCAGATGGCGGGCGATGGCCGGGACGGCTTCGAAGAAGCCCAGCGCCTCCTCGATCGGCATGTCCAGCACCTCCGCGATGGACTTGCCCTTGTAGTGGACGTCCAGCGTCTCCCGGTTGTAGCGGGCGCCGTGGCAGACCTCGCAGGGGACGTAGACGTCCGGCAGGAAGTTCATCTCGATCTTGATGGTGCCGTCGCCGGAGCAGTTCTCGCAGCGGCCGCCCTTGACGTTGAACGAGAACCGGCCGGGCAGGTAGCCGCGGACCTTGGCCTCGGTGGTCTCCGCGAACAGCCGGCGGACATGGTCGAAGACGCCGGTGTACGTCGCCGGGTTGGAGCGCGGGGTGCGGCCGATCGGGGACTGGTCGACATGGACCACCTTGTCCACCAGGTCGGTGCCGGTGATCCGGGTGTGCCGGCCGGGCACGCTGCGGGCGCCGTTGAGCTCCCGGGCCAGGTGGGTGTAGAGGATGTCGTTGACCAGCGTCGACTTGCCGGACCCGGAGACGCCGGTGACGGCGGTCAGGGTGCCCAGCGGAAAGCCGACGGTGACGTCCTTGAGGTTGTGCTCCCGGGCGCCGTGCACCACCAGCTGCCGCTTGCGGTCGCGCGGTCGCCGCTCGTCGGGGGTGGGGATGGCCCGCTTGCCGGAGAGATACTGCCCGGTCAGCGACTCGTCGTTGGCCAGCAGCTCGGCCAGCGGCCCCGTGTGCACCACCTTGCCGCCGTGCTCGCCCGCGCCGGGGCCGATGTCCACCACCCAGTCGGAGGTGCGGATGGTGTCCTCGTCGTGCTCCACCACGATCAGGGTGTTGCCGAGGTCCCGCAGTCGCACCAGGGTCTCGATCAGGCGGTGGTTGTCGCGCTGGTGCAGGCCGATCGACGGCTCGTCCAGCACATAGAGCACGCCGACCAGGCCGGAGCCGATCTGGGTGGCCAGCCGGATGCGCTGCGCCTCGCCGCCGGAGAGGGTGCCCGCCGCGCGGTTGAGCGAGAGGTAGTCCAGGCCGACGTCGACCAGGAACCGCAGCCGCTCGTTGACCTCCTTGAGCACCCGCTCCGCGATGGTCTTCTCGCGGGCGTTCAGGGTCAGCCCGAGCAGGAACTCGGCGCAGTCGCTGATCGACATCGCGGCGATGTCCGCGATGGACCGGTCCTGGATGGTGACGGCCAGCACGACCGGCTTGAGCCGGGTGCCCTCGCAGCCGGGGCAGGGCACCTCGCGCATATAGCCCTCGAAGCGCTCCCGGCTGGTGTCGCTCTCCGCCTCGGAGTGGCGCCGCTGCACATAGGGCACCGCGCCCTCGAAGCCGGTGGTGTACGTCCGCTCCCGGCCGTAGCGGTTGCGGTAGCGCACCTCGATCTGGGTCTTGTGGCCGTACAGCAGCGCCTTGCGCGCCCTGGCCGGCAGCCCGGCGAACGGGATGTCGGTGCGGAAGCCCAGCTCGGCCGCCAGCGCGCCGATCAGCCGCTGGAAGTACTCCTTGGTGTGGCCGAGCGACCAGGGGTGGATGGCGCCGTCGTCGAGCGACTTCTCCTCGTCGGGGACGACCAGCTCCGGGTCGACCTCCATCCGGGTGCCGATGCCAGTGCACTCCGGGCAGGCGCCGAACGGTGAGTTGAAGGAGAAGGAGCGCGGCTCCATCTCCTCGAAGGAGACGTCGTCGTACGGGCAGTAGAGGTGCTCGGAGAACATCCGCTCACGCTGCGGGTCGTCCTCCGGGAGGTCCACGAAGTCGAGCACCACCATGCCGCCGGAGAGCCCCAGCGCGGTCTCCACCGAGTCGGTGAGGCGGCGCTTGGCCGACTCCTTCACCGTGAGGCGGTCGATGACCACCTCGATGGTGTGCTTCTCCTGCTTCTTCAGCGTCGGCGGCTCGGTGAGCTGCACGGTGGCGCCGTCCACCCGGGCGCGGGCGTAGCCCTTGGCCTGGAGGTCCGCGAAGAGGTCCACGAACTCGCCCTTGCGGGCGCGGACCAGCGGGCTGAGCACCTGGAAGCGGGTGCCCTCGGCCAGCTCCAGCACCCGGTCCACGATCGCCTGCGGGGTCTGCCGGGCGATCGGGCGGCCGCAGTGCGGGCAGTGCGGCTTGCCGATGCGGGCGAAGAGCAGCCGCAGGTAGTCGTAGACCTCGGTGATGGTGCCGACGGTGGAGCGCGGGTTGCGGGAGGTCGACTTCTGGTCGATGGAGACCGCCGGGGAGAGGCCCTCGATGAAGTCGACGTCCGGCTTGTCCATCTGCCCGAGGAACTGCCGGGCGTACGAGGAGAGCGACTCCACATAGCGGCGCTGGCCCTCGGCGAAGATGGTGTCGAAGGCCAGCGACGACTTGCCGGAGCCGGACAGCCCGGTGAAGACGATGAGCGAGTCGCGGGGCAGGTCGAGCGAGACGTTCTTCAGGTTGTGCTCGCGAGCACCGCGGACGATGAGGCGGTCTGCCACGCTTGTGCGCCTTTCTCCGGGGAGGGGGCTGTGACCATCTGACGGTGACATCTGACGGTGACGATCTGAACTGTGACGATCTGAACTGCTGGGGTCTGAGCTGTGGGGGTCTGGCTGTACGGGCTGGCTGTGGGGTCGGATTCGATGCCGATGGGCTCCCGCGCCGGTGGAACCGGGCCGAGCCGGACAGAGCTGATCGGGCCCCGCACAGGGGGCGACAGCAGGCCGATGACCCACGGCCCGGCTGAGGGGCGGCGGCGTCAGGCCCACAGGGATCGTAACCAGCCGGCTCGGGCGTTTCTTCCGGGTTGGGAAAACCAGCGTATAGCTCATGCGTTCGAATATCGAGTCTGTCCAGCCAGGAGCACCCGAACGAGTGAAGATCGACTGCGCCCCGCCGACCGGCCCCCACCGGAAAGCCACTGCTGAGCAGGGAGATCGTGGGTAGCGTCACAGTGCCGCGTCCCTCTGCCGGACCAACGAGCGGAACCGGCGCGCGGAAACGCGGCCCACCACAGGAGGTCCCGCCGCGGTGTCCGAAGCGCCGACCCACCCCCCGCCCCCGGCCCCGGCGGCCGTCCGCCCGGCTCTCCGGCCGGTCCGACGGCGACGGCCTCCGGACGCACCGCGACGGCGTCCAGCTCATCGATCCGCGCGCCGCACTGCCGCAGCTGCCGCCGATGGCCTGACGGCGGGCCGCCGGTGCACGATCATGGGCGAGAGGCCACGGCGTACGAGAAGAGGAGCCCGGACATGTCCTACCACGGAGCGGTGAAGGTCGGCGGACCACCGGACGTGCGGGAGCTCGCCCATCTGATGATCACCAAGGTGGCCGTCGGGCCGATGGACAACAACGCCTACCTGCTGCGCTGCCGCGCCACCGACGAGCAGCTGCTGATCGACGCGGCGGCCGACGCGCCGACGCTGCTGGAGACGGTCGGGGAGCGGCTGGCCACCGTGGTCACCACCCACCGCCACGGCGACCACTGGTCGGCCCTGGCGGAGGTGGTCGCCACCACCGGTGCCCGCACCGCCGCCGGGCGCCATGACGCCGAGGGCATCCCGGTCCGCACCGACCTGCCGCTGGACGACGGGGACACCCTGCGGGTCGGCGAGGTGGAGCTGACGGTCCGCCACCTGGTCGGCCACACCCCGGGCGCGATCGTGCTGGTCTACGACGACCCGCAGGGCCACCCGCATGTCTTCACCGGCGACTGCCTCTTCCCCGGCGGCCCGGGACGGACCTCGGGCCCGGCGGACTTCACCTCTCTGCTGGACGGGCTGGAGGCCAAGGTCTTCCCGCTCCCCGACGAGACCTGGATCTACCCCGGCCACGGCAATGACACCACGCTGGGCACCGAGCGCCCCCACCTGCCCGAGTGGCGCGCCCGGGGCTGGTGAGGGCAGCCTGGCGAGGGCAGCGGAGTGCACGTGCGGGGTCCGGCCGCATCTGCTGCGGCCGGACCCCGGGTCACCGCTCGCCCCTCGGCGGGGCGGGCCGGTCAGCGGTGCAGCCGGCCACCCCAGCTCTCCTGGTCGATGGCGTGGCCACGGCCGTCCCGGAGGGTCGCGGTGTCCGCGCGGTCCCAGATGGAGCGGCGCTGGTTGCCGTACACGTCGCGGCCGGTGTCACGGCCGTGGCCGGTGTGCACCCGCACGGACTGGTGTCCGCGCAGCCGCACGCCGCCGAGCCGGAAGGAGTGCCGGTCGCGGTCCGACAGCGTCCAGCCGCGCAGCTCCACGGTGCGGCTGCCGGTGTTGGTGAGGGTGATCCACTCGCGGCTCGGGTTGCCGTCGCGGTGGACCTGGCCCAGCTCGACGACCGCGCGGTGGTGGATGGGGGCGGCGTGGACGGGGCCGGAGTGCCCGACCCCGGGGTGGTGGCCGGGACCGGCCGCCTGGGCGGTGCCGGCGCCGAGCGCGGCGACGACGGCGGTGGCGGCGATGAGCGTGGAGGCGATACGACGTGCGTACATGTATGTCCCCTGGTTTCGATGCGCGGCCCGGGTGCGGCTGCGCCGATGCGACGACCGTATGAGGAGCCGCCGCCCCGGGGCGGCGGCTCCAGGGTCCCTTCCCTCGAAGGAGGGACCCCGGGGGGAGCGGGCATTCGAGCGCCGTACCGGGGATCGACCCGGGGCGGCGGGCCGGGTCAGCGCTCGACGCGCCCGGACGCGGCCTGCCTGCGGGAGGCGATCAGGCTGGTCACCGTGGTGACGACCAGCACACCGCAGATGACGCCCAGCGAGAGCGGGATGCCGATCTCCGGCGCCGGGACCCCCGACTCGTGCAGCGCGTGCAGCACCAGCTTGACCCCGATGAAGCCCAGGATGATCGACAGGCCGTAGGAGAGGTGCACCAGCTTCTTCAGCAGCCCGCCGATCAGGAAGTACAGCTGCCGCAGACCCATCAGCGCGAAGGCGTTGGCGGTGAAGACGATGTACGGGTCCTGGGTGAGGCCGAAGATGGCCGGAATCGAGTCCAGCGCGAACAGGAGGTCGGTGGTGCCGATCGCCACCATCACGATCAGCATCGGCGTCATCAGGCGGCGGCCGTCCTCCCGGACCAGCAGCTTGCTGCCGTGGTACCGGTCGGTGGTGGGGAAGCGCCGCTGCACCGCCCTGAGCAGCCGGTTCCCTTCGAACTCGGCGTCCTCCCGGTGACCGGACCTGGCGTCCTTGACCAGCTTCCAGGCCGTCCAGATCAGAAACGCGCCGAAGATGAAGAACACCCAGGAGAAGCTGGCCAGCACGGCGGCGCCCGCCGCGATGAATCCCGCGCGCAGCACCAGCGCGATGAGCACCCCGACCATCAGCACCCGCTGCTGGTGAATGGGCGGCACCGCGAACTTCGCCATCACCAGGATGAAGACGAAGAGATTGTCCACGCTCAGCGATTTCTCAGTGATGTAACCGGCGAAGAACTCACCGGTCGGCTGCGCCCCGAAGCGCCACCACAGGAAGGCGCCGAAGCCGATCGCCAACACGACCCAGACGGCCGTCCAGATCCCGGCTTCGCGGATGGAGACCTGGTGGGGCTTGCGGCCGCCGATGAAGAAGTCGACGGCGATCAGGGCGCAGAGCGCCACAATGGTGGTGGCCCACATGGCCAGGGAGACGTCCATGAATACCTCCGGCAGATTCGGCGCACGTTCGCGACTGCCGGAGGTCTCTTCCGTCCGCCGTAACCATCGGGCGGACCGGCGACCCCGGGCGGGACCGGCTGCTGCCGGACACCGCCGTGATGACGAGGACGCTGCGGGGGAATACTCCCCTCCGATGGGACCCACACTACCGGGTTGCCAAGGAATGGCAAAGGACATCCCGGTGGAGTGTCCGATGAAAACGTCCCGGTAATGGCGCGGGCGGGCGCTTCAGCCGAGCCGGTGCAGCAGGTCGGGCAGCACGCGATCGCCGGGTGCGGGCAGCAGCGGGGAGTACGTCCACAGGTGCTCGACCCACGGGTCCGCCAGGTAGTCCTGCGGCAGTGGGGCCAGCCGGGTCAGGCCGCGCCAGAAGGACGCCAGCGCCGGCCGGTACTCCCGTGCGTCGGCACGGTCGGCGACCAGCAGCAGATGGACGCCGACGGCCGGGCCCTCCTCGGCGAGGTAGCGCAGCCGACCCACCGTCCGCTCGTCGAAGCCGTACGGGAAGTCGTGCACCAGCAGCAGCCGGTCGGCCGGGTCCACATACGGCGGCAGCGCGTCGGCGGCCCCGCCGCTCAGTGCCATCTGCACCAGGTCGACCCGCCCCACCAGCGCGTCCAGCAGCGCCGTCACCGCCGCCAGGTCGGAGGCAGGCGGACCGGCCAGCAGCCCGGCGCGGACGAAGGGCGCCAGGGCGCCGCCGGCCGTCCCCCCGGGGTCCACGGCGTGCAGCAGCAGATCGCCGGGCCGGTGGCAGGCGAGCAGCCGGGCGGCGAGGGCGGCGGCCACGGCGGCGGCGGCCGCTCGCAGCTCCTCGCGGTCGGTGGGCCGGTCGGCGTCGGGCGTGCCGTAGTCCGGCGAGGCGCCGCTGTCCACCCAGAGGCCGCGGGCCAGCGGCAGCCGGACCAGCATGGGGATGCGCAGCGCGGGGTGCTCGGGCAGGTGGAGATCGCCCAGCCGCACCGCGTACGGCGGCTCCTCGGGGGGCTGCCAGTCGGCCCAGGCCGGGCTCTCCCAGCGGGCCATGGCGGCGGGCAGCGCCTCCTCCACCACCAGGGCCTCGGCCAGCAGCTGACCGCCGTCGCGCTCCAGCACCTCGCGGGCGCGCTGCTCCAGGTCGTCGCGGCGGGCCCGGACCAGCCGCCGGGCGCGCTCGGCCGCCGGGCCGACCCGGGTGGCGGGGTCGGTGAGCAGCGCCTCCAGCTCGGACTCCTGGCGGCTGTCGGCGTACTCCACGGCGGAGCGGTAGGCGGCGGTCGAGCGGGCGGTGTCCTCGAAGACGCCCCAAACCTGGTTGTACAGGCGCTCGTCCATGCTCCGGCCGGGCGCGTCACCGGCGACCGGCGCGGGCGGGCCGCTGGGTGCGGCGGGCGGCGCCGGAGGGGCTGGGGGCGTCGGAGGGACCGGGGGAGCCGCCGGGGGCGCCGGGGCGGGTCTCGGGCCGCTGTCCGGTGGGCCCAGGGCGGCGGCGACGCGCGGGTCGACCGGGCGGTGCGCGGCGGCGCCGGTGTCCGGCTCGGCGGCTGCCACGGCCGCCGCGACCGGGGTGAGCAGTACGGTGCCGGCCTCCGCCGCGCGCGGGGTCCTCGGCTCGGCCCGGTCGGTGCCGGCCGGGGCCGGGTCCGCCGTGAGCAGGGACGCCAGGGCGGCGGCCTCCGGGACGCCATGGTCGCGCAGCAGCGCCTCGGCACCAGCCGCATAGCCCTGGCCGATCGCGCGCACCTTCCAGGCCCCGGCCCGCCGATAGAACTCCAGGGCGACCACGGCGGTCTCCACGGTGAGCCCGGCGAGGGTGAAGGTGGCCGTCTCGGTGCCGTCCGGCGCGGCCACCACGGTGTGCGGCGCGGCGGTGGCGCCGAAGGCGCCGGCACCTGCGGGCAGCACCAGGGCCAGGTAGAGCCGTTCGACCCCGGCAGGCAGCGCCGCCAGGTCGACCGTGAGCCGCTGGCTGGTGGCGGGCCGCCCGGGGGCGGCCACTCCGACCGGCTGCGGTCGCCCGGGGAGGGCGACCCGATCGGCGCCGGGCACCCGGCCGCCGGCGTCCGCGAGCAGCACGGCCGCCGCCAGCGGCCGACCGGCCGAGACCTGGATCTCCAGCCGGGTGTGCGGCAGCGGGTGGTTCTCTCCCCGGACCAGCTCGGCGGTCATGGTGCGCTCTCTTCCCCCCGGCCCGCCGGTTACAGGAACGGAGCGATGGCGGGGAGCATGTCCTGGAAGGTACGGGCCTGCGCCGGGGCGCCGATGGCGGCCATCTGCCAGCCGCCGGAGCCGTCGCGCACCACCTTGGCCATGATCTGGCCGGTGTGCGCGCCGCCGCCGGTCAGCTCGTAGCGGGCCAGCTCCTGGCCGTTGGTCTCGTCGACCAGGCGGCAGTGGGCGTTCTGCACTTCCTGGAAGGTCTGGCCGGTGTAGGAGCTGACGGTGAAGACGATCTGGTTGATGTGCACCGGCACCCGGGGCAGGTCCACCAGGATCGACTCGTCGTCACCACCCGCGCCCACGCCGCCGACCAGGTTGTCGCCGGTGTGGCGCACCGAGCCGTCATTGCTCACCAGGTGCTGGAAGAAGACCACGTCCGAGGGCGTCTTGTCGGCGTAGAGCAGTGCCGAGGCATCCAGGTCGATCTCTCGGGTGCGGGTGCCGAACAGGCCGCGGCGCGGCGCGGCCTTCCAGCCGAGGCCCATCCGCACGACGGTCAGCGATTCACCGCTGGACTTCTGCAGACTGACGCTCTGACCCTTTGCCAGGTTCACCGACACGGTGTTGTCCTCTCTCCCGGTCCGCCCCAGTGCCGTCCCGGCTGAGGCCCCCCTGTGCCGCGGTGTTTCCGCGTGGCGCGTCTGTGGTGCGGGGTGCGCGCTCGGAGGCCGGTCCGCCCCCGCTCCCCCATACCCTAGGGCCATCGGTGCCCGCAGCCACGCAGGCCCTACCCCTTTGTGGCGGCACTGAGACATTCTGCCCCGGCGGGCCACCCGCAGGGGGCGGCCCGCCGGGGAGCGGCAGGTCAGACCATGCCCGCTTCGCGCATCTGGCGCAGTTCCTTCTTGAGCTCGCCCATCTCGTCGCGCAGCCGGGCGGCAACCTCGAACTGCAACTCGGCGGCGGCGGTGTGCATCTGGTCGGTGAGGTCCTGGATCAGCTCGGCCAGCTCGGCGGCGGGCAGCTTCCTGGCGTCGCGCCCGTCCGTGCCGCCCCGGCCCAGCGCGGGGACCGGCGCCTTGGTCTTGCCCGCGCCCCGGTAACCGGTGCTCAGCAGCTCGGCGGTGTCGACGTCCTCCCGGGCGATGGTGTCCAGGATGTCGCCGATCTTCTTCCGCAGCGGCTGCGGGTCGATGCCGTGCTCGCGGTTGTACGCGATCTGCTTCTCCCGGCGCCGGTTGGTCTCGTCGATGGCCTTCTCCATCGCCGGGGTGATCCGGTCCGCGTACATGTGGACCTGGCCGGAGACGTTTCGCGCGGCGCGGCCGATGGTCTGGATCAGCGAGGTGCCGGAGCGCAGGAAGCCCTCCTTGTCGGCGTCCAGGATGGCGACCAGCGACACCTCGGGCAGGTCCAGGCCCTCGCGCAGCAGGTTGATGCCGACCAGCACGTCGTACACGCCGGCCCGCAGCTCGCGCAGCAGCTCCACCCGGCGCAGGGTGTCGACGTCGCTGTGCAGGTACCGGACCCGGATGCCCAGCTCCAGCATGTAGTCGGTGAGGTCCTCGGCCATCTTCTTGGTGAGCGTGGTGATCAGGACGCGCTCGTCCTTCTCGGTGCGGGTGCGCACCTCGTGCACCAGGTCGTCGATCTGGCCCTGGGTGGGCTTGACGATCACCTCGGGGTCGATCAGACCGGTCGGCCGGATGATCTGCTCGACCTGGCCGTCACCCCGGGACAGCTCATAGGGGCCGGGGGTGGCGGAGAGGTAGACGGTCTGGCCGATCCGGCCGAGGAACTCCTCCCACTTCAGCGGCCGGTTGTCCATCGCGGAGGGCAGCCGGAAGCCGTGCTCCACCAGGGTGCGCTTGCGGGAGGCGTCGCCCTCGTACATGGCGCCGATCTGCGGGACGGTGACATGCGACTCGTCGATGACCAGGAGGAAGTCCTCCGGGAAGTAGTCCAGCAGGGTGTTGGGCGCGGTGCCGGGGGCCCGGCCGTCGATGAACCGGGAGTAGTTCTCGATGCCGGAGCAGGTGCCGATCTGGCGCATCATCTCGATGTCGTAGGTGGTGCGCATCCGCAGCCGCTGGGCCTCCAGCAGCTTGCCCTGCTTCTCCATCCGCTCCAGGGTCTGCGCCAGCTCCACCTCGATCTCCCCGATGGCGCGCTCCATGCGCTCCGGCCCGGCCACATAGTGGGAGGCGGGGAAGACGTACAGCTCCTGGTCCTCGGAGACGATCTCGCCGGTGAGCGGGTGCAGGGTGTACAGGGCCTCGATCTCGTCGCCGAACATCTCGATCCGGACGGCCAGCTCCTCGTACACCGGGAAGATCTCCACGGTGTCGCCGCGCACCCGGAAGGTGCCACGGGTGAAGGCCACGTCGTTGCGGGTGTACTGGATGTCGACGAAGCGGCGCAGCAGGGCGTCCCGGTCGATCTCCTCACCGATCTTCAGCGGGACCATCCGGTCGACGTACTCCTGGGGGGTGCCCAGGCCGTAGATGCAGGAGACGGAGGCCACCACGATCACATCGCGGCGGGTGAGCAGCGAGTTGGTCGCGGAGTGGCGCAGCCGCTCGACCTCCTCGTTGATCGAGGAGTCCTTCTCGATGTAGGTGTCCGTCTGCGGGACGTACGCCTCGGGCTGGTAGTAGTCGTAGTACGAGACGAAGTACTCGACGGCGTTGTTGGGCAGCAGTTCGCGGAACTCGTTGGCCAGCTGGGCGGCGAGGGTCTTGTTGGGTGCCATCACCAGGGTCGGGCGCTGGAGGCGCTCGATCATCCAGGCGGTGGTGGCGGACTTGCCGGTGCCGGTCGCGCCGAGCAGCACGACGTCCTTCTCGCCCGCGCGGACGCGGCGCTCCAGGTCCGCGATGGCCGCCGGCTGGTCGCCGTTGGGCTGGTAGGGGCTGACGACCTCGAAGGGCGCCACACTTCGCTTGATATCCGTGGTGGGTCGCACGACATCCACCGTACGACCCACCACTGACAATCGGGCCACCACCGACAATGGGGACCGGGTTCAGCCGCCGCCGGGGGCGACCCGGGCGCTGTCGCGGGCCAGCGAGACCAGGCGGGAGACGGCCCGCAGGTACTTCTTGCGGTAGCCGCCGCGCAGCATCTCGGCGCCGAAAATCTCGTCGAAGGGGGTGCCGGAGGCGACCACCGGCAGCTCCCGGTCGTACATCCGGTCGGTGAGCACCACCAGGCGCAGCGCGGTGTTCTGGTCGGGCACCGGGTGGACGCCGCGCAGGAAGACCGCCTCGACGCCGTCCAGCAGCGCGCCGTAGCGGCTGGGGTGGACGGTGGCGAGGTGGGCCAGCAGGTCGGAGAAGTCGTCCAGCACGGCGCCGGGGGTGCGGTCGGCGGCCTCGGTGACGGCGGCGTCCGCGTACGGGGGCGGGGCGGCGGGCAGCCCGCGGTGGCGGTAGTCCTCGCCGTCGATGCGCAGCGGGCGGAAGTGCGCGGACAGGCCCTGTATCTCGCGCAGGAAGTCGGCGGCGGCGAAGCGGCCCTCGCCGAGCCGGTCGGGCAGCGTGTTGGAGGTGGCGGCGAGCTTCACGCCGTGCTGCACCAGCCGGCCGAGCAGGGTGGAGACCAGCACGGTGTCGCCGGGGTCGTCGAGTTCGAACTCGTCGATGCAGAGCAGCCGGTGCCCGGAGAGCGCCTGCACCGCCTGCTGGAAGCCGAGCGCGCCGACCAGGTTGGTCAGCTCCACGAAGGTGCCGAACGCCTTGGGGCCGGGTGCGGCGTGCCAGAGCGAGGCCAGCAGGTGGGTCTTGCCGACGCCGTAGCCGCCGTCCAGGTAGATCCCGGCCGGGCCGGTGTCCGGCTCGGCGCGGCGGAACCAGCGGCGGCGCCCGCCGCCGACCGCGCCGTTCAGGGTGGCGGCGAAGTCGGCCAGCACCCGTACCGCCTCGCGCTGGCTCGGCTGGTCGGGGTCGGGGAGGTAGGAGTCGAAGCTGACATCGCCGAAGCGCGGCGGCGGGACCATCTCGGCCACCAGGCGGTCGGCGGGCACGACGGGGTGGCGTGCGCAGAGGCTGGCGGGGCGGGGGTTCGGAGCGGCAGGCACGGTATTACAGCGTACGTGGCGTGGCAGACTGCCCGGCATGCGCCGTCTCCTGCCCGCCGATCCCGCCGCTGCCGCCCCTGACCTGGACACGCTGGCGGGTCTGGCCGCCGCCTACGCCTATCCCGAGACGGCGGGCGGCGGGACCGGCCGGCCGTGGGTGCGGGCCAACATGGTGGCCGGGCTGGACGGAGCGGCCTGGTGGGACGGCCACTCGGAGGGCCTGTCCGGCGCCGCCGACAAGCGGATCTTCGGGGTGCTGCGGGCGCTGGCGGACGTGGTGCTGGTCGGCGCGGAGACGGTGCGGGCCGAGGGGTACCGCCCGGCGCGGGCCCGGGAGGCGTTCGCCGCCGCCCGGACGGCGCGCGGGCAGGGTCCGGCGCCGGTGATCGCGGTGGTCTCCCGGAGCCTGGAGCTGGACCTGACAGCGCCGCTGTTCACTGCCCCGCTGGTGCCCACCGTGCTGATCACCACCGCGAGCGCCCCGGCCGGGGCGCGGCGGGCCGCCGCCGGGGTCGCGGAGGTGGTGGTGGCCGGGGAGGAGCGGGTCGACATGGCGGCGGCGGTACGGGCGCTGGCCGACCGGGGCTGGACCCGGCTGCTGACCGAGGGCGGCCCCCGGCTGCTGGCGCAGCTGGCGGCGGCCGGGCAGCTGGACGAACTGTGCCTGTCGCTGGCGCCGCTGGTCACCGCCGGGGATGCCCCCCGCATCCTGAACGGCCCGGCGCTGGCGGCGGCGCAGCGGATGCGGCTGGACTCGCTGCTGGAGGAGGACGGCTTCCTCTTCGCCCGCTACAGCAGGCCGCTGTGACGGGCCGGCGGTGCCGGGCGGCGGTGTGCCGGGCGGCCGACTGCCCCGGGGGGCCGGTGTGATCATCGCAACGCCCTGGTCCGCCGCCCTCCAGAGTGCGGAGCGCCCGGGAGGGGCAGTATGCCGAAGGGGCGGTATGCCGAAGGGGCAGTATGGAGGACAGGCAGGGACCGGGGGCCTGGGAGAAGAAGGGACTCACGTGTTCACGACCGTATTGATGATCGAGAAGGCGCTCTCGGAAGGCGATATCGACCTGGTCACCACCCTCCACGGTGAGGAGAAGGTCTCCTTCGTCGTGCTGATGCAGCCGCGCGGCCGGCAGGACGAGCTGCTGCGCGCCCTGGACGATGTGGCGCTCGGCCAGCTGGAGGAGGCGGTGCACGAGCGCGAGGCGGACGGCGGCTCCGCCGGCACCACCGCCGACCAGGCCCTGGAGCACACCCTGGAGCGGCTGCACGCCGCCGGGTCGGAGGCCGTGGGGCACGTGGTGGCCGACAATCCGCTGGGCATCCTGCGCACCGTGGTGGAGGACACCGGGGCCGACGAGGTCATCGTGCTCACCTCGCCGCACTTCGTCGAGGAGTTCTTCCACCGCGACTGGGCCTCCCGGGCCCGCCACAAGGTCGGGGTGCCGGTGCTGAAGCTCTTCGCGCACGACTCCTGAGGCCGCCCCGCCGGGAGCGGCGGTCGCGGCGCGCCCCGCCGCCGGTGGTGCAGAATCGTCCTTGCGCCCCCGGCCCTCCGCCGCCGTACGCCGCGCAGCACGAAACAGCCCACCACCCCCCGGAGATCCCCCGTGAGCGACGCCCCGACCGACCTGCACGCCCCGCACTTCATCGGCATCGGCGGCGCGGGCATGTCCGGCCTGGCGAAGATCCTGACGCTGCGCGGCGCCGAGGTCTCCGGCAGCGACTCCCGGGAGTCGGCCACGGTCGCGGCGCTGCGGGCGATGGGTGCCCGGGTCGCGGTCGGCCACGCCGCCGAGCACCTGCCCGCTGGGGCGAGCTGCGCCGTGGTCTCCAGCGCGATCCGCCCGGACAACCCGGAGCTGGTCGCGGCCCGCGAGCGCGGCCTGCCGGTGGTGCACCGGGCCGACGCGCTCGCCGCGCTGATGGACGGCCGCCGGGCCATCGCGGTGGCCGGCACCCACGGCAAGACCACCACCACCAGCATGCTCGCGGTCGCCCTCGGCAGCCTGGGCCTCGACCCCTCGTACGCCATCGGCGGCGACCTGGACGAGCCCGGCAGCAACGCGCACCACGGCAGCGGCCCGATCTTCGTGGCGGAGGCGGACGAGAGCGACCGCAGCTTCCACAAGTACGCGCCCGAGGTGGCGATCGTGCTCAATGTGGAGCTGGACCACCACGCCAACTACGCCTCCATCGAGGAGATCCACCAGTCCTTCGAGACCTTCGTCGGCCGGATCACCCCCGGCGGCACCCTGGTCGTCTCCGCCGACCACCCCGGCGCCCGCGAGCTGACCGCCCGGGTCCGCGACCGCGCCGACCTGCGGATCGTCACCGTCGGTGAGTCGCCCGACGCCTCGCTGCGCATCCTGTCGGTACGGCCGCGCGGGATGTCCAGCGAGGTCACCGTGGCGCTGAGCTCGCAGGACGGGGCGGCGCGGGACACGCTCACCTTCACCGTCTCGGTGCCCGGCCGCCACTACGCCCACAACGCCGTCTCCGCGCTCGCCGCAGGCGCCGCGCTGGGCGTGCCGGCCGCCGAGCTGGCCACCGCGCTCGGCACGTACACCGGTGTACGCCGCCGGCTCCAGCTCAAGGGGGCGGCCGCCGGTGTCCAGGTGATCGACTCCTATGCCCACCACCCGACCGAGATCGCCGCCGACCTGGACGCGATCCGGGAGAACGCGGCCGGCGGCCGGGTGCTGGTGGTCTTCCAGCCGCACCTGTTCAGCCGCACCCAGCAGCTCGGCACCGAGATGGGCCAGGCACTGGCGGCGGCCGACGCCGCCCTGGTCCTGGACATCTACCCGGCTCGCGAGGACCCGATCCCCGGCGTGACCAGCGACGTCATCATCGAGGCCGCCCGCGGCCACGGCGGCGACGCGACCGCCGTGGCCGCCATGTCCGAGGTGCCGGACGCCATCGCGGCGCTGGCCCGGGACGGCGACCTGGTGCTCACCATGGGGGCGGGCGACGTCACGGCGCTGGGTCCGGAAATCCTGGCCCGCCTCTCCGGCGTTGAGGCGAGTGCCTGACCGCCTCGACCCCGACGCAGCGCAGTACCGAACGGAGCACACCATGGGCCAGCAGACCGGCGACTACCCCGTCGCCAAGACCGAAGCCGAGTGGCGCGAGCAGCTCACCCCCGAGGAGTACCACGTGCTCCGCGAGGCGGGCACCGAGCGGCCGGGCGTCGGGGAGTACACCGACACCAAGACCGTCGGCGTCTACTCCTGCCGCGCCTGCGGCGCCGAACTGTTCACCTCCGACACCAAGTTCGAGAGCCACTGCGGCTGGCCGAGCTTCTACGACGCCCGCGACTCCGACGCGGTGGAGCTGCTGGAGGACCGCTCCTTCGGCACCGTACGCACCGAGGTGCGCTGCGCCCGCTGCGGCTCCCACCTGGGCCATGTCTTCGAGGGAGAGGGCTACCCCACCCCCACCGACCAGCGGTACTGCATCAACAGCATCTCGCTGCGGCTCCGGCCGGAGGGCGCGTAGCGGCGCCTGCGGCGGGCCGCCCCACCTCGGACCCAGCCCTGCCCAACCTCAAATCCAGCCCTGCCCAAGCTCAAATCCAGCCCTGCCCAAGCTCAAATCCAGCCCTGCCCAAGCTCAAATCCAGCTCTGAGAACGGCGCCGTCCGGTTGGCCCGCGCCCCCCGGGGATGGATCCTGGACACCGGCCGGGCGCGGGGGGCCCGGCCGACCCACTTCCCCGAGCGCGCTGCGGCGCGCCCGGGGCGGTCACAGTTCGATATCGCGCACCGGATCGGCATTGGCCCCGGCGCGGCCACGGCTTACAACAAGCCCATGTGGTTGATCATCCTGCTGGCCGCCTGCTCGGTCACCGTCCTGTCCTGCCTGCACCTGATCCGGATCGTGGCCGCCGCCGGAACCCTGGCCGGGCAGAACGCCCCCGCGCCGGGCGCGCGCCCCGGCATCGGCCTGTACGAGACCGCGTACCTGGCCGGCGGCCCGGAGCGGGTGGTGGACCTGGCGATGGTGCTGATGGCGGGCGAGCACCGGCTGCACCCCGCGCACACCGGCTGGACCACGGTGGTCGACCCGCAGGGCCGGAACGAGGTGGAGCGGGCCCTGATCGCCGCGATCGGCCCGGAGGGCCAGTGCCGTACCGATGAGCTGCGCCAGGCCCTGGTGCGCGACGAGGCCGTGCGGGGCATCGGCGGCCGGCTGGCGCTGGCCGGGCTGGCGACCCGCTCGTCGGTGCGCGGCGCTGCGGTGGCCGCGATCCGCCGGGTGCGGCGGGCGCTGCTGCTGACCGGGGCGCTGGCGGGCGTCTGCCTGGCCTTCGGCCGGCATGCCGCCGGGCACGCGCCGGTGGTGCTCGCCTGGTTCTCGCTGCCGCTGGTGCTGGGCGCCGGGACGCTGCTGATGGCCCGGATGGACGCCGGGCAGTACACCCGGTGGGCGACCCCGGCCGGGCAGCAGGTGCTGCGCACCGTACGGGTGCCGCAGCGGCGCGGGGAGCCGGGCGACCGGCCCGCCGCGGAGCAGCTGACGGCGGTGGCGGTCAGCGGCCCGGCGGCCGTACGCGATCCGCTGCTGCGGGCCGCCCTGCGGGCCCCGCGCCGCTGACCGGCGCGGGGCACGCAGGGCGCTGCGGGTCAGACCAGACCGGTCAGCAGCTCGGCGACCGACTTGCGGCGGCCGGTGTAGAACGGCACCTCCTCGCGGACGTGCAGCCGGGCGCGGGAGCCGCGCAGATGGCGCATCAGGTCCACGATCCGGTGCAGCTCGTCGGCCTCGAAGGCGAGGACCCACTCGTAGTCGCCCAGGGCGAAGGAGGCCACGGTGTTGGCCCGCACGTCCGGGTAGCCGCGCGCCATCATGCCGTGCTCGGCGAGCATCTGGCGGCGCTCCTCGTCCGGGATCAGGTACCAGTCGTACGAGCGGATGAACGGGTACACGCAGACGTAGTCGCGCGGGTTCTCGTCGGCCAGGAACGCCGGGAGGTGCGACTTGTTGAACTCGGCCGGGCGGTGCAGCGCCATGTTCGACCAGACCGGCTCCAGCGAGCGGCCCAGGCCGGTGCGGCGGAAGCGGTTGTAGGCGTCCTGGAGCGCGTCAGGGGACTCGGCGTGCCACCAGACCATCACATCGGCGTCGGCGCGCAGCCCGGAGACGTCATAGGTGCCGCGCACCACCACGTCCTTCTCGGCCAGCTGCGCGAAGAGCTCGTCGACCTCGGCCGCGAACGCGGACCGGTCCTCCGGCAGTGCGTGCTTGAGCCGGAAGACCGACCACATGGTGTAGCGGATGACCTGGTTGAGGTCGCGGGCCTTCTTCTTCACGGGCTGGGTGCTCTCGGTCATGCCCCTCATTGTCCTTTCCGTTCCCGGTACCCGGTCGACCGGGTCCCTGCTGCGGTCAGCGTGGTCGCGACCGCGTCCGCCGCCTGCCGGGCGCTCGCGATGCAGGCGGGGATGCCCACCCCGTCGTAGGCCGCGCCGCACAGCGCCAGCGTGCCGTGCTCCGCGACCCGCTCGCGAATCCTGCGGACCCGGTCCAGGTGCCCCACGGGGTACTGCGGCAACCCGCTCTCCCAGCGGGTCACCTCGGTGGCGTACGGCACCGCCCGCAGCCCGGCCGCCGCGCGCAGGTCGGCCAGCGAGCGGGCCACCAGCTCCTCGTCCGGCAGCCCCAGGACCGCCGTCTCGCCCTGCCGGCCGACGGAGGTGCGCAGCACGAACCGGTCCGGGGCGGCGTCGGCCAGCCAGCCCCACTTGCTGCTGGAGAAGGTGGACGCCTTGATGGTCCGCCCGTCCACCGGCGGCACCAGGAAGCCGCTGCCGGGCAGCGGCTCCGGCAGGTCGGCCCGGTGGAACGCCATGGTCACCAGCGCCATGCCCGCGTACTCGACCGCCGCCAGCTCGGCCGCCGCGACGGGCAGCTCGGCGGCCAGCAGCCGGGCCGCCGCCGGGGCGGGCACCGCCAGCACCACCGCGTCGGCGGTCAGCTCGTGCTCGCCCGCCGCGTCGGCGGCGACCAGCCGCCAGCCCGCCGGGGTGCGGCGCAGCGCCCGGACCTCGGTGCCGGTGCGCAGCTCGACGCCGGCCGCGCCGGCCGCGTCGGCGACGGCGGCGGGCAGCCGGCCGAGGCCGCCCCGGATGCCCTGGAAGACCGGCTCCGGCCGGGCGGGTGCGGCGGCGGCCGTGCGCCGCTGGAGGGCCTGGACGCCCTCGATCAGGGAGCGGCCGCCCTGAGCGACGGGCAGCAGCTGCGGGACGGCGGCGCGCAGCGAGATCCGGTCGGCGTGGCCCGCGTACACGCCGCCGAGCAGCGGCTCCACCAGCCGGTCGACCACCTCGCGGCCGACCCGGGCGGCGACCCAGTCACCGATGGAGACGTCGGCGCCGACCTCGGTGCGGGGCAGCTCCAGGTCCTGCCGGACCCGGTCCAGGCCCTCGGGGGAGAGCACTCCGGACGCGGCCAGCGCGGCCAGGTCGCCGGGCACGCCCATCACATGGCCGGTGGGCATCGGGCGCAGCGCGCCCCGGGTCCAGATGGCGGCCTTGGCGGTCGCCGGGGGTTCCAGCAGCCCGGCCAGCCCGACGTCACGGGCCAGCGCCACCGCCTCCGGCCGCCGGGCCAGCATCGACTCGGCGCCCAGGTCGACCGCGATCCCGCCGACCTGGCCGCCGCGCAGCTTGCCGCCGAACCGCCCGGACGCCTCCAGTACGGTCACCCGGGCCGGTACACCGCCTTGGCCGGCGGCTCCGCTGAGGAACGCCGCCGCGGCGAGACCGGCGATGCCCCCGCCGACCACCACGACATGCGGCGGCCCGCCCTTCCCTCGCGCCTGGGCGTCGATGCTGCGGGACGGGGCTGCGGTTCGGTCCATGCCTCCACTCTCGCAGACGCCCCGGCGCGGTCCGGAGGGCCCCGGGGCGGGTGGCCACGGGGTGCGGCCGTCATCGGCGGTTGCCCCGAACGTGACCGATCCGCGATGCGGGAACGGGAACCCGCCCGGTCCGGTACGGGTCCAACAGACCGTGCCGCCGCGTTACGCGGGACACGACAAAGTCCGGGCAGCTGACGAAGGGGGACTGAGGATGCGGGGCAGAGCGACGACGGTGGCGGGGGGCCTGCTGCTGGCGGCGGTGGCGCTGCTGGGCAGCGGGTGCAGCGCCGGGGCGGACAGCACGAGCGCGCCCGCCGCCGACCGGGCGGCGGTGGGCGCGGCGAAGGACCGGGCGGCTCCGCTCGCCCCGCCGAGCGCCGGGGCGGGGACGGGAGCGGGGACGGCGACGGGCAGCCCGGTGGCGGCGCAGCGGTCCATCGCCTACTCGGCCGAGCTGCGGATCGAGGCCAAGGACGTGTCGGCGGTGCTGGCGCAGCTGCACAGCCTGGCCACGGACGCGGGCGGCTATGTCAGCGGCGAGACGATGGACGGCGCGGTCGGCACCGGACCGGACGAGTCCGGTGAGTCGGGCGGCGGGAGGACGTGGGTCGAGGGGGACGTCAGCGGGTACCAGGCCGGTGCGCAGCTGGTGGTGAAGGTGCCGTCCGCCGCCTTCGACCGGACGCTGGACGGCTTCGGCAGGCTGGGCAAGGTGCTGGCGCTGCACCGCAAGGCCGAGGATGTCACCGATCAGGTCGTCGACGTCCAGAGCCGGGTCAAGACGCAGCGCGCCAGCGTGGACCGGGTCCGCAAGCTGATGGACCAGGCGGAGACGATCACCGAGGTGGTCAGCCTGGAGAGCGAGCTGAGCCACCGGGAGGCCGACCTGGAGTCGCTGGAGCAGCAGTTGCAGCAGCTGGCGTCGCAGACCTCGCTCTCCACCATCACGGTCCAGGTGCAGTCCGCTGCCGCCCCGGCGCCCGTGCCGCCCCGGGCCGGAGGTGCCGAGAGCTTCGGCACGGCGGTGGCGGACGCGCTGGCGGGGGGCTGGCACGCGCTGTACGCGACCGTGCGGGTGCTGCTGGTGGTGCTGGCGGCGGTCGCCCCGTTCGCGGTGGTGCTGGTGCCCGCCGGGTGGCTGGCGCTGCGGGTGGCGCGGCGGCGGCGGGAGCGGGAATCGGCCGGGCCGGTGGCGGCCCGACCGGAGCAGGCCCGACCGCAGCAGGCCCGACCGCAGCAGACGGAGCCGGAGCAGCAGCGGGAGCCGGTGGCGCAGGCCGCCCGGTCGGAGGAGTGACACCGACCGCCCGCCGCGCCGGTGCGGGCGCGGCGGGCGGTCGGAACGGCGGTGGTCAGCGGGCGGTCGCCTCGTGGACGTACTCCACCAGCCGGGTCAGCGCGTCGGGGTCGGTGCTGGGCAGCACGCCATGGCCGAGGTTGAAGATGTGGCCGGTGTCACCCACCGCGCGGGCCGCGTCCAGCACCTCGCCGGCCTTGGCGCGCACCGCCTCGGTGGGGGCGAACAGCACCGCCGGGTCAAGGTTGCCCTGGAGGGCCTTGCCGGGGCCGACCCGGCGGGCGGCCTCGTCCAGCCGGACCCGCCAGTCGACGCCGACCACGTCGGCGCCGACCTCGCCCATCAGGCCGAGCAGCTCACCGGTGCCCACGCCGAAGTGGATGCGCGGCACGCCGTACCCGGCGACGGCGTCGAAGACCTTGCGGCTGGCGGGCATGACCGAGCGGCGGTAGTCGGCGGGGGCCAGGGCGCCCACCCAGGAGTCGAAGAGCTGGACGGCGGAGGCGCCGGCCTCGATCTGCACCGCGAGGAAGGCGGCGGTGATGTCGGCCAGCCGGTCGAGCAGCGCGGCCCACAGCTCGGGCTCGCCGTACATCATGGCCTTGGTGCGCTCGTGGTTCTTGGACGGACCGCCCTCCACCAGATAGCTGGCCAGGGTGAACGGCGCTCCGGCGAAGCCGATCAGCGGGGTGCCGCCCAGCTCCGCGACCAGCAGGCCGATCGCCTCGGTGACGTACGAGACGTCGCCGGGCTCCAGCGGGCGCAGCCGCTCCAGGTCGGCGCGGCTGCGGATCGGGTCGGCCACCACCGGGCCCACGCCGGGCTTGATGTCCAGGTCCAGGCCGATCGCCTTCAGCGGCACCACGATGTCGCTGAAGTAGATGGCCGCGTCGACCCGGTGCCTGCGCACCGGCTGGAGGGTGATCTCCTTGACCAGCTCGGGCCGCATGCACGACTCCAGCATCGGGATGCCCTCGCGGACCTTGAGGTATTCGGGGAGTGAGCGGCCCGCCTGGCGCATGAACCAGACCGGCGTGTGCGGCACCGGCTCGCGCCGGCAGGCCCGCAGGAACGCCGAGTCGTGCGCGGCGCCGCGCCGCTCGGTGGGCTGCCGTCCGGTGGTGCCGGCGGGCGTCGGTACGGGGTTCGCTGCGCTTGTGTCACTCACGGGTGAAATCTTCGCACGCTGAGGCAACGCGGCCGCAACGCGCTTGGCAGCGGGCCGGTCCCGGGTGCCGGGCGCCCCCGCTGCGGGGGCGTTTCCCTGGGCCGAGCGCCGCGCCGCGCCGACGCCATTGCGCGCATCCGCGCGCCCGCCCCCCTACGCTTCGGCTCATGGCAGCGGTCAGCGGAAATCCCGCACATGGTGGCGGCGCGGGCGAGGACGCCGTGCCCGCCGCGTTCCGCGGCGCCGTCGAGGCGCTGACCGCCGCCCGGCTGCGGCCGGAGGTGCGGATCGGCACCGCTCCGGCGCCGCGCCGCCTCGCCCCGTACGCGTACGCGCTGACCGCCTCGGTGGAGGTGGACGGCGAGGAGCTCGCCGACGGCCGGCTGGTGCTGCTGCACGACCCGGCCGGGCACGAGGCGTGGCAGGGCGACTTCCGGTTGGTGACGCTGGCCCGCGCCGAGCTGGAGCCGGAGATGGCCGGTGATCCGCTGCTGTCCGAGGTGGGCTGGGCCTGGCTGCTGGACTCGCTCCAGGCGCATGCCGCCGGGCACACCGAGGCGGGCGGCACCGTGACCCGCTGCCACTCGCAGTACTTCGGCGCCCTGGCGGAACGTGCCTCCAGCACCGAGATCGAGCTGCGCGCCTCCTGGACGCCGGCCGACGGGCGCTTTGAGCGGCATCTGGCGGCCTGGTGCGACCTGCTCTGCATCTGCGCCGGGCTGCCGCCGGTCGCACCGGCGCACGGGCCGCTGCCGGACGCGCCGTCGCTCGGCGGGGTGGTTCCCATGCCGGCGCGCCGGCGTCCGCGCTCCCGCTGAGCGCCCCCTCCCACGCCCGTTCACGGTCGCTGAAGATCACAAATCTGACCACTCGCGATCGAACTTGCGCGCTTCATGGCAGCACCAGACCGATCTAGTGCACGATTTGTCCATATTGCCACTCACTAAATCGTGATCTTTCGCTAAAGCCGGGCACGGTTGCTGCCGAAGCTGTCAGTGACCCTTTCCGCAAGCGGAATCCCGACCGCCCCACCGGGGTTCCGTCCGCCACTCCCCTATTCAGGAGGCCTGGTGTCGGTCCTTCTCGATCACCCCGCAAACCTGGTCGCCTACCGCCCGACAAAGCCCACCGCCATGGTGGTCGTGGCGGACCCGCGCGTCCGCAACACGGTCACCCGGCATCTGTGGGCGCTGGGCGTGCGCGACGTCATCGAGGCATCCTCCATCGCCGAAGCCCGGCCACGGGTCAGCACTCCCCGTGACATCTGTGTGGCCGATGTGCACCTCCCGGACGGCTCCGGGCTGACCATCCTCGCCGAGACCCGGGCCGCGGGCTGGCCCAACGGTCTGGCGCTCTCCGCCGCCGACGACATCGGCGCGGTGCGCAGCGCCCTGGCCGGAGGCGTCAAGGGCTACGTCGTCACCGGCACCCGTGGCTCCATCGGCATGCCGGGCCGCCCCGGGATGCCGCTGGGCGCCGCCGGGATGGCCGGCCGGATGCGCCGCCCCGGGATGCCCGGCACCCCCGGCGCCCCGGCCGCCCCCGGCACCCCCGGTGTCCAGCCCACCACCTACCGGGAGCTCTCCGGCCGGGAGGTGGAGGTGCTGCGGCTGGTCGCCGAGGGCCAGTCCAACAAGGCGATCGGCGTCGCCATGGGCCTGTCCGCCCTGACCGTCAAGAGCCACCTGGCCCGGATCGCCCGCAAGCTGGGCACCGGCGACCGGGCGGGCATGGTCGCGGTGGCCCTGCGCACCGGCATCATCCACTGACGACCCCTTCCACCACCCGACCGGAGGAACGTTTCCCTCCTTCTTGCCAGGCCGCCCGTCCGCGCCCCCGCCCGGGGCCGCGGGCGGGCGGCCCTCCCCCTCCCCGTAACCGGGCACCGGCCCTCGCCAGCCGCTTGCCGATCCCCGGTCGTACACCCCGGCGTACCCTTGGGGGGTGACCGACGCCCCAGAGACCATCGCCGTAGACGTGACCCCGGAGCCGGTCCCCCTGCTGGAGCCGCGGGAGGGCATCCCGCCGGTCGTGACCGACGCCGAGGCGCTCGCCGCGGTGGTCGCCGCCTTCGCCTCGGGCGAGGGACCGGTCGCGGTGGATGCCGAGCGCGCCTCCGGCTACCGGTACGGGCAGCGGGCTTACCTGATCCAGCTGCGCCGCGCCGGGGCGGGGACCGCCCTCATCGATCCGATCGCCTGTCCCGACCTCACCGCACTGGGGGACGCGCTCGCCGACGCCGAGTGGGTGGTGCACGCCGCCACCCAGGATCTGCCCTGCCTCTCCGAGGTGGGCATGCGGCCCACCCGGCTCTTCGACACCGAGCTGGCCGGCCGGATCGCCGGCTTCCCCCGGGTCGGCCTGGGCCCGATGACCGAGAACGTGCTCGGTTACACCCTGGCCAAGGAGCATTCGGCGGTGGACTGGTCCACCCGCCCGCTGCCCGAGCCCTGGCTGCGCTACGCGGCCCTGGATGTCGAGGTGCTGGTCGAGCTGCGTGACGCACTCGAACAGGAGCTGGGCAGCCAGGGCAAGCTCGCCTGGGCGCTCGAGGAGTTCGCCGCGATCGTCGCCGCACCGCGTCCGGCGCCCCGGGTCGACCCCTGGCGCCGCACCTCCGGGCTGCACAAGGTGCGCCGCCGCCGCCAGCTGGCCGCCGTGCGGGAGCTGTGGCTGCTGCGTGACCGGCTGGCCAGGGAGCGCGACGTCTCCCCCGGCCGGGTGCTCTCGGACGCCGCGATCGTGGCCGCCGCACTCGCCATGCCCACCACCCCGCAGGCGCTCCAGACCGTGCAGGGCTTCGGCCCCCGGATGCACCGCCGCCAGCTCGACCAGTGGCTGGGCGCGCTGGACCGGGCCCGGGTGATCCCCGAGTCGCAGCTGCCGCCGGCCACCGCACCGCACGACGGCCCGCCGCCGCCGCGCGCCTGGGCCGACAAGGACCCGGTGGCGGCGGCCCGGCTCTCCGGCGCCAGGGCCGCGGTCTCGGCGCTGGCCGAGGCGCACAACCTGCCCGCCGAGAACCTGATCACGCCGGATCTGGTGCGCCGGGTCAGCTGGGAGCCGCCCGCCGACGCCACCGCCGAGGCGGTCGCCGCCGCGCTGCGCGGGCGCGGCGCCCGCAGCTGGCAGGTGGAGCTGGTCGCACCCGCGCTGGCCACCGCGTTCGCCGCGGCCGAGGCCGCCGTCTGAACCCGTACCGGCCCGTACTGCCCGATGGCCCGCCGCTCTCCCGACCCGGAGGCGGCGGGCCATCGGCCTGTGCGGCGGCAGTGGCGCGCGCCACACCCGACGCGCGGAGGGGAGGCCGCTATGGGCAACCTAGTTACCAGCGAGTAGCATGACAGATGAGCGCCCAGTGCCGTGTGTGGGCAGGCGCCGTCCCGTGACGTGTCGGGCTCCAGATTCATTGGGACCTGGCCAGATTCATTGGGACCTGGCCAGATTCATTGGAACCTGGGAGGAGAGCCACCGTGCCTCGTACCGTGAGGGACGTCGTCTTCGTCGACGGCGTCCGCACCCCGTTCGGCAAGGCGGGCCCGAAGGGCATCTACCACGAGACCCGGGCGGACGACCTGGTCGTCAAGTGCATTCGGGAGCTCATCCGCCGGAACCCCGACCTGCCCGTCGAGCGGATCGACGAGGTCGCCGTCGCGGCCACCACCCAGATCGGCGACCAGGGCCTGACCATCGGCCGCACCGCCGCGCTGCTGTCCGGGCTGCCCGAGTCGGTCCCCGGTTACGCCATCGACCGGATGTGCGCCGGTGCGATGACCGCCGTCACCACCACCGCCGGCGGCATCGCCTTCGGCGCGTACGACGTGGTGGTCGCGGGCGGCGTGGAGCACATGGGACGCCACCCGATGGGCGAGGGGGTGGACCCCAACCCGCGCTTCGTCTCGGAGAAGCTGGTCGACGAGTCGGCCCTCTTCATGGGCATGACCGCCGAGAACCTGCACGACCGGTTCCCGCACCTCACCAAGGAGCGCTGCGACGCCTACGCGGTCGCCTCCCAGGAGAAGGCCGCCAAGGCGTACGCCAACGGAAAGATCCAGCCTGACCTGGTACCGGTCGCGGTGCGGCGCACCCAGCCCGTCGAGGGCGCGGGAGCCGCGGCCGGCGAGACCGGCTGGGGCCTGGCCACCGCCGACGAGCCGATGCGGCCGGGCACCACCCTGGAGAACCTGGCCGGGCTGAAGACCCCGTTCCGCCCCCACGGCCGGATCACGGCGGGCAACTCGGCCGGCCTCAACGACGGCGCCACCGCCGCGCTGCTGGCCGCCGAGGACGTCGCGGTCGAGCTGGGGCTGCCGGTGCGGATGCGGCTGGTCTCGTACGCCTTCGCGGGCGTCGAGCCCGAGATGATGGGCGTCGGCCCGGTGCCGGCCACCGAGAAGGCGCTGGCCAAGGCCGGTCTGTCGATCTCCGACATCGGCGCCTTCGAGATCAATGAGGCGTTCGCCGTCCAGGTGCTGGCCTTCCTGGACCACTACGGCATCGCGGATGACGACGAGCGCGTCAACCCGTACGGCGGGGCCATCGCTTTCGGCCACCCGCTGGCCTCCTCCGGCGTGCGCCTGATGAGCCAGCTGGCGCGCCGCTTCGAGGAGCGCCCCGACGTCCGCTACGGCCTGACCACCATGTGCATCGGCTTCGGCATGGGCGGGACCGTCGTCTGGGAGAACCCGAACTTCGAGGGGGCGAAGTGACCACCACCACCACCGAGCTGCTGCGGCGCGCCGCCGAGCTCTTCCCGGACGAGGTGGTCACCACGGCCCACGTCCGCCACCTCGACCTGCCCGGACGGGCCGGCCGGTTCGCCCTGATCACGCTGGACAACGGCTTGGACCACACCAAGCCGACCACCTTCGGCCCGAGCAGCCTGGCCAGGCTGTCCGAGGCGCTGGACCAGGTCGAGCGGGAGGCCGCCGCCGGGGAGATCGCCGCCGTCGGCGTCACCGGCAAGCCGTTCATCTTCGCGGTCGGCGCCGACCTCAAGGGCGTCGAGGTGCTCAAGGAGCGCAGCGACGCGGTGGCCATCGGCAGGAGCGGCCACGACGTCTTCAAGCGGATCGCCGCACTGCCGGTGCCCAGCTTCGCCTTCTACAACGGCGCGGCGATGGGCGGCGGCGTGGAGATCGGCCTGCACTGCACCTATCGGACGGTCTCCTCCGGCGTCCCGGCGTTCTCGCTGCCGGAGTGCTTCCTCGGCCTGGTGCCGGGCTGGGGCGGCTGTACGCTGCTGCCCAACCTGATCGGGCCGCAGCGCGCCGTCCAGGTGATCATCGAGAACTCGCTCAGCCAGAACCGGCAGCTCAAGGGCGCACAGGTCCATGAGCTGGGCATCGCGGACGCCCTCTTCGAGCCCGCCGACTTCCTGGAGCAGTCGCTGCGCTGGGCCGCCTCGGTGCTCTCCGGTGAGATCGTCGTACGGCGCCCGGAGATCGACCGGGGCGACTCCTGGGACCAGGCGGTGGCGCACGGCCGCTTCGTGGCCGACTCCAAGGTGCACGGCGCCGCCCCGGCACCGTACCGGGCGCTGGAGATCATCGCCGCCGCCAAGGACGGCGACCCGCAGCGCGGCTTCGACGCCGAGGACCAGGCGCTGGCCGACCTGATCATGAGCGGTGAGCTGCGGGCCGGCCTGTACGCCTTCAACCTGGTGCAGAAGCGCGCCAAGCGGCCGGCCGGCGCGCCGGACCGCTCGCTGGCCCGCCCGGTCACCAAGGTCGGCGTGGTCGGCGCCGGGCTGATGGCCTCCCAGCTCGCGCTGCTGTTCACCCGGCGGCTTGAGGTGCCGGTGGTGCTCACCGACATCGACCAGGAGCGGATCGACAAGGGCGTGGGCTACGTCCACGGCGAGATCGACAAGCTGCTGGACAAGGGCCGGATCGGGCAGGACAAGGCCAACCGGCTCAAGGCGCTGGTCACCGGCTCGCTGGACAAGGCCGCCGCCTTCGGTGACGCGGACTTCGTGATCGAGGCCGTGTTCGAGGAGATGGGCGTCAAGCAGGACGTCTTCGCCGAGCTGGAGGCCGTGGTCTCCCCCAGCGCGATCCTCGCCACCAACACCTCCTCGCTCTCGGTGACCGAGATGGCCTCCAAGCTCCAGCACCCGGAGCGGGTCGTGGGCTTCCACTTCTTCAACCCGGTGGCCGTGCTGCCGCTGCTGGAGATCGTCCGGGGCGAGCGGACCGACGAAGCCTCGCTGGCCACGGCCTTTGCCACCGCCAAGAAGCTGAAGAAGTCGGCGGTGCTGGTCAAGGACGCCCCGGCGTTCGTGGTCAACCGGGTGCTCACCCGCTTCCTGGGCACGGTCCTCGGCACCATCGACGAGGGCACCCCGATCGAGGTCGCGGACCGCGCCCTGGAGCCGCTCGGCCTGCCGATGTCCCCGATCGTGCTGCTGGAACTGGTCGGCCCGGCCGTCGCCCACCATGTGGCCGGCACCCTGCACGCGGCCTACCCCGACCGCTTCGGCGTCTCGGAGAACCTGGGCCGCCTGGTCAAGGCCGGGAAGCGCGGCATCTACAGCTGGGCCACCGGCAGCCAGCAGGTCGATCCGGAGGTCGCGGAGCTGTTCGAGACCGGTTCCACCGTCCTCACCGAGCAGCAGGTCCGCGACCGGGCGCTGGACGCCATCGCGGAGGAGATCCACCTCATGCTGGAGGAGGGCGTGGTCGCGGAGGCGCAGGACGTCGACCTCTGCCTGATCACCGGCGCGGGCTGGCCGTTCCACCTGGGCGGCATCACGCCGTACCTGGACCGCGAGGGCGTCTCCCAGCGGGTGAACGGCAAGCCGTTCCTGGCCCAGGGCGTCGCCAGCGTGCCCGCCTGACGGCCCGGCTGCCCGTCCGGTGCCCGGTACCCGCGCTGCGGTGTGCCGGGCACCGGCGCGTCCGGGACGGGCTACCGTTCCGAAGAGCGCCAGGTGAGGGGAAGGGGTATGACATGGAGGGCCAATCACGGCCGCTGCTGATCGTGGACGGGGCCAATGTGGTGGGCTCGGTGCCGGACGGCTGGTGGCGGGACCGCCGGGGTGCGGCGGAGCGGCTGCGCGACTCCCTGGCCGGGATCGCCGCCGCCGGGCTGCCGGAGGGCGGCGGGGCGCCGTCGTGGGCGTGCGGCGGGCCGCTGGAGGTGCTGCTGGTGGTCGAGGGGGCGGCGCGCGGGGTGGCCGAGGTGCCCGGGGTCCGGGTGGCGTCCGCCACCGGCAGCGGTGACGACCTGATCGTCCGGCTGGCGGCGGCCGAGGGGCCCTCGACGGGGCGGCGCTGCCTGGTCGCGACGGCCGACCGCGAGCTGCGCTCCCGGCTCACCGCACTCGGCGCCGCCGTGGTCGGCCCCCGCACCGTACGACCCCGCTGAACCTGGCCGCACCCGCCGCCCCCGCTGCCGACCCCGCCCGGCGCCCCACCCGCGTCCCCCGCTCGTACCTGCACCGTACGACCCCGCCGAACCCGGGGGCGCCCACCGACCCCACGCCGCCAAGCCCACGCCCCAGCCCCGCCCGGACCCCACCCACGTCCCCTGCCGGCAGCACCCCGCCGTACGGCCCCGCCGAACCCGGGGGCGCCCACCGACCCCGCGCGGCGCACCCTCACCGCCGCCCCCACGCCCCGCCCCCGCGCCGACCGCGCCCCCACTGCCGACCCCGCCCGGCACCCCACCCGCGTCCCCCGCTCGCACCCCAGCCGGCACCCCGCCGTACGACCCCGCCGAACCCGGGGGCGCCCGCCGCCCCCACGCCGCCAAGCCCACGCCCCAGCCCCGCCCCCGGTCCGCACCGCACGCCCCCGCTGCCGACCCAGCCCGGCGCCCCGCCGCCCGGCGACGCCGCCGGTCCGCCCCCCTCCGCGCGGCGCTGCCCCCGCCGACATGCCAAGGCCGCGCGGAAGGGGGATGCTGGCGGTTGGGAGGAGCACCGACCAGCAGCGGGTGGGGCGGTGGGCAGCCGGCCCCGCAAGAGGACACGCAGATGACCCGTCCCTCGGGCACCGAGGAGTTCGACCGCGCGCTGGCCGACGGTCTGGTGAGGGCGATCCAGGCGGCCGGCGGTTACGGCGGCGGTGTCTACCTGCGCTCGCACAGCGGCTGCTCGCTGGTGCTGGCCGCCGTCGCCGGGGTGCCCCGCTCGCTGCTGCGGGCCATCTGGCGGGTGCCGGTGTCCGGGCCGTTCCCCGCGCCGGAGGCGTACCGCACGGGGCGCGGCATCCAGCTGGCCGACGCCGGTGAGACGATGCGCCGCTATCCGCAACTGGCCCTCGCCCTGCCGTACCAGTTCGCCTCGCTGTACACCCCGGTGACCGACGCCCAGGGCCCCGTCGGCGTCCTGGTGGTGCTGCGGGCGGCCGCCCCGGGGCGGCTGCTCACCAGCACGGCCCGCCGCCGACTGCGGACGGCCGCCAATCGGCTCGGCGCCGCGCTGGCGGTGCTGGACGGGCGCGGGCTGCCGGCCGAGTGGGACGCGGAGCCGATCACCGTCCGGCTGCCCGCCGCGTCGCCGCCCCGGGTGCGGGTCGGCCAGTTCGACTGGGACCTGGCCAGCGGGGTCTTCACCGCCGACGAGGAGTGCTGCCGCATCCTCGGCACCGACCCCGCGTCTTTCGGTCACACCGTGGAGGCGCTGGCGGCGCGGGTGGTGCCGGAGGACGCGTACGAGTTGCAGGTCGCCGCCCGCAAGGCGGTCGGCTCGGGGCCGCTCTCCCCGCACCGGCTGCGGGTGCGCGGCCGGTGCGACCGGGTGCACCTGATCGAGTTGTGGGCCAGGGCCGTCAGGCCGCGGGCGCCCGGCGGGGGCGCTCCGGCGCAGGGCCCGACGGAGCGGCTGGTCGGCGGCCTGGTGGACCTGGGCAGCGGGGTGTCGGCGGCCGAGGCGGTGGAGCGGCTGCCGGACGGCCTGTTCTCGCTCGACCAGGACGGCCGGTTCACCTTCGTCAACGGCCGGACGGAGGCGCTGCTCGGCGCCGACCGCGACGAGCTGCTCGGCTGCCAGCCCTGGGACGTGCTGCCCTGGCTCTCCGATCCGGCGTACGAGGACCGCTACCGGGCGGCGATGTTCTCCCAGGAGCCGACCTCGTTCCTGGTCCGCCGCTCGGCGGGCCACTGGCTGGATTTCACCCTCTACCCGGATGTGCACGGGCTGACCGGCCGGTTGGTGCGGGCGGAGCCGCCGCCCGGCGAGGACGGCGGAGGCGGAGGCGGAGGCGAAGGCGGCCTGGGCGGCGAGCCGGCCGGAGTACCGGCGCCGGCCCACACCCCCACCAGGGCCGGGGCGCTGTACCAGGTGCTCCAGATGGCCAGTGCGCTGACCGAGGCGGTGACCGTCCGGCAGGTCTGCGAGGTGGTGTCCGAGCAGTTGCTGCCGGCCTTCGCCGGGCAGCAGCTGGCCGTGTACGAGGTGCTCGACCGGCAGCTGCAACTGGCCTGGCAGCAGGGCTACCCGGAGGGGCTGCTCGACGCGTTCGAACGGGTGTCGCTGCACGCCCGGCTGCCCGCCGTGGAGGCGCTCACCTCGGGCAGCCCGCGCTTCTTCGAGTCCAACCGGCAGCTGACCGCCGCCTATCCGGGCGTCGCGATGGGCCCGGCGCGCTCCTGGGCCTTCCTGCCGCTGATCGCCTCGGGCCGACCGGTGGGCTCCTGCGTGCTGGGCTTCGAGCGGCCGCGCACCTTCACCGCCGAGGAGCGCACCGTGCTGACCGCCCTGGGCGGGCTCACCGCGCAGGCGCTGGAGCGGGCCCGGCTGTACGACTCCGAGGCGGCGGTGGCCCAGGGCCTCCAGCGGGCCCTGCTGCCGCACCGGCTGCCCCGGATCGCGGGGGTGGAGACGGCGGGCCGCTATCTGCCGGGCACCCGGGGGATGGACATCGGCGGGGACTGGTACGACGTGATCGAGGCCGCCGACGGGGTGGCGGTGGTCATCGGGGACGTGGAGGGGCACAGCGTCGCCGCCGCGGCGGTGATGGGGCAGCTGCGCAGCGCCGTCCGGGCGTTCGTCACCGGCGGCCAGTCGCCCGACGGGGTGATGAAGTGCACCAACCGGCTGCTGGCCGATCTGGACACCGGCCTCTTCGCGACCTGCTGCTATGTCCACCTCGACCCGGCGACCGGGCGGGCCAGGGCGGTGCGGGCCGGGCACCTTCCGCCGCTGCTGCGCGGCCCCGGCGGGTGCACCGAGGTGGTCGACATCGCGGGCGGGGTGCTGCTGGGGGTGGACCGCGACGCCCGCTACCCGGTCACCGAGCTGGAGCTGCCGTACGGCTCGGTGCTGGCGCTGTACACGGACGGGCTGGTGGAGCAGCCGGGCTCGGACATCGACCAGGGCATCGACCGGCTGCGTTCGGCGCTCGCGCACACGGCCGCCGACTCGCTGGACGGGACGGCGGAGCGGCTGGTCCGGGAGGCCGGGCGTGATCCGGACCGGCTGGACGACATCGCGCTGCTGCTGACCGGTCGCTCGGCTGGGGCTCCAAGCTGAGACGCAGGAAGCTCTCAGTTTTTACTCAGTTTTGGCTCCTACATTGTCCGTCATTGATTGAATCGATACCGATAACAGACGGCAGGAGCACGGCAGGCATGGCGCAGGGTACGCATCGTCCCCAGTCGGAAGCAACGGCTCCCTCTCCGGTGGACCCCCCTGCCGCGCGGCGGAGCCGGTCCCTGCTCGCCCATGGCGTGATCCGGTTGGTGCCGCCGGTGCGGCGGCTGGTCGCGCAGCGCGACCGGCTGCGGGACGAGTGCCGCCGACTGCGGCAGGAGGGCGAGCAGACCCGCCGGGAGCGCGACGCCGTGCGCGGCGAGCGCGACAACCTGCGGATCGAGCGGAACGCCCTGGTGCTGGCGGCGTCGGACCGGCCGGGCGACGGGCGCCGGGCGGCCCCGGCCGACCGCGCGGCGGACGGTCCGGCACTCGGCTACCTCTTCATCCTGACCTACGGCCGGTCCGGGTCGACCCTGCTCCAGAACCTGCTGAGCACCCTCCCCGGCGTGCTGGTGCGGGGCGAGAACCAGGGCGTGCTGTACGACCTGTACCGGTTCCACAGCAAGGTGCTGCACCACCGGGACCGGCTGGCGGGAAGCAGTCCGCTGCCGCCGTTCCACCCGTGGTGGGGCATCGACGGCTATCCGGAGGACGCGGCACTGGCCGAAATGCGCCACCTGGTGCTGGAGACCCTGATCCGCCCCCGTCCGGAGTCGCGGATCGTGGGCTTCAAGGAGATCTGCTGGCCGGAGGAGGACCTGGCCGAGTATGTGGCGTTTCTGCGGCAGCTCTTCCCGGGGGCGCGGTTCGTCTTCAACACCCGGCAGTTGGCCGACGTGGCGCGCAGCAAATGGTGGGCCACCATGCCGGACGCACTGGATCGGCTGACCCTGATCGAGAAGCGGATGGCGGCGGTGGTCGAGGACCTGGGGTCCAGCGCCATCCGGGTCCACTACGACGACTACTGCGCCGATGTGGAGGCGCTCCGTCCGCTGCACGAGTGGCTGGGAGCGGAGTTCGACGTGGAGCGGGTGCGGACCGTGATGGCGGTACGGCACTCGTACTGAGCGGGCGGCTGACGCCGCTTCAGCCTGACGTATGTTCAGAAGCTGCACACAACGGGCGGCCCGCCAACTGGGTGTGTTCAAAAGGTTGACGCGACCGCGTCGGCCGGGCCAGCATGCCGTTGCACAGCAAGTCAGCCGCCACGTCATTGGGAGCGCTCCCACTCCGCTCCGGCCCCCGTGGTGTTCCCCTCGCTCGGACTGCTGGTCTCGGCAGTCCGTCCCACTCTGGTCGAACCGTACGAGGAGACCCATGGCCACCATCAACCCCACCACGCCCCGACGGCGGCGCGGTGCCCGCACCCCGATCGCGCTGTTCGCCGCCGCCGCGGTGGCCGCCACGGCAGCGATCCTGGCCCCCGCCAACGCCCAGGCTGCGGTCGGTGACGGCCCCTGGCACACCTCCGGCGGCCAGATCGTGGACGCTGCGGGCAACCCGGTGCGGATGACCGGCATCAACTGGTTCGGCCTGGAGACCGCCAACTACTCCCCGCACGGACTGTGGTCGCGCAGCTACAAGGACATGCTCGACCAGGTGAAGTCGCTGGGTTACAACACCCTGCGGATTCCGTTCGCCAACCAGCTGTTCGACGCCAGCTCCAAGCCCAGCAGCATCGACTACAACAAGAACCCCGATCTGCAGGGCCTGAGCGGCATCCAGATCATGGACAAGATCATCGACTACTCGGGGAAGATCGGGCTCAAGGTCTTCCTGGACCAGCACCGCCCGGACTCCGGCGGTCAGTCGCCGCTCTGGTACACCACCGCCTACCCCGAGTCGCGCTGGGTCAGCGACTGGGTGATGCTGGCCAACCGCTACAAGGGCAACAACACCGTGGTCGGCGCTGACCTGCACAACGAGCCGAACGGCGCCGCCACCTGGGGCAGCGGCAACACCGCCACCGACTGGCGACTGGCGGCCGAGAAGGGCGGCAACGCCATCCTGGCGGCCAACCCCGACTGGCTGATCATCGTCGAGGGCAATGAGTGCTACGGCCCCGGCGGCACCAGCGACAAGTACACCGCCGGCACCGACTGCACCTGGTGGGGCGGCAACCTCCAGGGCGCGGCCACCGCGC
The DNA here is from genome assembly GCF_044755465.1 of Streptomyces sp. NPDC092296. NCBI lineage: Bacteria > Bacillati > Actinomycetota > Actinomycetes > Kitasatosporales > Streptomycetaceae > Streptomyces > Streptomyces sp. NPDC092296. The sequence goes on along the minus strand of NZ_JBIVRB010000015.1, from coordinate 49,737 downwards.
CGGTGCGGCTCAACAAGCCCAACAAGCTGGTCTACTCGGCGCACGAGTACGCCACCTCGGTCTACCGCCAGCCGTGGTTCGACGACGCGTCGTTCCCCAACAACCTGCCGGCGATCTGGGACAAGAACTGGGGCTACCTCAAGAAGAACGGCACCGCTCCGGTGCTGGTCGGTGAGTTCGGCAGCACCCTCACCGCGACGGCGGACCAGCAGTGGCTGACCAAGCTGATGTCCTACATGGGCAAGGGCAGCAACGGCTTCGACTTCACCTACTGGTCGCTCAACCCCGACTCGGGTGACACCGGCGGCATCCTGAAGGACGACTGGGTCACGGTCGACTCCCTCAAGCAGGGCTTCCTCCAGCCGTACCTGCTCCCGGTCGGCAGCACGCCCACCAACCCGACCAACCCGCCGACCAACCCGCCGACCACGCCGCCCACCACTCCCCCGACCAAGCCCCCGACGACGCCGCCCACCACGCCGCCGACCACCCCGCCGGCGAGCGGCTCCTGCCACGTGACCTGGACGCCCAGCGGCTGGCCGGGCAACTTCCAGGCGGACGTCACCATCAAGAACACCGGCACCGCGCCGCTCAGCTCCTGGAAGCTGGCCTGGACCTTCGCCGGTGACCAGAAGGTGACCAACTCCTGGAACACGGTGCTCACCCAGTCCGGCAAGTCCGTGACGGCGGCCAACGTGGACTACAACGGCTCCATCCCGGCCGGCGGCACCGCCAACTTCGGCCTCCAGGGAACCGTCACCGGTTCGGACAGCGTGCCCAGCAGCTTCACGCTGAACGGTGCCACCTGCTCCTGACCTAGGCCTCCCGGCCATCCGACTGCGGCGGGCGCCCATCCCCGGGACGCCCGCCGCACCCCGGGTGGCGGCCGCTCCACCCCGGCGGCCGCCACCTCCCGGCGGCGGCACTCAGTGCCGCCGCGCCGTGTTGACCGGCCGGCCCGGACGCCAGCTGCGGATCACCAGTTCGTCCCCCTCGACCTCGGTGAGCACGACCTCCGCCAGGTCCAGCCGGAAGGCGTGGAACGGGCCGGGCGGCGGTGGGACGGCCACCCGGTAGGCCGCCAGCTCGCCCTCGTCGGTGATCTCCACCGCACGGCCCGCCAGCTTGGCGTCACCGCCCGCCATCGAACCGTCGCCGGGATTGGTGTGCAGGGCGAAGCGGCCGTCCCGCTGGAGATCGCGGGCCTTGACCGCCTGCCACATCGAGCCGAGCGTCAGGTCGGGGCCGCACCGGCGGACCTCGGTGCCACTGACCCGGGGTGAGCCGTCCTTGCGCACGGTGGCCAGCACATGGTGCTTGTACGCCTCGACGCGGGCCCGCACCGCCGCCGCCAACTCGGGTGCTTCCCTCTCGAACTGCTGCCAGGTCGCCATGGGGCAGAGTCTGCCATCGGGGTACGACAACGGCCCCGGCCCGACAGCAGCCCCAGCACGACAGCAGCCCCGGCACCACGACGGCCCCGGCACGACCGCGACCCGGGTACGACCGGGGCCCCGGCACGACAGCCGCTCGGGTCAGCGGCGCACCAGCCGGTAGATCACCGTGTCACCGGTCAGCCCCACCATCTGGTAGTGGGCGTCCAGCAGCCGTTCGATCTTCGGGATGTGCGCGGGCGCGTACGGCGCCTTGCCCGAGTCGTCCACCACGATCTCCGGCAGTCCGTGGCTGAGCTCCTGGTCGAAGGTCTTCCAGGCGTCCTGGACGCTGAACTCCTCACCGACCTTCTCGTCGCCCTTGCCGCCGCTGTAGTTGGTCAGGAAGCCGGCCGTCAGATAGCGGCTGGCCGGGCGTCGGCCGGCCAGCCAGTACATCTCCGGGTGCATCCCCCAGACCAGCATGGTGTCCGTGGGCCCGGTCTGCTCCGCCACCGCCAGGGCGACCTTGGCCGACCGGTCCAGCCGCTGGTCCGGCCAGACCAGCGCCAGGCCCCAGAAGACGCAGGAGGCGACGGCCGTGTAGACCAGCACCGGCCGCCAGCGCAGTGCCGAGGTGGACACCGCCCCGACGCCGAGCAGCACCAGCGGCGGTATCAGCTGGAGGTAGTAGTGGCCGAAGAAGTGGAAGCCGGTGGAGACGGCGAGCCCGGCGGAGACCAGCCAGACCCACAGGTCGGCGGTGGAGCCGTGCGCCGTACCGAGCGTGGGCGGCACACCGCCCGCCCGCACCGCCCGGCGGCCGGCCCGCAGCCGCCGGACCAGCGGCAGCACCAGGCCGAACGCGGCGGCGGCCAGAATGGCCAGATTGCCCAGCGCCCGGCCGATCATCAGCAGCAGCGCACCGTCCAGCGAGGCGTAGTCGCCGCTGCCGGTGACCACCCAGAACAGGAAGCCGCGGGGCTTGGTGAGGGTCGCGGCCACCAGCGCTATCGGGATGGCGAAGCCGGCCAGCACCTTGCCGAGCGCGGCGGGCCGGTGCACCCCCCGGTGGCGGCCGTCCTGGAAGAGCATCCAGAGCACCGGCAGCAGCACGGCGCCGCCGGTCTGCTTGGTGAGCGCGCAGACGGCGGTGGCGATGCCGGCCGCCAGCCAGCGGCGGCGCTCGGCGTAGTGGAAGGCGGCGACCATGCTGGGCAGCATGAAGACCTCGAAGGTGGCCGCCTGGGTGTCGGTCGGTGACAGCCCGATCGAGATCAGCAGGTAGAGCACGCCGGCGGCGGCCCCGGCCCGGTCGCCCCAGCGGCCCCGAGCCAGCGAGACCAGCAGCACCGCGGTGACCAGGTGGGCGACGATGGCCAGCACCCGCAGCGGCCAGAGCGAGAGCGACCCGAAGACGGCGAAGGCGGCCTCGTACAGCCAGGGCAGCAGCGGCGGCTTGCGGTCCACCACCGTGTCGTACAGCACACCGCCGTCGGCGAGCATCCGCGCCTGGGTGGCCAGGAACCCCTCGTCGGGGCTCCACACCGGGCGGACGAAGGACGGCAGGTGGGTGAGCACGGCCAGCAGTGCCAGCGCCGGAACGAGCCCGGTCCAGTAGCCGGTGCGCAGGCGCGCCGGCAGCCGCGCGGTGAGCGCGGTGAGTCGATCGCGGGTTCGGTCCTCGGGCACGAGGGACAACCTACCGGGCGGTGCCGACAGCGGGCTCCCGGGTTTCCGGAGCGGGGCCGCGCCGGGGGTCGTCACGCGCCGTCGCGGTCCGCCCCGGGCGCGGGCCGCGCGGTCAGGCCGAGGCGGCTGTGGCGCCGTCCGTACAGGAAGTAGAGGACGATGCCGATGGCCATCCAGATGCCGAACCGCCACCAGGTGGCGATCGGCAGGTTGAGCATCAGCCAGAGGCAGGCCAGCACGGCGAGGGCGGGCACCAGCGGCACCGCCGGGGTGCGGAAGGCGCGGGGCAGGTCGGGCCGGGTGCGGCGCAGCACCACCACGCCCACCGAGACGATCACAAAGGCGAACAGGGTGCCGATGTTGACCAGTTCGGAGAGTTCCTGGAGCGGGATGACCCCGGAGACCATCGCGACCACGAAGCCCAGCAGCAGGGTGGTCTTCCAGGGGGTGCCGAAGCGCGGGTGGATGTCGGCGAAGGTGCGGGGCAGCAGGCCGTCCCGGCTCATGGCGAAGAAGACCCGGCTCTGGCCGAGCAGCAGGATCATGGTGACCGAGGTGAGGCCGGCGATGGCGCCCACGCTGACCAGGTTGGCGAAGACGTCCTGGTGCACGGCCTTGAAGGCGTCGGCCAGCGGCGCGTCGGTGGAGAGCCGGGTGTACTTCTCCATGCCGGTGACCACGATCGACACCAGCATGTAGAGCGCCGTGCAGATGGCGAGCGAGCCCAGGATGCCGCGCGGCACGTCGCGCTGCGGGTTGCGGGTCTCCTCGGCGGCGGTGGCGACGATGTCGAAGCCGATGAACGCGAAGAAGACCACCGCCGCCGCCGTGAAGATCCCCATCACGCCGAAGGTCGAGGGGGTGAAGCCGAAGAGGGCCTGCACCAGCGGGGTGTCTCCGCCCGATCGGCCGGGGGTGGGCTGGGAGGGCGGGATGAAGGGGTGGTAGTTGGCGCCCTTGATGAAGAAGGCCCCGGCGACGATCACCAGCAGCACCACCGTCACCTTGATCCCCACGATCACCGTGGTGACCCGGGCGGAGAGCTTCATCCCGGCCATCAGCACCCCGGTGAGCAGCAGCACCAGCAGCGCGGCCGGCAGGTTGAAGCCCCAGGAGCCGTCCGCGCCGCCGCCGGCGACGGCGGCGGGCAGTTCGATCCCGGCGCTGGCCAGCAGCGACTGCACGTACCCGGACCAGCCGACGGCGACCACCGCGGCGCCCAGGGCCAACTCCAGGATCAGGTCCCAGCCGATGATCCAGGCGGGCAGTTCACCGATGGAGGCGTAGGAGAAGGTGTACGCGGAGCCGGCCACCGGCACGGTGGAGGCGAATTCGGCGTAGCAGAGCGCGGCCAGGGCGCAGACGATGCCGGCGGCGGCGAAGGAGAGGGCGACCGCCGGTCCGGCGTAGTCCTTGGCGGCGGTGCCGGTGAGTACGAAGATGCCGGTGCCGATGACGACGCCCACGCCGAAGACCACCAGGTCGAGCGCGGAGAGCGATTTGCGCAGGGCGTGCTCGGGCTCCTCGGTGTCCGCGATGGACTGCTCGACCGGCTTGGTGCGCAGCAGTCCGCGCGGAGCGGTGCCGTGATCGCTGCTGGCGCTGGACGGTGTCGCCATGGATACGCCTCCCGAGGATTGTCCGCAGCTCTGCGGATACCCTCGCCGCGCGGTTCCAAGGCGCGCCGCCGGTTTCTTCACCCGGCTCAGGTGGTCGGCCGGGCCCAGGTGGTCACTCGGGATCAGGTGTGGTCACCCGGAATCAGCTGCGGTCACCCGCGATCAGGGCCGGGAGGACGCGAGCGGGGCCGGGAGCGTTCTGCTCCCGGCCCCGGTACGCGGCTCTGCGCCGGGGTCAGGCGTCGACCGGCTCCGCGTCCAACCTGGCCACCAGGGCGGTCACCTGGCGCGCGATGTCCGGCGCGGTGAGGCCGATCTCGGCGAGGATCTCCTCGCGCTTGGCGTGGTCGAGGAACCGCTGCGGGATGCCGAAGTCGCGCAGCGGTACGTCCACGGCGGCGTCCCGCAGGGCCTGCGAGACGGCGGCGCCGACCCCGCCGACCCGGCCGTTGTCCTCGACCGTGACCACCACGCGGTGCTCGGCGGCCAGCGCGGGCAGCGCGGCGTCGACCGGCTTGACCCAACGCGGGTCGACGACGGTGCTGGTGATGCCCTGGGCGGCGAGCAGGTCGGCGGCCTCCAGGCAGGTGGTCGACATGGCGCCGACCGAGACCAGCAGCACATCGGCGCGGCGGGGGCCGGTGGCCCGGTCGCGGTAGTCGGACGTGAGGTCGGCGGCCGGGTCGACGGGCGAGGTGTCGCCGCGCAGGACGTCCATGCCGCCGATCCTGCCGAGGGAGGGGACGGCGGGGCCGACCGCGCCCTTGGAGTAGCGGACCACGGTGGGGGCGTCGTCCACGGCGACGGCCTCGCGGAGCTGGGCGCGCAGCTGGTCGGCGTCGCGGGGGGCGGCGAGCCGCAGGCCGGGGACGACCTGGAGGATCGACATGTCCCACATGCCGTTGTGGCTGGCGCCGTCGGAGCCGGTGACGCCGGCCCGGTCCAGCACGAAGGTGACGCCCAGCCGGTGCAGGGCGACGTCCATCAGGACCTGGTCGAAGGCCCGGTTGAGGAAGGTCGCGTACACCGCCACCACCGGGTGCAGGCCGCCGGTGGCCAGCCCGGCGGCGGAGACCGCGGCGTGCTGCTCCGCGATGCCGACGTCGAAGACCCGCTCCGGGAACTGCTTGGCGAACGGCGCCAGGCCGACCGGGTGGAGCATCGCGGCGGTGATCGCCACGATGTCCGCGCGCTCGCGGCCGAGGGCGACCATCTCCTCGCCGAAGACGCTGGTCCAGTCGCGGCCGGCCGACTTCACCGGCAGCCCGGTGTCGGGGTGGATGACGTTGACGGCGTGGAAGCGGTCCTCGTCGTTCTGCTCGGCGGGGCGGTAGCCGCGGCCCTTCTCGGTGAGGCAGTGCACGATGACCGGGCCGCCGAAGCCGCGCGCCCGCTTGAGCGCGGACTCCAGCGCGGCGATGTCATGGCCGTCGATCGGGCCGATGTACTTCAGCCCCAGGTCCTCGAACATGCCCTGCGGTGCGATGAAGTCCTTGAGGCCCTTCTTGGCGCCGTGCAGGGTCTCGAAGAGCTGCTGGCCGACCACCGGGGTGCGCTGGAGGGCGTCCTTGCCCCAGGCGAGGAACCGCTCGTAGCCCTGGGTGGTGCGCAGGGTGGCCAGGTGGTTGGCCAGGCCGCCGATGGTCGGGGAGTACGAGCGCTCGTTGTCGTTGACCACGATGACGACCGGGCGGTCCCGGGCGTCCGCGATGTTGTTGAGCGCCTCCCAGGCCATGCCGCCGGTGAGCGCGCCGTCCCCGATCACGGCGACGACCGGGCGGTCGGGGTGGCCGGTGAGCTGGTTGGCCTTGGCCAGGCCGTCGGCGTAGCCGAGCACGGTGGAGGCGTGCGAGTTCTCGATCACGTCGTGCTCGGACTCGGCGCGCGACGGGTAGCCGGACAGGCCGCCCTTGGTGCGCAGCCCGGAGAAGTCCTGCCGACCGGTCAGCAGCTTGTGGACGTAGGACTGGTGGCCGGTGTCGAAGAGAATCCGGTCACGCGGCGAGTCGAAGACCCGGTGCAGGGCCAGGGTCAGCTCCACCACACCGAGGTTGGGGCCGAGGTGGCCGCCCGTCCGCGAGACCGCGTCGACCAGGAACTCCCGGATCTCCTCCGCGAGGTCCGCCAGCTGTGCGACGGTAAGCCGGTCGAGATCACGCGGTCCCCGAATGCGGGTCAGCAAGGCCACCCGTTCCTCCTTCTTCGCAGGTCAGCGGGCGTGTCCGCGAGGTGCGCGGCGTCCCGTCGCCGGGACGGGTCCGGCGGCACCGGGGCGTCCCGGCCTGTCGCAGTCTAATGTCCACCCCTCGGACAGGGGATGCCCCGGTGCGCTTCCCGGGCCCGGCGCGCCCCCGGCAGCCGTAGCGCCGGGGCGCCGGGCATGCCGAGGCCCGGCACCCCAGCGGTACGGGTGCCGGGCCGGCTCTCCCCGTACGCCCTCCGGCGTACGGGGCGGCCCACCGGCCGTCCGGGGCACATCCCCCTCAGATGTGCGGCCCGGACCGGCTGGCCGGTGGAGGTGGGGAGGATCAGCCTCGGCCGGACGCCTTCTGGGTGCGGCGGGAGACGGAGTCCAGGACGACCGCGGCGAGCAGCACGGCGCCGGTGATCATGTACTGGATGGAGGTGTCGATGCCCTCCAGGTTGAGGCCCTGGATGATGGACTGGATCACCAGGATGCCGAGCAGCGCCGACCAGGTCTTGCCCCGGCCGCCGAAGAGGCTGGTGCCGCCGATGACGGCGGCCGCGATGGCGTTCATCAGCACATTGCCGCCGCCGAGCGCCTTGTCCGCGGCGCCGGCCTGGGAGGCGATGAACAGACCGCCGAGCGCCGCCATGGCCGCCGAGATCATGAAGACCGAGATCCGGACCCAGGGCACGTTGATACCGGCGCGGCGGGCCGCCTCGACGCTGCCGCCGACCGCGAAGATCTGGCGGCCGTAGGCGGTGCGCCGCAGCACCCAGTCACCGATCACCACGATGCCCAGGAAGACCACCAGGGCGAGCGGCAGCCCGCGGTCCTGGTTGAGGGTGTACGCGGCGGCGAAGGCGATCACGGCCAGCACCGCGGTGCGCACCGCGATCTCGGCGGTCGGCCGGGCGGTCAGCCCCGCCTCGCGGCGGCGCTTGGCGTCCAGCAGCGCGCCGCCGAGGTAGAGCAGCACGCCGACCAGGGCCACGCCGTAGGCGGCCGCGATGTCGCTGAAGAAGTAGTTGTCCAGGTGGACGATCAGGCCGTCCGGCGGGTTGTTGATGGTGCCGGTGGTGCCCAGCACCCACTGCTGGAGACCGCTCCAGCTGAGCAGACCGGCCAGGGTGACCACGAACGCCGGGACGCCGATCTTGGCGAAGAAGAAGCCGTGGACGGCGCCCATCACGATGGCGGTGGCGATGGCGATCACCATGGCCAGCCCGGCGCTGACCCCGTGCTGCACGGAGAGCACGGCGGAGATGGCGGCGGTGGTTCCCGCCACCGAGCCGACCGACAGGTCGATCTCGCCCAGCAGCAGCACGAAGACGATGCCGACGGCCATCAGGCCGGGGCCGGCGATGTACAGCGTGATGTTGGTGAGGTTGTCCGGGTTGAGGAAGCTCCCGGTGACCCCCTGGAAGATGCCCCAGATCAGGATCAGGCCGAGGATGACCGGGATCGATCCCAGGTCGCCGCTGCGCATCTTGCGCTTGAACTCCTCAAGGTAGCCCTTGAGGCCTTCCTCGCGGACGAGCAGGCGGGGGTCCACGGTACGGACCGGGGCGGAGCTCTCGAGGGCGGCCGCGTCGGTGGCCGTGGTGTCCGCCGCAGGGGCCTCGATCACCGCGCCCTCGTCGCCCTTGGACGCGCTGGTGGGGTTGCTGCTGCTCACTGGGTTGCCTCCGCGATGCGGGCCTGACGCCGGGTCACGGCATTCTCCGTGGCGCCGGTGATGGCGGAGATGATCTCTTCATGGCTGGTGGTCTTGACGTCGAAGACGCCGTTGTTGCGGCCCAGCCGCAGGACGGCGACGGTGTCGGCGACCGCCTTGACGTCGGCCATGTTGTGGCTGATCAGGATCACGGCGAGGCCGCGCTCGCGCAGCCGCTCCACCAGGTCCAGCACCTGGGCGGTCTGCTCGACGCCGAGGGCGGCGGTCGGCTCGTCCAGGATCACGACCTTGGGGTCCCCGACCAGGGCGCGGGCGATCGCCACGACCTGGCGCTGACCGCCGGAGAGGGCGGCGACCGGGATGCGCACGCTGGGGATGCGGATGGACAGCGTGTCCAGCAGCTCCTGGGCGCGCTTCTCCATGCCGACCTCGTCCAGCCGGCCGCCGCGCAGCAGCTCCCGGCCGAGGAACAGGTTCGCGACCACGTCGAGGTTGTCGCAGAGTGCGAGGTCCTGGTAAACGGTCGCGACACCGAGGTTCTGGGCGTCGTGCGGCCGGTCGATGCGGACCGCCTTGCCCTCCCACTCGATGGTGCCCTCGTCGATCGGGTGCACACCGGCGATCGTCTTGACCAGGGTGGACTTGCCGGCGCCGTTGTCGCCGACCAGGGCGACCACCTCTCCGGCGTGGACCTCCAGGTGGACGTCGGTGAGCGCCTGGACGGCACCGAACCGCTTGGAGACCCCGCGCAACGCCAGTACGGGTGCGCCTGTCACGTGAACCATCTCCTTCTGCCGCTCGTCCGGGAGTACGGACCGATGGAGCGGTGCCCGCGCCGACCGCGACGCGGAGAGTCTGTTACGACACATGCAACGCGGCGTCGCTCGGTGGAGCGGGCACGCGCGGACGGGACCGGTGCTCCCCGCAGATGGGGAGCGGGGAGCACCGGGTGCCGAGGACCGGGCGGGTTACGCCCTACTGGATGCCGGCGGCGGCGCAGGCCTTGGCGTAGGCGCCGGTGCAGATGTCCGACACCTTGTACAGGCCGCTGTCGATGACCGTCTCCTTGACGTTGTCCTTGGTCACGACCTGGGCGCCCAGGATGACCGAGGGCACGCCCTTGGCGGTGTCGCTGTCGGAAGTGCTCTTGGCGACCGAGGAGACGTCCTTGCCCTGGAGCAGGTCGACGGCCATCTCGGCGGCGGCCTCCGCCTCCGGCTTGTACGCCTTGAAGATGGTGTACGCCTGGTCACCGGTGAGGATGCGCTGGATGGCGTCCGAGGCGGCGTCCTGGCCACCGACCGGGACATTCTTGATGCCGGCGTTCTTCAGGGCGGTGATGATGGCCGCGGCCATGCCGTCGTTGGCCGAGTAGACGGCCTGGAAGCCGTCCTTGTGCAGCTTGGTGATGGCGGCACCCATCTTCTGGCCGGCCGTCTTCGGGTCCCACTCACCGGACTGCTCGTAGACGATCTTCTTGACCTTCGAGTCGAGCACCGTGTGGGCGCCCTTCTTGAAGTCGGCGGCGTTGGGGTCGGTCTCGGCGCCGTTGATCATGACAACGTTGGCATCCTTGGCCTTGTCGCCCAGCGCGTCCACCAGGGCCTGACCCTGGAGCTCGCCGACCTTCTCGTTGTCGTACGAGACGTAGCCCGCCACCGGGCCGGCCGCGAAGCGGTCGTACGCGATGACCTGGACGCCCTTGGCCTTGGCGGCCTCGACCCAGGACTGGGTGCCGGTGGCGTCCTGCGGGTCCAGGACGATGACCTTCACGCCCTGCGAGATCAGCGCGTCGAACTGCTGCTTCTGCGTGGCGGCGTCACCCTGCGCGTTGTTGTACTTGACGTGGCAGTCCGGGCAGAGGGCCGCCACCTTGGCGGTGAAGTACGGCTTGTCGAAGGACTCGTAGCGGATCGAGGACGAGTTCTCCGGAAGCAGCAGACCGATGTCGCCACTGGTGGGGGCAGCGGTGCTGCCGCCGGTCGCGGCCGCGCTGGTGGGGCTGTCGGCCTTCTTGTCACCACCGGCCGAACCGCAGGCAGCCATGGACAGGGCCATCGAGACAGCTGCGGTGCCGATGACGGCGCGACGCATCAGAGCGTTCATGGGGGGTTGCCTCCCTGACAGGGCCGCAACGTTGCGGCCGAGGTTGGAGGGAGTCAATCCCTCCGGCTGGCTTAACGTCAAGAAGTAAATTCACGACTCGAAAAATCCGAACCTTTTCGTTACCTTCCTGAAGACACAGCCGTGACCGAGCGCGGCTGGATCGACCCTTCCGCCGGCGGCAAAGCGCCCGAATCGCCCATTTCGCTCATGACCAGGGCCAGCGCGCCGAGCACCTCCGCGCGCCCCCCCAACGTGCCCGGAACGACCGAGAGTTGACGTGCCGCGCTGGGGATCGCATAGCGGGCGACGGACTCCCGGATCGGGGAAAGTACCAGCTCACCGGCCTCTGCGAGATCACCGCCGAGAATGACCCGGCGCGGATTGAGCAAGTTGCACAGGTTGGCGACGCCGGTCCCGATCTGGCGGCCGACGTCTGCGATGACCCGCCGGCAGCCCAGATCCCCCCGCTGGGCGAGCTGGACGACCCGGGGGACGCTGAGACCCGGGCCATGGCTGGCGTTCAGAAGATTGAGCAGGTAGCGGGAGCCGACGAAGGTCTCCAGGCAGCCTCGGTTGCCGCACCGGCAGACCGGCCCGGACTCGTCCAGGGTGATGTGTCCGATCTCACCCGCCGTGCCGCCGGGCCCCCGGTAGATCTGCCCGCTGATCACCAGACCGGCCCCGACTCCGCTGGCCACCTTGATGTACGCCAGGTCCGAGAGCCCCCGGCCGGCCCCCCAGACCAGCTCACCGAGCGCGCCGAGGTTGGCATCGTTGTCGACGTAGACTGCCATCCCCAGCCGGGAGGTGAGTTCCCGACCGGGCTCCACCCCGGTCCAGCCCGGCAGGATGGCGGTGGAGCCGATCGCGCCGGTCTCCACGTCGATCGGCCCCGGCACCCCCAGCCCCACCCCGATCACCTTGTCCGAGCGGAAGCCGGTCTGCGCCAACAACCGCTCCACCAGCGTCTCCGCCCGGTCGAACCCCTGGGCGGCGGAGGCGTCCACATCGATGGGCTCGCTCTCCTCCGCAAGCACCCGGTGTGCCAGATTGCCCACGGCCACCCGCAAATGCGTATGGCCGAAGTCGACCCCCACCACGATGCCCGCGTCCGCGCTGAGCGAGACGCTGCGCGCCCGTCGCCCCCCGGAGGAGGTGGGCGTCACCACCACGGTGCCGCTCTCCTTGAGCTCGCGGACGATGTTGGACACCGTCGCGGCGGAGAGCCCGGTGCTGCGGGCGATCTCCGCCTGGGTCAGCGACCCCGCCATACGGACCGCGCGCAGCACCCGCTCCAGATTCGCCCGGTGTAGCGAGGACTGCGATCCTGGCGTGTCCACGGACATGGTTTACCCTCCCAGAGTTGCCGTGGACCCGACCGTCCACGGCCCCTTCCCGCGCCCTTGCGGCGGAGCTCGGTTACAACTTGTGAAATATAAGCTGAACCAATCCAGTGATGTCCCGTCAAGGATGAAGGCAGATCGTTGTGAAACCTTCGCCCCGGAACGGCGGGCGGAGTGGCAGGGCTGGCATACCGGGCGATAGTCAGGCAGAACGGCCATGACTTCAGTTCGGACGTATGCCTTCAGAGCTGAACCCAAGCACCCCAGTGGCCCCAGGACTTCCCCCGAGTCCCGGAATCAGGGCCCAGAACCGGGGCTGCGGAAGCGGGGTCCCGACACCGGAATCCGCCGGAACCGCCCAGCTCAGAGCCGGGGCCGCCAGCGCACCCCGGCCAGCGCCTCGGCCACCAGCTGGACACTGCGGGTCAGGGCGGCCAACCGTGGCCCCTCCTTGGCGTACACCCCGAGCAGTTCCTCGACGACCTGCGGCTCCACCTGGCCCCTCAGGTCCACCCGGGCGGTCGACCAGCCCCGGCGGGCGGCGTGCAGCGAGGACTCCGCCTCCTGCCGGGCGAGCCGGGCCAGCAGCACCGGGTGCCGGGAGAGCAGCGGATAGCGGCGGTACTCGGCCGGGCACAGGTCGTACAGCCAGACGACCGCCGAGCGCTCCCACCCGGGGGCGCCCGGCGGCCTGACCTCCCTGGGCCAGCCCGGCGGTGTGGCAGCTTCGTACATGTATTCGATTATGCGCGGAGTATGGCCGAAAATGCACTCTTGATCTTCGGCCGGCGAGCGGTCCCGACCGCCTTCGACTCAGGACACCGCCTGGCCCCGCACAGCGAAGCGGCCGGGCCACGACCCCCGGTTCAGGGGGTCGCGGCCCGGCCGTCGGGCTTGCGCGGGGGCGAAAGGTTACTTCCGGATCAGCGAGCGCAGCACGTACTGCAGGATGCCGCCGTTGCGGTAGTAGTCCGCCTCACCGGGGGTGTCGATCCGCACCTTGGCGTCGAACTCGATCTCGCCCGCCTTGACGTGGACCGTCTCCGGGATGCCGCCGTCGTTGAGCGCGGTGACGCCGGTGATCTCGAAGGTCTCCTCACCGGTCAGCCCCAGGCTGAGCGCCGAGGCGCCGGCCGGGAACTGGAGCGGCAGCACGCCCATGCCGATCAGGTTGGAGCGGTGGATGCGCTCGTAGGACTCCGCGATGACGGCCTTGACGCCCAGCAGCGCGGTGCCCTTGGCCGCCCAGTCACGGGACGAGCCGGAGCCGTACTCCTTGCCCGCCAGGATCACCAGCGGGACGCCGGCGGCCTGGTAGTTCTGCGAGGCGTCGTAGATGAAGGCGACCGGCGCGCCCTCCTGGGTGAAGTCCCGGGTGTAGCCGCCCTCGGTGCCCGGCGCGATCTGGTTGCGCAGCCGGATGTTGGCGAAGGTGCCCCGGATCATCACCTCGTGGTTGCCGCGGCGGGAACCGTAGGAGTTGAAGTCGCGCTTCTCCACACCGTGCTCGGTGAGGTACTGCGCGGCCGGGGTGCCGGGCTTGATGTTGCCGGCCGGGGAGATGTGGTCGGTGGTGACCGAGTCGCCCAGCTTGGCCAGCACCCGGGCGCCGGCGATGTCGGTGACCGGGCTCGGCTCCTTGGCCATGCCCTCGAAGTACGGGGGCTTGCGCACATAGGTGGACTCGGCGGCCCACTCGAAGGTGTCGCCGGTCGGGATCGGCAGCGACTGCCAGCGGTGGTCGCCGGCGAAGACGTCCGAGTAGTCCTTGGTGAACATGTCCTGGTCGATGGAGGCCGCGATGGTGTCCGCGATCTCCTGCTCGGTCGGCCAGATGTCCGACAGGTAGACCGGGTTGCCGTCGGGGTCGGTGCCCAGCGCGTCGCGGGTGATGTCGACGTTCATCGAGCCGGCGATGGCGTAGGCGACCACCAGCGGCGGGGACGCCAGGTAGTTCATCTTGACGTCCGGGTTGATGCGGCCCTCGAAGTTGCGGTTGCCGGAGAGCACCGAGACGACCGCCAGGTCGTGCTCGTTGACGGCGGCGGAGACCTCCTCCGGCAGCGGGCCGGAGTTGCCGATGCAGGTGACGCAGCCGTAGCCGACCAGGTTGAAGCCCAGCTTCTCCATGTACGGAGTCAGGCCGGCCTTCTCGTAGTAGTCCATGACGACCTTCGACCCGGGGGCGAGGGTGGTCTTGACCCACGGCTTGGCGTGCAGGCCCTTCTCCACGGCCTTCTTGGCCAGGATGGCGGCGCCGAGCATCACCGAGGGGTTGGAGGTGTTGGTGCAGGAGGTGATCGAGGCGATCACGACCGCGCCGTTGTCGATCTCGTAGACCGTGCCGTCGGGGGCGGTCACCTGGGCCGGCTTGGAGATGCCGTTGCCGTCGGCCGGGGAGTCGGAGGCGGGGAAGGACTCCTTGCCGGCCTCGTCGTCGTTGGTGATGTAGTCGCGCACGGCGGTGCGGAACCGCTCGGCGGCCTCGGCCAGCACGACCCGGTCCTGCGGGCGCTTGGGGCCGGCGATCGAGGGGACGATGGTGGCCAGGTCCAGCTCGATGTACTCGGAGTACACCGGCTCACGGGCCGGGTCGTGCCACAGGCCCTGCTCCTTGGCGTACGCCTCGACCAGCGCCAGCTGCTGCTCGGAGCGGCCGGTCAGCCGCAGGTAGCTGACCGTCTCCTGGTCGATCGGGAAGATCGCGCAGGTGGAGCCGAACTCCGGCGACATGTTGCCGATGGTGGCGCGGTTGGCCAGCGGCACCGAGCCGACGCCCTCGCCGTAGAACTCCACGAACTTGCCGACCACACCGTGCTTGCGCAGCATCTCGGTGATGGTGAGCACCAGGTCGGTGGCGGTGGCGCCGGCCGGGAGCTGGCCGTTCAGCTTGAAGCCGACCACGCGCGGGATGAGCATGGAGACCGGCTGGCCGAGCATGGCCGCCTCCGCCTCGATGCCGCCGACGCCCCAGCCGAGCACGCCCAGGCCGTTGACCATGGTGGTGTGCGAGTCGGTGCCGACGCAGGTGTCGGGGTACGCCTGGCCGCCGCGGACCATCACGGTGCGGGCCAGGTGCTCGATGTTCACCTGGTGGACGATGCCGGTGCCGGGCGGGACGACCTTGAACTCGTCGAAGGCGGTCTGGCCCCAGCGCAGGAACTGGTACCGCTCGCGGTTGCGGCCGTACTCGATCTCGACGTTCTGGCTGAAGGCGTCCCGGGTGCCGAACTTGTCCGCGATGACGGAGTGGTCGATGACCAGTTCGGCCGGCGCGAGGGGGTTGATCCGGGACGGGTCGCCGCCGAGCTCCTTGACGGCCTCGCGCATGGTGGCGAGGTCGACGACGCACGGCACACCGGTGAAGTCCTGCATGATCACGCGGGCGGGCGTGAACTGGATCTCCTGGCTCGGCTCGGCGTTCTGGTCCCAGCCGCCGAGGGCGCGGATGTGGTCGGCGGTGATGTTCGCGCCGTCCTCCGTGCGGAGCAGGTTCTCCAGCAGGATCTTCAAGCTGTACGGAAGCCGCTCGGAACCCTCGACGGCGGACAGCTTGAAGATCTCGTACGACTCGTCGCCGACCTGCAGCGGACTGCGGGCGTCGAAGCTGTTCGCGGACACGACTGTCTCCTTCTTGGTGCGTGTGGCCACGCGATCCTGACCACGCCATCCTGGCCGACCCGGCCGACCGGTCTCTTGGTAAGGTGAACCTAAGTCGGTCTTCCCACCGGTTTTCGGGGGCCGGAGTGCGCCTCTCGGCGGATATCTCGATGTCGAGATAAACCATAGTGCATGGCTGCGGTGAGAGCGACGACAGGCATGCCCCAAGGCAGCCGCGTGGCACTCCTTTCCAGCCGGAGCCGGTTCACCCCCGCCCCGCCGGACGGAACCCGCCAGGCAGACGGAACCCGCCGGCCGGACGGAACCCACCAGCCAGGACGGAACCCGCAGGGGCACCCGCGATAATGCGGACGGCAGAGTCCGGTAGCACGACCGCAGGGCCAGGAGGCCGCACCCGTGATCGTTGTGGACGCATCCGCCCTGGTCCTCGCACTGGCCGACCGCGACGAGCGCGGCGAGGCGGCGCGGACCGAGCTGGCCAGGGACGCGGAGTGGGCGGCGCCGGAGCACATCACCGTGGAGGTGATGCAGTCGCTGCGCGGGCTGTACCTCGCCGGGCAGCTGACCTCGGCGGAGGTGACCGGGGTCGCGGAGCGGCTGCGCGGGCTGCCGCTGCGCAAGGTCGGCGTGGAACCGCTGCTGGAGCGGATCTGGCAGCTCAAGGACAATCTGACCCCGGACGACGCCGCCTATGTCGCCGTCGCCGAGCTGCTGGACGCCCCACTGGTCACCGCCGACCTGCGGCTGATGCGCGCGCCCGGACCCCGCTGCCCGATCCGGGGCATCGCACCGGCCGGCTGACGGGTGACGGCCGACCGGTGACCGGGTCCGTGCGGGGCGTGAGCGCGGGACGGGACGGGTACGCGCCAGATGAGGACCCGCCGACCAGCGGAGAGGAGTCCCACGGTCATGACCGACCAGGCGAGGAGCGCGACCCGAGGGTCGCGCCCGGGGGCCGCGCAGGGGCGGTCATGGTCACTGGCACTGCCGCACGAGGCCGACTCGGTCCCGCTGGCCCGAGCCGTCGTGCTCCAGGTGCTGCACAGCCTCGGGGACCCGGTGGACTCCTTCGCCGCCTCGCTGGCCACCACGGAGCTGGTGGCCAACGCCCTGGAGCACACCCGGGGCGACCTCGGCGTGGAGCTGGTGCTCGACTGGGAGGACCAGGGCTTCCGGATCGAGGTGTGCGACGGGGAGCCGCTGGAACTGGACCTGGAGGACCTGCTGCGGGCGGCGGCGATGGCCGTCTCCACCGGCGAACCGGCGGAGGACGGCCGCGGCCTGCTGATCATCCGGTCGGTCGCGGACCGGGCCGGCATCCGGACGACCTCGCACGGCAAGGCCGTCTGGTGCCTGCTGGAACCGGCCTGACCCCGCCCGGTTCCGGCCCGCCCAGCCCGATCAGCTCAGCCCAGCCCAGCCCAGTCAGCCCAGCCCAGCCCGCCCAGTCAACTCAGCTCAGCTCAGCTCCCCAGCGTGGCGACCAGCACGGCCTTGATGGTGTGCAGCCGGTTCTCGGCCTGGTCGAAGACGATGGAGTACGACGACTCGAAGACCTCGTCGGTGACCTCCAGCTCCGCCATCCCGGTGACGCCGTGCAGCTGCCGGCCGATCTCGGTGCCCAGGTCGTGGTAGGCGGGCAGACAGTGCAGGAACTTCACAGCGGGGTTGCCGGTGGCCGCGATGGTCGCCATGGAGATCTGGTACGGCTTCAGCAGCTCGATGCGCTCGGCCCAGACCTCCTTGGGCTCGCCCATGGAGACCCAGACGTCGGTGTAGAGGAAGTCGACGCCGCGCACCCCCGCCGCGACGTCCTCGGTGAGCGTGATCCGCGCGCCGGAGGCGTCCGCCAGCTCCTGGGCCTGCTCCTGCACCTCCTTGCACGGCCAGAGCCGCTCGGGAGCGACGATCCGGATGTCGAGCCCGAGCAGCGCACCGGTGACCAGCAGCGAGTTGCCCATGTTGAAGCGGGCGTCCCCGAGGTAGGCCAGGGCCACCCGGTCCAGCGGCTTGGTGGTGTGCTCCCTGATGGTGAGCAGGTCGGCGAGCATCTGGGTGGGGTGCCACTCGTCGGTGAGCCCGTTCCAGACCGGGACTCCGGCGTGGGCGGCCAGCTCCTCCACGATCTCCTGGCCGTGGCCCCGGTACTCGATGCCGTCGAACATCCGGCCGAGCACCCGGGCGGAGTCCTTGATGGACTCCTTGTGCCCGATCTGGGAGCCCACCGGGTCCAGATAGGTGGTGGTCGCGCCCTGGTCGTGGGCGGCGATCTCGAAGGCGCAGCGGGTGCGGGTGGAGGTCTTCTCGAAGATCAGGGCGATGTTCTTGCCGCGCAGCCGGGGCTGCTCGGTGCCGGCGTACTTGGCCGCCTTCAACTGCGCCGACAGGTCGACCAGGAAGCGGAACTCCTGCGGAGTGAAGTCCACTTCCTTGAGGAAGTGCCGGTTGCGAAGGTTGAAGGCCATGCCGGGCTCCTGGGTGACGCGGGGCGACGAAGTGATGAAGTCAGGAAGCATATACGAATAACGGCATGATTATGCAGCCGGCTCAGCCGATCGGGTCCCGCTCGACCGGGCAGCTCATGCAGCGCGGACCGCCCCGGCCCCGGCCCAGCTCGCTGCCGCTGATGGTGATCACCTCGATGCCGTTGCGGCGCAGATGGGTGTTGGTGGTGACATTGCGCTCATAGGCGATCACCACCCCCGGCTCGACGGCCAGCACATTGCAGCCGTCGTCCCACTGCTCCCGCTCGGCGGCGTGCACGTCCTGCACGGCGGTGAGTACCCGGACCGAGTCCAGCCCCAGCGCGGCGGCGATGGCATTGTGCATCTGCTCCGGCGCGTGGTCGGTGACCCGCAGCTCCTCGGGCCCGTCGCCGGGCTCGATGGTGTACGAGCGCAGCATGCCGAGGCCCGCGTACTTGGTGAAGGTGTCGCCGTCGACCATGGTCATCACGGTGTCCAGGTGCATGAAGGCCCGGGTCTTGGGCATGTCCAGCGCCACGATGCGGCGGGCGGAGCCGGCCCGGAAGAGTTCATGGGCGAGGAGTTCGACGGCCTGCGGGGTGGTGCGCTCGCTCATCCCGATCAGGACGGCACCGTTGCCGATGACCAGGACGTCGCCACCCTCGATGGTGGACGGGTAGTCGTGCTCACCACGGGACCAGACCCGGAAGCCGCCGGGGGCGTCATAGCGGCCCGCGAAGGCCGGGTGGTAGCGGTAGACGGCCTCGAAGTGCACCGTCTCGCGGCGGCGGGCGCGCATCCGCATGGCGTTGATGCTCACCCCGTCGTACACCCAGCAGGAGGTGTCCCGGGTGAAGAGGTGGTTGGGCAGCGGCGCCAGCAGGAAGTCGTCCAGGTCCATGACGTGGAACCGGACCGAGGTGGGCTCCTTGGCCCGCTCCAGGAACTCACGCTTGGTCATCCCGCCGACCAGCAGCGACGTCAGCTCCTCGGCCGGCAGGTCCTCGAAGAACTCCCGCAGGTGGGAGGTGGCCAGTGGGCCGTGCTCCTTCTCGTCGAAGACCCGGTCCAGCACCAGCCGCTTGGCCTCGGGGACGGCCAGGGTGTCGCTGAGCAGGTCGCTGAAGAGGTGCACCCGTACGCCCCGCTCGCGCAGCAGGGCGGCGAAGCCGTCGTGCTCCTCCTGGGCGCGGCGCACCCAGAGCACGTCGTCGAAGAGCAGCTCGTCCTTGTTGGTCGGGGTGAGCCGCTTCAGCTCCAGGTCGGGGCGGTGCAGGATCACCTGCCGAAGCCGGCCGGCCTCGGATGCGACGTGGTAGCCCATGGATCGTCCTCCCGGGGAGGGTGAGGTGCGGCGGTGGCCGCACCTCACCCGTACCCCGGGCAAGTGATCATGGAACCGGGGCGGCGCGGGCGTTCAGAGCCGGGGGTCGACCGGTTCCGACTCCAGGGCCAGCACCGCGAAGACCGCCTCGTGCACCCGCCAGAGCGGTTCGCCCGCCGCGAGCCGGTCCAGCGCCTCCAGCCCGAGCGCGTACTCACGCAGTGCCAGCGAGCGCTTGTGGCCCAGCGTGCGGGAGCGCAGCCGGTCCAACTGGGCCGGGCGGGTGTAGTCCGGGCCGTAGATGATCCGCAGATACTCCCGGCCGCGCACCTTGACGCCCGGCTGCACCAGTCGGCCGCTCTCGGTACGGACCGGCGAGGCCAGCGGCTTGACCACCATGCCCTCGCCGCCCGCGCCGGTCAGCTCCTCCCACCAGGCGGCGCCGGCCGCGACCGACTCCGGGTCGGCGGTGTCCACCAGCAGCCGGGCGGTGGGGTGCAGCACCGGGCCGCCGGGGTGGGCGGCGTCGGCGGCTACCAGCCGGTCGATCAGGGCCAGCTGGCGGTCGTGGGGCTGTACGGCGAGGTTGGCGCCCTCGGCGGCGAGCAGCTGGAAGGGGGCCAGCCGGATGCCGTCCAGGCCGTCGGTCGGCCAGCAGTAGCGGCGGTACGCCTCGGTGAAGGCGGCGGCGTCGGCGGACCGCTCCCGCTGATGGGCGGTCAGCTCGCCCAGGTCGGGGACGCCCCGGGCGGCGGCCTGCTCCAGCGCCGCGAGCGCGGTGGGCAACGCGGCCGCTGCGGCGGCGCCGACTGCCGCGTACTGCCGGCGCAGCAGGCCGGACGCCTTGAGCGACCAGGGCATCAGCTCGGCGTCCAGCAGCAGCCAGTCGCTGCCCAGCTCGCCGAAGAGGCCGGTCTGCTCGGCGGCGGCGCGCAGCCGGTCCAGCAGCCGGGTGGTGAGGTCCGCGTCGTCCAGGAAGGCGCGGCCGGTGCGGGTCCAGACGGCGCCGGCGGTGCCGTCCGCGACGCCGAAGCGCTTCTCGGCAGTGGCCGGGTCGCGGCAGACCAGCACCACGGCGCGGGAGCCCATGTGCTTCTCCTCGCAGATCACCTGGCGCACCCCGTCCGCGAGGTAGGCGGCGAACGCCTCCTCGGGGTGCTCCAGGTAGCCGTCGCGGCGGGAGGTCGGGGACGGCGCCATGGTGGGCGGCAGGTAGGCGAGCAGCCGGGGGTCGATCGCGAACCGGCTCATCACCTCCAGCGCGGCGGCGGCGTTCTCCTCCCGGACGGTGACCCGGCCGTGGTGGGCGGTCTCCACCACCCGGCGCCCGGCCACGTCCGCCAGGGCCAGCGGGCGGCCCTCGCGGGCGCCGGGCGCGGCGGCGGCCGGCGGGCGTACGGGGGCGTACCACTGCTGCTCGGCGGCGACGGAGACCAGCTCGCGCTCGGGGTAGCGCAGCGCGGTGAGGGTGCCGCCGAAGACGCAGCCGGTGTCCAGGCAGATGGTGTTGTTGAGGAAGGACACGGTGGGGACCGGGGTGTGGCCGTAGACCACCAGAGCGCGGCCCCGGTACTCCTCGGCCCACGGGTAGCGGACCGGCAGGCCGTACTCGTCGGTCTCGCCGGTGGTGTCGCCGTACAGGGCGAAGGAGCGGACCCGGCCGGAGGTGCGGCCGTGGTACTTCTCCGGCAGCCCGGCGTGGCAGACCACCAGCCGGCCGCCGTCCAGCAGGTAGTGGCTGACCAGGCTGCGGATGAAGGCGCGGACGGCGGTGCGGAACTCCTCGGGTTCGGCGGCCAGCTGGTCCAGCGACTCCTGGAGGCCGTGGTTGGCGGTGACCCGCTTGCCGTCCAGGGCGCGGCCGAGCTTGTTCTCGTGGTTGCCGGGCACGCAGATCGCGGTGCCGGCGGCGGTCATCCCCATGACCAGGCGCAGCACGCCGGGGGTGTCCGGGCCACGGTCGACCAGGTCGCCCACGAAGACGGCGGTGCGGCCCTGCGGGTGGGCGGCGCCGACCGGGCGGCCGGCGGCGTCGCGCTCCAGGGCGTAGCCGAGGCGGGTGAGCAGGGTCTCCAGTTCGGCGCGGCAGCCGTGGATGTCACCGACGATGTCGAACGGTCCGGTGCGGTGGGTCAGGTCGTTGTAGCGCTTCTCGTACTCGATCTCGGCCGACTCGATCTCGGCGGGTCCGCGCAGGATGTGGACCTTGCGGAAGCCCTCCCGTTCCAACGACTTCAGCGAGCGGCGCAGCTCGCGCTGCTGGCGGGGGATGACGTGGTCGCCCATGTCGCGGCGGTCGGGGCGGGCGGCGTTGCGCTCGGCGCAGATGTGCTGCGGCACGTCCAGCACGATCGCGACCGGCAGCACGTCGTGCTCGCGGGCGAGGCGGACGAGCCGGCGGCGGGACTCGGGCTGGACGTTGGTGGCGTCCACCACGGTGAGCCGGCCGGCGGTGAGGCGCTTGCCGGCGATGTAGTGCAGCACGTCGAAGGCGTCGTGGGAGGCCGACTGGTCGTTCTCGTCGTCGGCGACCAGCCCTCGGCAGGCGTCGGAGGAGACGACCTGGGTGGGCAGGAAGTGCTTGCGGGCGAAGCTGGACTTGCCGGCGCCGGTGGTGCCGACCAGTACCACCAGGGAGAGGTCGGGTATGGCCAGGCGGCGGGCGGGGGCTGCGGTGTGCGGGGCTGCGGTGCCGGTCATCGGTGGTCGCCCCCTTCCGGGACGTGGGCGGTGGTGGTCTCTGCGCTGGTGCCCGGGGTGGTGGCTGCGGTGGTCGCCTGGGCGGTGAACAGTGCGAGCTGGGTCGGTGGGCCTACCTCGGGGTCGTCGGGGCCCACCGGGCGGAACTCCACGGCGTAGCCGTAGCGGTCGGCCGCCTGCCTGGCCCAGGCGCGGAACCGGGCGCGGTCCCACTCGAAGCGGTGGTCGGCGTGGCGCAGCTGCCCGGCGGGCAGCGACTCCCAGCGGACGTTGTACTCCGCGTTGGGCGTGGTGACCACGACGGTGCCGGGGCGGGCGGCGCCCAGTACGGCGTGTTCGAGCGCCGGCAGCCGGGGCGGGTCGACATGCTCGATCACCTCGCAGAGCACGGCGGCGTCATAGCCGGTGAGGCGGGTGTCGGTGTAGGTCAGCGCGCCCTGGAGCAGCTTCACCCGGGCGGCCTGCCGCTCGGACATCCGGTCCAGGTGCAGCCGCCGGGCGGCGATCGACAGGGCGCGGGCGGACACGTCCAGGCCGACGACCTCGGTGATCCGGGCCTCCTTCAGCAGAGCCGCGACCAGCTGGCCCTGGCCGCAGCCTAGGTCCAGCACCCGAGTGGCGCCGTGCTCGCGCAGGGCGTCCAGGATGGCGGCCCGGCGCTGCACGGCGAGCGGCGCGGGCCTGTCCGGCGCGTCGGCCTCGGGACTGGGGGTGCCGGCGGTGTCGTCTGGGGTGGCGCCGTCGGCCACCGCGTCCTCGGTCACCGCGTCCTCGGTCACCGCGTTGTCGATCTCCTCGGCCTCGCGGTCGTCGGCCTCGGCGAGCCTGGCCAGCTCCAGCCGCTCCATGGCGCTCCGGGTGAGCGATCGGCGACGGGACAGGTAGCGGTCGGTGATCAGCGTCCGCTCGGGGTGTCCGGCGAGCCAGCCCTCACCGGCGCGCAGCAGCTTGTCCACCTCGTCCGGCGCGACCCAGTAGTGCTTGGCGTCGTCCAGCACCGGCAGCAGGACGTACAGCTGCTGGAGGGCGTCGGCCAGCCGCAGGGTGCCGGTCAGCTCCGCCCGTACGTAGCGGGAGTCGCCCCACTCCGGGAAGGCCGTGTCCAGCGGCAGCGGTTCCGCGTCGACCTGCCAGCCGAGCGGTTCGAACAGGGCGCGGACCAGCTCGGGGCCGCTCCGCTCGCCGCCCGCCCGCGCGGGCAGCGCCGGGACGGCGATCCGCAGCGGGAGGGGGGTCGCGACCAGCTCGGGGCGGGCCTCGCAGCGGCCCCGCAGTGCGCTGGCGAAGACCGTGCGCAGCGCGACCGCGAGCAGTGAGGAGGCCGCATAGGGGCGGTCGTTGACGTACTGGGCCGGCGAAGCCGCCTCGGTGGCCGCTGCGGGCGCGCCGCCACGGCCCTTGCCCCTGCTGCACCGGACCAGGGCGATCGGGTCGACGTCCAGCAGCAGCGCGGCCGTGCAGGCCTCGTCGGTCGCCTCGGGGTAGAAGACATGGGCGTCGCCATAGGCGGTGGCGAAGCGCTGGGCCTTGCCGGGGTGCTTGTGCAGCAGGTATCCCAGGTCGGTGGCCGGGCGCTCGGTGGTGCCGAAGGTGCTGATCGTCAGGAACACAGGGCGAGTATCGCGGGGCCGGTCGGCCGGGCGCACCACGTTTTGCGGCCGCTCGGGCCGTCCGGCCGGTGGTCCGGTTCTGCATCGGAGCGCCGGATTGGCTAGCGTGCACGGTGTGACGACTGAATCTGCATCCCCCCGGAGCGGCGCTGTCGCCGCCGGTCTCGCGACCATCGCCGACGACGGCACCGTGCTGGACACCTGGTTCCCCGCGCCCCGGCTCACCGACGAGCCCGGCCCGGCGGGCACCGTGCGGCTGTCCGCCGAGGAGGCCGTCGCCGAGCTGGGCGAGGGCGCCGCGCAGGCACAGCGCCCGGACCCGCGCCGCGCGGTCCGGGTGGTCGCCGTGCGTACCGCCATCTCCTCGCTGGACGACAAGCCGCTGGACACCCATGACGTCTATCTGCGGCTGCACCTGCTGAGCCACCGTCTGGTGCGGCCGCACGGCCAGAACCTGGACGGCATCTTCGGCCTGCTGCCCAACATCGCCTGGACCAGCATCGGCGCGACGCAGGTGGAGCAGGTCGAGCGGGCCAGGCTCGCGGTGCGCGCCGAGGGCGGCCAGCTGGCGGTGTACGGGATCGACAAGTTCCCGAGGATGACCGACTTCGTCACCCCCGGCGGGGTGCGTATCGCGCACGCCGACCGGGTGCGTCTCGGCGCCCACCTCGCGGCCGGGACCACCGTGATGCACGAGGGCTTCGTCAACTTCAACGCCGGTACGCTGGGCACCTCGATGGTCGAGGGCCGGATCAGCGCCGGTGTGGTGGTCGGTGACCACAGCGACATCGGCGGTGGCGCCTCGATCATGGGGACGCTGTCCGGCGGCGGCAAGCAGATCGTGTCGGTGGGCGAGCGCTGCCTGCTGGGCGCCAACGCCGGTATCGGTATCGCGCTCGGTGACGACTGCGTGGTAGAGGCGGGTCTGTACGTCACGGCGGGCACCCGGGTCGCGCTGCCGGACGGCAAGGTGGTCAAGGCCGTGGAGCTGTCCGGCCAGGACAACCTGCTCTTCCGCCGCAACTCGCAGACCGGCGCGGTCGAGGTGCACGCCCGCTCCGGCTCCTGGGGCGGACTCAACGCGGAGCTGCACGCGCACAACTGACACCGTCGGCCGAGTCCACCCCGGCCCCGGTCCCGCCTGCTGCGGGGCCGGGGCCGAGTGCCGTCCGGGCCCGTCCGGCACGGGTGCCCGGCTCACGCGGGTGTCCGGCTCACCGGTCGGCTGCGAGGTCCGACTCCAGCAGGCCGAAGGCCCGGTCCGCCGCCGCGCTGCCGACCGCCGACCGCACGCCCGAGCGGCCTTCGACACCCGCCGATGGCTGATCCATGAGCTGACCGGCTAACCTGGGCCGCCGGTATCGGCTCCCGGACCCGGCACAGGGCAGGGCCGGGAGCCGTCCGCCGACCGGTCAGCCCAGCTGCGGCGCCACCCGGGAGGAGATCAGCTCCAGGTGGTCGAGGTCATCCAGGTCCAGGATCTGGAAGTAGAACCGGCTCGCACCCGCCTCGGCATAGCGGCCGATCTTCGCCACGACCTCGTCCGGCGTACCGGCCAGGCCGTTCTCCTTCAGCTCGGCCACCTCGCGGCCGATGGCGGCAGCCCGCCGTGCGACCTCGGCGTCGTCCTTGCCGACACAGGCGACCAGCGCGTTGGAGTACACCAGGTCGTCCGCGCCGCGCCCGTGCTGCTGCGCGGCCTCCCGTACCCGGCCGATCTGCTCCCGGCTCTGCTCCACCGACACGAACGGCAGGTTGAACTCGCTGGCGTAGCGGGCCGCCAGCGCCGGGGTGCGCTTGGCGCCGACGCCGCCGATCAGCACCGGGATCTGCTGCTGGAGCGGCTTGGGCAGCGCCGGGGAGTCCTTGAGCTGGTAGTAGGTGCCGTCGAAGTCGAAGGTCTCCCCGACCTTGGTCTCCCACAGCCCGGTGATGATCGCCAGCTGTTCCTCCAGTCGGCCGAACTTCTCCTTGGGGAACGGGATGCCGTACGCGGCGTGCTCCTCCGCGAACCAGCCGGCCCCCAGGCCCAGCTCGACGCGCCCGCCGCTCATCGCGTCGACCTGCGCCACCTGGATGGCGAGGACGCCGGGCAGCCGGAAGGTCCCGGCGGTCATCAGCGTGCCGAGCCGGATGCGCTCGGTCTCCCGGGCCAGCCCGGCGAGGGTGATCCAGGCATCGGTGGGGCCGGGCAGGCCGTCCCCGTCGCCCATCTTCAGGTAGTGGTCGGAGCGGAAGAAGGCGTCGAAGCCGAGCGCCTCGGTCGCCTTGGCGACCCGCAGCAGGGTGTCGTAGGAAGCGCCCTGCTGGGGCTCAGTGAAAATACGAAGATCCATGGTCCCTATCCTGCTACGAGTGCCCGCACGGCGCTTGCGTAGCACCCGTGCCTTCGATGTCGGCGGTGCACGCCATGATTCGCCCATGGACGACATCCACCGCCACGACGACCTCATCCGCCGCGTCAGGGAGCGGGCCGCCAAACGCTGCCCCGACCTGCCGCCGCCGGTCTCCGCACCGGAGTTGGCCGCTGCCGAGGCCGCCTTGGGCCTGCCGCTGCACCCGCTCCTCGCCCGGCTCTACCGGGAGGTGGCCGACGGGGGCTTCGGCCCCGGGTACGGCTTCTTCCGGCTCGGCACCGACAAGGACGGCGGCCCGGACCGGACCGAGGGCCCGCTGACGGCCGCGTACCCCGGGCCGGGCGCGGTCGACCCGGCGGACGAGGACTGGTTCTGGCCGGAGGGCGTGGTGCCCTTTCTGACCTGGGGTTGCGGGATGCTCGCCTGTGTGGACTGCCGCAGCCCCGAGGGCACCGTCCTGCTGTTCGAGCCCAACGCGGTCGGGGACGACTGGTCGGGCGCCTGGTTCCTCGACGCGGACAGCCTCGCGGACTGGCTGGAGACCTCCCTCTCCGGTGGCGGCTGGTACAACGGCCCCGACGCGGACGACGACTGGTCGGACGACGACAGCGACGACGAGCGTCCAGCGGCCGGGGAGACTTCCGCCGAGCCGCGCCCCTGGGGCCCGGAGGCCAGGGCTCGGGCCGGCCGGCCCGGCTGAGATCCCCGGCCCGCTACCCGCTGTGCGGCAGGCGGATCACGGCGCGACCGCCGTCGAGATCCACCCGGGTGCGCGGCGGTGCGCCGTCACCCTCCTCGTCGCGTATCAGCAGGCTCGATTTGCGCTCGTCCAGCTCATGCTGCTTCCCCGCGGAGAAGGTCGCGTGCAGTTGCTCGAAGCCCGTGGCGGAGATCTGCCCCTCCCGGCCGGTGCCCCGCCAGGGAATCCACCGGGACCTGCCCGCTCGCAGCGCCAGCTGATCGACCAACGCGAGCAGGCTGAGCAGGCAGACCAGCCCGGGAATGCTCATGGCCCAGAAAAACATCGTGGTTCCCCCCAGCGACTGCGGCCTGACGGCGACCGTGGACTGACATGGCAACGGGCGGTGCTGCGGCCCGGTTCCCCGGTTACCGTCCGAGCCGGCGCACCGGCCGGACGGGACCGCCCGTCGGACCGCCCCGACCCGGCGGCGGCTGCGGCGCCGGATGCAGCGCCACCTGCTGCTCCACCAGTGCCAGCAGAGTCCGCAGATGCGGCGTCTCCGCCGCCGGTACGGCGACCACCGGCCGGACCCGCCCGCGCAGGAACACCTCCACCGTCGAGCGGCCCGGCTCGACGGAGTGCACCCGCTCCCACGGGTGGCTGTCGCCGTCGACGGTGAGCGCGGACCCGGTGAGCGTGAACCGGCCGTAGCCGACCGCCTCCCCCCGGTCGATCCGCTCCCCGGCCCTCGGCAGCTCGACGGCCGCCACCAGGTCGGCGACCCGGTCCACGTCGTACTCGGCGAAGCGGAACAGCTCGCGGCCCGCTGCGGTGCGCAGTTGCAGCCGGTGGTGATCGCGGGCGCCGCCCTGGCTCCCCTGCCCGGTCTCCACCCACTCGTAGGGCAGCACCTCCTGCCAGAGGTGAACCTCCAGGCCCTGCTCGGGACGGGCCAGTATCGACCCCTGCTCGTAGCAGTGCAGTCGGGCCGTACGGGGCTCCTCCCGCCCGTCGCGCCTGATGCCGAGCACGACCAGGGCCACGGCGGCCAGCAGCAGGACCGCCCCGATCGCCCTCGGCACCGCCCGGCCCGCCAGGAGCAGCCCGATCCCCGGCCCGGCCAGCGCCACGCAGAGCAGCAGGCTCCCGCAGCTCGCTGGAAACCGGGGCGCAGACTCGGTCCTGAGGAACCCGCCCAGCCCCTGCCGCGCCGCGAGGTCCCGCACCTCGGCCGGCGGCCACTCGTCCGACCTGGCCATGCCCACCCCTCCCCATCTCCCGCGCCCGACCGCAGCGCCCTTGGCACACGGCATGCCTGACACACCGCCCTGTCTGACACACCGTCCTGCCCGATACCCCGGCACCGGCCCGCCCACGCCGGGCGGAGCCCCGCGACCGTACCCCGCTTGCCGCCCCGGACAGGGCCGAAGCAGCGGACCGCCCGCCCACTACCCGCTCCCCGGACCGGCGGTGCGCGGTTCCAGCGGCACCACCAGCACCGGCACCGCCGCCGCCGCGGACCCCTCGCCCGGCTGCTCGGCCGCCGCCGGGTCGGCCTCCTCCCGCAGGGCCCGCAGCAGTTCGGTGACCACGTCCTTGCACTCGGCCACCGCGTCGACCGCGTCGATGCACTGCCAGTACAGCGTCTCCGTATCGGCGCCGCAGGCGATGATGATCAGCGCCTCGGCCGTCTCGTGGATCAGGCCGCGCAACTCCCGCAGCACGGCGCCGACCGCGTCCAGCTCGGTGAGCCGCGCCGCCCTGCCGGACCCCGTCCAGTCGTCCGGCGGCCGGTCCAGGCAGCCCCCGGCCTGGCCACCGGCCTCGGCCAGCAGTTGCCCCGCGCCCCGCAGCGGCTCCGCCCCGTGCAGGGCCAGCCGGCCGCCGACCGCCTCGATGAGCGTGCACGCCTGCCACGCCTCCACCAGCACCTCGGGCACACTCCGCGCCTGGGCCAGCGCATGCCTGGTGGACCTGACCAATCGCAGCGCGTCCATCCCGCCACTCCCTCCCCGTCCGGGTGTCCTGTCGGAAGGCAACGGTGCCCGGTCGGAGCGGAGCGCGGCGGAATGCCGCCGGAGGCTGTGGACAAACCCCGGGGTGTGGATAACCGCATCCCCCGTACGAGTGAAGCAGGAACGGTCCGGCAGGCCGCCCCGAACACCCGTACGGATATGTTCAGCCGGTTTTGGCGGGCGGGCCGACCGGCCCGTCCGTCTCCGGCAGCGGGAAGCGCAGCTCATTGCGGTCGATCTTGGCCGCCAGCGCCTCCAACGGGTCCACCCCCAGCACCGCGCAGAACTGGAGCAGGTAGGCCAGCACATCGGCCACCTCGTCCCGGACCCGGTGCGCGCTCTGCGGATCGTCCATCACCGCGGCGGCCTGCTCCGGGGTCAGCCACTGGAAGATCTCCAGCAGCTCCCCTGCCTCCACGCTCAGCGCCGCCGTGAGGTTCTTGGGCGTGTGGTACGGCTGCCAGCGGCGCGCCGCCGCGAACTCCACCAGACGCCGCTGCAGTTCATCGATTCCCTCGTTCACCGCACCAGGTCTACCGCATCCAGCCGCCCCCGCCCTACTCCGGCACCGCGCCCCCCGCGCCCCCCGCGACCGGCACCCCCGCGACCGGCACCCCCACCCGCCCCGGCCCGCCACCCTCCGCCGCACGCGCCGACTGCGGCGGCACCCGGACCGCCTCCGGCACCAGCACGCTGAGCCCGGTCACCGGATCGCGGCCGCAGGCCACCAGCTCCGCCGCCGCCACCCTCCGGGCCGGCTCCGGGTCCTGGAGCACCGCGAGCACCCGGGCGTGCCCCGAGCCCGCCATGTCCCGGGCCAGGTGCAGCAGCTCCGCGACCTGCCCGCGCGCCAGCCCCGCACCCAGGTCCTCGGCCGCCACCGTCAGCAGCCGCCGCTCCCAGGGCACCTCCCCCGCCGGGTCGACGTCCAGCACATCCGCCCCGGTCAGCAGCACCGCCGCGAAGGCGAGGTGGCGCAGCATCCCGTCCGCCGCCCGGTCCAGCGCGGTGCGCCCGAGCACCCCCTCGTCGAAGTAGGCCATCACCCGGTCCGCCCCGCCGCGACCGGCGCGCCGCCGCACGCCCAGCTCCGCCAGCGGGTGCGGGGCGGCGGCCCGCAGCGCCCTGACCAGTCGGCCGTAGCGGTGGCGGCACTCCCCCTGCATCCGGGCCAGCACCGCCGAGATGTTGGCCGCCGATCCGGCCAGCCGGGCCCCCGGGTCGGCCGTCGCCCAGCCGCGCATCAGCCGGGGCTCCGGGTCGGCGGTGTAGACCTCGCGGAGCGCGGTGAGCACCTGCTCGGCGGCGGCCAGCACCTTGCGCTCCCCGGCCGAGGCGCCGGCCACCCGCAGCGGGATCTGCGCGGTGATCAGGCCGCCGTCGTCGAACGGCGCCCGGATGTCGCCCTGCCTGCTGTCGTTGTGCCAGGTGACATTGGTCCGGCCGCGCCCGGCGTCCCGCTCGCCGGTCTCCAACAGGACGCGTCCGCCGCCGGTCAGCCGCTCCCGGGCGATCCGCGCCCCGCCGTCGGTGCGGACGGCGACATCCAGCCGTACCGGGCCGGCGGCGGTCCGCAGGGTGACCCCGAGGGCGAAGGCGTCCCGCCCGTGCGGGGCGCACCCGGCCACGCCCCCGCGCACCGGCCTGCCGCCCTCCAGCGCCTGGGCGACCGGTGCGCCGCCCGCCAGCCGGGAGAGCACCGCGAGGGCGTCCAGTGCGTTGGACTTCCCGGCGCCGGAGGGGCCGTGCAGCACGGTGAGCGGGCCGAGCGGCAGGGTGGCGTGCTGGTAGGACTTGAAGGCCCGGAGCCGCAGTTCCTCGATGTAAGGCCGGATGACGTCGCTGTTCATCCCGGGGACGGTAGTGGGCCGCCGACCGGCGAAACGTCCCTGCGGGGCGGCGTTCACCCCGACGGGTCCCGACCCGGCAAACAAGCTGACGTGGCGTCAAAGTCGTTGGTACGCAGCAATGGTGACCGCTGCGGTGACCTCGACCGGGTCGGGCAGCGCCGCCAGCGGCCCGGCCAGCCGCTCCGGGTCGGTGTGCCAGGCGCTGGGACCCATGGCCACCAGCGCCGCCGCCTCGCTGCGGGAGAGCGTCAGCGTCCAGCGCACCTCGCGCCGCTCCCCCGGGGCGAGGTGCGGGCCGAGCTTCTCCGCGATCCGGCGGTCCTTGTCCTCGTCCACCGAGAGCAGTCCGAGCGGGCCGACCAGTTCCCGCAGGTGGGGGCCGGTCGGGGAGACCACCAGCAGGGTGCCGCCGGGGCGCAGCACCCGCCGGATCTCCGGGCCGCCGCGCGGCGCGAAGACATTGAGCATCAGCGCGGCCGAGGCGTCCCGCAGCGGCAGCGGCCGCCAGGCGTCGCAGACCACGGCGCCCACCCGGGGGTGGGAGCGGGCGGCGCGGCGCAGGGCGTACTTGGAGATGTCCAGCGCGGCGCCGGGGCGGCCCGGCAGCCGGTCGAGCACCGCCGCCAGGTAGTAGCCGGTGCCCGCGCCGAGGTCCGCGACGCAGCCGCCGGCCGGGGCGCCGTCCAGCGCGTCGGCGGCCGCCTGGGCGAGCGCGCCGGCGATGGGGGCGTAGTGGCCCGCGCTCAGGAAGGCGTCCCGGGCGGCCACCATGGCGGCGGTGTCGCCGGTGCCGGTGTGCGCGTCGCCGGGCAGCAGGCTGGCGTAGCCCTGGCGGGCCACGTCGAAGGAGTGCCCGGCGGCGCAGCGCAGCGCCCGGCCGTCGTCCAGTGCCAGGTCCGCCCCGCAGTGGGGGCAGACCAGGTATTCCGCGATGTCCTGCAGCACCGTTCCGCTTCCTTGCCGTCCAGCCCGACGGTCCAGCGTACGGCGGCGGCGGGCTCACTCCTCGCCGTCGTTCTCCTCGCCGTCGCCGCCGCCGTCCGCAGCGTCGGCCTCGGGGTCGCTGACGGTCCAGGCGGCGAGGCGCTCCGCGATCCCGGTCACGCCGAGCCGGCCCTCGCGCACCGCGCGGGCCAGGGCGCGCACCTCGCGGGCGGTGGTGGCCACCGTGGCGCCGCCCGCCGCCAGGTAGGCGTAGGCGACGGCGGTGGCGAAGAGCTCGTTGGAGCGCTCCAGCGCCGGTGCCCGCATCAGCTGGTGCAGCAGCGCGGCGGCGCGGTCCTGCGGTTCGGGGTAGACGGGGATGTCGAAGACCTCCGCCTGGTGCCGGGCCACCGCCGCGAGCAGCGATCCGTAGTCCGCGACCTGGGGATCGCCGGGGGTGTACTGCTCGGCGGTCATCAGCAGCCACGCCAGATCGACGCGTACGTTCAACGCCGTGCGCCCTTCGCTGTCTCCGCCGGGTCGCCGAACTCCGCCAGGAAGGCCGTCTCGTACTCCTTCATGAACTGCGCCGCCGCGTCCACGAAGGCGCGGCCGGTCTCCCCCATGTCCTGCCGGACCAGCTTCTCGATGTACTGGTTCATGCTGATCCCCTGCGCCTCGGCCCGCTCCCGGGCCATCTCCGCCGTGGACTCCGCCACCCGTACGTTCAGCTGCTTCTTCGCCATACCATGACGCTAGCGTCAGACCGCTAGCACAACAAGGGGTACGGTCCCGATCGCCCCGGGTGACCGTCAGCTCGGCCGCGCGGGGCGGTCGTTACACTGCTCCGGACCATGACGCACGGAGTTACGGGGGATACGTGACACAGGGGACGTTCCGGGTCGAGGCCGACGAGCTGGGCCAGGTCTCGCGGGAGCTGGGCGAGGCGACCGGCAGCATGGGCGGGGCGATGCAGGCGCTCCACAAGGCCGACCCCAAGGTGACCGGCCATCTGGCGCTGGACAGCGCCTGCGCGGGCTTCTCGGACCACTGGAAGTACGGCCTGAAGCAGCTGAACGAGGCGCTGCGGGCGATCGGTGACGGCCTGGACGCCACCGTGCGGAGCTACCGGCAGACCGACGACGCGATCCGGGGCACGATGACGGGTCAGGTGTCGGCCTGATGACCGTGATGGGAATCGGGGGCTTCGGCCCGTCGGTGGACCGCGACGGGTTCGACGCGCTCGGCTTCGACCCCGCGCCGGGCAGCCCCTCCGGCGTCGAGGCGCTGGTGACGGACCTTCAGCAGGCCGCCGCCCAGCTGGAGGACGCGTACCACAGTGTGCAGCGGGCCTCCGACAACGGGCAGTCCTGGCAGGGCGAGGCCGCCGACGCGTTCTCCGCGCGGATCGCCAAGCTGCCCGGTCAGCTGGACACCGCGCACACCTCCTTCTCCGCCGCGTACCGGACCCTGGCCGGCTGGCAGCAGCAGCTCGTCTCCATGCAGAGCACCGCCGCCGACCAGGAGGAGCAGGCCAGCGCCGCCAAGGCCCGGCGCGACCAGGCGGCGGACGACCCCGCGCTGGGGCTCGGCGGGACGTGGTACGCCGACGAGCAGCAGGCCGAGGAGGCAACCGCCCGGCTGCGCACCGCCGAGGCCCGGCTGAACGCGGCCGACGCCGAACTCAAGGCGGTCATCGCGGAGGCCAGGGCGCTGCGCGCCGAGCACGACCAGCTGGCCCAGGAGGCCGCCCGCGCCGTCAAGCAGGCCGGTGACCAGGCCCCGGACGGTCCCGGCTGGTTCTCCCGGCTGATGGACGACGTCAAGAAGCTGGCCGACCTGCACATCCAGCTGGCCAAGGACGCGATGGACTGGGTGAAGGCCCACGCCAACGCGATCGCCGCCGTCGGCGACCTGCTGGCCAACGCCAGCACCCTGGCCGGTCTCGCCTCGATCGCGCTGGCCGGCGCCGGGCTGGTCTTCCCGCCGCTGGAGGTCGGCGCGGCGGCCCTGGACGCGGTCTCCATCGGCCTGTCCGGCGCGGCGCTCGGCGTCCACACCATCGCCGCCGTGGCCGGGGCCGATGTGTCGCCGCTGACCTTCGCGGTGGACGGGATGGGCCTGGTCCCGGTGGTCGGGGAGGTCGGCAAGACCGGCAAGCTGGCCTCGTCGCTGTTCGAGCGGGGGGTCGTCGGCTCCGGGGTCGGGCTGGGCGCCACCGGCATCTCGCTGGACGGCTGGTCCAAGGACGCCGGCGGGCTCGGGCAGTTCATGCCGCGCGGCGGCCGGCAGTGGGGCGAGCTGCTGCTGCCGGGCGGCCCGCTGCTGGTCGGCATGGAGAACGCCTGGGACGACGGCTCCGCGAAGGACCGGGAAGCCGCCGGGACCGGTGGCTGACATGCGCCGCCCCGATGCCGCACAGGTCGCAAGCCCGTCCGGACGGGAGCCGCAACCGTGGACATGACCGAGCTGGCGCGGCAGCTGGACGGCCGACCCGCCGTCACCCAGCGCCCGTACCTGTTCAGCGGCGACGACGCCGAGGTCCGCTGGGTCTGCTGGCTGTACGGCTACCAGGTCGAGGTCTTCCGGCAGTACTCCACCCGGGTCGCCTCGGCCGAACTGCTGGCCGTGCTCGACCCCGACCCCGCCGCCCGCGCCCGGGGCGACTGGATGCGCCGCCCCGACCTGCGCCCCGGCGTACCCGCGCCGATCCCGTGGACCTGGCAGCAGCCCGGCCGGTGGCCGCTGTGGACGCCGCCGGGCTGGCCGGCCGGCAGCGGCCCGGTGCGCCCCGCGCCGGACCGGATGCCGGTGCCCACCGAGGAGCAGATCCGCGACCGCTACCACCCCGCCGGGCTGCTGGTCTTCGGCGCACTGTTCGCGGTCGCGGCGGCCGGCCTCGCCCTGGCCCACCCGGCGGGCGCCGCCGCGCTGGCGCTGGCCGCCGTCGGCTGCTTCCTCGGCTATCTGCCGCTGCGCCGCTACCGCGACCGGCTGCTGGTACGCGCCGGTGAGCGCCGCCCGCTGTACGACCCCGCCCCCGGCACCCCACCGCCGCCACCCCCTCCGGACGGCCCCGCGTCCGACCGCCACCATCGAGAGGGCAACCGTTGAGCAGCAGCACGGTGGAGTTCCTGGTCCCGCCGGAATTCCGGGAGTTCAAGGCCGCCGAGAGCCTGGAGAAGGCGTACGAGGCGGTGCTCGACCGCCTCGGCCCCGCCGCCCGAGCGCTGCCCGCCGAGCAGCGCCGGGCGTACACCGAGCTGTACGCGGCCGGCTCCGCCGCGCTGATCGAGGCCGATGCGATCTGGTGCGGCAGCTGCCTGGGCACCATCGACGGCCGGCTGTCCACCGCGACCCTCACCGTGACCCGGCTGGAGACGGACGACGACGCCCCGCAGCAGACCGCCGCCGCCGGTCTGCTGGAGCTGCTGACACCGCCGCCCGCGACGGCCGACCAACCGGTCGAGCGGCAGGTGGCCCGGTACGACGCCCCCGCCGGTCCGGTGGTCACCGTGCTGGAGTCCGGGCCGGGCTGGCAGCTCTCGCCCGAGGAGCATGTGCCGCTGCTCTCCGCCAAGGCGTACCTGCCGATGCCGCCCGCCCGGCAAGGGGTGCTGATCCTGGAGCTGAGCACCCCGGACACCGACAACTGGGCGGAGGTCTACGCCCCGCTGTTCGTCCAGGTGATCCGCAGCGTCCGCTTCCCCGAACCGGAGCAGCCGGAGCAGCCCAGCCGACCCAGTCAGCCCAGCCGGCCCAGCCGGCCCGGCGAGCCCACCGCCCCGGCGGGCGGCGGGTCCGCCCCGCCGCCCGCCGACGACCCGTTCAGCACCGTGCTGCGCTGAGGGCCCGTCAGCGCTTGATCCCCAGCGCGGGCAGCACCGTCTCGCCCACCCGGTACGCCTCCTCCAGCAGCGGATTGCCGGAGAGGATGAAGGTGTCCACCCCCAGCGACTCGAACTCCTGGAGCCGCTCCACCACCTGGGCCGTCGACCCCACCACGGCGGTGCCCGGCCCCGGCCGGAACAGGCTCATGCCGGGCCACAGGTTAGGGTAGACCTCCAACTCCCGGGCCCGAGCCGGCACCTGACCCCCGTGCTGGCGGAACTGGCGCTGCCAGCCGACCCCGTCCGCGTCCTTGGCCTCACCGAGCCTGCGGGCGTACGTCGCCTCGCTGGTGGCGTCCAGCAGTTCGTCGGCCGCCGCCCACGCCTGCTCCTCGGTGTCGCGGACGATCAGGTGCAGCCGCAGGCCGATCCGCAGGGTGCGGCCGTGGGCGGCGGCCCGCTCCCGTACCCGGTCCAGCTTCTCCCGCAGCTGCGGCACCGGCTCGCCCCAGGTGAGGTAGACGTCCACCAGCTCGGCCGCCATCTCGATCCCGGCCGCCGAGGAGCCGCCGAACCAGAGCGGGATGTGCGGGTGCTGCACCGGCGGCAGCTCCCGCAGGTCGGACCCGGCGCCGGTCAACCGGTAGAAGCGGCCCTCGTGGTCGAAGACCTCACCGGCGGTCAGCCGCTTGACCAGCGACCAGTACTCGGCGCTGAGCGCATAGCGCTCGTCGCCCTCCAGGTGCAGGCCGTACTGGGCCAGCTGCCGGGTGCTGCCGTTGACCACGTTGAAGCGCAGCCGCCCGCCGAAGAGGTGCTCGAAAGTGAGCGCCTGCTTGGCCAGCAGCGTCGGCGCGATCAGCCCGGGGTGCACCGCCAGCAGCGGCTTGAAGCCGGGGCCGGTGGCGGCGCAGAGCGCACTGCCCAGCGCCCAGACGTCGTACAGGTCGGTGGCCAGCAGCGCCCCGGTGAAGCCGAGGCTCTCCACCGCCCCGGCGAGCCGCTGGAGGTAGCCGAGGTCGACGGGACGGCGGCCGGCCGGCTCCCAGGGGTACCGGCCCTCGCGCGGAATGACGTACCAGAGGACTTCGGAGGCCACGGCGGTCAGCCCTCCACGCCGGTACGGGCGGCGGCGACGCGCTCCAGCGCGGCGGCGACCGGCGCCCGCAGGCCCGGCGCACCGGCATCGGCGGTACGGACCGCCCGGGAGCTGAAGCCGACGCCGTGCAGGATGTCGGCGGCCTCCTGCTGCTCCGCGAGGAAGGCGTCGGAGACCGGCTCCAGCCGCCAGGGCAGCAGGCGGTGCGCGGTCTCCCAGTCCTCGACCGAGCCGCCCAGGTCGGCGGCGACCGCCGCGGCGGCCTCCCGGGGGTGGGACGCCGCCCAGTCGTCGGCGCGCTGGAGCGCGGCGGCGATCGCCGCGACCACCTCGGGCCGCTGCTCCGCGAGGTCGCGGCGGGTGAAGAACACCGAGCGGTCGGTGATCACCTCGCTGGTGGGGAGCAGCACCCGGAAGTCACCGGAGCGCTGGGCGGCGGCCAGTTCGGCCTCCTGGGCGATCCAGCCGGCGATCTCGCCGGAGCGCAGCCGCTCGGCGGGGTGCCGGTCGGCGTCCCCGGGGCGCTGCGCGGTGATGTCGTGGCGGTAGGAGAGGCCCGCCCGGTCCAGGGCCTTGGCCAGCAGATGGGTCTGCCAGGAGCCGATGCCGAGGACGACGGTGCCGCCCCGCAGGTCCGCCACCTCGCGCACCGGGCCGTCGGCGGCGACCAGCAGCGCGCCATGGCCGGGGCGGGGCGCGGAGACCGCCGCGTACACGATGTCGTGGCCGTCGGCCTGGGCGGTGACCGGCGGGGTGGAGCCGGTGCCGCCGAAGTCGAGGGTGCCGTCGGCGAGCAGCGCGCCGGTGCGGGTGCCATCGGTGTAGCGGTGCCACTGGGCGCTCTCACCGAGTGGGGCCAGCTCCTCGTCCAGGAACGGCAGCCGGGAGAGGTGGTAGAGCGAGGGGTTGCCGGCGTGGACGCCGATGGTGAGGGTCATGGGGATCACTTCCTGTCAGTAGCAGTGGTGGCAGCGGTGGCGGCGTCGACGGTGACGCCGAGGTCGGCCAGCAGACGGCGGCGCAGCGCGGCGAAGGCGGGATCGGCGCCGTCGCGCGGGCCGGGCACCGCCACCCGCAGGTCGGTGACCGGCTTGCCGTCGCGGAGCACCAGCACCCGGTCCGCGAGCCGGACGGCCTCGTCCACGTCATGGGTGACCAGCAGTACGGCGGGCCGGTGGCGCCGGCACAGCGCGCCGACCAGGTCCTGCATCCGCAGCCGGGTGAGGGCGTCCAGCGCGGCGAACGGCTCGTCCAGCAGCAGCAGTTCCGGCTCCCGCAGCAGGGCGCGGGCCAGGGCGACGCGCTGTGCCTCGCCGCCGGAGAGGGTGCCGGGCCAGGCGCGGGCGTGCCGCTCCAGGCCGACCTCGGCCAGGGCCCGCAGTCCGCGTTCGCGGGTCCGAGCGCCGCGCGGCAGGCCGACGGTGGCATTGGCGAGCACCCGCTTGGAGGGCACCAGCCGGGGTTCCTGGAAGACCACGGTCCTGGCCGGGGGCACCAGCACGGTTCCCTCGTCGGCGGTGTCGAGGCCGGCCAGGATGCGCAGCAGGGTGGTCTTGCCGGTGCCGCTGGCCCCCAGCAGGGCGGTGAACTCGCCCCGGGCCAGGTCCAGGTCGATTCCGTCGAGGACGGCGCGGTCACCGAAGACCCGGCGCAGGCCGCGCAGTCGGACGGCGGTGCTGGTGCCGGTCATCGGGCGGCCCCCGCGCGGCGCCAGGGCATCAGCAGCCGCTCCAGCAGCCGGACGACGCCGTCGGCGGCCAGGCCCAGCGCCCCGTAGATCAGCACGCACAGCGCGAGGATGTCGGTGCGGGCGTAGTTCTGCGCCTGGGTCATCAGATAGCCGATCCCGGCAGTGGAGTTGATCTCCTCGGCGGCGACCAGCGCGATCACGCTGAGCGTCATGGACAGCCGCAGCCCGGCCAGTACGGACGGCAGCGCCGCGGGCACCACGACCTGCCGGACCAGTGCGGGGCCGCGCAGTCCGAAGGTGCGCATGGCCTCCAGCAGCTTGCGGTCGGTGTTGCGCACCCCGCTGGCGGTGTTGACGTACATCGGGAAGGTGGTGGCGACCGCGATCAGGATCACCTTGGACGCCTCGTCGATGCCGAACCAGACCATGAACAGCGGCGCCAGGGCCAGGAACGGCAGGGTGCGCAGCACCTGGACGGCGGAGTCCAGCAGCTGGTCACCGAGCCTGCTCAGCCCGGTGAGGACGCCGAGCAGCAGCCCGGTGGCGGCGCCGAGCAGCAGGCCGAGCCCGGAGCGGGTGAGCGAGACCCGCAGCGCGTCGGTGAGCTGGCCGTTGCCCCACAGCTCCCCGGCGGCCCGGACCACGTCCGGGGGCGAGGCCAGTACGTCGGGGGTGAGCACGCCGGTCGCGGAGGCGGTCCACCAGCCCGCCAGCAGGGCGAGCGGGCCGACCACCCGCAGTCCGGCGGCGAGCTGCCGCCGCCCGGTGGCCCGGGTCCGCTGCGGCCGGGGCGCCTCCAGGCCGGGCGGGTGGTCGGGGGCGTGGTCGGTCGGGGCGGTGAGCACGGCGGTCACGATCCGCCCCCGGTCGGCACGTCAGCCCCGGTCAGCAGGGCAGCGCCGATCAGGTGCGGCCGTACGTCGATCCGGACGGGGGTGACGTGCTGGGCGACGAAGAAGTCGGCGACGGCGTCGAACCGCTTGAGCTGGTCCGCCCCGATGGGCTCGACCGGGGCGCCGCGGCCGGTGATGTCCACGGTGACGTCGCGGGCCTTGCCCTTGACGGCCTCGGGTCCGGCGTCGGTGAAGACGTTGACGTACTTGGCCGGGTCCTTCAGCTGGGCGGCGGTGGCCTGGTGCAGGTACTGGTAGAAGGCCCGGACCACCTCGGGGTGCTGGTCGGCGAAGGCGGTGCGGACGGCCCAGACCGAGTAGTTGTCGGACCCCACGGCGGCGCCGTCGGCCAGGAAGTGCGCGCCGCCGGCGAGGGCGGCCACCGAGAAGGTGGACCAGGTCGCCCAGGCGTCGACCTGGCCGGAGTTGAAGACCGGGGCGGACTGGTTGGCGACCAGGTAGACCCGCTTGACCTTGTCGACCGGGATGCCATTGCGGTCCAGGGCCTTGAGCAGCAGGTACTCGCTGGTGCCGCCCTGGTTGACCGCGATCTTGCGGCCGACCAGGTCCTTGACGGTGCGGATCGGGGAGCCGTCCTTGACCAGGATGCCCTCCCCGGCGTTGTCGGGGGCGATGGCGGCGAAGAGCTTGAAGCCCGGCTTCTGGGACAGCGCGGTGACCGCCGAGGTGATGGAGCCCTGGGCGACGTCCAGCTGGCCGGCGTTGAGCTCCTGGGCGGCGGGGGCGAACGGGCCGGCGCTGCCGGTCCAAGCCACCTTGGCGTGCACCTTGGCGAGGGCGGCCGCCAGGCTGCCGTCCTTCTTGCCGAGGGCGAGGGCGCCGGAGTTGCCCGGGTCGGGAATCCGCAGCGTGGTCTCCGGTCCGGCGGCGGCGCCGGTTGCCCGGTCGCCCGTTGCCCGGTCGCCCGCTGCCGGGTCGCCCGCTGCCGGGGCGCCGGCGGCCACCTGGGTGCCGGATGAGCCGCAGGCGGTGGCGGCCAGCAGGACGGCCGCGCCGAGCAGCGCGGCGGCGGTGTGGCGGATGCGCATGGTCATGGGGGTGTCCTTCTCGGAGGTGGTTCGGGGCCGGGTCAGCCGGTGGGCTGCCGCGCGGCGCGGGCGGCGGCCAGCTCCCGGGCGTGGCGCAGCGGCTCGGGGTCGCTCCAGGCGCCGATGTCGACGGGGGCGGCCAGGAAGCCCTGGCCGTACAGGAAGCGCTCCTGCCGGGCCAGCAGCTCCAGCCGCTCGGCGGAGAGGTCCAGGTGCAGGGTGCGGTGGCCGCCGTCCCGGTAGGCGCGGGCGACGCCGTCGGCTCCGGCGCCGGTCTCGGCGCCGAGGATGCGGGCGGTCCCGGTGGGGTTGTGCGCGGCCCACTGGGCGGCCTCGACGAGTACGGCCAGGAAGCGGACCACCAGCTCGGGGTGGTGGTCCAGCAGCTCCTGGTGCACGGTGAGCGGCCGGGGGGTGCC
The DNA here is from genome assembly GCF_044755465.1 of Streptomyces sp. NPDC092296. Classification (NCBI taxonomy): domain Bacteria; kingdom Bacillati; phylum Actinomycetota; class Actinomycetes; order Kitasatosporales; family Streptomycetaceae; genus Streptomyces; species Streptomyces sp. NPDC092296. Next base: position 9,213 of record NZ_JBIVRB010000015.1, on the reverse strand, counting down.
GTTGTTGACCCGGGTGGTGCGGTCCGGCAGCCGGTCCAGGTCCACCGCGACGACCGCGCCGTGGCGTTCGGCGGCCTCGGCGGCGACGGCGCCCTTGGCGTACACGGCGTCGACCTCCCCCGCCGACAGCGCCCGCAGCTCGGCCTCCCACTGCCCCGGCACGTCCCCGGCGGGCACCTCCACCGGTTCGGCGTCGGAGAGCCGCAGCCCGGCGGAGGCGAGCGCCCCGGTGAAGCCGGCCAGTGCCATGGCCCGCCAGAAGTCGATGGCGATCGGGTGCCGGGGCACCGCCAGCCGCCGTCCGCGCAGTTGCGCGGCGCTGCGGATGCCGCTGTCGGGGTGGACCAGGACGACCTGCCGCTCCTCGATCCAGGTCAGTCCGAGCAGCCGGGTGGCCTCGCCCCGGGACCGGGCCCAGAGCGCGGGGACATTGCCGCCCTCGCGGAACAGGCCGGTCAGGGCATGGGTGTAGTGGTGGTCGCGGGCGACGTCGGCGGGCACCTCCTGGAGGGAGCGCACCGCGATCCCGTCGGGGGCGAATTCGGCCGGCAGCAGGCCGAGGTCGGCGGCGATCCCGGTGGCGGTGGGCACCGGGCAGCGGGTGAACCAGAGCGTGTCCGGGCCGGCGGGGGTGGGGCGGCTGGGGGCAGGCATACGGCGTCTCCGTACGGCAGGGCGGCCCGCCCGGCCGCGGAGCTGCGACGGGCGGGTGCGGGAGGGTGCTCGGGGGCGCGCGGCTGGCACGTCACGCGACGGGGTCGCCGGGACGGCAGCCGGCAACGGCTCGCGTCCGTCCTGGGCGGAGCGGATGGCGCGGCGGAGCGGATGGCGCGGGGGGAGCCGCCGGGGTCGGGCTTGCGCCCCGGTGGCGGGCCGGCTCAGCGACAGCAGGTGGCGGCGACGCGTACCAGGTCGATGTGGCGCCGCGTGGTGAGCAGCGGCGCGGCCGGACGGCAGGCGGGGCGGGGCAGCGGTGCGGATGTCATCGGCTGCTCCCTCCCAGGTCCGGTACGCGTGGCGGTGGACGGGTCGCCGCACCGCGCGAGGAGCGTGGCACACGGCCTCGGAGAGCGGCAATCGACTTCCACCATGTGGGAAGGGAATCCCTCTCCCGTCCCGTGGACAAGATTCTTGCAGAGCTTTGTTGCCGCATTGTGAAAAGCACAGCGGGAGCCGCGCGGAGTGGCAGACTGCCCGCATGGATGGATCACCGGCCACCCCCGACCAGCGCCCCTCCGGCGCCCAGGCGGTCCACCGCGCCCTCGGCGTCCTGGGCTGCTTCCGCGACGAGGGGCCCGAGTTGAGCGCCTCCCACCTGGCCCGGCGGCTGCGGCTCTCGGTCTCCACCACCCACCGGCTGGCCCGCACCCTGGTGAGCGCGGGCTTCCTGGAGCAGGACCGCCGCACCTCCCGGTACCGGCTCGGCCCCGCCGTCACCGAGCTGGGCCGGCTCTCGTACTACCAGCGCGGCCTGCACCTGGCCGATCCGGAGCTGGAGATGCTGGCCCGGCGCACCTCGACCACCGCCGACCTGGCCATCCGCAGCGGACGGCACGCCGTGATCATGGCGGGCGGCTCGGCACCCGCCGACTCCAGCGCCGGACTGGCCCGGCCACTGCACTCCACCGCGCTGGGCAAGGTGCTGCTGGCCTGGGCCCGGCCCGGCGAGGACGACCTGGCGGCGCTGGGCCCGCTGGAGGCGCACACCGGCCGTACCATCGTCGACCCGGCGGCGCTCCGCGCCGAGCTGGCGCGGGTGCGAGCCGACGGCTACGCGCTCAACGACGGCGAGTCGGCGGCCGGGGTCCGCACCCTGGCGGTGCCGATCCTGGACGTCTCCGGGTATGCGCACAGCGCCCTCGCGCTGCGCTCCACACCCTCGGTGCTCACCGACGAGCGCATCCCCTGGTTCCTGGCCATGGCGCAGAACGCGGCGGCCGGACTTGAGGTGCTGCTGCTCCCGCCGGAACTGCGGCGGCCGCCCCTGCTCCCCCCACCGCCCGGCTGACCCCTGCCCGCCGCCCGGCGTCAGCGGCCGAGCCGCGCCCGCAGCTCGTCCAGCAGCCCGTCACAGGCCGACTCGCACATCGCCAGACACTCCTCGAAGCCGTCCAGGCCGCCGTAGTACGGGTCCGGCACATCCAGCCCGGCGGTCGGCGGCAGCGCCGGGTCGTAGGAGCGCAGCAGCCGCACCTTGGCCGCGTCCCGCGCGGTCGGGGCGAGCCGCCGCAGGGCGCGCAGATGCCCGCCGTCCAGCGCGATCACCAGGTCGAGCGAGGCGAACCAGCCGGCCTCGAACCGCCGCGCCGCATGGCTGCCCCCGTATCCAGCCGCCGCCAGCACCGCGACCGTCCGGTGGTCGGCCGGGTCGCCCTCGTGCCAGCCGCCGGTGCCCGCGCTGTCCACGACCACCAGGGCGTCGAGGCCCGCCTCGGCCACCTTGGCGCGCAGCACCTGCTCCGCCATCGGCGAGCGGCAGATGTTGCCGGTGCAGACGAAGCAGACCCGCAGCGGCGCGGCGGCACGGCGGTCAGCGGTCGGCGGGGGCACAAAGGCGGTGGTCACCCCACCATCATCGCCCCTGGGTCCGACACACCCACCGCCGGCCCCGGCACCCACCGGGGCCGGCGGTACGGGTCAGGACATCGGCGCCAGGATCGCCACGCACTCGAAGTGGTGGGTCATCGGGAACAGGTCGAAGGCCCGCAGCGACACCGACCGGTAGCCGCTCTCGGCGAAGAACGCCAGGTCACGGGCGAGTGCCGCCGGGTCGCAGGCGACATAGGCGATCCGGCGGGCACCCAGCCCCGCCAGGTGCCGGACGGTGGCCCGACCCGCGCCGGAGCGCGGCGGGTCCAGCACGATCAGGTCGGTGGAGGTGATACCGGTACGCGGCAGCAGCAGCTCGACCTTGTCGCACTCGATCCGGACGTTCTCCAGGTCGGCCAGGTTGTGCCGGGCGTCGGCCACGGCCTGCTTGGCCGACTCGATGCCCAGCACCGCGCCGGTCTCCCCCAGCCGGTCCGCCAGCGCCCCGGCGAACAGCCCGGCCCCGCAGTACAGGTCGAGCGCGTTCTCACCGGGCCGTGGCGCCAGGCCGTCCAGCACGGCGCCGACCAGGATGTCGGCCGCCGCCGGGTGAATCTGCCAGAAGCCGCCGTTGCCGACCCGCCAGGTGCGCCCGGCCGCCCGCTCGCGGACGAAGGTCCGGCCGTGCACCCGGTGGAACAGCTCCCGCTCGTCGATCCGGGCGACCGACACCGGCCGGTCCAGCTCCACCAGCGGCAGCCGCCCGCCGGGGACCGGGGTCAGGATGACCTGCCGGTCGGAGGAGCCGGTGGCGGCCACCACCTCGACGGAGGCGATCTGCGGCCACTCCCGGGCCTCGACGCCCAGTTCCTCCACGCCGGGCGCGGCGATCAGGCAGTGGTCGACCGGCTCCACCTCGTGCGAGCGGTGGCGCCGCAGCCCGACCCGTCCGCTCTCCCGGTCGACGGTGAACTGCACCCGGGTCCGCCACGCCGGGACCTGCCCGGCGGGGAGCTTGTCGCCGGGGGCGGGCTCGACACTGCCGTCCCAGCCGGCCTCGGCCGGGGCCAGCCCGGCGAGCCGCAGCAACTGCTCGGTGAGCACCTGCGCCTTGAGCTTGCGCTGGGCGCCGGGCGTGGCGTGCTGCCAGTCGCAGCCGCCGCACCTGCCCGGCCCGGCGAACGGGCAGGGCGCCTCGACGCGGTCCTTGGACGCCTGGAGCACCTCCACGGCGTCGGCGCGCAGGAAGCGGGAGTCGGTGGTGCCCTCGGTGACCTGGGCCGTCACCCGCTCCCCGGGGAGCGCGTGCCGGACGAACAGCACCCGTCCCTCGTGGCGGGCGACGCAGTGGCCGCCGTGGGCGACCGGGCCGACCTCGACCTCGTAGCGTTCGCCGACGAGTGAGACGGCGGGGGTGGATGGGGCGGTGCTGGTCACGAGGAGCTGTCCTTGGCGTTGTCGGTGCCGGTCCCGCCTGCGGGACCGGTCGCGGCGCCCTCCGGGGCGCGCCGCTGCCGGCGTGGCTCGCCGCGCCGGACCGACCCGGGCGCGGACCACTCACGCTGCTGCTTGCGCCGCTCGGAGGACTCCAGCTGCCAGGGTACGGAAACCACCATCACGCCGGGCGTGAACAGCAGCCGTCCCTTCAGCCGCAGGGCGCTCTGGTTGTGCAGCAGCTGCTCGTACCAGCGCCCGACGACGTACTCGGGGATGTAGACGGTCACCACATCGCGTGGGCTGCTGCGGCGCAGGCCCTTCACATACTCCAGGATCGGCCGGGTGATCTCCCGGTACGGGGAGTCCAGCACCTTGAGCGGCGCCTCGATGCCGCGCTCGTGCCACTCGGCCTGCAGCGCCTTGGTGTCGGCCGGGTCGACGTTGACCGTGACGGCCTCCAGCACGCTGGAGCGGCCCAGCCGGGCGTAGGCGAGCGCCCGCAGGGTGGGCTTGTGCAGCTTGGAGACCAGCACGATGGAGTGCACCCGGGACGGCAGCACCGCGTCCTCACCGGGCTCCTCGGCCGACGCCAGCTCCGCCGAGACGCCGTCGTAGTGGCGGCGGATGGCCTTCATCAGCACGAACAGCACCACCATCAGCATGATCGCCACCCAGGCGTGGGTGAACTTGGTGGCGAGCACCACGATCAGCACCAGGGCCGTCATCACCAGGCCGAAGCTGTTGATCGCCCGGCTGCGGATCATGCGGGCGCGCTTCTTGGGATCGGTCTCGGTTCTCAGCAGCCTGGTCCAGTGCCGGATCATGCCGCTCTGGCTCATGTTGAAGGCCACGAAGACGCCCACGATGTACAGCTGGATCAGCCGGGTGGGATCGGCGCCGTACGCGACGATGAAGACCATCGCGATCCCGGCCAGCATGATGATGCCGTTGCTGAACGCCAGCCGGTCGCCGCGGGTGTGCAGCTGGCGCGGCAGATAGCGGTCCTGGGCCAGGATCGAGGTGAGCACCGGGAAGCCGTTGAACGCGGTGTTGGCCGCCAGCACCAGGATCAGCCCGGTGACGCCCGCGACGAAGAAGAAGCCCGGCTTGAAGTCGCTGAACACCGCCTCGCTGATCTGCGCCAGCGCCGTCTTCTGGTGGTATCCGGCCGGTGCGCCGACCAGCTGGCCCGCCGGGTCGTCCGCCATCCGCAGCCCGGTGACGCTCGCCAGGTAGATGATCCCCATGAACATCGTCACCGCGATGGTGCCCATCATCAGCAGTGTGGTGGCGGCGTTCCGGCTCTTGGGCTTGCGGAAGGCCGGTACGCCGTTGCTGATGGCCTCGACGCCGGTCAGCGCGGCACAGCCGGAGGAGAACGCCCGCAGCAGCAGGAAGATCAGCGCGAAGCCCGCCAGCCCGCTGTCGCCCGGCTCCGCCTGGAGGTGGAAGGACGCGCTCTCGGCGTGCAGCTGGGTGCCGAGCACCACATGCCGGAAGAGGCCGAAGAGCGTCATCCCGAGCACGCCGACCATGAAGGCGTAGGTGGGCACCGCGAAGGCGGTGCCGGACTCCCGTACGCCGCGCAGGTTCATGCCCATGAGGATCACGACGACCAGCAGCGACAGCGCCACCTCGTGCCCGCGCAGCGCCGGGACCGCCGAGACCACGTTGGCGACGCCCGACGTGGTGGAGACCGCCACGGTGAGCACGTAGTCCACCATCAGGGCGCTGGCCACCACCAGCCCGGAGTTCGGCCCGTGGTTGACCGTCGCCACCTCGTAGTCGCCGCCGCCGCTGGGGTACGCGTGCACGTTCTGCCGGTACGAGGCGACCACGGCCAGCATCACGACGGCGACCACGACGCCGATCTGCCAGGAGAAGTGGATCGCCGACACCCCCGCCACGGAGAGGGTGAGCAGGATCTCCTCGGGCGCGTACGCGACCGACGACAGCGCGTCGGACGCGAAGACCGGCAGGGCGATCCGCTTGGGCAGCAGCGTCTCACCGAGCTTGTCGCTCCGTAGAGCGCGCCCGATGAGGATGCGTTTGGGTACGTCGGTCAGCTTGGACACGAGGAGGATCGTAAGCCGTACGGGGTCCCGTGCGGGACTGGCCCGACGCCCCCGGTCTCCCGTACTGGCGTTCTGCTGCGCGTAGACCGGCATTTGCGATGATTCGGGCAACACCGCGTTATGGATCAGCAACCGTCGAAGGTGTGCCCGACCACCGTGGGCGGGTACCGCGTGTGTGTACGGGGCCGCGCGGTGCGACCCTGGTGTACTGCCTGGTGCCGACCGGTGCCAGGATCGAGCCGAGCCATCACACCGGAAGGACGGTCGTGCACATCGTCATCATGGGCTGCGGACGCGTGGGCTCAGCCCTTGCACGCGCCCTGGAGAAACAGGGTCACTCGGTCGCCGTGGTCGACCAGGACCCGACGGCGTTCCGCCGTCTCGGTTCGGGCTTCGGGGGCAGGCGGGTGACCGGGGTCGGCTTCGACCAGGACACCCTCAAGGAGGCCGGCATCGAGGAGGCCGGCGCGTTCGCAGCGGTCAGCAGCGGCGACAACTCCAACATCATCGCCGCCCGGGTGGCCCGGGAGACCTTCGGCGTGGAGAACGTCGCGGCCCGGATCTACGACCCGCGCCGTGCCGAGGTCTACCAGCGGCTCGGCATCCCGACCGTGGCGACCGTGCGCTGGACCGCCGACCAGATGCTGCGCCGGCTGCTGCCGAGCGGCGCCGAGCCGCTCTGGCAGGACCCGAGCGGCAGTGTGCAGCTGGCCGAGGTCCCGGTGGCCCCCGCCTGGGTCGGCCACCGGCTGACCCAGCTGGAGGCGACCGCCCAGGTGCGGGTGGCGTTCATCACCCGGCTGGGTGAGGGCACGCTGCCGAGCGCCGACGCGGTGCTCCAGGAGGGTGACCTGGTGCATGTGATCATGCCGATCTCCGCGCTCCAGTCCGTCGAGGCGGCATTCGCCAAGGGTCCCGAGGAGGGTCACTGATGCGCGTCGCGATTGCCGGTGCCGGCGCGGTCGGCCGCTCCATCGCGGGCGAGCTGCTGGAGAACGGGCACGAGGTGCTGCTGGTCGACAAGAACCCCTCCGCCATCTCGGTGGAGCGGGTGCCGCAGGCCGAGTGGCTGCTGGCCGACGCCTGCGAGATCACCTCACTGGACGAGGCCGCGTTGCAGCGCTGCCATGTGGTGATCGCCGCGACCGGCGACGACAAGGTCAACCTGGTGGTCTCGCTGCTGGCCAAGACCGAGTACGGCGTCCCCCGGGTCGTCGCCCGCGTCAACAACCCCAAGAACGAGTGGCTGTTCAGCGAGTCCTGGGGCGTGGACGTCGCGGTCTCCACGCCGCGCCTGATGTCGGCGCTGGTCGAGGAGGCGGTGAGCGTCGGCGACCTGGTACGCCTGATGCGCTTCAGCCAGGGCGACGCCAACCTGGTGGAACTGACCCTCCCCGGTGACGCGGAGCTGGTCGGCACCCGGGTCGGTGATGTGTCGTGGCCGGAGGACACCGCACTGGTGACCATCATCCGGGAGGGCCGGGTACTGGTCCCGAGCAAGGACGACACCCTGGAGGGCGGCGACGAGCTGCTCTTCGTGGCGGCCCAGGACCGCGAGGGCCAGTTGGAGGACCTGCTGTCGGCCGAGGCCGATCAGCAGGACGGCCAGTAGCACCGACGGGCGGGAGGGGCCGCACCCCGCGGGGTGCGGCCCCTCCCGCCCGCTGTCGGTCGAGACCGGTCAGTAGTCCGAGGTCGGCGCGGCGTGCCGTGCCTTGCGCGGCTCGGTGACCACCGCGACACCGTCGCCGCCGTCCTCGTCGTCGCCGTCGTCGTCCAGCACCGCCTTGATCGGCGCCGGTGCCTTGATCAGGATCTGCCAGGTGAAGTACATCGCGACCAGCATCGGCGGAATGCCGAGGGCCACCTTCATCCAGCCCAGCAGGTTGGCATTGTGCGCGAAGTACAGCGGGAAGAGCACCACCGGCTTCACGGCCATGCAGCCGAACCACACCCAGGTCGCCCGGGTGTAGGCCACCAGCCGGCCCGGGTTCTGCTTGCGCCAGGTGAACATCTCGCCGGTGATCGGGCCGAGCATGACGCCGATCAGCGGCCAGCGCGCCAGCGCCGAGATCGCCAGCGCGGCGCAGTAGCCCACGCTGTAGAGCAGGCCGGGCAGGTAGAAGTCCTCCGCCTTGCCCGACTTCATCGCGATGTACGCGCCGATGGCGACGCCGAAGACCCCGCTGAAGGCGTGCTGCACGGTCTCCCGTCGCAGCAGCCGCACCACGGCGAAGACCCCGCTCAGGCCGATCGCGGCCCAGGCGGCCGCGGAGACCTGGTGGGTGATGTTGAAGGTGACGATGAAGACCAGGCCGGGCAGGGTCATGTCGACCATGCCCCGCACCCCGCCGAATGCCTTCATCACCGAGTCCGCGGCCTCCTTGGAGGCCGCCTCGTGCCGGGCCGCCTCCTCTTCGGGGGTCTCCACCCGCTCCACGGGGGACACCCCCTCGGCGGGCTGCGGGGCGACCCCGTCCGGGTACGCCTGCGGTGCGGCGGCGGCGTCGCCGCCGGGCAGGTTACTCACGTCATTCGCTCCCGTGTCCGACCGGACGCAGCTCGTAGCGCGGATTGAACAGGACTCGGCGGCCGTGTGCGTGGCTGATGCGCCCACTGGCGATCAGCCGCCGGCCGGGTTCTATGCCCGCGATCGATCGCCGCCCCAGCCAGACGACGTCCAGCGCGTCGGAGCCGTCGAACAGCTCCGCCTCCAGGGCGGGGACGCCCGCCCGGGGGCGGAGCGTCACGGTGCGGAGGGTGCCGGTGACGGTCACGAGCTCGCGATCGTCGCAACGGGAGATGGGGGTGCACCCCGCCTCCTGGGCATCCTGACGCAGCTCCTCCGCCTGGAGTTCCTCGGAGGAGCTGGTGAGACGGTCGAGCATGCGACGGAACCGCCCTGGTTGCCGATCGCTGCGGAGGTCACCACTCATGTCAAAAAGGGTACCCGCTCGAAGCCGTCCCACGGAGGGCCGCCACCGGCCCAACCTGGGCCGCCACTCCCGGGAACGCAGAAATGGCCGTGGCCCCAGCGTTGAACGCTGGGGCCACGGCCTCAATGATTGTTCGGCGGCGTCCTACTCTCCCACAGGGTCCCCCCTGCAGTACCATCGGCGCTGAAAGGCTTAGCTTCCGGGTTCGGAATGTAACCGGGCGTTTCCCTCACGCT